>NZ_JBNTKA010000001.1:0-1114640 GCF_051195135.1 Halobaculum sp. D14 | reverse complement strand
CCGATTAGATCGCTATTCAACACAGCAGTCTGTGAGCCACTCTAATCGTGACTTAGCATCTATTCAACACGGCAGAAATTTCTAGCCTATTGAACTGGCGCTTATAGAGAACCACCAAGAGACCGAAGCCGATGAGTGCAGCGAGTATCCCGGGAACAAGATAGACGATGTTTGGGGAGCAACTGCCGCCCGCACCAGCAGGATTCGCACACATTTGGCGCTGGTAGGCGTACCAAATTGCGATACTCCCGCCGAAGATACCGAGTGCGCCCATGGCCTGTAGAAGTCGTTTTCTCATAGTCGTGGATTCAACGCACGGTACCAAATATCTTGTAGACGGACAATTGCCGGTTTGACCAATGCGCAGCTCAACCAACCTGGTTCAGTAGGAAAGTTGTCGAGCTAATAGGATTTCAACAAAGCCTCACTATCCTATCTGGCATGGTACTTTATCCCACGAATTGGTTTGGCGGTCTCGAAGAAACCGACTCAGGAGTCTCGATAATCCACAGTTACGATGAAAATGTCTTTGAAAACCTGTTGTCCCCGTCTTACTATCCGCAACTCATTGAATCGCTCTTTGAGATCTGGCAAAACAGCTTCTATTTTAGCGCAGTTACCTTCACTACTATCGGATCAAACAGTTACCAAGTGAATAGTTCCATAGCTAAGCTATTCTTGGCATTTGAGTCATTTTCCGGAACCTTTCTTTTAGCACTCTTTGTCTACTCGCTTGGAAAACAAGTCGCAAGATAGGAGTTTTACCTAATAGCTGATTCAATAGAATTGCTTCTCACCTGAATACTCCATTTCTGGTTGTGACTCACGCAGTTTACTCAGTGGGTCGTATTGGAGCACGTAGTCGGCGGCCTCCGCAGTATCTAACCCGTGTTCGACGAGGTGGCCGGCCATCATTTCGGGGTTGTGCATCGCGACGTTGCACTTCCCGCAGCGCCAGATTTCGCCGGTCTTGAGCGGCTTCTGCAGCCGCGTATTCTCCAGCACGTGTTTCTCAGGTAGGTGCAGCTCCACCATGTCGATGCCGCCGCCGCCAGGGGCGTGTTCTTCGCCGTCGCTGTCGATGATTGCTTCCAGCTCCCATTCCGAAGTGAGCGTCGCCCGGACGAACCCTTCCGAGTCCGCACTGTCGTCGACGCCAGCGAGGAGATCGGCGACGAACTCCCGGTGCCGCGGATTGATGTTCAACTGCGCCAGTATCGCCACTACGGACGGCTCTGCGTGCGGATTCGCGTACAGCCACGTCTCCACTCGCTCACGGATATTCGCTCGTTCGAGACTCTCACCGGCCGCGCCAGCAGCGTCGGCATCCGACCACCGTTCGGACAGCGACAGCGTCGACGATTCTTCATCGTCCGGCGGGTCAGGTAACGCCGCGGCGAGTTCGTCGCTGCGAATCGGCTCATCAAGCCGCGATTGGTCAATATCCCAGCCGGACGAACAGCATCGACACACTACGTCCGGGCCGTTCGCGTCAGACCACCGGACGGCCTCGCCGTGCGAGTCGGTTTGGTTCGAGCTGTCTGATTCGGCGCGCTGCTCGCAGGCATCCGCCGCAATCGCCTGATTCACCGTCTGTGACCGCGTCGTCCGCTGCCGCGCCGTCGACCAGTACAGCGCACCCCACGCGATATACTGAATCGGCCGCTCCTCCAGCCGCTCGTCGTACGAACCGCCCATGTACGCCGCGAGGTACGACCCGAGGTTTCCGACGGACATGTTCACCGAAATACAGCCGTCGTCTTCATCCTCGTACGACTGAATCGCGTCGTAGTCGTGCGCGCTCCGGCCGGCCGGCTCGCACACCTCCAGATGCTTGTCTATGACGCGCTCCAGTTCGCCGCCGATCTGTTCGGCGTCGAGCCCGGCCGCGTCGAAATACGCCCCAACGTGGATGTGTGTGTAGCAGGCGTTGACGCCGGGGCTGTCACCGAGGCCGTGCGGTTCTGCTTGCAGCCAGTATCCCCACTGCTCGGAGTCCAGGCCCAGGTGGTACTCCATGACGTTTCGGAGCGTGTCGCGGACGCCACCGTACGAAAAGGAGTCGTGGACTGCGTCGAGGTGGTCGACAGGCGACAGTCGCTCGCCGTTCGGCGTCGACGACGCGGACAGCGTCACCATCGCCGTCGCCGGCCGCTCCCACGCCGCCACGGCTTCGCCGCCGGATGGCCGTTTACCGCCGCCCATCTGCCGTTCGAGGGCACGAGCCCGAGCGTACTGTTTCGCGTGGTACTCCTGGCTCCAGGCGTCGGTCAGCGGGATTTCAAACGACTCCTCGCCGTTGGAGAACCGCGCCATCAGGCCGTCGTACCGGAGATGCGCCGTGAGGAACGCGGCGAGCGCGTCCGCCCATGTCGACGCCTCCCGATACTCCAGCTCCCGCGTCACGAACGCGGATTCGTTGAACCCCGCCGGGTCGGTGTAATACTCCTGCCACTCGGCTTCCGTGACGATACGACGCAGGCTCCGGCCGTGCGTTTGCGAAAGCGGGAGATCGGCCAGTTCGGGGTAGTCGCGGCGGAACTCCGCGACGCGCTCGTAGACGATGGCCGGGATATCGTCAGACCCGGCTGCACGGGCGGTAGCGACCTCTACAGAGTTAGTCTCCTTGGAAGGCCAAGACTGGTCGCTGTCTGGGGTGGCCGCCTCCGCCGGCTGTGGCGGCCCGCTACTCATCGGACCAGTCGGAAAGCGTCGACTGCGGGCGGCTGGGCGGGGAGACGCGACCGCCGTCGTTTGCGGGAGTCCGGGGGACTCCCTCTGGCGCTCGGGCTGCGCGGTCGGGGGCAAGCCCCCGCTCCGCGCGAGCCGATGCCTCGGCGCCGCTCGGGGCGCTCGCGGCGCCGCTGCCGGCATCGGCGTCTCCCTCGCTTGCGGTGGCCGTGAAGCTGAACGGCGCCAGGTGGATGGCCCAAAGGAGCGACCGGAGCCGGAGGTCGACCGGTTCGCGGTCGAGCGCCGGGACCCGGAAGCAGTCGGGGCACTCCCGATAGAGGACGCATTCGGAGTCCTCGGGGACGACCGTCAGCTCCTGGCAGGAGTGACAGTGAAACTCGAACAGCCGAAGGGACGCGCTCACCGCGACTCACCTCGGGCGAGCTGCCGGCGCGCCCTGGCCTGCCCGGCTTCCCGGTGCGGCCGGTGATGCTCGCTGTGGGCGTCCGCCTCCTGGAGTTCGACGTTTCCCGGCCGGTTGTCCCAGCGCACCCGGTTCCGGTGATGCACCTGGTACTCGCCGTCGGAGAAGACCTGGTCGGGAGCGGCGCCCTCGGCAATAGCGAGCAACTGGTGAACGTAGACGTACCGCTCGCGGCCTTCAGCAGCGACGTAGGTCCGCCAGCGCTCGTATCCATCCGCCCGCGTCTCGAACCGCGCAGGCGGCATCAGAAATCACCTCGAATCTCCGACAGCGGCGGATACGCGGTCGGGTCACCGCCGGTCCGGCACACCGGGCAGAGGTCCGTCCGCGGCGGCTCCGGCTCGACGATGGTGACGCCGCAGTCCTCGCAGACGTACTCCGTCCCGTTCATCGCTGACCACGCTCCTGGTCGAGCGCACGAACGGCATCGCGAACCTCGCCGTCGGTCGCCTGAATCGACGGGTGGAGGAAACGGGCTCCCGTAGCCGGGTCGTAGAGTTCGCTCGCAGGAACAAACCGAGCTTCACGCACGGGGAATCACCCCCTGATTTGCGAACAAAACCGGGGCACGGCACGGGGCCGCAACGTGGTACGCGTTTAGTTCCTCAGAAAGTGGTGGAACCGGCTTCCCGGGAAGCGCCGAATCCGGTAGCGAGCGGGACGCTACCGAGAACTCAGGGTTAGCGTCGAATGACGCCGTGAGAGAATGGGCGCTGCAGGCTTCTGTTCGAAGGGCGAACGATTCCCCTTAGAGGCTGTGAGGCCGTGGAAATAAGCGGACCTGAGATCTACCGAAAGACACAGTAATCTGTGTATCCATAGCTTTCTGTATGCCAACAATCACGGTGAACGTCGACGACGACCTCAAAGAGCGAATGGAGAAGCACCCCGAGATCAACTGGAGTGAGGTCACACGGCAAGCCATCCAAGAGAAAGTCGAGACGCTGGAGGTGATGGACGAACTCATCAGCCAGAGTGACCTCACCGAAGGCGACGTTCATGAAATTGCTCAGAAGATTAACGAACGCGGGCGCAGACGCGTTGACGAGGAGTCGGCCTAAACTGACGAATGAGGCTGGTCATCGACGCCAACGTCGTCATATCTGCACTCATCACCGACTCGAAAACGCGGGAACTCATCGTCACGCTTGAACCAGACCTGCTGACACCTGCCTTCGTCCACGACGAGATCGGGAACTACCAGGATCTGATCGTGGAGAAGTCCGGGATGGAACCGGAGCGAGTGGCACAGTTCATCGACCTCCTGTTCCAGTACATCGAGGTCGTTCCCACCGACGATTTTTATCCGGCTATCGACCGAGCAGACGAAGCAATCGGTGACACTGACCCCGACGATGTGCTCTATCTGGCGTGTGCGATCGCCTGCGATGCGTCCATCTGGAGTGATGATTCCGATTTCGACGAGCAGGATCTGATTGAGACGTACTCAACAGGAGACGTCATCAACTCGTTCGACACGCTCTGACTCAATGTACGATTGATTTTCTGATTAGACATCCGTTTGGCTGTACGCAACCCCCGGAGGGACGCATGCTCGTTCGGAATCATTCGCCCATCGAACGAAATCGTACTCGGCAGACACAGTAGACACATACACAGCCTACCCCTGTCTATCGGATTCGAACTGTTCGAGGAGCGATGGGCGCCGCAGCTTCTGTTCGACTGTCGAATGGCTCCACTTGGAGGCTGTGAGGCGGCCGACCTGAGGGAGCGAAATGAGGGCGTTTCCGAAGGGTCGCAAACAACAGACTATGCCGTTAGAACCAATCGACCCAGAATCAGCACTCGACCTCTATCTCACAGACCGTGAGCATGAGACATCACAAGCAACAATCTATTCACATCGTTCCCGGCTGGGACACTTCCTACGTTGGTGTGAACAACAGGGAATCACCAACCTGAATGACATCACTGGACGAGATCTCCACTACTTCCGACTCTGGCGACGTGATGAAGGCGATCTCAAACCAGTAACCGAGAAAACGCAGATGGACACCCTCCGTGTGTTCATACGGTGGCTGGAATCGATAGAGGGAGTTGAGCAAGATCTACACAGCAAAGTGCTTTCACCAGATCTTGGAGACGGAGACAACGTCCGAACGGTGATGTTGGACAGTGACAGCGCAGAAGCGATTTTGAATCATCTGAACAAATTCGAGTACGCGTCACGGCCTCACGTGATACTCACACTACTGTGGCACACGATGATGCGTGTCGGGGCTGCTCATGCCCTCGATCTGGAGGATTATGACCCTGAGAATCAATCGCTGAGTGTTGTTCATCGACCTGAGACGGGGACCCCAATCAAGAACAAAGAGGGTGGCCAGCGATTTATCGCACTCTCAGACGATATCTGCACTATTCTCGACGACTGGATAGAAACAACATGGGTGAACACTGTTGACCAGTTTGGACGCCAGCCACTCATTACGACTTCTAAAGGCCGTGCTCACACGACTACTCTCAGAGGAGACTGTTATCGATGGACCCGTCCTTGTGAGATCGGGATCGAGTGTCCACACGGTCGAAAGCCAGCAACGTGTGTCGCAACCGGCTATGATGAGGCATCTAAGTGTCCCTCCAGCAGGAGTCCCCACGCAATTCGTCGAGGCGGGATCACGTACGCCCTCAATCATGGATGGCCAAAGCCTGCTGTCAGCGACCGAGCAAATGTCTCCGAGGGTGTCTTGGATCGGCACTACGATCAACGGACAGAGCAGGAGAAGATGGAACAGAGGAGAAAGTATCTCGACAACCTATAGCAGGTGAGTCACTTCGATTTAACTCAATCAAATTTTGTACTGAACATTCTACTTACCATCATCAAATTATCAAACCAAGTACTAATCTGATAAGAATTATATGTGTTGTATGGTGTCGTGTCACCAGTGAGTTTGTTCACGCCGGATTACCGCGACTTTGGAGAATATGAGGCGGCTGAGCTGGCAGGAAAATCCTCACTCGAGCAACTGCTGTTAATGGATAGTGAGCTTGCTGATTACATCCACCTGCCGAATTACGTGGGGGCACTCCACCCCGCAGACATGTCGTTTCTATATTCAGCATATGACAGAGAGTTTTCTGCGTTCGTCACCGAACGGCTGGACGGTGCCACTGGAGGCACTCGATCTCCAGATCCTTCTGTTGAGTTCTCGCAGTTTCGCGAGGGGGTCGCGGAGCTCAACAAGAAACTCGCAACGTACCAGAATACCGAGATCGATTCGCTGACGGAGTCCGCTGAGCGGTTGCTGATGAAAGATCTGCGGATGGCTGGATTCGACCCTAGCCAAATGGAGCTCGATCACATGAGCCGGGATGGGACCTTGTATCTCCTGGAGCTGTATGCCAGTGCCGTCCAACAAGAGATCTACGCAGATTCAGATCTGTTGCAGCAGCTGCAGGGGGCTGTCGATGAGTATCAGGAGACCGCCTACGATGAGCTCGTTGATTCCCTCAGATATCCAGTTCTGATGGTGACTTTGTGGAAGAACCAACGCAAGGGCCTGGAACGCTGGTTGGACGCTGGCCGCTGGGGAGTGCTCGAAATGGCGACGGCGACTGGGAAAACAGTCGCCGGCATTGCTGCGATCGCTCATTTGTGCGGAGTCTTGCCGAATCACGATTTTGATGAATTCAACGGTCCCTACCGGTCTGCAGACGCGGATATCGCTGTTGTCGCCCACTCAAATGCAATCCTCAGTCAGTGGGAGCGCGAGATTCGCGAATTGCTCGGGCTGAATGTTGCTGGTGGGGATCGGAGTGGGCAACCTGAGGCGCTCTCATTTTCGACCGGTTCAGTTGAGTTCCATACTATCCACTCGATGCTCCCGCAACACGGCGGAGCGCCCGAGAAAACGTATGATCTTGTGATTTGCGATGAGGCACACCACTACGCGAATACAAACGAGAGTGGCTTCGGCGGGGCCTTACAGAGCATCAACGCCAATGCCCTGTTGGGCCTGTCCGCAACGCTCGGGCGTGAGGAGTCGAAAAAGCGGGAGGAACTGGAGAGTGTTTTGGGTGAGGTGGTATACACCTACACCGTCGATGATGCCCAGCGTCACGGTATCATCCCCGAGTTCGACTGGACGGTCCACCCGACGGCGTTAGAGGCCTCTGAGGCTGATGAGTGGGAGGATCAAACCTCTCGAATCACGGATCTGTTTGCGAAAACCAGACGGTCCCGATCGACGCGGCAGACTCTCAAACGGCTTGATGTACCGTTCAGTGAGTTCAGAGACCTAGGTGATTTCATTACCGCTCACAAAGCGGCTGGGATCGAACTCGACGATGTACCAAACCGGTGGAAGCAGCTCCATGCGGCGATCATGAGCCGAAACGCGATTCGACATCGATCGCGGCCGAAACTCGATGCCGCGATCGACCTCGCCCGTGAGTACCTCACGCAGGAGGGCGCTGGGATCAAGATCGTGATGTTCACGATGAACATCGACATGGTGGATGAAATCGAAGATAGGCTTGCGGACGTTTCTGAGAACGTCTTTGCGGTGCACAGTGAGGTCGCCGCTTCAAACAAAAAGAAAAATAAAATCGTCCGAAAGCGCATCGACGCCTTCCAAGACGCCACTAACGGTGTCTTGGTCGCCCCGAAGCTCCTTGATGAAGGGATTGACGTGCCCGACGCTGAAGTCGGGATCAATGTCGCAGGGACGAAAACCGAACTACAACTTATTCAGCGGATGGGCCGGGTACTGCGCAAACATGGCAACCAGGAACCACACTTCCACCACTATGTCGCGGTGCCCGAGGGCGAGGATCACCTCGAGGGCGTCGACTCGAAAGAACTCGCGAAACAGCTGCACTGGGTGCGTGAGCTTGGTGAGCGGATTCAACAACAGCCGGCCTTCGAGCCAGCGGCAATTGACCCCAACGTCGTCGAACGAGCCAAACGCCGTGGCAACGAGCTTTGGGCGGAGGAACTGATTGAAGAAGAAGCGGAAGTCGAGACAATTGATGGGCCCCTCGATCTGAAAGCGATCCTCAACTCAATCACCTACACCGCGGCCGAGGTTCTGTTGGAAACGGTCCCATTCGGCGGTGGCGATGTCTCGGAAGCGGACTGGGAAACTGGCATGCAGGCAGTGCGCTCACAGTCGCGGTTAGAACCAAGCGACATGCAACAGCTGTGGTGGCTCTATCCACTGTATCAGGACGATACGACCAAACTGAAACAACTGCTGACTGCCATCCGCGAGAGACAGCGTAATCTGCCTGAAAGCCGTGACTCCGTTCCCGTTGATGGAGACTCGGGCGGTGATGACGGATCTGGGGAAGATGGCGCTGGTGGCAATTTGGGGTCGGGAGAGGATGTGTCTGGTGGGAATGACTCGTCGACGGCCCCTGACCAGACCGTTGGACACGAATTAGCGAATCGCGAGCTCAAGCGACTGCACGACATTGCTGATATGGAGCCGACAAAGAACGCCGAATTATGTTCTGAATGGGGGTATGCAGATGGGTCGGCACTCTACGAATATGTGAATGACCACCTCATCGACTACATTCAGCGTAACGAAAACTCACTCATGGAGCTGTCGCCAGAGGGTCGCGAGATTGTCGAGCCGACTGAATGCCCCGACTACTCTGGTGACTAATCTGATGGATCGTGCGAGGAAAACCTATGAATTTCCTTCGTAATATCACGCTGCAGTTCGCGTTTGTTGTTCTATGTGAGGACGACTCTCTGCAGGAATCGATGCAGATAGAGTACGTGATGATCGACGAATTTCAAGACACCAACGAGATTGTCTGATGACGTGCGAGATTTATCCTTTTTACCTACCGACGCAACTGTTCATCCCCAGTCGTGAGTCCCGTGGCTGACTTGGGCTCTCTATACAGCAGGGCTCTAGACGATTATCTGGAAAATGGCTCTGTTGAAATCCTCAGGGGTTGATACAAATGGTCTGCTGAATATAGAAAGTGGATACAGCAGGGCCCCCAATTAATTCCTACCCGCGTTGAGTTAGCAGTTACCACAGATCGTGCCAATTTATTTCCAACGCGTCTCTATCAGGCTGGTCAAACGAACAATCATATTGCATTTCAGTTCTGACCCAGATACATGTGTAGTAGTGCTGATCTCGTGAGGTATTGCCAGTGTTAGTTGCAGCCGGGATTACGGCGCTGGGACTTCTGTCGGTCGGAATCATCACCCAATTATTCGGATACCGGATGGGTGGGACTATTGCGGTCCCCGTGCTGGCAGTCTATACCCTGAAGAACGTCTGGATGCTCCCGATTTTTGTGCTAAGTACGATCATCGCTTACCTCGGGCTTTGGGTCGTGAAGCAGCGAACGCTACTCTACGGACGCGACGAACTACTCGTCGCGATGGGGCTCGGCAGCGGCGTTCCGCTGCTCCTGCTCGTAGGACTTGGGTCGCTGACCCCGGAGTCACTCCGCTCGGTCGTGTTCATCGGCAGTATCCTCCCCGGCCTTGCAGCCTACAATTACCATCAACTCAAACCGGAGTATCGGATTCACGACCTGCTCACCGCCACGGGCCTGTACGCCGGTTTGGTCGCCTGTGGCTGGCTGCTTATCACCCCCGGCTTGGCCACGACACTTGGCGAGATGACGCCACCCACCCTGTACACAACCACGACAGACGTTGCCGTCTACAAGAACGCGGCACTCGACACCGACCTCGAACCGACCATCCTCGCTCGGCCGGTGGCAGTCGTGCTCTTTCTACTCGGCCTTCTGATCTCCGAACGCGTCCGTGGGCGCTACGGCCTCCGAATCGGACTGATCGCCCTCCCGTTGCTGGCCATTTACGCACTGGCGAGCAAGTGGCTCGTCGTGCTGTACGCGGTGCTGCTCGGGCTCTCCTTCGGATTTCTCTATCTCGTCCACTACGTCACCCTCCTTTACGGACGCGTGCTGATCTCAATCACGACAGCATTCGCGCTGATCGTGGCTGTTCCCATCACGCTGTTCTTCCCGATTACGCGGGGGTTGTCGGCGTACTTCGTCGCAATCCTCGCCGGGACCGGCGCGTACAACTGGCACGTTGCCCCCGGACCCAAACGAAAGCTCTTCGTCCCGCTGCAGCTCGGCACCTTCGCGGTGATGTTGCCGATTGCTCGGGCGACCGGGCGCATTCTGCCGCGTGGGTTCCCACAGCAGTTCGGGATCGTGCAGGTCGCCGCAAGTCTCCTCGTCGCACTCGTCTGTCTCGTCATCGTCGAGTATCACACGGTCTATCAGCCGTCACACGAGGATGTCTTCGAGTCGTCGATCCTCTCGGGCGGTGATCGAGAATGAACGAACAGGGCATGTTCGAGGTCGTCCGAAGCGAGGAGGGGTGGTTCTGGCGACTTTCTGACTCCGAGGTCTGTTTGGCGGTCGGAGCAGATCGGTACGAGAGTTCAAGAGTGGCTCGGCAGCACATCGACCGGGTTCGCGACGCCGCGGCGGAACTCGAATCGCTCGATACCGACGAGTTCGAGTACGTCGAGTCACCCTCGGACGACGACCGGCCGACGCTGCGGGTTCGCGGTGACGAGTCAAGCGACATATTCGAGTGGGTGCTCGAAGACGACGACGAGACCCTCGCAGTCCCGAGTTTTACTTACACCGAACGGGCGAACGCCCGCGAGGCAATGCGGCGGTTCCGCCATCTGGCGACGGGCGCGATCCCGGTGTATCTCGTTGGGGCCGAGACGGACGTCGAGTTCAACCCGTTCGAGGTCGGAATGTCAACTGTCCGTGGCGCCCTCTCGCTGTTGGATCGGGGCCGCCAACACCGTCAGTTCCTCGACAACATCGACACGCGTATCGTCGTCTCCGGTATCCGTGGGAAGTCTTCGACGGTCAAGCGTCTCGACGACGTATTTCGGCGTCGGGGCTATGACACGCTGACGAAGATCACCGGGAACCATCCACTGTTGATCCGCAACGGCGACGTTATTCCAATCGAACGGACGGGGCCGTACACGACACTGTACGAGAACATCAACGTCCTGCGGGAGTTCGGGCCACAACTGGAGTCGTATACGCCAGAGGACGTCGGCATCTTCGAGAATCAGGGCATTACCGAATATACGACTCGGCTAATCAACGAGCGGTTCATCAAGCCACATGTGGTCGTGATCGCGAACGTCCGGCAGGATCATCAGGATACGCTTGGTAAGACCGTCCGCGACCTTGCCCGTGCGTTCGCGCGGACGATTCCACCCGGCACGAAGGTCGTCAACGGCGAGCAGAACCCAGTCCTTGCAGAGTATATGCGCGAGGAAATTGAGCAGCAGGGCGGTGAGATGCGACAGGTCACGATCCCGGACGACCAGCAGGGCCGGATCGGTGCCGAGACAGTCTACGCGGTCAACGATGTGCTTCGCTGGCTGGATATGGAGCCAGTACCGGAGGAACAACTGAACGCGTATCTGGACGCTATCCAGCCACGCTGGATCCAGCTCCCCGGTGGGCGCATATTCAACGGCGCCGAAATCAACGACATCGAGAGCACGGAGGCGATTCGGCAGTCATTGGCTGGTGACGACCACGTCCTGCCATTCGTCTACTTGCGCGCCGACCGGCGGAGCCGAACCGCCTCGTTCGCGAAATACCTGAACACGCTGGCCGAGCGCAACCTGATTGAGCGGGCTCGTGCGGGCGGCGCGTTCACGGGTGTCTTCGCGTCAAACGTCGACGTGCCGGTGATACAACACGACCGCGACGAAGACGCTGGTGCGGTACTTGAGGATATGCTTGAAGAGGGATACCCGGTGTTGACGATGGGCAACACGGTCGACGACTTCATGCGAGACTTGGAAGACGAGATTGAAACGCGAGCCAAGAAAGCTGCTGTTGAAGCGACCGATTGACTCTCACGGAGATTTTTCTCACCTGTCCGTATGTATAGAAACGACCTGCCTGCAAACAGTTCGGGCAGAACAGTCGAATACCCAGTCTTACCAAATGACCGAAACGCGCTCTGTATTCAGCACGGCTCCGACAACCTATCAGCAACTGAGGATTTCAACAGAGCCCCCAAGCGAGAACCCGAAGGGAAGGGCCCCGATTCGGACCATCCAAGTGGAGATGACCTCAAGAGGGGCTGATTCGGCGAAGCCAGCAAGAACTGGCGGATAGAATCCAACGGCTGTTGGAATGCCGATGAGAAATACTGTCGCAAGAAGCGATATGAGACAAAATAGCGAAGTTCGATTCATCACGAGGGGGGAAGCCAGCCGGACCGTATGTAACTACAGAACAGGCAAATGGTCAAAATCCAGAGCTGTGAATCTTGACTCTCAAGGTAATTGCCGCAATTACGAGACCTCCGTAAACCAGTATGTCAAGTGTGGTCAATAATCCCGTTTCGAGGAAGAGGGGGATAGCGAGATAGATTCCGATACTGACGCCTGCGAGGTAACCGAACGACCAGTACCGGGACGCATCTACAGTCATCACCGCACTCACGATTGAAACAGGGATCACCCACCAGAAGATCCCTAATGGGAGCAGACCTTGCTCAACCAGCAAAGGAACGAGTTCACTAATTAGGATGGCAACCACTACGGTCTCGACAATCATCCCGACACCTCGTTTGATACCGTGGTCCATACCTGGCATCTTGACAGAATGTCTTTGGTGTGAAAGATAGTACTTCGCCTGTTCTTACGGCACTTTTCAGGATCTGTTAGCTATAGGATTCAACAGAGCCAGGATATTCAGAAGAAATCCGCTAGGCCGACAAACTGCATCCCGACCGACATAGCGGATTCTACTGTTCGCGTGCTTGAGCGCGCGCAACCCACTAATTCCTGTCCACGATTGTGCTCGGACCTCTTGTAGACAGCTGCGCACGAGCGGTGAGGATCATCGATTAGTGCTCAACGTCACATCCAACTAGTCAATGAGTATGACTATTCCACCCGGTTTAGATGTGCGAAATCCCCATACGGAAGCACGCTCATTCGGAATCGTTCGTCCGTCGAACGAAATCAAACCCAGCAGCCACGGTTGGTATATAAGCAACCCACCCACGTCTATCGGATTTGGACCGTTCGAGAAACGAATGGGCGCTGCAGGATTTGAACCCGCGGCAGCTTGGTCCGAAGCCAAGTACTCTGTCCAGGCTGAGCTAAGCGCCCGTACCGCGTTCTATACACGTCTCTCGTTTAAGCCCCGCGGTTCGTCGTGGAGTTGCGGACGTGGCGGCGGCGGGTCGCGCGTTTTATTGTGTCGCCGGCGGGAGTCGGCGGTATGTCGAGGCTCGGCGGGTATCTGGAGCTGACGCGTCCGGGGAATGCGGTCGCTGCGGGCGTATTGCCGTTCATCGGGGCGTTCGTGGCGGGCGGGCTGGACCGTCCGGGAGCGGTTGGGTTGGCGGTTGCGGCGACGGTGTTCGCGACTGCCGCCGGGAACGCGGTGAACGACTACTTCGACCGCGACGTCGACGCGGTGAATCGGCCGGAGCGGCCGATTCCGAGCGGCCGGGTGTCGCCGCGCGGGGCGCTGGGGTTCGCGGCGACGCTGTTCGTCGGGGCGGTGCTGGCGGCGGTGACGCTGCCGGTGTTGGCGGTCGCGATTGCGGTGGTGAATCTGGTGGCGCTGGTGGCGTACACGAAGCTGTTCAAGGGGCTTCCTGGGGTCGGGAACGTCGTCGTGGCGTACCTCACCGGGTCGACGTTCCTGTTCGGTGCGGCGGCGGCCGGCGGGCTCGCGTCGCAGGTGTGGACGCTGTTCTGGCTGGCGGCGGCGGCGACGTTCGCGCGGGAGGTCGTGAAGGACGTGGAGGACGTGGCGGGGGACCGCGAGGAGGGGCTGCGGACGCTCCCGATCGTGGTGGGGGAGCGGGCGGCGCTGTGGGTGGCGTTCGCGGTGATGGCGGCGGCGGTGGCGGCGAGCGGCTTGCCGTACGTCTGGGGGACGTTCGGCGCGGCGTATCTGGCGGTGGTGGTGCCGGCTGACGCGGTGATGCTCGGGGCCGTTACGTGGGGGTTCCGGGAGCCGCGGGCGGCTCAGCAGTGGCTGAAGCGGGGGACGTATCTCGCGGCGGTCGCGTTCGTGGTCGGTCGGCTCGCACAGCTCGCGTAGGGCGCGGGACGGGACTCCCCAATCAGAAAGAATAATACCCGGTCACGGTTTGGTGCCTATAGTTGATGACTCCCGGCTCGAGGACGCGTCAGAGTCACTTTCGACCGGCCGTGACCGGCGAGTCTACGGGGAACAGGCATGTATGAGGTCGACGCGCTGGACACGCGGATTTCTCCGGGGTCGAACGTTCTCGTATCCGGGCCGCCGCTGACCGGGAAGCGCGAACTCGCGCTGGACGTGCTCGCGGAGGGGACGCGTCGGGGGGAGGGAGCGATCATGGTCACGACGAAGGACGGCGCGAAGCGGCTGCTGGAGCGGTACGGGCGCCGCGTCGACTACGAGGGGAAGCCGGTCGCGGTCGTCGACACGGTGACGCGCCAGCAGGGGGTCGGGGACGTCCGCGACGACGACCGCATCAAGTACACGTCGTCGCCGGTCGACATGACCGGAATCGGGATCAAGCTCTCCGAGTTCCTGGAGGAGTTCTACCAGAACCGCCGCATCGAGCGGAACCGCATCATGGTCCATTCGCTGTCGACGCTGCTGATGTACTCGGACCTGCAGACGGTGTTCCGGTTCCTGCACGTGTTCACCGGCCGGATTCAGAGCGTCGACGGCCTGGGGCTGTACTGCATCGACTCGACGGCGCACGACGACCAGACGCTGAACACGCTGAAACAGCTGTTCGACGGCGTCGTCGAGACGCACGAGGAGGGCGAGCCGACGGTTCGGCTCGCCGAGGCCTGAGCGCGAACCACTTTTGCGGGCCGCGTCCGTTAGGGGAGCCATGCCTGTCACGGACGACGACGGTCTGCGAGAACTGCTGTCGATGGACCCGGTCGCGGTCGTCGGCTGCTCGACGACGCCCGGGAAGGCGGCTCACGACATCCCGCGGTACCTCCAGGACCACGGCTACACGGTCATCCCGGTGAATCCGTACGCCGACGAGGTGCTCGGCCGGCCGGCCGCGGACACGCTCGCCGACGTGGACGAGGACGTCGAACTGGTGGACGTGTTCCGGCCGAGCGAGGAGGTGGCCGGCATCGTCGACGACGTCCTCGCACGCCGGGAGGGGCGCGGCGACGTCCGCGGCGTCTGGCTGCAGCGCGGCATCACGGACGACGACGCGCTCGCCCGCGCTGAAGACGCCGGGCTGGTGACGACGCAGGACCGCTGCATGAAAGTCGAGCACCGGCGGCTCCGCGGCTGACCGCGCCGGTGAACGTCGCCGCCGGTGGTCGATTGCCGGCGGTCAGTCGGCGTCGACGCCGGTCAGTTCGACGCGGAAGCCGCCGCCGCCGGCGTCGGTGACGGCGACGTCCCAGCCGTGGGCGTCGGCGATGCGTTTCACGATGGGGAGCCCGAACCCGGTCCCGGACGCCGACGTCGAGTAGCCCGGTGTGAACAGTTCGTCGGCGTCGTCACCGGCGGCGCCGACGCCGTCGTCCGAGACGGCGAAGCCGTTCGGAAGCGCCTCGACGGTCACGGTGACGTCACCCGCCCCGTCTGCGCCGTGGGGCGCAGCGGTGCCTGGAGCCGGGACGCCAGCGGCGTTGTGCTCGATGCTGTTGCGGAACAGGTTCTCCAGCAGTTGCCTGAGTCTGGCTTCGTCGGCGCGGACCGTCCGGGTGCCGTCGACGACGAGCGTGGCGTTCGGCGTCCGGACGGTCTCCCAGCTCTCCGCGGCGACCGATTCGAGGTCGACCGGTTCGACCGTCAGCGACTCCGGGCCGTCGCGGGCGAGCGTCAAGAGCCCCTCGATGAGCGCGAACGCCCGGTCGAGCGCCCGAGCCGCGGTTTCGAGGTCGGGGTCGTCGCAGCGTTCCAACGCGAGGTCGACGTGGCCGTCGGCGACGGTGAGCGGGTTCCGCAGGTCGTGACTGACGATGGTGGCGAACTCCTCGAGCCGCTCGTTCTGCCTGCGGAGTTCTTCGGTCCGCTCGATTCTGTCGAGCGCCTCCGCGGTGTGCGAGACGAGCAGTTCGGCGAGCGCCCGGTCGTTCTCGTCGAACGCGCCGGGAGCGTCGGAGACGGCCTGGAAGACGCCGTGGTCGCCGATGGGGATGCTGAGCCCGGCGCGGTAGTCGCCCTGCGGGTTCGCCTCCGGGTGGTCGGCGGCGTCGTCGACGACGAACGACTCGCCGGTCCGGTACGTCTTCCCGACGAGCCCCTCCTCGACGGACATCGGAGTGGCGCCGTCCGGCGGGACGCCCGACGAGATGGCGACGACGGGGAGCCGGCCGTCCGATTCGAGGTTGATGACGCAGAGGTCGAGGTCGAGGACGGTTTCGGCGGCGTCGATGGTGCGTTCACACACCGCCTCGACCGTCTCGTCCCCCGAGATTTCGGTGGCGACCGTGTGCAGCTCCGCGAGCGCGCGCTCGTATTCGCGGCGGTTCGTGACGTCGGTGATGAACCCTTCGATGGCTTCGAGGTCGCCGCCGTCGTCGTAGAGGCCCTGTCCGCGCTCCCACATCCACTTGGTCGCGCCGCCGCTCGTCACGATTCGGTACCGCACCTCGAACGAGCCGTCCTCGGCGAGTCCGTCCTGCACCGCGGTCCACATCCGGTCGCGGTCGTCCGGATGCAGGACGTCGTCGCCCCAGACGACGTCGCCCGACTCGATGACGTCGGCGGCGTAGCCGGTGAGCGTCTCGCATTCGCCTTCGACGAACTCCATCGGCCAGTCGGGTTCGTTCCGGCAGCGGTACACCATCCCGGGGAGGTTCCCGATGAGCGTCTCCAGCCGCCGGTTCCGCTCGGCGAGCGCCCGTTTCGACCGCGCGGCGTCGACCGCGTTGCGGACGCGGTTCGCGAGCAGCGCGTACTGGTCGCTGCCGCCGCCTTTCTGGAGGTAGTCCGTGACGCCGGCGGAGATTGCTTCACTCGCCAGCTCCTCCGAGCCCTTCCCGGTGAACAGGATGAACGGCAGGTCCGGCGAACGGCTCCTGACGGCTTCGAGAAACTGGATGCCGTTGCGGCCCGGCATGTCGTAGTCGGAGACGATGCAGTCGACGTCCTCGGACAGCCTGTCGAGCGCGTCGCCGGCGTCGTGCTCCGTCACCACGTCGAACCGGTCGTCCTGCCGTTCCAGTCGGGTGGCGACCAGCTCCGCGAACGTCGGCTCGTCGTCGACGTGCAGCACCCGTATCCGGTCGCCTGTCTCGCTCATGGGCGTCGAACCAACTGGTCCGGTGTTCGGGGCTCCCGCGTAAAAATCTGCCCTCGGGTCGCGGCGTCCGGGCCGGCGGGAGTCGGGCTACTCCAGCGTGAACGTCTCGTCGCCGCCGAGGACGGCGACGTCGACGTCGCTTCCGGTCGCGGCGACCTCGCGGACGAAGTCGTCGGTGTCGATTTCGATGGGCGGGAACGTGTCGTAGTGCATCGGGAAGGCGTGGTCGACGCCGAGCCAGTCGACGGCGACGGCGGCCTGCGCCGGCCCCATCGTGAAGTGGTCGCCGACCGGGACCGCGGCGGCGTCCGGTTCGAGGAACGCCCCGACGACGTCGCGCATCTCCGAGTGCAGGCTGGTGTCGCCGGCGTGGTAGAACGTCGTCGCCTCCTCGTCGCTCTCCTGGGTCGGCTTCGAGTCGGAGACGACGTAGCCGGCGGGCATTCCGGCGGACGCGCCGTAGCCGGTTTCGATGCCGTTCGAGTGGTCGGCGCGCACCATCGTCACGTACGCGTCGCCGAGTTCGACGGTGCCGCCGAGGTTCATCCCGGTGGAGTCCTCGACGCCGTACTCGTCGGCGAGATACCCCGTCAGCTCCGGCGTCCCGACCACGTGCGCGCCGCGGAACCGGTCCACGTCGGCGATGTGGTCGGCGTGGCCGTGCGTCAACAGCACGTGGTCGGCGTCGACCTCCTCCGGGTCCGTCTCCGTGTACGGGTTGTCGAAGAACGGGTCGATGAGCAGGTCGGTGTCGCCGAGCGAGACGTGCCACGTGGAGTGGCCGTGCCAGGTGAGTTCCATTGCGGTCATCGCGTCCGGTCGTTCGGCCGAATCACACATAAATTCGTCCGCCGGACGCCGACGGAACGGCGCCGCCCGGAACCGTCCGGCGGCCGCCCGCCGCTTGCTCGCCGGGTTCGCTGGGACTAAGCCGCCCGGCGCCGTCGGCTCGCGCATGCGCTACGCCCGAATCAGCGACCCCGCCGGCGTCACTCGGCGCGGCGAGTACGTCGACGGCGTCGTCGAGGCCGCCGGAGAGACGTTCGACGTCAGCGACCCGGACGTCGACCTGCTGCCGCCCTGTGAACCCACCAAAATCGTCTGCATCGGCCGGAACTACGCCGCCCACGCCGAGGAGCGCGACGCGGACGTCCCGGACCGCCCGATGCTGTTCTTGAAGCCGCCGAACACCGTCGCGGCTCCGGGGTCGACCGTGACGCTGCCCGCCGGCAAAGAGCAGGTGGAACACGAGGCCGAACTCGGCGTCGTCATCGGCGAGCAGGCGCGGAACGTCGACGCCGACGACGCCTGGGACGTCGTGGAGGGGTTCACGTGCCTCGACGACGTGTCGAACCGCGACGACCAGAGCCGCGAGCAGAACTGGGTGCGCGGCAAGGCGTTCGACGCCGCCGCCCCCATCGGCCCGGTCGTCGCCGACCCGGAGGACGTTCCGGCGGACGCGTCCGTCGAACTGCGGCTGAACGGCGACACCAGACAGCGCGGCAGCCGCGACCAGTTCATCTTCGACGTCCCGACGCTCGTCGAGGAGATCACGACGTACCTCACGCTCGAACCCGGCGACGTCATCTCCACCGGGACGCCGGCCGGCGTCGGGCCGCTCAGCGACGGCGACCGCGTCGAAGTCGAGGTCGAAGGCGTCGGCGTCCTCGAACACACCGTCCGGTCCGCCTGACGCCGCAGTACACCGTTTTCTGCGACGACGTGACGCCTGTCGAGAGCACAGTTCACGCCGCACCGAGCAACGTCTGGCGTCGGCGGCGGTGCACTACAGAAATCGGGCGGCGGTCCTGTGAGGCGGGACGGGCGGCCGATTCGAGACCGGTGGCCGATTCGAGGCTGGCGGCCGCGGCTCAGAGCGGAGAGACGAGGTCGCGGAGCACCGCCCGCGGGTCGTCGGCCTTCGCGACGCCGGAGGCGAGCAGGACGCCGGTGGCGCCGAGGTCCGCGGCGGCGGCGACGTCGTCGCCGGTGGAGACGCCCGCGCCGCAGAACAGGTCGACGTCGCGGTCCACGGCGGTGACGGCGGCGACCGACTCCTCGACGACGGCCGGGTCGGCGGACGCGACGGAGACATCGCCGCCGATGAGCGCCGGCGGTTCGACGGCGACCGCGTCGGGGCCGAGCGCCGCCGCGGCGCCGGCCTGCCGCGGATTGTTCGCGCAGACGATGGTTTCGAGGTCGGCGCGGTCGGCCGCCGCGAGGCTGTCGTCGATGGCGGCGAGCGTGACGCGGCGCTCGGAGTGGTTCAGCAGCGTCCCCTCGGCGCCGGCGTCCGCGGCGGCCTCCGCGAGCGTGCTGCCGGTGTGGCTGCCGTGGCCGTTCGGGGAGACGTGCTGCGCCCACGTCTCGACGCCGGTCGCCGCGACCGCGGACAGGTGCGCCGCCTGCGGCGCCACGGCGATTCTGGCGCCGGACTCCTCGGCGACGTCGCGGGCCGCCTCGGCGATTTCGACCGGGTCACACGGGTACGCTTTGAGGTTGACGAGAACGAACACGTCGGACATGGTCGACTGGTTGGCGCGCCGCCTGAAAAGTGCCGGCGGTCCCGGCGAAAGTGATGCTCGGCCGGCCGGGTTCTTCGCGGCTACATCACGGCGACGAGCGCGACGGTGCACACCGCGGCGAGCGCGGCGGCGTACTTCACGCCGCTCGCGACGCGGTCGTCCACGAGTTTCCCGACGAGCAGCCCGTTCGTGACCGCCTGAATCAGCGTCGCGTGGACGAACAGCCGCCGGTACGTCGTCGTGTCGACGGCGCCGACCGACAGCGACGTCCCGCTCAGCCCGGCGTCCGAGGACGTGACGAACTCCGCGATGGCCGGCAGGAAGTGCGACTCGAAGAACAGGACGATGCCGAGGAAGACGAGGACGCCGATGACCGCGACGAACGCGTACGGCCGCATCTGCCGCTGACGCCGCGCCCGGAGGTCGTTCCGCGTCTCCAGGTCCTCCGCGACGATGGAGAACACCGGCGCGAGGTCGTCGGTCGCGTTCACGGTCTCCGTGACGAGCCGTACGACCCGGGTGACCGACGGGACGCCGAGCCGCGACTCGAACCGGTCAAGCGCGCCGCCGACGTCGTCGGTCCAGTCGATGTCGCGGGACACCCGCTCCAGTTCCGTCGCGAGGTCGCCGGACGTCCGCGCCGCCACGAGCCCGAACGACTCGGCGAGCGGAACGCCGTTCTCGTCGGCGTCCGCCAGGATTTCGAGCGCGTCCGGGAACCGCCTGCGGACCGACCGCTCGTACGACCGCTTCCGGTGGTACGCGTACGAGAACGGCGCCGCCGCGACGAGGAACGGCACCGTGAACAGCACGGCGGACCGGACCGCCGGCCCCGTCGTGAACGACCCGACCACGCCGAGCAGCGCCGCCACGGCAGCCGCGCCGACGGGGACCGTGACGAGCAGCGTCGCGGCCGGCCGCTCGCGCATCAGTTCGACCGGCTCCGTGAGGATTCGTCGCCACCGCTCGCGGCGCCGCGACCGCTCGTACGCCGCGACTCGTTCGTCCTCGTGGGTCGACGACTCGAACAGCGAGGCCGCCGCGGTGACGCCGTCGCGCGCCTCGCCGAGCTGCTGCCGGTACGGCTCGTACAGGTACGAGACGCCGAAGCCGACGGCGACGACGGCCGCCGGAATCACGCCGTACACCAGCAGCCGCAGCGGCAACAGCAGCCCGGCGCGCACGAAACTGACGACCAGCAGCGTCACCAGCAGGAATATCGGGCCGGCGAACACGACGGTCACGTACACCTCCGCCAGCGTTTCGAGGTCGTCCAGGAGCTGCTCCTGTTTCTGCGCGGCGAGTTCGAGGTGGCGGTCCGCCTCGGTTTCGAGGAAGCTGTCGACGTCGCCGCCGGTCTCGACGACCGCGACCAGTTCGTCGAAGAACGACGACGTGGCGTCGCCGGGCGTCCGCTCGCGAGCCGCCGTGAGCGCCGAAAGCAGGCTCCGGTCGAACCAGGTGACGTCGGCGACGACGTCGTCGAACGCCGCCGCGGGCTCCCGGTAGACGTCGCGGGCGTCCGCGAGCCGCGACGACACCGACAGCAGGTTCATGCCACCGTGTGACAGCGCGTACAGGAAGATGACGGCGTGCGGCAGCATCAGGTCGGCGCGCCGCGCACGCTGCCGCGCGCGGACCGTCGGGTACCAGCGCCGACCGAGCCACACGCCGGCGCCGGCGACGACCGCGCCGCCGACGCTGAGCGCGACGCCGACCGCGAGGAGGGCCGCGCCGGCGAGCGAGCCGGCCATCGAAGCCGCGAGAAGCGCCGCGAACAGCACCCCCGCCAGCGCGCCTCCCGCGGTCGCAGCGGCGGCGAGCCGTACGCTCCGAGCGAGGTACTCGTCGACCGTGTTCGTCGACCGGTTCGCGCGGAGCGCGGCGGCCAGTCCGCGGTAGTCGTCGGCGCGGTACCGGAAGTATCCCTGCAGCCGGCCGTACTCCTCGCGGAGCCGCCGCTCGCTGAGGCTCGGGTGTCGCTCCGGGATGCCGAACGACAGCGGTTCCGCCGTCGCCGGACCGTGTTCGTCGGCGTCCGACTCCGCCGTGCCGGCCGCCGAGGAGTCATCGGTGCCCGTTCGGCTGTCAGCGCCTTCGGCGGCTGCTTCGTCGCGGCGAGACCGGTCAGGGTCAGACATCCTGGACCCGAACCGGCCGCGTCTCCGGAATCGGTTCCTCGTCGAGTTCGTCCAGCACCGCGTCCGGTCGCCGGGCGAACCGGAACAGCCGGTTCGTGACGGCCTCGTATCCGGTGGTGTCGCTGCCGACGAGGTGGCCGAGCAGCCGTCGGCGGCGCTCCAGTTTCGTCCGGAGCTCCGCGTCCGTCCAGCCCTGCTCGCGGGCGACTTCGGCGAGCAGCCGCGACGCGCTCCGCTGGGAGGTCTCGTCGGCCGTCGGGTCGTACGCGAAGACGGAGCGGAGCTCCGGCCGGCTCTCGTCCGGGTCGTCTGCGGGGTGGACCTCGGTGAGCGACCGGTTCTTCCGGACGCGGTCGCCGTCGACCTCCATGAGGTGCTGGACGGCGACGACGTCGATTTCGGCCGCGAGTTCGTCCGGGATGGACAGCGGGTCGTTGCGGAGGCGGCGCAGCGCGTCGTCGGCGGTGTCGGCGTGGAACGTCGAAAACCCGGCGTGGCCCGTGCCGACCGCCTGGAAGAACGTGTAGACGACCTCCGGGTCCGTCCGGAGCTCGCCGACCAGGATGTGGGTCGGCCGCTGGTGGAGCGCCTCCGAGAGCAGCCCGTACATCCCGACCTCCGGGCGGCCGTCGCCGACGTCGGACTCGCGGGTCACGTTCGAAATCCAGTTGTCGTGCGGCAGCCCGATTTCGCGGGTCTCCTCGATGCTCACCACCTTCGCGTCCGGCGGGACGAACAGCGAACAGGCGTTCATCGACGTGGTCTTCCCGGACGCCGTCGGCCCGACGAACAGCACCGAGCGGTTGTGTTCGATGGCGAGCCAGAGATACGCGAGCTCCTCGACGGTGTACGTGCCGAGCCGCGCGAGCTCCGGCGGCGTGAACGGCTCCTCGCGGAACTTCCGGACCGTGAAGTTCGAGCCGCGGGTCGCCACGTCGGTGCCGAGCGTCACCTGAATCCGCGACCCGTCGGGCAGCGTCGACGTGAGCAGCGGCCGCGACGCCGACAGGTGCCGGCCGGTCCGCTGGGCGAGCCGAACCGTCATCTCGTCGAGCCGGTCGCCGCCCCACGACCGGTTCGTCTCCAGGTTCCCGTGGCGGTCGTGGTAGACGAACGCCGGGACGTCCGCGCCGTCGACGTGGAGGTCTTCGACGTGCGGGTCCTGCATGAACGGGTCGATTTCGCCGTAGCCGAGGAAGTCCCGTCGGAGGTAGTACGCGACGACGTGCCGGACGCCCGGGTCGACGTGGCGCGCCTCCTCGGCGAGCAGCGACTCGAAGTCCTCGCGGAACCGCTCGCGGCCCTGCTCGGCGGAGCCGTACTCGCCGTCGAGCAGCCGCGTCCGGACGCGGTCGGCGACGTCCTGTCTGACGTGCGACTCGAACTCGTCGAGGGCCGGCTCCGTGACGACGTACCGCTGTTCGCCCGACTCGGGGTCGCCGAACAGCGCGACGTGCGCAAACGGCTCTCTCACCCAGTAGTCGTCGACGAGGTCGAACGACTCGGGCCACGCGAACTCGAACAGCGACTCGCGCAGATACGACTCGTCGGGCCGGCCGAGCGGCGACGACGCCCGCAGCGACGCCGCGGCGTCGTCGAGCACGGCTGACCGCAGGGCGTCCGTGTCCGCGTCACCAGCTGCATCCTCACTCATCGGTCAGACTGTCGGCGAGACGGAATCGACCGTGAAAAGACCGGTGGCGGAACCGCGGAGTCGCGGCGACGTCCGGAAACAGGAAGCAACGGGGGCGGTACGAGGCGGCGCGGACGCAGACCGAGGGACGTTCGCGTCGGCGGTCGGCTCGTCGGCGGTCGGCGGTTACTCGTCGTTCCGCTTGACGACGTCGCCGAGCGTCATCGTCCCCGAGGAGTCGGAGGACCACTCGGAGTCTTCGACGTCCTCGCCTTCGGTGAGCGAGATGCCGAGCGCCTTCTCCAGTTTCTCCTGGACGTCGTCGCTCGGGAGGATGTCGCCGCGTTCGAGTTTCCGGATGACGGACGCCTTCTCGTTGAGCTGGTTCGCGAGTTCCTCCTGGCTGAGGCCGGCGGACTCGCGGGCGTTCCTGATGCGGTCGTCGTAGTCGGAGGCGACGGTCTCCATGTCGTCGAACATGTCCCGTCGCCGCTGAGACGACGAAGACGAGGTGGAAGACGAAGATGCAGAGGAAGACGAGGAGCTGCTGCTCGAAGACGTCGAGTACTTCGTCGACGCCGACGACGTGGACTCGGTCCGGACCTCCGTCCCGAAGTCCTTGCAGTCGTCACACAGCTCCAGCTCGGCGCCCTCGACCTTCGTGGTGGTCAGCGAGGGCTTCTCCGCGCCGCACATCTCACACTGGGGCATACCTCCACCTAGCGGGTACCCCGCTATAAATGGTGTGCCCCGGCGACGTGACGCTCCGCCGCGGCAGCGCGGCCGACGGCGACGTGATGCCCCGCTGCGGCGACGACACCCTCCTCCCCGCGCGGGTCAGCCGAGCCGGCTCCACTCCGTCACGCCCCAGCCGTCGATGCTCCAGCGCTCCTCCGGGACGCCGTCCGCGCCGCCGCGGAGCTGGACGACGGCGTCGACCGCGTCGCCGAGCGCGTCGGTCACGTCGCCGACGACCGGGTCGTCCCGCGGCGCGTCGACGTCGGAGACGGGGCGCGGCAGGTGGAAGTGCGCCAGGCCGCCGCGGTCGCGGGTGGCCGCGGCGAGTTCGCGGAGGAGCGCGTCGGCGGCGTCGTCGCCGAGTCGGTGGCGGAGCTGGTCGACGCGGAACAGCCCGACGCGGAGTTCGAGTCGGTCCAGCGACCCCTCGCTGCCGGCGAGCGCGTCGAGCCGGCCGAACAGCGCCTCGCGGACCGGTCCGGCGTCGTCGGTTCGGAGGCGGTCGACGGCGCGGTCGTCGCCGGGGCCGTGAGCGCGGCCGTCGCCGCGGACGTCGCCGGACGCGGACCGCGGGTCAGCGGGGCCGAGCCGGACGGCCGCGGCGTCGTCGTGGGCCGCGGTGACAGCGCCGGGCAGCCATGCGTCGGTCCGGGCGGGCGGATTCGTCAGGCAGAGCAGCCGTCTGCGTCGCCGCGACGGCACGCCGAAGTAGCGCGACGTCGCGACCCGGAACGCCGCCGTCGGCGCGTCTCCGGTGACGAGCAGCCCGCAGCCGGATTCGAGCTCCGCCAGCGCCGAACCGAGCGGTGACGTGTCGTCGCCGCGCGCCAGGTGCGGCGGGTCAGCGCCTCGGCCCGCTCGGACACGGCTGCTGCTGGCGGCGCCGTCGGGTCCGGGGCCTTCGTCGCGGTTCTCTCCGGCCGTTCCGTCGGTCCGCCGCGTCATTATTCACAGTATTCGTTTCGTGTATCAAAAACGTTCGCCCGCTCAACGACCCGCGGATGCCCGGGCGAGTCGGGCGTCGACCGCTACTCGTTGAGGACGCGCCAGGCGCCCCAGAACCGCTGCACTGCGGTGAAGTGGCCGACGAGCGCGAACACGACGAGCAGCGCCGCGACGACGCCGTAGCCCGCGACCAGCGGCCCCGGAACCACCGCGGCGGCGACGCCGACGACGCCGATGAGCGCCAACCGGTCGGCGCGGCCGAGCAGCCCGCCGTACTCGCGGCCGATTCCGACCGCCTGAATCTGCGTCCCGAGGTAGGAGGTCATCAGGACGCCGGTGACGGCGGCGAGCCCGAGCGCGTACCGGTCGACGCCGGCCGCGAGGCCGACGAGCATCGCGATGTCGGCGTACCGGTCGAGGACGTGGTCGAGCAGGTCGCCGCCCGACGACGAGACGCCCTGCGCCCGTGCGAGCGCGCCGTCGACGAGGTCGAGCCAGCCGTTCGCGAGCACCAGCAGCGACCCGGCGAGGTACAGTTCCGGAGCGGCCGTCGGGGCGTCGAG
This sequence comes from Halobaculum sp. D14, assembly GCF_051195135.1. NCBI lineage: Archaea > Methanobacteriati > Methanobacteriota > Halobacteria > Halobacteriales > Haloferacaceae > Halobaculum > Halobaculum sp. D14. The sequence goes on along the minus strand of NZ_JBNTKA010000001.1, from coordinate 1,088,675 downwards.
GCCGAAGGCGACGCCGGCGACGACCGCGCAGGCGAACGCGAGCACGCTCACGCCGTCAGGCGTCAGCCCGAGCCAGTCTGCGACGCCGACGAACGGCTTCAGGCCGCGCTCGGCGACCGGGCGGAGCTGGTCGAGCGTCATCGGTACGCCACGAAGTCCACGTCGCCGGCGGACGGGTCACGCTCCCCTGACGCCACCGCCTCGATGGCGGCGGCGACCTCCGACGGCGACGCGTCGGTCGCGTCGATTTCGTACACCGACTCCGTTCCGTGCCGGTCGACCGCCTCCGCGAGCACGACGTCGAGCGCCTCGGACTCGCGGTTCTCGCGGGCCTTCGGCTCCGGTTCGCCGCGGTCGAGCAGCCGCTCTTCGAGGACGTCCGGGCGGCACCGCAGCACGACGACGCGGTCCGCGTCGAAGCGGTGAGCGAGGTGTGAGTCGACGACGACGTGCTCGGCGTCCGGGTCCGGGTCGTAGTCGTCGAGGCGCGACGCGACGGCGTCGAGGTCGGCGACCAGCGAGTCGCGCTCCTCGTCGCGCTCGACGGTGAGGCCCTCCTCGCGGATGACGTCGTTGAGGTGGACGACGTCGTAGTCGTCGCCGAGCAGGTCGGTCGCCGTGGACTTCCCGGTTCCGGGCGTCCCGGTGACGGCGATTCTCATGCGTCCGCCTCGGGCCGGAGTTCGGCGAGCACGTCGTTCAGCGTCTCGACCGCCGTGCGGGTCTGCGCCTCGGTTCCGCACGAGATTCTGACGCAGCCGGGGAGACCGAACGAGGACGTGTCGCGGACGATGACGCCGCGTTCCTGTGCGGCCTCGGCGACGGCGGTGCCGTCGCCGACCTCGGCGAGCACGAAGTTCCCCGCGGAGTCGAACGTCGGCGCGTCCAGTTCCGCGGCGATGTACTCGCGCGCCCACTCCGCCGACTCGACGGAGCGGTCGACGTGCGCCTGGTCGTCCAGGGCGGCCGAGGCGGCGGCGAGACCGACGGCGCTCGCCGCGAACGGCGTGTTGACGCGGGCGTACACGTCGGCCCACTCCGCCGGCACGACCGCGTAGCCGATGCGGAGCCCGGCGAGCCCGTACGCCTTCGAGAACGTCCGCGTGACCGCGAGGTTGTCGTGTTCGGCGAGCAGTTCGACGGCGGTCGGCGTGTCGCTGTACTCCGCGTACGCCTCGTCGACGACGACGAGCGTGTGGTCCGCGACGGCGTCGAGCAGCGCCGCCAGTTCCTCGCGCGGCAGTTCGGACCCGGTTGGGTTGTGCGGCGTCGTCACGTAGACGATGCGTTCGCCGTCGTAGGCGCCGAGGACGCGGTCTGCGGTCTGCGCGAAGCCGTCGGCCTTCCGCAGCCCGTACGTCGCCGCCTCGCCGTGGTGGTACCGGGCGCTCATCGAGTAGTACGAAAACCCCGGTTCGGGCGCCAGCACGCGGTCGCCCGGCTCCAGCATCGCCCGCGAGAGGTAGTCGAGCGCGCCGTCCGCGCCGGGCGTCACCCACACCTGCTCGTCGGCGACGTCCCACCGCTCTGCGAGCTGTTCGGTCAGGTCGGTGTGCGCCGCCTTCGGGTAGACGTTCACCGAGTCGGCGGCGTCCCGCACCGCCTCGGCCGCCTTCGGCGACGGCCCGTGCGGGTTCTCGTTCGAGGAGAGCTTCACCAGCTCGTCGGGGTCCAGCCCGAGGTCCCTGGCGACCTCCTCGACGCCCCGGCCCGGGACGTACGGCGTGTTCGCTGAGAGGTCACGCGGCTCCATGCGTCAGCGAAGTGGACGCCGACGCTTAAGCGTGCCCACAGCGCGACGCGGCGGACAGAACCGCCGGTTCCCGCAGGTGTCGCGGCGGCCGGGCCCGGGCCGTCACGTTCCGAGGAGTCCGCGGAGCCGAGCGACGAGCCCCGCCGAGTCGTCGTCGCCGCCGCGGTCGCCGCGAGCCGCTTCGTCGTCGACGCCGAGTTCGCGGGCGAGCGAGTCGAGTTCGGCGTCGTCGAACCGGTCGTCGCCGCGGGCGTCGCGGAGCCAGCCGCGCCAGTCGTCGTCGGTCATCGTGCCGGAGCGCTCGTCGACCCACTGGTCGAGGAACGCCTCGCGGCTCCGGAACGGGACGTCCATGCCGCTGTCGCCCCAGTACAGCGGCGACAGCGCGAACGCGTACCGGTCGTCGTCCATCGGCGCGAACCGGTACGGGTAGTCGTCGTACAGGAAGGCGTCGTCGGGCGTGACCTCCTCCCCGGTCGGCAGCGTCAGCGTCTCCGTCATACCGCCACGTTGCCGCCGCGGACGGATGTGTCGTTCGCCCGCGGCCGACTCGCTCGCTACGGGTCGTCGCCGCGGTCACCGGTCCCGTCGTCCGTGCGGAGCGCAGCGACCCGTCGCTCCGCCTCGGCGACGACCGCCGGGTTCCCCGTGAACTCCACGTCGACCGTGTCGCCCCGGTAGGCGGCCCCGGTGTCGCCGCGGTCGTACAGCCACGCGAGCAGCCGCTGGGCGTCGCCGTCGTTCCGCAGCGTGAACGCCGCGGAGTCGGTGGGAAGCGCGTCCAGCAGCGCCGCCCGCAGCGACTCGGCGCCGTCGCCGGACAGCGCCGAAACCGCGACCGGGTCGGCCGCGGAGTCGGGGGCGGCGTCGGCGACGAGGCGGCGGCGCTCGGCCAGCGCCGCGTCGTCGACGCGGTCGACCTTGTTCAACACCGGAATCACCGCGCCGGACGCCTCCCCGGCGAGAACGGACATCGTGACGTCCGCGCGCCGCCGGAGCGTCTCCGGCGGTGCCGCGGCGTCGACGACCGCGAGGACGGCGTCGCTGCCGCGGATTTCGTCGAGGGTCGCCGAGAACGACCGGACGAGGTCGTGCGGGAGGTCGTCGACGAGCCCGACGGTGTCGGTGAACAGCACGCGGCGTCCGTCGACGGTGCCGCGGCGCGTCGTCGTCTCCAGCGTCTCGAACAGCCGGTCTGCGATTCCGGCGGCGCGGTCCACGTCCGCCGGCGGCTCGCGGCTCGGGTCGGAACCGTCCTGCCGCGCTGCCGCCGCGTCGGCGTCGAGGTCGTCCGCGAGCCGGTGGAGCAGCGTCGACTTCCCGGCGTTCGTGTAGCCCGCGACCGCGACGAGGTCGAAGCCGTCGGCGTGCCGCCGTTCGCGCCGCGACTCCGCCTCGTCCGCGACGTCGTCGAGCGTCCGCCGGAGCGCGTCCATCCGCCGCTCCGCGTCGAGCACCGGCGACCCCTTCTCGGTGGCCTCGTTCAACAGCGACTCCTCGGTGACCTGTCTGAGCCGCGGGAGCTCGTACCGGAGCGTCGCCAACTCCACCTGGGCCTGCGCCGCGGTCGAACTGGCGCCCTCCGCGAAGATGTCGAGGACGAGCCGGTACCTGTCGACGACCGCGGTGTCAGGCGGGAGCAGCCCGCGGAGATTGGCGTACTGGCCCGGCGTGAGTTCGCCGTCGAACACGACGGCCGCCGCGTCCGCATCGGCGACGGCGCGGCCGAGTTCCTCGGCTTTCCCGCGGCCGAGGTTGTACGTGGTGTCCTCGCGGCGGCGCTGGGTCACCGCGTCGACGACGCGGTAGCCGGCGGCGGCTGCGAGCGCGCTGATTTCGTCGGTCTGCGGTTCCTCGTCTGCGTCTCGGGCGGCGACGACCGCGCGGCCGCCCGTCGAACTGTGTCCTGATTGCATTCGTGTCGGCGCCGCCGGCTCGGCTCCGGCGAGCGGTGCGGGGCCCGACGGGGCGGAGGCGGCGGCGAACCGGTCAGTCGGCGCTTCCGTGCCGCGTCGGACGCGGGCACCCCCGTCGCGTCGGGAGCGACCGTCCGCGCGGCGTCGCCGTGCTGCCGGCCGCGTCCCCGTCGACGCGCCCGGTCAGCGAACCGAAGAACAGGTCTCCATCACGACGGTGTCCCGGCGGAACCCGGATAACTGTTCGGTCGCCGTGTGAACGGCCACCACAGTATAGAATCTGCCGTGCAGAGAATCATTTTACTACTATCCCCGTGAAAAGTTTTATGTGGGCGTCCTCGGTTCGACAAGCGTACGATGAGCAGACAGAACAGGCGACAGTTCCTGAAAGCGACAGGCACCGCGCTGGCGGGCGCAGCAGTCGCGTCGGCGCCGGGTGCCGCGGCCTCCGGCGAGTCGAAGCGGTTCCTCATCGACCTGCGCGAAGTCGACCGGTCGGCGGTTCCGGCCGACGTCGAAATCGTCCACGACATCGGCGAAATCGACGTGCTCGCCGCGCGCGGCGACCCCGACGCCGTTCCGGGCGAGGCGTCCACGGCGCTCGACGTCTCGGTGTACCGGCACGGCGTCGACGCCGACTCCCTGCGCGACCCGAACGACGGCGCCGGCCCCGACGACGGCGACGACGAGGACGAGCGAGGCGGCCCGGCGAAAGAGCACGGACCGGCCACCGAATCGCCCGGCGAACTGGACGGCGGCCCGCCGACGTACAACGAACTCCAGTGGGACAAGCGGGCACAGCACCTCGCTGACCTCACCGAAGTCGAAGGCGTCGGCCCGGACGACGACCAGTCGGACGTGCCGCTGCCCGGGACGGTCCACAGCGTGACGCGCGGCGAGGGCGCCCGCGTCGCCGTCCTCGACTCCGGCATCTACGCCGACCACCCCGACCTGCGGGGCGTCGTGAACGAGTCGCTGTCGCGGAACTTCACGACCGACCAGTACGACTGGCGGCCGAACGGCGCCGGCACCCACGGCACCCACGTCGCCGGCATCGTCGCCGGCACCGACTCGAACGACGGCGACCGCGGCGGGATTCTCGGCTCGGCGCCGGCGTCCGAACTCCTCTCGCTCCGCGTGTTCTCCGGCGTCGAGGGCAAGTCGGGGGACGTCCTCGCGGCGCTCGTGTACGCCGCCGGCGCCGGCTGTGACGCCGCCAACCTCAGTCTCGGCTACCCGAAGCCGTACGTCTACCCCGAGAAGTACCCGGAGCTGCTGAAGATCGCGGAGCTGTACGAGCGCGCCGTCTCGCACGCACGGAGCCGCGGCACCGTCGTCGTGAACTCGACCGGGAACGGGTCGCTCGACATGTCGCCGGAGTCCGTGTTGAGCCTCCCGACGGAGGTCCCGGGCGTGTTCGGCGTCTCCGCGACCGGCCCGGTCGGCTTCCTCTGGGACGACGACCCGCCGAACGAGGAGTTCGCGCTCCTCCCGGGGAAGCTCTCGGAGCCGACCGACCAGCCGGCCCGGTACACGAACTACGGCCACGGAACCGACGTCAGCGCCGCCGGCGGCAACTACGACCCGGCCGCCGTCGACGGCGACGAGGAGTGGTACTACGACCTCGTCATCTCGACCGTGTTCGAAACCGCCGCCGACGGGACCGTGACGCCGTCGTACGGCTGGAAAGCCGGAACGTCGATGGCCGCCCCGCAGGTCGCCGGCGCCGTCGCGCTCGTCCGGTCGCTCCAGGCCGACGCGTCGGTCGACGAGGTGGAGTCGCTCGTCCGCGAAACCGCCGTCGACGGCGACGGCACCGAGGCCTACCACGGCAGCGGCCACCTCAGCCTCCCGCGGCTCGTGTTCGCCGCGTGGGCCGGCAGCACCGACGGCGGCTTCGGAAACGGCTCCGACGGCGAGGACGGCAGGGGAAGCGAAGGCGGCGACGGCTGGGGAGGCGAAGACGGCGGCGACTGGGGAAGCGACGACGGCGGCGAAAACGAGAGCGAAACCGGCGGCTGAAGCGTCGGAGACGGAATCCGTGTCGTGGCCGCGGCTCGGCTCAGCCCCGGGTCACTGCTCGGCGAGGCCGGCGCGCGCCTCGATTTCCGCGACGACTTCGACCAGTTCCTGCTCGTCGGCGTTGTCGCCGTACACGAGCCTGACAAGCGACGGCAGCGCGTAGCCGTACTCGCCGCACGACCGGTGTTCGACGACGCCGGCGCGCCGCAGCGTCTTGTTCCGGCTGTACGCGTACCGCCGGTCGCCGGAGCCGCCGGCGGCGAGGTGCGCCTCCGTCGGCGTCGCTCGGCCGGCCCGCCGGTAGTGCGCCAGCATGTTCTGCGTGACGTCCTCCATCGACTCGACGGCGCGGACGAACCCTTCGACGACGGCGTCGCGGTGGCGGAGCTCCGCGCCGTCGGTGAACGACGCGAGTTCCGACTCCTGGTCGAAGCCGTCCGACCGCGGCCCCGACACGTCGACGCCGTCCGTCTCGGGGACCGCGGACGAGCCGCCGGCGTTCGACCCGGCCGTCGCGGCGGCGCCGTCGCCCCGTTGTCCGGCCGTGTCGCCGCCCGTCGCGCCTGCCCCGCTGACGCCGCCGGTGGCGGCCGCCGCGGCCACCGCGACCGCGTCGTCGGCGGCGTCGTCCGGGCCGTCGGCCGACTCGGCGGGCGTGCTCGCGGACTCGCCGCCGGCGGCGTTGCCGTCGCCGTTCGTCGCCGCCGATGCGGCCGTCGCGGCGTCGCCGTTCGCGGCGGCCCGCTCCTCGTAGTCGTGGAGTTCCGACTGGTCGTCCGTCACCTGCCGCGGAGCGCCGGCCGCGCCGGGACCGCCCGCCGCGCCGTTCGCGACTGCGTCGGCGTCGGCGTCGGCGCCGACCGCTGCGGCGTCACGGCTCGGGTGGCGTCCGCTGCCGCCGCGGTAGGACGCCTCCGACTTCTGCAACAGCGCCTGCGCGAACTTGTCCGCCATGTCCGACATGTCCTTCGCCTCCTCCAGTTCGCGTTCGAGCTGCTGGATGCGCTGCTGTTTCTTGTCGAGCTCCTGCCGTAGGTCGGCGAGCTCGGACTCGCGGCGCTCCTGTTCGTCCGTGATGTTCTGCAGCTCCGAGACCAGGTCGCCGCTGACGCTCTTCAGGTCCGGGCGCTCGAAGTCCTCCAGACCGGGGGTCGCGCCGGCGTCGAACGTCTGTTTGCGGTGGAACTGGACGCGCCGAATCGACTCGGTCCAGTCGGTGATGAGGAACGCCTCGCCGTCGCCCATGTCCTCGATGGCGTCGCCGTACTCCGACCCGAGGATTCGCGACACCACCTTGGTGTCGTTGTCCCAGGTGAGCCGGTGCCAGCAGAGCCAGTCGCACTGCGTGATGAAGTCCTTCTTGACGTCGGCGGGGCGCTGGCTGATGCCGACGATGCCGAGGCCGTGTTTCCGGCCGCGCTTCCCGATCTTGATGAGCGTCTTCCCGGTCTGGTCCATGCCGGCGCCCTCCGGGATGTACTCGTGACACTCCTCGATGAGCATCAAGAACGGCTTCTTCAGCTTCTTCTCCTTCGCGAACAGCTGCCGCGCGGTCTCCTTGATGATGTTCGACGCCTCGTCCTCGTCGAGGTAGCCGGAGACGTCGAGGATGATGGGGACGTTCTGTTCGAGCGTGAGACTCGCCAGTTTCCCGGCGTGCTCCTCGGAGACCTGGATGTCGCACTCCTCGTCGGCGCCGGCGTGCAGGATTTCGAACTCCTCTTTCAGCCCGTAGTACTCGCCGTCGGAGTCGACGATGAACACCGGGAAGTTGTTCGACAGCAGGTTCTCGATGACGACCGACGCCGTGTTCGACTTCCCGCTGCCGCTCTTGCCCGTGATGAACCCTCGGCCGGTGAGGAGTTCGACCACCGGCAGGGAGATGGGCGTCCCGGCTGCGAGGTCCGACTCCCCGCCGGGGCCGTCGCTCACGTCCGCGACCGTGATGGTCTCCTCGCTCATTAGCCGTATCTGGCGCCGCGGCCGGCATAAGTCCCACCCTCGGCGTCTGACGGACGTCCGCCGCTCGCCCCGACCGCCGGAGCGCAGTCACTCGAAGTCGCCGAGGTCCACCTGGCCGCGTCGGCGACGACGCCCCGCGCCTCCGTCGGCGTCGTCCGCGTCGCCGGAGTCCGCGGATTCCGCGTCGCCGTTGTCGTCGCCATCACGGTTGCCGGCGCCGCCGCGGTCGCTGTCGCCGTCGCGGTCGGTGCTCGGCCCGTCGTCGCCGTCTCGTGGATGTTCCGTGGCGGCGTCCTCGTAGCCGACGAGCGTCGCCTGTTCGCCGGCGTCGAACGAGAGGTTCGAGACGCGGACGCCGAGTTTCCTGACGGGGTCGTCGTGGAACTCGGCGAGCAGGTCGAGTGCGACCTCCTCGACCAGTTCGGGGTCGTCGACGGGGCCGGAGAGCGACTCGGCGCGCGTGTTCACGTCGAACGGCGGCAGCACGGCCTTGATTCCGATGGTCCGGTACATGGCGTCGCGGCTCCGCGCGCGCTCGGCGACGTCGGCGGCGAGCGCCTGAACGACCTCGCGTTTCCGCTCGACGTCCTCGGTTTCGGCGGCGAACGCGGACTCCCGCGACAGCGACTTGGGTCGGCCGGTCGGCGTCACCTCGCGGTCGTCGCTGCCGCGGGCGCGCTCGGAGAACTCGCGGCCCCGCTCGCCGAACCGGTCGACCAGCGCCGACGTGTCGGCGTCCGCGAGGTCGCCGGCGGTTTCGATGCCCATCGACGCGAGTTCGCGCGCCGTCACCGGGCCGACGCCGTGGATGTCGTCGACGGGAAGCGGCGCGAGGAAGTCGGCGGCGTCGCCGGGTTCGACGACGGTGAGGCCGTCCGGCTTGTCGTGGTCGGAGGCGACCTTCGCGGTCGCCATGTTCGGCGCGACGCCGACGCTCGCCGGCGCGCCCACCTCGCGGCCGATGCGCTGTTTGACGTACCGCGCGAACCCCTCCGCGAGCGTCCGGTCGCCGTCGGGCGCGCGGTCCCACGACGTCCGGTCGGTGACGTCGAGGTACGCCTCGTCGACGCTGACCTCCCGGACCGTGTCGGCGCAGTCGTGCAGAATCTCCTTGACGTCGGCGGCGACCGACTTGTAGAACTCCATGTCGACCGGGCGGTAGTAGCCGGCGTCCGCCGGGTCGGGGGCGTCCGGGTCGTCGGCGTCCGCCGCCGCCATCCGCGGCAGCCGGTCGAGCGCGGCCGAGATGGCCTGCGCCGACTCGACGCCGTACTCGCGCGCCTCGTAGCTCGCCGTCGCGACCGCACCGACCGTCTCGCCCGCCTCGTACCCCATGCCGACGACGACCGGTTCGCCGCGCAGCGACGGGTCGCGGAGCCGCTCGCAGGACGCGTAAAAACAGTCCATGTCGACGTGCAGCACCACGCGCTCCCCGTCCTCCGCCGTCGGCGCGCCGGGAAGCGTCTCCTCCATGCGCGACCGTAGGCGCTCGCCGATGCTTAAGGTTCGCCTCCCGCGGTGAAAGTGGACGGAACTCGTGCTTCGGCGCGGTTCGTGCGGCGGACGCGCTCGCCGCGCCCATCGAAACGGTTAGGACGCCTGAAAGGAATGGGCCGATATGGCCCTCCGAAGCTCCCTCCGTGCAGCCGTCGGTGCACTCGGTCGAAACCCGGTCATCTTCGCCGTGACCGGGCTGCTCGCGCTCGTCCAGCTCCCCCAACTGCTCGCGCAGTGGGCGGGACCGCTAGCCAGCGTCGCGGTGTCGCTTCTGTTCACCGTCGTCTACGTCGTCGCGGTGCCGTACGTGCAGGGCGGCCTCATCGGGATGGCCGACGAGGCGCTCGACGGCCCGACGAGCCTGTCGACGTTCCACGGCGCCGGCGTCAGCCACTACGTCGACATCCTCGTCGCGTATCTGCTCGTGTTCGCCGGGAACCTCGTGGTCGGCGGCGCGCTGTTCGTGCTCGGGATGGTCGCGCTGCTCGCCGGCCTCGGCGGCGGCGCCGGAACCACGGTGCTGGTCGTCGTCGCGGTCGCCGGCGGCGTGTTCGGACTCGCCTACCTCGTCGTCCTGGCGTTCATCCAGTTCTACGGGCAGGCCATCGTCGTCGACGACGTCGGCGGCGTCGACGGGCTGAAACGCAGCGTCGCAACGGTCCGCGCGAACCTCTGGCAGGTCGCGCTGTACACGGTCTTCGTCGGCGTGCTCGGCGGCGTGTTCGGCGTCGTCGGCGGCGCCGCGTCGCTGCTTCTCTCCCCGGACCTCCCGAACGGCCTGCCGCTTCCCGAGGCGACGCCGGCAGTCGCGGTCGTCGGCGCGGCGGCGTACGTCGTGCTCACGACGCTGTTCAGCGCGCTGTTCCTGACGTTCTCCGTGGCGTTTTACCGGAGCATCCGCGGCGACGACGCTGACCGAGGCGGCCCCAACGGCGCTGACGCTGACGTTGACGCCGACTCGGCGAATCCCGCCGTCTGACGTCGCCGGCGGCGAACGGCGGTGTCGCCGGTCACGAACAGTTCCCGGCGTCGCCGCCCGGAGAGAAACGGAACAGGCGAACCGAAAATCAGCGGACGTGACGGCGCCGCGGCGCGCCGCCGGGCTCGACGGCCGAGGTGGTGTTACTTCAGACGCTCCTGCAGCACCGACGGGTGCGCCGCGGTCACGCCGTCGATTTCGCCGATCTCCTCCGAGATGATGCGGCCGAGTTCGTCGCCGTCGGCCGCCGACACCTCCGCCATGAACATGTGGTCGCCTGACGAGGTGAACAGCGCCTCGACGGCGTCGATGTCCTTCAGCTCCCGGGTCGCCTCGACGTAGCGTTCGCTGTCGACGTCGATGCCGACCAGCGCGATGGTCCGCCCGGACAGCTTCTTCGGGTCGACGTCGGCGGAGTAGCCGACGATGACGCCGTCGTCTTCGAGTTGGTTGATGTACTTCCGCACGGTCGGCTTCGAGACGCCGGCGCGGTCCGCAATTTCGGCGTAGGAGGCCTGCGCATCCTCCTCGAGCGCTTCGAGGATGCGGTCGGCCGTCGAGGGTGCACTCATGTACACTACTCTTTTGCGTCCCGGAAAAAATACCTTGCGAAGCGAAAACGGTTGTTTCACGTCCGTCGACACCATCGAAAACACGGCGACTGCGGTGTTGTTGGTGCCTGCAGCACCGAAAATCGTCGCCCGTCGGCCGGACGGCCGACGTCGCTACTTGTGCTTGTCGATGAACTGGTCGTACGAGCGCTCCCACTCGTAGTCGTCGTCGAAGTAGCGCTCCGCGAGCGGCTCCTCCGGCATCTCGCCGAGGTTCCGCTTCTCCTCCTGGTAGGACGGCCGGTCCTCGTCTCTGTAGTAGACGCCGGTGAGCACCTCGCCCTCGTACAGTTTGTCCTCGGTCTCGCGCATCAGCTCCTGGGCGTCAGCGCGGTTCGTCGGGTCGAAGTCGTAGTCGTCGGACTCGTTGATGTCCGTGTACGGGACGTACTGCTTCGCGTCCTTGTTCCACGTCGGACACTGCGTCAGGAAGTCGATGTGCGCGAAGCCGTCGTGCTCCATCGCCTGCCGGATGATGTCCTTCGCCTGGTTCGGATTCACCGCGGCGGTCCGCGCGACGAACGACGCGCCGGACGTCAGCGACAGCGACAGCGGCCGAATCGGCGTCTTCGCCGACCCGTGCGGCTGCGTCTTCGACTTGTGACCCTTCGGGCTCGTCGGGGACGTCTGCCCCTTCGTCAGCCCGAAAATCTCGTTGTTGAACACGATGTAGGTCATGTCGTGGTTCTCCCGGGCGGTGTGCATGAAGTGGTTCCCGCCGATGCCGTAGCCGTCGCCGTCGCCGCCGGCGGCGACGACTTCGAGGCCGGGGTTCGCCAGCTTCGCCGCACGGGCCACGGGAAGCGACCGGCCGTGGATGGTGTGGAACCCGTAGCTGTCGAAGTAGCTGTTCAGTTTGCCCGAACAGCCGATGCCGGTGACGAGGAGCGTCTCCTCGGGCGTCCGGCCGGCTTCGGGCATCGCGCCCTTCAGGGCCTTGAGCACGCCGAAGTCGCCGCACCCCGGACACCAGGTCGGCTGGGGTTCGACGCTCGGCGTGAACTCGTCGCGGTCGATTTCACGTTCCTCACCGATTGCGTTGAATGCGCTCATTGTTAGTCACCTGCCGCGGGGACGAACTTGGTTTCGTGGCCGGGGAGCTCCCCGTCCTCGACGATGCTCGTGACGAAGCCCTCGACGACCTCCTCGGGTTCGAACGGGTTCCCGTTGTACTTCAGCAGCGAGGAGAGCTTTTCGCCGTACCGGCCCAGTTCCTTCTGCGTCAGCCCGCGGAACTGCGCGGAGGCGTTCATCTCGACGACGAGCACCTCGTCGACGGACTCGACGAACGCCTCGACGGCGTCCACCGGGTACGGCGCGAGTTCGCCGACGGTCAGCTGCTTCACGGAGTGGCCGCGGTCGTTGAGCCGGTCGACGGCCTCCTCGACGGTCCCCTGCTGGGAGCCGAAGGTGAGGATGCCGTACTCCGCCTCGTCGGGGCCGTGCGGCGTCAGCAGCGAGTCGCCGTCCAGGTCCGCGCGGATGGCGTCCATCTTCTCGAACCGGCGGTTCACCTGCGCGACCCGGTTGTCGGGGTCTTCGCTGATGTGGCCGGCCGGGCTGTGTTCGTTCCCGGTGACGAGGAAGCGGCCGCCTTTCTGCCCCGGCACGGAGCGCGGGGAGACGCCGTCGTCGACGTCGTGCTGGAACCGGTGGAACTTGCCGTCCTCGGTGTGCGGCTGCTCCGCCAGTTCGTCCTCGGTGAGCGTCTTCCCGATGTCCGGGTTCGGCTCTCGGTCGAAGTGGCTCGCCGGCACGTTCGTCAGTTCGCCGGAGAGCTTCTGGTCGTACAGGACGATGCTCGGAATCTGGTACTTGTAGGCGAGTTCGAACGCCTTCCGGGCGTGGTCGTACGCCTCCTGCACCGTCCCCGGTGCGAGGACGACGCGGTGGGAGTCGCCCTGCGAACTGTACAGGACGTGCTCCAGGTCGGCCTGCTCGGGCTTCGTCGGCATCCCGGTCGACGGACCGGCACGCATCGCTTCGACGAGGACGAGCGGCGTCTCGGACATCTCGGCGAGCCCGAGCGGCTCGCCCATCAGCGCGAATCCGCCGCCCGACGACCCGCTCATCGCCTTCACGCCGGTGTGGGAGGCGCCGATGGCGAGCGCCGCCGCGGCGATTTCGTCCTCCACCTGCTCGGAGATGCCGCCGAGGTCGGGGAGGTTCTGGCTCATGATGGTGAACACCTCGGTCCACGGCGTCATCGGGTAGCCGGCGATGAACCGGCAGCCCTCGTCGATGGCGCCGTAGGCGATGGCGTCTGAGCCGGACATGAGCAGCTGCTTTTCGTCGTGTTCGCCCTCCGGCACGGAGATGTCCGGGGCGTCCACGTTGTACTCCTCGGACACCTGCTCGTACGCCTCGTTGAGGATTTCGACGTTCGGCTCCAGAATCTTCTCCGGCATCGCGTCGGCCATCAGCTCCTCGATCCACTCGAGGTCGATACCCGTGATGGCGCAGGTGGCGCCGACGCCGGCCGTGTTCCGCATGACCTCGCGGCCCTTCTCGCGGGCGAGCGTGCGCAGGTCAAGCGGGTAGACGTGCCAGTTGTTCTCCTCGACGCGCTCTTCGAAGTTCGGGATGTCGTCGGTGTCGACGAGCCCCTCGTCGTAGATGATGACGCCGCCTTCGCGGAGTTCGTCGAGGTTCTCCGACAGCGGCTTGATCTCCTCGTTGCCGTAGTAGGCGCCCTCCTGCGGGTTCCGGGCGAACGAGTCGCCGAGCGCCAGCAGGAAGTTGTACCCGTCGCCGCGTGACTTGACGGGGTCGGCGGAGGCGCGTACTTCCACGTAGGTGTGGCCGCCGCGGATGCGCGACGGGTAGTGGCGATGCGTGAATACGTGAAGCCCCGCACGCATCAGGGCTTTCGCGAAGTTCTGGCTCGTCGAGGCGATCCCGTCACCGGACCCGCCTGCGATTCGCCAGATGAGTTCGTCTTCTGACATTGTAGGTCTTGGCCCCTCCAGAAGGCCTAGTGTCCGGAGGTAGTCCTGCCCCGGTAAAAGACCTTGCTATAGGTTCTCACGGAACTTTCGTGAAGGTTCGGGGCGGAGCAGTCCGGGTTCACGGCCCAGTTCTCGGCGGCTGTCACTACCCACTTCGAAGCACCGACAGCGCGACTCGAACCGCGTCGGTTTCGGGGCAACTCCGCGCTGCTTCGGTTCTCACCCACGAGGCCTTCAACGGCAATTTCTCTCCTATTCAAAGATAATCCTATCCCGAACTAGTTAATATTTATATAGGAACCCGAGACAGAGTGTGTCAGCATGCGATTCGTGCCGATAATACTCGTCGCCCTCGTCGTCCTCAGTCCGCTCCAAACCGCGGTCGCCGTCGCACACGACGGTCACAACGAACCACCGCTCGTCGACGCCGGACTCGACCGGGACGTCCCCGTCGGCGAACGAGTCCTCCTCGACGCCGGCGGCTCAATCGACCCGGACGGCGAACTCGCCTCGTTCAACTGGGTCATCGAAACCCCCTCCGGAGCCACGACGACGCCGACCGACCCGTCCGCCGAACAGACCAGTTTCACGCCGCAGCAAGTCGGCCGATACGAAGTCACGCTCACCGCGACCGACGACCACGGCGCAACGCGGCGCGACACGCTCTACGTCGACGTCGCCGAATCAGCCACCGGAGACACACGAGAGCCGAACGACACCGCGGAAAACCAGCCCCCGACCGGAACCATCGACGGCCCGAATACGGTCAGGCCGAACCGAGAAGCCACCTTCAGCGTCGACGCGTACGACCCGGACGGCTCCGTCGTCAGCTACGCCTGGTCCGACGGCGCACAGAGCCGAACTGTCCGCCGAACCATCGACGCCCCCGCCGGCAGCAGCCTCACGATATCGGTCACCGTCACCGACGACGACGGAGCGACGACGACGATACAGAAACAGGTCTCCGTCCGCACCGAAGTCGCCCCCGCCGACGGCGACCAGCCGAACAGCCCGCCGACCGCCTCGATCACCGGACCAGCACGCGTCGCCGCCGGCGACACCGCGACGTTCATCCTCCACGGCGCCGACACCGACGGAACAATCGTAAACGCAGAATGGACCGCACCCACCCACGGAACCGCGGTCCTCAAACGGACGTTCGACACACCCGGCACCCGAACGCTTCGCGGCGTCGTCACGGACGACGAAGGCGCAACCGCCGAAGCCGCGACGACCGTCGAAGTGTACCAGGACGGCCCACCTATCGCGACGCTCACCGGCCCCGACACCGCACAGAACGGAACCGTCCACCGGTACGGCCTGACCGCCCGCGACCCCGACGGCGGCGAACTCACCGTCGTCTGGAACCCGAGCCAATCCCAACTCGAACGAGACTACTCGCCGTTCACCAACAACGTCAGAATCGACGGCGGCCTCGGCGGCACCGTCCAGGTGTCTGCAACCGTCATCGACGACGAAGGCGAACGGACGACAGTGCTGAAGCGCACCGGCGTTATGACGCAGTACAAACCGGAAAGGTGGCACACTGTTCCCGTGATCTCCGATTTCAGAGCAGCCTATATCATCGACGATCCAAAACAAGACAGTCAAAGTGACACGATACAGCTGGGCACGTACTCCTTCAGTGCGGACATTAAACACGGAGAAGATAAGCTGGTACGAGCGGTCTGGGAAATCAACGACAGCACGACGATTACCCAGAACCTCGGTCGATTCAACGGGACGAAATCGACCTCCATTCAGCACCAGTTTCTCGGCGCGGAGGGAGGACCGATAACGAGGTCCGTCGAGGTCACAGCAATAGACACAGACGGTAACCGAACGACTGAACGGTGGGTGAGCCGCGTCCGCTCCGTCGTATCTGGGACGAACGTCACGTTTAACGCAATATCGGCTACTGGGGAAACCGCAACTGGAGGAGATCGGCTTAGTGTTAACCCAGGATGGGTTGACTTCCGAGTCTGGTCACTCCAGCACTTCCGCGTCGAATTCGGCGACGGTGAAATGATCCAATCTCAAGGTAGCCCGAATATCCTGGAGTTCCAACACGAGTTCGCAAAAGGCGGCGAGTACACGGTTCTACTAACATCCTACCAAGAAGGCCCAGGATACGCGTTTCAGCGGATTTTGGTGGACGTCACTCCGCAAAGCTACCGAGAATATTGGTATGAAATGAGGTCGGGGACGACTCAGAGAATCATCTCCTCATCACCCCCAGAAGGGAAAGACTGGAGCAAAGTCCGGATTGACCATAGTGAACAGTATCTCACAGGTGAAACGCTAACAGTTGAGACTCATAGACGAATTCCGCGGTTTGTCGGCGATGATTGGGTAGAAAATCGTACATACTCTAAGCAGATGACACGGAAAAGGTTCGAAACCGCACGGATGGATCCGGACGGTAGTGGTGATCTCTGGACGCTTTCGGAGTCACGTGTGGATCAGAAGACCGTCGTGTCCTACGAAGATGAGTATAAATGGGTTGAGGCTCAGTTCGGGATACCTGGATGGGAGTCAACGGGAGAAACTCGGTCCCAACGAATCGTCCACGGCGACGGACACACCCACCGGCCGACGCGTCACGAAAAGACGAAACGGACATCTTGCCGAAGTTGGGCGATGGACGCTTCGCGATTCAGGTCACCCCGGCCGGTTTGTACGGCTTGGAACCACTATACAGAGGTCTGGTACACTGGCCACGAACACAACGGCTGGACCGAACATGACGTAGATTATCGATATCACCGCGAAGTCAAACACACTGATACTGTCTGGCTCAACAGGTACGAGAAGAGCGTCAAACAGACGGTGCTCGTTACCGAGTATGCTGAGACTGCCAGTCGGAATTACTGGTTGTGGGAGCGGCCGTTCGGTGGGCCGTCGACACAACATTCACTCAAACGTCCGGCAGACGGTAGCTACCTCCCAGGGTCTCTCAGAATCGTCGAAGTGAAATGCGGCACGGATGAGAGCCATTTCGACCACGTGAAGTGCTGATTCGTTTTTCTTTGTCTATCTAAGTAAACTTATATTAGATGGAGTATGAATAGATTCTAACGCCCTGACGGGTCTTTCGCTCGCCAGGCACCTCCCCAAGATTCATGGACAAAAGTAATTCGTCTCCCCGGACAGTAGAGGACGTTTCCTTCAAAACAGGCGTCCTGCAGGACGACTCAGGCACCCGGTTACTCCCCATATTTGGATTGGCCGTCATACTCCTGAGCTCCGGTTGTTTGGGTGCCATAGGGTCATCAAATAGGACACCAGCGATGCACAGTGAAGTCGCAACTCCGCTGGACGGCACACCTGAGAACCTCTCTGCGAGATTTGCCCACGGACAACCCCCCTCCTCGGTGGATACCCCAGAGGCTCTCGAAAACAAGACAACGAGAGACGACGTGAATGTCACAAAGATCGAACAGGACCTAACACAACGTCTGAACAGGTATCGTCGTTTAGACGATTTGAATCCGCTTGTCGTGGATCCCCGGTTGTCCCGCATCGCGCGTCAGCATTCGTTCGACATGGCGACGAACGATTACTTCGACCACACGAACCCTGAAGGACAGAATTATCGTTCGCGCTTGGAGGATCACAACTACGACTGTTACTACGGCGGGGAAAACATCCAGGCGACGTTCTGGAAGATGGATGGGAAGAAGACGGAAGAGGACATGGCGAGAGAGATTCTGTACACGTTCATGGGTTCAGCGGAGCACAACGAGGTGATGCTCCAGCCAGATCTCACGACGGTCGGAATTGGAATCTACGTCACAGAGGACCGGCGGACGTACATCACGATGGATTTCTGCGGAAGCTTCTAATCACCATGATGGAACCACAGCAACAGACTAGCGTGAGTGATCGTAGCGGTGACCACCCTTCCCCATCTCGTCGGCGACTACTCGCTGTCTGCGGGGCAGGAGCTACGGCGGGTCTTACTGGTTGTCTCGGGCTGTTCAGCACCAAAGAGTCGTCAAGCGGCTCCGAGCCCTACACGACTGTCGATAAAACAGAGACGTTCGGGTATCGAGGAACACGAACGCCGTATCCCATGGTACAACAGACGTATCGTGGTGGTGGGACGCTCGTCATCGCGTTTTTCGATTACGCTCACGAGCCGTCGCTCGTCTGGTGGCGGGAGGAGTATCCAAAACTCACTGATCTCATCGAGAGTGGTCAACTCAGGCTGACGCTGCTGATGTACCCGAAACCGGTGACGCGGTGGTCGGTGATGCTCCCGAGTGCGTTGTTCGAGGTGCGCGCCCAGACAGACCGGCGGTCGGCGTGGGCATTTCATGAGGCGCTCGTGAATCTCGACGGTGACTACTCGCTCGACGCGGTGGCAGAGCTGGCGACGGACGTGGGTGCGGACGGGGCGGACGTCGTTGCGGCCGCGAAAGCGCGGCGCCGCCGGAATCAGGCGTTCGCCGACAAGCAGTTCGGGGAGAGTACAGGCGTCGAGACGCTTCCGGCGTTTCGGCGGGGACGAGACCCGATAGACGGCACGTCGGCTGCGGACATCCGTTCGTTCGTGGAAAATCGGTCGGCGTAATCGTTGTCGTTGTTCGGCCGGGTCGGCGCTTACTCGTTCTCCGGACTGCTGGGGTGGTAGTCGGTGTCGTATTCGCCGGGGCGGTCGTCGAGCCGGTCGGGGTTGATGCGGCCGCCGAGGAGCATGAAGTCGAGCACAGTGCAGTACAGCATGGCTTCGACGACGGGGACTGCTCGCGGCGGGAGCACCGGGTCGTGGCGGCCGACGACCTGAATCTGCTTTTCCTCCCCGGTTTCCCAGTCGACGGTGGTCTGCTCTTTCGGGATCGACGTCGGCGCGTGGAAGGTGAGTTCGCCGTAGATTGGTTCGCCGGTCGTGATGCCGCCTTGGAGGCCGCCGTGGTCGTTGCCGACCGGGACGGGGTCGCCTTCATCGCTGACGGTTTCGGGGTGGTCGCCGTCGTCGAACTCCCAGTTCTCGTTTCGGTCGTGGCCGGTGACTTCGCGGGCGTCGCGTCCGAGGCCGAACTCGAAGGCGGTGGTCGCCGGAACCGCCATGAGTGCGCGGCCGAGCCGCGCGGGCACCGAGTCGAACCGGGGGGCGCCGAGGCCGCGCGGGACGCCGCGGGCTTCGAACTCGACGGCGCCGCCGATGGAGTCGCCGGCCTGCTGGTACTCGTCGATCAGGTCGCGCATCCGCTCTGCGGTCTCCGGGTGTGCACAGCGGACCTCGTTCTCCTCGGTGTGTTCGAGCAGGTCGTCGAACGTGACGGGCGGCGCCTCGATGTCGCCGATCTGGTTGACGTGCGCTTTGATCTGGACGTCGTGGTCGCTCTGATCGAGCACCGCCTTGGCGACGGCGCCGGCGGCGACCCAGTTCACGGTTTCGCGGGCGGACGACCGGCCGCCGCCGCCCCAGTTCCGGGTGCCGAACTTCGCGGAGTAGGTGAAGTCGCCGTGGCTCGGCCGCGGGGCCGTGACGAACGGCTCGTACTTGCCGGAGCGCGCGTCTTTGTTCTGAATCACCATGCCGAGCGGCGTCCCGGTGGTGTAGCCGTCCTGGATGCCGGAGTTGATGACGACTTCGTCCGGTTCGCCGCGGCTGGTCGTGATCATGGACTGCCCGGGCTTCCGCCGGTCGAGTTCTCGCTGAATCAGTTCCTCGGACAGTTCGACGCCCGCCGGAACGCCGGACACCGTACAGCCCATCGCGTCGCCGTGGCTCTCGCCGTAGGTGGTGACTCGGAAGAGCCGGCCGAACTCGTTTCCGTTCATGCGGCCACCTCCGGGCTGGCGAGTATAAAGTCCGGTGAAGGTGGCGGGAACCGCGCCACCGACGCGGGCGGCCTTGCCGGTCGCCGCTCGCCGGCTCAGTCGGCGCGGTCGTGAATCCGCATCCGGACGGGCGACGAGGGCCGGGAAGTGATGCTGGCCTGCAGGTCGAGTTCCTCCGGCGACAGCAGTTCGAGGTGGTGGCGCTGCAGGATGCGGGCGAGGACGAGCTTCGCCTCAAGCAGCGCGAATCGGTCGCCGATGCAGCGGCGCGGCCCGGCGGCGAACGGGAAGTAGCCGAGCCGCGGCAGCGACTCCTCGAACTCGTCGGTCCAGCGTTCGGGCCGGAACGCCAGCGGGTCGTCGTAGATGTCCGGGTCGCGGTGGACGACCCACTGGCTGATGGACAGCGGGGTTCCCGCGGGGACACGGTAGCCGCCGAGAACGACGTCCTCGGTCGGCTCCCGGAGGATGCCGTGGACCGGCGGGAGAATCCGCATCGACTCGGTGACGACCTTGTCGAGGTAGTCGAGGTCGGTGACGCTGCCGAACGTCGGCGCGTCGCCACCGAGCACGTCGTCGAGCTCCTCGCGGATGCAGGCTTCGACCTGCGGGTGGCGGCCAAGCAGGTGGAACGTGAAGGTGAGCGACAGCGCCGTCGTCTCGTGGCCCGCGAGCAGCAGCGTCTTCACCTCGTCGCGCACCTGCTCGTCGCTCATGCCGTCGCCGGCGTCGTCCTCGGCGTCGAGGAGCGCCGTCACGACGTCGTCGCCGGGGTCGTCTCGTTTCTCCGCGACGATTTCGCCGACGACGCGGTCGAGCGTCGCCACCGCCTCGTCGACCGACTGCCGCCTCGGCGTCCACACCCGCTCCGGCAGCGCGTCGAAGACGGAGCCGGCGGCGGCGGCCATGACGTCGTCGAGCGCGCCGCCGATCGCCTCGGTTTTCGCCGCGATGTCGACGCCCATCAGCGCCCGCGCGACGATGTCGAGCGTGAGCCGCATCATGTCGCCGTGGACGTCTCGGACTTCGCCGTCGTGCCAGCGCGCGGTCGCGGCGTCGGTGCGCTGGCGCATCATGTCGGCGTAGTCGGCGATGCGGTCCGGGGTGAACGCCGGCTGGATGAGGTGGCGCTGCCGCCGCCAGAACTCCCCTTCGCTAGTCAGCAGGCCGTTTCCGAGCACCGGGCGGAGCTGCTGTTGGAACAGGTCGCCCTTGACGTACCGCTGGTTCTCCTGGACCAGCACCTGCTCGATGACCTCGGGGTCGGTGAGCAGCACGACGTCCCGGCCGAGCACGTCGAACCGGGCGACGCCGCCGTGCTCGCGCGCGACGCGCTCGCGGAACCCGAACGAGTCGCGCTGCACGTCGAGGAAGGAGCCGACGACCGGGAGGCCGTCCGGGCCCGGAATCGCGTCGGTCGGCCGCGGGGAGTCACTCGCCATGACCGCGCTTGGAGACGGACCCTCAAAGGCGTTCGTCAACCCCGGGCGCGTTCCGCGGGGTTCCGCCGACACGGCTCAGCCTGGTCGCTTCCGTCGCCCCAGTCACTCCAGTCGCTACCAAGCCTGTCTCAGCAGGGCGAGAGCCGCGTCGGCGTCGAGCGCGTAGCCGTCCGGGGCGTTGTCGAGGAGCGAGTCGTCGGCCGTCGCGGCGGCCGCGTCGGCGAGGCCGTCTTCGGTGACGCCGTCGACGTCCCGGAGGCGACCCGGGAGGCCGAGTTCGTCGCGGACCCGCTCGATTTCGGCGACCGCGTCGGCCGCCTCGTCGACGTCGAACGCCGCGAGTAGCCGGTCGGTGTCCGCATCGGAGTCCAGCAGGTCGCGGACGACGGTCGGTGCGACCGCCGCGTGCGCGAGGCCCTGCTGGACGCCGAAGGCGTCGCGGAGGCCGTGACCGAACGCGTGGACGACATTGATGGTCATGTGTCCGGGGCGGGAGATGCCGTACTGGGCGAGCACGACGCCGGCGACCGCGCGGTCCATCGCACGCGCGGAGTCGAACATGTCCGGAAGCCCGTCCACGAGGTAGTTCACGGCGTGTTCTGCGGTGGCGTCCGTGACGACGGTTCGGTGGCGCGAGTACAGCGATTCGAGCGCCTTGTCGAAGCCGTTCATCGCCGACCCCGCCAGCACGGATTCGGGGGTCGTCTCGAACAGCGCCGGGTCGTACCACAGCGACGCCGGCATCAGTTCGGCGCCGCCGACGCCGGTCGACACCACGTCGTCCCCGAGGTCGACGGTGATGCCGGCGATGACGGAGAGGTCGGCGCCGGCGAGCGTCGTCGGGACCGGCGCGGTCGGCGTCAGCGCGCCGCGGTCGTCCGGGAGCGCGATGCCGCCGGTGTCACGGACCTCCGCGCGGACGTCGTCGAGGTCGGCGCCGCGGGCGCGCAGCACCGACGCGACGGTCGCGACGTCCAGGCTCGACCCGCCGCCGACCGGCACGAGGACGTCCGCGTCGACGTCGTCCGCGCGGTCGGCGACGCGCACCGCTTCCCGGACGCGCTTGTCGGGCGTCGTCCCCGCGAACACTTCGACGAGCGCGTCGCCGAGGCCGTCGTCGACGGCGCCCATCAGTTCGTCGTTGCCGGCGACGTTCGACCCCGTGACGACGAGCGCGCGGGAGAGCCCGCGGTCTGCGAGCGCGTCGCCGACGTCGGCGACGCAGCCGCGGCCGTAGTGGAGCGCGCCCGGCTGGTAGTCGAAGGTGAACGGAGCGGTGTTCATGCAGGGAGGTGCGGCCACGCGGCGAAAACGGTGACGGGCGCGGCAGAACGGGGTGGCTCGGCGGAGCGGGCCGGACGGGCGGAACGCGGGTGCGCGTCAGTCGTCCAGTTCGACGTCGGCACCGAGGTCGGCGAACGCGTCGAAGAAGCCGGGGAAGGAGACGTCGACGTGTTCGGCGCCGCGGACGGTGGTGTCGCCGTCGGCGACGAGCGCGGCGACGGCGAGCGCCATCACGAGCCGGTGGTCGCCGCGGCCGTCGACGGTGGCGCCGCGCAGCTCCGAGTCGTCGCCGTGGACGACGAGCGCGTCGCGTTCCTCGGTGACGGCGGCGCCCATCGCCGTGAGCTCCTCGGCCATCGCGGCGACCCGGTCGGTCTCCTTGTACCGGACGTGCTCGGCGTTCAGGATGCGGGTGTCGCCGTCGGCGACGGCGCCGAGCACGGCGATTGTCGGCAGCAAGTCGGGGGTGTCGCCGACGTCGACGTCGACGCCGCTGAGCGCGGACCGCGACACCGTGATTTCGCCGACGTCGCGGTCCCAGTCGACGTCGGCGCCCATCCGCTCGAGCACGTCGACGATGGCCGAGTCGCCCTGCGCGCTCGGCCGCGCGCCCTCGACGGTCACGTCGGCGCCGTCCGCGGCGGCGACGGCGCCGGCGGCGAGCAGGTACGACATCGACGAGAAGTCGCCGGGCACCTCGTACTCGTCGGCGCGGTACCGCTGGCCGCCCGGCACGCGGAATCCGGTGTCGGTCCGCTCGGTCTCCACGCCGAAGTCGGCCATGACTTCCTGCGTTATTTCGACGTACGGCGCGGACTTCAGTTCGGTTTCGAGGTCGACGGTGACGCCGTCGTCGGTGACGGCGCCCGCCATCAGCAGCGCCGTCACGAACTGCGAGGAGACGTCGCCCGGAATCGACACGTCGCCGCCGGTCATCGCGTCGCCGACGACGAGCGGCGCCTGGCCGTTCCGCCGCGTCGACTCCGCGCGGCCGCCGAGCGACGTCACCGCCTCGAGCAGCGGGCCGTGCGGCCGCGACCGCAGGGACTCGTCGCCGGTGAACACGACGAGGCCGTCAGCGAGCCCCGCCGCCGCGGTCACCAGCCGAATCGTCGTCCCCGAGTTCCCGCAGTCGACGACGTCGCTCGGCGTCTCCGGGCGGCCGCCGAAGCCGTCGACCGTCACGGTTCGGCCGTCGTCCGCCCAGTCGACGGCGCCGCCGAAGGCCTCGACCGCGCGGCCGGTCGCGTGCGGGTCGGCGGAGTCGAGCGGGTCCCGGACGACGGTGCCGTCGCCGTAGCCGGCGGCGAGAATCGCGCGGTGCGTGTAGCTCTTCGACGGCGGCGCCCGTGCCCGGCCGGCGACCCGCGACGGCGAGACGTGTGCGTCCATACCTCCGGCATCCGCCCGGGCGGGCAAGTGTGTACCGGACGCGGCGACGCTGCGCCACGGCCGTGAATTGGCCGGACGCGGCAACCGTGCGCCGCGGCCGTGAATTGGCCGGACGCGGCAACCGTGCGCCGCGGCCGTGAATTGGCCGGACGCGGCCGGGTATCCGAACCCTTTAGACCGACTGCGGCCTGAGTGTCACTGTCTTCGCGGCGCTCCCGCAGGTGGGAGCGTCGACTCGAACACAGCAGGCCATGCGAATCCACAACAGCTTCATTCCGGTCGACGGCGTCGGCGAGACGACAGAGCGGCGGATGTGGGAGAACGGCGTCACCGAGTGGGGCGAGTTCCGGCAGGACCGCGCCCCGGGCGTCGGCGCGACCACGGCGTCGCGCATCGAGTCGTACATCGACGAGGCCACCGAGCGGCTCGACGACGGCGACTCGGCGTTCTTCGACCGGCGGTTCCCGAGCGGGGAGCGCTGGCGGCTCTACGAGGACTTCCGGGAGTCCGCGTGCTTTTTCGACATCGAGACGACCGGGCTGTCCCAGGAGCGCGACGACGTGACGACGGTGTCGTTCCACCGCGCCGGCGAGACGTCGACGCTCGTCCAGGGCCGCGACCTCACCGCCGACGCGCTCCGCGAGGAGTTCGCCGCCGCCGACCTGCTCGTGTCGTTCAACGGCAAGCGGTTCGACGCGCCGTTCCTCGAGACCAGTTTCGACGTCGACGTGACGACGCCGCACCTCGACCTGATGTATCCGTGCCGGACGCTCGACCTGACCGGCGGCCTGAAGCCCATCGAAAAGGCGGTCGGCGTCGACCGCGACGGCCCGGACATCACCGGCCGCGACGCGGTCCGGCTGTGGCACCAGTACCAGGACGGCGACGAGGACGCCCTGGAGACGCTGGTGTCGTACAACCGCGACGACGCCGCGAACCTCCGCGCGCTCGCCGACGAAGTCGTCGACCGGCTCCACCGCGCGACGTTCCCGCAGGCGGCCGGCCACGGCGACGACTGACGCCGCGCCGACGGCCGGGTCTCCGACGCGGACGCCGCCGTCTGGCTCCGGGCGCCGAACTTCGGGTTTATCAGTGTCGACGCCGTTGGGTCGGGTATGACTGCGCTGTCGTTCGACGAAACCGGCGTCGACGTCGTCTACGAGGGAACGGAGTTCCGGCTGGAGAAGTCGCTCATCGAGGACGCGACCGAGAAACAGTACGTGGACGTCACCGACCACGAAGTGCTCCAGATCGTCGAGGAGTCCCCGTCGCTGTCGGGCGAACCGCGCCGCGTCGGCGACATCGTCTGAGCGGCCGCGCGGCTCAGCCGAGCCCGCGTTTGTCCGGCTCTTCTTCGAGCGCTTCCGCGCGGTCGACGAGGTGGTCGACGAGCCGCGTCGCCGTCTCCTCGACGGATTCGAGGTCGTCGTCCGCGTCGCCTTTCACGCGCACGGACACCTGGTAGAGCCCGAGTTCGACCTCCGGGACCGTGTCGTCGGCCGACGGGTCGCCGGCGCCGCCGGGTCGCTGTTCGTCGTCGGGTGCGCCGTCGGCGGAAGCGTCGTCGGCGCCGGCGGCGGCCTCTGCGTCGTCACCGGCGGCGTCGCCGGCGGCGGACTCCTCAGACATACGGGTGGACGCTCGGGGCGTCTTGAAAAGCGTGGCGTCTCGCCGAGCCGTTCGGCGTCAGTTCGCGGTGGAGACGATTTTGACGACGTCGCCCTCTTCGAGTTCGGTGTCCTCGCCGATGCGGCGGTCCGCGCGGGCGTCGACGGCGTGCAGGTAGCCGTCGCCGATGTCGGTGTGGACGGCGTACGCGAGGTCCTTCGGGCCGCTGCCGCGCGGCAGCAAGAAGGCGTCCGGGAGGACGTTCCCCTGTGCGTCGGTCCACTTGGATTCGTTCTGCACCGGGTAGGCGGTGATTCGGTCGAGCAGGCCGTAGACGGCCTCGTTCAGGCTCTGCTGGACGCCGGTGCCGCCGAACCGGTCGAGGAGCGACGCGAGCTGGTCGAGCCCCTGCTTTTGGGCGCCGGAGACGTCGCCGGTGACGGCGAACTCGCCGTCGCCGGGGTCGTAGTCCACGACGCCGGCCTCGACGGCGTTCCGGAGCGCGAGTTCGCCGTCGGCGGACGCCGGGACGACGGGCTTGTCCGTCTCGCGGAGCCGCTCGATGTTCTCCTCGGGCGCGATGTCGGCTTTGTTCGCGACGAGCACGATCGGCTTGGTGCGGGCGCGAATCTTCCGCGCGAGCGTCTCGCGGTGCTCGTCGGTCCACTGCATCGGGTCGGCCGGGTACTCCACGTCGCGGAGCACGGCGGCGACGTCGTGTTCGGTGGCGCCGAACCCGGTGAGCAGTTCGGTGAGCGCGTCGTCGATGTCGAACTCCGGCGAGCGCGACTTCCGCTCGATTGACTCCCAGTTCCGGTCGACGATGCCGGCGAGCCACTGGTCCATCTCGTTTTCGACGAAGTCGACCTCCTCGACGGGGTCGTACGCGCCGACCTCCACCGGCTCGCCCTCGGCGTTGGTGGCGCCGGCGGCGTCGACGACCTGGAGGATGACGTCGGCGTTCGTCAGCGCGTCGAGGAACTGGTTGCCGAGTCCGCGGCCCTCGTGGGCGCCCGGGACGAGCCCGGCGACGTCGACCAGCTCCACCGGGACGTAGCGCTTGCCGTCGTGGCAGTTCTCGTTGCCGCAGCGCTCCGCGCGGTCGAGACAGGGGCAGTCGGTGCGGACGTGCGTCACGCCGCGGTTCGGGTCGATGGTCGTGAACGGGTAGTTCCCGACGTCCACGTCCGCCATCGTCGCCGCCTTGTAGAACGTGGACTTGCCGGCGTTCGGCTTGCCCGCGAGCGCGACCGAAATCATACCGGCCCTTCCCGAGCCGGTGAAAAGCCGCTTTCGGTTACACCGCCCGACTCGGCTCGGCGCCGCGCACCCGAACCACGTTCAGCGTCGGCGTTCGACGCCGCCCCGTTCAGCGCCGCCGTCCGGCGTCGCGGGAGTCGCCGGCTGGCCGGCCGCCGCTGGCGACGCCGTCCCGGCCGCCGCTGCTCGGTCCGTCGCCGCCGGCGTCAGGGGCGGTCGCGGCGTCGCTCGCGCGGAACAGCCGCGACACCGCGGCGGCGACGTCGCGGCAGTCGGCGTACTCCATCGCGATTTCGTGAATCGAAAAGGCGGTTCCGTCGAACGCCGGGAGGCCGCGGCTCTCGGCGTACGCCCGGAGCCAGTCGTTCAGCGTCCCCTCCAGCAGCGACCGCTCGACCGGCGAGAGCTCCGCGTCGACGCGGCAGCACCGGACGTACGCGTGGACGAGCGGCGCGACGCCGAACCGTATCGCGTCGGCCGCGGTGTCGTCGTCGGGGTCGAAGGAGTCCCGGCGGCGACGCAGCAACTCGGCGAACGCCGAGACGTCGCCTCGGGGCGGCGGGGCCACCGCACGGTCCTCCTCGCGAACCATACCGGCGACTGGACGACCCGCAGCCGCAAAAATCCCGTGAAAACGCCGGCGGCGCGTCCGAACCGCGGTGCGGCGGCGCAGCCCGGCCGGCAGACCCGGGAGCGCGGCCACCACGCCTTTTCTGCCGGCGCCCACCACGTCCGACATGGTTACCGTTGAGACCGCAGGCGACGCGTCGCTCGACGACCCGATACTCGTCGAAGGGCTGCCCGGAATCGGGCTCGCCGGGAAAATCGCGGCCGACCACGTCCGCGACGTGCTGGACGCGCGGCAGTACGGCGAACTGACCGGCGACGAGATTCCGCAGACCGCGGTGTTCACCGAGGGGGACCGCGGGGTGGCGTCGCCGCTCCGACTGTACGTCGACGAGGTCGACGACGTCGTCGTCCTGGCGGGCGACGCGCCGGTGCCGCCCGCAATCGCCGACGACGTCGCGGACGCCGTGAACGGCTGGGCGGCCGAGGTCGGCGCGACCCCGCTGTACCTGAGCGGCCTGCCGACGGAACGCGAATCGACGGAGGTGCCGGACATGTACGGCGTCGCCACGGGCAGCGCCGGCGGCCGCCTCGACGACGCCGGCGTCGACGCGCCGGAGGTGGACGGCGCCGTGCAGGGTCCGGCGGGCGCGCTGCTCACGGACGCCCACCAGCGCGGCCTCGGGTCGTGCGGGCTCATCGTCGAGACGACGCCGCGGTTCCCCGACCCGGAGGGCGCGCACGTCCTCGTCCGCGACGGCATCAACCCGGTCGCCGGCGTCGACGTCGACACGGACCCGCTGGTGGAGAGCGCAGAGGAGATCATGGAGCAGCGGAAGCGGCTCGCACAGCAGCTCCAGCAGAGCGGCGAACAGCAGTCCCGCGCCGAGCAGACCGGGATGTTCCAGTAGGCGTCCGTCAGTCCCGGCGCTCCGTCCGGCGACGCACCGCCGCAGCGACGACGCCCAGGCCGACGTAGAGGGTGAAGAAGACGACGATTGTGACGCCGATGGTGAGCGCAGAGGAGTAGCCGAACCACCGCGTCCAGAGCTGACTCACCTGCCACGAGACGACCGCGCCGACCGCGGCGGCGACGAGGACGACGAGCAGATGCACCAGCGACGACTCGAAGGTCGTCGCGCCGCGCCAGGCCGACGTGAGCGACTGCAGCGACGGGGACATACCGGAACGACGCCGCCGAGGACACACAAATGTTCGCCCCGGCAGTGTCGCCGGCCGATAGTGCTGGATGCGTTGCCGACGGCCCATACTGGATGCGTCGCCGGCGGCGGCGTCAGCGGACGGCAGCGTCAGCGTACGGCAGCGTCAGCGGACGGCGTCGGCGGCTTCGGCCATGATTTCGAGGGCGTCGTCGAGGCTCTCCTCGTCGGTGGCGTACGACAGCCGGGCGTAGCCTTCGCCGTGTTCGCCGAACGCCTCGCCGGGGACGACGACGACGCCGCGGTCGATGCACTCGTCGACGAAGCCGTCGGGCACCTTCGGCATCGCGTAGAAGGCGCCCTGCGGCGTCGGGCACTCCAGGCCGGCGTCCGCGAGGCCGTCGAGCACGAGGTCGCGGCGGCGCTCGTAGCTGTCGCGCATCTCGTCGACGACGCCCTGCGGCCCGGTGAGCGCGGCCTCAGCGGCGTACTGCGACGGCGCCGACGCGCACGCCTGCGCGTACTGGTGGACGCGGAGCATCCGGTCGACGCGCTCGGTCGACCCGGTGACCCAGCCGAGCCGCCAGCCGGTCATCGAGTACGCCTTCGAGCAGGCGTTCACGACGACGACGTTGTCGGACTCCGCGTACTCCATCGGCGAGTGGTGCGCGCCGTCGAACACGAAGTGTTCGTACACCTCGTCGGAGATGCACAGCACGTCGTGTTCGTCGGCGATGCGGGCGAACTCGCGGACGTCGTCCTCGGAGGCGACGGCGCCCGTCGGGTTCGCCGGCGAGTTCACGACGAACGCCGCCGTGTCGTCGGTGATGTGCTCTTCGACGGTCTCGGGGTCGAGCGTCAGGTCGTCGCGGAGCGGCACCGGCGTCGGGTCGCCGCCGGCGAGTTTTGTGAGCGCGTCGTACGAGACGAACCCAGGGTCGGGGAAG
This sequence comes from Halobaculum sp. D14, assembly GCF_051195135.1. Classification (NCBI taxonomy): domain Archaea; kingdom Methanobacteriati; phylum Methanobacteriota; class Halobacteria; order Halobacteriales; family Haloferacaceae; genus Halobaculum; species Halobaculum sp. D14. The sequence goes on along the minus strand of NZ_JBNTKA010000001.1, from coordinate 1,059,537 downwards.
ATGACCTCGTCGCCGGCGTCGACGTGCGCCTCGATGGCGACGTGGAGCGCCTCGCTCCCGCCGGCGGTGGCGATGACGTCGCCGGCGTCGACGGCGACGCCCTGGTCGCGTTCGTGTTTCGCGGCGATGGCCTCCCGGAGCGACTCGGTGCCCTTGTTCGACGTGTAGCCGTCGACGACGCCGGACTCGACGGCGTCGACGGCGGCGTCGCGGACGTGCTCGGGCGTCGGGAAGTCCGGCTGGCCGAGGCCGAGGTTGATGGCGTCCTCGCCGGCCGCCTCGAACACCTCCCGAATCCCGCTGATAGAGATGCGCTCTACGCGCGCTGAGAACCCAGTCATGGTTGAATCCCGGACTCCGGCCGAGTTAGGCGTTTCCCCTCCGGAACCCGGCCGGCGGCGCACGGTTCACGGCCGCCCCGGCGGCTCCGAACGGTCGCTCCGTAACGTCTTTCCACCGCCGCGGTGACGGTCCGACGACGAATGCCCCCGTTCACCCGCAGACGCGCCCTCCGCACAGCCGCAGGGCTAACCACGGGCTTAGCAGCCGCGCTCGCCGGCTGCGGCGCCGAGTCGCGCGACAGCCCGACGCCGACAGTGGCGGCCCGCCCCGGGAAGCCGAACGCCGACGCGTCGCCGCCGACGTACCGTCTCCGGGCGGCAGCGCCCGACCCGCTCGTCTGGCTCCGCGACGAGACCACCGAAGACGGCGGGGCGACGCCCGAGAACCACCGGAACTACCTGCTCGTGGACTCCCGAAGCCGCGCCGACCGCGTCGAGTTCGCCGCCGTCGACGGCCGCGACGGCGCCCGCCGGTTCATCGACGAGACCGACTTCTCCTCGGAGTCCGTCTGGGTGGAGGGGTTTTCGGTCCCGGAGTGTTACCGCCGCGAACTCTGCTACGTCGCGTGGAGCCGCGACGAAATCGAGACGAGCTACGCGAGACAGCTCCGGCCGTACGACGCCGCGTGTTCCGCCGACGCCGAAGACGCCGCCGCGGTGCTCATCCGGCTCCCCGCGGCGCTCGACCACGAACAGCTTCGCGGCTACGGCTCGTCCGTGTCGAGCGGCGAGTGTCACGTCCCGGAACGGCTCCGGAACGGCACCGAGACCGCGGCGACGGAGGCAGACAGATGACCGGGAGCGACCGGCGGCTCGACACGGACCCGGCGACCGCGGTGACGCGCCGAGGGCTTCTGGGTGCCGTCGGCGCGGCGAGCACCGCCGCGCTCGCCGGCTGCGGCGGCGTCGAGAACCCGCTGCAGTCCGAGCCGCGGCTGGACGCCGACCGCCTCCGGAAGATGGTGTCGTCGTCGCCGCCGCGCGTGTTCCGGCCGCTCCCCGTCCGCGTCGAACAGTCACACCTCGACGACGCCGTCGCCCGCGCCCGCGAACTGCTCGCGGACGTCCCGGCGTCGCTCACCGAGGCGCAGGTGCCGAACGGCGTCGTCCGCGAGCGGCTCGCGCGGGTCCGCGACGAGGCGCGCGCCGGAATCGAGGACGCCGCGTCGGCCCGGACTCGCCGTGAAGCGATGGCGGCGGCGCGACGGGCCCGCGAGTGCGCCGCCGAGGCACGTGGCACCTGGGCGGCCATCGACGGCGACCTCACCGCCGAGCGGGCCGCCGAGCGAGCCGCGCCGGTGCGCGACCGACTCGCCGCCGCCCGCGACGACCACCGGTACGCCGGCGGCGACCCGGCCGCCGCGCTGGTCGTCCACGCGCTCGTCGAGGAACTGTTCGGCCGCGCCGACGAGGCGCTCATGGACGCCGTCCAGGGCGACGTCCGCGCGGAGACGAGCGTGCTCGCGGTCGGCGCCGTCGCCGGACTGGTCGAGCGCGCCCGCGCCTCCGTCGACGACGCCGCGTACGTCGCCGACCGATACCGGGCGTCGCTGTCGGCGGCGACGACGCTGCGAGAGCGGTTCCGGGTCGCGAGCGAGCGGCTCGTCGACGCCGCGAACACCCGGGCGCCGACGTCTCGGACGCCCGCCGGGATTCCGAAGCGGCTCCGCGAAACCCCGTCGGCGTGGGCGCTCGAAAGCCTCCACTTCGACGCCGCAGACGACGACTGGGCCGCGGAACTCCGGCGGGACGGCGAGCCGGCGCGAGCCGTCGTCGCCGCCCAGAGCCGGCTCGTCGCCGTCACGGCCTACGACGGCCTCAAGTCGGCGATGCAGCGCGACGACTACGAGCCGATACGGACCGCAGACCGCGTCGCCGGGATTCGGAGCGACGCGGTCGACGCGGCGACCCGGTGGCGGCGCGACGACGCCCACCGGCTCCTCGAACGGCACGAGGCCGCCGAGTACGACCGGCTGGTTCGGTACGCCGACAGCGAGTTCACCGACCTCGACGAGGACCCGAAGCTGTCGTGGGTCGCCTCCGACGTCGCCCGGTACGTCGAGGCGAAGTGGCTGCTCGAATCGGTGTACGGGACGGCGCCGACCGTCTCGGACGCCATCCGCTCGTGACGCCGACTCACCACGCCAGCCGCACCTCGTCGCCGACGCCGACGCCGAAGGCGTCGTCGCCGCGGCCCTGATTCACGGCGAGTTCGACGTTGCCGTGGCTGCCGACCGTGACGAGTCGAGCGCCGACGCCGACCGCGGCGTACGCGTCCCGGACCGGGACCGGTTCGCCGCCGACCGCCACGGTCGACCCGTCAGCGTCGGCCAGCACGTCGCCGGGGACGTTCGTGACGACGTTGCCGAAGCCGTCAACGACGAGGACTTCGCCGACGGCGACGCCGCCGTCGCGGTCGACAGCCGGCTCCGGGAACCGCAGGTCGACCCAGTCGTCGGTCGGGGTGCAGCGCGCCACGTCGCCGACGCGGTCCGCGTCGTGGACGTCGGCCGCGGCGGGAGCGAACACGTCGCGGCCGTGGAACGTCGTGGACGCGGTCTCGGCGTCGTCGTACTCGATTTCGGAGACGGAGAACGGCGCGTCGGCATCGGTGTCGCCGTCGCGGCTGGCGGTGTCGGTCGTCCGGTCGGCGGACGCGATTCGGCGAGCGGCGGGGACGGCGACGCCGTTGTCGGGCGCGACGAACCGGTGACCGCCGGCTTCGACGACCACGGCCGCGCGGTCGGTGCCGACGCCGGGGTCGACGACGACGAGGTGCGTCGCCGGCGGGAAGTACGGCAGCGTCTCGCGGAGCCAGAACGCCGCGGCGCGGACGTCCTGCCGCGGAAAGTCGTGGGCGACGTCGACCAGTCTGGCGTCCGTCCGCGAGAGCAAAACGCCCTTCATCGCCGCCGGGTACGGCGTCCCGAAGTCGGAAGCGAGCGTAATCACGGCCGGGGCTGCGGCCGCCGAGACGGTCAATCTTGCGCGACGACGACCGCGTCCGACGGCGCGAACCCCACCGCGAGTTCGTCCACGTCGACGTCGGCGTCAGGGTCGCCCCGGACCACGACGTCGCGGCCGCGCCACGCCCCGTGGAGCCGCGTCGCCTCGCCGAGGAACTCCGTCGTCTCGACGGCGACCGTGAACCGGTTGTCCGACGCCGCCGGGTCGAGCGCCTCCGGTCGAACGTAGAACACGACGTCGTCCCCGACGGACGGAGCCGTGTCCCCGTCGGAATCTCCGTCCACTCGGTCGGCGGCGACCCGGAACGACGTGCCGTCGACGTCGACCGTGAAAGTCGGACGCGGCTCGCCGCCGTCGCGGTCCGCGCCGTCGGCGCCGGTGACGACGCCGGCGAACCGGTTGTTCTCGCCGACGAACGACGCGACGAACTGCGTCGCCGGTTCGCGGTACACCTCCCGCGGCGTGCCGACCTGCTCGACGCGGCCGTCGTTCATCACGGCGACGCGGTCGGAGACGGCGAGCGCCTCCGCCTGGTCGTGGGTGACGTAGACGGTCGTGACGCCGAGTTCGGCCTGAATCGACTTCACCTGCCGCCGGAGCTCCTCGCGGAGCCGCGCGTCGAGCGCGGACATCGGCTCGTCGAGCAACAGCACCTCCGGCTGCGGGGCGAGCGCCCGGGCGAGCGCGACGCGCTGCTGCTGGCCGCCGGAGAGCTGGTCCGGTTCGCGGCCGCCCATCCCGGCGAGGTCGACGACGTCGAGCAGGTCCGCGACGCGCTCGTCGACCGACTGGTCCGCCGGCGGGTCGTGGAACCGGAGGCCGTAGGCGACGTTCTCGCGGACGGTCATGTGCGGGAACAGCGCGTAGTTCTGGAAGACGATGCCGACGCCGCGCTCCTCCGTCGGCACGTCGGCGACGTCGTCGCCGCCGAACCGGACGGTTCCCGCCGTCGGCGGTTCCAGCCCCGCGATGACCCGGAGCGTCGTCGTCTTCCCACAGCCGGAGGGGCCGACCAGCGTGAAGAACTCCCCTTCTTCGACGGCGAGCGAGACGCCGTCGAGCGCCGCCGTCTCGGCGTACCGCTTTTCGACGGCGTCGAGGCTGAGGCTACCCACGGCGGACCTCCTCGGCTCCGGGGCCGGCGCCGGACTCGGCGGCTCTCATCGACTCACCGTCGAAACCACCGAGGGATATACCCGTCGAATCTCACGGGCGGAGACGTGTCGGACACGCGACGGCGACGCGGGGCGTTCACTGGTACATCCGGAGCCGGTGCGCCCGCGAGGCGTTCTCGCCGTCCTCGTGGACCTCCTCGGCGAACTGCTCTTTCGCCCGCTGAATCTGCGTCGCCTGCGACTCCAGGCGGTCGCTGTCGACGTCGACGTCCGCAATCGGCTCGACGCCGGCCTCCAGGACGGCCTGAGCCGCAATCGGGTCGGGGAACTTCGGGTCCGCGTCGACGACGAGCCCGACGGCGGTCTGGTCGGTCGCGAGCGCGTGGCTGAGCAGCGCGCCCGCCGGCCCCGAGACGATGCCGGGCTCGTCCGGCGCCGAAACCCCGACGCGGTCGAGCACCGCGTCCCCCTCGCCGGCGGCGACGCCACGGAGTCGCGGGGCGCCGTCGGACGGCTCGTCGCGCTCCAGGCCGGCGACGTACAGCGGCGTCACCGACGCCTCCGCGAACCAGTCGGCGATGCAGCCGGCGAACTCGGCGGCGGCGTCCGGCGACACCGTCACGTCCGACTGGAGCGCGAGCAGGTCGGCCTCCGGGGCGGCGTACAGCCGGACCGGCGTGCGGAGCGTCGAGTCGCCGCCGCCGTACGCGGCGGCCTTCGGGAGCGCCTCGCAGTGGACGTTCGCGTAGTGCTCCATGTCGAGCTGGTCGACGAGGTGGTCGACCGCGATTTTCCCGACGAGCCCGACTCCGGGGAGCCCTTCGACGAGCACCGGCTCGTGCAGGTCCGCGTCCGAAACGACGTCTACGTGCGCCATACCCCCAGTGAGCGCGGAGCGACCGTAAACGTACGCCAGTCACCGGCCGCCCACCGAACGGTCGCTCGACAACCGCCGAACAGCCACGGAACAGCCGCCGGACTGCCACCGAACAGCAGCCGGCGTCAGACGGCGTCCGTCAGACAGCCTCGAACCCACAGACCACGGCCCATTGGGAGTTGGTTACACGGCCGTCTGTCCGACGACTGTCCGACAAGTCAACTCACCCACATCTGCGGAGTGCTAGTCAGTCACGTACAGGGGTTCGTCGGCCTCTGACGGCGGAGCGGGCGAAGGCCGTGTCTGACGCCGCCCCGGCCGCCCCCTGTTCGGTCGCTCCACCGCGGGTCGCGGCCGACGAGCCGCGTTCGAAACCGATTACCGGAGCGCCGACGAACGCTTCGCCATGAATCCGCTGGACCGGTACGCGCCGCTGGTCGACGACGAGGCGGCGTTCCGGGCGGCGTGCGACCGGCCGCTCCCGTCGGTGGTCCGCGTCAACGACATCAAAGCCGACGCCGGCCGCGTCGCCGCCGCGTTCGACGAGGAGGGCGTCGGCTACGAGCGCGCCGACTGGCACCGCGGCGTCTTCCGGCTCGACAGCCGGTCGCCGGGGACGACGTGGCCGTACGCGCACGGCTGGATACACGGCCAGGAGGAGGTGTCGTCGCTCCCGGCGCTCGCCGTCGACCCGGCGCCGGGCGACCGCGTGCTCGACACCTGCGCCGCCCCCGGGTCGAAGACGAGCCACCTCGCGGCGCTGATGAGCGACCGCGGCGTCCTCGTCGGCAACGACACCAGCCTCGGCCGCATCTCGGCGCTCCGGCACAACGCCGAACGGCTCGGCGTCACGAACCTCGTCGTCGACCACCAAGACGCCCGGAACTACTCGCTGAACGGCTTCGACTTCGACGCCTTCGACGCGGCGCTCGTGGACGCGCCCTGCTCGTGTGAGGGCACGATTCGGAAGAACCCGGACGCGCTCGACCAGTGGACGCTCCAGCACGTCCGGGAGGTCAGCGGCATCCAGAAGGGCATTCTCGCCCGCGCCGTCCAGGCGACGAAGCCCGGCGGCACCGTCGTCTACTCCACCTGCACGTTCGCGCCCGAGGAGAACGAGGCCGTCCTCGACCACGTGCTCGACGCCGAGGACTGCCGCGTCGCCGACTGGGACTGCCCGCTCGACTCCCGGCCCGGCGTCACCGAGTGGCAGGACGACGAGTACGACGACCAGGTCGCGAAGGCCCACCGCGTCTACCCGCACCTCAACGACACCGGCGGCTTCTTCGTCGCGAAACTGGAGGTGGGCGCCTGATGACCGACGACGGCCAGCAGAGCGGCGGCCAGCAGGACGACAGCCAGCAGAACGACGGCCAGCAGAACGACGGCCAGCAGAACGACGGCCAGCAGTTCGACCGGCTTCCCGCGACGGCGGCCGACCGCGAGGTCGACGGGCGCGCCACGCGCGAGGCGGTGCTGGAGTGGTGGGACGAGCGGTTCGGGATTCCGCCGGAGACGTTCGACGACTACACCTTCTGGGAGAAAGGCGCCGGAAAGCTGTGGGCGTTCGCCGCGGACCTGCCGTCGCCGCAGGAGCGCGAGGGCGTCGGCATGACGTTCCTCCGCACCCGGCAGGAGCACTGGAAGCCGACGACGACGGCGGCGCAGCGCTGGGGGCGGCTCGCGACGAAGAACGTCATCGAACTGTCGCCCGGCCAGGCCTCGGCGTTCGCGGCGGGCCACGACCAGGACCTCCCGGAGTGGGACGGCGACTGGGGCTACCTCATCGCGACCCACGAGGTCGCCGGCGACGCCGAACCCATCGGCGTCGGCCTCTACCTCTACGACGAACTCAGGTCGGTCGTCCCGAAGGGCTACCAGGAAGACCTCCCCGAACTGGACGGCTGAACGAAGACGACGACCGAGCCGAACCCCGTTCTCTCACTCGTCGCCTTCGACGGCGCGGACCGTCCCGCCGGTGAGGCCGTCCCAGGCGACGCGGTAGCCGAGCCGTGACAGCGCCGCCGACGCGTCGCTGATGCCGCGGTCCTCCAGCGCGGCTTCCGCGTCGGCGAAGTCGTCGCCGTCGGCGATTTCGGCGGCGACGGCGTCGAGCACGGCGGGCCTGACGAGCGCGCCGCCGACCCGTTCGTGTTCGGGGAACGCGACGTCGTCGAGGGCGTCGGTCGGAACGCCGTACTCGGCGGCCAGTTCGTCGGCGTCGACGACGTCGGCGTCCGGCGTCAGTTCGGCGGGGAGGGACGCGGTCACCTCGGAGGCCAGGTCGGCTTCGTACTCGCGGAGCACGTCCACGACGTCTTTCACGCGCACCGACCCGGAGTACGTGACTGCGCGGTGGTCGCGCGCCGCGATTTCCTCGCCGACGCCGAGCGATTCGTCGACCGCGACCACCAGTTCGACGTCCTCGACGCCGGCGAGCTGGCCGAGTTTCTTCTCGACGTACGCCGGCGTCCAGAATCCCATCACCTCGAAGAACACGCGGAAGTCGGCGTGCCGGTAGTCGAACGCGAAGTCCGGAATCATGACGCGGGTGCCGACGGCCAGCGGCTCCGGCTCCCGGACCAGGTCCCAGTCCAGGTCGAGCGCGCGGAACCGCGCCGCGAACTCCGCCTCGACGCCGGAGTCGAACGACGGCTCCGCCAGCGGCTCGACGCCCGGCACCGACACGTCGTCGTCCGTCAGCGTCATCGTGTACTCGCGGCCGCGGTCGTCGACTGTCGCCGTCAGCTCCCACGTCGCCGCCGTCGACGCGACGGTGCGGAGCAGCCGCGCGAACGCCGTGCCGTACCGGCGCGTCCGCCGGAACAGCGCGTCCGGGCCGGTGACGACGACCTCGCGGTTCGACGCCGCGTCGTCGCCGGCCGCGACCGGCTCCGCGCCGGCGTCGTCGGCCGGCCGGCGAATCTCGTACAGCAGCCCGAGCCGCTTCACCGCCGACACCACGGCCTTCGGGTCGCTCGACCGGACGCGCACCTCGGTGGCGTCGAACAGCGCGGTCTGCGCGAGCGACAGGTCGTACTGTTCACACAGCGACGCGGGGTCCCAGCGGACGTCGACGGCGGCGAGCACCTGGTTCGGGTCGCGGTCGGTGTACAGCGACGACTCGACGGCGGCCGCGTCGACGCCGAGCCGGTCCGCCGCCAGCGACAGCGCCGCCTCCCGGTCCGCTTCGTCGACGACGCCGACCTCTTCGGCGGCGGCGAACGCGGCGCGGCGGGCGCGCTCGGGCGGCAGCGACGCCGACGTCTCGAACGTCGCCTCCCGCTCCAGCAGCGCCGCGAACCCCCGGACCAGTTTGAAGTCGTCCGCTTCCCGTTCGAGCGCCTCCAGCGACGCCGTGAGGCGGCGACGCGGCTCCCCGACGTGGCCCTGATACACGCCGATGACTCGCGCGGCCAGCGCCGACGCGTCCGGGTCGCCCCGGACGAACTCCGGGCGGTAGCCGCCGCGACGAGAGACGCGCAGGAGGTCCTTCCGCAGCACACCCGCCGTTGGCGACCCCGGCGTAAAGCCGCGACGGTGCGGAGGCGGACAGAACACACGGGACCGACGGAGGATGGACAAGGCTCATGGCGGGGGCGGCTGATTCGCGGGTATGAAGCGCCGCGGACTGCTCAAGGGCGTCGCCGGCGTCGCGGGGCTCGGCGTCGCCGCCGGCTGTACGAACAGCGCCGCGCCGTCCGGCCCGAAGACGCCGCCGCGCTCCCCCGAGTCGACCGTCGTCTCCGGCTCCGGACTGGTCGTCGCGGACTTCACCGACGTGGAGTCCGACGACGGCGACCTCCACGTCAGCGTCACGGTCGAAAACCGGAGCGGCGAGCAGCGCACCGGCACCGTCGTCGCGACGGCCTCGGCCAGCGGCGCCGAAGACTCGGCCAGCGAGCAGGTGACGGTCGGCGCGAGCGAGCGCGTCACCGTCGTCCTCGAAACGTCGCTGTCGTACGCGAAGTTCCAGCAGGACGGGTCGCTCCAGGTCACCATCGAGTGAGTTCGGCGTCGCGGGTCGTCCAGAGTCGTCGCGGCCGGGCGAGAGCCGGGTTCAGCGCCGGCGGTCCGCGACTCGTTCCTCGGCGGTTTCGGCGGTGACGAGCTCGTACAGCGTCGCGGTCTTCGCGCCGTCGTCGCCCGGCCGGAGGATGCGGCCGAGCCGCTGGGTGAACTCGCGTTCGGAGCCGCTGCCGGAGATGACGACGCCGACGGACGCGTCCGGGACGTCGACGCCCTCGTCGAGGACGTTCGCGGCGACGACGCGGCTGTACTCGCCGTCGCGGAACCGGTCGAGGATCTCGCGGCGCTCGGCGGCGCCGGTCTCCGCGGTTATCGCCGGCAGCAGGAATCGGTCCGAGAGCCGGTACACCAGGTCGGTGTGGGCCGTGAAGACGATGACGCGCTCGTCTCGGTGCCGGTCGAGGATGCGCGCCAGCTCCTCGACTTTCGCGTCGGCGTTCATCATGACTTCGCGGGCGCGCTGTTTCGCCAGCAGCGCCTCGCGCGCCCGCGGGTCGTTCCCGGAGCGTTTCACCAGCTCCTGGTAGTCCGAGCCGGACCGGAACGTGATGCCGGCGTCCCGGACGTAGTCCACGAACGTCCCCTGAGCCTCCTCGTAGCGGTCGCGCTCGGCCGGCGAGAGGTCGACTTCGACGCGGCGGACCTCGTACTCCGCGAGGTGGTCTCCGGCGAGGTCGTCAGCGGAGAGCCGGTGGACGACCGGGCCGACCAGTTCGGCGACGACCTCGTGCGCCCCGTCGGGTCGCTCGAACGTCGCGGTCAGGCCGAGCCGCGCCGGCGCCGCGAACAGCCGCGCGATGTCGCGGTAGCCCTCGCCGCCGAGGTGGTGGACCTCGTCGAAGACGACGAGGCCGAAGTCGCCGCCGACGTCGTCGGCGCGGAGGTACGCCGAGTCGTAGGTGGCGACGGTCAGCGGCTCGACGCGCTGCTCGCCGCCGCCGAGCTGGCCGACCGGCTCGTCGAACTCGGATTCGAGTTCGCGCCGCCACTGCGTCAGCAGGTCGACGGTCGGCACCACCACGAGCGTCGGTACGCCGAGCGCCGCCATCGCCGCGAGCGCGACGACGGTCTTCCCGCTCCCGGTCGGGAGTTCGACGACGCCGCGGTCGCCCGCGTCGCGCCACGCGTCCAGCGCGTCCTGCTGGTAGTCGCGCAGGTCGTACCGCAGCGTCAGCTCCAGCCGGTCGTCGTCCGCGACGGCGACGCGGTCGTCCACGTCGACGCCGGCGTCGGCGAGCGCGTCCCGAACCGCGCGGTACCGGCCCGCCGGCGCGCGAACGACGCCGCTCCGCGGGTCGGCTTCGACGTCCGGCACGTCGCTCAGCGCGGACTGCACGTCGCCGTCGACGACGACGGTTCCGTCCTCGAACCGCAGCACGACGGTCACTACGTGGCCGTGAGTCGCCGCGGCAGAAATGTACTCTGGTCGCCGCTCCGTCTCGGCTCCTCGGCCCGGGTCGGGCGCACCGCCGGCCGTTCGGGCACAACACCGAGGTAGGTGGAGCAACAAGCCACCGCTATGAGTCGACGCTCCGACGACACCGGCGCAGACGCCGCAGACGACGAGGCCGAGGACGTCCCCGCGGACGAGGAGCTGACGGCGGCGGTTTCGGCGTTCCTCGCCGACGCCGAAACGGTCCGCGAGGAGTACGAGCAGGGGTACATGGACGCGGACGCCGCGGTGTCGCTGCTGTGGCGGCACATCGACGAACTCCGGGACGTCCACGAGGCGCACGGCGGCGAATAGCGGAGACCGGGTGGCGCGGCTCGGGCGGCGAATCCGCAACCCGTATTTCTCCGCGACGTGTCTGGACGGGTATGAGCGAAGAGGCCGAAGCGGACCCCGCCGAGCAGGCGTCCGACGAGCAGCGGGACGGCGCGTCGGGAGAGCCGGCGGCCGACGCCGAACCGGCGCTGGCTGACCGCGTCGCCGACTACGACGAGGCGCTCGCGCGCGACGTCGCAGAGATGGAGCGGCGCGCCGCGGAGGCGGAGGCGCGCGTCGAGGAGCTGAAGTCGAGCCTGTCGCGGACGAAAGCCGACTTCGAGAACTACAAGAAGCGCGCGAAAAAGCGGCAGGAGCAGCAGAAAGCGCGCGCCACCGAGGACCTGGTGACGCGGCTCACCGAGGTGCGCGACAACCTGGTCCGGGCGCTCGACCAAGACGAAGACGCCGACATCCGGCCCGGCGTCGAGTCGACGCTGGAGTCGTTCGACCGCGTGTTCGACGAGGAGGGCGTCTCCGTCATCGACCCGGACCTCGGCGACGAGGTCGACCCGCAGCGGCACGAGGTCCTGATGCGCGTCGACGCCGACCAGCCTGCCGACACCATCGCCGAGGTGTACAAGCCGGGCTACGAGATGGCCGGGAAGGTCATCGAGGCCGCGCAGGTGACGGTGAGCGACGGCGACTCGTAGATGGACGTCCACGTCCGCGGCGACGGCGACCGCGACCTGCTGTTCGCGCTCGGGTGGGGGAACCGGCCCGGCCACGAGACGGTCGACTGGCTGCTGTCGAGCCTCGCCGACGCCGGCTGGACCGTTCACGCCGCGGTGGTCCCGGAGAACGGAACGGACTTCGCCCGCGACTACGCGGAGCCGCTGACCCGCGTCCGCGACGACGTCGACCCGGACGCCTGCGCCGGCCACAGCCTCGGCGGCCTGACGCTGGCGCACGTCCCCGGCGACGACCCCCGCGTCTACTCGTCGCCGTTCTGGGGGCTGGAGACGTCCGGCGCGGCCGGGCTGCTCGTCCCGCTGCTGGCGACGCTCCCGGTGTCGCGCCGCGTCGTCCCGCTGGAGCACGAACCCGAACTCATCGGCGACCTCCAGCCGGAGACGCAGGACACGGCGGCCGACCGCGGCGCGTCGCCGGCGTGGCTCGACGCGGTCCGGGCGGCGCAGGCGTCGCTGCCGCCGTTCCGCGAGGGGAGCGCGGTGCACTGCTCGCTCAGCGACCGCGTCGTCGACGTGCACGCCATCGGCGACCGGGCGCCCGCGGACCGAATCCGGCTGTACGACGGCGGCCACGAGTTCTTCGCGTCGACCGGGCGGGAAGCCGTCCTCGACCGGTTCCTCGCGGACCTCGACGACGTCGCCGACGCGTAAGTACCGATTCCGCGAACGCGTACCGACGGCGACCGGGCGCGGCGACTGGCTCCGCGGTTCGTGATAAGCGTTGCCACTCCGATTCGGCGGAAAATCCGAAATCGCAGTACGGCGTCGAGGGAGCTGTCGGCCGTGTGCGGCCCTGTCTAGTAACGTTTAACGGAGTCCGGCCGCGTAGAACAGGACAACATGGCGACCGACAAGATTCTCGGGATCGACCTCGGGACGACGAACTCGGCGTTCGCGGTCATGGAGGGTGACGACCCCGAAATCATCGTGAACGGCGAAGGGGACCGGACGACGCCGTCCGTGGTCGGCTTCGCCGACGACGGCGAGCGGCTCGTCGGGAAGCCGGCGAAGAACCAGGCGGTGCAGAACCCCGACCGGACCATCCAGTCCATCAAGCGCCACATGGGCGAGGAGGGGTACACCGTCGACATCGACGACGAGGAGTACACGCCGGAGCAGATTTCGGCGATGATCCTCCAGAAGATCAAGCGGGACGCCGAGGAGTACCTCGGCGACGACGTCGAACGCGCCGTCATCACGGTGCCCGCCTACTTCAACGACAAGCAGCGGCAGGCGACGAAGGACGCCGGCGAAATCGCCGGCTTCGAGGTCGAACGCATCGTCAACGAGCCGACGGCGGCGGCGATGGCGTACGGGCTCGACGACGAGTCCGACCAGACCGTCCTCGTGTACGACCTCGGCGGCGGCACGTTCGACGTCTCCGTGCTCGACCTCGGCGGCGGCGTCTACGAGGTCGTCGCGACGAACGGGGACAACGACCTCGGCGGCGACGACTGGGACCAGGCCATCATCGACCACCTCGCCGACGAGTTCGAAAACGAACACGGCATCGACCTCCGCGAGGACCGGCAGGCGCTCCAGCGGCTGAAAGACGCCGCCGAGGAGGCCAAAATCGAGCTCTCCTCGCGGAAGCAGACCACGGTGAATCTGCCGTTCATCACGGCGACGGACTCCGGCCCGGTCCACCTCGAAACCGAGCTGACCCGCGCCACCTTCGAGTCGATCACGAAAGACCTCATCGACCGCACCGTCGGGCCGACGGAGCAGGCGCTCGACGACGCCGGCTACGACAAGGGCGACATCGACGAAGTGATTCTGGTCGGCGGCTCCACCCGGATGCCGCAGGTCCAAGAGAAGGTCGAAGAGCTGCTCGGCGTCGAGCCGAAGAAGAACGTCAACCCCGACGAGGCCGTCGCGCTCGGCGCGGCGATTCAGGGCGGCGTGCTCTCCGGCGACGTCGACGACCTGGTGCTGCTGGACGTGACGCCGCTCAGCCTCGGCATCGAGGTGAAAGGCGGCCTGTTCGAGCGGCTCATCGAGAAGAACACGACCATCCCGACCGAGGAGTCGAAGATCTTCACGACCGCCGCCGACAACCAGACGTCGGTGCAGGTCCGCGTCTTCCAGGGTGAACGCGAAATCGCCGAGGAGAACGAGCTGCTCGGCGAGTTCCAGCTGACCGGCATCCCGCCGGCGCCCGCCGGCACCCCGCAGATCGAGGTGTCGTTCAACATCGACGAGAACGGCATCGTCAACGTCGAAGCGGAGGACCAGGGCTCCGGCAACGCCGAGTCCATCACCATCGAGGGCGGCGCCGGCCTCAGCGACGAGGAGATCGAGGAGATGCAGCAGGAGGCCGAAGCGCACGCCGAGGAGGACGAACAGCGCCGGAAGCGCATCGAGGCCCGCAACGAGGCGGAGTCCGCGGTGCAGCGCGCCGAGACGCTGCTCGAGGAGAACGAGGAGAACGTCGACGACGACGTGAAAGCGGACGTCGAAGCCGCAATCGAGGACGTCGAGGCGGTGCTCGAAGACGAGGACGCGACCGCCGACGAACTCGAGGCGGCGACCGAGGAGCTCAGCGACGAACTCCAGGAGATCGGCAAGCAGATGTACCAGCAGGAGGCCCAGCAGGCGCAGGCCGGTCCGGGCGGCGCGGGCGGCGCAGCGGGCGGCGCCGGCCCCGGCGGCATGGGCGGCATGGGCGGCCAGGCAGGCCCGGGCGGTGCAGCGGGCGGCGACGCCCGCGAGGGCGACGACGAGTACGTCGACGCCGACTTCGAAGACGTCGACGACGACGAAGACGACGAGTAAGCCGGCCGACCGTCCCCCGATTCCACTGCGCTCCCTCGAAGCCAGGTGGCGCGGTCCACGGGAGACGGTCGCCGTCGGCCGCCAAGCCACGCGTTTCAAATACTCCGAACGTTCTATACTACGATACTGAATGAGCGAGGACTTCTACGAGGTACTGGGGGTCTCGCGGGACGCCTCCGAGGACGAGATCAAGCAGGCGTATCGGCAGAAAGCGACCGAGTACCACCCGGACGTCAGCGACGACCCGAACGCCGAGGAGAAGTTCAAGAAGGTCAAGAAGGCGAAGGAGGTGCTGTCGGACGAGGAGAAGCGGCAGGCGTACGACCAGATGGGTCACGAGCAGTTCGAGCAGGCCGAAAAGCGCGGCGGCGTCGGCGGCGGCGCCGGCGGCATGGGCGGACAGGGCCCGTTCGGCGGCGGTGGCGGCATGGGCGGCGGCGCCGGCGGCATGGGCGGGCTCGGCGACCTGTTCCAGGAGTTCTTCGGCGGCGGCGGGGGCCGCGGCGGCCCGCGGCCCGGGAAGGACCTGCGGACGAGCCTCGAAATCTCGCTCGAAGAGGCGTTCGACGGCGTCACGAAGGAGTTCACTGCGGCGCGGCCGACGCGCTGTTCGGAGTGTGACGGCGCGGGCCACCCGCCGGACGCGGACGTCCAGACCTGCCCGGAGTGTAACGGGCAGGGGCAGGTGACGCAGGTGCAGCAGACGCCGCTCGGCCGCGTCCAGCAGGCGACGGCGTGTCCGCGCTGTGAGGGCGAGGGCGAACTGTACTCCGAGGACTGCTCGGAGTGCGGCGGCACCGGCGTCACCCGCGAGGAGTCGACGCTGACCGTCGACGTCCCGGCCGGCATCCGCGACGGCCAGACGCTCCGCATGGACGGCGAGGGCGCGCCGGGCGAACGCGGCGCGCGCGACGGCGACCTGCTCATCGACGTCCGCGTCGAGTCAGACGACCGGTTCGACCGCGACGGCGACGACCTCCACCTCACCGAGCCGGTGTCGTTCCCGCAGGTCGTGTTCGGCGACACCGTCACGCTGGACACCCTCGACGGCGCCGTCGAGTTCGACGTGCCCGCCGGGACGCAGAGCGGCGAGACGTTCCGGCTGCAGGGGAAGGGGATGCCGCGGCTCCGCGGCCGCGGTCGCGGCGACCTCTACGTCCAGGTGCAGGTCGCCACGCCGGACGACCTGAACGACGAGCAGCGCGAGGCGCTCAAGCAGTTCGCCGAGGCCGGCGGCGAACACATCGAGGTCAGCGAAGGCTTCTTCGAGAAGATCAAGAACTCGTTCTAGCGGACCGGCGCAGACCGCCCCGCGACCCCGGTTCGCGCCGGATTAGTCCTCGTCCAGGTTCGAGGAAGCGGCGGCCATCGCGGCGCCGACGGCGACCCCGACGCCGACCCAGATTCCGAGGTCGCCGGTCGCCACGCCGACCGCGGCGCCGACGCCGACACCGACCGCGAGCCACATCCCGGCGGTTCCGTCGAACGGCGAATCCGTCCCGTTCTCCGCGTCGGTCTCTGGGTCGGCCTCCGAATCGGTTCCCACGTCGGCTTCTGCGTCGGGCTCCGGGCCGGCCTCCTCGCTGGAGTCGCCGCCGACTCGGGTCGGTCGGTCCGTGTCGTCGCGGCCGTCGGTCATACATCCCCGTCGCGGCCGGCGGAGAAGCCAGTTTCGCCGAGCGGCCACGGGACGCCGGATGGCACCTGCGGGCGGTCAGTGCCGCGGCGCCGTCGGGGTCTGTTCCGGGCGGAGAATCAGGTCGCCGGCGGCGTCCATCAGCGGCTTCAGCAGCGTGAACTCCGCGAACACGAGGAAGCCGATGCCGAAGAAGTACAGCGTGCCGGCGACGCCGTCGAGCGACAGGAACGTCCACAGCCGGAAGGCGAGCGTGACGGTACCGACGATGACCGGGAAGCAGACGGCGACGACGACGGCGAGGTACGCGGCCGACAGCGTCCACGTCACCGCGGCACCGCGCAGCCACCGAGCCGCGGCGGCTGTACGCTGGAGGGCGGCGTCTGCGACGCCGGAGGAGTCGTTCGTCTCCATGAACCGGGATGAGCGGAGCCGCCGGCGAAAGTGTTTCTGAAACACGGATTTCACCGACGCGACCCGCTGGACTCATTCCGGTGCCGGACGAAGGGGAGCTATGACCGGCGATACGGCGTTCGCGGACCTCTCCGAACTCGTCGCGCGCGACCGGCGGAGCGACCGGGCGGCGCTCGTGGACGTCGCGGCGGGCCGCGAGCGAAGCTACTACGACCTCTGTACGACGGCGTACAAGGCCGGGAACGTGCTTCGGTACCTCGGCGTCCGCACCACCGACCGCGTCGCCGTCGAGCCGCGCGCGACGCCGCCGGCGCTCCTGACGTTCCTCGGTGCGGCGCTGCTCGGCGCGGAGACCGAGTTCACCGCCGACACCGACGCCGACGCCCGCGCCGTCGTCGCGCACGCAGACCGGGAATCCGCGTTCGACCTGCACGGCGGCAGCCGCCTGTGCGTCTTCGGCGGCGAGCCGTCGCGGTCGGACACGACCCACTGGGAGACGGAGGTGTGGAGCGAGAACCCGGCGTTCCCGCCGACCGACCACGACCCGGACGCGCCGGTGCTCCGCGGCGGCGACGACGCAGTCTCCTACTCGCACACCGACGTTCTCTCCGCTGCTCGCGACGCGGCCGACCGGCTCGGGCTCGACGCCGACAGCCGGGTCGCGCTGCGCGCGCCGCTTTCGGACCCGCGCGCCGTCGCCGCCGGCGTCGTCGCGCCGCTGCTCGTCGGCGGCGCCGTCGTCCTGCTCGGCGACGACCGAGACGACGCCGACGAGTGGACGGCGGCGGTCGTTTCGGAGGCCGCGTCCGAGTCCGCCGCCGGGTCCGCGGCGTCGACGCTCTCGGTCGCGGACGTGCCGCTGTCGTCGTCGCAGAATCCGGGAGAATAGCGGCGGAGGCGGAGGCGAAGGTGTGCGGCTGGCCGGCTACCGGGCGTCCTGGAGCGCGTCGAGCGAGTCGGGGTTCTCGATGGAGGAGAGGTCGCCGGGGTCGTCGCCGCGGTAGACGGCGCCGATGGCGCGCCGAACGATCTTGCCGCTCTGCGTCTTCGGGAACTCGTCGACGAACAGGAGTTCGCGGGGGCGGAACGGCTTGCCGTGCTCCTCGCCGACGAGCCGGCGGAGCTCCTCGCGGAGGTCGTCGCTCGGCTCGGCGTCCGGTTCGAGGACGACGTAGGCGACGACGGCCGTGCCGGTCGTGTCGTCCGGGACGCCGACCGCGGCCGCCTGGTTCACGGCGTCGTGGTCGATGAGGACGCCCTCGATTTCGGCGGGGCCGACCTTCCGGCCGGCGACGTTGAGCGCGTCGTCGGCGCGGCCGTGGAGGAACCAGAAGCCGTCCTCGTCCTTCTGCGCCCAGTCGCCGTGGTTCCACAGCGGCGGGTCGGTGAACGTCGACCAGTACTCTTCGAGGTAGCGGTCGTCGCCCTGCCAGAGGCTCTTGGTCATGCTCGGGCAGGAGTCGCGCGCGACGAGGTAGCCGCGTTCGTGGTCGTCGGCGACCGACTCGCCGTCCTCGTCGACGATGTCGACGTCCATGCCGAGGCCGGGACCGCCGAGGGTGCACGGCTTCAGCGGCTGGTCCGGCATCGGCATCAGGAAGCAGCCGCAGATTTCGGTGCCGCCGGAGATGTTGATGATGGGCGTGTCGCCGCCGCCGACGCGATCGTAGAACCACAGCCAGCTCTCGGGGTCCCACGGCTCGCCGGTCGACCCGAGGATGCGGAGGCTGGAGAGGTCGTGTCGGTCGACGTGCTCGTCGCCGTGTTTGCGGAGCGCGCGAATCGCGGTCGGCGAGATGCCGAACTGGGTGACGTCGTGCCGGTCGATCATGTCCCAGAAGCGGTCCGGGCCGGGGTGGTCGGGGGCGCCCTCGTACATGACGACGGTGCCGCCGAACGCGTGGTTGCCGATGAGCGTCCACGGCCCCATCATCCAGCCGATGTCGGACACCCAGAAGAACCGGTCGCCGGGCTTCCGGTCGAAGCCGAAGTGAATCTCCTTGGCGCACTGCAGCAGGACGCCGGCGTGCGTGTGGACGATGCCTTTCGGCTCGCCGGTCGTCCCGGAGGAGTACAGCAGCATCGACTCCTGGCCGGACGGCAGCGACTTGGAGTCGTAGTCGGCGGGCCTGGTCTCGATTTCGTGGCTCCACCAGCCGTCGCGGCCCTCCGTCCACGGCACCGGGTCGTCGCGGTCGTCGCCGAGGCGGTCGTAGACGACGACGTCGTCGACGTGGCCGGCCTCGGCGATGGCGTCGTCGGCGGTCGGTTTCAGCGTCACCTCGTCGCCGCGGCGGTAGAAGCCGTCGGCGGTGAACAGCACGGCGCACTCGGAGTCCGCGATGCGGGTCGCCGTCGCGTCGGTGCCGAACCCGGAGAAGATGGGGACGGCGATGGCACCGACCTTGAAACAGCCGTAGAGGATGCTGATGACCTCCGGGACCATCGGCATGTAGAGGCCGACCGTGTCGCCGGTTTCGACGCCGACTGATTCGAGGTAGTTCGCGACGCGGTTCGTCTGCCGGTGGAGATCGTGGTAAGTGACGTGGCGCTCGTCGCCGGGTTCGCCCTCCCAGATGCACGCGACCCGGTTCCGCGAGTCAGCGCCGGCGGCGGCGTGCCGGTCGAGGACGTTCCGGGCGACGTTGAGTTCGCCGCCGGGGTACCAGTCCGTGAACTGCGGGCCGTCCGCGTCGTCGCGCACCGCGTCGTACGGCTCGTCGAAGTCGACGCCGAGGTAGTCGACGAGTTCGTCCCAGAACCAGTCGACGCCGGACGCGTCGACGCCGTCGACGTCGCCGCAGGTGCGCGCGAGGAGGTCGTCGTAGTCGTCGATGCCGTACTCGCGCATGAACCGCCGGACGTTCGTCGCCTCCGCGAACGCCTCGTCGGGCACGTGGACTACCTCGTCGGTGTCGGCCTCCGTTGGGGGCATGCTACTCCGCCGATGGGGCCGCCGCCGGTAAGTAGGTTTCCTGAATCTTGCTCGAACCGAAACCGTTCAAATCAGACCGGACCGGTCCGACTCGGTCCGGGCCGAACCAGGTTCGCCGCCGGGTCGCGACCGCGACGTATCGCCCCGCAAACCACTTTTCGGGGGGGTGCGTACAGAGGCCCATGTACGTCCGTGACGCGAAAAACCGAGACGAGGTCTGGCTGCTCGACCGGATTGAGGAGATGGGGTTCGACGAGACCTCGTTCCGCTCACGGGACTACGTCATCGCCGTCGACGAGGAGTCGAACGAGCGCGCCGGGTTCGGCCGCATCCGCCTCCACAAGACCGACGACGGTGACTACTGCGAACTCACCTGCGTCGGCGTCCTCGAGCGGTGGCGCGGCCAGGGCGTCGGCGCGCACGTCGTCGAGCGGCTGGTGAAAGAGGCGGGCGACGAGGGGTTCGAAGAGGTGTACTGCTTCACGGACAACCCCGCCTACCTGACGCAGTTCGGCTTCGAGCGGGTGGAGCCGGCGTCGCTCCCCGACCCGCTGGCGGAGCGGTTCGAAGCGAAGCGCGGCGACGACGACTCCGTGGAGCCGGTTCGGCTCGCCGTCGACGACCTGGAGATACCGGACCGGCACCGCGAGCGGTTCAAGCAGGCGAGCCCGCACGGCCGCGACGGCGACGTCGCCATCGAAGAGACCGCCGAGGACTTCGGAATCGACCCGGACGAGACGACGTACAAGTACGACACCGGGTGACTGCCCTGCTTCTGCGCTCTCCCGCTCCTCCGCTCCGCCGGGCGGCCGAGCCGCGGCGCGTCACGTCCGGTCGTCGAGGAAGTCCGTCGAGAACACGATGTACGCGAGCACGGAACAGAACAGGATGGGCGGCAGAATCGCGAACCCCCACAGCGGATTGATGCCCCAGTATAGCAGCAGCACGACGTCCGCGAGGCCGATGGCGAGGAACGGCGCCGTCGCGAGCACGCCGCGTTTCCGGTTCCGTCCCCCCTCGTCGGCGTCCGGGCCGAGCGTCGTCGACATATCGGCTGTCGGGACCGCCGCGATAAAAGCCGCCCGCTCGACGGGCCGGGCGACCGCAGTGACCGCGACAGCGGCGACAGCGGCGACAGCGACGGCCGCGGCTGCAGCGTCGCGGGCAGAGGTCGGTCACACCGCGTCGTCGTCGACGCGGGACGCCATCGACACGAGTCCGAACAGGACGGCGAGGACGAGGACGGACAGCGTCGCGCCGTAGGCCGCCATCGCCGCCGGCGACCCGGGGAGCGTCACGACGCCGAACACGTCGACGGCGGCGACGGCGTTGTTCGCGGCGACGACGTAGCCCGCGGCGGCGACGAACAGCGTCACGACCGCGCCGGCGACGAGGAAGTAGCGCGCACCGTCGTCGCCCGCCTCGACGGTCGCCTCCGCCGGGCCGTCCGCGTCGGCGCCGCGCCGGTCGTCGAAGTCAGTCACAGCCGACCTTCCGGGCGCGGCGGTAAGGCTCTGTCGGGACTTTCGGGATTTATCCCGGGGGGACGCGAACCCGTCTGTATGAGCGATTCACCGAGCGACGACCCGCTGGTCGCCGCAGCGCGCGACGCCGCCGAGAACGCCTACGTCCCGTACTCCGAGTACGCGGTCGGCGCCGCCGTCGAAACCGCCGACGGAACCGTCTACGTCGGCTGCAACATCGAGAACGCGAACTACTCGAACTCGCTGCACGCTGAGGAGGTCGCCATCGGCGAAGCCGTCAAGGACGGCCACGACTCGTTCGCCCGCATCGCGGTCACGTCCGCCGCCCGCGACGGCGTCACGCCCTGCGGGATGTGCCGGCAGACGCTCGCGGAGTTCTGCGAGGAGGACACCCCGGTCGTCTGCGACGAGGGCGACTCGCTCGCCCGGTACGCCCTCGGCGACCTCATCCCGAACACCATCAGCTTCGAAACGCTGGAGGAGGCCCAACGGAAACAGGACGGCGCCGCCGTCGGCGAACCGGCCGCCGACGTCACCGAACCGCCCGCGGACCTCGACGAGTAACCGCCGGCCCAGCGACCGGGTGACCGGGCGACCGGGCGGCCCGGAGCGTGAGCCTCTCGGGATGCGAAGAGTCATTGCCGAACGGAGGCGACGGCCGCTATGCGGGAACGGCTCGTCGGTCTGTATCGGCGCAACGAACTGTTCTGGGTCGGGCTACTCGTAACGATTCTCGGGGCGCTAACCCCGGAATCGCTCCGGCTCTGGTGGCTGGACGTCTCGAACTGGCTCGTCACGTCCGGCGGCGGCCTCCTGCTCGCGAGCGTGTTCGTCGGGCTCTACAGGCGCTTCGGAGCGTCGGAAGGACCTGCGGAGTAGCGTCGCGCATCGGCCGGGCGCCGCTCACCCGCGTTCGCTTCCGCGGATTTCAGCGGCGCCGAACGGATGGAACTACAAGGCCGGTCGGCGAACCCCGTGGCATGACTGACGCAAGCGAGGACCCGAACGATGAGACGCAGTACCACGTCGCCGTCGGCCCGGACGACGTCGCCGAGACGGTGCTGCTCCCCGGGAACCCCGAGCGCGTCGACAAGGTGACGGCGCTGTGGGACGACTCGGAGGAGGTCGCACAGCACCGCGAGTACCGCACGGCGACCGGGACGTACGACGACGAGCCGCTGTCGGTGACGTCGACCGGCATCGGGTCGCCGTCGGCCGCCATCGCCGTCGAGGAGCTGGCGCGCGCCGGCGTCGAGACGTTCATCCGGGTCGGCTCCTGCGGCGCGATTCAGGAAGGGATGGAGGTCGGCGACCTCGTCATCTCCTCGGGCGGCGTCCGGCAGGAGGGCACCAGCAAGGAGTACGTCCGCGAGGACTACCCGGCGGTCGCAGACCAGGAGGTCGTGTCGGCGCTCGTCGCCGCCGCCGAGCGGCTCGGCTACGACTACCACGTCGGCGTCACCATGTCCGCGGACTCGTTTTACGCCGGCCAGGGCCGGCCGGGGCTCGACGGCTTCCGCGCCGCCGGCTCCGAGGAGCTGGTGGAGGCGCTCCGCGACGTCGACGTGAAGAACATCGAGATGGAGGCGTCCGCCATCATGACGGTCGCGAACGTCTACGGGCTGCGCGCCGGCGCCGTCTGCACCGTCTACGCGAACCGCATCACCGGCGAGTTCCGCACCGAAGGCGAGTCGCGCGCCGCCGAAACCGCGAGCCTCGCCGCCGCGCTGCTCGCCCGGATGGACCGCGTGAAAGCCGAGGCGGGCGTCGACCACTGGCACGCCGGCCTCAGCCTGTAGCGTCGCGGCCGCGGAAACCCCGGGCGCGGCCCTGTCGGTTTCAACACGCATTTATCGGATGGGTCGGAACCAGACCGCATGAGCACGAACGTCGTCGTCATCGGCTCCGGCTACGCCGGGGCTGGCGCAGTGAAGTCGTTCGAGGACGCCATCGAACCCGGCGAAGCCGAACTCACCTGGGTGTCCGAGAACGACTACCACCTGGTTCTCCACGAGGCGCACCGCGTCATCCGGAAGCCGTCCGTCGAATCGAAGATCGCGATTCCGGTCGAGGAGATCAAGTCCGACGAGACGTCGTTCGTGAAGGGGCGCGTCACGGACGTCGACGTCGACGACCGCACCGTCGTCACCGAGGACGGCGACGAAATCGACTACGACTACCTGCTCGTCGCCGTCGGCTCCGCCACGGCGTTCTTCGGCATCGACGGGCTGAAAGAGCACTCGCTCACCCTGAAGGGGCTCGACGACGCCCGCGAAATCCACCAGCAGGTGAAGGAGGCGGGCGAGGAGGCGACGACGACCGACCCGGCGCAGGTCGTCGTCGGCGGCGCCGGCCTCTCCGGCATCCAGGCGGCCGGCGAAATCGCGGAGTACCGCGACGACACCAAAGCCCCAATCGACATCAAACTGGTCGAAGGGCTCGACAACGTCTTCCCCGGGAACGACCCCGAGGTGCAGGGCGCCATCCGGAAGCGGCTCGAAGCGAAAGACGTCGACATCCTCACCGGCGACTTCATCTCGGAGGCCGACGAGGACGCCGTCTACCTCGGCGGCGGCGAGGACGAGGAGGCCGAAGAGCTCCCGTACGACGTGCTGCTGTGGACCGGCGGCATCACCGGCCAGGAGGAGCTCGCGGACGTCGACCTCGACAAGGACGACCGGTCGAACCGCATCACCGCGGAGTCGACGTTCGAGACCAGCGACGACCGCGTGTTCGCCATCGGCGACACCGCGCTCGTCGACCAGGGCGACGACGACGTCGCGCCGCCGACCGCGCAGGCCGCCTGGCAGGCCGCGGACGTCGCCGGGGAGAACCTCGCCCGAGCGGTCCGCGGCGCGCCGCTGCAGTCGTGGAGCCACACCGACAAGGGGACGCTAATCTCGGTCGGCGAGGAGGCCGTCGCCCACAACGTCCAGGGCGTGCCGATGAACACGTTCGGCGGCACCGGCGCGAAGTTCCTGAAGAAGGCGGTCGCGACGCGGTGGATCGCCGACATCACGACCATCGGCCGCGGCCTGAACGCCTGGAGCGACATGTGAGCGACGGCGGCTGACCGCCGCCACGTCGACTCCGGACTGACCGACTCGGGTCTTTTCGTCGCGTCACGCCGAACCGAGAGCGCCGCCGCCGGCTCCCGCTCCGCCATCGTCGGCGTCGGCAGCCGACCGAGTTCGTGCGCGTACCCGCCGGAGCAGCGGCGACTGAGTCTGCGGCTGCCCGAACAGCGGCTCCGTAGCGGTGACGGTCGGCCGCGAACGGCTGCGGTACCGAGCGGCGTCCGCGGCAGGCGCCTCCGGAAAAGTGAGAGAGCGAGAGACGGAGAGAACGCACCGACAGTCGTCGTCCAGCGAGCGCGTCGCGGCTCGGCTCGGCCGGACTCGCCTCGTCGTCGGCGGGTCCGCGGTCAGTGCTCGGGCTCCTCGGCCGGCGCCTCCATGCTCTCCAGTTTCAGGATGAGCACGGAGCTGGACGCGTCCTTGCCGTCGACGGTGCCGCGGATGAGCAGCTTCGACAGCGGCGTCGGGCCGACGGTGACGGAGTCGCCCTCGTGGAAGTCGCGGACGGAGCCCTGCAGCTGAATCTCGGCGCGGCACAGCTCGGGGTGGTGGACCGACGTCAGGTCGATCTCCTGGACGTTCACGTTCTCCAGCCGCTCGCCCTCGTGCGAGAGCGGCGTCGCCGCCGGCTCGTCGAGGCTCTGGAGGTCGAGCGCCTCGAACGCGTTCGACGTCGGCTTGTAGCCGCCTTTCGGGCCGGGGACGCCCTCGACCAGCTGGAGCGCCTTCAGGCTCTGCATCTGGTTGCGGATGGTGCCGGGGTTCCGGCCGACCGCCTCCGCGATGGTCTCGCCCTTGACGGCGTCCTCGGATTCGCGGTAGAGGTTTACCAGTTCGTTCAGGATTTTGCGTTGACTGTCGGTGAGCTCGATGGACGACATATGACGAAGGATACCCGGTGAACGTGCATAAATCCACGGAACGCGGTCCCGCAGTTCGACGGACAGCGTGGATTCGCGGGGCGATGAGGCGGAACGACGCGGTTTCCGGTGTCGGCGCCGACCGACACGGCTTAGGCGACGGGGCGGCGTCGGTGGGACATGGAAGGGAAGCGTGTCCTCGTCACCGGGGGCGCCGGCTTCATCGGCTCGAACCTCGCGAACCACCTCGCCGCCGACAACGACGTCGTCGCCGTCGACGACCTCTACCTCGGCACGCCGGAGAACCTCGACGACGACGTCGAGTTCGTTGAGGCGTCCGTCCTCGACGACGACCTGCCGGCGGACGTCGACGTGCTGTTCCACCTCGCGGCGCTCTCCTCGCTCAACATGCACGAGGAGGACCCACAGCGCGGCGCGCGCGTCAACGTCGAAGGGTTCGTCAACGCCGTCGAACAGGTCGCGGCGAACGGCTGTGACACCGTCGTCTACGCGACGACCTCCTCGATTTACGGCAGCCGAACGGAGCCGTCGCCGGAGTCGATGGACGTCGAGGCGCACACCGGCTACGAGGCGTCGAAACTCGCCCGCGAGCGGTACGCCGAGTACTACGCGAACGGCCGCGACATGAACATGGCCGGGATGCGGTTCTTCTCGGTGTACCAGGGCGCCCGCGGCGCCGAAGGCCACAAGGGCGAGTTCGCGAACATCATCGCGCAGTTCGCCGACTGGATGGCGAACGGTGAGCGACCGAAAGTGTACGGCGACGGCGGCCACACCCGCGACTTCACGCACGTCGACGACATCGTCCGCGGCATCGAACTCGCCGCCGACCACGAGCTCACCGGCGTCTACAACCTCGGCACCGGCGACGCGTACAGCGCCGACGACGTCGTGGAGATGCTGAACGACGAACTCGGCACGGACCTCGAACCGGAGTACGTGGAGAACCCGATTCCCGAGGAGAAGTTCGTCTACC
Source organism: Halobaculum sp. D14 (assembly GCF_051195135.1). Classification (NCBI taxonomy): domain Archaea; kingdom Methanobacteriati; phylum Methanobacteriota; class Halobacteria; order Halobacteriales; family Haloferacaceae; genus Halobaculum; species Halobaculum sp. D14. The sequence continues at coordinate 1,033,573 of NZ_JBNTKA010000001.1, read as the reverse complement.
ACACCTGCGCCGACTACTCGAAGATCAACGACGCGACCGGCTGGGAGCCCGAAATCGGCTTCGAGGAGGGCATCCGCCGCGTCTGCGAACCGTACAAGTAGCCGCGTCGCGTCGAACCCCCGGTCGGCGGGCGCGGCCGGCCACAACCACCATTGACCGGGGGCGACACGGCCCGGTATGACGCGGACCGCGGTCGCGCTCGGCGGCAACGCGATTCTCCGCGGCGGCGAGGGAACCGTCGAGGAGGAGCGCCGCCGGATTCGGGAGACGCGGACGGAGCTCCGGCCGCTTCACGACGACGGGCACGACCTGCTGTTCACGCACGGGAACGGCCCGCAGGTCGGCGCGCGCCTGCTGACGGAGACGGAGGCGTCCGGCGAGCCGGAGCCGCTGGACGTGCTTGTGGCGGAGACGCAGGCGCGCATCGGCTACCACCTCCAGCTCGGGCTGGGCGACGCCTTCGGCGGGCGACCGGTGGTGGTGCTCACGCGGACGCGCGTCGACCCGGACGACCCCGGGTTCGACGACCCGAGCAAGCCCGTCGGCCCCGAGTACACCGACCTCGACCCGTCGTCGGCGTCGTTCCCGGTCACGGAGGTCCACGGCGCGAACGGGCGGGCGTACCGGCGCGTCGTCCCGTCACCGGACCCCGTGGAGGTGCTCGAAGCGGACCGAATCAGGCGGCTCGCGGAGGCCGCCGAAGGCCCGGTCATCTGTGGCGGCGGTGGCGGCGTCCCGGTCGTCAGGCGGGACGGCCGGCCCGGCGAGTACGAGGGCGTCGCCGCGGTCGTCGACAAGGACCGGACGACGCGGCTGCTCGCGGAGACCGTCGGCGCCGACTCGCTGCTGTTTCTCACCGACGTCGACGCCGCCTACCGCGGCTTCGGCACCGCCGACGAAGAGCCGATTCGGGAGGCGACGCCGGCGACGCTTCGGGACCTGCTGGCGGCCGGCGAGTTCGGCGCCGGAACGATGCGGCCGAAAGTCGAGGCGGCGGCGGCGTTCGTCGCCGACACCGGCGGCACCGCCCTCATCACGTCCCCCGAACGGCTCCGTGACGCGCTCGACGGCGACGCCGGAACCCGGGTCGTCCCCGCGTCGTAACCCCCGCGGTTTCAAATCGTTCGCGGGCCAACCCTCGGCCATGACCGACAGCAGCGACGCCGCAGCAACGACCGACGGCGGACGCGACGAAGGTGGCCGACACGACGGAGACGACGGACGCGATGGAGACGACGGACACGACGGAGGCGGCGGACGGGTCCGCGTCATCGGCGCGCCGACGGACTACGGCCAGGACCGCCGCGGCGTCGACATGGGGCCGTCGGCAATCCGGTACGGCGGGCTCTCGTCGGCGCTCGAAGACGCCGGCATCGACTGCGTGGACGCCGGCGACCTGCCGGTGCCGCGCGCCGAGGAGCGCGACCCGGACTACCGGATGCCCGCCGAGGGGAACGCGAAGTTCCTCCGCGAAATCGAGGCGGTGACGGACCGGCTCGCCGACGAGGTCGCCGACGCCATCGCCGCGGGCGACCGGCCGCTCGTCCTCGGCGGCGACCACAGCATCGCCATCGGGTCGCTCCGCGGGTCGGCCCGCGACGCCGACGTCGGCGCCGTCTGGTTCGACGCGCACGGCGACTACAACACGCCGACGACGTCGCCGTCGGGGAACGTCCACGGGATGCCGCTCGCCGCGGCGCTCGGCTACGCGGAGTGGGCCGGCGTCGACTGGGCGAACGCCGACGGCCTCCGCGAGGAGAACGTCGTCTACGTCGGCCTCCGGTCGCTCGATTCGGCCGAGCGCGACGCCATCCGCGACTCCGAGATGACGGCGTACACGATGAGCGACATCGACGAGCGCGGCATCACCGAGGTCGTCGAAGCCGCGCTCGGCGTCGCCGCCGACGGCGTCGACGGCGTCCACGTCAGCCTCGACCTCGACTGGCTCGACCCGAGCATCGCGCCGGGCGTCGGCACCGCGGTCCGCGGCGGCGTCACCTACCGCGAAGCCCACTACGCGATGGAGCGCGTCGCGGACGCCGACGTCCTCCGGTCGATGGAGCTGGTCGAAGTGAACCCGGTGCTCGACCAGCACAACGAAACCGCGGAGCTCGCCACCGAACTCGCGGCGTCCGCGTTCGGAAAACGAATCCTGTAGCCGCGTCGGCGACGCAGACGCGGACGCAGCCGCGAACGCGGACGCGACGACGCCGGTTCGGTAGGCGGCGCGCCGCAGTGACGTGGCGGTGCGGAGAAGACGGAGGGTTCTGCGGCGTCGGGGTTACTCGTCGTCGCCGGACTGCTGGTTGTCGGCGGCGACACGGTCGGACGGAAGCACGTCGACGGCGGCGACCTTGTCGCCAGCCTCGACGTCCATCACGGTGACGCCCATCGTGTTACGGCCGACCGTCGAGAGGTCCTCGACGCGGGTCCGCATAATCTGGCCGGCCTCGCTCATCACGAACAGGTGGTCGCCGCTCGACACCGCCTCGATGGCGCACGCCGGGCCGTTCCGGTCGTTCGTCTTGATGTCGATGAGCCCCTTCCCGTTCCGGCTCTGCGTCCGGTACTCGGCGAGTTCGGTGCGTTTCCCGTAGCCGTTCTTCGTGACGGTCAGCACCCAGTCGTGCGCGTCCGGGTCGACCGCGGCGACGCCGGCGACCCGGTCGTCGCCCTCCAGGTCGATGCCGCGGACGCCGCGCGCAGACCGCCCCATCGGCCGAACCTCGGACTCGTCGAACCGAATCGCCATGCCGCCACGGGTCCCGATGACGAGGTCGTGGCTGCCGTCCGTGACTTCGACGTCGGCGAGCGCGTCGCCGTCCTCCAGTTTGATGGCGCGGATGCCGGTCGAGAGGATGTTGTCGAAGTTGTCGCCGGTGGTGCGTTTCACGTAGCCGCCGCGGGTCACCATCGTCAGGTAGTCGTCCTCGTCGAGGTCGTCGCAGTTCACGACCGACGTGATCTCCTCGCCCTCGTCGAGGTCGAGGACGTTCACGGCGGACTTCCCGCGGGCGGTCCGGCCCATCTCCGGCACCTGGTACGTCTTCAGCTGGTACACCTGGCCGTGGGTGGTGAAACAGAGCAGGTAGTCGTGCGTCGACGCGAGGAACACCGACGACACCCGGTCGCCCTCCTTCAGGTCGGCGCCGATGATGCCTTTCCCGCCGCGGTTCTGCGCGGTGAACTCGGCGGCCGGCATCCGCTTGATGTAGTCGTCCTCGGAGACGACGACGACCGTCTCCTCCTCCGGGATGAGGTCTTCGTGGGTGACCGTCCCGGTGTCCTCGACGAACCCGGTGCGGCGGTCGTCGTCGTACTCCGACTTGATTTCGCGGAGCTCCGACTTGATGACCTCGAGCAGTTCGGACTCGGAGCCGAGAATCTCTTCGAGCCGCTCGATGCGCGCCTGCACCTCCTCGTACTCCGACTCGATTTCGGCGGCCTCCATCGACGTCAGCGACCCGAGCTGCATCCGGACGATGTGTTCGGACTGCGCCTCGCTGAACTCGAACCGGTCGCGGAGCGCGGCGCGCGCCTCGTCGCGGTCCTCGCTGTTCCGGATGGTCTCGACGACGTCCTCGACGTTTTCGAGCGCCTTCAGCCTGCCTTCGAGGATGTGCGCGCGGTCCTCCATCTCGTCGAGTTCGTGCTCGGAGCGCCGCGTCACGACCTCCTTCCGGTGGTCGATGTAGTGCTCCAGCGTCTCTTTCAGCGTCAGCACCTTCGGCTGGCCGTCCACGAGCGCGAGGTTGATGACGCCGAACGTGGATTCGAGGTGGTGTTCGAGCAGCTGGTTCTTCACGACCTCGACGTTCGCGCCGCGCTTCAGTTCGACGACGACGCGGACGCCGTCGCGGTCGGACTCGTCGCGCAGGTCGGAGACGCCCTCGATGACGCCCTCGTTGACGTCTTCTGCGATGCGTTCGACGATGCGCGCCTTGTTCTCCTGGTACGGCAGCTCCGTGATGACGATGCGTTCGCGGTCGTTCCCGAACTCCTCGACGTCGAACTCGGCGCGGACGCGGATGCGGCCGCGGCCCGTCGAGTACGCCTGCCGGACCGCGTTGCGGCCGACGATGTTGGCGCCGGTCGGGAAGTCCGGCCCCTTGACGTGTTTCATCAGGTCCGAGACGGAGGCGTCGGGGTCGTCGATGAGTTCGATGGTGGCGTCGACGACCTCACCGAGGTTGTGCGGCGGCACCTTCGTCGACATGCCGACCGCGATGCCGGTCGAGCCGTTCACCAGCAGGTTCGGGTACGCCGCCGGCAGCACGTCCGGCTCTTCGAGCCGGTCGTCGTAGTTCGCGGAGAAGTCGACGGTGTCGCGGTCGATGTCCGCGAGCAGCTCCTCGGAGATGCTCGACATCCGCGCCTCCGTGTACCGCATCGCCGCCGCCGGGTCGCCGTCCATCGACCCGAAGTTCCCCTGGCCGTCGACGAGCGGGTACCGCATCGAGAACTCCTGGGCCATCCCGACGAGCGTGTCGTAGATGGCGGAGTCGCCGTGCGGGTGGTAATCACCCATCGTCTCCCCGACGATGGAGGAGGACTTCCGGTGGCTCGTGTTCGACGTGACGCCCATCTCGTGCATCGCGTACAGGATGCGGCGATGCACCGGCTTCAGGCCGTCACGGACGTCCGGGAGCGCCCGGCCCGCGATGACGGACATCGCGTAGTCGATGTACGACTGCTCCATCTCGTCTTCGATGCGGACGTGCTCTACTCGCGCCGCCGCGACGTCGTCGTTCGCGTCAGGTGCGTCTGAACTCATCGAATCACCTCAGATGTCCACCCACTCCGCCTCCGGAGCGTGGTCCTTGATGAACTGTTTCCGCGGCTCCACCGAGTCGCCCATCAGGACGTTGAACATGCGGTCGGCCGCCGCGGCGTCCTCGATGTCGATCTGTTTCAGGATGCGGTTCTCCGGGTTCATCGTGGTCTGCCAGAGCTGCTCCGGGTTCATCTCGCCGAGCCCCTTGAACCGCTGGACGCGCGTCGGGTTGCCGTCGCACTTCTCCTCGATGATGCGTTCGCGCTCCGCTTCGGTCATCGCGTCGTACGTGTCGCCGCGGTACCGGATGCGGTACAGCGGCGGCTTCGTCGCGTAGATGTAGCCGGCTTCGAGCAGCGGCCGCATGTGCCGGTAGAAGAACGTCAACAGCAGCGTCCGGATGTGCGCGCCGTCGACGTCGGCGTCGGTCGCCATGATGATCTTGTGGTAGCGGGCGTCCTCGATGTCGAACTCGTCGCCGATGCCGGTGCCGATGGCGGTGACGATGTTCCGAATCTGGTCGTTCTCCAGCACCCGGTCGAGCCGGTGCTTCTCGACGTTCAGCACCTTCCCGCGGATGGGGAGCACCGCCTGGTTCTCCGGGTTCCGCGCCTGCTTCGTGGAGCCGCCGGCGGAGTCGCCCTCCACGATGAACAGCTCGGACTCCTCGGGGTCGCGGGACTGACAGTCCGCGAGTTTCCCGGGCAGCGCCGTGGATTCGAGCGCGGACTTCCGCCGCGTCAGCTCTTCGGCTTTCTTCGCGGCTTTCCGTGCGCGCGCCGCCTCCGCCGCCTTGTCGACGATGGCTTCCGCGACGTCCGGGTGCTCTTCGAAGTACGTCCCGAGGTGTTCGTGGACCGCGGACTCGACGACGCCGCGGACCTCGCTGTTGCCGAGTTTCGTCTTCGTCTGCCCCTCGAACTGCGGGTCGGGGTGTTTCACGGAGATGACGGCGGTGAGCCCCTCGCGGACGTCCTCGCCCTTGAGGTTGCCGTCGATGTCGCCGATGAGGCCGTGTTCGTTCGCGTAGTCGTTGACGACGCGGGTGAGCGCCGTCTTGAACCCGGTGAGGTGCGTGCCGCCCTCGCGGGTGTTGATGTTGTTGGCGAACGCGTGCACCGACCCCTGCAGTTCGTCGGTCGCCTGCATCGCCACCTCGACGGTGACGGTGCCGTCGTCGACCTCCTCTGCGGCATCGAAGTAGACGACTTCGCGGTGCAGCGGCGTCCGCGTCTCGTTGAGGTACTCGACGAACTCGCGGATGCCGCCCTCGTAGTGGTACGTCTCCTCGGTGCCGTCGCGTTCGTCGCGCAGCGAGATGTTGACGCCGCTGTTGAGGAACGCGAGTTCGCGGAGCCGCGTCGCGAGCGTGTCGAACGAGAACTCCGTCGTCTCGAAGATCTCGTCGTCGGGCCAGAACCGCATCGACGTCCCGGTCTCCTCGTCCGGCTCCATGTCGCGGACCCGTTCGAAGCCGTCGGGCTGCGGTTCGCCCTGCTCGAAGCGGTGTCGCCACACGGCGCCGTCGCGTTTCACTTCGACTGTCAGTTCGGCGCTGAGTGCGTTCACGACGGAGACGCCGACGCCGTGGAGGCCGCCGGACACCTGGTACGACTTGTTGTCGAACTTGCCGCCGGCGTGCAGCACCGTCATGATGACTTCGAGCGCGGGCCGGTCGTACTTCTCGTGGGTGTCGACCGGGATGCCGCGTCCGTCGTCGGAGACGCTGACGGAGTCGTCGTCGTGGATCGTGACGTCGATGTCGTCACAGTAGCCGGCGAGCGCTTCGTCGATGGAGTTGTCGACGACCTCGTAGACCAGATGATGGAGGCCGCGAGAATCCGTAGAACCGATGTACATCGCCGGACGTTTGCGGACGGCTTGCAGGCCTTCGAGGACCTGAATCTGCCCGGCGCCGTACTCACTCTCCCCTGAGTCTGACATAGGAACCTTACTCGGATTAGCGCGGCCCCACATATAAGTCCTCCCACGCGCGCGCGAAGCGAGTCAGCAGACCGACACGACCGCGGCCGCGGAGCCGCGACCGCCGCGGACCGAACGCGCCGGACGATTCTCCGGGACGAATTCGCCGTCTGCGGCGGTCGAATCGGGCCGCTTCCCGGCGGTTTTCACTTTCACCTCGCCGTGGACACCGTTTTATGCCCCGGCCGGATACGCATACCCACCAGAATGACGTCGTTCCAGTCGACAATCGGCGACGAGCCCGGGATCGCCGACGAGCTGGCCGAGAGCCAGCGCGAGATCTCCATCGCCGAGTTCTTCGAGAAGAACAAGCACATGCTCGGCTTCGACTCGGGCGCCCGCGGGCTGGTCACCGCCGTCAAGGAGGCGGTCGACAACGCCCTCGACGCCTGCGAGGAAGCCGGGATTCGCCCCGACATCTACGTCGAGATTCAGGAGGTCGGCGACTACTACCGGCTCGTCGTCGAGGACAACGGCCCCGGCATCACCAAGGAGTCGCTCCCGAAGGTGTTCGGGAAGCTGCTGTACGGCTCGCGGTTTCACGCCCGCGAGCAGAGCCGCGGTCAGCAGGGAATCGGTATCTCCGCCGCCGTCCTCTACTCTCAGCTCACCTCCGGGAAGCCCGCGAAAGTGACGAGCCGGCCGAAGGGCGAATCCGACGCACAGTACTACGAACTCATCATCGACACGGACACGAACGAACCCGAGATCAGCGTCGACGAGACGACGTCGTGGGACCGGCCGCACGGCACCCGCATCGAGATGGAGATGGAGGGGAACATGCGGGCGCGCAGCCAGCTTCACGACTACGTCAAACACACCGCCGTCGTGAACCCGCACGCCCGGCTCGAACTCCGCGAACCGGGGCTGGACGAACCGATGAAGTTCGAGCGCGGCACCGACCAGCTCCCCGACGAGACCGAGGAGATCCGGCCGCACCCCCACGGCGTCGAACTCGGGACGCTCATCAAGATGCTCGACGCGACCGAGTCGTACTCGGTGTCCGGGTTCCTCCAAGAGGAGTTCACGCGCGTCGGCAAGAAGACCGCCGACAAGGTGTGTGACAGTTTCCGCGACCGGCACTTCGGCCGGGCGCTCGGCTGGCCCGCCGACGAGGACGCCGTCCGCGACGCCGTCTCGGAGGCGGTCTCGAACAAGGGCGCGGAGGCGACGGCGTTCTTCGCGGACGAACTCGCCGACACGCTCGGCGCCCGCGAGCGCACCGCGCACGGCGAACTGGTCTCCATCGTCGACAACGTCGCCGACGCCGCCGAGGAGCGACACGGCGTCACGTTCGGGGACACCGTCCGCGAGAACGCCGTCGAGGCGGCGTGGGCCGAACTCACCGCTTACGACCCCGACGGCGAAGCGTCCGACGACGGTGACGGCGTCGACCGGCTCACGCCGGCGCTGTACGAACTCGTCGACGACGCGACGTCGACGCGGAAGGACGACGCGGCCGTCCACGGCGTCGCCGAGCGGCTCGCCCGGCGGTTCGCGAACGGCGACGACCACCACCACGCGACGCTGCGGACGCTCCGCGGCTACGTCGACGAGGCGGCCGACGACACCGAGGAGTTCGACGACGTCACGTTCGGCGACACCGCCCGCGAGAACGTCGTCGACGCGCTGTGGAGCCGGATGGTGACGGTCGACCGCGAAGTCCCGAAGGTCCGGGAGGTCGCCGGCGACCGCGACACCGCCTCCGCGCTGCTCGAGGCGATGCGCGAAACCGACATCCTCGCGCCGCCGACCGACTGTCTCGCCCCCATCACCGACGAACTGGTCGAGGCCGGGCTGAAAAAGGAGTTCGACGCGGACTTCTACGCGGCGGCGACCCGGGACGCCGAGGTGCACGGCGGCGACCCGTTCATCGTGGAGGCCGGCATCGCCTACGGCGGCGACATCGACGCCGAGGGGCAGGTCGAACTGCTCCGGTTCGCGAACCGCGTCCCGCTGGTCTACCAGCGCGGCGCCTGCGCCACCACCGACGTCGTGAAGTCCATCGGCTGGCGGAACTACGGGCTCGACCAGCCCGGCGGCTCCGGGATGCCGACCGGGCCGGCGGTCATCATGATTCACGTCGCCTCCACGAACGTCCCGTTCACCTCCGAGTCGAAGGACGCGCTCGCGAACATCCCCGCCATCGAAGACGAAATCGAACTGGCGATTCGCGAGGCCGCCCGCGACCTGAAGTCGTACCTGAACAAGCGCCGGTCGATGCAGAAGCGCCGGGAGAAACAGGACGTCCTCGGCCGCATCCTCCCGGAGATGGCCGACAAGGTGTCGGAGGTGTGCGGCCGGGACCGCCCCGACATCGACGCCGCGATGGCGCGCATCATGAACAACGTCTCCGTCGAACGCGAACGCGACGGCGAGACGGTGCGGCTGGTCGTCGAGAACCACTCGGACCGGACCGAAGAACTCGACGTGACGGACATCGTCTCCGCCGAACCGACCGACGTCCCCGACGACGCCACCGTCGTCGACCTCGACGGCGAGTGGTTCGTGAAGTGGAACCCCTCGGTCTCCGGCGGCGACGAAGCGGTCCTCGAATACGCGGTGTCGGCCGACGCCGACTTCGACGTGAACGTCGACGGCGTCGAAACGGAGAAACTCACGGTGAACGCCTAACATGAGCACTGACAGCGACCTCAACACGAACCTGACCGACGAAGAAGCGCGCGACCGGCTCATCGAACTCGCCGAGGAGTTCTACGAACAGTTCGACCAGGGCGACATCCCCGAGATGACGCTGCCGACCCGGACGAAGAGCAACATCGTCTTCGACGAGGACGCCGGCGTCTGGGTGTACGGCGACCGGACGTCGTCGCGGTCGGCGAACTCCGTCCGCGGCGCCAGGAAGCTGCTGAAGGCGGTGTACACCGTCGAGTTCCTGGCCCAGCAGCTCGACGAGGACCGCTCGTCCACGCTGCGTGAACTGTACTACCTCTCGGAGTCGTGGGACTCCGAGGAGGCGCAGTTCAACACGCAAGACGAGTCGAACCAGCTCGTCGAGGACCTCGAAATCGTCTCTGAGGTCAGCCGCGAGGACTTCCACATGCGGCCCGAGGAGTCCGGTGCGAAGGTGATGGGGCCGTTGCTGCTCCGCGAGCAGACCCGGCGTGGCGACCGCGAGATCCACTGCCAAGAGGATGTCGGGCAGGGCGGCTACCAGATTCCGAACAACCCCGACACCATCGAGTTCCTGGAGAACGACGCCGAGTTCGTCCTCTGCGTGGAGACCGGCGGGATGCGCGACCGCCTCGTCGAAAACGGGTTCGACACGGACTACAACGCGCTGGTCGTCCACCTCGGCGGCCAGCCGGCGCGCGCCACTCGCCGCATCACGAAGCGGCTGCACGACGAACTCGACCTGCCGGTCGTCGTGTTCACTGACGGCGACCCGTGGTCGTACCGCATCTTCGGCTCCGTCGCGTACGGCTCCATCAAGTCCGCGCACCTCTCTGAGTACCTGGCGACGCCGGAGGCGCAGTTCGTCGGCATCCGGCCGCAGGACATCGTGGACTACGAACTGCCGACCGACCCGCTGTCCGACTCGGACGTGAACGCGCTGGAGTCCGAACTGGAGGACCCGCGGTTCAAGACGGACTACTGGGAGGAACAGATCGAACTCCAACTCGACATCAACAAGAAGGCGGAGCAGCAGGCGCTCGCCGCGCAGGGCCTCGACTTCGTGACCGACACCTACCTGCCCGAGCGGCTCACCGAAATGGGCGTCCTCTAAGCGGCCAGCGCCGCACCGATTCGGCCGGCCTCCGTCGGCCGGGCCCCCTCGGTTTTCCACTCTGCCCGCGCCGTTCCGGCTGGTCCGTCGCGTTACGTCGACTCGTCGAGGACGACCGGAATCCCGCGTTTCGCGACGTCCGCGGCGAACGCCGCTGAGTCGGCTTCGAGCAGTTCGAGCGTGTTGTAGTGAATCGGCAGGACGAGGTCCGGCTGCATCCGTTCGGCGAGGTCGGCCGCCTCCCGCTCGTTCATGCAGACGGAGCCGGCGATGTTCGCGAGGAACAGCGACACGTCCAGTTCGGCGAACGCGTCGAGCGCGTCGGAGTCGCCGGGCCAGAAGACGGAGGTGCCGCCGAGCGCCAGCCGGAAGCCGACGCCGGTGCCGGGTGGATGCGGCACGGAACCGTCGCGGTCCGCGTGCGGCCCGTCCGGGTCGTTGTGCGCCGGCACCGTCCAGACGTCGGCGTCGCCGACGGCGACGTGGTCCGCGTCGCCGACTCGGACGACGTCGAACGGCAGGTCCGCCAGCGGCCGGACGTCGCGGTCGATTCCGGCGGCGTCGATGCCGTCGAAGGCGACGACGGTGGCGTCGTCGGCCGCGACGCGCTCCACGCCGTCGGAGTCGTAGTGGTGGTCGTGGGTGACGCAGACCAGGTCGGCGTCCATCGGTCGGTGGTCGGTGGCGCGCGGATGCGCCGCCTCCGTCGGGTCGCCGCCGCCCGGCGGCGTCCACTCCCCGGTGAGGACGCCGTATCGGCCCGGGTCGACGTACGCGACGAATCCGTCGTCGGTTTCCAGCCGCGCCGTCGCGTAGCCGTACCACGTCACGTCGAGCCCGTCGTGGTGCACCGTCATGGTCGGTGCTGGGTCGCGGCCCGGTTTACAGGTACCGCTCCTCGGCGGGGCCGAGCCAGAACCCGGCGGCGAACACGAACAGGACGGCGGCGAGCGCGCCGAACCGGAGCGCATCCCCGGCCGCCCCCGCCGCGGCCGACACGGCTGTCGCGACGACGGCGACGGCGAAAGCGAGCGTCAGCACGACCGGCACCGGGTAGGCGGCGACGAAGCGGCGGACGTTCATGGCCGACGGTTTCGCGGGCGCGGCGAAGTGTCTTGCCACTCGCCTCGGTTCAGTCGCCGGCCGCCGGCCTGCCGTGGCGAGCGTCGCGGTCGCGCCGCGTCACTGCTGTTCGGCGAGCCGTTCGACGCGCTCCATCGTGTCCGCCTCGGCGGCGTCTTTGTCCTCGCGCACCTCGACGAACCGCGGGAATCGGAGCGCGTACCCGGAGCTGTACGTCGGCGACGCCTGAATCTCCTCGTAGCCGACCTCGAACACCACCGCCGGCCGGACGTCGACGTCGGTGCCGTCCTCGGCGACGACGTGCGGCTCCAGCCGCTCGGTGAGCTCGACGAGCTGCTCGTCGGTGATGCCGGTCGCGACCTTCCCGATGGTCTCGAAGGCGTCGTCGCCGTCGGCGTCCGCGTCGCGGGCGGACAGCAGAAACGTCCCGAAGACGTTCGCGCGGCGGCCCTCGCCCCACTCCGCGCCGGTGACGGCGAGGTCGAGCGTCTCGACGTCGGGCTTCCGCTTCAGCCAGTTCCGGCCGCGCTTCCCCGGCGAGTACGTCGACGCCGGGTCTTTCAGCATGATGCCCTCGTGGCCGGCGGCGAGCGCGTCCGCCTCGAACCCCTCGATTTCGGCGGTGTCGTCGGAGACGAGCAGTTCGGAGACGCCGACGTCGAGCACGTCGGTGAGCCGGTCGTGCCGCTCGACGAGCGGCGCGTCGAGCAGGTCGGTGCCGTCGGCGTGCAGGCAGTCGAACGCCCGGAGTTCGACCGTCACCTTTTCGCGCATCCGGTCGACGTCGTGTTTCCGGCGGAACCGCCGCAGAATCTCCTGGAACGGCAGCGGGTCGCCGTCGTCGTCGACCGCGACCGCCTCGCCGTCGATGATCGCGGGCACCGACACGTGCTCGCGGGCGTGCTCGACGAGCTCCGGGAGCGCGTCGGTGACGTCCTCCATGTTGCGCGAGAACACGGAGACGTCGTCGCCGTCGACGTGGAGCTGGACGCGTGCGCCGTCGTACTTCGTCTCGACGGCCGCCTCGTCCCACGCGTCGAGCGCGTCGGTCACCGTGCCGGCCTGTGCGAGCATCGCGCGGACCGGGCGGCCGACCGTCAGCGACACGGCCCGGAGCCCGTCGACGCCGTCGTCACGGGCGATTTCGGCGACGCGGCCGTAGTCGTTCGTCACCTGCAGCGCCCGCTCGACCGCCGCGACCAGTTCGTCGGTGTCGTCGTCCTCTGCCCGCTCGTCCGCCGGCGTCACGACTGCCGCGTCGAGGAACGCCGCGGCGGTCGCGTCGCGAATCGACCCTTCGCCGACGCCGATACGCATCTCGCCGAGCAAGAGCCGCGCGAGGTACTTCGCCTCCGTCGGCGACGCGCGGTTGAACAGCCCGAACAGCACGTCGCGGCGGGTGTCCTCGCTGCCCGCGCCCTCCGCGGCCGCGACGTCGGTCAGCGTCTCGTACACCTCGGCGACGGTGAGGTCGTCCGCCGAGTCGCCCGAGCCGAACGCTGCGAGCCCGGTCTGGCCGCCGAAGTCGTAGCTCGCGGCAACCGCGCCGATTTCGCCCCGCTCCGCGAGCCGGTCTTCGACGTCGGCGGCGGTGACGTTCGGGCCGGCGGCGCGGGCGATGGCCTCGTAACACAGCGCCGGGCCGACCGCGAGTTTCCGGGTGTCCCACCCCGGGAAGACGCGGCCCTGCAGGAACCGGGCGACCGTGGCGAGGTCCTCGTCGGCGTCGGCGAGCAGCGCCGCGACCCGTTCGACCGTGGCGAGGTCGGCGTCCTCGGCCTCGACGTCGTCGGCACGCTCGGCGAACGAGGCGAATTGCATGCCTGACGGGAGTCCGTCGCCGCGAATAAGTCCGCCGACTCGGCGTCGGCACCGGTGACTGTATCGGCGTCGATGTCGGCGTTGGCGTCGGGGTCGATGTCGGCGTCGGCACCGGTGTCTGCGTCAGGGTCAGGGCGGCGTCGATGGCGGCGTCAGGGTCTGGCCCGACTGGCCCAGTTCCCTCCGGCTCGGCGCGGTCAGTCGCTCCACTCCGCCGCGGGGTCCGGCGCCTCCTCGGCGTCGTCGCCGCGGCGGATGTCGAGCTGCTCGCGGAGCCACTGCTCCTGTCGGTCCTGGCCGCCGATGCCGGCGAGCGGCTCCGTGGTTTCCGCGCCGGCCGCCGAGACGCGGCTCAGCATTCCGCCGCGCTCTTTCAGCGCCTCCCGCATCGGCCGGTCGGCGAAAACGTGGACGCGCTCGTACTCCCGTTTCCGGACGCGAGACGCCACGTCGCTGACGACGTCCATCGCCCAGCGCGCCTGCTCGCCGGGCTGCAGGTCGGTGAACGCGCGGTCGACGCCGTCGACTTCCTCGTCGGGCGCGACGACGCCGTGGCGTTCCGAGAGCACGAACCACTGGTCGCAGACGTGCGCCGCGAGGTCGGCCTTCAGCGAGAAGAACTCCGTCGCGTAGCGGTCTTCGGCGCGGCCGCGGCCGCTGAACGGGCAGGCGCCGCCCTGGACGAGGCCGAGCGAATTCATGGCGGCGGTTCCGTAGTCGGTAACTTAGTCGTTCCGTCACCGGGGGAGTCGGCCGATATTCGAGGCGGTGCGCCGACACGTTTCACGTCCGGCGGCGGCGAGACGCGGACTCGTCAGCGCGGTGACTGCCGCCCGACGGCTTCAAGGAGTCGCCCGCGCCAGAGAGGGGTATGGCCGACAGTGACGCCGACCTGGCGGACCGCGTCGACGACGTGCTGGACGTCGACGCGGAGGCGTTCCGTCAGCGGGCGGAGGCTGACGCCGAGACGGTGAAGTCGGAGCTGCACGAGGGGACGTTCGACAACCACCAGTCCATCGTCGGGCTGGAGTACGAGTTCTACGCCGTCTCCGAGGGGCGGTGGCGCGGCGCCGACAACGGCTCCGCGGAGCCGTACGCGCTCACCCGGGTGCCGCGTCGCCTCCTCGAACTCATCGGGTTCGAAAAGGAGCTCGGCTTGCACAACGCCGAGATGACGACGAGTCCGCAGCCGCTCAACCCCGACGGGCTGCGCGCGCAGGTGTCCGAGGTCCGCGCGCGGCTCGCGGCGGCGCTGGACACGACGAGCGCCGAGGGGATGCGGCTGGTGTCGGACGCGATGTGGACGGTGCCGCCGGTCGGCGAGTCCGCGCGCGACTACCTCGCCGACAGCATCAGCGACGACGGCGTCCGCGTCGCGACGAACATGAGCGACGCCGTCCGGTACCACGCGATGGCGAACGGCGAGGAGTCCGCAGACCGGTTCTCCGTGGAGGCGCCGCACGTCGACCTGACCGCCGAGACCGTGATGCCGGAGAGCCTCATCACGTCGATTCAGCCGCACTACCAGCTCCCGAACGCCGAGGACATCCCGGTGTACCACAACTTCGCGCTGCGCGTCGCCGCGCCGCTGCTCGCGCTCGGCGTCAACAGCCCGTTTTTCCCGCCGGACCTGTACGCCGCCGATGCGACCGCCGAGGACGTGCTCCGGGACGGCTGGCAGGAGAACCGCGTCGCCGTCTTCGAGTCCGTTCTGAACCAGCCGGGCAGCGAGAAGGTCCGGTTCCCGCGCGACCTCGACACCGTCGAGCAGGCGGTCGACCGCGTCGCCGCCGACGACACGGTCGTCCCGATGCCGGTGGACGGCGGCGACCGGTTCGACGACGCGTTCGCGACGCTCCGCACCAAACACGGGACGTACTGGCGGTGGGTGCGGCCGGTGTTCGACGGCGCGACCCGGTCTGCGGCGAACGCCCGCATCGAGTTCCGGCCGCTCCCCGGCCAGCCGACCGTCCGCGACTCGGTCGCGTTTCTCGCGGCGTTCGCCGGCCTCATGGAGAGCCTGCCGCGGCGGCGACACCCGGTGTGGGACCTCGACTGGGGCGTCGCCGAGGAGAACTTCTACAGCGCCGTCGAGGACGGCGTCGACGCCGACCTCGACTGGATAACGACCGACGGCGCCGAAACCGGGGACAGCGACGAGATATTCGACGACGTCCTCTCGCACGCCGAGGCGGGGCTGGAGGACGCCGGCTGTTCGGAGGCGGAAGCCGAACGCTACCTCGAACCGCTGCGGTACCGCGCCGAGAACGGCGTCACGCCTGCGAGCTGGAAAGTCGACGAGGTGCGCGAGCGGCTCGACGACGGCGCCGACTTCGCCGACGCCGTCACCGGGATGCAGCGCGAGTACATCGGCCGGCAGACCGAGTCGCTGGTCGACGGCCACTTCGGCGAGTGGTGACCCCCGGCGGCCGGAACTGACTCGCGGACGGAGCCGCGGCTTCGCGGCGTGAAAAAAGGTCGCGAAGCGGAAGCGGACGGAGAACCCGGCCGGGTCGGTCGGCGGTCGGCGTTACTCGGCGAGCAGGTCGCCGAAGTCCTTGTGTTTCGTGACCTCGACGCCCTCCTCGGTGACGACGGCGACGTTGATGCCGTTGCCGGAGGCGAGGTCGCGTTCGACCGCGGACTCGATGGCGCGGGCGGCGACGGTTTTCGCGTCGTCGACGGTGAGGTCGTCGTCGTACTCCTGTTCGAGCACACCGAGCGCGTACTGGCTGCCGGAACCGGTGACGGTGTACTCCTCTTCGGTCATGCCGCCGGCCGCGTCGATGGAGTAGACGTGCGTGCCGTCGTCGTCGACGCCGCCGAGGATGGGCTGGACGATGTAGAAGGCGCCGGAGCGGAGCAGGTTCCCGGTGAGCGTCGAGAGCGCCTGCATGCTCATGTCCTTGCCGCGGCGAGCCTCGTAGAGGTTCGTCTCCGCTTTCAGCGTCTGAATCAGGTTCTGGGCGGCGGAGACGGAGCCGGCGATGGTGAGCGCGCCGGTCGGGTGGACCTGCTCCACCTTCTGGACGTCCTTCGAGGACACCATGCGGCCGAGGGAGGCGCGCATGTCGGTCGCGAGCACGACGCCGTCTTCGGTGCGGATACCGACCGTCGTCGTCCCGGTTTTCATCGCGTCTCCGTCCTCCATGGCCTGCGCCCGCTGGTCGGCGTTCGGGAACTCGCCGAGTTCCGGCCCGAACACCGTCTCGTCACCACGCAGCGGGTCGGCGTCGCCGAGGTCGCTCGATGGTCGCATTACCACACGGTTAGGCGGCGCCGCTGATAAAGCCATTCCTTCGGGAACTCGGTGAACGTCGACGCTATCCGTCGGTCTCGGCGTCCTCGGACGCGTACGCGGCGTATGCGGCGTGGATGCGGTCGACGACGCGGCTGAGCGGGACGACGACCCCTGCGCGGCGGCCGAGCAGCGCGAGCGGGAACAGCAGGATTCCCGCGAGGACGGTGAGCTGGTGGAGCGCGAACAGCCCGGTGTGGCGGGCGGCCCGTCTGACGTGCAGCGCGGTCATTGCGTACCTGCGTCGAAACCCGTCGCCGTATATAACTGTACCGGGTCGTCGGAATCCGGGTATTCGTCCGACGTACTGCGGTTTCCCGCGTTCGGCGTCGCGGCGGCCGTCGCTGCAAACCTCCGCTTCGAGAATCGGGGGTTCGACGGCGCACACACGGGTAATCCTCGTAACTTACGAGAAAGCCGCAGATGTCGTCCCCGTTCCTCCCGGCGCGGCGACCAGCCGGGGTTGACGCGGACGGGCCGGCCGCGCCGCCCGGTCAGCGTGCCACGCCGTCACGGTGGGAGACGCGAACCACAAGGTTGGAACCCCCGCGGCTCGTCAAATCGCCCATGAGCAACTACCTCGTCGCGCTGGAAGCGGCCTGGCTGGTTCGTGACGTCGAAGACATCGACGACGCCATCGGCGTCGCGGTCAGCGAGGCGGGGCGGCGCCTCAACGAGGAGGACAAAGAGTACGTGGAAGTCGAGGTCGGTGCGACGCCGTGTCCGGCCTGCGGCGAGCCGTTCGACTCGGCGTTCATCGCGGCGTCGACCGCGCTGGTCGGGCTCGTCCTCGAAATCGAGATCTTCAACGCCGACAGCGAGGAGCACGCCACCCGCATCGCGAAGAGCGAAATCGGCGGCGCGCTCCGCGACGTCCCGCTGGACGTCATCGAGGTCGTCATGACCGAAGAGGACGAGGAGGACGAGGAGGAACGCTAGCCCGGCAGCGTCGCCGGACAGCCCCCGCTCGGAGCCGCTTCGATGCCGACCCTCCTGTTCCTGCAGCACGACAGCGACGCCTCCCGCGCCGGCAACTCCCGACGATGTGACGTCTCCGTCGCAAGTCCGTTCCCCCGGTCAGCGGCTCGAAACGGGTGTTTAGAGGCTCCTGAGGCGAGCCTGAGTCGCTGAACTGCGGACCCCGAACGCTTATTAATAACCAAGGGTTATCGCGAGTATGGAGCTCCCGACGCCACAGGACCTCCGCGAACGCCGGACGTCGCTCGGGCTCACCCAGAGCGAACTCGCCGACGACGCGGACGTCTCCCAGCCACTCATCGCCCGCATCGAGGGCGGCGACGTCGACCCGCGGCTGTCGACGCTCCGCCGCATCGTCGAGGCGCTGGAGGAAGCCGAAGGCGACGTCGTCCGCGCGCGCGACCTGATGCACGAGGACGTCATCCACGTCGCGCCCGACGACGCCGTCCGCGACGCCGTCGACCGGATGGACGCCGAAGCGTACTCCCAGCTCCCCGTCATCCAGAACGGCGTCCCGGTCGGCTCGATTTCGCAGTCCGACGTCATCCACGCCGGCGAGGACGCCGGCGAACTCCCGGTGAGCCAGGTGATGTCGGAGTCGTTCCCGACGGTCAGCCCGACGGCCACCGTCGACGAAATCCGGAACCTCCTCGACCACTACAAGGCCGTCATCGTCACCGACGCCGGCGAGGCCGTCGGCATCATCACCGAAGCCGACCTCGCCGCACAGCTCTCCTGAAACCGGAGTTCCGTCGTTCGGCTCGGACGAAGGCGAGGTGTCGACCGGGCTCAGCTCGATTCGACCGCGAGGAGGCCGACTATCAGGCCGGCAACGCCGCCAGCGGACGCCCAGAGCAACGGATTCCCGTCGAGCACCACACTGAGGAGGACGCCGAGTCCCGCTCCGAGTGCACCGAGTACGCCGACGACTCCGTCGCTATCGGACCCCGGAAGTCCCCGTCGGTCCATGTCGCTGAATCAACGCCGCACCACGACGTAAACGCACCGTCCGCACGGCAGGTGGCAGCGACCGCGACCGCCACGCACCTTTATCACGGACGAGTCGGCGCCGCGGTCCGGCGCACGGAGCGGCGTCGACCCGGCCCTTTCGTTACAGTTCCAGTCCGCGAACCGCGACGCCGTCGCCGTCGTCGACGTGACCGATGACGCGGCCGTCGGTCGCGTCCGCGAGGGCGTCCGCCTGCGCCGGCGGGAGCGCGGCGACGAACCCGGTCCCCATGTTGAAGGTGCGGTGCATCTCGGCGTCGGAGACGCCGCCTTCGGTCTGCACGAACTCGAAGACGGGTTGGGCGGGCCACGGGTCGTCGACGACGTAGCGGTGGTCGCCGAGCCGTTCGAGGTTCGTCCAGCCGCCGCCGGTGACGTGGGCGGCGCCGCGGACGCCGTGGTCGCGCATCGGGCCGAGCAGGTCCGTGTAGATGCTCGTCGGTTCCAGCAGCGCCGCGCCGACGGTGTCGTAGTCGCCGAACGGGCACGGGTCGGTGTAGTCGTGGCGTCGCGTCGCGGCTTCGCGGGCGAGCGTCAGCCCGTTCGAGTGGATTCCGGAGGACGCCCAGCCGACGAGCGCGTCGCCGGGCGCCGCGGCGCCGTCGAACACGGCGTCTTTCGGTGCGAGCCCCGCGACGGTGCCCGCGAGGTCCAGCCCCTTCACGACCTCGGGCATCACGGCGGTTTCGCCGCCGACCAGTTCGACGCCGGCGGCCTCGGCGCCGCGGCGGAGCCCGTCGCCGACCTGCTCGGAGAACGCCTCGTTCGGCTCGTCGACGGCGAGGTAGTCGACGAACGCGACCGGTTCGACGCCGGCGGCGACGAGGTCGTTGACGTTCATCGCCATGCAGTCGATGCCGACCGTCGAGTAGTCGCCGAGCGCCTCCGCGACGAGCAGTTTCGTGCCGACGCCGTCGGTGGCGAGCGCGAGGTACCGGTCGCCGATGTCGAGCAGGCCCGCGTAGTCGCCTTCGCTCTCGCCGACCGCTGAGACGAGCGCGGCGGTCGCGGCCTCGCTCGCGTCGATGTCGACGCCGGCGTCGGCGTACGTCAAGCCCTCTTCGCCGCCGCGTTCGTCGCCGTCGGCGCCGCCGTCGTCGGTCCCGTCACCGCTGGCTGAGGCGTCGTCGTCCATACCGAGCGGGCGGCGTCGGGGGAGAAAAGCGCACCGACCACGGCCGCCCAGTCGACCGCGACGCGCTGGCTGTGACGACCGGCCGGCCCGCGTCCCGGCTACAGGAGCTCGAAGCCGAGTCCGCCGAGCCAGGCGCCGACCGCGAGCACGACGCTGACGACGAACACGACCGCCCAGACCGGCGTCGACCACGACTTGACGGTGGCGCCGTCGAGCGCGCCGACCGGCAGCATGTTGAACGCCGCGAGGAACAGATTCACGGTGACGCCGAGGCCGCCGACGCCGGCGGCCAGCGGTGCGCCGACGGCGACGCCCGCGACCAGAACGGCGAGGAAGCAGACGGCGAGCGCGAGGTTCACGGCGGGGCCGGCGAGCGCGATGAGGCCGTGTTCGCGCTCCGTGATGCGGCCCTGGTGGTGGACGGCGCCGGGCGCGGCGAACAGGAAGCCGGCGAGCGCGGCCGCGATGGCCAGAAACAGCATGCCGTAGTCGGCGCGGAACGCGGCGCGCTGCCCGTACCGGACCGCGACGACCTTGTGGCCGAGTTCGTGCAGCAGGAAGCCGATGCCGGCGGTGAACAGGCTGACGAGCAGCGCCGTCACCAGCGGGCCGACTGCGCCGGCCGTCAGCGCCGACGCCGCCGCGGAGCCGCCGCCGAGGAAGAACAGCGCGAACGCGACGCCGAGCGCGAGCCACGACGCGACGAGGTCGCGGAGTTCGCGTCGGCTGAACGAGACGGTGGCGCTCACGTCAGCGCCCCCCAGATGATTTCGGCGCTGTTCGCCGCGCCCTTCACCATCAGGCACCGGACCGGGTTGTTCTCGCCGGGCGGCTGGCCGCCCGCCAATTGCATCCCGAACAGCGTCGGGACGTCCTGACAGACCGTCGGCGGGAGGCTCGCGGCGAACAGCGGGATGACGTAGAGGACGAACAGCGTCGACGCGACGATGCTGCCGACGTTCGTCATTGCGACCACCATGATGAGCCGGAACAGCGGAACGTCGAGCATGTCGTCGAAGATGTCGCGGACCGGCCGCGTCTCGTCGGAGAGCAGTTCGTTCAGCCGGCCGATGTCGGCGACGTTCACCGACATGTGTTTCAGTTCGGCCCAGCCGGTGAACCAGCCGGGGGCGAGCAGCGGATTGATGGACGTCATCCACGCGACGGCGCCGCCGAGCCCCGCCGACGTCCAGCGCGCGCCGGCGAGCTTCGCGAGCACCGCGGCGAACGCGCCGTTGATGAGGAACCACGCGGCGAACAGCTGCAACACGAGGCCGTTGCGGAGCCCCGCCATCGCGAGCAGCACGAAGAACGCCACGAACACGGCGGAGACGCCGTACGCCGCGATTTTCCCCCACGGGAGGCCGCCGGCGTCGGCGTCGCCGACGAGCGACTCCATCGGCGGCAGCGTCTCGGGCTGTTCGAGGTAGCGTTCGATGCCCTCGCGGTGGCCGGCGCCGACGACGGCGACGACGCGGAACCCGGAGTCGCGGAGCCCGACGAGCTGGTGGGCGATGAAGGCGTCGCGCTCGTCGATGAGCGCCTCGGCGCCGCCGGGGGAGAACTGCCGGAACTCCTCCATCATCGCGGTGACGACGTCGGCGTCGGTGAGTTCCGCCGGGTCGAACCCCTCCAGGTCCTCCACGTCGCTGTCGGCGGACAGGCCGACGCCGAGCGCGTCGAGGACGACCGCCGCGGCGCCGCCGACGGCGACGCCGACGACGACGCCGAGCGTGAGGCTCCCGACGGTCTGCAGCGCGAACCCGGAGAGCAGCCCGGCGAGCGAGTCGACGAACGCGCCGGTGACGACGACGCCGGCGAGCGCGGTCACGCCGACGACGACGCCGGCGACGAGCCCCGTGGTGCCGTCGGCGAAGATGCGGCCGACCTCCGCGGCGACGTAGCCGGCGACGCCGCCGACGACGACGGCGGCGCCGACGGTGGTGAGCACGGCGCCGGTGAGGCCGACGCTGCCGCCGAACAGCCCGATAGCGGGGCCGAGCAGCACGCCGACGACGACGCCGAACACGACGCCGGCGACCCGCGGGTCGGTGACGCCGAACGCGAGCGCGCCGACGATGCGGAACTTCTCCAGCACGGAGAGCCGCGTCCAGAACCGCCGAATCGTCGTCTGGATGTCTCGGTCCACGAGCGCCACGTCGATGGCGAGGTCCTCGGCGGTCTCGACGGCGGCCAGCATCTCCGCGCCCGGCTCGATGTCGAACTGCTCGCCGAGCCGCGTCTGCACGTACGACAGCATCCAGTAGGCGAGGAACTGGAAGACGGTGTTGCCCGACAGCAGGTCGCCGGAGTCGAGGTCGTCCGGCGTCTCGCCTTTCATCTGCCGGTAGCGGCCCTCGTCGAGTTCGACGGCGACGACGTCCGGCCGTTCCTCGTCGATGACCTCCTCCACCTCCCGGACGGAGTCGGCGGAGACGTGGGCGGTGCCGACGACCCTGACGCTGCCCTCGCCGGCGGCTTCGGAGGGCTCCGGCGGCGACGGCACCGGGTCGGCGGCGGCCTCGTCACTCATTGCCCCGTGGTTTCGCGGCGCTCTGTTTACGTGTGTCGGAGTGTCAACGCTCCGCTCGCGCGGACCGGCGCGACGCCGACCCGGCGAGACAGCGTGGCGTCTGCGCCGCGAAACGAGAGCGGCGACCCGTTGAAGAAGCGTTTTGTCAGCGGCGGCGAAACGACGGCTCACCCTCCATGAACCGATGGCAGTTCTTCCAGGCGCTCACGCTCTGGTTCGTCGTCCTGCTGTTCGTCCGCACAGCACCCGGTGGAGACGGTCTGCTCGGCACAGTGACCGGCGTCGTCGCCCTGGTGCTCATCTGGTGGCTCCCGATCTACCTGCTGTACGAACTCTACTTCGCGGCGCTCAGCCGATACGGCGCCGACCCCGACGGTTCGTGAACTCGGACCGACGGGGCCGGCACGCGGCGCGGTGACACCGCGCGACGAATCCGCGTCGGCGCGCGATTTATCCGCCGCGCGCCCGCAGCGACGGCCGTGATTCGGAACCGCGATTCGCTCGGCGGCACCGACGCCCGCGAACTGGCGCTGGCGTGCGTCGACGCCGCGGTCCGCGCGGCCCGCCCCGGACGCGCCGTCGAGCGAGCCGTCTCGGTCGACGGCGACGCGCTCCGCGTCGACGGCGCGACGTACGACCTCGGCGCGTTCGACGACGTCGTCATCGTCGGCGGCGGAAAGGCCGCGGCGGGGCTGACGCGGGCGCTCGTCGACGCCCTCGACGGCCGCGTCGCCGACGGCGTCGTAGTCGTCCCCGCGGACGAAGCGGGGCGGGCGGGGCCGGTGGAGTTGGCGCCCGGCGGTCATCCGACGCCGACGGCGGCCGGCGTCGCCGCGACCGAGCGCGCGCTCGACGTGCTCCGCGCGGCGGACGACCGGACGCTTGTGCTGGCGCCGATTACGGGCGGCGGCAGCGCGCTGCTGGAAGCCCCCGCGGCCGGCCTCGGTCTCGATGCAGTGACGGACGTCACGCGCGCGCTGCTCGACGCGGGCGCCCCTATCGGCGACGTGAACGCGGTCCGGCGGCACCTCTCCGCGGTGAAGGGCGGCCGGGCCGCCGCCGCAGCGGCGCCGGCGGCGGTCGTCGGGCTGCTCGTCAGCGACGTCGTCGGCGACGACCCGGCGGTCGTCGCGAGCGGCCCGACCGTCCCCGACGGCTCGGCGCCCGCCGACGCTGTCGACGCGCTCGACCGGCACGGCGTCGACGCGCCGGCGGTCAGGCGTCACCTCCGGGACGCGCAGCCGCCGCCGAGCGCCGAGGGCGGCGCGTTCGACCGGGTACGGAACGTCGTCGTCGCGGACGCGGGGACGGCGCTCGCCGCCGCGGCTGAAACAGCGCGGAGCCGCGGCGCAGACGCCCGAATCGTCTCCGAACGAGTCGTCGGCGAGGCGAGCAGGCGGGGACGCGAGGGAGCGGCGCTCGCCCGGTCGGTCGCCGCCTGCGGCGACGCCGCCGACGGCGGAGCGACCGTGCTGCTCACGGGCGGCGAAACCACCGTGACCGTCACCGGCGACGGCCGCGGCGGCCCGAACACCGAGTACGCGCTGGCCGCCGCACGCGACCTGGCGGGCGCGGACCCGGACCGGGACGGTGACGTCGGCGCGCGAATCGCGGTCGCCGCGGTCGACACGGACGGCCGGGACGGCTCGACCGACGCCGCGGGCGCAGTCGTCGACGGCGACACGCTCAGCGGCGTCGGGGCGGCTGCGGCGGACGCGGCGCTCGCGGACAGCGACTCGCTGTCGCTGCTCGAATCGGTCGGCGGCGCGGTCGTCCGGACGGGCGCGACCGGGACGAACGTGAACGACCTCCGCGTCCACGTCGTCGCGCCGCCGTAGCGCCGCCCAGCGCGCCAACTATTCGTACCGTCGCGACAAACACCGAGTATGAACCACGAGGCCGAGGTCGTCGGCATCGGAGTCGGAGCGGGTCCCCGCGGTGACGACGTCCCCGTCGTGCTGCTGCGGGCGCGCGACGAGTACCTCCCGATCTTCGTCACGCCCGACCAGGCGCGGTCGATTCGGCAGGCGCTGGAGGGCGACCAGTTCGACCGGCCGCTGACCCACGACCTGCTCGTCGAGGTCGTGACGGAGTTCGGCGGCGCGCTCGACGCCGTCCGCATCGACGACCTCGCCGACGGCACCTTCTACGGGAAACTGGACGCGGAGCGCTACGAGGACGGCGAGCCGGACCCGTTCGTCTTCGACGTCCGGCCGAGCGACGCCATCGCCATCGCGACCCGCGTCGAGTGCCCGATTCTCGTCGCCGACGAGGTGCTCGACGACGCCGCGCGCCCCGCGGACGCCATCGAACTCGACGGCCCGGACGCGCCCGACGGCCGGAGCCGCCTCGGCGAACCCGACGACGTCGACCGCGGACTCGGCCGGGACGTCGACGCCGACGTTGACCGCGAACGCGACCCGGACGACGC
This sequence comes from Halobaculum sp. D14, assembly GCF_051195135.1. Lineage (NCBI taxonomy): Archaea > Methanobacteriati > Methanobacteriota > Halobacteria > Halobacteriales > Haloferacaceae > Halobaculum > Halobaculum sp. D14. Next base: position 1,008,781 of record NZ_JBNTKA010000001.1, on the reverse strand, counting down.
CGATGACGGCGGGAACGGCGGAGACGGTGGAGACGACGACCTGGGCGACGACTACTGGTGACGGCGGGCGGGCGAGTCGAGGCGGATTGCCGGGGTTGAAATCGGTGGCGACAGAACGGTGCCGCATGAGCGAGGCGGCCACGGTTTCGCTGTCGGAGTCGTACACCGAGATGACCGAGTTGCTGCTGCCGAACGATACGAACTTCCTCGGGCGGGCGCTCGGCGGCGCGGTGCTCCACTGGATGGACATCTGCGGCGCCATCTCCGCGATGCGGTTTTCGAGCAAGCAGTGCGTCACGGCGTCGATGGACCACGTCGACTTCATCGCCCCCATCGACCTCGGCGAGGTCGCCGTCATCGAGGGGTACGCGTTCAACACGGGGCGGACCAGCATCGACGTGAAAGTCGACGTCCGCGCGGAGGACCCGCTGAGCGGCGACGAGCGGCAGACCACGTCGTCGTTTTTCACGTTCGTCGCGCTCGACGACGAGGGCACGCCGACGCCGGTGCCGGACATCGAGTGTCCGTCGCCCGAGGAGGAGGCGCTGCGGCAGGAGGCGGTCGAGGCGCGGCGCGAACAGCTCCGGGACATCTCCGACCGGCTCGACGAGTAGCCGGACGGGCGCCTTCACGCCGCGGGAGTCCGCGGTGACGGTTCGGTATCGAGCGACGATAATGTGAGCCACTGACACTTTGTTTGTTCCCGATAGGAGCGGGGAAACCGAAACGCGCGTAGGTTTCGGTACTGAGAATCGGGGAGTAGCACGTAAACCACCGAAGGAGAATCAGCAGCCATGCGAATCGCTCCCGACATCATTCGGCGGACGTACTTGCGGAAGTTCGCGGTTCTCACGGTGGTGGCGCTGGTCGCGGTCGCGGGTGCCGGCTTCGTTCTGCAGTCGAACGTCGACCAAGAGCTGCGCCACGACGTGAACAACCAGATGCAGTCGTCGGTGATGCAGTCCGCCGACACGCTGAGCAAGTGGCTGGACTCACAGAAACAGACGACGAGGTTCCTCTCGGAGCTCGCCGCCGAACGCAACGGTAGCGAGGTCCAGTCGCTGCTGACGGCGGAGTCGAAGCGGCTCCCGGCGAGCGTCGACGCGGTTCACTACGTCGACGTCGACTCGAAGGAGGTGCTCGCGAGCACGACGGCGGGCGCAGCCGGGAAGCAACTCGACTACCTCACGTGGGAGAACACGGAGTCGGAAACCGGACCGGCCGGTCTCCAGACGGCTCCGACCGACGGCGCCATCGTCTCCAAGTCGTTCATGCACAACGGCGCCCAGCGCATCGCCTTCGCCAGCAAGGTGCCCGGAACGAACGAGGCCGTCGTCGTCTCGTACAACGCCATCGAGGCCGGCATCATGCTCCGCGGCTCGGACGGCCACAGCAGTTTCGTCGTCGACTCGACCGGCGGCAACGTCCACCTCGCCGCGGACTCCTCGCTCATCGGCGACCCCTACCAGAAGGGGAAGGACTCCTACGCGGTCAACGCGGGCGGCGCCGGGAGCGTCGGCGTTCACGAGACGAAGTCGACGGGGAACGTCATGGCGTACGCCCCGGTCTCCGGCACCGACTGGGTCGTCGTCGAGACGCGGCCCACCGAGTCGGCGTACGCGCTCAGCGACACGGTGACGCAGGGCTTCCTGATTCTGACGGGAATCGCGCTCGGTGGGTTCCTGCTCGTCGGCGCGACGATGGGTCGGACGACGGCGCGGACGCTCCGGCGGCTCCGTGACCGCGCGACGGCGCTCGCGAACGGCGAAACCGACGACGTCGCCGGCGGCGAGACGGGCCGCATCGACGAGGTCGGGCAGGTCCAGACGGCGTTCGGCGACGTCGCCTCGTACCTCTCGACGGCGTCCGCGCAGGCCGACGCCGTCGCGAACAACGACTTCGACGCGGACGTGCTCGACGAGGACGTCCCGGGTCGGCTCGGCGCGTCGCTCGCGTCGATGCGGGCGGACCTGTCGTCGCTCATCGCGGAGATGGAGGAGACCAACGAGACGCTGCAGCGCGACGCCGAGTCGTTCGACCGGGCGATGCAGCGCGCCGCAGACGGCGACCTCACCGTCCGGATGGGCGGCGCGGACCACGAGACGATGACTGACGTCGCCGACGCCTTCGACGAGATGCTCACGGAGCTGGAAGCGACGGTCGGCCACGTCGACCGCGTCGCCGAGGAGGTCGCGGAGGCCAGCGTCGAAGCCGAACAGGGCGTCGCCGAGGTCGAACGCGCCGGCGAGGAGGTCGCCTCCTCGACGGAGGAGATTTCGGCGGGCGCCGGCTCCCAGTCCGAGCGGCTCACCGAGGTCAACAACGAGATGTCGGAGCTGTCGGCGGCCGTCGAGGAGGTCGCCGCGACCGCCGACGAGGTCGCCTCGCTGTCCGAGAGCGCCGCCGAGACCGGCGTCGAGGGGGAAGAACTCGCCGACCAGGCGCTCGACGAGATGAGCGAAATCGAGGACGCGGCGGTCGACACCGTCGAAACCGTCGACAGCCTCGACTCGCAGATCGCCGAAATCGGCGAGATCGTCGACCTCATCGACGGCATCGCCGAGCAGACCAACACGCTGGCGCTGAACGCCTCCATCGAGGCGGCCCGCGCCGGCGCCGAGGGCGACGGCTTCGCGGTCGTCGCCGAGGAGGTGAAGTCGCTCGCGACGGAAACCCGCGAGGCGACCCAGCGCATCGCCGACCTCATCGAGCGCGTCGAGGCGTCCAGCGACGAGGCCGTCGACGACATCGAGGGGATGCGTTCGAGAATCGAGGACGGCGCCGAAACCGTCGAAACCGGGCTCGGCGCCCTGTCGAACGTCGTCGAGCGCGTCGAGGAGGCGAACGACGGCGTGCAGTCCATCAGCACCGCCGCCGACGACCAGGCGGCCTCGACCGAGGAGGTCGTCACGATGACCGAGGAGGTCGCGACGGTGAGCGAGGAGACCGCCTCCGAGGCGCAGACCGTCTCCGCGGCCGCCGAAGAGCAGGCCGCCTCGCTGAGTCAGGTGAGCGAGGAGGTCGACCGGGTCGCCCGGCGCGCCGGCGCGCTCCGCGAACTCACCCGGCAGTTCGAGGCTGACGCCGCCGGCGCCGACGACCTCGACGACCTCGTCGACGGCGACGCCGACGGCGGCGCGGACGTGCCGGACGGAACCGGCGAAACCGCCTTCGACTTCGACGGCGACACCTCCGCCGCGGCGACCGACGGCGGCGCAGACGACCGCGGCCGGTAACCGACGCGGACGCGGCCGAAACCGCGGCCGACGCTGACCGCGGCCGGAACTGCGGCCGCGACCGCGACGATGACCCGGATTTTCGCGGACCGACGAACCGCTGCGCTCCGAGCGGTCAGTGTTCCGCGTCGTAGCGGCGGACGAGTTCGGCGACGTACCAGAACTTCAGCAGCATCGACGCGGCGCCGGCGGCGGCCGCCCGAATCGGCCGGCGTCGGGCGGCGGCGACGAGCGCGTAGCCGGACGCCGGGACGTTCAGGAGGTTCAGGACGTTCGGGTAGGAGGCGTCGAACAGGCCGGCGTCCGACTCCGCCGTCCACCAGCGCTCGGCGAGCACCACGCGCGTCATCCACGCGTCGTCCGTCTCGGGCGGCGAGAACAGGAACGGGTTCAGCAGCGTGAACGCGACCGCGGCGACCGCCAGCCGCCAGCGCCGCCGATACACGGCGTACAGCAGCACCGGCAGCACGAGCACCCGGCTCCAGCCGCTCTTCGGGTTCGCGTGCCGCTGCCAGAACGTCTCCTCCAGGTCGGCGAGCGTGCGCACGAGCGGCGGCTTCGCCGGCCAGCACAATAGTCGTTCGTCACGGCGCGCCGGAAGGACCGTCGGCTGCGACGCTCGCGTCGGGGGCGTCTGCGGTCAGGGTTCCGGGCGGGCTCCGAGCGTCAGGTCGACCGTCGTGGCGGCGTCGCCGCGGCGGACGCGGACCGGAATCGTCTCGCCCGGCGACGTGCGGAGCGCGAGGACGTTCGAGAGGTCCGCCTGCGTCTCCACGTCGCGGCCGGCCATGCCGACGATGACGTCGCCGCCGGTCGGGACGCGGACGCCGTCGACGACGTCGGTGCCGTCGCTGCCACGGAGGACGCCGGCGGACGGGCCGTCCGCGGCGACCTGCGTGACGACGACGCCGCCGACGTCGTCGAGTCCGTAGGCGGCCGCGACGGTCGGCGACACTTCCAGCAGCCTGACGCCCATGTAGGAGTGGTCGTAGTCGCCATCGGCGGCGAGCGCCGGGACGACGCGCTTGGCGAGCGCCGCGGAGATGGCGAACCCGATGTTCTCGCCGCCGGCGGAGTTGACGACGCCGGCGACGCTGCCGGCCATGGTGACGAGCGGCCCGCCGCTGTTCCCGGGGTTGAGCGCGGCGTCCGTCTGCACCGCGTCGGCGATCTGGAAGTCGTTCGGGCCGGGGAGCAGGCGGTCGACGCCGCTGATGACGCCCGAGGACGCCGAGCCGTCGTAGCCGTACGGCGTCCCGATGGCGAGCACGTCGGTGCCGACGGGCGGCTCCGGGGACGTGTCGACCCAGCCGAGCGGCGTCGCGGACGCGGGGCGGTCCGCCGGCGAGAGCACCGCGAGGTCGCTGTAGGCGTCGGTGCCGACGACGTCGGCGTCGCGCCACACGTTCCCGTGGAACCGGAGTTTCACGCGGCTGGCGCCCGCGACGACGTGCTGGTTCGTGACGACGCCGTCGTCGGTGACGAACCCGGAGCCGTTGGCGAGCGGCCCGGAGTCGTCGTACACGCGGACGCCGACGACGGACGGGACGACGCGGTCGTACACGGCCGCCGTCGCCGAGTCGTCGACGTCTGCGCCGCTGACCGGGGCGCCCGAGCCGGTTCGGCCGCCGATTCGCACGCACCCCGCCGCGCCGGCGGCGCCGGCCGCGCCGACGGCCGCGAGGAACTCGCGTCTGGAAGGCATACCCGTCGGTTCGCCGCGCCGTGGTTAACTCCGGCGCTCGCGACCGCGGCGGTCGGCGGGGGCGCGTCGCCCGCCTGCGGACCCGGCAGGCCTTTGGCCGGCGGGCGGCTAGCCGCGGCCATGAGTCTCGACGTCGCGCCGCCGGACCCGCCGACGCTGAACACGGTCGACCCCAGCGAGTACGACGACACCGAGGTCGGCGGCGACGAGTACCACCGCGCCGACCTCGAGGAGTTCCTCCGCGACGGCGCGTGGGCGGAGGCGTTCGAGCAGTGGGCCGCCACCGCCGCCGTCGACGAGACGGAGTGGCGAATCGTCGAGGACCTCGGGCTCGTCGAGCGGTTCGACTTCTTCTGGGACGACTTCGCGGACCGCGTCGGCTACCACGCGCCCGGCATCCCGGAGGACTGGAAGGAGCGCGACCTCCACCCGGACCTGAAGCGGTGGTCGCAGGTGTCCGCCATCAACGCCGGCCTCACCGAGTTCGGCCAGGAGGTCTGTGAGGTGCTGAAAGCCGACTACGTCGACTGGGAGAGCGAGTTCGAAGCGCCCGACGACCTCCCCGACTTCTGAGGTGACTCGGCGGCGCCGAGAACCGCCGGTACCGATTTACCGCCACGGCACACAGTGGCACGCATGGTCTCGGAGACGGAGCGCGACGACATGACCTGGTACCAGTGTGACGCCTGCGGCCTGCTGTTCGACGACCGAACCGACGCGAAACAGCACGAGGAGAACTGCGACGCCGAGGACCCCTCCTACCTGCAGTAGCGCCGGCGAACCGGATGCGGCGACGTTGTCGGCCGCCGCGGACCGACGGCAGTAGTCGCCGTTTCGAGTTCGTCACCTGACTCCGACTGCGCGCTCGCACCGACGTCACGCCTCGTCGCCGTGCCGCACCGTCAACACCGGCGCGTCCGCGGTTCTGACGACGCGTTCGGTGACGCTGCCGAGCAGGAAGCGGTTCAGGCCCTCGCGGCCGTGCGTCGCCATCACGACCAGGTCGATGCCGAACTCGTCGACGTAGTCGACGATGGTCCGGTACGGGTCGCCCTGCAGGACCTCGGTGACGACGTCGACGCCGGCGGCGACGTCGTCCGCGACGTCGTCCGTGACCCGTTCGCCCTCCTCGACCAGCACGTCGACGGCGCCCTCCGGCCCGGTCATGACGCTGTCGAGGTTCGTGTCCGCCACGTACAGCACGTGGACGGTCGCGTCGAACGCCTCCGCCAGCCGGTTCGCGTGCGGAATCGCCGCGTCCACGCCGGTGCTCCCGTCGGCCGGCAGCAGGATGTCGTCGTACACGCCGACACCATCGACGGGGGGCGGCCTGTGTTTTTCGGCCGGCGGAGCGCACCGCAGTCAGAACCGACGGCGAAGCGGGCAGCCAGGCTGACAGAGCGGACGGCACGGCGGGCCACGGAAGCGCCGTCGTCGCGCGAGCGGAACAGGAGCGCGAGCGGAACAGAAGGCCCTGTTGAAACCCTCAAAAGTGATACAAACTTCGTGCTGAATACGGAGGTTCGACGCACCACAGCGGCTTCCTCCCTTCCGTGCCGGAGATGTTGAACAGGTCGCTGAGTCGGTGAATCAACTGTGTCGGGTTCGCTGGATGCGCCGTCAGGACTCGCGCCACTTGTGGCCGCACTCGACGCAGGTGAACAGCCGGACTTCGTAGGAGCCGCCCGGCTTCGGCAGCATCTCGTAGTCAGCCCGGTCGCTGTCGCAGTCGTCCGCCGGACAGGGCTCCTGTACGGTCTCGGTGGAACCCTGGGTCGCGTCGGCCACGGCGGGTGCCCCGTCGTCTCGCTGTCCGTCCAGGGTCGTCATCGACGCTTCTGCGTGTGAGTCCCGCGGCTCCTCGTGCTCGCAGGAGCGGCACACCCACGTGTCGCCCTCCGTATGCATCACCGAACCACACTCGTCGCAGAACTGCATACGAAATGGGAACACGCGGTGGTCGGATATATGTGTTAACTTCCGATTCGTCGCGGATTTCGGGCAGCGCTCGTGCAGACTGCTGTCGGAGGGTATCGGAACGGCAGTGAACGGCGGCGAGAAGAAGTGACACGGAGGACGTACGTCCGAGCGCGCCTAGCCTTCCATTCCACCGAAGGAGAGCCCTTCTTCGATGTAGCGCTGGGCGAACAGGTACACCAGCATAATCGGGAGCGCGAACGTCAGCGCGAACGCCGCGAACCGGGCCCACGGGATGGAGTATCGGCCGACGATGCCGTACAGCCCGACGGGCAGCGTGTACTTGTTCGTCGACAGCAGCAGCTGGGCGACGATGAACTCCGTCCAGCCGGTGAGGAACGTGAAGATGAACACGGTCGCGAGCCCCGGCTTCGACAGCGGGAGGATGACCTCCCAGACGACGCGCCACGACGGCGCGCCGTCCATCAGGGCGGCCTCCTCGTACGACGTCGGAATGTTGTCCATGTACGTCTTGAGCAGCCACGTGTTGAACGGGACGGCCGTCGCGGCGTAGTACGCGGCCAGCGCGAGCTTGTTGTTCGTCAGGCCGAACTGGACGAACAGGGCGTACAGCGCGATGAGCGCCGCGATGCCGAGTCCGCCGCCGACCTGCGTGAACAGGACGTAGCCGTACAGGATTTTCGACCGCATGATGAACTGGCGGCGCGAGAGCGCGTACGCCGCCGGGACGACGACGCACATCGCCAGAATCACGGTCGGAATCGCGACCGTCATGCTGTTCCAGAGGAACAGCGGGAACTGCGAGCAGCCGGTATCGAACTGTGCGCAGTTCACGGCGGACGACACGGCCGGCGTCGTCACCGTGACGCGGTAGCCGAGCGCGCCGACGCCGACCTGGAACGACGGAATCTCGAAGCCGCCGATGACCCACCGGTAGGCGTCGAGCGACGGGTCGGTCGGGACGAGCGTGAATCCGTCCGTGGAGAACAGCGAGGAGTCGCCGGGGTTCAGCGACGCCAGGAACACCCAGTACAGCGGGAACAGCAGGGCGCTCACGACGCCGAGCGCGCCGGCAGTGGCGACGACGCGGCGGAGCAGTTCGCCGGGCGACACCTCGCCGGTCGCGAGGCCGACGGCGACGTAGCGGAGTTCGCGGGCCGCGCGGCCGGGGGCGGTGGCGACGCGGCGCAGGTCGGCGACGACGCGGCCGGTGATGCCGCCGCTCATGCGTCGTCCACCCCCTCAGCGAGCCGGCCCTTCCAGACGTTCAGGAACATGAACGCACCGATGAACAGCAGCGTGACGACCATGATGGCGGCGCCCTTCCCCCACTTGTCGAACCGGAACGCCTCTTTGTAGCCGTACACGAGCAGCAGCTGGTTGGTGCGTCCGGGGCCGCCGTCGTTGAACACGAACGGGATGAGGAACTGCTGGAACGACGCGGCCGCGGTCAGGATGGACGCGAACAGCACGGGCCGCTTGATGGCCGGCAGCGTCACGTGCACGAACCGGTGGAGGTAGCCGGCGCCGTCGACTTTCGCGGCGTCGTGCAGCTCCTCGGGGACGCCCTGGAGCGCGCTCACGATGATGATGACCATGAACGGGTACGCCAGCCACACCTCGGTGACGACGTAGGCGGCGAAGGCGGTCCACTCGCCGGAGAGCCAGCCGACGGCGCCGAAGCCGGCGGCGGCGAGCACCTGGTTCGCGAGCCCGAAGTTCGCGGAGCTGAAGATGCCCTGCCAGATGGTGATGGTGAAGATGGCGGGAAGCCCCATCGGGACGATGATGAGCGACCGGTAGACGCGGCGGCCGACGACGAACCGGCTCGTCAGGACGAGCGCGACGCCGATCGCGAGCCCGATCTTGGAGGTGACGCTGACCGCGACGAACAGCCACGTCTTCCCCATCGAGTACCAGAACAGCGGGTCGCCGAGCACTTCGGCGTAGTTCTGGAGGCCGACGAACTGCATGTTGCCGGCGAAAATCGTCGTCGGCCCGGCGTTCGTGAACGACAGGTACACCGAGTACGCGATGGGGTAAAACAGGAACGCGGCGAACAGGAACAGCCCCGGCAGGACGAGCAGCAGCGGCAGGTCGTCCTTGTCGAAGACGTCCCCGGCGAGGGTTTCGAGCCGTTCGACCGCAGAGAGCCCAGTGGTCATGGCCTTACTCCCAGGCGGAGGTGATCTGCTCGGTCGCGGTTTCGAGCGCCGGCTTCACGTCCTTGTTGCCGGTCATGATGCTCTGAATCGCGCTCTTGACCGGGTCCCAGACGTCGGCCATCTTCGGCGCCGTCGGCGTCGGCGTCCCCTGCTGGACGGCCTTCGAGTAGCCCTTGACGGTCGCCGGCAGGTCGTCGGAGCCGGTGAGCGACGTGTGAACCGGGACGTAGCCGTGGTCGTTCGCAAGCCCCTTCAGGACGGACGTGTTCGTCGTGTACCACTGCGCGAAGTCGCGGGCGGCGGTGGCGGCTTCGGGGTCGCTGCCCATCCGCGTAGTGAAGTACAGCATCTTCACGCCGGTGAACGGCGCGGGCGCGTCGCCGCCGACCGTCGGGAAGCCGTCGACGCCGACGGGGACGTTCCCCTTGACGGTGCCGACGAACCACGGACCGTTGATTGCGAACGGGGCGTTGCCGTCGGCGAACGCGGCGGCCTGCGCGTTGTACTTGACGGAGTCGGGCGAGTACTTGTAGAGGCGGTCGCGGATGAGCTCGAACGCCTCGACGGTGCTGTCGTTCGTCAGGCCGAGTTCGTCGTTCTCCTCGTCGTAGTAGAAGCCGCCGAGCGCGTGCACCCACGCCGAGCAGAAGTAGGGGTTCATCGGGTAGGAGAGCCCGTACTTCCCGTTCGCCGGGTCGTGATGGTCTTTCATGACCTGCTCCATCTCGTCGAGCGTCTTCGGCGCGCCGTCGACGAGGTCGGTGTTGTAGACGAGCCCGACGGTTTCGGCGGCGTACGGCAGCCCGTACAGCCCGCCCTTGTACTTCACCGCGTCGACGGCGGTGCCGGTGTACTCCTCGGAGGGCGTGATGTCGAGCGAGCCGGACTGGTCGCTGAGGAAGCCGTTCTCGGAGTAGCGGCCGACCCAGTCGTGCGCCCAGTCGAACGTGTGCGGGCCGTTGCCGGCCGGAATGGTCGCGGTCGTCTTCTTTTCGAGGTCGGAGATCTTCGACAGCGCCACCGTGTTCGGCGACGACTCCTCGTACGTGGCGACGTTCGACTTCAGGGTCTCCTGCGGCCCTTCCGAGCGCGCGTGCCACAGCGACGCCTTCGCCCCGGTGTCGGTCGGGGTCGACGAGTCGCCGGCGTCGTCGCTCGACCCGGTGGGCGTCTGGTCGCCGCCGGAGCTGACGTTGACACAGCCAGCGAGCGTTCCAACCGCGGCGATACTGCCGATCTGCTTCACGACTTGTCTGCGGTCATGCACCATCGTCGTAATCTATTACGAGATATTTCCTTACCTATTTAATAGTTAGGGATGTTCGTGACGTTTCTCGTCGACGGAACGACCGAAATCGAACGTTTTCGGGGCGCGAGCCGTCTGATACCGCCGAAAGACCGCGGCGAAAATTTGCTATGAAATTTCGCCTCACAGATTCGTCAGAAGGAGAAAGAACTATACTGCGGCAAACGTCCACACACGTTCATGGGAGACCTCCGGCTCGACTCACTCCGCAAGGAGTTCGACCGCGGCGACATCGTCGCCGTCGACGACCTCGATTTACACATCGAAGACGGCGAGTTCGTCACGCTCGTCGGCCCGTCAGGCTGCGGGAAGACCACGACGCTCCGCATGATCGCCGGGCTCGAAACGCCGACGGGCGGCACCATCGAAATCGACGGCGAGGACGTGACGGACACGCACGCGAAACACCGCGACGTCGCCATGGTGTTCCAGAACTACGCGCTGTACCCGCACAAGACCGTCATGGAGAACATGGCGTTCGGCCTCCGGATGAGCACCGACCTCACGAAGGAGGAGCGGCGCGAGCGCGTCAGCGAGACCGCCGAGATGATGGGCATCGAGGAGCTGCTCGACGACAAGCCGGACGAGCTGTCCGGCGGGCAGAAACAGCGCGTGGCGCTCGGCCGCGCCATCGTCCGCGAACCCGACGTGTTCCTGTTCGACGAGCCGCTGTCGAACCTCGACGCGAAGCTCCGCACGACGATGCGGACCGAGATTCAGCGGCTCCAGAACGAACTCGGCATCACCGCCGTCTACGTCACCCACGACCAGGAGGAGGCGATGACGATGGGCGACCGCATCGTCATCCTCAACCACGGCGACCTCCAGCAGGTCGACGAGCCGACCGCGGTGTACCGGAACCCGGTGAACCGGTTCGTCGGCGGCTTCATCGGCAGCCCGTCGATGAACTTCCTCGACGTCACCGTCTCCGGCGCGGGCGTCCTCGACGGCGTCGACGACCCGTTCAGCTACCGGCTCTCGGACGCGAAGGCCGCGCCGCTCGAAACGGACGACCGGCTCACGCTCGGCGTCCGCCCCGAGGACGTCCGCCCCGCCGACCCCGAGGACGACCACGCCGTCACCGCGACCGTGGAAGTCGTCGAACCCATCGGCTCCGACAACTACCTCCACCTCGACGTCGCCGACGAGTTCATCGCCCGCGTCCCCGCCGACGTCGACCCCGACCCGGGCGACTCCATCACCGTCGCGTTCGACGAAGACCGCCTCCACCTGTTCGACAGCGCCACCGGCGAGGCGCTCACCGAACCCGCCGAGCCGGCCGCGACGGTCTGACCAGGCGGCCGCAACGCCGCGGCGACGACGCTTCTCCACCGCCCTCACGCCGAATCCGAATGAGCCGGAGCTACGGCTGAACCGAGCCTGAATCCGGGTTCGAGCCGCGGATTCGAAACGCAGCCGCGACGGCGACCGCGACGGCGACGCGGCCTCCGCGGGTTCCGCGGACTTAGTTCGTGACTCGCTCGGAGACCGCGGCGGGCCGGGCGCGCAGTGCGGCGAGCGTGGCGAGCCGAATCGCGTGCGGCCAGCCGAGCGGCGTCGCGCTGTCCGGCGTGCCGTCGTCGAACACCTGCTCGGGGAGGTAGCCGTTGGCGGTCGCGAGCGGGCCGTCGGTCCCGACGTCGTCGAGCAGCGATTCGGCGCGGCGCTCCAGCCGGTCGGCGCGGTCGTCGCCGGCGTCCCGGAGCAGCGCCGCGAGCGTCGCGGCGGCGTGTGCGCCCCACGCGGTGGAGACGGTCCAGATTTTCTCGGCCGGCTGTTCGCGGCGCCGCCACTCGTCGCCCTCGTACCGGACGAGGCCGCCCACGGCCGGGGACGGGTCGCGGCGAAGCCCGTCGACGGTCCCCTCGATGTGTGAGACGAGGCGGTCGCGGCGCGCCGCGTCGACGTCGCCGACGGCGGCGTACGCCTCGTGTGCGGCGGCGAGCGACAGCGCGGCCGAGTCGTACCGCTCGTCGAGCGCGCCGTCGTCCAGCCGGAGCGCGTAGACGCCGCGGTCGGCCACCCAGAGGTCGTCGAGCGCGTCGTACACGCGGTCGGCTTGCGTGCGCGCGTGGGCGGTGACGTCGTCCGGGAGCGGCGCGGCCGCGGCCGCGCTGTACGCTTCGAGGAACGTCGCGGCGGTGTGCGTGAACCGCCCCGTCATGTTCTCCCAGGCGTTCTGACACGACACCGGGAGGCCGTCGGCGGCGAGCGTGTCGTCGAGGCTGTCGACGGCCGTCACCAGTGCGTCCTCGATGTCCGACGCGAGGTCGGGCGGCGCGTCCGGCAGGTAGTCCGCGAGGAACGCGACGACGCTGCCCGTCTGGTCCGCCTGGTAGTCGGCGTCGTCGCCGCCCTCGATGCGGGCGTTCGCCCAGCCGGGGGCGAGCCGGCCGTCGTGCGGCCAGACGCGGTGCGGCCAGGAGCCGTCCGCGCGCTGCGTGTCGAGGTAGCCGCGGGCGCTGCGGGCGTGCCAGTCGTCGAGCGGGAGGTCGAAGGCCTCGGCGGCGTCCCGGAGGAACCCGGAGATTTCGGCGTCGTCGCGGAACCAGGTGTAGCCGTAGCCGCCGGAGTACGCGTAGAAGGGGTCGAAGTCGGGGCCGGCGATGCGGCGGCCGCTCGGCGCGGACAGCAGTCCGAGGACGCGCAGGTCGGCGACGACGGCGTCGCGGTCCGGCGTGTCGTCCGGGACGGCGACGCGGCGGTCTTCGGCGGCGGCGACGAACGCGGCGGCGTCGTCGAACCGGGCGAGCTTCGCGTCGACGGCGTCGACGGCGGCCTCGCGCGGCGTGTCGGTGACGTCGGTGAGGAGCGTACAGAGCGTCGCGCCGCCGTCGGCGTCGACTTCGACCACGACGTCGCCGCTGAGCCGGCCCTCCTCGTAGCGGCCGTCGGCGACGGGCCGCGGGTGCGTCACCGGGTCGTCGCCGAGCAGTTCCGCGAACTGCGCCGGGGTCTGCCCGGTGACCGCCTCGAACGGCCGGGTGCTCGCGAGGTAGTCGTGTTCGTCGGCGTGGTACACCTCGACGCTGCGGTCGTGCCGGAGCTGCCCGATCTGGGTCTCCTGCCGGTCGGGCGCGAGCCCGTAGTAGGCGACGACGGTGCAGTCGAGCTCCGTCTCGAACCGGGTGAGGTGTGCGGCGTCCACCGCGAGGTCGTACTGGGTCACGTCGCCCTCGGGGAGCGCGTGTTCGGTGACGACGAGGTCGGTGTCGGCGTGGTAGTGCTGGGTCGCGTCGGCGTCGTCGAGCCAGCGGAGGCGGCCGTCCGTCCGGACCGCGAACCGCGAGCGTTCGATTCCGTTCAGGCCGACCAGCGGGTAGCTGTAGTCGCGGACGCGGCCGCTGGCGCCGACGTGGACGAGCCGGCCGCGCTGCCCGGTGAGCAACCCGGCCGTGCTGCGGCGCTCGCCCGGGAACCGCGTGGCGGCGTCCCGGTGCCGCTTGTAGTCGTCGAGGGCGTCGCGAAGCTGCATCACGAACGCGGAGGGAACACGTCGCTATAAAATTTGGTATACTATTAGTTCACAGATTCACCGAAAGGGGAACGGTCAAGTAGTCCGGGGCCACGCCACACGGTATGCGACACCCCGGCCCGCCGCGATTCACGTCGGTCGGCGAGCCCGTCGAACTCGCCCCGCGTGCGCCAGACCCGGACGCCGACTACACCTGGACCGTCGCCGACGCGCCCGACGGCGCCGCCGCCTCCGTGCCCGACGACCCGGTCGTCGAGTTCGCGCCCGCCGAGCCGGGGACGTACCGGCTCCGACTCGACGGCCCGACCCGGACGTTCAGCCAGACCGTCCGGGTCTTCCCCGACGAACGCCGACCCGCCCGGTTCGAACTCCACGTCGACGACCTGCCGGTGCCCGCCTCGGAGCTCGAATCGCTGTGTCTCGTCTCTCACTTCAACGAACGGCTCGTCGGCGCCGACCGCCCCGTCCGCGAGGGCGACACGTGGGCGTTCGAAACCGAGTTGCCGCCCGGCCACTACCCGTACGGCTTCTGCATCGACGACGACCTCCACGACCAGGTGCGCGACGACCTCACCGTCCCCGGCCCGGGCCGCCCCCGCGTCCGGCTCGACGCGACGGTCGACGGCGACCACGTCGTCGTCACGGCGGAGCCGTCGGCGGCCGTCGACAGCGACCGCGGCGACGACGACGTCGACGTGGAGTTCTTCGTGGACGACCGGGACTCGCTGCCGGCCGACGCGGCGACCGTCGACGGCCGGACGCTCCGCGTCCCCGTCGAGGAGGCGCCCGACCGGCTCCGCGTCCACGGCGTCGCGGTCGGTGAGCGCCACAGCGTCGCCGACACCGTCGACGTCCGCCTCGGCGACGAGGCGACCGGGAGCGAGTCGTCGGTCGTCCGGCCGAACGACCCGCCGGAGTGGGCGGCGTCACCGACCGTGTACGAGATATTCGTGCGGTCGTTCGCCGGCGAGACGCCCGACACGACGTTCGCGGAACTGGAGCGGCGCGTCCCGTACCTGGAGTCGCTCGGCGTCGACTGCGTCTGGCTCACCCCGGTGTTGGAGAGCCCGACGACGCACGGCTACCACGTCACGAACTACTTCGAGACCGCCTCGGACCTCGGCTCCCGCGCGGGGTTCGAGTCGTTCGTCGACGCCTGCCACGACGCCGGCATCCGCGTCGTGTTCGACCTCGTCATCAACCACACCTCCCGCGACCACCCGTTCTTCCAGTTCTTCGCCGCCGGCGTCGACGACTACGACGACCACTACCTGCCGCGCGACAACGACGTCGGCGCGCAGTACTACTTCGACTGGACGCACATCCCGAACCTGAACTTCGGGTCGCTCGCCGTCCGCGACTGGCTGCTCGACGTCGTCGACGAGTGGAGCGGCGTCGTGGACGGCTTCCGCTGCGACGTCGCGTGGGGCGTCCCGCACGGCTTCTGGAAGGAGGTCCACGACCGCACCCCCGCGGACTTCCTGCTGCTCGACGAGACGATTCCGCGCGACCCGGCGTACCACGAGTCCGAGTTCCACATGCACTACGACACCACGCTGTACGGGGCGCTCCGGGACGTCGGCGCCGGCGACGAACCCGCCGACGCCGTGCTCGACGCCGTCGAGGACGCCCGCGCCGTCGGCTTCCCGGACGGCGCCGTCCACCTGCGCTACGTCGAGAACCACGACGAGGACCGCTACCTCGACGAGTGCGGCGCCGCGCCGCTCCGCGCCGCCGCGGCGACGCCGTTCGTCCTCCCGGGCGCGCCGATGATTTACTACGGCCAGGAGCGCGGCATGACCGAGTACCGCGGCCCGATGGCGTGGCACGACGGCGACACCGACCTCACCGAGTTCCACCGCGACCTCGGCGCGCTGCGCGACGACCACGACGTGCTCCGCGACGGCGACGTCGAACGCATCGACTACGACGCGCCGGATTCGGCGGTGGCGTTCGCCCGCGACGACGGCGACGACCGGGTCGTCGTCGCGCTGAACTTCGCCGCGGACGCCGCGTCGGTCACGCTGCCGGAGCCGGTCGACGGCACCGACCTGTTGAGCGGCGACGACGTCGCGACCGGCGAGCGGTCAGTCGCCGTTTCCGACGCCGTAGTCCTCCGAACCGAGTAATTAAGGCGGCCGTCCGCCCTACACTCCCGTAATGGACGACGGCTCCCTCTCCGAGTTACTGGGCCGGCTCGGGCTCTCCGAGAAGGAAATCGACACGTATCTGACGCTGCTCGAACACGGCGAAGCGAAAGCCAGCGACGTCGCCGACGACGCCGGCGTCTCCAAGCGGTACGTCTACTCCATCAGCGAGAAGCTCGAAGAGCGCGGCTTCGTCGAGGTGAACGACCACGTCGTGCCGACGACCATCCGCGCGAACCCGCCGGGCGAGGTCGTCGAGACGCTCACCGACCAGGTCGAGTCGATGCAGCCCGCCCTCGAAGAGCGCTACTCTGCGGCGGCCCCCGAGTCCGAGCAGTTCGAGGTCATCAAGGCGCGCGTCACGGTGCTGAAACGCATCTCCGAACGCATCGCCACCGCCGACGAGGAGGTGACGCTGTCGATTCCCGCCGCCCACCTCGACGAGGTCGCAGACGCCCTCCGCGCCGCCGTGGAGCGCGGCGCCACCGCCCTGCTCGTCGTCACGAACGTCGAAGACCCGGAGTCGTACGACTTCGACGGGCTGGCGCACGCCGTCCGCGCGTGGCGCGAGCCGATGCCGACGATGCTGACCGTCGACCGGCGCTCCGGGCTGGTCGCGCCCGCCGAGATGGTCGCCCGGTCGAACAGCGGCAAGCGCGCCATCGCGTTCACCCAACAGCAGCTCGCCCCGGTCATCGTCGGCTCGTTCTTCGGGAACTACTGGCCGATGGCGGACGAGGTGTTCGTCGCCGACCCCGAGCCGCTCCCGGCGACGTACACGGACTTCCGCGCCGCCATCCTCCAGAGCGCGCTCCACCTCCGGCAGGAGACCGAGATAGTCGCCCGCGTCGCGGGGTCGTGGGTCGGCGACGGCAGCGACGTCACCCTCACCGGCGCGGTGACCGGCGTCCGGCAGGGACTCGTCGAGCCGCGGAACAACACGTTCCCCGTCGAGAACTCGCTGCTCGTCGACGTCGACGGCGAAACCGTGAGCGTCGGCGGGAAGGGCGCGTTCGTCGAGGACGTCGAAGCCGAACGCGTGACGCTCGAACCGGCCGAGTAGCCGACGGCGGACGCGGAACGGCTCGCGACGCCCGGCCCCGAGTGCTGTTCACAGCACGCCGCCCGAGGTCAGTCGACCCGCATCTCGGAGAAGAACGCCGCGGCGGTACAGGCCGTGAGCACGGCGAGCGCCAGCAGCGTTCCGCCGACCGCGCCGGCGTCGACGGAGCCGACGAACCCGGCCTGCATCGCGACCTGGAGCGGGTAGTGGCCGGGGAGGAGCCGGGCGAGCGCGGGCGCGTCGGTCGCCAGCGGGTTCTGGAAGACGAACAGGTCGATCATCGACCCGAACAGGACGAGGTAGACGCCGAGCAGCCGGCTCAACAGGACGCCGGCGAGCGCGCCGACCATCCCGTAGACGAGCGCGGTGAGCGCCGTGCCGACGACGAACCACGGCAGGTGCGCCGGGTCGAACGCGGTGAGCATCACGGCGACAGAGACGCCGGTCGCGACGGCGGTCACGCCGACGAGCAGGCCGAGTCGAGCGAGCACGACCTGGTGAGCGCGGTAGCCGGCGGCGACGAGCCGGGCGTCGGCCGCCGCGGCGGAGTGCATCACGAACAGCCCCGTGATGCCGGTGAGCAGCGCCGCGGTCATCGGCGTGGTGAACGCCGGGAACGCCTGCTTCAGCGGCGTGGCTACGGTGGTGCCGGAGACGTGAACGACGGCGGTTCCGGCGGGCGCGACCGCGGTGAACACGTAGATGACGTACGCCGGGGCGACGACCAGCAGGGCGAGCAGCAGCGGCGTGCGGCGGAGTTCGGCCGCGCCGCTCCGCACCGCCGCACCGATTCGGGTCACCGCGCACCTCCGGGTCCCGCGCCGGTTCCGGCGCCGGTCGCGCGGCCGTACGCGGCGAACGCGAGGACGAGCAGCGCCGCGACCCAGCCGACCGCGGGAACGAGGTGGGCCGCGGGGAGCCCGCCGTCGAGCACCGCCGCCGTGAACAGTTCGTGCGGGTGGTACAGCGGGACGAAGTCGGTGACGCCGACCGCCCCGACGACCGGGAGCGACATCGACGCCTCGACGGGGAACAGCCCCGAGGAGAGCGCGTTGTCGATGTCCGCCACGAACACGAGGAGTATCGAGCCTTCGAGTTCCGCGGGGACGAGCGACCCGATGACGACGCCGAGCAGGCCGTAGACGAGCGCCGCGAGGACGAGCGCGGCGAACGCCTCTGCCGGTGAGGCGACCTGTTCGTGGAGGCTGAACGCGCCGAACGCGACCGCGGCTCCGGCGAGCGCGAGCAGGCACATCGTCAGCAGCCGGGTCGTCAGCATCGCCCAGCGCGGGAACCCGGCGACAGCGGCGCGCTCGTCGCCGCCGCGGGCGCTGATGACCTGGAAGAGCCCGACCAGCCCGGCGAGGAACGCGACGGAGAACAGCGCGCCGGTCATGCGGCCGACGGTGGCCGGCGCCGCGCCGAGCGTCGGGAGCCGCGGGAACGACGCGACCGCCGTGGCGTACAGTTCGATGACGACCGGCGGCAGGACGAGCAGCATCACGAGCGTGAGCGGCTGGCGGGCCAGTTCGGTCAGCCGGAGCCGCGTCCCGGTGACGAGCCGCCCCACGTCACGTCGCCTCCGTTGGCTCCGCCGTCTCTCCTTCCGACGCCTGCTCGCCGGGCTCGCCGTCCCGCTGTCCGTGCGCCGTCGACCGGGCCTCCTGGGGCGGGCTGTCCTGTTCGCTGAGCGTCCCGTCTTCGAGTTCGAGGATGCGGTCGAACCGCTCGCGTTCGCTGATGAGGTGGGAGATGACCGCGATGGCGACGCCGTCGTCGACGAGCGACTCGGTGAGCTCCCAGAACGCGAGGTACGTCTCCCAGTCGAAGCCGGTGTACGGCTCGTCGAGCAACAGCACGTCGGGGTCGTGGAGGAGCGCCACCGCGAGGTTGACTTTCTGCCGGTTCCCGCCCGAGAGGTGGTCGATTCGGTAGTCGAGGAACCGGGCGAAGTCGAGCCGCTCGGCCAGTTCGTCTCGGCGCTCGGCGACCCGCTCGTCGGAGAGCCCGTAGGCCTCCCCGAACAGGTCGAACGTCTCGCTGACTGTGAGCCGGTCGTACAGCAGCGACTCCTGCGGGCACCAGCCGACGTCCGCCTCGCGGGTGACGTCGCCGGCGTCGGGGCGGAGCGTCCCGACGAGCAGCTTCATCAGCGTCGACTTCCCGGAGCCGTTGCCGCCGACGATGCCGACGATCTCTCCCTCCGAGAGCGCGACGTCCGCGCCGGTGAGCACCTCGACGGTCTGGCCGACGAACGGGATTCGCGAGCGGTACGTCTTTTCGAGCCCGGTCGCGCGGAGGACGACCGAGCCGTCGGAGTCGCCGTCGCCACGGGAACCTATATTCGCCATATGCCGAATGTTCTGAACAAAATGCATTATACCTTTCGGGACGTACACTCGGTCATGAGCGACGATGATGACGACCGATCGAACCAGCTGGCGGTCCGCGACGAAATCGCCGACGCCCGCGAGACGGTCCTCGACGCGATGGAGCAGTCAGCCGACATCTACGGGCTGAATCGGAGCTACGGCCGACTGTACGGGCTGCTGTTCTTCGCCGACGACCCCGTCTCGCTCGACGACCTCGTCGACGAGAGCGGCTACGCGAAATCCACCGTCAGCACCGCGATGAAGAACATGGAGCGGCTCCACCTCGTCTACCGCCGGTCCGTCCCCGGCGAGGGGAAGAAGGCGTACTTCGAAGCCGAACGGGACTTCTGGACCGTCGTCCAGGCGTTCCTCCGGCGGGAGGTGAGCCGCGAAATCAGCACCATGACCGCGGCGCTCGAAACCGCCGAGGACCGCCTCGAATCGCTCGACGACGAGCAGGCCGACCGCGACCTGGAGAAGATACGGGAGATGGAGCAGATGTACGACCGGAGCCAGCGGCTCGTCGACCTGCTCACGAGCTCCTCCGTGAACCGGCTCACCGGCCTCGTCGAGCGGCTCCGACGCGACTGACTGCGCTCCGTGCAGACCGGTCGGGCAGGTCGGGCCGGGCGGGTCGCCGTGTCGGTGCGTTGAACCGGGTCCGGCCACTACTCGGGGGCGATGACCATCCAGTCCGGGACGCTCGACTCGACGCGGCTGCTCCTCGTCGGGTCGACGGAGTGGGTCGAGCCGTTCGCCGAAGCGCTCGAAACGCGGACCGGGGCGGCAGTCCAGACCGTCGAAACCGCAGCGGCGGCACGCGAAGCGGTCGCCGACCGCCCCGTCGACGCGGTCGTCTCCGAGTACGCACTCCCGGACGGCACGGGCGTCGAGCTGCTCGGCGCAATCAGGGAGGACACGACGACGCTCCCGGTGGTACTGGCGACCGCAGCCGGCGACGAATCGGTCGCCAGCGACGCCATCGCCGCCGGCGTCTCCGAGTACGTCGCCGTCGACGGGCCGCCCGAGGAGTACGTCCCGGACCTGCTCGAACGGGCGGAGCAGGCGGTCCGGTCGGCCCGTCGGCGGCACACCCAACGCGACCGGGCGCGGCAGTTCGACTCGATATTCCACGACGCCCGGACCGCGACGTGGGTGCTCTCGCCCGACGGAGAACTCGTCCGGATGAATCAGACGGCGAGGGAAATGGCCGACGCGGCCACGGAGACGCTGGTCGGGGAGCCGTTCTGGACGCTCCCCTGCTGGAGCCGCCCGGACGGCCTCCAGACCGACGTGAAACGAATCGTCGAGACGGCCATCGACGGCGAGTTCGGCAACGCCGTCGTGATGCGCTCCCCGGGCAGTTCCCCGCGGGTCGTCGAACTCTCGGTGCGCCCGGTCGAGAACGAACACGGCGCGCTCGTCTCGCTCGTCGTCGAAGGCGTCGACATCACGAACCGGGTCGAACTGGAGCAGGACCTCCGGCAGTCCGAGGAGCTCCACCGGGTCACGCTCAACAACATGACGGACACCGTCCTCATGACCGACGAGGACGGCGCGTACACCTACGTCTGCCCGAACGTCCACTTCATCTTCGGCTACACCGTCGAGGAGATACGCGAACTGGGGACCATCGACGCGCTGCTCGGAAGTGACCTGTTCGACCGGGAGGAGCTCGCCGAGGAGGGCTCGCTGAAGAACATCGAGTGTACGGTGACGGACAAGGCGGGGCGCGAACACACGCTCTTGGTGAACGTCCGGGAGGTCTCGATTCAGGACGGAACGCTGCTGTACAGCTGCCGCGACATCACCAAGCGGAAACAGCGCGAAGAGGCGCTGGCGACCCTTCAGGAGACCGCCAGGGACTTCCTGTACGCCGAGACGCACCGGGAGATCGCACAGCACGTCGTCGAGGACACCGCGAGCGTCCTCGGGTTCGACGCGAGCGCGGTCTACCTCTTCGACGCCGAGACGAACGACCTCGACCCGGCGGCGTCCTCCCCGACGATGCGGGAGTTGAACGGGCCGGTACCGTCCGTGCACGCGACCGGCGAGACGCTGCCGAGTTACAGTTTCGTCAACGACGAGCCGCTGTTCTTCGACGACGTCCACGACGCCGACCGGCTCGACAACCGGGCCACGGAGCTTCGAAGCACCGCGTACATCCCGCTCGGGGACCACGGCGTGTTCGTCTCCGGGTCGGCCGACGTCGACGCCTTCGACGAGGTGACGCGGGAGCTCGCGGACCTGCTCGCGGCGACCGCCGAAGCGGCGTTCGACCGCGTCACGAGAGAGTCCCGGCTCCGCGAACAGGACCGAGCGCTCCAACAGCAGAACGACCGGCTGACCGCGCTGAACCGGGTGAACGAGACGATTCGGGAGATCGACCAGGCGCTCGTCCAGGCGGAGACGCGCGAGGAGATTCACCACACGGTCTGTGACCGCCTGACAGCGGACGACCGGTTCAGTTTCGCGTGGGTCGGCACCCGGGACGCACGGACGGAGACGGTGACGCCCGAAGCGTGGGCGGGCGACGAGCGGGGCTACCTCGACAGCCGACCGTTCTCGGTCGGGCCGTCCGGCGTCGAGCCTGCGGGTCGAACGGCCGCGACCGGCGAGCTGACGATAATCGACGACGTGTCGGCGCGGCTCCGGGAGGAGGCGTGGCGCAAGGAGGCGCTGTCGCGCGACTACCTCTCCGTGGTGAGCATTCCGCTCGTCTACAACAACCTCACGTACGGCGTCCTCACGGTGTACGCGGAGACGCAAAACGAGTTCGAGGCGATGACCCGGGAGGTGCTCGAAGAGCTCGGGGAGACCATCGCGTCGGCCATCAGCGGAATCGAGCGGAAGAACGCGCTGCTGACGACCGCGATGACCCGCGTCGAGTTCGAGGCCGCCGACGCGTCGTTCGTGCTGTCGAGGCTGGCCCGCGACGCGGAGTGCACGCTGTCGTATCAGGGCGGCGCACAGCAGACCGAAACAGGGAGCACCGTGTTCGTGACGGTCGAGGACGCGTCGCTGGACGCGGTGGCGGCGGCTGCGCGGAGCCTCGTCGCGGTCGACGACGCCCAGCAGATCAGTGCGGACAGTTCGGGCGGGGTGCTCCGGCTGCAGCTCTCGGAGCCGTTCCTGGCGCAGACGCTGGCGAACCACGGAGCCGTCTTCCGGAGCGCGTCCGTGACGCCGTCGGCGACGACGCTCGTCGTCGACATCCCCGAGAGCGTCACGGTCAGGCACGTCACGAAACTCACCGAGGACGCCGTCGGCGCCGTCGAACTCCGCTCGAAGCAGCGGCGCGACCTGGGGACCGAACTGAACCTGTCGTCGCGGTTCTTCGAGGCGCTGACGGACCGGCAGCTCGAAGTGCTGCAGACGGCGTATTACAGCGGCTTCTTCGAGTCGCCGCGGGAGAGCTCCGGGGAGGACGTCGCGGAGACGCTCGGGATTTCGGCGTCGGCGTTCTACCAGCATTCGCGGGCGGTCCAGCGGAAACTGTTCGCCGCGATGTTCGAAGAGCACGGCGGACCCGCCCGCGACGCCGCGGACTGATTCGGTAGTCAACCCCCCGGAGTCGGAATGGTTCGATAGTGAACCCCGACATATTCCCTTATATCCCCATTACAGATTAATAGAGTACCTGCGGTCTGTCTGACGGTACTCGCGAGTAACAATGAAAGACGTCGACCAAGAGTCAGTGGACGAGACACCGTACGAGTGTTTCGACTGTGGAAGCATCATCGTCGCCGAGGACCACCCCGGGTCGTGTCCGGACTGCGCGGGCGCGATGCGTAATCGCCGGACCCCGATAGAGTAAGATGGCGTCGACACCCAGCGGAGCCCACGACGACGCGGAGGACGTACCGGACGAGCCGACCGAACCCGAAACCGCCCTGGAGACGGCGCGTCGACAACTGGAGGACGCCGCCGAGCACCTCGACATCG
Organism: Halobaculum sp. D14; assembly: GCF_051195135.1. Lineage (NCBI taxonomy): Archaea > Methanobacteriati > Methanobacteriota > Halobacteria > Halobacteriales > Haloferacaceae > Halobaculum > Halobaculum sp. D14. The sequence goes on along the minus strand of NZ_JBNTKA010000001.1, from coordinate 985,429 downwards.
AACCGAACATCGTCGAGCGGCTCAAACACCCGAAGAAGGTCCACGAGGTCACGGTGCCCATCGAACGCGACGACGGCTCCGTCGAAGTGTTCACCGGCTACCGCGCCCAGCACGACAGCGTCCGCGGCCCGTACAAGGGCGGGCTGCGGTACCACCCCGAAGTCACCCGCGACGAGTGCGTCGGCCTCGGGATGTGGATGACGTGGAAGTGCGCCGTGATGGACCTCCCGTTCGGCGGCGCGAAAGGCGGCATCGCCGTGAACCCGAAGGCGCTCAGCGACGACGAGAAGGAGCGGCTCACCCGGCGGTTCGCCGAGGAGATTCGGGACGTCATCGGGCCGACCATCGACATCCCCGCGCCGGACATGGGGACCGACCCGCAGACGATGGCGTGGCTCATGGACGCCTACTCGATGCAGGAGGGCGAAACCATCCCCGGCGTCGTCACCGGGAAACCGCCGGTCGTCGGCGGCAGCAAGGGCCGGGACAGCGCGCCCGGCCGCAGCGTCGCCATCATCGCCCGCGAAGCCATCGACTACTACGACAAGGACATCAAAGAGACGTCGGTCGCGATTCAGGGCTACGGGAGCGTCGGGTCGAACGCCGCACGCCTGCTCGACGAGTGGGGGGCGAACGTCGTCGCGATCAGCGACGTGAACGGCGGCATCTACGACCCGAACGGGCTGGACACGCACTCGATTCCGTCACACCACGAGGAGCCGGAAGCCGTCATGAATCACCCGGCGCCGGAGTCCGTGACGAACGAAGCGCTCCTCGAACTCGACGTCGACGTGCTGATCCCGGCGGCCGTCGGGAACGTCCTGACCGAGGAGAACGCGGACGCCGTCGACGCGGACATCGTCGTCGAGGGGGCGAACGGGCCGACCACGACGACCGCCGACCGGATTCTCACCGAGAACGACGTCCCCGTGATTCCGGACATCCTCGCCAACGCGGGCGGCGTGACCGTGAGCTACTTCGAGTGGCTCCAGGACATCAACCGTCGCGCCTGGTCGCTCGAACGGGTCCAGCAGGAACTCGAAGAGGAGATGCTGACGGCCTGGAACGTCGTGCGAGACGAGGTCGACTCCCGCGGCGTGACGTGGCGAGACGCCGCGTACGTCGTCGCGCTCTCGCGCATCGCGGAGGCGCACGACGCCCGGGGCCTCTGGCCGTGACCCGCTAGCGTCGGGAACGGTCGCCGTCCACAGCCACTCAGCCTCCGGTACCGCACCGCCCGGCGCGACAGCATCGTCCGACAACCGCCGCCCGCCTGATTTTCGTGCGAGGAGCGACGAGCGCTCGCCCGCCGAGGGACGCGGAGGCGACACGCCAGTTGGGCGGGCCACCCGTTCATGTTCGCGAACGGCTTTACCGTCGAACCGCCCCTCGGTTCCGACGATGCTCTCCGTAGGAGATTCCGCACCGCGGTTTTCGGCGACGCTGGGCACGAGCGACCACGAACCGTTCGAACTCGCGGACAGGCTGGGCGACGGCCCCGTCGTCCTCGCGTTCTTCCCGGGGGCGTTCACGCCGCCGTGCACCAACGAGATGGTGGCGCTCCAGGAGCGACTCGGCCGGTTCCGCCAGGCGGGCGCCGCGGTGCTCGGAGTCAGCGTGGACTCGCCGTTCTGTCTCGGGGCGTTTCGCGACGAGCACGGCGTCGAGTTCGACCTCGTGAGCGACATGAGCCGGACGGCGACCGAGCAGTACGGGCTGCGCATGGACATCCCGGAGCTCGGGCTGTTCGGCATCGCGAACCGGGCGGTGTTCGTCCTCGACGAGGCGGGGACCGTCACCTACCGGTGGGTGGCGGACGACCCGACGGACGAGCCGCCGTACGCCGAACTGCTGGACGCCGTCGACGCGGAGGCCGACTGATGGTCCGCACGGACTTCGGGTCGGAGCGGAGCTACGACGACGAGCGGTTCTCGGCGCGGACCGTCTTCGAGAGCCCGCGGCTGAAGGTCGTGCTGGGGTACTTCGAGCCGGGGCAGTTCATCCCGGTGCACGCCCCGGACAGCGACGTCGTCATCGACGTCCAGTCCGGGTCGGCGGTGGTCCGCGACGGCCGGGAGGAGCACGACGTGGCGCCGGGCGACGTCGTCGTGGTCGAGGCGGGGACCGACCGCGGCGTGAAAGCGGACGACGGCCAGCGGCTTGAGGCGCTGCTGGTGACGGCGCCGCCGCCGACGGACGAGGAGCACGCACCGGTCAGGGAGGGCCTCAGGGCCGGCGAGTTCGACCCGGCGGCGCCGCAGTCGTAGCCGCAACTTATAGCCCCGGACCAGTCCGGCACCATCCTCTCCCGCGCCGGGACCGACTATCCGGCCGATGGCGACCAGCGACTCCGGTTCCGCTCCGCGGCGGTGCCGGTACGCGGCGACGAACGAGCAGGGGAAGGACGGCGGCGGTGACGGCGGGAGCGGCCGCGATGGCGGCGACGGTGCCGGCTGCCGTCAGTGCCTCACGTACGCCGAGTACGGCGACCCCGACGGCGACCCGGTCCTGTTTCTCCACGGGACGCCCGGCTCTCGGCGACTCGGGGCGCTGTTCGACGCCGACGCCCGGGAGCGCGGCGTTCGGCTGCTCGCCCCCGACCGCCCGGGGTTCGGGCGCTCCGCGCCGTGGCCGACCCGGTCCGTCTCCGACGCCGGGACGTTCCTGACGGCGGTCCTCGACGACGCCGGCGTCGGGGCGGCGCCGGTCGTCGCGTTCTCCGGCGGGGCCGCACAGGCGCTGGCGACCGCCGCGACGCACCCCGGCCGGGTCAGCCGCGTCGACTGCGTCGCCGGCGCCACGCCGCCGGGGGTCGCCGAGCGGACGCCGCCAGTTCAGCGAGCGCTCGCGCGGGCGGCGACCACGGCACCGGCCGTGCTCCGCGCGCTGCTGCGCGGGCAGTCGTGGCTCGCCGCGCGGCGCGACCCGTCGTTCGTCGTCGGGCAGTACACCGCGTCGGACCGCGATGCGCCGGTCCCGGACGACGCCGCGTCGGCCGTGAAGACGGACTTTCTGGAGGCGCTGGCGGAGTCGCGGTCGGGCACCGTCACCGAACTCCGCAACGCCGCCTCGGAGTGGGGCATCGCGCTCGACGAAATCGGCGTCGACGTCCGCCTCTGGCACGGCGACGCCGACACCAACGTCCCCGTCGACGGCGTCCGCCGCCTCGCATCGACGCTCCCCGCCGCGGAGCTGCACGTCGTCGACGGCGCCGACCACCTCGGAACCCTGCTCAGCGCGACGCCGGACGTCCTCGACGGTGTCGGTGAACATCGGCCCGATTGAAATGCGTCGGCAGCGAACGCCCGCAGGAGGCGGCATGAAACGAACCACGTTCTCCGTCCGCTACCCGGACCGGCTCCGCCACCCATTCCACCGGCGGCTCGTCTCGAAGTCGTCGGTGTCGCGGGCCGACCTGCTGATGTGGAGTCCGACGCCGGACGCGACGACGCTGTTCTGGTGTGACGGCGACCCGGCGGCGACTCGGTCCGTCGTCGACGCCGTCGACTCGCTGCAGACGCGGTCCACCGTCGAAACGGCCGACGGGACCTACGTGTTCCTCCGGCAGTCCGCCTACGAGTTCCCCGACACGGTGCTGGCGGCGGTCGAGGACGCCCGCGTCGTCTTCGTGCCGCCGGTCACGTTCCTCGAATCGGGCGCGGTCCGGTTCGACGCCGTCGGGGACGCCGCGGCGCTCGGCGCGCTCGCCGACGCGCTGTCCGACCTCGGCGACCTCCGTATCGAACGGGTCGCGGCGTTCGACCGGCAGCGCGCCCCAGCCGAACTCACCGCTCGCCAGCGGGCCGCACTCGACGAGGCGGTCAGCGCCGGCTACTACGACGTCCCCCGGACCGGCAGCGTCGCGGACGTCGCCGACGCCCTCGACTGCTCGACGAGCACCGCCGGCGAACTGGTGCGGAAGGCGGAGGCGGCAGTCGTCCGGCAGTTCGCCGCCCGGGGTCGCGGGGACCACGGCGGGAGCTGAGAATCGAGGTCGCGCGGTCGACGTCGCCGTCGATACCGCCGTCACCGTTGCAGTCGCTGGGCGAGTCAGAATCGGTGTCGGCGTCACCTGCCTACGTTGAAGCGGTCGTGTCGGTGAAAAGCGGTGACCGGGAGCGGTTATTCGTCGCCCTCGTTTCCGGCGACGTAGCCGCTGACGTTCCCGGCGTTCATCGCGACGGCGAGCGCGACGGCGATGACGAACACGATGAGCGTGGAGATCGCGTTCATCTTCGGGGCGGCGCCGTACTTGATCATGCTGAACATCGAGGTGGTCAGTACGTCGAAACTCCCCTTCACGAAGTAGACGCGGATGAAGTCCTCGAACGAGCGAATCCACGCGAACAGGAAGCCGGCCGCGACCGACGGGATGATTATCGGGAGCGTGACGTCGACGAACGTCGAGATTCGGTCGCTTCCGAGGTCCTGAGCGGCCTCTTCGAGGCTCCGGTCGAACGAGTAGAGGCGGGCGGTGACCGGGAGCAGGACGAACGGGAGGCCGTAGACGCTGTGGGTGAGGACGACCGTCCAGAAGCTCGTGCCGATGCCGACCACGGTCCGGAAGAAGATGAGCAGCGCGATACCGAGGACGATACCGGGGATGACCATCGGGAGGATTCCGAAGGTCCGGTACGCCTCCTTGTACGGGAAGTCGAACCGGGCGAGCCCGAAGGAGGCGAGCACGCCGAGGACGGTCGCGATGACGGCGGAGATGGTCGCGATCTGGACGCTGACGAACACGGAGCGTAACAGCCCCGTGTCGGCGAGCGTCGCGGCGTAGTTCCCGAGCGTGAACCCCTCGAACGGGAATATCGTGCTGGCGTTCTCCGCGAAGGAGAGCACGCCCATCACTGCGAGCGGCGTCCAGAGGAACACGAGCGTGAGCACCGCGATTCCGTACAGTCCGTACTTGAGCCCGCGTTCGCGGGCCACGGGTGAGAGTATCGCCATGTCAGATCCCTCCGAGGTCTTCGACGCTCACGTAGCGGAACGCGAGCACGAACGCGACGACGATTGACAGCACGATGAACATCGAGGCGGCGCTCCCGTAGTCGATGGCGTACTGCGAGGAGATGCGGAGCTCGATGAGCTGGCCGATCATCTGCACCTTCCCCTGCCCGAGGAACTTCGGCGTGATGAACGCGCCGATGCTCGGGACGAACACGAACAGGCCGCCGCTGATGATGCCGGGGAGCGTGAGCGGAACGATGACGTCTTTCAGCGCGTCGATTCGGCTGCCGCCGAGGTCGCGCGCCGCCTCGACGAGCGAGAAGTCGATGCCGTCGAGGCTCGCGTACAGCGACAGCAGCATGTACGGGAAGTAGGCGTGGACGAGCCCGACGACGATGGCGAGTTCGCCGTAGCCGAACAGCGCCACCGGACTGCCGACCAGCCCGAGTTTCAGCAGCGTGCTGTTGATGACGCCGTGCGGGCCGAACATCAGGTACCACGAGTACGCCCGGACGAGGTACATCGTGAAGAACGGCAGCAGCACGAGGAAGATGACGACCTTGAACGTCCGGCCGCTCCGGGTCGCGAGCAGGTACGCGAGCGGGAACGCGCCGACGAGGCAGATGACGGTCGTGACGGCGGCGAGCTTGTACGACAGCACCAGCGACTGGAAGAACGCGGTCTCCCAGAACGGCCCGTCTCCGGCGAACAGCGCCCCGTAGTTCGACAGCGTCGGGTTGCTCCAGATGATTTGGTAGGCGTCATTCACCTGGAGGAAGCTCACGGTCACCATGAACATCAGCGGCGCGAGCAGCAGGAGCGCGAGCCAGACGACGCTCGGCCCGACGGTTATCGCGAGCTTCGACCGCCGGGTTTCGAAGGCGCCGAGCAGGCGCTGGCGATACCGGGCGGCGGCGCTGAGCAGACGCTGGCGATACGAGTGTGAAGGTGGTTCGGAAGACATGGGTGGGGGCCTACGCCGACTTGATCTCTTCCCACGCGGTCAGCCACGCGTCCTCGTTCTCGACGGCCTTGAACGGAATCATGGCCTCGAGGCGCGACGGCTTGATGGCGCCGTACATGTCGTTCTGCTCGCTGGTGAGGTGCTGTTGGGTCTTCGGGTTGCACGACGGCGAGAAGCCGGCCTTCGCGAGTTTCGCTCCGAGCTTCGGCGCGATGAACTCGTTGACGACCTGCCACGCCATGTCCTTGTTCTCGGATTTCTTCGAGACGACCGCGGACTCGAACCACGCGAGCGACCCCTCCTTCGGCGTCGCCATCTTCGGCCAGTCCGTCCCGTTCGTCCACATCTCGACGATTTCGTTGCGTCCGGACTGCCCGAGCGCGAAGTTCCCCTGCTTGAACGACTTGATGTAGGAGGGGTCGGCCGCGATGTACCCCTGCAGGACGTCCTTCTGCTCGATCATCGTCTGTTTCACGTCGTCGATCTGCGACTGCGAGAGCGTGACCTTGCTCCCGGAGAACGAGTCACGGTAGCCGAGGTAGAGGGCTGCGGCGCTCATCGCCTTGAAGTGGTTGTCGTACATGATGAGGCTGCCCGAGAGGTCTTTCCCGGTGTACTCCGGCTCGAAAAGGGCCTTGTAGGACTCCTCGTGGTCCGGGACGGTGTCGCTGTTGTACGAGTAGCCGTACCAGCCGAACCGAATCGGGACGCCGTACATCGACCCGCCTGAGGTGAACTGCTGGTCGGCGAACTGCTTGAACTGCCCGTACAGGCTCGAATAGTTACTGACAGTGTCCTCGGGGACCGGGGCGACCAGCCCCGCGTCCATCATCTTCGGGACGTAGTTGTTGTTCGGAACCGCGATGTCGTACTGGGAGTCCTTCCCCGCCTGCCACGAGGAGAACATCTTCGAGGAGGACGTCGACTTCGTGAACTCCACGGTGACGTCGAGGTTCGACTCGATCTCCTCTTTGAGCTGGGAGTACTCCTCCCACGTCAGGATGTTGATGGTGGTTCCGCTGCCGCCGCCGCCCAGGCAGCCGGCGAGGCCTGTCAGGCCGGCGCCGCCGACCGCCCCCGCGGTTTTCAGGTAGCCGCGACGACTCACACGGTCACTGTCAGTTTTTGCCATGCACCATTGACTACCATACTCACCCAAAAACATACCGGATGCCCGTAATCCGGGCGGGTATAGTCAACAGATGGACACTCCTTTCGATTCCAGAGCGGTTTCCCAACAGTTTAGACAGGGCGTGCGATACGTGACTCCATGACAGACAGTCCGACCGACGTGCTCGTCGAACTCGACGGGGTGCGAAAGGAGTACGGCGACGTCACGGCCGTCGACGGCGTCGACTTCGACATCCGCCGCGGCGAGTTCTTCTCCCTCGTCGGCCCGTCCGGCTGCGGGAAGACCACGACCCTCCGGATGATATCGGGTTTCGAGCGGCCGACGGACGGGACGATTCGGCTCGACGGCCGGGACTCCGAGGCCGTTCCGCCGAACGAACGCGACACGAACCTCGTGTTCCAGCACCTGTCGCTGTTCCCGCACATGACCGTCGGCGAGAACGTCGAGTACGGCCTGAAGAAGTCGGGGATGGACGCCGAGGAGCGACGGTCCAAGTCCGAGGAGTACCTCTCGCTCGTCGACCTCGACGGCTACTACGACCGGAAACCGAACGAGCTCTCCGGCGGCCAGCAGCAGCGCGTCGCGCTCGCCCGCGCCCTCGTGAACGAACCCAGCGTGCTGCTGTTCGACGAGCCGCTGTCGAGCCTCGACCGCAAACTGCGGAAGCAGATGCAGGTGGAGCTGCGCGAAATCCACGAGAAAGTCGACGGGTCGTTCTTCTACGTCACCCACGACCAGGAGGTCGCGATGACGCTCTCCGACCGGATGGCTGTCCTGAACGAGGGCCGCGTCGAACAGGTCGGCCGGCCGGAGGAGATCTACCGGGAGCCGGCGTCGCCGTTCGTCGCGGACTTCATCGGGGACACGAACCTCGTCGCCGGGACGGTCAACGGCGGAACCGTCACGGTCGGCGACGGGGGCTTCTCGTTCCCCGCCGGCGACGCCGCCGACGGCGACGTCACCGTCTCGATTCGGCCCGAAGACATCGAAATCTCCGACAGCGGAACCCCCAGCTTCGAAGGCGAGGTCGTCGAGCGGTACTTCCAGGGCGACCAGACCCAGTACGTCGTCGACCCCGAAACCGCCGGCCTCGACCCGATTACGGTGGTCGTGAAGGGCCGCGAGACGCCCATCGAGCAGGGAGACACGGGCTCGTTCGTCGTCCCGGACGACGTCCCGGTCGTGTTCGACGACTAACGGTCCGGCGAACCCTGTAGGCGACCCGGGGCGTGAGCGCTCGTCGCTGTCTCACCTCGTCCGCCGTTTTCGGTGCGTCCGCGATTTTCGGTGTGTCCGTCGGTCCCGTCGAACAGCGGTATGTCGAGCGTGACGACCGAGCCGGTCGGGTCGTTCGGCCGGAAACTGACGTCGGCGTCGGCGATTTCGGCGCCCCACTTGACGATCCAGAGGCCGAGGCCGCTGCCGTGTTTCAGCGCGGTCTCGGTGCCCGCTTCGAGCACCGCGAGTTCGTACTCGTCGATGCCGGGGCCGTTGTCGGCGACGGTGACGCGGACGGCGTCGGTCGCGACGCCGGCGGTGACGCGGACCCGTCCGTCGACCCCCGAGACGTGTTCGGCGGCGTTCTCGACGAGGTTCGCGAACACCGGCGCGAGCACCGCGGGGACGCGGACGTCGCCGGCCGGCAGTTCCAGGTCGACCGGGACCGAGTAGTTGTCGCGGACGTCCGCGACGGCGTCTTCGAGGAGCGCGGCGAGCGACCGCGGTTCGGTTCGGCCGTGCGCCTCGTCGAACAGGTCGATGGCCTCCCGGCCTTTCTCGCCGAGTTCGGCGATTCGCATGGCGCGCTCCCGGACGGTTTCGGCGGCCTCGCCGGTGAACGACTCGGCGTGGCCGGCGATGATGTTCGTCTCCGTCCGGAGGTTGTGCCGGAGGACGCGGTTCAGCACGGTCAGCCGCTGCTGCTGGCGGACGTGCTCGCTGATGTCGTGGAACGTGACGACGCGGCCGAGCAGGACGCCGCGGACGTCGTGAATCTGGGCGACCGTGACGTCGTACGACCTGCGGCCGAGGTCGTCGCCGACGGAGAGCGGCGTCTTCCGCGCGCCCTGCTCCGGGAAGGTGTCGTACTCGGGGACGGCGTCCACGGCGGGCGCTCCCAGGACGGACTGTTCGTCGCGGTCGACGATGTCGAGGAACGTGTCGTTCGCGTCGACGACGTAGCCGTTCCGGTCGACGACGACCGCGCCGGTCTCCGTCTGGTCGAACAGGTACTGCCGCGCTCGGGTCGTCGGCGCCGGGGTCGTCCCGAACAACCGGTGGCGGGACATCGCGTCGAGGTAGGCGACCCCGGAGACGGAGAACGCGATGGGCGTCGGGTCGATTCCGGGCGACGGGAAGACGCCGGCGAGGAACAGCACGTTCGTCGCCCACGGCATCAGGATGGCGACGAGCAGCGTCGCGCTCTGCCGGCGGAACAGGTCGGCGGCGCTCGTGAGCAGGCCGAACAGCGGAATCATGCCGAGGACGCCGAGGAGGTACGTGTAGCCGGCGAGCACCCAGAACCACGGTCCGCCTTCGACCAGCACCACCTCGCCGGTCGCCGTCACCTGCCGGCTGACGGTCAGCAGGTCGTGGTAGTCGTTCGTCGCCGCGAGCGCGACGGTAACGACGGGGACCACGGCGAGCAGCGCCACGTTCTCGGCCTGAATGAACCGGTCTCGCCCGGTATACGCCAGCGCGAACAGCAGCCACGCGACCGGAACGACGACGACGCCCGGGAGGGCGAGCCACGTCCAGAGGACTTTCGCGCCCGTCGAGGCCATCTGGAGCTTGAAGACGAGACAGACGGACCACCAGGTCTGCCCGCCGAGCAGCGCGACGAGCGGTGTCGCCCCGGGATCTGGCCGCTGTCGCCACGCGAGAATCGTCGCGGCGGCTCCGACAGCGACCGAAAGGAACAACGCCAGTACCAGCGGGTTCAGCAGAGACACCGATGACATTCGTCGTGATCACCTCACCGTTACCGGCGAGTAGTCATGGAATAAAACCCGGCCGAGCGTAAAGTGTTCCCGGTGACATCCGCCCGCTTCAGGAGGGGACGGACGTCACGGACCGAGTGTCAGAGTAATAATGAGAACGGCGAACACGACCAGGTGTTTGGCCTCGCTCGCGACGCTGAGCCGCGTCTGCTTGTCGGTGCGGCCGACTGCGGCTGTGACGGCGAGCGTGTACGCCGAGCCGACGAGGAGCGCGGCCGTCAGCGCCGCCGGAAGCAGGCCCGCGGCGTACGCCGCAGCGAGGAAGCCGGCCAGGGTGGCGGTGAGGACGTACAGCACCTGCCGGGTCCGCCGCACGCCGAGGACGACCGGCAGCGTCGACACGCCGACGGCCTCGTCGCCGGCGCGGTCGGTGACGTTCGGTATCTCGGTGTTGATGAAGCGGTCGACGAGGAAGTAGACGAACAGCGCGGCGGCCGCCGGCGTGACCGCCGCGTCGGCGAACGCCAGGGGGAGCATCACGAGCGTGAGCGCCCAGGCGAGCGCGACGACGACGGAGTTGACGACGAGGACGTCCTTCAGCCGCCGGAAGTAGGCGCCGAGCGACGGCAGCCAGTCCGACGCGTACAGCACCCAGAAGGCGCCGGGGAGCAGCGTGAGCACGAGCGCGTCGGGGCCGCCCGTGACGGAGACGGTGATCGCCAGTCCGTACGAGGCGGCCGTGAGCACGGAGAACGCGGTTTTGTGCGCGCGGACGAACGCGGCCTGGCCGGGCTTCGTCGCCTCGTCGGCGTCCACGTCGGCGATGCGGTCGCCGGCGTACACCGCGAAGGTGAGAAGCGCGACGACGAGCGGCGCCGGACTCGGCGGGAGCGACAGACCGACCACGACGAGCGCGGCTTCGACTGCGGCGATGACGACGAGGTACGCCGTGCTGTACATCAAGACCCGTTTCGTTCGGTCGCCGGCGTCGAGGAGCGACGCGGCGACGGTGCTGTACCACGGAGCGGTGTCGTCCGAACCAACGGAGACGGATTTCTGTTCGCTAGCCATAGGTGGCGGCGAGCACCCGCGGTGAAGCCGGGCCTCGCCGGCGGAACATCTAGGCTCGCCAATCGTTAAGACCAGGGCTCGGACGAAATTGACTCAGCGGCGAGTCGAGGCGAAATTTGCGGCCGAACGGCGGCGGCGACTCGGCGGGCGAACGGGAGAGAAAGAATCCGCGGGCCGTCCCGGAGCCTCAGTTGACGTCGACGATTTCGACGTCGAACTCCAGCGTCTCGCCGGCGAGTTCCGGGTTGAAGTCCACGCGGACGGTTTCGTCGTCGACGTGGGTGATCTCGCCCTGCTGGCCGTTCTGCGCCTCCAGGTACGCGCCCTCCTCCGGGCGCTGGCCGCCGAGCATCTCCTCCAGTTCCGGCGTGTCGAACTCCTGGACGTGTTCTTCGGTCCACTCGCCGTAGCCCTCCTCGGGCGGGATGGTGAGCGTCGTCGTCTCGCCGGCTTCGAGGCCGACGAGCCCCTCCTCCATGCCTTCGATGACCTGGCCGGCGCCGACGTCGACCGTCAGCGGGCTGTACTCGCGGTCGGGCTGCGCCTCCGCGAGCCCCTCCTCCGCTGCGACCTCCGCTCGGGAGGTGTCGAAAACGGTTCCGTCGTCGAGTCGTCCGGTGTACTCGAGCGTCACAGAATCGCCGGTAGCAATCGTCACGGTCAGTGGACGGTTCCGCGACGCATAACCCCTTTCATCGAGCCACAGGCGCCCCGGCACAGCGGCCGACGAATCCGTCGACGCGGCGCGCGTCGACCGCCGAGACGACGAGCCGAAGAGCCGGTCTCAGGTGGCGGCTTCGATTGCGGCGTCGAGGTCAGCCACGATTTCCGCGGGGTCTTCGATGCCGACCGAGAGCCGGACGAGGTCGTCTGTGACGCCGGACGCCTCCCGTTCGGCCTCGGTGAGCTGCTGGTGGGTGGTGCTGGCCGGGTGGATGATGAGCGTCTTCGCGTCGCCGACGTTCGCGAGCATGCTCGCGAGCTCCGTCGACTCGACGGTCGCCCGCGCGGCGTCGTAGCCGCCCTCCACGCCGAACGTCAGCATGCCGCCGTAGCCGCCGTCGAGGTACCGGCTCGCGTTGTCGTGGGTCGGATGCGACTCCAGGCCGGGGTAGGTGACCCACGACACGTCGTCGTGGTCCTGAAGGAACTCCGCGACCGCCATCGCGTTCTCGGAGTGGCGCTCCATCCGGAGCGGGAGCGTCTCGACGCCCTGCAGGGTCTGCCAGGCGTCGAACGGCGACTGCTGGTTGCCGAGGTCGCGGAGGCCGCGCGCGATGGCGGCGTACGTGAACGCCGCGTCGCCGAAGGCGTCGACGAAGTTCACGCCGTGGTACGCCGGGTTGTCCTGCGCGATTTCGGGGTAGGAGTCGGCGTGGTCCGCCCACGGGAAGGTGCCGCCGTCGACGACGACGCCGCCGACGGTCGTCCCGGAGCCGTGCAGCCACTTGGTGGTGGAGTTCCAGACGAGGTCGGCGCCGTGGTCAATGGGGTTACACAGGTACGGCGTCGCGAACGTGTTGTCGACGAACAGCGGGACGCCGTGGTCGTGGGCGATGTCGGCGACGCGCTGGATGTCGGGCGTGTCGAGCGCCGGATTCCCGATGGTTTCGAGGTGGACGTAGGCGGTGTCCTCGTCGATGGCGTCGTCGTAGGCGTCGTACTCCAGCGTGTCGACGAAGCGAGCGGTGATGCCGCGGCGCTCCACGGAGTGCGTGAAGTACGTGTACGTCCCGCCGTACAGCGACGACGCGGTGACGACGTTGTCGCCGGCCGACGCGAGCAGGAACGTCGTGAGGTCGAGCGCCGCCATCCCCGACGCGGTCGCGACGGCGCCCACCCCGCCTTCGAGCGTCGCGAGGCGCTCTTGGAGCGTCTCCAGCGTCGGGTTCATCAGCCGCGAGTAGATGTACCCCGGCTTCTCCAGCGCGAACTGCTCGGCCGCGTCCACGGCGTCTTCGAACACGTACGACGTCGTCTGGTAGATCGGCGTGGCCCTGGCGCCCGTCGCCGGGTCCGGTTCCTGCCCCGCGTGCAGCGAGTCCGTCGCGAACGACTGGTCTTCGGTATCGTCACCCATGGTCGACCCTTCGGCGCGGAGGGACTTATGAGATATACGCGAGGTCACACTTGCCGGTGTCCGAGACGGCCGGACACGCCCCCGGGCCACCGACGCCGCGGCACGCTGTTTCTGCCAGCGAGCGGGCGACCAAGCGGGTTCCGAGGGAGGGTTCCGGGGTAGTGTTCAGATAAGCTGGTTCCATGCGAAGGCGAACGCTTGCAGCCAATTTTCGACGGTGTTTGCTTCGGCGTGGCTGAAACAGTTTGAAAACTGGTTGGTTCGTCGTTTTAGTTCTCGGAAGACACGTTCGACGTTGTTTCGATTACCGTGTTTCTCGTATCTGTAATCGAGGCTGTGGCGGTGGAGAGCTGCTTGCAGCCACGGTGCTGAATCGACGAGAAAGACTGCATCATCGACGAGATGTTTGTCGCGGAGTTCGGCGAGGAACATCTCGGTAATCGCTTGATTTCTCGCCGGAGAGAGCTTGACATGCAGCAAGCGGTTCGTGTCGGAATCGACAGCAGCGTACAGCCAGAACCGTTCGTCGTTGAGCTGGATCACGGTTTCGTCAACCGCGACGTGATCCGGATCAGCGCCATCGATCGGCTGTAGATCGGCCTTGTGCACCCAGTTGTGAACGGTCGTTCGGCAGCGTTCGACACCCAACCTATCGAGAATCGAAACGGTATCCGAAAGTGATAGTCAAGCCAGATGGAGTCGGATACCAAGCTTCATCGCGGGCTCGGGTGTCGCCTCTCGCTCCAGAAAATCTAATTCGAAGCAGTCGCTACCTCCGATGAGGCGGGCGATTTCTGGCATGAACCACTAGAAGATCGCTCCGCCTCACTCTTCATCCTTATCTGAACACCGCCGGTTCCGGAGCCCGGGCGGTTATCAGTCCCGAGCGACTAGAGCGGCTAATGGAACCCGCCGACACAGCCGAAGACGCGACGAACAGCCCGGTCGCCGGCCAGACGGTCCAGCACGGCACCGGCGTGAACTCGAACCGGGCGTTCCCGACGAACCAGCACCCGCGCAACCTCGACCCGTTCGTCCTGTTCGAGCGGTTCTACATCGACCCCGACAAGGGGTTCCCGATGCATCCGCACCGCGGCTTCGAAATCGTCTCGTACATGCTCGACGGCGGCATGGAACACGAAGACTCCCTCGGCGTGACCCACACGGCGACGGAGGGCGACGCGATGCGCATCACGACCGGCGGCGGGATTCGGCACTCGGAGTTCCCGGCCGACGGCGCGGGCTGTAACGGCCTGCAGCTGTGGGTGAATCTGCCGCGCGAGAAGAAGGAGATCGACGCCGACTACGCGGACGCCGACGCCGACGAACTCCCGACCGAGGAGCGCGACGGCGCGACCGTCACGACGGTCGTCGGCGACGGCTCGCCGCTCTCGCTGGAGACGCCGATGGAGTACCTGGACGTCCGCGTCGACGGCGAGTGGACCTGGGACGTCCCGGAGTCGTGGTCCGGGTTCGTCTACGGCGTCGCCGGCGCGGGCGCGGTCGACGGCGACGAGTTCGCGGAGGGGGACGTCTACACGGTCACCGACGGCGGCTCCGTGACGCTTCGCGGCGAGTCGTTCCGCGTCGTCGCCGTCGCCGGCCGGCCGCACGGCGAGGAGATTCGCCAGCGCGGCCCGTACGTCCTGTAACGGCGACAACGCCAACGCGGGCCTCGACTGGCCGCCCGACCTCCGGGCCGCTATCCGGGCGACCAGGCGACGCGCGTCCCGCGAACGGGTTGCCTCGATGTCAAAGTATTTTATCGGTTGCGCCCTCACCGGCGCATCGACCATGTCCGACGACCCGGACGTCGGTGGCGAGCCGGAGCTGGTCGTTCGCTGTGCGGAGTGCGGCAACACCTACCCAGCCCAACGGGGTGAGGACGGCGGCTTCCGCCCCATCGGGACGGCCGCCGGCACCTGTTCGTGCGGCAGCAGCGAGTTCGAACAGGTGTGAGCCCGACCCGCGGCACCAACGTAGCTAATACTGCTCGGGGAGTCTGCGAGGTATGAACACACGAGAGCGGAATCCGGTCGTGGCGTTCTTGGAGACCGCGGCCGGGCCGCTGCTCCGCGGCGCGTGGCAGTACAACCACGACGACTACTACACGCTGTACCTCCGCGACGACGTCGCGGACCGGTACTCCGACACCGACTTCGAGGCGCTGTTCGACGCGCTCCGCACGTCCGGACCGCGGGACGACGTCCTCGAACAGCTCGGCGAAATCGGGCGGCTCCACTGCGACGTCCGGATGTACGACGGCGCGGTGACGCTCCACATCCTCCAGCGCGACGACGTCGGAACGCTCGTGTCACTCGACCCGGACGCGGCGACCGACCTCACGTCGTTCGTGAACCAGCTCATCAGGGAACTCCACAGCCACTCGCCTCAGGAGTTCGACGCCGCGCCGACCTGGATGGACCGCGACTGACGCGCCGGAGCCTCCCGCGAATCGGGCGGCGACCCGTCGGGAAGGTGAACCGGCTCTTTGTGTCAAGGGAGGGGTTCTTGGTGTGCGGCCGTGCAGTGGCTCCCATGGTCGACATCGACTCGGAGACGCTGTTCAACGCGGCGGCAGCCATCGTCGCGACCATCGCGGTCGTGTTCTTCGTCACGAACGTCGACTTCGGCTACTCGCCGGTGTCGAAAGTCGCGCTCGTCGTCGCGTTCCTCGCCGGCGTGTTCGTCATCACACAGCGAAGCGACGACCACCAGTTGACGCTGTTCGGCTACGGGGTCATCGTCACGTCCGTGCTCGCGCTGTTCTTCGACCTGACGTCGACGTTCTCCGTCGGGAACACGCTGACCGTCGCCGGGCTGCTCGTCATCGCGTCCGTGCTGTTCGTGCTGCGCGGCCGGCTCGACGAGGAGAACCACTTCGTCACCGGCCGGCAGGCCCGGACCGCGCTGGCGGTGGTCGCCGTGCTCACCGTCGCCGTGCTCGCCGTCGACGTCGCCACCGGCGGACTCACCTACGAACTCCAGACGCAGAGCCAGGTCGAGGTTCCGGGCGACGGTCACGAGCCGGTTCAGGTCGGGACGCTCGTCGTCGAGAACCCGACGCCGTTCCCCGAGCGCGTCGACACGCCGCGGTACGCCGTCTGCACCGCCGGCAACTGGAGCGCGTACAGGCGGCCGACAGAGCAGCCGGAGCCGAAGCGGGACGTCCGCGCGAACCTCTACATCGACGACCGGTACAACGACCACGTCATGGGGTTCAACGAGAAGCAGTACGCCGTGACGCTCCGCATCGAGGGCGCGAATCTCACCGGGGAGTCGTTCCCGGTCGAGCGGACCGCCTCGTGTCCGGACACCGAAACCGGGTCGCCGTACCTCGCAATCTTCGAGGCGCCCGAGGACCAGTCGCCGTACTACTACGCCGTCTGACGTCGGCTGAACGCCCCGCTGGCCGAAACGCTTGTGTCGTTCGCCTTGGGTATCCAAGGTGGAGTGTCACACGCTCCCGCCCCGCGAGGGTCGGCGCAGGAGGCTCCGCGTTCGACCCGTCGCGGCCCCTCCAGTGGCGCGGAGTCCCGCCGTCGGCGACGGGAGACCGGCCGGCTCGGCCGCGCTACAGCGAGTGCTTTCCGCGGGAGCCGACGACACGGGACCAACCGATGAACTGCGAACGGTGCGGCGACGACACGGACGTCGAGCGGTGCGACGTCGACGGGTTCACCGGCTACCTCTGTGACAGGTGCGGCGAGCAGTGGGTGCGGCTTCAACACGGGTGACCCGGCGGGTCAGTCGTCGCGGAGTTCGACGATGGAGAGCCAGAACCGTTCGAACTGCTCGACCGTCTCGATGAACTCGTCCGGGTCGACCGGCTTCGTGAGGTAGGCGTTCGCGTTCCGCTCGTAGGAGGCGATGACGTCCTCTCGGGACGACGAACTCGTCAGGACGACGACCGGGATGTGCGCCAGTTCCGGGTCGGCTTTCACCGCTTCGAGGACCTCGTCGCCGTCCTTCCGCGGGAGGTTCAAGTCGAGCAGGACGATGCTCGGCTCCGGGGCGTCCGCGTAGCCGCCGCGCTGGTTCAGGAAGTCGAGCGCGTCGACGCCGTCGCCGACGACGTGGAGCGTGTTCGCGATGCTTCCGTCGGCGAACGCCTCCTTGGTCAGGCGGACGTCGCCGGGGTTGTCCTCGACGAGGAGGACGTCGGCCGGCTCCTTCGGGCGGTCCCGGTCAGTCATCGGCTTCCTCCGCGGCCGGCAGGCGGAACGAGACGGTGGTGCCGTCGCCGGGGGCGGAGTCGATCCAGATGTCGCCGCCGTGGCGCTCGACGATGCGGCGGCAGAGCGCGAGCCCGATGCCGGTGCCGGCGTGCTCGTCGTGGCCGTGGAGCCGCTCGAACACCTCGAAGACGCGGTCGGTGTCCTCGGGGTCGATGCCGATGCCGTCGTCGCTGACCGAGACGACCCAGTCGTCGCCGTCGCGCTCGGCGGCGACGCGGACCTCCGGCGGCTCCTCGCCGCTGTACTCGATGGCGTTCTCCACGAGGTTCTGGAGCAACTGTCGGAGCTGCCCGGGGTCGCCGTCGACGCGCGGCAGCGGCTCGGCGGTGAGCGTCGCGTCGGCGTCCGCGATTCGAATCTGGAGGTCGTCGCGGACGTCCGAGAGGACCGCGTCGAGGTCGACCGGCTCGAACGGGTCGCCGCGGGTGTCGACGCGGGAGTACCGCAGCAGGCCGTCGATCATGTCGCGCATCCGGTCGGCGCCGTCGACGGCGAACTCGATGAACTCCCGGCCGTCCTCGTCGAGTTCGTCGGCGTACCGCTGCTCGATGAGCGACAGGTAGCTCGACACCATCCGCAGCGGCTCCTGCAGGTCGTGGGAGGCCGCGTACGCGAACTGTTCGAGCCGCTCGTTCGACTCCTCCAGTTTCCGCTGGTACTCCTTCCGTTCGGTGACGTCGCGGAAGTAGATGGAGAGCCCGGACTCGGACGGGTAGACGTTGAACTCCAGCCAGGCGTCCGCGCCGTCGACGTACTCCTCGAACGTGACGGCCTCCTGGGTCCGGAGCGCGGTTTCGAGTCGGTCGCGGAAGGCGTCGTCGGTCGACTCGGGCAGCACCGCCCAGAGTTCGCGGCCGAGCAGGTCCTCGCGGGGGCGACCGAGGAGGTCGGCCGCCTGGTCGTTGAGGTGCGTGAGCCGCCACTCGTCGTCGACCGCGTAGAACGCCTCGGAGATGCGGCCGTGGATGTCGCTCAGCTCCGTTTCGAGCGCCGACTTCCGCTGTTCGAGTTCGGCCTCGCGGCGCTTCAGCGCCGTGATGTCTTCGGCGGCGGTGACGACGCGGTCGACCGTGCCGTCCGGACCGAACAGCGGCGCGGCGTTCACGCGGAGGTGCAGCCGGTCGCCGTCCGGCCCGTCGAAGACGAGTTCCTCGTCGAACACGGGTTCGCCGGTTTCGAGCACGCGCGCCGACGGGGTTTCGCTCGGGTCGACCGGCTCCCCGTCGGCGTCGTAGACGCTCCAGCCGGCCTCGTCGTGGGAGTCCTCGATGAGTTCCTGCTCGGTGAGCCCGAGCGCGTCCTGTGCGCGCTGGTTCGCGAGCACCGTGTCGCCGTCGGCGTCCTGGACCGCGATGGCGATGGGCGCGGTCCGGAGGAGCTGTTCGGTCTGCTCGGACTCGCGTCGAAGCCGGCGTTCGCGGTCCTTCCGCTCGGTGATGTCGTCGACTGAGACGACGACCCGGGTGTCGTCGACGTGGCCGGCGTCGAGCGGCGCGGCGTCGACGGAGAGCCAGCGCCGGCCGACGTCGGGGACGTCGACCTGACACTGGTAGTCGTACACCGGGTCGCCGGTTTCGGCGACCCGGGTGAACGGCCACTCCTCGACGGGAATCGGGTCGCCGTCGCCGTCGTACAGCTGCCACTCCTCGACGCCGTACTCCGAGACGTCGTCGCTCTCGACTCCGAGCCGGTCGAGCATTCGCTGGTTCGCCCGGACGAACTCGCCGTCGGCGGTGAGCACGCAGATGCTGACCGGGACGGTTTCGAGTATCTGCTCGGTGAGGTCGCGTTCGCGGCGGAGCTGCTGTTCGTACTCGCGCTGCTCCGTGAGGTCCTGCGTGACCTTCGTGAACCCCTCCAGCTCCCCGTCGTCGTCGTACACCGCGGTGATGACGACGTTCGCCCAGAACGTCGAGCCGTCGGCGCGCACCCGCCAGCCCTCGTCTTCGACGCGGCCGTCGACCGCCGCGGTCTGGAGGTTCGTCTCCGGCACCGCGTCGTCGACGTCGGCGTCGGTGTAGAACGTCGAGAAGTGCTCGCCGACGATGTCGTCCTCCTCGTACCCCTTGATTCGCTCGGCGCCCTCGTTCCAGCTCGCGACGACGCCGTCGGCGTCGAGCGTGAAGATGGCGTAGTCCTGGACGGCGCTCACGAACGCGGCGAACTCCGTCTCGTCGGTCGCGTCGGGCGTCCCCTCCGACGCGGAATCCCGCCACCAGACCCGGGTCTCGTCGCCGACCCGCTTCGTCCGCAGTTCGCCGGCGTCGGCGAGGCCGTCCAGCACTCCGCGCGCCGCCTCGGCCGAACAGTCCAGGTCCGCCGCGACCTCGGCGGCGGTGAGCGGCGCGGACGGCGGACTGAGCCGGAAGAACACGCCGCGGACGTCCTCCCGCGTGGCGGACGCCGAGCCCGAAGAACACATAGCTCGAACGTGCGGGCAGAGCGGCATAAACGCTTGGCGTCCGCGAAGCCCGGACAGACTGCGTCCGGCCGCGTCGCCCCCAGCGCCTTTGCATCTGCCGGCTGACGGGGCGACAGATGGGTGCCTCAGACGCCCCCCCGCAGCCGACCGGCGTGAACCGGAGCGGGGAACGGCCGAGCAGCGACGAGGTGGGAGAGACGACGGACGAGGCGACAGTCCACGAGGGCGGCGTCCAGCTCGAACGGACCATCGGGCTGGTCGGCGGGCTGGCCATCGGCGTCGGGACGATGATCGGCGCCGGCATCTTCGTGTTCCCCGGAATCGCCGCCGGGAAAGCCGGGCCGGCCGCCGCCGCGTCGTACGCCATCGGCGGGCTGGTGGCGCTGCTCGTCGCGCTGCCGGCGTCGGAGCTGGCGACCGCGATGCCGCGGAGCGGCGGCGGGTACTACTTCATTTCGCGGGCGCTCGGCTCGCTCGCCGGCACCGTCGTCGGCATCAGCCTCTGGCTCGGCCTGGTGTTCGCCTCCGCGTTCTACCTCGTCGGCTTCGGAAGTTACGCGGTTGAGCTGCTGGCGCGCGTCGGAATCGCGCTGTCGTGGCCGGTACCGCCGACGACCGCGCTGGGCTTCGTCTTCGGCGCCGCTCTCACCGGGATGAGCTTCACCGGCACCGAGAACACCGCGAAACTCCAGAACGGCGTCGTCGCACTGCTGCTCGTCATCCTGTCGGTGTTCCTCGGCTACGGCGGGCTCGACGCGCTCGGCGTGTTCGGCCGGTCGTCGGCGCCGGAGACGTTCGCGCCGTTCGGCACGACGCCGATAATCACGACCGCCGCGCTGGTGTTCACGTCGTACCTCGGGTTCGCGCAGGTCGCCACGGTCGCCGGCGAAATCAAAAGCCCGGGCGGAACCTCCCGGTGGCGATGGTCGGCTCCGTGCTCATCGTCACCGTGTTCTACGTCGCCACCATCTTCGTCGCGACCAGCGCCTACCCGAGCGCGACTCTCGCCGGGTTCGAGGAGACCGCGATGGTCGAGGTCGCGGAGACGTTCTTCGGGGTTCCGGGCGTCGTCGCCATCCTCGTCGCCGGGCTGCTCGCCACCGTTTCGAGCGCGAACGCGTCCATCATGTCCTCCTCGCGCGCCGTCTTCGCGCTGAGCCGCGACGCGCTGCTCCCGAAGAAGGCCGGCGAGGTGAACCTCACCTACGGGACGCCGCACGTGGCGCTCATGCTGGCCGGCGTCCCGGTGTTGCTGCTGGTCGCGTCGGGCCGCACGGCCGTGCTCGCGGAGGTGGCGTCGTTCCTCCACCTCGTGATGTACGGACTCATCTGCGTCGCGCTCGTCGCGCTGCGCCGCCGGACGCCGGAGTGGTACGACCCGGACTTCCGGGTGCCGGCGTACCCGCTCGTCGCCGGCGCCGGCGCCGTCGCGAGTTTCGGGCTCATCGCGTTCATGCAGCCCGCCTCACAGGTCATCGGCGCCGTGCTGATGGTGGCCGCGGCCGGATGGTATTACTACTACGCCCGTGACGTCACGCTCAAGGGGGTACTCTAGATGACCGCAACCGTCCTGCTGCCGCTCCGCGTGCTCGAAGACGAATCGGTCGCCGCGGGGCTGTTCGAGTTCCTGTCGCCGACGCACGTGCTGGTGCTCGGCTACTACGAGGTACCGGACCAGACGCCGCCGGAGGCGGCCCGCGACCAGTTCGACGACCGCGCGCAGTCGAAACTCGATGACGTTCGCGCGGCGTTCGAGGCGGCCGGCGCGACCGCCGACACCCGGATGGTGTACACCGGCGAGGCCGAACAGACAATCGGACGCATCGCCGCGGAGGAAGCCGTCGACGCCGTCGTCCACCCCGGAGCGGCGATGGACGTCGACCGGCTGCTCGTCCCGCTCGTCGGGCAGGCGGACGTCGACCGGGTCGCCGCGTTCGTCGCGGAGCTCGTCGGCGGCCGCGACATCGACGTGACGGTGTTCGGCCTCGACGAGTCGCTGACGCCGGACGAAATCGAGTCGGCGCTCGCGGACGCCGGGCTCTCCCCGCCGCAGCTCACCACGGAGACCGGGCCGTCCGGCAGCCCCGTCGACGCCATCGCGGAGGCCGCCGTCGACTTCGACGCGGTCGTGATGGGCGAGCCGAAGCCGACGCTCTCCGAGTGGGTGTTCGGCGAACTCGAAGCCCGCGTCGCCACCGAGGCGCTCGGCCCGGTATTCGTCGTCCGCGCCGTCACCGAAGAGACGGACGAGGGCGCCGACACCGACGACGGCGAGTAGGGCGTCCGCGCGACGACGAACCGGCGGCGAGCCGAGCCGAAACGGACACCGCGCTTTTGTCCGCGGCGGTCGACGCCGCGACCGCCGGGAACTCCGGCGGACACGCCATGGACGACCTCACACTCACCAGTCCCGCGTTCGACGACGGCGAGTCGATTCCCGACAGGTACGGCCGCGGCGCCGACGACGTCAATCCGCCGCTGACCGTCTCCGGCGTCCCCGACGACGCGGCGTCGCTCGCGCTGCTCGTGGACGACCCGGACGCCCAGGAGCCCGCCGGGAAAATCTGGGTGCACTGGGTCGTCTGGAACGTCCCGCCGGACGCCGACATCCCGGAAGACTGGTCGCCGGGCGGCGGCGCCACGGAGGGCGTCAACGACTTCGACGAGCGCGGCTACGGCGGCCCGGCGCCGCCGGACCGCGAACACACCTACCGCTTCACGCTGTTCGCGCTCGACACGACGCTCGACCTCCCCCGCTCCGCGGGCAAACCGGAACTCACCGACGCCATCGAAGGTCACGTCGTGGAACAGGCGCGGCTCACCGGGACGTACGCTCCGCACGGATAGCGGCCGGGGCGAGAAATAATCATCGAATCAGTAAAAACCAATTTCCGTAGTTATTCTTCCATCTACCGGGCACCTATCTCTGTGAGCCTCTGTCAAAAAGAGTTACTGACGTTATTATCCGTGTTCAGTAGATTTCCTCGCCAAGTCGAGATGCGGTTATGAGTATCATTTTTCGCTCACTAGATCAGAACTAGAAGCTTTTTTATTATCCATTATTACCTGCTATACGCCATTATAGACGCACTAAAAAGAGTGATTAGTTTAAATACTACTATTCTATTAAGAATATAGCCAAAGTTTTGTATTTCTGAAGTTTTTCAACTATCAGTTTTTAGTTAAGTGTCCCGCCGTGTCTAAGTCCGCCTCAACTGAACTTAGATCCGGTTATGGTGAACAACAACTACTTTACGCCGAACGCCGCGTCGGGCGGTATGGATACACACACCACGGAGCTGGCGTCGCCGGTGAAGACCGCGCAGACGACCTTCAGAGTCATCGAGGCGCTGAAGGAGCTCGACGGGGCGAACGTCACGGAGCTCTCCGCTCACCTCGACATGCCGAAGAGCAGCGCCCACAACTACCTGCAGACGCTCGAACACGAGGGGTACCTCGTCAAGAGCGGCCAGCAGTACGAGGTCGGCCTTCGGTTCCTCGACCTCGGCGCGTACGCCCGGACGCGAGAGCAGCTGTACGACGTCGCCCGCCCGGAGCTGGAGACGGTCGCCGAGAACACGGGCGAACACGCCAATCTGCTCGTCGAAGAGCACGGGCTCGGCATCTTCCTGTGCCGCGCGCAGGGCGAAGACGCGGTGAGCCTGGACTCGTACACCGGCCAGAGCGTCCGTCTCCACACGACTGCGCTCGGGAAGACCGTTCTCGCCCACCTGCCGGACGACCGCGTCGACGAAATCATCGACCGACACGGGCTCGAGCGGAAGACCGAGCGGACCGTCACGGACCGGGACGAACTGGAGGCGGAGCTGGCTGAAATCCGCCAGCAGGGCGTCGCGTACGACCGCGAGGAGCGCATCAAGGGACTGCGGTGCGTGGCGGTCCCGATTCTGAGCGACGACCGCATCACGGGCGCGGTCAGCGTCTCCGGACCGACCAGCCGGATGGACGACGACCGCATCGAGACGGACATCCTCCCGCAGCTCCGCCACGCCGCGAACATCATCGAACTCAATCAGACCCACTCCTGACGCGCGACGACCGCCAGCGAGCCGCTCTTCCGTCCCGAAGCCGATTCCCCTCCGAGCCCGGCGTGTTCGTGAGAGCCGAACGCGGGTGAAAGAGAACGCCCGCGTCGGTGTGTCCGCGTCGACTCGAACCGACCAGAATCCGGACCGCTGCGTTTCGTGCCACATGGCCCCACAGTTTGTCGATTGTCAGTCGGCTCCGAGCGTCGTTCGACGCGCCTCGCGACCGACACGGGGGCGAGCCGCGAGTATTACAACATTAGATTTGTAATACCATAGACGGGGTTGGAAGCGTACGCTCGGAACGGGAGAACCGCCCCCGTATCGGCCGATATCAGCCGGGAGCAACCCGGAGGACCGCGAGAGTCCGAACGGTGTGCGTCCAGCATCTGTTCGTCGTTCGCGAACATCCGTCCGGAGTTGCTGATATCGAACTTCAGGTGTTCGAGATGTACGAAGTGTCGTTCGCTATATCCGGAGCGGCCGCTGCGGGACGACGAAGGAGTCGAGGCCCGGAGCGTGCGTGTCAGAGTACCAAGACTGTACGGACCGTTCGACGACGTACGGGTAGTGGAAGGAGTGAACGAAACGACTGACGCCGGGGCAGCCTAGACGACCCGGTTCCAGGGATCTTGACCGTCGTTGAGCCGCGAGACGTTCGTTTCCACGAGGTCGGCGATCTTGTCGCCGTAGTTGTCGGCCTGTGCGGCGGCGTGTGGCGTCACGACGACGTCGTCCAGCTCCCACAGCGGCGAGTCCCCGGGAAGCGGTTCCTCGTGGAAGACGTCCAGCGCCGCCCCGGCGATTTCGTCGTTCTTCAGCGCGTCGACCAGCGCGTCCTGGTCGACGACTTCGCCGCGGCTGACGTTCACGAGGTAGGCGTCGTCACGCATCGCCTCGAACACGTCTCGCCCGACCAGCCCCTCGGTCTGATCGGTCAGCGGCGTCGTGAGCACGACGAACCTGGCGTCGCCCACCGCGTCCGTCAGCCGGTTCACGTCGTAGACGCGGTCCAGTCCGAGGTTCGAAACCGGGCGGACGTCGACGCCGACGACGTCCATCCCGAGCACGCCGGCGCGGGAGACGACGCTGCCGCCCAGTTCGCCGAGGCCGACGACGCACGCTTCGGCCGTTCCCAGTTCGAACGGCCGGTCGACGGGGAGCCGGCGCCACGTGGCCGTGTTCTGCTGGTCGCGGAACCGGTGGAGCCCCTTCGCGAACGTCAGCATGAACGTCACCGCGGTTTCGCCGACGAGGTCGCCGGCGACGCCGGTGCTGTTAGTCATCGTGACGCCGGCGTCGCGGTACGCGTCGAGCGGGAAGTCGTCGTAGCCCGACCGGACGTTGTGCACCCACTCGACCTCCTCGAGGAACTCGTCGTGGTGGAACAGGGTGACGACGGCGTCGCAGTCGGCGAGTGTGTCGGCGTCCCACACCGTGAACTCGCAGTCGATTCCCGCCGTCCGGTCGAGCAGCCGTTGCAGTTCCCGCGGCGGGCACGGATGGGTTCCCCAGTCGTGAATCGCGACGCGTCGAATCGGTCCTTCTCGTGACATAGCCACTGTCTGTCCGTGCGGCCAGATAACTCCCCGCATACCCTTCGTGTGCCCGCGGCAGGGAGGCGGTCGTCGGCCGAGCGGTCGAGGTGATTACCGATTGCGGGTGTGGATGGCTTCGCCCCGGGCGTGCTCTGCGGCTTCGACGACGGCCTCCGACAGCGTCGGGTGAGTGTGGACGGTGCCCGCGACGTCTTCGAGCGTGGCGCCCATCTCGATGGCGAGGGCGACCTCCGCGACGAGTTCGGACGCCTCGGGGGCGACGATCTGCGCCCCGAGCAGGAAGCCGGCGTCGGCCTCCGCGACGACGCGGACGAAGCCGTCGGTGTCGTTCAGCGTCAGCGCCCGGCCGTTCGCGCGGAGCGGCATCTCGCCGACGACCGGGTCGAACCCCCGGTCGGCGGCCTCGGCCTCCGTGAGGCCGACGGTCCCGATTTCGGGGTCGGTGAACACGGCGGCTGGGATCGCTCGGTGGTCGAACGCGACAGGTTCGCCGGCGGCGGCTTCGGCGGCGACGATGCCTTCCGCGCTCGCTTTGTGCGCCAGCATCGGTTCGCCGGCGACGTCGCCCACCGCGAAGACGTGATCGAGTGCCGTCCGCATCTGCTCGTCCGTGGCGAGGAACCCGTCGTCGTCGGGAGTCAGGCCGACCGACTCCAGTTCGAGCGTGTCGGTCACCGGCTCACGGCCGACGGCGACGAGCACGCGGTCGGCGTCGTACGCGGACTCCTCGCCGTCCTCGGTTTCCGTCCGGACGGTGATGCCGTCGGCGCCGCCGGTCCATTCGGCGGCGCTCTCCCCGAAGTTGAAGTCGATACCGAGACGCTCCGCGCGGCGGCGAACGACGCCGGACAGGTCGTCTTCGTAGCCGGGGAGGACGTCGTCGAGCAGTTCGACGACCGTGACGTCGGCGCCGAGTTTCGCGAACGTCGTCGACAGCTCCATCCCGATGTAGCCGGCGCCGACGACGACGAGCCGGTCCGGGACGTCGTCGGTCGACAGGGCGTTCCGCGAGGACCACACAGGGTCGTCAGCGAAGTCGAATCCCGGAATCGACAGGGGGCGCGACCCGGTCGCGACGACCGCGTGTTCGAACTCGACGGTCTCCATCCCCTGCCCTTCGCCGCCGTGGGCGATGCGGGCAGTGTGTTCGTCTTCGAACGCCGCGGTGCCGTCGATGAGGTCGACGCCGTTCGCCTCGCACAGCGTCTCGACGCCGCCGGTGAGTTCGTCGACGACGCCGTCCTTCCAGTCGGCCATCGCCGAGGCGTCGACGACCGGGTCGGCGTGAACGCCCATCTCCTCGGCGCCGCCGGCGTCGTGTGCGACGTCGGCGGCCGTGATGAACGCCTTCGACGGGATGCAGCCGTGGTTCAAGCAGGTGCCGCCGTAGGCGTCCCGCTCGACGAGCGTCGTTGCGAGTCCGCGCTGGGCCGCGCGGATAGCGGCCACGTAGCCGCCGGGACCGCCGCCGATGACGAGCACGTCCGTCCCGGTCGCGATGTCACCCATTACCATGGACGCTCCGTCGCGCTCCCCCGGCAAAAGTCCATCCGTTCGTGCAGCGTCCACCGACGGCGGCCGGATGGTCGCCCGATAGCCGCTCAACCGCGGCGCGGCAGACAGGAGCGTCCGCGGGGGACTGCGTCGTCCGCGGAGACCGAGCCGCAGCGGCGTCAGCGGCGACGGTCGCTATTCGAGGAGGAGCCGCGTCGTGTCGCTGAGCAGCTCCTTGATGCGGTTCGAGAACTGAGCCGCTTCGGCGCCGTCGACGAGGCGGTGGTCGACGGACATCGACAGCGTCATCGTCTCGCGGGCGACGACCTCGTCGTCGACGACCCACGGCCGCTTTTCGACGGGGCCCATCGCCAGAATCGCGGCTTCGGGGTGGTTGATGATGGGTGAGGAGTACTCTCCGCCGATGGCGCCGATGTTCGTGATGGTGAACGTCCCGCCCTGCATCTCGTCGGGTGAGAGTTCGCGGTTCCGCGCCCGCGTCGCCAGGTCGTCGATTTCGACGGCGAGCTGCTTCAGACCCTTCCTGTCGGCGTGTTTCACGACGGGAACCATCAGGCCGGCGTCCGTGGCGACCGCGATGCCGACGTTGTACTCGTCGTGGAGCACGATCTCGTCGGCCGTCTCGTCGAGGCTGGAGTTGAGGTACGGGAACTGTTCGAGCGCCGCCGTCACCGCCTTCACGACGAACGGCAGATACGTCAGTTTCACGTCCTCCTCGGCGGCGACGGCGGCCAGTTCCTCGCGGAGTTCGACGAGTTCGGCGGCGTCGAGCCGGTCGTGGTGGGAGACGTGCGGCGCGGTGTACTTCGACCGCGCCATCTGTTCGCCGATGGCTCGGCGGACGCCCTTGTACGGGACGCGCTCGCCGGACGCCTCGCCGCCCGTCGACGGCGTAGCCTCCGCGTCTGCAGTCCCGGCGGCGTCGGCAGCACCGGCGACAGCGCCGCCTTCCTCCGCAGCAGCCGGAGACGACGTCGCCTCGGTCGACGCCGCCGATTCGTCGACCGTCGCCGCAGCCGCCGACTCGACGTACGCCTCGACGTCCGCCGGCGTCACGAACGCCTCGCCGTCGCGCGCCTCGCTCGCCGGGACGTCGTTGATGTCGACGCCCGCCTCCGCGGCGCGCCGCCGCGTCGCCGGCATCGCCAGCGTCCGGTCGCGCGCTGCCCCGTCGCTCTCGACGAGTTCGGGCGTCGGTTCGGCGTCTCCGGCCGCGTCGCGTTCGGAGACCGCGGGTTCGCCGCCGGAGACGGACCTGGGCTCGGGCGGCTCCTCGTCCGGTTCGTCCGCCGCTGAATCCGCGGCGGCACGCACGTCTGCGGCGCTGACCCGACCGCCCGGTCCGGAGCCGGCGACGGCGTCGAGGTCGACGCCGAGTTCCCGCGCGAGCGACCGAGTGCTCGGCGACGCGAACACCCGGCCGCCCGGCGATTCTGCCGCGGCTGACTCGCTCGGAGCCGACGACGCTTCCCCATCGGCTTCGTCTTCATCCGGCTTGGCGGCCGCCGACTGCGCCGCCGAGTTCCGGTCGGTCTCCTCCGCTCCATCCTGGCTCGGGGCGTCGGTGTCCGCCGCCGGTTCCGCGCCGTCGACGTCGAACGTCACGATGACGGAGTCGACCGGAACCATCTCGCCCTCCGCGGCGTGCAGTTCGACGACGGTGCCGTCATACGGACTCGGCACCTCGACGAGCGCCTTGTCGGTTTCGACCTCCGCGATGACCTGGTCCTCCTCGACGCGCTCCCCGGGCTGTACGGTCCACGAGACGAGCTCCCCCTCGGCGATGCCCTCACCGAGGTCCGGCAGCTCGAACGTTCGCTCGGCCATGCAGTCACACTCGACGCAACGCCCTTTCAGTGTTTCCCTGACGGCGACGCGTCGTCGCAGAAAATCGGGCGCGGTCAGACGGAGAGCGCGCGTTCGATGCCGTCGAGGATGCGCGGCGGATGCGGGAAGTAGTAGTCCTCCATCGACAGCAGCGGAACCGGGGTGTCGAAGCCGGTGACCCGCTCGACGGGGGCTTCGAGGTACATCAGCGCCTCGTCGTTGATGCGGGCGACGACGTCGGCGCCGACGCCACCGCTGCGCGCGCCCTCGTGGACGACGACGGCGCGGCCGGTCTTCTTCACGGACTCGACGACCGTCTCCGTGTCCATCGGCGAGATGGTCCGGAGGTCGATGACCTCGGCGTCGGCGTCGAGCTCCTCGACCGCCTCCAGCGTCGGCGGCATCATCGCCCCCCACGAGACGACCGTGACGTCGCTCCCCTCTTCGCGGACCGCCGCTTCCCCGAGCGGGACCTCGTAGTCCTCCTCCGGGACCTCCTCGCGGAACGACCGGTAGATGCGTTTCGGCTCCATGAACAGCACCGGGTCCGGGTCGCGGATGGCGCTCAGCAGCATCCCCTTCGTGTCGTGTGGCGTGCTCGGAATCGCGATTTTGAGCCCGGGGATGTGCGAGTAGGCGCCTTCGAGGCTCTCGGAGTGGTGTTCGAGCGCGCGGACCCCGGCGCCGTACGGCATCCGGACGACCATCGGCGCGGACAGCTCCCCGCGGGTGCGCCACCGGATTCGGCTGGCGTTCGTGACGAGCTGGTCGAACGCCGGCGGCAGGAAGCCGGAGAACTGGATTTCGGCGACCGGCCGGAAGCCGTACATCGCGAGGCCGACGGCGCCGCCGACGATGGCGATCTCCGAAAGCGGCGTGTCGACGACTCTGTCCTCGCCGAACTCCTCGAGCAGCTCGTCGGTGGCGCGGAACACGCCGCCGCTGCGGGCGACGTCCTCGCCGAAGACGAGCACGCGCTCGTCGGCCGCCATCTCGGTGTGCAATGCGTCGTTGACCGCCTCCACGATAGTAGCCTGCATGGTCATCCCTTGGGTCGCTGTTCGATGTAGTCGTCCATCTCGGGTCGCCGGTCGAGGAGGTCTTCGAACTCCTCGAGCTGCCGGCGGAGCTCCGGCGGCATCTCCGCGTACACGTACGCGAACAGCTCAGCGACGCTCCGCTCGGCGAACTCGTTTGCGGCGTCGAGCGCCGCGTCGAACTCGGCTTCGATGTCCTCGACGACCGCGTCGTGGTCGATGTCGTCCCACAGCCCCTCGGCTTTCAGGAACTCGCGGTAGCGCTCGATGGGGTCTTGCTGCTCCCACTGCTGGACCTCCTCGTCGCTGCGGTACCGCGTCGGGTCGTCGCTGGTGGTGTGTGCGTCCAGCCGGTACGTCACGGACTCGACGAACACCGGGTCGCCGTCGCGGACCCGGTCGCGGGCCCGCGAGACGGCGTCGTAGACGGCGAGGACGTCCTGGCCGTCGACGCGGATGGCGTCCATGCCGTACGCGAGCGCCTTCTGGGCGATGGTGTCCGACCCGGTCTGCTGGTCGAACGGCATCGAGATGGCGTACTGGTTGTTCTGACAGAAGAACAGCGCCGGGAGGCCGAGCGCGCTCGCGAGGTTCAGCGCCTCGTGGGCCGCACCGGTGCTGGTCGCGCCGTCGCCGAGGTAGGCGGTGGCGACGGCGTCGTCGCCGGCGACGTCCATTCCCCAGGCGAGGCCGGACACCAGCGGGAGGTGCGAGCCGATGGAGATGGCGACCTGAGAGTTGTGCTCGGCGAACGACTGCTGGCCCTCCTCGATGCCGCGCCAGAACAGGATCATGTCCTTCATCGGGACGCCCCGCATGAAAAACGGGGTCCAGGCGCGGCCGACGAACAGCCAGTCGTCCGGTTGCAGCGTGAACGCGCTGCCGATGATGCTCGCTTCCTGGCCGCGGGTCGAGCCGAACGTGCCGAGTTCGCCGCGCCGCTGGATGCTCACCATGCGGCGGCTGAACACGCGGTCGGTCACCATCCAGCGGTACAGGTCTCGGAACTCCTCGTCGGTGAGGTCGGGGACTGCGTCCTCGTCGTAGCTCCCGTCCGCGGCGACGATCTGGTGAGTCGGGACGTCGAGGTCAGCCTGCGTGAGGTACTGCGCCTCGCCGCCACTCCCCGGGTCGGGAGGGGTCGGGTCGGTTGACGGTCTATCGCTCATTCGACGGACGACCTGTTGTGCGTAGCCGGTAATAAAGTCGGGGGTGGCGGAGCCGCCGCTGAGCCCGCCGAATCCCGCCGCGTCCGGGACGCTCCTCGGTCCTGGGCAAAGGTTTATTATAGACAGTTTGGTACGGTCATTCATGGCAGTTGGAAACCCGGAGCTGGTCCGCCGATGATCGACCCAGCCGACAGCCTGGTAGTGGACTGCGACTGGCACTACGCCGACACGTTCGAGCAGGTCGCGCCGTACATGCCCGAGCCGTGGAAGACGAAGTTCCAGAAGAGCGGCTGGGGCGGCACCGGCGTGAAACAGAACCTGAGCGCGTTCTTCCCGGCGTCGACGGGCAACCGGTTCAACTACGGGAAGATCGAGCGCGAGTTCTCCGAGTACCCCGACGGCGGCGACGAGAAAAAGGTTTGTTCAGGACAGACCGGCCTGCCAGCGCTGTTGGCGGAGGGGACGGTCCGGAGGTAATCGGCGGCCGCCGCGACGACCGCCGGCTCGGTCTGCGGCGACCAGCGGGGTCCGACCGCGGTGGCTTGGCGGTCGAGCGTGAGGTACTACTTCGGCGCGACGAGTTCGACCGGGTGTGTGGCGTCCCGCGGGAACAGCGCGCCGAGCTGTTCGTGACAGGACGCGCCGCTCACCACCAGTTCGCGGTCGTCGACGCCGGCGTCGACGAACTGGTCGCGCAGCGTCTCGCCGACGTCGACGCTGAGTTCGTAGTACTCGGACTTGTAGCCGAACGACCCCGCCATGCCGCAGCACTCCACGTCCGACGTGACGACGTCGAAGCCGAGTTCGGTCAGGACGGCCTCGGTGTGCGCGTCGAGCCCGAGCGTTCGTTGCTGGCAGTGGCTGTGGTAGGCGACGGCGCCGCCGCCGGTCAGCGCGGACGCGTCCGCGCCGTTCTCCAGCAGGCCGAACACGTACTCCATGACCTCGTAGCTGTTGTCCGCGATTCGGTCGGCGCGGTCGGCGGGGAGCAGCCGGTCGTACTCGCGTCGGAACGCGGCGAGGTCCGACGGTTCGACGACGACGACGTCCCGGCCGTCGTCGAGGTACGGGTCGAGCGAGTCGGCGACGCGGACGGCGTTCGCCCGCGCCGTTTCTATCATACCTTGTGACAGCGGTGCGCGGCCGCTCTCGTGACACGGCGCGAGTTCGACGTCGACGCCGAGCGCCTCCAGCGTCCGCACGGCGGCCTTCCCGCGGTCGACGAGGACGTAGTTCGTGTACGCGTCCGGGTACAGCACGACGGAGCGGTCCGGTCCATCGGCCGCGGCCGTCCCCGCGTCCGCGTCGCGGCCGGCGAACCAGTCGTGGAGCGTCTCCCGCCGGAACGACGGGAGGTCGCGGCGGCGGTCGACGCCGAGCAGCCGGTCCATCGCGGCGCGCACCGGGCCGAGGTCGGCGACCCAGTTGGACACCGGCGCGGTGGCGCTGCCGAGGCGGGCGAGCGTCCCAAAGTTCCCGAACAGCCGCTTCTGCGGGTCCACGCCGCCGGGGTCGTCGTCGGGGGTGAGGCCCTCGACGAGCGAGTCGAACCGGTCCGGGTCGGCGCCGCGGTTCACGCGGTCGCGGACGACCGTGTTTATCCACGGGATGTCGATCTTGACGGGGCAGGCGTCGACGCAGCGCGAACAGCCCGTACAGAGGTCGTTGAACTCGGCCGCCGAGTCGAGGCCGTGGACGCCGGCCTCCCAGCCGGTCGCGATGCCGCCGGTGTACGTCTCGCCGCCGAACGCGTGGCCGCCGACGTGCTGGAAGTTCGCACAGGAGTTCGCGCAGGCGCCACACCGGATGCAGTACAGCGTCTCGCGGAGGTCGTCGTCGTCGCGCATCTCCATCCGGCCGTTGTCGAGCAGCACCAGGTGGAACTCGCGGTCGTCGCCGCCGCCGGAGAGCGGTTCGTCGGGCGCGTCGAAGTCGATAGTCGGCGAGTCGACCGGCGGCGTCAACACGGACAGGTACGTCGCGACGTCCTGTCCGCCGCCGGCCTTCGCGATGAGTTCGGCGAACGCCGGGAGGTCCTCGACGCTCGGAATCAGTTTCTCGACGCCGGCGACCGCGACGTGCGTGTCGGTCGTGACGGCGCACTTCCGGGCGTTCCCCTCGTTCGTGACGAGCGCGATGGAGCCGGACTCGGCGGCCACGAAGTTCGCGCCGGTCATGCCGACGTCGGCCTCGCGGATGCGTTCGCCGACGTGGTCGCGCGCGAACTGCGTGAGGTCCTCGGCGGTCCGCAGCGGCTCGTCGGTGTCGAAGTGGGCGTTGAACAGGTCCGCGATCCCCTCGCGCGACTTGTGGAACGCCGGGCCGACGAGGTGCGACGGCGCTTCGTCGGCGACCTGCAGCACGAACTCGCCGAGGTCCGTCTCGGTGACGTCGACGCCGGCGGCTTCGAGCGCGTCGTTCACCTCGATCTCCTCGGTCGTCATCGACTTCGACTTCGCGACCGAGTCGGCGCCGCGCGCCTCCACGACCTCCGTGATGTAGCGGTTCGCGTCGGCGGCGTCGTCCGCGAGGTACACTTCGCCGCCGTTCGCCTCGACGCTGTCGCGGACCGTCTCGATGAGTTCGGGGAGCCGCTCGATGGCGTCCTCCTTGATGCGGCGGGACTCAGCGCGGAGTTCTTCGATGTCGTCGCGGCGGGCGTTCGCCTCGTAGCGCCCCTGGTTGATGTGGGTCGCGTTCGCCAAGACGGCGTCGCCTTCGGTGTCCAGCAGGTGTCGGATGCGGTCGGCCTTCGCCCGCCGGTCTTTGCTTCCGCTCATGGTTAGCGGTCCGTGAGCACGAGCGCGTGAACGGCCTGCGGGCCGTGCACGCCCTCGACCAGTTCCCCCATGTCCGCGGTCGCGCTCACTCCGGTGGCGACGATTGCGGAGTCGCGGCCGGC
This sequence comes from Halobaculum sp. D14, assembly GCF_051195135.1. Taxonomy (NCBI): domain Archaea; kingdom Methanobacteriati; phylum Methanobacteriota; class Halobacteria; order Halobacteriales; family Haloferacaceae; genus Halobaculum; species Halobaculum sp. D14. Next base: position 951,575 of record NZ_JBNTKA010000001.1, on the reverse strand, counting down.
GCGGAACTCCGAGCCGAGCCACGTCAGCGCGTCGTCGAGCGTGTCGTGGACGTCGCTCGCGCGGACGACGCCGACGTGTTTCCGCGGGTAGAGGCTCACCGGTTCGGTGCCGGCGGCGTCCGACTGAATCAGGAACGAGCCGTGTTCCGCGACGCCGCCGCCGACGCGGGTGACGCCGGTGTCGGCCTCCTGGAGGAGCCGCGGCGTGGGCGGCGTCGTCACCGCGGTGCCGTCGAGCGAGACGCCGTCGATGCCGAGCGGCGCGCCGACTGCCGTCCCCTCGACGGCGTCGGCCAGCGCCGACTCGAACCCGTCCGTCTCGGTCCGCGTGCACTCGACGCCCGCCGTTTCGAGCGCCGACGCGAACCGCGTCGTGGTGTCCGTTGCCATGACGCACACATCTCCCCCGCCTCGTTTATGCCTGCCGGTCGTTCGCGCCTGCCGCGCCGCGGTCGCCAGGTTCGCGGCCAGCGCGGCAGTCGGCGGGACGGTGTCGGCTCAGGCGACGCGGAAGACGGCGAGTTTCACGCCGTTCGGCTGGCGGACGCCGGTCGCGACGAAGATGCTGCGCGTGAGCCACTGCAGGTCCGGGTCGGCCGTCTCGAACTCCGGGACGGACCGGAAGTACACCGCCGCCGGGTCGACCGACTCACCGTCGCGGATGCGTTCGCTGACCGCCGGCGGCGCCCAGCGGATGCCGCGGTTCTCGACGTAGACGCGGGCGCCGTCGTCCGTCTCGAAGGCGTACTTCGCGACGAGTTCGGTGGGCCGCTCGGTTCGGTACAGCTGGTAGTCGGCGCCGCCGGGCAGGATTTCGCCGTCGACGCGACCCGAGACGGTGCCGCTCGTGATTTCGATGATGCGTCGCTGCCCGTCGCCGGTCTCGCCGATCTCGATCGGGTCGGCGACCTCGATATCGAGGTCCATGACGTGTTCGAACGACGGGTCGAGCAGTTCGTCGTCGTGGTTCCGGTCTGCGCCCATACGCACCCGGATTCGGCGCGGCGATAAGTAGGTGACGCCGCAGACACTCGCCGCACGGGGTGATGCGGACAGTCGGTCGGCTACTCCGACATCACCGTCAGCACCGGCTGGTCCGCCGTGAGCAGGACGGACTGCGTGGTGCTTCCGAAGACGGCTTTCCCGACGGGGGTGCGTTTGCGGCCGCCGATGACGAGATAGCGGGCGTCCCGGCGTTCGGCCTCCGCGAGGAGTTCCTCGACTGGCTCGCCGACGCGGCCCTGCAGCGTCACGGCACCGTCGGCGTCGAGCGTCCCTCGGACGACGTCGCGCGCAACGCCGGCGGCGTGCCGTTCGCCGTCGTCGATTGAGTAGCCGTCACTCCCCGCGGCGTGTGACTGCCCGCCCCGGTCGCTGCCGCCGTACGACGCCGAGGACTGAAACGGATACTTGGGCGGCCGCTCACCGGTCGACTCTCGGAAGTCGTCGAAGACGTCCTGGGGCATGACGTGGACCACGACGTGCTCCTCGCCGAACTGGTCTGCGAGCGTCTGCCCCTCCCGGACCGGCTTGCTCGGAATCGTCTCCCCGTCGACCGCTGTCAGAACCGTCATGGCCGCAGATGCTCACAGCGGTACATAAAACGTTGTGGCGATTCCAGCGGTGGGAGCGAAGAGATAGCCCAGCAGTTCCACCCGCAGCCCATATGACAACAATAATTAAGTATTGGAATATACCCATTCTTTTTATCATTAATAGCGGACAGAGACAGTAATCGCTAAATCGGGATTTTGTGGGCAGTTCGCCGCGTGTATACATATCTCGACCGGCACACTACTCAGAATACATAATAAAAGTCTGATCTTCAATAAGGAGGAGGAAATAACGCTGGAGCCGTAATTATTCTCCGAATCTTGCTTTATACTCGATAATATCTTGTTTAGAGGCAAAATAGAGATTTTATGCCTGGCGATACATATCTATTCGCTTCGTTTTACTCTTTTCTGATAATTAACGTGATAGCAGAACAATTTTCTGAGACGGGCTGTGTGGTGGTCGTCGCTCGCAGCAGGAAGCACGGACGAGTGAGCCGTCGGAGCGCAGGCTGGGTGGCTACCGGTCGTCGCGAAGCCGCTCGCGGCGCTCCTCGAACTCCTCGTCCGTCAGGTCGCCGCGGGCGTACGCGAGTCGGAGTTCCTCCAGCGCGCGGTCCTGGCCGGTCCCGGTCCGCAGGCCGGCGAAGCCGCGGTAGAGCGCGTAGCCGAGTCCGGCGAGCAGGAGCACCCAGACGACGAGTACGCCGAGTCCCCACGGCGGCGACGCCCCGGTCATTCCGCCGCCCATCATGCCGCCGTTCATCATGCCGCTCCAGCCCCAGCTCATCATTCCCATCATCGGCATCGTGACCGCCATCAACAGCAGCGGCGCCAAGACGACGACGCCGAGCGCGATGACTGCCAGCCGGAGGAGTCGATCCGTCGAATCAGGCCCGGTAGCTGCGGAGCTCACGTGGTCCCGGTCGTTCGCTCGGGGCATATTCGTTGTCCCCGGACCGGTGACTCGGCGGGCTGACCGCCGCCGCGTTCCGGGAACCGCCCTGGCGAGGTGAACCGCGAGGGTCGGGACTGTGGCCCCGCGTCGTCCGTCGGTTCGCAGTCGCGACGTGGCGCGTCGGGCCGGCCCGGTTGCCTCGGTATCGAGGGGCGTTAAAAACAGTAGACCTTTCCGGGCGGGACGTGTTATCACGGCAATAGATACAAGCCCACGTGGAGGTGAAATCGCCTTGGATTCGCTGGTCGACCGCAGACGTTGACCCCCCGGCTTCGACCCGGCACCTGGTTCCTGTATTCTCGGTCCAGGAGACATTCATGTCCGACGTACCCGAATTCAGCGGCGACTCCGGCTTCGAAGACGCACTGACGCGACTCATCGAACGCGCCTACAGGAACGGCACGAACATCGAGGGTGGCTGGAAGTGCTCCATCGACGGGAACGGCAACTTACACTGGGACGTCCAGATTTCCAGGGTCGAATACGACGACGACTGACCCGACCGGCCGCTCCGCGCCGCCGGGTGGTTCGCGGGTCGGCAACCGCGGCTCGCCCCCGGCGCCCTGCCGCGGATTTTCGGTTTAAAGGGCTTTGATACCCAACCAAACGGTTACCCGAATTCCCCTCCTACTGTTTCCACACTGATGACGGACACGAGTTTCTGCAGTTACACGCGAACGGGGGTGTGAGGGTGAGCGTCATCGCCGAGTTCTCGGTGGCGGCCGAGGAGTTCATCCTCGGGAAAGCCCTGACGCAAACCGCCGGGCTCTCCATCGAACTCGAGAAGATGATTCCGACGGGTGACACGACCATTCCGTACTTCTGGGTGGTCGGCGAGGGCCGGTCAGAGTTCGAGGCCGTCCTCACGTCCGAACCGGCGCTGTCGACGTTCGAGGCGGTCGACGAACTCGACGACAGAACCCTCTACCGGGTCGAGTGGGACCGGTCCGTCGACACGTTCGTCCAGACCATCGTAGAGCACGACGCGGTGCTGCAGGACGCCAACGGCGACGCCGACTCGTGGCTGTTCCAGCTCCGGTTCCCCGACGCGCACGCCCTCTCGTCGTTTCACACCGCCTGCCGGGAACGCGGCATCGACGTCACGGTCGAGGGGCTGTTCAACCCCATCGAGCCGCACTCGGTCGACACCAGCGACCTGACGGAGGCCCAACACAGCCTCCTCGTCCGCGCGTACGACGAGGGCTACTTCGAGGTGCCGCGGAAGATCACGCTCGCGGAACTCGCCGAGGAACTCGGCGTCTCGGACCAGGCGCTGAACGAGCGGCTCCGGCGGGGCCTGAGCACCGTCATCGGCGCCACGCTCCAGCCCGATTCGCCACAGAAACCGTAACTCGGCCGTTTTTCCGCGGTTCCGGGGACTCACCCGTTCGTCTCCGCGTCCCGGTCGGCGTCAGCCGCGCGCGTGAGGTCCTGCGGCGTGTCGACGTCGACGACGACCCCGGCGTCCCCGACGTCGACGAGCGCCGCCGCGTCGCTGCCGCGGAGGACGGCGCGGCCGCCGACGTCGCCGTCGACGCGGCGGAGCGAACCGAAGTGCGCACGGTCGAACAGCACCGGGTTCCCGCGAACGCCGTCGTGGGCGGCGGCGAGCGCCGTCCCGACGTCCGCCCGGTACGCGTCGACGAGTCGCCGGACGGTCGAGGAGGCCACGGTCGGCATGTCTCCCGGGAGGAACACCGCGGCGTCCGCGTCGAGGTCGGCGGCGGCCCCGACGCCGCGGGCGACGCTGCTGGCGAGTCCGTCGGCGTAGTCGGGGTTCTCGACGACGCGAACCGCGGCGTCGCCGAGCGCGTCGCGGACGGCGCCGGCTTCCCAGCCGACGACGGCGACGACGGCCGCGAGGTCCGCGTCGAGCAGCGTCCGTGCGGCGTGTCGGACGAGCGGCCGGCCGTCGAGTTCTGCGAGGAGCTTGTTCGCGTCGCCGAAGCGGCTGCTCGTCCCTGCTGCGAGCAGCACCCCGACGACCGACGGCGCGGCGTCTCCCGACCGGTCCGGCGTCGGAATCCGTTCGGCGTCGTAGACGGGGAGGTCGGTGTCGGTGTCGGTCACGGCGACGCCTCGCAGTGGGACGGTTCGCGGCGCGCGCCGAGTCGGGTCGAGACGGCCGGGGAGCGGTTCATGGCGGCCTGTCGACGGGCGCTGCGGTGCGGTTCGACTCGGCCCGGTCGGTGCGGGCGGCGCGGGGCCTGTTCGGCTTCCGCAGGTTAGTTGGCATCCCTAGTATGCAAAGAACTATGATTACATAATATCATTGTAGTGTGTCGGAGGGTAGCACGAACCACAGACCATGAACTTCAGCGGAACATTCCACCTCGACGAGACGACGCCCGAGGACGTGTGGCTCGCCCTGTCGGACCCGGTGCTGATAGAGCGCGCGCTTCCCGGCTGCCAGTTCCTCGTCCGCGTCGACGACACGGACGTCGACTTCGACGCGCTGCGCGAGGAGACCGCAGACAGGACCGTCGCGCCGACCGCCGACCCGGCCGTCATCGAGGAGCGCGCCTTCGAGGAGGGCGGCCACTACGCCGCGCTGTTGCAGCTCAGCGTCGGCCCCATCAACCCGACGTTCGAGACGGTCGTCACCGTCGACCGCCGCGAGTTCCCGGAGATGTCAGCGTCCGGCGAGGGCTCGTCCAGCAACAGCTCGTTCGAGCTGTCGTCGGGGATGACGCTCGCGGCGGCCGACGGCGGCGTCGACGTCGACTGGGAGACCGACGCCGAGGTGTTCGGGAAGGTCGCCCAGATGGGTCAGCGCGTCGTCAACCCGGTCGCGAACCGGGTGGTGAAGCGGTTCTTCTCGTCGGTACAGGACGAACTGCACGACCTCCGCGACCCCGAGGCGGCCGCCGGCGACGCGGGCGGCGACGACCCGGACGGCGCTGGCGACGCGGGCGACGGAGACGCGGACGGCGCCGCCGGAGACGACGCGGACGGCGCCGCCGGAGACGACGCGGACGGCGACGGCGAGGGGGACGGGGCGGACGAATCGGGCGGCGGCCGCGGCATCGTCGACAGGGTGCTCGGCCGGTCGAACAACGACTCACAGCCATGACTGAACACGACATCACGCTCACGGTCAACGAGACGGAGCACGAACTCACGGTCGAATCGCGAACCCTGCTGGTGCACGCCCTCCGGGACGAACTCGGCTACACCGGCACGAACGTCGGCTGCGAGAGCAGCCTCTGTGGCGCCTGCACCGTCCACCTGGACGGCGAAGCCGTCAAGTCCTGTACGGTGCTGGCGGTGCAGGCGGACGGCGGCACCGTCGAAACCGTCGAAGGGCTCGGAGGCCGGGACGACTTCCACCCGATTCAGACCGGGTTCCAGGAGGAGCACGGTCTGCAGTGCGGCTACTGCACCCCCGGGATGATGATGGCCGCGACGGACCTGCTCGCGGAGAACCCCGACCCGACCCGCGAGGAGATTCGAGAGGGACTGGAGGGGAATCTCTGCCGCTGCACCGGCTACCAGAACATCGTCAACGCGGTGGAGAACGCCGCGGAGTCGATGGACGGCGGCGCGGTCGCTGACGGCGGCGAAGTGCGGTGGCCGGACGGAGGTGACGAGCGGTGAGCATCGACTCCATCGACCCGGACGACGTCGACGCCGCGGACATCCTCGGGTCGGCCATCGAGCGCCGCGAGGACCCGGCGCTCGTCACCGGCGACGCGGAGTACACGGACGACATTCAGCTCGACGGCATGCTCCACATGGCGGTGCTCCGCAGCCAGTACGGCCACGCCCGCCTCCGCGACGTCGACACCACGGCCGCCGAGGAGATGGACGGCGTCGTCGCCGTCTACACCCACGACGACCTGCACCGCGAGGACACGCCGAGCGGCGGGTCGTACTCGCTGCCGGTCGGCTGGCTGCTCGACAGCCTCCGCCAGGTCGACCACCCGATTCTCGCGGACGACCGCGTCCGGTACCAGGGCGACGCCGTCGCCGTCGTCGTCGCGGAGGACCGGTACGTCGCCCACGACGCCGCCGACGCGGTCGCCGTCGACTACGAGCGGCTGGACGCCGTCGCCGACCCGGACGACGCGCTCGCGGACGACGCGCCGACGCTGCACGACGACGCCGAGGGCAACGTCGCCTTCGAGTGGGAAATCGGCGACGACGAGAAGACCGACGCGGCGTTCGACGACGCCGCCCACACCGTCAGCCTCGACTTGGAGAACCAGTTGCTCATCGCGAACGCGATGGAGCCGCGCGCCGCCGTCGCGGACTACCACCCCGGGACGGACGAACTGGACGTGTTCATGACGTCGCAGAACCCTCACCTCCACCGGCTGCTGATGTCGGGCGTCATCGGCCACCCGGAGCACAAGCTCCGCGTGAAGGCGCCGGACGTCGGCGGCGGGTTCGGCAGCAAAATCCACCACTACGCCGACGAGGCGCTGGTGGCGTGGGTTGCGAAGGACCTCGAACGGCCCGTGAAGTGGACGGCGACCCGGACGGAGACGTACAAGACCGACGCGCCGGGCCGCGGCCACCGGACGCTCGCGGAGCTCGCGATGGACGACGCCGGCAACATCACCGGCGTCCGCGTCGACACCAGGGCGAACCTCGGCGCGTACCTGTCGACGTTCGCGCCGGCCGTCCCGACGTACCTGTACGGGACGCTGCTCTCCGGGCAGTACGACATCCCGGCGATTCACTGCTCGGTGACGGGCGCGTACACGAACGTCCCGCCGGTGGACGCCTACCGCGGCGCCGGCCGGCCGGAGGCGTCGTTCCTCATCGAGCGGCTCGCCCACCTCGGCGCCCGCGAGGTCGGCATGGACCCGGCCGAGTTCCGGCGGCAGAACTTCGTGCCGGACGACGCCTTCCCGTACGACACGCAGGTCGCCGTCTCGTACGACAGCGGCGACTACGAGAAGCCGCTCGACGAGGCGCTGGAGATGGTCGGCTACGACGACTTCCGGCAGCGGCAGGCCGACGCGCGCGAGGAGGGCCGCTACCTCGGCGTCGGCTTCTCCTGTTACATCGAGGCGTGCGGGCTGGCGCCGTCGGAGCTCGCCGGGCAGCTCGGCGCGCAGGCCGGGCTGTGGGAGTCCAGCCTCGTCCGGTTCCACCCGTCCGGGACGGTGACGGCGTTCTGCGGCACCTCCGGGCACGGGCAGGGCCACGGCACGACGTACGCCCAGATCGTCGCGAACGAACTCGGGATTCCGTACGAGGACGTCGAGGTCGTCGAGGGCGACACCGACGAAATCCCGCAGGGGATGGGGACGTACGGCTCCCGGTCGGCGGCGGTCGGCGGCAGCGCGCTCGTGAAGAGCTCGCAGAAACTGGTGGAGAAGGCGCGCGAACTCGCCGCCCACCAGCTCGAAGCCGACCCGGCGGACGTCAAGTTCGACGCCGGCGAGTTCCACGTCGCCGGCGCGCCCGACCGGTCGGTCGGCATCAAGGCGCTCGCCGAGCAGTCGTACCTCGCACACGACATCCCCGACGACATGGAGCCGGGGCTGGAGGCCACGTCGTTTTACGACCCCGACAACTTCGTGTTCCCGTTCGGGACGCACGTCGCGGTCGTCGAAGTCGACCCGGCGTCCGGCGAAATCGAGTTCGAGCAGTACGTCGCCGTCGACGACGTCGGCAACCAGATCAACCCGAAAATCGTGGAGGGGCAGGTGCACGGCGGCGTCGCACAGGGCGTCGGTCAGGCGCTTTACGAGGGCGCCGAGTACGACGCCAACGCCCAGTTGCTCACCGGGTCGATGCAGGACTACGCGGTGCCGAAGGCGATGCACATCCCGGAGATGGACACCGGGTCGACCGTGACGGAGAGCCCGCACAACCCGCTCGGCGTGAAAGGCGTCGGCGAGGCCGGCACCATCGCGGCGCCGCAGGCCGTGATGAACGCCGTCGTGGACGCGCTGGAGCCGTTCGGCGTCGACCACCTGGAGATGCCGATGACCGCCGAAACCGTCTGGAACGCGACCGGCGGCAGCGCCGCGACCGACGGCGGAACCGAGCCGAACCGCGACGGAGACCGCGACCGGAACCGCGACGGCGACGCAGACGCGGACGGCGCGCCGGATGCCGCGGTGGACGACGGGGGTGAGCGCTGATGTTCCCCGACGAGTTCGACTACCACGAGGCGGCGTCGGTCGAGGAGGCCATCGACCTGCTCGAAGCGAACGCGGACGCGGAAACCGAGCTGCTGGCGGGCGGACACAGCCTGCTCCCGGCGATGAAGACGGGGCTGTCCAGCCCGGACGTCCTCGTCGACCTCGGCGGCGTCGACGAACTCCACGGCGTCTCGGCCGACGGCGACACCGTCGTCGTCGGCGCGATGACGCGGTACAGCGACCTGCTGGACGCGGACGCCGCCCGCGAGCTGGCGCCGGCGCTGACGGCTGCGGTCGCGGAGGTCGGCGACCGGCAGGTGCGGAACCGCGGCACCGTCGGCGGCAACCTCGCGCACGCCGACCCGGCGTCGGACCTGCCGGGCGCGGCGCTCACCTCCGACGCCGACGTCGTCGTCGCCGGCCCGACCGGCGAGCGGACCGTCCCGGCCGACGAGTTCTTCTTCGGGATGTACGCGACGGACCTCGGGCCGAGCGAGCTCGTGACGCGCGTCGAGGTGCCGGCCGAACCGGACGCCGTCGGGACGTACGCGAAGAAGCCGAGCCCGTCGTCGGGGTACCCGATGGTCGGCGTGTCGGTGCTGCTGCACGCCGACGGCGGCACCGTCGACCGGGTCCGCGTCGGCGCGAACGGCGTGATGGACCACGGCGTCAGGCTCCACCCGGTCGAAGAGGCGCTCGCCGGCGAGCGGCTGGACGGCGACGCGATTTCGGCCGCGGCGAGCCGCGCGACCGACGACCTCGACACCGCGATGATGATGGACGACCTGCAGGCGTCCGCCGACTTCCGGGCGCAGCTTCTGGAGGTGTACACCGAGCGGGCGCTGGAGGACGCCGCCGACCGGGTCTCCGCGGCCGCCGCGGCCGACTGAGCCGACCGAACTCGACGCATCGCTCCGCGGCCGCCGTCGGGTGCAGTTCCCGACTGCGCGCCGTCGAACCGACCGCCGTGCGGACTACCCACGGCCCACCGAGACCACCGAGTTACACATGGAGGACGGACCGACGACGGCGCACCCCGACGTGACCGAATCCGACGTCCGCGACGCCTTCGAGGCCGCCGCGTACGTCGCCGAAGACGAGATCGTGACGACGGTGCAGTTGGCGCTCCGGCTCGGCAAGCCGCTGCTCGTCGAGGGAGAGCCGGGCGCCGGGAAGACCGAACTGGCGAAGGTGCTCGCCGCCGGCTTCGGCTCCGAACTGATTCGGCTGCAGTGTTACGAGGGGCTGACCGCGGAGCACGCGCTGTACGAGTGGAACTACACGAAACAGCTGTTGGCGGTGCAGAGCGGCGACGACGCGGAGCCGTCCGTGTTCAGCGAGGAGTACCTGCTGGAGCGGCCGCTGCTGGCCGCGCTCCGCGGCGACGGCGACCGGCCGCCGGTGCTGCTCGTCGACGAGATCGACCGGGCGGACGCCGAGTTCGAGGCGCTGCTCCTGGAGGTGCTGTCCGACTTCCAGGTGTCGATTCCGGAGCTCGGCACCGTCGCGGCCGACCGGCCGCCCATCGTCGTCGTCACGTCGAACCGGACGCGGGCGCTGAGCGACGCGCTGAAGCGGCGCTGCCTGTACCTGCACGTGTCGCCGCCGTCGTTCGAGAAGGAGCGCGAAATCCTCCGGCTGCGCGTCCCCGAGCTCGACGGCGTCGTCGCGGCGGAGCTGTGTGCGGCCGTCGCACGGCTGCGCGAGGAGCCGCTGCGGAAGCCGCCGGGCGCCGCCGAGACAATCGACTGGGCGCGCGCCGTCGCGAACGTCTCACAGCACGGCGACGGCGCCGGAGACGGGCCCGTGCTGACCCGCGACGTCGTCCGGAACACGCTCGGCTGCCTGCTGAAGGAGGTGGAGGACGTCGAGCGCGTCGACGACGACCTGCTCACTGCGCTACTCGACGCCGCCGAAGACGCCGCGGCCGACGCCGCCGAAGCTGTCGCTGACGACGAGGCGATGGACAACCAGAGAACCGACGAATCGCCCGCGGCGGGCGACGTGGAGGCGAACCGGTGACCGCCGACGGCGGCGCGGACGGAGCGGTCGCTGTCGACGACCACGTCCGGGAGTCGCTCGTCGCGTTCGTCCGGGCGCTCCGCCGCGACGGCGCGGCCGTCCCGGCGAACGCGGCGAGGACGGCGGCGCGGGCGCTCGTCGAGGTCGGGCTCGCGGACCGCGACCGCGCACGCGACGCGCTCCGCGCGGCGCTTCTCACCGACCGCCGTGACTTCGAGTCGTTCGACTGGCTGTTCACGTCGTTCTGGCACGACCTCGCCGGCGGGCCGGGCGGCATGGCCGGGCTGGTGGAGGACGTCGACGGCGGCCTCGCACCGCTCGACCAGACGGGCCGCGAGGAGTCGGCGTCCGTCGAGGACGAAGGCGGCGACGGCGACGGCGGAAGCGACGACGATGCGACCCTGGACGAACGGTCCGCCGGCGGCGAACTGTTCGACCTGAACGCGGCCGACGACGACCCGGCCGGCGACGACGAGGCGGAGACGTCGCTGTACAGCCCGGCCGGCTCGGCGGAGCCGGTCCGGGGCCACGGCGTCGCCGAGCCGGTCGGCCTGGACGCGTCGTTCCGGGCGCTGACGGACGCGCTCGCCGGGCTTCCGGGCCGCCGATTCGACGCCGGCGGCGACCGGGTCGACGTCCGCCGGGCGCTCCGCAGCAGCGTCGGCACCGGCGGCACCGTCGTCAGCGTGCCGACGCGGAGCCGCCGCCGGAGCGCGGTCAGCGCGGTGCTGCTGGTGGACGTCAGCCGGTCCGTCCTCGACACCGTCGACCGGGGCTTCCTCGTCGACTTCCTGCGGCGCGCCCGCCGGGACTGGCGGGACGTCCGCGTCTTCTTCTTCGACGAGTCGCTGCGGGAGGTGACCGCCGCCGTCGACGCGCCGTCGGCGGCCGCCGCGATGGACGCGCTCGACGCCGCCGAAGCCGCGTGGGGCGGCGGAACCCGAATCGGCGGCGCGCTCGCGGAACTCCGGGAGCGAGCGCCCGACGCCGTCGACCGCCGAACTACGGTGTTCGTCGTCAGCGACGGCCTGGAGACGGGCGACGTCGACGAACTGGAGCGCGGGCTCGCCTGGGTCGCCCGCCGCGCGCCGCGGGTGCTGTGGCTGAATCCGCTCGCCGCCGCCGCGACGTACGAGCCGACCGCCCGCGGAATGGCCGCGGCGCTCCCGTACGTCGACGGCCTGTTCGCGTTCACCGGCCCCGACGACGTCGCCGACGCGGCCGCACAGCTCGCCCGATACGGCACCGGCTCCGCCGGCCTCCTCGGCTACGAGCGCCGCGCCGGCGCCGCCCCCGGGCCGAACCGACCGCCGACTGCGTCACCGAGAGACACATGAGTTCACCAGACTGGAGCGCCCCGGAAACGGCCGTGTTCGACCGAATCAGCGACGCCCTGGACGCCGGCGACGACGCCGTCCTGGCGACCGTCGTCGACGTCGAGGGCAGCGCCTACCGCCGCCCCGGCGCGAAGATGCTGCTCGACGCGGCGGGCGGCGGCGCCGGCAGCATCACCGCCGGCTGCATCGAAGACGAGGTGCGCGCGCTGGCCGCCGACGTCATCGACGACGGCGCCCCCCGCGTCGAGACCTGGGACCTCACCGGCGACGACGACGTCTGGGGGCTCGGCGTCGGCTGTAACGGCGTCATCACCGTGCTGCTCGAACCCCTCGACGACTCCTTCCGACCGGTCGTGGCGGCCCGCGGCGCCGGCGACCCCATCGGCGTGGCGACCGTCGTCGGCGGCGACGCGGCCCCGGTCGGCGCCCGCGGCTACTTCCGGCCCGGCGACGGCTTCGACCGCGGCGACCTCCCGGAAGGCGCCGCCGCGGAACTGACGGACGCGCTGCGGTCGCTCGTCGCCGACGGCGGGAGCGAAACCGTGGCCGTCGAGACCGCCGACGGCGCCGCGGACGTGTTCTGTGACGCCGTCCGGCCGCCGCCCGAACTCGTCGTGTTCGGCTCCGGCAACGACGTCGCGCCGGTCGTCGAACTCGCCGTGCTCGCCGACTTCCGGGTCACGGTCGCGTCGTTCCGCGGCGGCGACGCGGACGCCGACCGGTTCCCCGGCGCCGCCGACGTCGTGTCGGTGTCGCCGCGGGACGTCGCCGACCGGTTCGACTGGGACGACCGCAGCTACGTCGTCGTGATGAGCCACAACTTCGTCGACGACCGGCTCGCGCTCGACGCGCTGCTGGACACGCCCGCCCCGTACGTCGGCCTGATGGGCCCCGAGGCCCGGTTCGACGAGATGCGCGAGGCGTTCGACGAGGAGGGCCGCGAGCTCACGGCCGCCGACCGCGACCGAATCTACACCCCTATCGGGCTGAACCTCGGCGGCGACACGCCCTACCAGATCGCACACAGCATCGTCGCGGAGCTGCTCGCGGTCGCGAACGACCGGACGCCCGGCCACCTCAGCCAGCGGGACGGACCGATTCACGGCCGCGACGACGGCGAGTGAGCGGGCCGAATTGCGGAGCGGCGGGCCGAAGCGAGGGCCGCCGGTCAGAAGTCGCCGGTGACGATGTCGGCGACGCGCCGGCGGTCGAACAGTTCTGCGTCGCTGGTCACCGCGCCGAACACGTCGGGGTAGAGCTGTTTCGCGGCGCGCTCGGTGAGAAAGAGGTTCTGAATCGGGCCCTGGTACAGGTAGCCGCCGCGGTACACCCGGCCGTTCTGGACGGCCGTCAGTTTGCTGCCGACCGGGTGGTTCCGCATGAACGCGAGCACCGTGTCGCGGAACTCGGCGGCGGACTTCCGTTCGTGGCCGCGGATCAGCATCACTTCCGGGTCGATTTCGAGGAGGTTCTCGTAGTCGAGCTCCCCGCGGTTCGTGGTGCTGAGGTTCTCGATGTCGGTCCCGGCGAGCGCGTCGGTGACGCCGAGGTCGCGCCACTGTTTCTTGCTGGTGCCCTTGTCGACGAGGCGGTACGGCGAGAACGTCTCGGGTTCGTTCGTCCCTTCGTACGTCAGGAAGACGCTCGGCCGCTCTTCGGCCGGCGGCAGCTTCGCCTGGAGCCGCGCGATGAACTCGTCGTGGAGCGCCTCGAACGCCCGGAAGCGCTCCTGCTGTTGGAACAGCGCGGCGAGCTTCCCGAACGCCTGGTAGAGCGTGTAGTACCGGTAGTCGTGCCACTCGTCCGACCGGCGGAAGATGAGGTTCCCGAAGAACGGCGCGACGTTGCCGGCGATTTCGTCGACGTCGTCGTCGTCCCAGTCGAACCAGTTGACGAGCATCTGCGGGTCGTACACGTGGACGTCGCAGTCGAGTTCGTAGAACTGCTCTTTCGTCCGGACGTCGGAGTTCGCTTCCAGCCTCTTCCGGTCGACGCCGACGCCGGGGAGTTCGTCGTACTGGTAGGTGTAGTAGCGGTCGATTCCGCCGAGGCCGACCAGTCCGTCGCCCTGGCCGAGCGCGACTCCCATGTCGGCGAAGCCGCCGTCGTACGCCACCCAGCGTTCGGGGACCGACTCGAAGGTGACGTCGCCGACCGGCGCCATCGATACCGTGTACGGGTCGGGGTCGTCGGGGGTCGAAGACCGCGTCGCCGTCGACTGTTCTGTCTCGGTCGGCGAACCGGCGCCGTCCGAGTTCCCGGCGCAGCCGGCGAGGAAGCCGCCGCCGGCGACCGCGCCGCCGTACTTGAGGTAGTCGCGCCGCGTCGTGCCGCCGTCGCGCTGTGAGTCACGCACCATGATTTTAGGCCGACCTAAAACCATGTAGCCGTTTCGGTCCCACCCGGAACCGGTCACCGGTCCGACCCGACCGCCAGCGCGGCGCGCGTCGCTCAGTCGGCGAGGTACTCCCGGATGGCGTCGTCGCCGACGACGTCCAGGACGCGCTCGGTGCCGAGGGTGTCGACGAGGCGCCGGAGGCCGCGCTCGGAGCGGGCGTCCGCTTCCTCGTCGGTGACGCGCGTGTCGAACGCCCGGTCGATGTACCGCTCGCGGAGTTCGACGTACCGCTCGTCGTCGAGCCCGTGGTCGTCGCCGGCCTCGTCGTCGTACCAGTCGCGCCACCGGTCGCGGTCGCTCCAGTCCCCGGCGAACTCCGCCTCGCTCCGGAGCCAGTCGTAGTGCGGGGCGACGCCGTCGGGGTAGCCCTGGTCTCGGCGGTGGTCGGCGATGAGGCCGCGGGCGACGTGCGCGCCGTTGCCGGCGGCGACGACCGCCTGCGCGCTCCGCTCGCCGGCCGGCGCAGCGACGAACAGCCCGTCGACCGGCGTCCCGCCGTCCGCGTCGGCGTACTCCCCGTCGAAGTGCTCGTGTACGTCGCCGTCGTGTTCGTGCCGCTCGAACGGGTCGTCGCCGACGACCGGGCGGAGGTACGAGCCGTCGTACCACGCCGCCGCGACGACGAACCGCGCCGCGACGCTGCGCCCCTCCTGCGTCTCCACGACGAACCTCGCGTCGTCGCCGTCGGTGTGCCGGACGGACTCGACCATGTCCGAGACGAGGTCGGCGCCGGCGTCCGCGACGTGCGCGGACAGCAGGTCCGAGAACGTCTCGACGTCGATGCCGGCCGGGAATCCGAGGTAGTTCTCCAGGTACGCACAGCGCGGGAGCGCCGCCGGGCCGCGGTCGAAGACGACCGTGTCGAGGCCGTACCGGGCGGTGAACACCGCCGCGGCGCTCCCGGTCGGGCCGCCGCCGACAACGACGACGTCGACGGCGCGGTCGGCGTCGCGGTCGGCGTCGGTTCCGGCGTCTGCGTCTACGTCGGCATCGGTTCCGGCGTCTGCGTCTACGTCGGCATCGGTTCCGGCGTCTGCGTCCACGTCGGCGTCGGTGCCGCCGTCTCCAGTCATCGTCGGACCTCACGGCTGCGGGCGGTCACGTCAGAACGACCCCGTGACGATGTCGTTCACGCGTCCGCGGTCGAACAGCTGCTCGCCGCCGAAGGCGTCGGGGTAGAGTCCCTGTGCGGCGCGTTCGAGTTGGAACAGGTGGATGATCGGGCCCTGGTAGGTGAGGCCGCCGTAGATGACGCGGTCGTTCTGGACGGCGGTGAGCTGGCTCGCGACGTCGTGGTTTTCGAGGTGAGAGACGACGTTCTTCTGGAAGTACTCGTCGGTGATTTCGCCCTGGATTCGGACGGCGATGGCGTCCGGGTCGATTTCGAGCAGCGTCTCGTAGTCGATGGTGCCGCCGCCGGCCTGCGCGTCGGTGACGCCGTGTTTCGCCAGCGCGTCGCCGACCCGGAGGTCGCGCCACTGCTTCGACTGGGTGCCCTCGCCGATGAGGTACGGGTAGAACGACTCCGGCGGGATGCTCGCCGGGTACAGCACGGCGACGTCGGGCGTCTCCGACGGGACGCGGGCGTCAACGTCCGCGAGCACCTCGTCGTGGTACGACGCGAACGCCTCGTAGCGCGCCCGCTCGTGGAACAGTTCGGCGAGCTTCTCGAACGCCTCGTACAGCGAGTAGTACCGGTAGTCGTGCCAGCCGTACACGTGTGAGAAGACCGTGTTGCCGAAGAACGGCGCGACGTTCTCGCGGACCTCGTCGACGTCGCTCTGGCTCCACTGGAGCCTGTTGATCATGAAGTTCGGGTCGATGACGTGGACGTCCGCGTCGAGTTCGTAGAACACCTCCTTCCCGGTGCTGCCCTGCCAGAGCTCCGTGAGCGCCGACTTGTCGACGGAGACGTCCGGGAGTTCGTTGTAGAGGTACGTGCCGAATCGGGCCTTGACGCCGATGGCTTCGAGGCCGTCGCTCTGCCCGAGCGCGACGCCCATGTCGGCCCAGTCGGCCGTGTACGGCACCCACGTCTCGGGGACTGCGTCGAACTCGACGGTACCGACCGGCTCCATCGAGACGGAGTACGGCGTCGACGCCGCGGTCTCCGTCGGCGTGCTCTGCGTCTCGGTCGGCGACTCGGTGGCCGTTTCGGTCGGCGTCGACGACTCGTCCGTCTGGCCGGAACAGCCGGCGAGGAGGCCGCCGACGCCGACTGCCGCGCTCGCTTCGAGGAACCGACGCCGCGTCGACTCCGACCGCGAATCTCGTGCCATGGTGATTAGGCCAGCCTAAACAGAGATAGTGCTTTCGGAATTTCGGCGAACCTAAATCGGGAGCGGTGAACCGTCTCCACGGAACGCCGGGTCAGACCCCGCGGAACGGCTCGTCAGTCGGACCGCGAACGCGTCCGCGTGACGAGCGACGACGGCAGCCGCCCGGCGTGGAGCGCAGCGGTGACGCCGAGCATCGCGAGGCTGACCGCGACCAGAACCGGCTCCGTCCGGAAGATTCCCAGCCCGAACAGCAGCGCCAGATAGAAGCCGTGATACAGCACCGGAACGCTGCCCACGAGCCGCGGAATCGGCCGGAAACTGAGGTCGTCCGTCGCGACGACGACACCGGAGAGCGCCAGCAGCCCGCCGAGCACCGCGACGCGACGCGGCGTCGTCGTCGCGCCCCACGTCCACAGCTGGAGGCCGGCGATGAGCCCCGCCAGCGCGGCGACCGCGCTCACGGACGCGCGAACCGCGGGCCGCCGAATCCGGTCGCGAAGGCCGACCCAGGCGGCGGTGAACAGGGCGGCGACGAGGAACCAGCCGAGGAAGTTGCCGAGCGGGACGCCGAACCAGACGCCCGGCGGCGTCCACGACCAGAAGCCGGCGCGGATGGCGACGGCGTCGATGGCGACGTCGACGTGGAGCGCGAACAGCCCGACGAAAAAGGGCCGGCGGGCCGGCGAGACGTCGAGGCGCTCTGCGGTCCGGTAGCCGGCGTACAGTATCGCGGCCCACCCGAACCCGATGACGAGCGGGACGTCCGCGACCGTCAACAGGAAGTCGTCGACCGGGTAGCGGTACCGGGCGAACCGGAGGATGACGAGCTGTTCGAGCGCGACGCCGTACGGCACCGCGAGCGCGAGGAACGCGAGCCGGTCGCGGGACGGATACGCGTCGACGAACGCGGCGGCGAGCGCTGTCAGCGACATCAGCAGATTCAGCGCGAAGAGCGGCCGTACCATACCCACGTGGCGCGGTCCGCCCGGCATCAAAGTGTGGATACGGCCCTAGACCGTCCGGCGAACCGTCTCACCGGACCGGCCTCAGCGGAGAGTCGATGTGAGAAGCCGGCTACCGACGGTGGCTCGGCAGGGACCGGTCGGCGACGGGGCCGCTCGACGGCGTCGGCTTCGGCCGGCGCTTGTGCCGGGTCTGCCGGACGGTTTCGACGATGTCCGCGACGGTGTCGTGGTCGACGGCCAGTTCGGCGGCGACGCGGTCGACGCTCCACTCGCGGTCGACGAGCGCCCGGAGCACCCGGTCGACGGTGTCGTACTCGACGCCGAGTTCGTCGCGGTCCGTCTGCCCGGCCCACAGCCCGGCGGTCGCCGGCTTCTCCACGATGTCGTCCGGGACGCCCAGTTCGCGGGCGAGCGCCCGGACTTCCACCTTGTACAGGTCGCCGAGCGGAAGGAAGTCCGTGCCGCCGTCGCCGTGTTTGGTGAAGTAGCCGAGCAGCCACTCCGTCCGGTTCGTCGTGCCGAGGACGAGCGACGACCGGACGTTCGCGACGAAGTACGCACACACCATCCGGAACCGGGCCGTCACGTTCCCGAGCGCGATTCGCTCCCCTCTGGTCTCCACCTCGCTGGATATCTGGTCGAGGAACTGGTTCAACAGCGGCTGGAGCTGCAGCGTGCTGTACTCGATACCGAGCGACTCCGCGACGACGAGCGCGTCCTGCTGCTCCGCGGCGGTTCCGAGGTTACAGGGAAGCAGCAGCCCGTAGACGTTCTCCTCGCCGAGCGCTTCGACCGCCAGCGTCGCCGCGACGGTGGAGTCGACGCCGCCGCTCATGTTCACCACGACCTCGGTCGCCCCGGCGCCGTCGACGTACTCCGCGACGAACGCCGTCAGGTGGTCCCGGAGCGACGCGACCTCGGCCGCGTCCGTCGCGAACCGCTCGCCGGCCGCCGCGGGCCGACTCATGACCCGCCCCGTTCGGCGAGCGGCTCGGAGCGCGTTTCCACACGACAGCGACCGGTCGAGAATGCGGCGTGCGTCAGCATTTGAACGTGTGAAACGACCGGACTGTTGGTGAAAAGTATTCCGCCCGAACACACCGGCATCCCTAATATTTCTATAACTCTTTGCATGGTCATCGCCGAGAATCACCGGAGTTTGGGGAAGAATCTCGTTTAAGTGACCGTTCGACGACAGAGAATCCGCGCAGCCGTCGCCGAGAACACCCGGCAGAACGCAGTTTTCGACAGATACGCGGGAAAACCACATATTCTCACCGTTATTTGACTCTCTCGTTCAATTTAGTTTCCGTCTATCCTAGTGTATTGACTGTTAATACGTCATTCCCGGAAAGATTTATGTGGCAAGTTGCCCAGACCTGGGTCGTCACGAGGTGATCAGAGTAACACACTACACGCGACACCTGCAAACGTCTTGGCCTTCAGCGACCTTCGGTAGGTTCGATGGGCGCCGACCGCACCATCCGTGACGGCGCCCACGCGAGCGGCGGCAGCAGCCTCCGGCACTGGCTGTGCTTTCTCATGGTTCGTTGGGCGGGCAACGGGTCGACCTACGCCCCACGCCGGGGTCTGCGGACCCCTGCCCCATCCCAATCTCTCGTTCGGCAGTCAGTGACACCGATACGAGTCGTCCACGGAGCGGTCGCTGACCCGACGACCCAGGAAACGACGGCCGGGCCGTCGTC
This sequence comes from Halobaculum sp. D14, assembly GCF_051195135.1. NCBI lineage: Archaea > Methanobacteriati > Methanobacteriota > Halobacteria > Halobacteriales > Haloferacaceae > Halobaculum > Halobaculum sp. D14. The sequence goes on along the minus strand of NZ_JBNTKA010000001.1, from coordinate 932,256 downwards.
GGTGAGGTCAACCGGGCCACCGCACCGTCGGCGCGACGCCGCCAGCCGCAGCAATTCTTTCCTCGATTACCAGCTACTTACCGCGTTCCTGTCTGTCGTTGGACATGGGCGGTCGTTTCAGCAGACGGATGTTTCTGGGGCTCGGCGCGTCGACGTCGCTGGCGCTCCGGGGGGCGGGCGTCGCCAGCGCCGCGTTCTCCGGAATCGACCAGGACTTCGAGTCGCTCAGCCCCGGCAGCTACCCGTCGGGGTGGACGAAGAACGGGGCGAACACACAGCAGGTCGTGGACGGCGTCGCACACAGCGGCGGCCGGTCGCTGAAAGTGAAAGGCGACCACGGCGGCTGCTGGCAGGCCATCGCGAACGCACCGCTCGGCGGCCACCCCGGGACCGACGCAATCCGGCTCACCGGGAGCATCAAGCCGGGCGCGTCGGGGTCGTTCGGCTGCCACGACAAGTACTACGGGCGGCTCCAGCTCCGAACGTCGGCGGGCGGGTGGTCCGACGGGTCACACCGGAACCTGCTCAGTTTCGACCGCGACGGCACCGTCTCAGGCGCCGGCGGCGTCGGCCTCGGGTCGTTCTCGCCGGGCGACTGGGTGACGTACGACGTCCGGTACGAGTACGACGGGCAGGGCACCGTCTCGCTCGAGTACAGCATCGACGGCGGGAGCGCCACCGGGTCGGCGACGGTCGACGCGCCGAACTGGGAGACCGACCTGTCGTATCTCGCGCTCCGCAGCGGCGACTTCACGGCGTACTGGGACAACCTCACGGTGAAGCGCGTCGGCGGCAGCAACCAGGTGCCGACGGCGGACTTCCAGTACGTCCCGGACGCCCCGACCGTCGACGACGACGTCGTGTTCGACGCCGCCGACGCGGGCGACCCGGATGGCTCCATCGCCGGGTACGCGTGGGACTTCGACGGCGACGGCGACTACGACGCCTCCGGCGAAACCGCGGTGCACAACTACGACGACGGCGGCGAGTACTCGGTCGCGCTCCGCGTCACCGACGACGACGGCGCCACCGACGTCGCGACCACGACCGTCCGGGTCGGCTCCGGGAACAGCGCGCCGACGGCGGAGTTCGAGTTCTCGCCGACCGACCCGGCCGCCGGCGAATCGGTGTCGTTCGACGCGTCGCCGTCGAGCGACCCGGACGGCTCCATCACGAGTTTCGACTGGGACCTCAACGGCGACGGCGACTACAACGTCGCCGGCGAAACCGTCCAGCGGACGTTCAGCGACGCCGGCGAGTACACCATCGGGCTCCGGGTGACCGACGGCAGCGGCGCCACCGACACGACGAGCCGGGTCGTCTCCGTGTCGACGCCGGAGAACGACGCGCCGACCGCCGACTTCGACGTCGCGACCGACAGCCCGACCGCGGGCGAGCCGGTGACGTTCGAGGCGACCGCCAGCGACCCGAACGGCTCCGTCGCCCGGTACCAGTGGGACCTCGACGGCGACGGCAACTACGAGGCGAGCGGAAGCACCGTCGAACACACCTACGGCGAGGCGGGCGAGTACGCCGTCCGGCTCCGCGTCACGGACGACGACGGCGCCACCGACGTCGTCGAGCGCGCCGTGTCGGTCGCGGAGCCGAAGAACAAGCCGCCGTCGGCGGTGTTCGACGTGTCGACGCCGAGCCCGCAGGTCGGCGAAACGGTGCGGTTCGACGCGGCCGCCAGCAGCGACCCGAACGGCAGCATCGAGCGGTACCGGTGGGACCTCACCGGCGACGGCAGCCGCGACGCGACCGGGGAGACGGTCGAGTTCACCTACCAGGAGACCGGGGAGTACACGGTGTCGCTCACAGTCGTCGACGACGACGGCGCCACGGCGACTTCGCGCGGCACCGTCACGGTCTCGGAGAGCCCGTTCACGTCGCTCAAGCAGGCGCATCTGAAGACGGCGAAGCGCGTCGAGGACCTGTCGGTGACGAACTTCGACGTGACCGCGAAGGCGAAATCGGCGAACGAGGGGTTCACGGCGGCGGTCGAGCGCGGCGACCTGAAGCGGGACGTCGCCGTGCAGGCGATCAGGCGGCTCGACTACGGGCTCAGCGTCACCGAGGACGCGCTCGAACACGTCGGCCCGGGGAAAGAGCTGTCCGCGAACCAGGTCGACCTGACACAGGAGATGGCGCGGCCGACCATCAGCACCTCGCTCGAACTGCTGTTGACGGTCGTCTCCATCACGAAGAAGGTCGCGAAGGGCGTCGGTATCGGGACGAAGGCCGTGCTGGCTACCGCGAAGTCGAAGGCGACGGACGCCGTCAAAACGATTCTGAAGGGCATGCTGGGCCGCGCGGTCGACGCGATGGCCGAGATCGACTACGAGGCGAACACCATCGTCGGGAAAATCATCGACGGGACGCTCGACACGGTGGAGGCGGTGAACGAAGCCGTCGAGGAGGCGAGCGACCGGCTCGCGAACCAGGTCGGGAAGTCGCTGCAGCGGTACGACGAGGTCGGCATGTCGACCGGTATCGCGACGATGACCGGGACGTTCGTCGGCTCGACAGCCGGGTCGCTGTACGCCGGCGTGCTGTTCCTGTACGAGTTCCTGTCGCCCGACCGCGTCGTGAAAAACGGGCTGCGCGGGGACACGAACGCCGCGACGTCCGCGGCGAACCAGGCCGGCATGTCCATCGCGAGCGAGGCCGAAGACACGCAGGGGCTGATTCAGGACGCCAAGGAGTTCGGCCAGTCGTTCAGCCTGACGCAGGCCGTCTTCGACCTGTGGAACGACCCGAACCTGTGGAACGTCGCGAAAACCATCGGCTCGGTCGTCCTGTTCGTCGCCGGCGGCGTCGTCAACGCGTTCGCGACGGGCGCCGGCATCGGCGCGCTCATCAAGATCAACACGACGCACCACCTCGGGCTGTTCGACGTCATACGGGGGTGACCATGCAGGAAACACACACCGACGTCCCGGCGCTGTTCGAGGAGTTCCGGGACGCGCTGGCGCGTGAGGACCTGCCCGCCGCGGTCGAAGCCGCCGTCCGCATCGACGACGCGGAGGCGTCGGTCGACTCGCTACTGACTGACTTCGTGACCGCGGTCGACAACGGCGAAACCCAGCTTGCGCGGACGATTCTCGGCCAGATTGCAGAGACGTACGAGCGGGGCGGCGAGGAGTTCGAAGCGAAGGTGCAGCGGGCGATGGCGGCGGTCGAACAGGGAACGCTGACCGAGTCCGAGCGAGAGCAGCTGCTGCAGTTCACGCGGAACGCCGCCCAGACGAACCTCAGCCGGACCGGCTTCCTCGTGGAGGCGGTGAGTTTCTTCGAGGGCGACGAGGGCGAGTCGTCGCTGGTCGAGACGACGAAGCGGGTGAAGCAGGCCGAACAGAACATCGACAGCGCCTCGGAGGCCGCGACGTCGACCGCGTCGAACGCCGACATCACGGCGTCGCCGGGGCTGCTCGGAAGCAGCGCGCCCGACGAACTCACGCAGGGGACGAGCGTCACGCTGACCGTCACCGTCGGCAACGTCGGTGACGCGGAGAGCGGCCCGTTGTCGCTCGCCGTCTCCACCGAGGACGGCCTCGAACCCGGGCAGTCGTCGTACGGCGTCGGTCCGCTCGCCGGCGGTGCGCGCAGGCGGCTCGACGTGGAGCTGACGGGGCGGTCGGCCGGCACGCACAGTGTGACGCTGTCGCTGCAGGCGGACAGGTCGACCGTGGAGTCGCTGAACGAGTCGTTCACGGTGAAAGAGACGGCCGACACGGTCCGGGAGGCCATCGTCGGCAGCGACGGCGGCGCGCTGGACGCGACCGACGTCCGGAACGCAATCAGCTACTGGGCGGACGACAGCCCGGTGCCCGGCACCGGCGGAAAGACCGTCGACACCGAGACGATCCAGCGGCTCGTGACCGAGTGGGTCGACGCGAACGGAGGCGGCGATGCGTAGCCGCGGCGACGCGGACCGGGGACGCGCGTGGCTGGTCGCGGCGGTGGCCGTCGCGGCGGTGCTGGCCGTTCCGCTCGGCGCGGCGGCCGGGACGGCGAGCGCGCAGTCGTCCGGGCTGACGGCGTCGCTGAACCCGGTGCGCGACACCATCGCGCCAGGCGAGACCGTCCAGGTCGGCGTCACCGTGAAGAACGTCGGCGACGCGCAGAGCCCCGCGCCGGTGTTCGACCTCGGCGAGCTGCCCGCCGGGTGGAGCGTCGCGTCGTGGGCCGGTACGGACGCGACCTACCGGAGCTCCACGCACGAGTGGCTCTGGACCACGCTCGACGCCGGCGAGGTGAAGAAGTTCACCGTTACGCTGGCCGTCTCTATGGACGTCAGTGGCGAGGCCACAATCACGGCGACGCTCACCGACGGCGACGACCGGCGCGCCACCGCGCAAGCCACGGTCACGGCCCGCGGCGACCCGGTGACCGCGACCGCGTCGCCGACGCCGACGGCGCAGCCGACGACCGGGTCGGGCGGCGAGACCGCGGCCGCGACGCCGACGCCCGCCGACACGGCGACGGCGACGGGCGGCGACGGCGGACGGCCCGGCCTGAGCGACGTTCGGACAGCGGTCCGCAGCCCCGGCTTCGGCGCCGCGCCGACGGCAGCCGCTGTCGCGGCGGTCGCGCTGGCGCTTCTCGGCCGCCGGCGCTCGCGGCGGTAACTGTCGTTCCGCCCGCCGGTTCCGGGGCCGGCGGCGGTGTTCCAGCCGGTGGAAATATCACGTCGCTGTGAGACGGGGCGGCCATGAGTGGCTCTCTCGTGGACCGGATATGGGACGACGTCTCGGCGCGGGTCGGCGACGACCTCAGAGCCGTCACTCGCTACGACGTCGACGGCTACGAGACCCGAAAGCGGGGCGACGTGGAGCCGCAGTACAGCGACAGGGAGAAACGGGAGATGATAGACGACACCATCGTCACGCAGCTGAACCTCGCGGACACCGAAACCGCGTTCAAGGCCGGCGAACTGCACGCGCTCGTCCGGGTGTTCGACGAGGCCTGGGTGGTGTCGTGGACCGACCGCCTCCCGAAGAAGTCCGGCGTCATGGTGTCGATTCAGCGCGGCAGCGACGCGACGATGGCCGACGTCGAGTGGGTCGTCGACTACCTCGAAACCGGCGGCGACGGACTGTTCGACTAATCGAGGCCGAGCCGACAGCGACCCGCCGGCCAGTGCCCGGTCGCTCGGCGGCTACGCCGCGAGGGCGACGACGGCGACGCCGACCCAGAGGACCCCGATTCCGCACTCCGTCAGCACGACGAGGTCCGCGATGGAGCCGAGTTCGTACCACGCCTGCCCGTCGGTTCTGTACGCGCCGTCGCCGGTTCGGCTGAGCCGCTTGAACTTCGAGTCGTTGCTGCGGAGCAGGTGGCCGTCGACGCGCGCGGCGAAGTCCTCGATCTCGCTCCGGCGGTCCCACGCGGCGTCCCGTCCCTGCCGGTAGCGCGCCGACCAGTTGCCGAGCAGGAAGAACAGGAACGCGCCGAGCAGCGACACCGCCAGCAGTTCGCGGTGCCGGCCGTTCCAGTAGAGTCCGTTCGCGACGTCGAGCAGCAGCCCGAACAGGGCCAGCGAGACGTAAAACGACTGAATCAGCAGCGTCTCCTTGTTCCGGGCGTCGTCGCCGGCGCTCTCGTAGTCGGCGAGCAGCAGGTCCCGGCTCCACTCCGTCCGCAGCGACTCCGCTACCGCCGCCTCGTCGTAGTCGGCGTAGTTGACGCTCCAGTCTTCGGTGAACGGCGGCCTGTTCCCGCCAGGTGCTTCGGCTCCGCTCTCGCCGGCCGCTGCACTGTCCGCTCCGTCTCCCGATTCGCCGGCGCCGCCGTCAGCCCCAGTCTCCTCGTCGGTCATATCCGGCGGTTGCGGCAAGCGCCCAAAAGGCTACACGTCGCTCGAGTCGTCACGGCTACGCCGCGTTCACAGGTCGAACCAGCGTACCGCGACGACGAGGCCGACGGCGGTGAGCGCGAGGCCGTAGCCGAACGCCGCCGTGTACGACCCGGTCGCCTGGATGGCTTCGCCGGCGAGCAGCGGCGCGGTGAACGCGCCGAACAGGCCGACGTGGTGAGCAGCGCGACCGCGGTCGTGACGTGGTCGTCGTCGACGGTCGCCGGGACGACGCCGTAGAAGACGCCGAGGCTGAGCTGGACGAAGTAGCCGCCGACCAGGAGGAACCCCGCGAGCAGCAGGTACGTCGACGACAGCATGACGCCGGTGAGCGCCACGCCGGAGGCGACGAGCGACACCACGACGACGGGGCGGGCGCGGCCCGCGAACAGCCGGTCGGTGACGACGCCGCCGCTGGCGCGGGACGCCGCGCCGAGCAGCGGGAACAGCGCGGTGAGCGCGCCGCTCTCGGCGAGCGACAGCGTCAGCCGGCTGTTCAGGTACGTCGGCACCCAGCTGTTGACGAACAGGTACAGCGAGTACGAGACGAATCCGAGGAGGCAGACGAGCAGCACCGACCGGTTCCGGGCGACGGCGGCGAACTCGCCGGCCGACGGGAGTTCGCCGCTGCCGCCGCGTTCGAGGTCGGCGGGCCAGAACGCCGCGACGCCGACGGTGGCCGGGACCAGTAGCAGCGGATACACGAGGAAGACTGCCTGCGGGGCGAACGCGGTGGCGATGGCGGGGCCGGTGACGTGGCCGAGCGCGAACCCGACCGGGCCGCTCGCGGTGTACAGGCCGGTCGCTGTCGCCGCGTTCCGGAACTGGCCGACCGCGGTGAGGCCGGTGTTCCACAGCAGCACGAACCCGAAGCCGGCGACGGCCCGCGACCACAGCACCGGCCAGTAGGCGCCGCGCGCCGCGAAGTACCAGCTCACGGCGCCGCCGACCACGAAGACGGCGGTGGCGAGCGCGACGCTTCCCAGTACCCCGAACCGGTCGACGATGGCGCCCGCCGGCAGGCTCCCGACGACGGCCACGCCGAGCATCACGCTCACGAGCCAGCTTACCTGGACCGGCGTCGCGCCGAGCTGGTCGGCCAACAGCGGCGCCGTGCTCGACGGAACGATTTCGTAGGCGCCCGCCGCGACCGACGTACAGAGGATGCTCACGACCAGTCCGGGGTGCTCACCGAGCGACGGCTTGGCGTCCATCGAGATGCGTGCCTCGTCGGCGCGTCGTGGTGCGGATACAAGAAAGTAGCCGGGCGGCCGCCGCCGAATCAGGCGGTGCTTGCTGGTTTCTCGCCTCGGTACGACGCGCGAGGCGAGCGGGGGCGGTTCAGGGCGCGCCGGCGATGACGAACGTGCTCTCGGCGTCGCCGTTGTGAATCTGCCGCTCGTCGGCCGGGTCGACGCGGAGCGCGTCGCCGGCCTCCATCTCGACGTCGTCGCCCTCGACGGTGACCGTGGCGGCGCCGTCGACGAGCACGTACACCTCCTCCTGGCCGTCGTCGGCGTGGTCGTGCGCCATCCCCTCCCAGCCCGGGTCGCACTCCAGCACGCTCACGCCGAGGTTCTCACAGTCCAGCGCCTCCCGCAGGAAGTGCAGTCCACCGCCCACGGCGTCGACGTCCTCGTAGTTGACCGTCGCGTACGACATGCATCCGGGTTCGACGGCCGCACCCAAAGGTGCTTTCCTCGCGGTCACGGGGTCAGCGGCGAGTCTGCCGTCGGGTCGGCGTCGTCGGCCGTTCAGAACGGTGATGGGCGCCAGCCACTGCCCACGAAAGCGCAGGTGGTGTTGGGTGCCGCTTCCGAGAGACGGTGGTGATGCGTGGCTGGCGGCCTGCCGGCCGGGTGCCATTCGGACGTGTCGCTCCGATCCGACCGACGACCGACTGATATGATTCCCGGATGAAAAGGTTTGGGTGACAATATGTTCAGCGTGAGAGGCCGTCGGTACTCCGGCGTCGACGCCCCCAACGACCCGAGTTCCGCGAAGCGACTCGGAGTCCGTCGCCGGCGACGAGTCGGGTCCGGCGGCCGGCGCGCCGCCCCTCAACGCATTTGTCGGAGGACGCACATTCGGAGGCATGGAAACCGTCGACATCGACGCCGTGGCGCCGACGCCGACCAAGACGGGGGTACAGCGACGGACGCTCACCGACCCGCTGGCGGCGGCGAACCTCGCCGTCAACCACTACCTGCTCGCGCCGGACGACCGCCTCTCCAGCGGACTGCACGCCCACACGGACCAGGAGGAGGTGTTCGTCGTCGTCGAGGGGTCGGTGGCGTTCGAGACGCCCGACGGAACCGTGACGGTCGGGGGCGGCGAGGCGGTCCGGTTCGCGCCCGGCGAGTACCAGTCCGGCCGGAACGCCGCCGACCGCGACGCAGTCGTGCTCGCCGTCGGCGCGCCGCGGGACGGCGGCGAAATACGGGTGCCGCGGGTCTGCCCCGACTGCGGCCACGACGGCATGCGGCCCGAAGCGGACGCGGACGGCGACGCGTACCTCACCTGTCCGGACTGCGGCGTCGAGGAACTGAGTCCCCCGCCGCGCGGCCAGTGGTGACGCCGCCGGGGTGCGCGAACAGCGGCGCTACTCGGAGCGGCTCCGGTCGCGAGTCGAGTCGACCGGCACCGTGAGCACCTGGACGGGGGCGGCCCGGACGACGCGCTCGGTCGTGCTGCCGAGGTGGACCAGCCGGTCGAGACCGCTGCGGCCGTGCGTCCCCATCACGACGAGGTCGGCGCCGTAGTCCGCGACCGCGTCGACGATTTCGCGGTGCGGGACGCCGCGCCGCAGGTGTTTCTCGACGGCGACGCCGCGCTCTGCGGCGAGGTCGCCGACGGCGTCGAGCGCGCGCTCGCCGTCGCGTTCGGCTCCCTCGACGGCGGCGTCGTACTCGGCGGCGACGAACCGTTCGTCCACGACGTACACCGCGTGCGCCGCGGCGTCGAACCGGGCGGCGACGTCGAGGCCGACCGCGACGGCCTCGTTCGACGCCTCGCTGCCGTCCGTCGGGAGGAGGACGCTCGCGTACATCGGCCGACTGTTGGGCGCGGACACCAAAACCGTAGCGCCGCCCGGGTTTCGCGGCGAATCCGGCGGTCGACGGGGAACTTCGGCGTCCGCGGCGACCCCGGCGTCGACACGGTAATCCGGCGCCGACGCGGACGGAGTGACGAAACGCAGCGCCGTCGTGGCCGGCGAACATCTTTAACTTCGTTTCGGACCCGACGGCACGGTATGTCCTCACAGGAGGTCCAGCTTCGGAGCACGGTCGGCGGATTCACGGCGAACGGGAAACTGCACACGCTCAGCGTCTGGTTCATCCTCGCGCTTCGGCTGATGATGGGGCTCGCGTTCCTGCAGAGCGGCCTCGACAAGATTCTCTCCGGCGAGTTCAGCGCGAAGGGCTACCTGACGGGCGCGGTGCCCGCCAGCGGCAGCCCCGCGGCGGACCTGTTCGTCGCGATGGGGAACACGCCGTGGTTCGTCGACTTCGTGAACGTCGCGGTGCCGTGGGGCGAACTGCTCATCGGCCTCGGGCTGCTCGTCGGAGCGCTCGCCCGGTCGCCGCCTTCTGGGGCGCGTTCATGATGCTCATGTTCTACCTCGGGAACTGGGACGTCGCTCACGGCTACATCAACGGCGACTTCGCGTACATGCTCGTGTTCCTCTCGGTCGCCGCCTTCGGAGCCGGCCGCATCCTCGGGCTCGACCAGTACATCGAGCAGTACGAACTCGACGGGCAGGCGCTCGTCGACCGCTACCCGTGGACGCGCTACTTCCTCGGGTAGCGCCGGACGCGTTCGTCTCGGGAGCACGGGAACCGCGTCACTGAGCGTCGACGCTTCGTCAGCGACTCACTGTTCGGCGGCCGTTCCGTGGCCGCCGTGGTCGGGGAGGCGGACGAGCGACAGCCAGAACCGTTCGAGCGACCGGACGTTCTCGATGAACTCGTCGGGGTCGGCCGGCTTCGTCAGGTAGGCGTTCGCGCTGTGCTCGTACGACGACAGCACGTCCTCGTCGGCGGTCGAACTCGTCAGAATCGTCACCGGAACGTAGTCGATTTCGGGGTGTTCGCGGACTTCCCGAAGCACCTCGTCGCCGTTCTTCCGCGGGAGGTTCAAATCGAGGATGACGAGGTCCGGCCGCGGGGCGTCGGCGTGGTCGCCGCGCCGGTGGAGGAAGTCGAGCGCGTCGACGCCGTCGCCGACGACGTGGAGCGTCGCGTCGACGTCGCCGCCGTCGAACGCCTCCTCGACGAGCCTGACGTCGCCGGGGTTGTCCTCGACCAGCAGCACGTCCGCTCCGCCGTCGCCGCGTCGCCGGTCGGTCATCGGTCCCCCTCGGCCGGCAGCGTGAACCGGAACGTCGACCCGTCGCCGGGCGTGGAGTCGACCCAGATGTCGCCGCCGTGCCGCTCGACGATGCGTTCACACAGCGCGAGGCCGATGCCGGTGCCGCCGTGCTCGTCGGGGCCGTGGAGCCGCTCGAACACCTCGAAGACGCTGTCGGTGTCGGCCGCGTCGATGCCGACGCCGTCGTCGCTGACCGAGACGACCCAGTCGTCGCCGTCGCGCTCGGCGGCGACGTGGACGGACGGCGGCCCCTCCCCGCTGTACGTGACGGCGTTGTCGAGCAGGTTCTGGAACAGCTGCCGGAGCTGCCCCGGGTCGGCGGTGACCGTGGGGAGCGACTCCGCCGTGACGTCCGCGTCCGCCTCCGAAATCTTCACCTCCAGGTTCGCGCGGGCGTCCTCCAGCGGGTCGTTCAGGTCGACCGGCTCGAACGGGTCGCCGCGGGAGTCGACGCGGGAGTACTCCAGCAGGCCGTCGATCATGTCGCGCATCCGGTCGGCGCCGTCGACGGCGAACTCGATGAACTCCCGGCCGTCCTCGTCGAGTTCGTCGGCGTACCGCCGCTCGACCAACTGGAGGTAGCTCGACACCATGCGCAGCGGCTCCTGCAGGTCGTGGGAGGCCGCGTACGCGAACTGTTCGAGCCGCTCGTTCGACTCCTCCAGCTGCTCGACGAGCGTTTCGAGCCGCTGTTGGCGTTCGACCTGCTCGGTGATGTCCTGCGCCATCGTCATCCCGGCGAACACGTCGCCGTGTTCGTCCGTAATCGGCACGACGTGGACGACCCACTCGCGGCCCTCGTAGGCGAGTTCGACCGACTCCTCCGCGCCGTCGAGCGCCGCCTCGAACGCCGGGACGAGCGCGTCGGCGGTGGCTTCGTCCCAGACGTCCCTGACGTGTTCGCCCTCGGCGTCCGCCGGGTCTACCGGGATGGAGTCGAACGCCTGCCCGGCCGCCAGCGTGTAGTTCAGGTCCTCGTCGAACAGCGTGACGAGCCCGTTCGGGAAGTACTCCGCGAGCGCCCGGTAGCGCCGCTCGGACTCCTCGAGCCGCCGCTCGTACTGCCGGCGCTCGGTGACGTCGCGGTCGGAGACGATGACGGAGACGACGTCGCCGTCGTCGTTCGTCACCGGCCGGAACACGCCGTTGATGTAGCGGCGCTCGTCCGGCTGGCCGATCGGGGTCTCGAAGTCGACGTACTCGCCGTCGGCGGCGCGCTCCACCCACTCGCGGACGTCAGCCCGCACGTCCGCGTCGTCGCCCCACCACGGCGTCTCCCAGAACGGCTCGCCGGTGACGTCGTCGAGGTCGGCGTCGATGTACTCCATCGCGGTCTGGTTGATGTCGAGCACCGTGCCGTCGGTGCCGAGCAGGCCGACGAGGATGTTCGGGTCCTCGAAGATGGCGGTGAAGCGCCGCTCGGTCCGCCGGAGCTCCCGTTCGCGCTCCTTCCTGTCGGTGACGTCGCGGAAGTACACCGACAGCCCGGTTCCGGAGGGGTACGCGCGGACCTCGAACCACGCGTTCAGCGGCTCCGGGTAGTACTCCTCGAACGACACGGTCTCCTGGCGGTACATCGCGGCCTCGTACTTCGATTCGAACTTCCGGCCGACGGCCGCCGGGAACTGCTCCCAGACCTCGGTGCCGACGAGCGACTCGCCCTCCGGCGCGATGAGTTCGCGGGCGCGGTCGTTCAGGTACGTGAACCGCCAGTCGTCGTCGAGCGCGAAGAAGGCGTCCGAGATGCGGCCGTACACCTCCTCGCGCCGGCGCTGGACGCGGTGGTTCTCGACGGCGGAGGCGAGCACGTTAGCGACGCTCTGGACGAAGTTGGCGTCGTCGTCGGTGAACTCGCGCCGGTCGGTCGTGTGCGTCCCGAGGACGCCCCACGGGTCGTCCGTCGAGCCGATGACGACGCTGATGCCGCTGACGACGTCGTGGTCGGTGAGAAGGTCCGGCCCGGAGAACCGCGGTTCGGCGGCGAGGTCGTCGACGATGACCGGCGCTTCGGCGGCCAGCGTGTAGCCGGCCTGCGAGTCGCGGTCCGTCGGCACCGTCGCGCCGCCGACGACGCCGTCGCGCCACCCGACGCCGTGCCGCAACACCAGTTCGTTGCCGTCCGGCAGCAGCTCCAGCACCTTCGCGTACTCGTTGTCCAGCGTCTCCGCGACCGCCGCCACCGCGTCCCGCATCAGCCCGTCGAGGTCGTCGGTCTCGAGCGCCTGCTGTCCGAGTTCGGCGACGACTTCCTGCTGACGGATTCTGGCGCGGAGCGCCGCGTCGCTGGACGACGAGTCCATGCTACCTCGAACCCGGGGGGCCTGCCGTAAAACGTCTCGGTCCCGTACCCAGGTTTTATTCAGATGGAGCGGCGGGAAACGAGAATCGAGCGACTTCGGCGTTCTCTCGCGTCGCCTGAACGCCGGCAACGACGGCGCGGCCGCCCGGGAATCCCGGCACTCGGGGGCCGGGTCGATTCCGGCTTAGCGGCGGCGGTCTCCGCCGCGGCGGCCGCGCGCCCAGAGGAACGCGCCGAACGCCAGCGGCGAGAGCAGCGCCGCGCCGACGCCGCCGGCGACCGCGAGGCTGCTCGTCGACACCTCGTAGACGCCCTCGTAGAGGTCGCCGACGACGACGGCGCCTCTCATCCCCTTCTCCGCGTGCGGCTCGCAGGCGTAGGTGCTGACGCCGACGCCGTCGAAGACGAGGCCGAACTCGCCGGTGGACTGCGACGGGCTGGCGTACTCGCCGTCGGTGGCCGCGAACCCGTGCGGGCCGTCGTCGCCGACCCACTCCCAGATGACGCGCGTCCCCGGGTCGACGTTGACCGCGGGCGGCGAGAACGCGAAGCCGCCGCCGTTCCCCTGCGCGCCAACCTCGATGCGGACCTCGTCGCGGCCGCGCATGTCGACGGTGCCCTCGAAGTTGTCGACGTCGTCGAACCAGTCGCCGTAGTCGGGTTCGCGGTCGACGTACTCGAAGACCGGCTCCGGTTCGGGGGTCGGCGTCGGCGTCGACACCGCGACGTCGACGTCGCCGACGACGACGGCGCCTTTCATCCCCATCGCCTTGTGCGGCGCGCACGCGTACAGGGAGACGCCCGCGGCGTCGAAGACGTGTTCGAACGTCGCGCCGGCGTCGCCGACGAACGGGCTCTCGTAGGCGCCGTCCTCGGCGACGACGTTGTGGCTGCCGCCGTCGCCGGTCCACTCCCAGACGACGGTCGTTCCGGGGTCGACGCGGACGGCGGCGGGGCCGAACGCGAAGCCGCCGCCGTTCCCCTGTGCGCCCACGGCGACCGTGACGGTGTCGGCGCCGCGCTCGTCGGCGACGCCGTCGAAGTTCGAGACGTTCGAGAACCACGCGGTGAGGTCCGTCGTCTCCTGTGCGGCGGCCGGCCGGGCCGCGCCGAGCGCGACGCCGCTGGCCGCCAGCAGCGCCGTCCCCTGCAGGAAGCCGCGACGGCCGACGCCGGCGGATTCGGCGTCGCGGTCGGCGGTTCGGACAGCGTCGTCGTCGTCGCGGACAGCGGGAGTAGTGCTCATACGAGCGGCTACGCGGCCCCGACCGATAACCACTGAAGCCGTTTCTTAGCCGGTGAGAACCGGGTTTCCGATATATCCCCTCGGGCCGCATACCACCAGTTGGAGACGACCACTCATGACGTACACAACGACGCGGCGACGGGTGTTGCAGGCTGCCGGACTCGGCGGAACCATGGCGTTAGCCGGCTGTACGGTCGGGACGCCCCCGAGCAACGACGTCGACACGTCGCCGGTGCAGCTGACGACCGCGGCGGAACTCGGCGAGGCGAAGCCCGTCGACGTCGACCGGGTCGCCGCGGACCCGCGGGACGTCCCCGCGCCCATCACGCGGAAGACGCCCGCCACCGTCGAGGTGGAACTCGAAACGCTCGAAGTCACCGCCGAGGTCGAACCCGGCGTCACCTTCACGTACATGACGTTCAACGGCCAGATTCCGGGCCCGTTCATCCGGACCCGCGTCGGCGACACCGTCGACCTCACCATCCGGAACGCCGAGGGGAACTCGATGGCGCACAACGTGGACTTCCACGCGTGCCGCGGCCCGGGCGGCGGCGCCGAGGCGACGCTCGTCGCGCCCGGCGAGGAGAAGCGGCTGCAGTTCGAGGTGACGTACCCCGGCGCGTTCATCTACCACTGCGCCGTCGCGAACGTCGACTACCACATCAGCTCCGGCATGTTCGGGCTCATCCTCGTCGAGCCGGAGGAGGGGCTGCCGCCGGTCGACCACGAGTTCTACCTCGGCCAGCACGAGCTGTACACGAACGGCGACACCGGCCAGAAGGGCCACCACGAGTTCGACTTCGCCCGGATGGCGATGGAGGACCCGACGTACGTCCTGATGAACGGCGAGAAGTACGCCATCACGCCGGACAACTACGCCGAGATGACCGTCAAGACCGGCGAGACGGCCCGGGTGTTCTACGGCGTCGGCGGCCCGAACCTGTTCAGCAGCTTCCACGCCATCGGCAGCGTCTGGGACGAGGTGTGGGAGCAGGGCGCGCTCGCGAGCGACCCGATGCGGTACGTCCAGACGACGCCGGTGCTCCCCGGGAGCGCCTGCGTCGCGACGATGTCGTTCCCGGTGCCCGGCGACTTCAAACTCGTCGACCACGCGCTCTCGCGCGTCGCCCGGAAGGGCGCGCTCGCCATCGTGCGCGCGGAGGGCCCCGAGAACACCGACGTGTTCGACCCCCAGGAGTAGGTCGAAGCGGCGCTGAAGTCGGCGGGGCGTCGGTTCTCCGCCGACGCCGGTGACTGCTGGGAGCCGCACCGCTGCGTTTCGCGAACCGTACCGCTGCTTCGGTGAATCCACCCTCGGCTTCGGCTGACCGGCCGGTGAAGCGTTCTTCAGTAAACCGCCGGACAGAAGTATCGTTCAGATTACCTATTTGGTGTGGCGGCGTCCACGTTCAGCCGCATGAGACAGTCCGCTGCACCCGGCCGCGCCGTCCCGAACCCCGACGGGTCGCTGGCCGCCGCGTTCGCGCTGACCTGCATCGTCCCGGCGCTGCTCGTCGCCGCGTCCTACCCCGTCCCTACCGCCGCGTGCCTCGCCGGCGCCGCCGCGGCGACCGCGCTGACGAAGCTGCGGAGTCGACGCGGGGCGCCCGCGGCCGACACGCGGTCGCTGACGGCTCGATGGCGACGCGGACCGCGCCCGCACGTCGACTCCTGACCGGGCGCTGGGCCGCGTCGAGTCGGGTCAAGTCGGGCCGGGTCGGGCCAATCGCGAGGCTACGATTCGCCGGTGAACGTCCGCATCACGTCCGCGGAGACGCCCTGCTTCGAGAACACCGTGACGAGGTCGCCGGCGTGCATCGTCGTTTCGCCGCGCGGGGTGATGACGTCCTGGCCGCGTTCGATGGCGACGACGAGGATGTCGTCGCCGAGCAGCCCTCGGTCGTCCGCCGCCGCCAGCGTCGTCTCGGCGAGCGGCGCGGACTCGGCGAGCGTGATTTCGAACACCTCGGCGCCGCCGGCGAGCGACATGAAGTCCTTGACCGAGGGGCGCTGGACGGCGCGGACAAGGTACTCGCCGATGAGCCGCTGGGGGTTTTCGAGGACGTTCACGCCGATGCGGCGGAACACGTCCATGTGCTCGGGGTTCTGCACGACGCTCACCTTCGATTCGATGCCGAGTTCCTCGGCGAGCAGCATCACCATGATGTTCGTCGCGTCGGCGTCGGTGGTCGTGATGACGGCGTCGGCGTCGTCCGCGCCGGCGTCCACCAGCGTCTCTTTCACCGTCGCGTCGTCGTTGATGACGAGATAGTCGTGGTTCCGGCTCACCGCCTCGGCCACCTCGGCGTCGGACTCGACGACGACGATTTCGTTCCGGGTCCGTTCGAGCAGGTCGATGACCTGCGACCCTATCGCACCCGCACCGACGACTATAGTATACATACGCCTCCAACAGTTTTGTCCGTTCTAAATCTTGCTTTCCGCAACATCCGGGCGGTTTCGGTCGGTCACCGGACGCCGTTGTAGGCGACGTAGCCGAGGAAGACGAGGATGTAGGCGACGGCGAGCGCCGTCGTGACGGCGTTGCGGCCGACGGCGCCGATGAGCGGAATCAGCACGGCGCCGGCGACGAGCAGCGCGTCGAACGTGCGGTCGTCCGCGCCGGCGGCGAGCAGCGGGCCGACGACCGGGACGTCTTCGAGCCGCATCAGTCGTACACCCCCGTGGAGACGAAGACGCCGCGCAGCAACACCAGCACCGGGATGATTTCGAGCCGACCGATCCACATGTTGAACAGGAACATCACCTTCGTGACGGTCGGCATGCCGGGGCCGGTGATGCCGGCGGAGAGCCCGACGTTCCCCTGCGCCGAGGCGACCTCGAAGAGGACGTTCTCCAGCGAGTAGCCGCCGGGGCCGGTCGGGAGGCTGACGAGCAGCACGAACGCGCCGAGCGCGAGGAAGACGAACCAGAGGAACGTGATGATTGCGGCCTCCTCGAACTCCTGGGCGGTCTCCTCGGAGGTCAGCGTCCGGCCGTCCAGTTGGAACGTCCGCACCGCGTTCGGCGGGTAGAAGACGCCGCGAATCCGGAACAGGGTCCCCTTGGTCAGCGTGAGCAGCCGGACGAGCTTGATGCCGCCGACCGTCGACCCGGCGGCGGCGCCGACGACCATGCCGGCGGCGACGGTCAACTGCGCCTGCGGCGACCAGTCCGTCCCGAGCGACCCGGCGGTCTGGAACCCGGTGCAGGAGGCCGCCGAGACGAACTGGAACAGGCCGTAGCGCACCGACTGGAACAGCGCCGCCGGGGCGCCGCGGAGGACGACGCCGGCGACCGCCACGGACTCGGGGGCGTAGACGCGCTCCGTGAACAGCAGCGCGGTCAGCAGCGCCGAGCCGAGCCCGAAGAAGACGAACACCCACCGGGTCTGCAGGTCCGTGTAGAGGTTCCGGAGGTCGCCGGTGAGCACGAGGTAGTGAATCGGGAACGCGATGCTGCCGAGCACCATCACCGGGACGAGCGCGAAGTCGATGGCGACGCTGCCGTACGTCCCGATGGAGCTGTCGGTGACGGAGAATCCGCCGGTCGCGAGCCCCGTCATCGCGTGGTTGATGGCGTGCCACATCGGCATCCCGGCGAGCCACAGCAGCAGCACCGAGAAGAACGTGAACAGCAGGAAGATCCACCAGATGGTGCGGACCGTCGAGACGATGCTGGGGTGAATCTTCTCCGAGCGCGCCTCGCTGCGGTACAGCGTCAGCGACCCGCTTCCGGGGCGGGCGAGCACCGCCGTCGTGAGCACGATGACGCCGACGCCGCCGACCCACTCGATGAGCGACCGCCACCACTGCAGCGTGCGCGGCAGCGCGTCCTCGTGGACCGACATGGTCAGGCCGGTGCCGGTGAAGCCGCTCATGCTCTCGAAGACGCCGTTCAGCGGGTTCCGGAACGCGGCGAGCGTCGACGACGCGTCGGTGCCGGCCGTCGTGAACCGAGCCGGAACGCCGAGCCACGCCGGGTCGAGCGCGGCGGTCCACGCGACGAAGAGGAACGGGAGCGACCCGAAGACGGCGACGAGGAACCAGCCCGACGCCGCGATCATCATGCCGTGGAGCCGTCCGGGGTCGTCGGCGCGGTCGAACCGTCGGCGCAGCGCCGCTCCGGCGAGCAGCGGCGCCGCGCCGGCGAGGACCAGCCCCGGGAGGACCCACCACTCGCGCCACACCAGCGGCACGACGACCGAGACGAGGACGAGCCCCGCGAGCGCCTCCAGCATCCGGCCGAGGTCGCGGGCGATGGTCCCGAGTCGAAGCGGCATATCGCTTTCGTTTGCACAACCGGCTTAAAAACGAGTTGGTTCAGGGCGCCATCTGAAGGCCCTGATATCGGTATCCGAAAGACGACGTTCCGCTTGGCGGCGGCGACCCGCGGCGCCGAACCCCGAGTCCGACCGCGGCGCCGACCGGCCGTCAGCGAATCGACCCGTCAGGGAGGCCCGATTCAACGGCCGCGCGGAGCCGGCGGACGTCGGCGGCGTCCGCGAGGTCGCCGAGCGCGTCGTCGAGGTTCGTCGCGAGCCGTCGGCGGTGGTCGTCGAGCGCCTCGCGGTCGACGTCGACGCCGAACCGCGCGCCGGCGGACGGCGCCGTCCGGTCGAACTGGAGGTGTCGGAGCGCGCCGAACTGCCGGCCGAGCGCAGCGAGCCGGTCGCGGCGACCGCGGTCCGCGCCGGCGAGCGTGGCGCCGATGACCGCGGCGCCCTCCCCGAGCGCGCCGACGGTGGCGTCGAGCAGCGACCGGTACTCCGCGGCCGACGGCGACGGCGCGTCGTGCATCCGGCTGAAGCCCTCGCTCATCCGTCGGGAGACGGCGACGAGCGTCCCGAAGCAGTCGTCGAGCCGGTCCGTCGAGGCCGCGCCGAGCGTCGAGTACGCGGAGGTCTGGAGGTAGTCGCCGGCGAGCAGCGACGCGGTGGTGTCGGCGCCGGCTGTCGAATCGTCGCCGGCCGCGTCGACCGCGGCCGCGCGGACGTCGGCCAGGAGGTCACAGCGGAGCAGGCAGTAGCCGCGGAGCAGTTCGACCGCGGCGGCGGCGCGGACGGCCGACTTGCCGGGCGCGTCTCCCGAGACGGCCTCGGCGGTGCCGACGAGCAGGTCGCCGTACGGCCGGCGCTCACGGCGCAGGACGGCGCGCCGGGCGGGGGCGAGCTGCTCGCGGTCGGCGTAGCCGAGCGCGGATTCGAGGGCGGATTCGAGCGCCGCGTCGACGTCGGTGTCGCGGTTCCGTGACATCTGCGTGCTGGGTCTCAGTCGTCCGTGGTTCGCGCGTCGGGGTCGGGCGAGCGGCCGGGTGCGTCGGCCGCCGCGTCGGTGACGTCGGCGTCGCGCCACGTGTCGCGCTGGTACCAGGCGTACGCGATGGCGGCGCCGGCGACGTTCGACACAGCGAACGCGGCCCATATGCCTGTTTCGCCGAAGGGGTCGGCGGTGAACCACGCGAGCGGGAGCCGAATCCCGCCGAGCATCGCGACGGAGATGGCGGCGGCGGTCAGCGTCTTGCCGGCGCCGCGGAAGCTCCCGGTGTACGCGCGCATGACGCCGATGAAGCCGAAGGTGAGCGCGACGTACCGGAGGAACTCCGTGGCGACGTCGACGACGGCCGGGTCGGTCGTGAACACGCTGGCGATGGGCGCGGCGGCGACCCAGACGACGACGCCGGCGGCGGTGAGCACGCCGAACAGCGTCTTCGAGGCGAGCCGCACCGCGGCCTCCGCGCGGTCCGGCTTCCCGGCGCCCATGTTCTGCCCGGTCATGGTTTCGACGCCGCGGGCGACCGCGATGGCGGGCAGGAAGATGACGGAGAACACGCGCGTCCCGATGCCGTAGCCGGCGACGACCGTCGTGGAGAAGGTGCCGACGACGACCAGCAGCAGATTGATGGAGAGCGCCCGGCCCATCCCCTCGACCGACGCCGGAATCCCGATGCGGAGCAGGCGCCGGAGCGACGCCGCGTCGGGGACCATGTCGGCCAGGTGAATCTGGACGCCCCGGGTGCCGGCGAGCATGATCGCGAGGCCGACGAGCATCGCGAGGCCGCGGGAGAACACGGTGGCGATGGCGGCGCCCTGCATCCCGAGTTCCGGGAACGGCCCCCAGCCGAATATCATGAACGGGTCGAGCGCGATGTTGAGCACGACCGACCCGAACATGACCACCATCGGCGTGATGGTGTCGCCCGAGCCGCGCATCAGCGAGACGAACACGAAGAAGCCGAACATGAACACGAGGCCGAGCGAGATGACCTGCATGTAGCCCGCCGCGCGCGGCAGCACGTCGGCGGACGCCCCCATGAGCGCGAGGAACTCGTCGACGAAGAGGTAGCCGACGCCGCCGAGGACGACCGAGGCGATGAGCGCGAACGTGATGGTCTGGGAGGCGGCGTACTCGGCCGCCCGTTCCTCGTCGGCGCCGGTGTGCTGGGCGACGAGGACGCTCCCCGCGACGGAGAGCCCGGTGCCGAGCGAGATGAGCAGGAACACCATCGGGAACGCGAACGAGATGGCGGCCAGCGCGTCGGTGCTGTACTGGCCGAGCCAGAACGTGTCGCCGAGGTTGTAGGCGGTCTGGAAGAGGTTCGTCACCACGATGGGGAGCGAGAGATACAGCAGCGGCTTGCCGATGTCGCCGGACGTCAGGTCGAACTCGTCGCGGCCCTTGAACAGCGCGGCGACGCGGCCACGGAGGCTCATCCCCCGACCACCGCGGTGGGCACGGCGACGGCGGCCCCGTTCGTCGAGTCGGCTCGAAGCAGTGCGTCGTTCATTGCGTACCTGATACTGACTGACTAGTTAGTCAAAAGCCCTTCGGGAATCGGAGAGCCGCGATTCTTCGCCTCAGACGGGGGAAACCGAGGACCCTGGCTGATTGACCATGTGGTTCACTCGGCGGCTCGACCGCCGCTCCACAAGTGTTTTGCCGGGGTCACTCCGAAGAGAGACTGATGAGTGATTCCTCGGAGACGAGCCCCGAGTCCGACGTCGACGAGGAGATCATGGAGGCGACCTACCGCGCGCTGTGCGAGTACGGCTACGCGGACCTGACGGTGAAACGCATCGCCGAGGAGTACGGCAAGTCGACGGCCGCCATCCACTACCACTACGACACCAAAGACGACCTGCTGGCGGCGTTCCTCGACTACCTGCTCGACCGGTTCGTCGACACCGTCCACGGCGTCGACGTCACCGACCCCGACGAACGGCTGGACCTGCTCCTCGACCGGCTCTTGCTCGACCACGTCGACCGCCGGGACTTCCTGGTCGCGATGCTCGAGATGCGGGCGCAGGCGCCCCACAACGAGCAGTTCGACGCGCAGTTCGAGGCGAACGAGGAGTACATCCGGTACATGCTCCGCACCGTCATCAGCGACGGCATCGACCGGGGCGCGTTCGCGGACGTCGACGCCGAACACGCCGCCAGGTCGCTGATGACTATCGTCGACGGCGCCCGGACCCGCGCGGCGCTGCTCGACACCGAGGAGACGCTCACCGACGCCCGGCAGACCGCCGACGAGTACGTCACCGCGGTGCTCAAAGCCGACCGGTGACGCCGACCGACGACGCCAACCGACGACGCCGACCGCGGACGGCGACCCAGGACGCCGGCGCCTGGTCGGCGGCCGTCGATACCTCTATACGGCCGTCAGACCACCAGCCCCGCATGAGTGAGCCGATTGTCGACGCGACGGACCCGGACGAGGCGTTCGCCGCGCTCGCGGACGAGACGCGGCTCGCCATCCTCCGGGCGCTGGCGGACGCCGACGGCGACGAGGCGACGTTCTCGGCGCTCCGCGACGCGGTCGGGATGCGCGACTCCGGCCAGTTCAACTACCACCTCCAGAAGCTCACCGGGACGTTCGTCGCGAAGACCGACGACAGCTACCGGCTGACCGTCGCCGGCCGGCAGATCCGCGGCGCGCTGCTCGCCGGCCGCTACACCAAAACCGGGTCGGTCGACCCGGTTCCGCTGGACGACCCGTGTCCGGCGTGCGGCGGCGACCGGACGTTCCACTACGACGACCAGCAGGTCGAAATCACGTGCGACGACTGCGACCTCGGCAGTTTCTTCGGCATCCCGCCCGGCGTGTTCGCCGGCTACGACGCCGACGAGTGGCCCGCCGTCGCGAACCGGTATCTCAGGACGGTGGTTCAGCAGGCCGCCAGCGGCTTCTGCCCGTTCTGTGACGGCCGGATGCGGTCCCGGCTCGCCGACCAGCTCGCGACGACCGACGACGACGCCTCGCCGCCCGAGGAGTACCGGGACGTCCCGACGTTCCGGTTCACCTGCGACCGGTGTGGAGAGACGCTCGCCGGCGACCTCGGGGTCGCCCTGCTGGACGTCCCGGCCGTCGTCGCGTTCTACCACGACCACGGCGTCGACGTGCGTGACGAGCCGCTGTCGGCGTTCCGGACCATCAGCACCGACCGCGCCCGCATCGTCGACCGCGACCCGCTCCGCGCCGCCGTGACGTTTACAGCCGACGACGAGTCGCTCACGGTCGAACTCGACGAGTCGCTCGCGGTGGTCGAGGCGGAGCGCACCGACTGACGCCGCACCCGGCTCGGGGCGGCGGCAGGCGACACGGACACTCGACGGGCACCGGGCGCTCCGGCGAATCGTCGTCGCGGACCCCCGCTGCAGCCGGTCGAAAACCCCCGGAGCAGTAACTCTTAGGAGGGTGACGTGACTGGGAGGGGAACACATGGCAACGAACACGATTCGCGGGACGGTCGCGGGGCTCGGCCGGCGAGCGAACCCGGCGTTCGCCGTCGGCGTCGTCGCGGTGTCGGTCGCCGCGTTCGGCTACGCGGTCACGGCGGCGTCGATACAGCAGCACACCTACATCCACGTCATGGCGGGGCTGCTGTGGACCGGGACGGACATCTTCATCGGCGGGATTCTCGGCCCGGTCATCGGCGGACTGGACGAAGAGCAGAGCGCCGCCGTGTTCGAGCGTCTCACCCCGAAGACCTCGTTTTTCCTGCCGTCGATGGCGTTCCTCACGATCGCCGCGGGGCTGACGCTCGCCATCCGAATCGGGCTGTTCCCGCACGCCGAGCCGTGGCTCGCGCTGTTCACCGCCGCGAACCTGATTCCGGTGATGCTGCTGGTCGGCTGGCGGCTGAACGCCTGGCGCGACCGCCGCTGGCAGGCCATCACCGCCGTCGTCACCGTCGGGTCGCTCGCGTGGGTCGCGACCACCGTCGGCCAGTTCCAGATGACGTCGCCGGCCATCGTCGTCACGCTCGCCATCGTCACGATTCTCTCCGTGCAGGGGTTCGACTTCCTGATGCCGGGCGAAGTCCGGATGTACATGGAGATGGTGTCCGACGACCCCGACCCGTCGGTCATCTCGGCCATCGGCCAGCAGAACGCGAAACTCGGCGGCGTGCAGGGGCTGTTCCAACTCGTCCTCATCGCCGTCATGGTGTCGCTGCGCTACGGCGGCTTCTGAGTCGCCGAGTCCCTGAGTCGGCCGTTGCCCCCGGCGACGCGGAGCCGCCTCGGCTCGCGACCGCCTCAGTATTCGTACAGCGAGACGACGTACGGGAGCTTGTTGTACATCCAGACGGCGACCGGAATGCCGACGACCGAGAGCGTGAACAGGTAGGCGACGCCGGTCCAGACGCCGCTCGCCCACCAGCCGACGAACACGAAGTAGACGCCGCGGACGACGAGGCCGTGCGGCTGTTCGCTCGGCGTCCCGGTCTCGTCGACGAAGTCGCGCTCCTTCAGCGACAGCACCTTCGGCACCGTGTTTATCATCCGGATGCCGAGCGGCAGCCCGACGACGGTGACGTTCAGGAGCCAGGCGACCGACAGCCAGAGCCCGGTCGCCCACCACCCGACCAGGACGAACCACACCGCGCGGACCAGCAGCGAGGGCTCGGACCCGCCTGCTCGCGTCGACTCAGTGTTTGCCATTCGTTCCGGGTTCGCGCTCGCCGGCTAACTGTCTTTGGGCGGTTTCCGTCACGGAGCGTCCCGGCGCCGGGGCGCTGTTCGCCACAGACCGCGAGGGCTGGCCGACGCTGCGGCTGCAGCGGTCAGTCGACGGTGTACCGCGCGGTGCCGTCGACGACGGTCCGCTCGACGCGCCCGGCGTCCACGAGGTGCGCCAGGATGCTCATCGTCTCCGGGAGGACGTACCGGACGTCGTGGCCGGCCTGGATGGCGTCGACGACCGCCGCGGCGGTTCGGTTGCCGTCCGCGACCGCCGCCTCGACCTTGTCGACGCGGCCGTTCAGTTTCGCGCGGTCGCGCGTCACCGTCTCCGCGAACCGGGCGTGGACGTCGCCGTGGCCCGGGTACGTCCGGTCGACGTCGCGGGCGGCGAGCGCGTCGAGCGCGTCCGAGAACGCCGGGACCGCCTCGCGGTAGCCGTCGTCGTAGCCGTCGTGCAGCAGCGCCGAGCGGAACGGCAACAGCACCATGTCGCCGGAGAACAGCACGTCGTCGCCGCCGAGCGTCGCCGCGTAACACAGGTGGTCTGCCTGGTGGCCCGGCGTGTGAATCGGGTCGAACTCGACGCCGCCGACCCGCAGCGGCTCGCCCGGGTCGACCGCGTCGTCGACGCTGTCCGGCGGGAGCAGCGACCGGGCGCGCTCGAGCGACGCGACGGCGGTCTCGGCGGCCTCGTCCAGTTGGTCTTCGGGGAGGCCGGCCGGTTCGAGGTTCGCGCGGCTGCGTTCGCGGACGGCGTCGGCGTCGCGGTTCAGCCGGTCGACCGCGGAGGCCGGCGCGTGCACCGTCGGGTCGCCGGCGTCGAGCAGCGTCGGAATCTGCCCGGTGTGGTCCGGGTGCGGATGCGTCACCACGACGTGGTCGACGTCGGCCGGCGCCAGGTCGGCCGCCGCCAGCCCGTCCCGGAGCGACGCCTCGGTGTTCGGGAGGCCGGCGTCGACGAGGATTCGCTCGTCCGCGTCGACGAGGAACGCGGCGACGTGCCCCGGCGGCCAGTCCATCGGGAACTCCAGCCGTGTCACCGAGACGGAGCCGCCGTCAGCCATTCCGGGCCACCGGGTCGAGCGAGCTGTGGTCTCGGCCGCGAGCCGCGTCTGTCACCGCGTCGGGGTCGGCGTCGGAGGCGCGCCTTCGTCGCATGGTTGCCGACTCGCGCAGGGCCCACAAAGGCGTTCCTGCATCGGAACTCCGTCGGCGGAGCCGCACGGCCGGCCGCCGGTCGGTCAAACGGCCGTTTGAGTCCCCCGAAAGCGTATGTCGGGCGGCGGGGACGGTCCGGCTATGCGCCGCAGAACGGTCCTCGCGCTGCTCGGCTCGACCGCCTCCGCCGGCTGTTCGACGCTCGGCTCACCGCCGACGGACACCGCGGACGCGACGCGGACGCGGCCGGCTCGCTCGACCGACGAAACGCCGACACCGGCCGACGGCGGCGACGTGTCGCCGCTGGAGCCGGAGAAGGACTGGAGCCTCGTGGCGTTCCAGACGCTCCCCGTGACGGTCGCGCTGCCGGAGACGCGGTCGCGGACGCGCGACGACGGCTCCGTCGCGATGCAGTTCGCTCGAACCGCCACCGCGGACGGCCCCGCGCTGCTCCGCGGAACGTTCACGAACCGGAACGACGCCGCGAACACGTTCGACCTGCACGCGCTCCCGCTGTTCCAGTCTGTCCCGTCGGCGTGGCCCGGCGGCCGCCCGCGGAGCGAACGGTACACGTACCGCGACGAACTCGTGTTGGCGCCGACGGCCGACCACGACCTCGCGACGGCGACGCCGGCGGTGGCGCTGGCCGACGACGGCCGGTGGCGGCTCGACGATCCGGTCGACGGGCCGTGGTTCCCGGAGCAGGCCCGGCTCGGCCCCGGCGAGTCCGTGCGAATCGAGTACGCGCTGGTGGGCCGCGGCGAGGGCTCGGGGTTCCCGCGGGCCCGCTACCGGTTCGACGGGCACGGCGACCGCACCGTCGACGTCGCGGTCTGGTCGACCGACCACCCCGGGCCGACGGGCGACTCCCGGTTCGCGGGCGCGTCGCCGCCGGCGCTCCCGGAGGCGACGCGGATGGCGTGGTACCACGGCGCCGACGCGGCGACGACGTCGTTCCTCCGGCCGGAGTCCGAGCGGGTGGAGCTGCCGGCGAGCGTCGACTACACGCTCGTCAACCACGGCCGGAGCCGGCTCGCCGGGAATCCGTACTTCTGGCGGCTGTGGAAGCTCGTCGACGGCCGGTGGTTCCACGTCGCGCCGCGGGGCTGGCCGGTGCCGCTGTCGTTCGTTCCGCCGGGCGGGACCGAGACGTGGACGCTCGCGGCGTTCGACGAACACGCCATCGACACGGGCGCGTCGTCGACGGTCGGCTTCCTCGGCGGCGGCCGGTACGCCTTCGAGGTCGGCGTCGGCCGCGAACGCAGAACGGACGCCGCGCTGCTCGACGTCGAGGCGCCGGCGGCGACGCTGGAGCCGACCGAGGGCCTGACCGTGACTCGCGACGGCTCGCGGGTCCGCGTCAGGTGGCCGCGCCGCGCCGACGAGGTGCCGCGGGCGACGCTGACGCTGACCCGAGCGGACGCCGGCGACACCGCCGAGACCCGCCTCATCACGGAGCAGGTGATGCAGCCGCACAACGCCGCGCTCCGGAACACGCTGCCGTACGTGGAGGACGGCGTCACGGCCGTCTCGCTCGTCACGGACCGCAACACCGTCTCGCGAGGGGCGCGGACCGGCGGCTACGAACCGGGGCGCTTCCGGTTCCGCTACGAGGGAGCCGTCTACGAGGCCGCGGCGACCTTCGACGGCGCGTGAACCGCGCCGCTTCGGGCGCCGCCGCTCGGAGCGAAACGCACACGGCCGGCCGCGGCGAACGGCGAACATGAGCGACGCGAACGACCCCGGCGAACCGAGCGCCGGACGCGACGACGGCGGCCCGAGCAGCAGCCCCGACAGCGACAGCGGCGGCGCAGTCGTGCTGCTGTCGGGCGGGATGGACAGCGCGACGGCCGCGGCGCTCGCGCGGGAGCGCGGCCACGACCTGCACCTGCTGCACACGTCGTACGGGCAGCGGACGGAGGCGAAAGAGCGGCGGTGCGCCGAGCGGCTCGCCGACGAGTTCGACGCATCGTCGTTCCTCCACGTCGAGACGGACCACCTGCAGCGAATCGGCGGGTCGTCGCTGACGGACGACTCGATGGCGGTCCCCGACGCCGACGTGGACGCCGAGGAGGTCCCGTCGTCGTACGTCCCGTTCCGGAACGCGAACCTCCTCGCGATGGCGGTGTCGCTCGCGGAGGCGAACGGCTGTGCGGCCGTCTACATGGGCGCGCACTCGGAGGACTTCTCGGGGTACCCGGACTGCCGCCCCGAGTTCTTCGAGGCGTTCGAGGCGATGGTCGACGTCGGCACGAAGCCGGAGACGGACGTCGCCGTCGAGGCGCCGTTCGCCGAGTGGTCGAAGACCGACGTCGTCGAGCGGGGCGTCGACCTCGGCGTCCCGTTCGAACACACGTGGTCGTGCTACCGGGCGGAGGCCCCGGCCTGCGGGACGTGTGACGCCTGCGCGTTCCGGCTGCAGGCGTTCCAGCGCGCCGGCGTCCGCGACCCCATCGAGTACGCGGAGCGACCGGACTACCAGAACTGAGCCGGAAAACTGCGGACGCGTTTGGAATCCCGCGCGAAGAGTGCCGCCCGTGGCAGGCAGGCAGTATTTATAGGTCCGAATCGTTCATGCAGGTAGATGGACCAGATCGAGCTGACCGACAGCCAGCGGGAGCTGCTCGCTGCGCTCGTCGACAGGTACCAGACCTCGGAGTCCCCGGTCACCGGCGAGGTGCTCGCCGAGGACGTCGACCGGAACCCGGGGACGATTCGGAACCAGATGCAGAGCCTGAAGGCGCTGAATCTGGTCGAAGGCATCCCCGGGCCGAAGGGCGGCTACAAGGCGACGGCGAACGCGTACAACGTCCTCGACTACCAGTCGCTGGAGAACCCGGAGACTGTGATGCTGGCCCGCGAGTACGACCACGTCGACGTCACGGTCGACGAGATCGACTTCACGAACGTCCACGACCCCGACGAGTGCGAGGCGCGCCTCCACTTCGAAGAGCCGGTCGAGCAGTTCGACGAGGGCGACGCGATTCTCGTCGGGCCGACCCCGATTTCGAAGCTCGTGCTCGGCGGCGTCGTCCAGTCGGTCGACGCCGCAGCCAACGAGGTCGTCGTCGACGTCGCCAGCCTCGAAGCGCCGCTCGACGAAGCGTGACGGCGACGAACCGCGACGGGCCGAACTCCTCCGCGGCGAATTTCTCCTCTGTTCCCGTAATTTCAACCGTTTTCCGCGGCGAGTCGCCCGATTCCGCCCACTACGCTTTTACTCGCAGACCCGGTACTCCAGTCGAATGACCGAGTCGCCGTTCGAGCAGGACGGCATCGGCCCCGTCTCGACAGCGACGGGTCGCGGCATCGACGTGCTCCACGTCGAGGACCACCACGCCTTCGCGGAGTTGACCGCGCTGTCGCTCGAACGGCTGAACGACCGGCTCACCGTCACCACCGCCGACAGCGCCGCGGCCGCGACGGACGTGCTCGCCGGCGACGACGTCGACGTCGACTGCGTCGTCAGCGACTACGACATGGCGAACGTGGACGGCCTCGAATTCCTCGAAACCGTCCGCGAGGCCGACCCGGACCTCCCGTTCATCCTGTTCACCGGGAAGGGCAGCGAGGAGATCGCCAGCGACGCCATCTCCGCCGGCGTCACGGACTACCTCCGGAAGGGGGCGGGGACCGAGCAGTTCGACCTGCTCGCGAACCGCATCGTCAACGCCGTCGACCAGCACCGCGCGGAGCGCACCGCCACCCGGGTGGAGCAGCGGCTCCGCGAACTCGCCGAGAACACGACGCAGGTGCTGTGGATGTTCACCGGGGACTGGAGCGACCTGCTGTTCGTGAACTCGCCGTACGAGCGCATCTACGGCCACTCCGTCGACGACCTGGCGGCGGATCCGACGAGCTTCCTCGACGCCGTCCACCCCGACGACCGCGACGCGGTCCGAGACGCGATGGCGCGGCTCTCCGCCGGCGAGACGGCGGACCTGAAGTACCGGGTGAACCCGGCGGAGTCGTTCGGCCGCTGGGTGTGGGTGCAGGCGCAGCCGATTCGGGACGCCGACGGCGACGTGGTCCGCATCGTCGGCTTCACCCGCGACATCACGGAGTGGAAACAGCAAGAGCGGACGCTCGAAGCGCTCCACGAGACGAGCCGCCGGCTGATGAGCGCCGAGTCCGACGACGACATCGCCCGCATCGCCGTCGACGCGGCCCACGACCTGCTCGGCATCCCGATCACGGGCTGCTGGCTGTACGACGACGACGAGGACGTGCTGCGCCCGGCGGCGTTCACCGAGCAGGCCGCCGTGACGGTCGGCGACCAGCCGACGTTCCGCGGCGGCGACAGCCTCGCGTGGGAGGCGTTCCAGTCCGGCGAACATCACGTCTATGGCGACGTGTCAACCGTCGACGGACGCTACAACCGCGAAACCGCGATCCGGAGCGAAGTCATCGTGCCGCTCGGCGAGTTCGGCGTCCTGAACTTCGGGTCGCGGGAGCCCGACCTGTTCGACGACCGCGACGTGTCGCTCGCGCGCATCCTCGCGGCGAACACCGAGGCGGCGCTCGTGAGAGCCTCCCGGGAGTCCGCGCTCCGCGCGGAGCGCGTCTTCTTCGACCAGGCGCTGAACGCGCTCGAAGACCCGTTTTACGTCGTCGGCCTCGACGGCACGATGCACCGCTGGAACGACACCTTCCGCGAGGTCACCGGCTACACCGACGACGAAATCGCGTCGATGACGCCCGCCGACTTCGTCGTCGACGACGACGTCGACCGGGTCGTCGAGGCCATCGCCGACGTCTACGACGGCGGCACCACGACGGTCCAGACGACGGTGGAAACGAAGGACGGCCGCCGCATCCCGTACGAACTCAGCGGGTCGGTGCTCACTGACGCCGCCGGCGACCCCGCGGGGCTGGTCGGCGTCGGCCGCGACGTGACCGAACGCCGTGCGCGCGAAGAGCGGCTGACCCGGCAGAACGAGCGGCTCGAACAGTTCACCCGCATCGTCTCACACGACGTCAGGAACCCGCTGAACGTCGCGCAGGGCCGGCTCGAACTGGCGCGGGAGGAGCGCGACAGCGACCAGCTCGCGGCGGTCGCCGACGCGCACGACCGCATCGAGACGCTCATCGACGACCTGCTGACGGTCGCGAAGGAGGGCGACGAGGTCACGGACCTGGAGCCGGTGTCGCTCGCCGACGTCGCCGCGGAGAGCTGGGGGACCGTCGACACCGACCGGGTCGTCGAGGCGGACCCGAACAGGCTCCAGCAGCTCCTCGAGAACCTGTTCCGGAACGCGGTCGACCACGGCGGCCCGGGCGTCACGGTGACCGTCGGCGACCGGCCCGACGGCTTCTTCGTCGCCGACGACGGCCCCGGAATCCCGGAGGAGAAGCGCGACCGCGTCTTCGAGTCGGGCTACTCGACCGCCGCGCACGGCACCGGCTTCGGTCTCAGCATCGTCCGCCGCATCGCCGACGGCCACGGCTGGACCGTCGATGTCGCTTCGCACAGCGACGGCGGCGCGCGGTTCGACATCTCCGGCGTCTCCACCGCCACGGATGCCGCGGACGCCACAGAGGAGACGGACTAACTCATCTCGCTTCTCGCGGCTCGGAATCGGGGGAACTGACGGGTGCGCCGGGAATCGGAGGGAAGTCGCTCGAACCAGCGCCGTCGCCCCAGCCCGGCTTCCGGAGTCACAAGCGTGAACCGAGTCGTCCCCCTAGGGGGCGACATGAGTGGATACCAGCCCGGCCGGTGCAACATCGGCGGGCGCCAGCGACGCAAGCGAGCGCTCGTCGCCGCGGTGTCGTTCGTCGCCGCCGCGGCCATCGTCGCCGCCTACCTCGTCGGCCGCATCCCGGAGGAGCTGCTCGTCGCCGTGTTCGTCCCGCTGTCGGTCGGCTTCGAGTGGGCGTTCCAGGCGTACGAGGCGTTCTGCGTGCGGCTCGCGCTGCTCGGCCGCTACAACTTCTGCAGCGACGACGGCGACGAGGCGGAACGCGGCGACGTGACCGACCCGTCCCACCAGCAGGCCGACCGGATGTTCGCCGCGAAAATCACGGTGGTCAGCGTCGCGCTCGCCGCCGCCGTCACCGTCCTACTCGTCGCGCTGCTGTGAGCCGAGCGGCGCTCGGCCCACCTCGGCGGCGACCGGCTTCGAGTCAGAATGAGAGGTGGGACGTCGAACTGGGGCCGCTGTCGTCGTCGCCGGCGTCGACGCCGCCGGCGTGCGCGAACTCGTAGGCGTCGTCGGTGAGGTAGACGGTGCCGTCCTCGCAGTCGACGTCGGCGCTTCCGAGGGTCGTGTCGGCGGCCTTGCCGTTGTCGCAGTAGCCCGAACAGGTGTCGAACATGGAGCCGTGACGCGGGCAGACGAGTTCGCCGTCGCGGACCGCGGCGCCGTTCCCGCGGTCGAACCGCTGCGGCTCGTGGGTGCACTGGTTCCGCCACGCCTCGACGCCGTCCTCGCAGGGGACGAGGATGAACTCCTGTTCGCGGCCGTACGTGTCCATGACCGTGAACAGCCACGACCCGCTGTCGTGGACAGATTCGACGGACGTGAGTTCCTGGCGGAGTGTCACGCCGGCCGAACGAACCGAATCCAGTAATAGCTACCCATCACGTCGGTGCCAGTATCGACGGAAGCGTCGGTTCCGGCGTCAGCGTCGATGCCGGCGTTCACTCGAACGCCCTGCGGAGGAAGACGAGGACGCCGCCGAGCATGGCGAGGTTGCCGAAGAAGGCGAGCCGTTCGCCGCCCCGGTCGTCCTCGTCGGCGTTCCAGAAGTCGTGCATCGTGGCGGTGACGACGGCGAGGAACGTCGCGGCGGCGCCGGTGGCGAGCCGCGGGAGCCGCCAGACCGCGATACCGACGCCGGCGGCGACCATGGTGCCGGACGCCAGCGGCGCCAGGACGTCCGGCATCGGGACGCCCGCCGATTCGGCGTACGAGACGGTGTCGTCCATGTCTCGGAAGTCCTCGGTGGCCTGCAGCGCCAGGCCGAGCCCGAGCGCGACGCGGCCGAGCCGGGAGAGCGAGTCGTCGTCGCCGTCGGGGTCCGTCTGTTCTGTCACGGTGCTGTATTGTCGCGGCGGCCTCAAAAGCGTGTCTCAGAGCGCGGAGTGGCCCCCGCGCCGGCGGGCCAGGCTGGTATCAGGACGGGACAGTGCGGCGTCGCCGTCGACCGCGACGTCGCCGGCGGCGTCGGGCTCGGCGGCGACCCGGTCCCGCTCCCGGCCGCACCTGTCAGCGTGGGACATGATTTAATTGGCGGCACGTCCCTGTTCGGGGCGAATGAGCGACCGAGACGAGCCGGCCCTCGAATCCCTCGCCGACTCGCTGGCGACGGGGTCGGAGTCGGTGATGGACATGCTGGAGCTGGTGACGGCGCTGGTGCTCGTGTTCCTGTTCGCCGTCGGCGTCTTCGACCTCGGCTTGAAGCTCGCCGGGATGATTCAGTCCGGCGCCATCACGAGCGCGCGCAGCGTCATCAAGCTCATCGACACGGTGCTGCTGCTGCTCATCATCGTGGAGATATACCGGACCGTCATCGCGTACGTCGAGGACAAGGAGATCCTGCCCATCGTCGTCAACGTCGGCATGATCGCGATGGCGCGGAAGATAATCAGTTTCCGCACCGGGAAGTACGAGTCCGCGAGCGAGGCGCTGCTCGGCGGGCTCACGTACGGCCTGCTGCTGCTGTTTCTCGTCGCCGCGTTCGCCATCATCCACTACGTCGACTGGGCGGTCGACGGCGGAACCCACGGCGACGACGACAGGGAATCCCGCGGCGGCGACGCCGGCGGCGCGAGTCGCAGCAGCGGTGGCGGCAGCGGTGGCGGCAGCGCGGGCCGCGGCGGTGACGGCAGCGGAGCCGGGGGTAGTGCCGGGAGCGGAAACTGACGGCGGCGAGGCGTCGTTCTGCGGGCCGAACTGTCGGCGTGCCGGAGCGCCGCGGGGGCTCACCAGGCGACGCGGCGGCCGAGCACGAACACGACGAGCGCGACCAGCATCGCGCCGATGAACGCCTCGATGCCGGCGAGCGTCCGGGCGGACGCGCCGACCGGCTGGATGTCGCCGTAGCCGAGCGTCGTGAACGTCACCATGCTGAAGTACATGTTCTTCCCGATGATGAGCCAGCCGCGCGGCGTCGTCACTTGCGCGAAGCTCTCCAGTCCCTGCGTGGTCAGGCCGCTGGAGCCGCGCGTCCCCTTCGTCACGGTCGCGTACAGCAGCCCCCAGACGACGATGACGACGGCGGAGACGTAGACGGAGCGCCACAGCCGCTCGCCGTAGCCGCACGTCTGGTGGAGGACGTTGTTGCCGCCCCACTTTCCGAGCGCCTTCAGGCGGTTCGGGACGGAGACGTCGTGGTCGGCGGTGGCGTCGCGGTTCCGCGCGATGTCCCAGTTCTTCCGGCGGCGGTAGTACATCTCCTTGATGAAAAACTCCGCGGCGGCCTTCCGGTCGCCGAACTCGCTGGCGCAGTTTTTCGCCTTCAGGTACGTGTTCTCCAGCGTCGCCGGGTCCGCGATGCCCGCCTCCTCGGCGGGCAGCGTCTCCTCGCTCACGGCGAACTCGTGGATGACCCAGTTGCTGCGGGCGAGATGCGCCTTGTGGGCGGTGAAGTCGAACTCCTCGAAGTCCGTGTTGCAAAAGCGGAAGTGGTCGAACAGCTCGTGGTCGCAGTCGGCGTCGTCGAGTTCGACCTCGTTGACGCTGCTGCGCGTCAGGTCGTAGAAGACGCTGCCGTCTTCGGGCTGGCCGAGCGTTCCGCCGCGGATGCGGGCGCGCCGCAGGTCGACCAGCGTCTCCTCGCCGTCCGGCTGCGGCCGGAACCGGACGGACTTCTCGAAGTCGGTTTCGCTGAACGTCGCGCGGGCCGCGAACACGGTCTCGGTGAAGTTCGCGAACAGGAAGCTCGCCTTGTCGAAGTCCGCCGTCGAGTGGAACGTCGCGCTCTGGAAGCTGGCGTCGTCGTTGTGCATGTTCGCGCTGCCTTCGAACTCGGCGGC
Source organism: Halobaculum sp. D14 (assembly GCF_051195135.1). NCBI lineage: Archaea > Methanobacteriati > Methanobacteriota > Halobacteria > Halobacteriales > Haloferacaceae > Halobaculum > Halobaculum sp. D14. The sequence goes on along the minus strand of NZ_JBNTKA010000001.1, from coordinate 898,380 downwards.
GCGGAACGTCGCGTCGTCGCTGAACTCGGCGTCGGCGAACGTCGTGTCCTTCCGGAACTGCAGTTCGTCGAAGTGGGCTTCCCCGCCGAACCGGGCGCTGGAGAAGTCGGTTCGGTCCGCGAAGACGGCGCGGGAGAACAGCGCCGCGCCGCCGAACGCGGCGTTCTTGAACTCGGCGCGCTCGCCGAACGTCGCGTCCACGAAGACGGCGTCGCCGTCGATTTCGACGCCGAGGAAGTCCGCGTGGCGGAACTCCGCGAGTTCGAAGTTCGCGCTCCCGCCGAACGTCGCCGCCTCGAAGTCCGCGTCGTCGACGGTGTGCGCGCCGCCGTTGAACTCGGCGCCGCGGAAGCTCCCGCCGGTTTCGAAGTCGACGTCGGCGAAGCTGACGTCGCCGTCGAACCGCGCCTCGTCGACGTCGGCGGCCGCCTCGAACGTCGCGTCCGCGAACGTCGTCTGGTCCGCGAACGACGTGAACGAGACGTCGGCGGGCCCGCGGAACGTCGCGCGCTCGAAGTGCGCGCTCTCGAACGCGCTGCGCTCGAACGTCGCGGCGGCCTCGAAGACGGCGTCGTCGAAGCCGGCCTCCCGGAACTCGGCCTCCCGGAACTCGGCGTCGCCGCCGAAGACGGCGTCGTTGAACGCGGCGTCGTCGTCCTCGTGGTGGCCGCCCTCGAACTCGACGCCCGTGAACACGGCGTCGCCGCCGAACGCGACGCCGTCGAAGTCGGCGTCGGTCTCGAACCGGGCCTCCGAGAAGTCGGCGCGGCCGCGGAACTCGGCGCCGTCGAACGCCGCGTCGCGGTCGAACCGGGCCGCAACCATCGTCGTCTCGCCGCCGAAGACGGCGCCGGTGAACGCGGCGCGCTGGAACTCGGCGCGGCGGAACGTCGCCACGTCGGCGAACGCCGCGTCCGCGAACGTGACGTCGTCGTCGCGGACGTTGTCGCCGCCGTCGAACTCGACGCCGCGGAACGCCGCCGCGCCGTCGAACTCGGTTGCCGCGAACGAGGCGTCGTGGTTGAAGCGGGCCTCGTCGAACCGCGCCTCGCCGGCGAACGCGGCGTCGTCGAACGTCGACGGCCCCTCGAAGGCGGCCTCGTCGAACGCGGCGGCGCCGCCGACGGCGGCCGCGGCGAAACTGGCCTGCTCGAACCGGGCGCGCCGGAAGTCGACGTCGTCGGCGAACCGCGCGTCCTCGAAGGTCGCGTCGTCGTCGCGGACGTTGTCGCCGCCGTGGAACTCGGCGCCGCGGAACGTCGCCCGCAGCGCGACGGAGACGCCGTCGAAGGCGGCGTCGTCGTGGAACCGGGCCTCCTCGAACGTCACCTCGTCGCCGAACTCGGCGCCGGTCATCGTCACGGAGTCGTGGAAACTCGCTTCGGCGAACGTCGCCGGGCCGTCGACGGCGACGCGGGCGAACGTCGCGAGCGCGAACTCGGCGGCGAAGCAGTCGAGCGACGCCGTGAACGTCGCGTCCGCGAACGTCAGGTCGTCGTCTTCGACGTTGTCGCCGCCGGTGAACTCCGCGCCGCGGAGCGACACCGGGGCGGCGAACGCGGCGTCGGCGAACGACGTGTCGCCGTGGAACCGCGCCTCGTCGAACGTCAGTTCGCCGTCGACGGCGGCCGCGTCGAAGGCGGCGTCGCGGTCGAAGACGGCGTCGTCGAAGTCCATCGAGGCGGCGTCGACGCGGCGGAAGTTCGCGACCCGGAAGGCGGCGCGCCGGAAGTCGGCGTGCCCAGAGAGCGTCGCGTCCGCGAACGTCAGGTCGTCGTCCTCGACGTTGTCGCCGCCGCGGAACTCGGCGCCGGCGAAGACGGCGTCGCCGTCGACGCGGACGCCCGAGAAGTCGGTGTCGCTGCCGAACCGCGCCTCCGTGAACCGGGCGTCGCCCGCGACGTCGACCGCCGCGAAGTCGGCGTCGTCGGTGAACGCGGCGTAGTCGAAGCCGGCGTCGGCCTCGAACGCGGCGTCGACGAACGTGACGTACGAGAACTCCGCGCGCTCGAAGTCGGCGTCCGCGGCGAACCGGGCGCGCTCGAACGTCGCGTCGTCGAGCATGACGTTGGCGTCGCCGCGGAACTCGGCGCCGCGGAACGTCGCGGCGCCGCCGAAGTCGGCGTCGGTGAACTCGGCGTCGCCGTCGAACGTCGCCTCGTCGAAGTCGGCGTCGGCCTCGAAGACGGCGTCGACGAAGTCGGCGTACCGGAACGCGGCCTTCGTGAAGCTGGCGTCGTCGTGGAAGACGGCGCGCTCGAAGCAGGCGTCGTCGTCGAGCAGGTTCGCGTCGCCCTGGAACTCCGCGCCGTCGAACCGGGCGGGGCCGGCGTACTCCGTGTCGCGGAGGCAGGTGTCGGCGTGGAACCGGACCTCCTCGGCGGCGACCGCGCCGCCGAACGTAGCGTGCTGGAAGTCGACGTCGCCGTCGAACGTCGCCTCCCGCAGCGTGCACTCGCCGGCGACGTCGGCGCCGCTGACGTCGACGTCGGCCCGGAGCGTCGCGTCCGTCGCGTCGAACGCCTCGACGTCGGCGCCGCGCAGGTCGAGCGGCTGCCGGACGTCGGCGTTCGCGAGCGACAGCGTCCCGGCGACGCGGGCGTGCCGCAGGTCGACCGGGTGGGTGTCGGGCGCCTCCAGCACCTCGTGGTCCAGCGTCAGGTCGCCGAACCGGGCGCCGACGACCTGTTTCGCCTCGGCGCCGCCGGCGCCGGCGAGTTCGCGGAGCGCCGCCGCCACGTCGCCGTCGGTGACGCCGCGCTCGGCGCGCTCCTCCACCGGCAGGTGGAACACGCAGAAGTCGGCGTCGCCGTGCGCCTCGTGCGGACACGACCACTCCGCGGTCACCGCGGTCGTCGCGCCGTCGTCTCCCCCGTGCTCCGCCGGGTCGAACCGATACGTACAGCGAGCAGACACGTTGTGCCCGGAGTCGTCGCACCGTCTGTTAAATGTTGCCTCGGCGGGACTTTCGTTCGCGGTCGACGACCGGGAAGAATCGGGGGCCGCGGCGCGCTACTCGATGGTGACGCGGCCGCCGGTGTCGGCGGAGCGGTGGATTGCGGCGATGGTCTCCATGTCGACGAGGCCGTGTTCGCCGTCGAGGCCCACGTCGGCGTCGGTGACGACGGCGTGTCCGAAGTAGTCGAACACCTCTGTCATCTGGTTCACCTTCGGCGTGTCGAAATCGAGGGTGGTGTCGCCGAGCGTGACGGTCAGTTCGGTGTCGAGGTGGAACGCCGGTTCGATGCGGACGCGGCCCTCGGTGCCGGTGATTTCGAGGTGCGTGGTCGTGTGGGCGTTCTGGCTCGCGGTGCAGGCGGCGAGGACGCCGTCGTCGAACTCAAGCGTGAACGCGGCGTGTTCGTCCGGGACGTCGGAGAACGCCTCGTGCTCCGAGCGCATCGTCGCCTGCGCCGCCACGGGGTCGGCGTCGAGGATGAACCGCGCCGTGTTGATGGGGTAGATGCCGAGGTCCATCACGGAGGTGCCGTAGCCGCTGCGGTCACGGTCGAGCCGCCACTGGTCGGGGTCGTCGAAGATGTCGAGGAGCCGCTGGGTGTTCGCGCCGTGGACGTGACACGGCTCGCCGATGGCGCCCGACTGGACGAGTTCGCGGACGCGGCGGACAATCGGCTCGGTCTGCATCCGGTAGCCGACGGCGAGCGTGACGTCGTTGGCGTCGCACACCGCGACCATCTCGGCGGCGCGTTCGACGGTCGCCTCCATCGGCTTCTCGGTCAGCACGTCCTTTCCGAGTTCGGCGGCGGTCCGAGCGAAATCGAGGTGGTAGGCGTTCGGCGTGCAGATGTAGACGGCGTCGTAGGCGTCCGCGGCGGCGCCGTCGTGGAACTCGTCGTACGTCACCACGTCGGTGACGGTGTCGACGTCGGCGGCGACCTCCTCGCCCTTCGCGGTCGAACTGGTGACGAGCGTCGTCGTCTCGCAGTGGTCCGACTCGGCGATGGCCGGAATCGCCTCCTCGACCGTCCACCAGCCGAGCCCGATTAGCGCGAACCGGACCGTGCCGTCGGTGGTCGTCTGCCAGTCACGGCGCTCGAACTCGTCGACGTACTCGGACAGTGACATGGCCGCCCGTTCGCACACCGGAAGGTAAAGCGGGGCGGTTCGGCGCGGATATTTACTGGAAGACGAATGAGAGATTCGGGGAGCGGCCGGTCAGCCGAGGAACTGGAGGAGGACCAGCACCGTGCCGAGCGAGACGACGGTGGTCGCGAACACGTTCGTCGAGGCGAGCCGGGCGTCGCCGCCGAGCTCCGAGGCGTAGATGAACGTCGAGACGGCGGTCGGCATCGCCAGCATGACGACGCCGGCGCGGAGCGTCGTCGGGTCGGCGGCGAGCAGCGTGAACGCCGCGAGCGCGATGGCCGGCATCACGAACACCTTCAGCGCGACGACCGAACTCACCGTCGGCACGTCGATGGCGCCGAGGTCGAGCGAGAACGACGCGCCGACCGACAGCAGCGCGATGGGGAGCGCCAGCGTCGACAGCGCGTCCAGCCCGGCCAGCACCGGCGCCGGGACGCCGAGGCCGAACGAGGAGAACGCGAGGCCGACGACCAGCGCCGCGATGACCGGGTTCCGGGCGATGCCGCCGAGTTCGTCGCGCAGCGACGCGTCGGCGTTGTTGATGGTGACGAGCAGCAGAATCGTGAGCGGCACCTGCGTCAGCGCGCCGATGCCGAGCAGGATGCTGGCCTTCGCGGTGGCGAGGTCGCCGAACGTCATCGCGACGATGGGGAGCCCCAGGAAGCCGAAGTTGCAGTGGTACGACTGGACGACGGCGACGCTGCGGGTCGCCCGCGACGCCTTCCGGCGGTGGACGACCCAGCTGATGAGCGCGACGCCGAGCAGCGCGGCCCACAGCCCGACGACGAGCGTCGGCGACAGCACCTTCCCGAGCGGCTGGCTGAACGTCGACCGGAAGACGAGCGCCGGCAGCGCGACGTAGAAGGCGAACCAGGTGAGCCGGTCGGTCCACGTCTCCGTGAGCACGCCGACGTACCGGCCGCCGATGCCGACGCCGAGCAGCGCCAGCATGTAGAGAAGCTTCGAGATGACAGCCATACCGGCCGGAGGCCGGACGGCCGTTTGGGTCTTCTGTTCGCGGCGCTCCCCGCCGGCGACGCGCCGGGGCAGCTCCGGCGGTGAGTGGCCGCCGCCGGTCAGCCGTCGCCGCCGCGTTCCGGTTCGCCGAGTTCGTGCCACGGCCGAATCGAGTGGACGGCGTACCGAGTGGACGCCGTACTCCGAGTCGAGTTTGAGGAGGGCCGCTGATTCGCGGCGGCCGCTCACCGCTCGTGGTACAGCGAGTAGAGGATGACCGAGAGGCCGATGGCGACGAGCAGGCTGTTGATGAGCACGCCCTGCTGGATGGAGACGGACAGCAACTGGTTCGCGATGCCGGCGAGGAGCGCGCCGAGCGTGATGACGCCGAATCCGACCGCGAGCAGCCGGAGCGACGCGGATTTCGTGCGGCGCGACGCCCGGTAGGCGATGAGGGTGACGGCGCTGCCGAGCAGCAGAATCACGGTCTTGACGGCGACGATGGCGGTGTCGACGGCGACGCTCACAGCTCGTCACCCATCGTGGACCACATGTCAGCGAGGCGTTCGTCCGCGGCGCGCGCCGGCCGCGACACCGTGACGGCGAACCCGGCTTCGTCGCCGTCGCCGCCGGCGGCGGAGCCGTCGGAGCCGTTGGAATCGTCGCCGTCAACGTCGATGGAGACGGTGACGTCGGTGACGTCGCGCTCGTACCGGGAGACGCGGCCGCCGTCCGGGCCGGCCTCGATGGACTCGCGGACGAGCGACGCGCGGCTGAGCAGGTCGAGTTTGCGGTACAGCGTCGACTTCGATATCGTGCAGGCGTCGGCGAGGTCGGTTGCGGTCATGGGGTCAGTTGTCTCGCGGAGGATGGCGCGGCAGTCGGGGTCGCCCAGCGCGTCGAGGACGTCCTGCAGCGCCGGGTCGTCCGCCGTGGTCGCCGGGGAGTCGACCATCACTGAGAACGGTGGTCAGCCGGCATCATCAACGAACCGGTGGGTCGCCGCGGCGTCACGGCCCGGCCGCGTCGCGCTCGCCGCCGACACCGACCGGGTCGCCGAGGCGGTCGACCGCGGCATCTACACGGCCTCGCGCTCGCCGTACACCTCCAGCAGCTCCTGGTACCGGTTCCGGACGGTGACGGTGCTGACGCTGGCGACGTCGCTCACCGTGTCCTGCGTGAGCGACTCGTTCGTGAGCCGGGCGGCGGCGTAGACGGCGGCGGCGGCGAGGCCGGCCGGGCTCTTCCCGCTGTGGACGCCCTCGGAGACGGCGGTTTCGAGGACGTCGCGGGCGAGCCGCTCCGTCTCGTCGGAGACGCCGAGGTCGGAGGCGGTCCGGTGGAGGTACTGCGTCGGGTCGACCGGCTCCATCTCCAGGCCGAGTTCGGTCGAGACGTAGCGGTACGCGCGCTGCACCGGGAGCTTCTCGACGCGGCTCACCGTCGCCATCTCGACGAGCGTCCGCGGGACGCCGTGCTGGCGGGCGGCGGCGTACAGGCAGGCGGTGGTCATCGCCTCGATGCTGCGGCCCGGCAGCAGTTCCTCGTCGACCGCGCGCCGGTAGAGGACGCTCGCGGTCTCGCGGACGCTCTCGGGGAGGCCGAGCGCCGACGCCATCCGCTCGATTTCGCCGAGCGCCTGCTTCAGGTTCCGCTCCTGGGCGTTCTTCGTGCGGAACCGCTCGTCCCACCGGCGGAGCCGCTGGAACTGCGTCCGCTTGCGCTCGGAGAGCCGGTGGCCGTAGGCGTCCTTGTCCTGCCAGCCGATGGTGGTGCTGAGCCCCTTGTCGTGCATGAGCGTCGTCACCGGGGCGCCGACGCGGCGGCGGTCGGAGTCCGGTTCGTCCCCGAAGCTGCGCCACTCCGGGCCGCGGTCGACCTCGTCGGCGTCGAGCACCAGCCCGCAGTCCTGGCAGGTGCGTTCGGCGCGCTCCTCGTCGGCTCTGACGGGGCCGTCACACTCCGGGCACGTCGCCCGGGTTCGGCGCGTCGAGTCGGTCTCCGGGTCGGTTCGGGCGCGGTCGCGGTCGGTCGACGTGGTGAGTGTTTCGTTCATCGCTTTGGGGCTGCCGGCGTCGCGTCCGCCGGCTGTGAGTCGTTGTCACGCGTAGTCGGCCCGGAGCGGGTATGAACGAACGGCGGATTCCCGAGAACTGGGAAACCGCCGAACAATAAGGTGAACGACGACGAACCGGGCGGTATGGCCCGGAACGAGTCCCCCGCCGCGGTCGCCGCCGCAGTCGTCCCGTCCGCCCGCAGCACGGAGCGCGCGCTCGCGACGCTGCTGCTCGCGCTGCTCGGCGCCTACGCGGCCGGGACCGTCGTCGGCGCCGCCGCGCCGACCGTCGACGCCGTCGGCGTCGTCGCGGTCCACGTCGCCGCCGCGGTCGGCGTCACCCTCCCGGTCGCCGTGCTCGGCCGCGCCGCGCTGAGCCGGCTCCGCGAACGCGTCGAACCGCCGGAAACGGTCGACTCTGTGGTCGCTCTCGCCGTAGTCGGCTGCCTGCTCGCGCTGCTCCTTCCGATTCCGGCGGCCGCGTCGACCGCGCTGTTCGGCGCTGCGGCCGTCGGCGCCGTCGCGCTGGCGTGTCACAGCGTCGCCGTCGCGGTCCGGGGCTGAGCAGGAGCCGGTGCGCCGTTTCACGAACCGCAGAGCCACGTTGCACCGACAGCGGCGTCGCTGTCCGCGGTGAGAAGGGTTTTCCGCTCGCGACGCCGAGCGTGAGTCGACCGGCGTTGGTGGCCCGTTCGGGCCGCAGGAACCATCAAAACCCTTTTGCTGGCCTGATTGAATAGTTAGTTAGTATGGATGGGAGCAACTCGTTCCTCGGCGACCCCGCCAACACCCGCGAGGCCATCATGCGGGCGACCTTCTTCGCGCTCTGTGAACACGGCTATGCGGACCTGACGATTCAGCGGATCGGCGACCACTTCGACAAGAGCAAGTCGCTGCTGTACCACCACTACGACAGCAAGGACGACCTGCTGCTCGACTTCCTGTCGTTCACGCTCGACCGCTTTCAGGCGTCGGTCCCCGACGCGGACGCCGACGGCCCGGAGGCGCGGCTCGAAACGGTGTTCGACCGGATTCTCGCGGAGGACGTCGACGACGACCAGATCGGCTTCCTGGAGGCGATGACGGAGCTGCGCGCGCAGGCCGCCCACGACGACGAGTTCCGCGACCTGTTCACCGAACACGACGGCCTCCTCGTTGACCGGCTCAGCGACATCGTCGCCGACGGCGTCGACAGCGGCGCGTTCCGCGACGACGTCGACCCGGACCGGGCCGCGGTGTTCCTGGTGACGACGCTGCTCGGCAGCATGACGCGCCGCACCACCACGACGACCGGCGACGTCGCCGCCGTCCGCGCCGAACTCGACACGTACGTCGAACGCCGGCTCCGCGCGGACCCGGCCGACGACTAGCCGCCGCCCGAGACGCAGACACGGCCGTAGCGCGGTTCTCTCCGAGAAATCCGACGCCGGGGCGTCGGGGGAGCGTCGCCCCGGCGTCTCGACGCGCACAGTTCGGTGCCCTCGCCCGTCACCGCCCGTTCGACCCACGATGCCGTCGCATTCCACGCTGCGTCACCGGCTCACCCGGCGTGAGCCAGTGTAATTCGGCGTTCGGTCGAGAACGGGGAAAGTCGTTTAGCCAAAGTTGTTTGGTTCGCCACCCGACGGCCCGGGCGGACCGACGCCGGGGCCGAGGCGCCGGCGACCCCGGATTCCGCGGTGTCGACGGATTCATTTGGCTCGTTCCGCTCCTCTCCGCCATGCGCAGACTCGACCCCGACGGCGGTGACTCCGGCGGCGACGACGCCGCAGGCGGCTCGACCTGTGCCCGCGTCGGAGCAGCGACCGCGGCAGTCGCCACAGTCGCCGCTGTCGCGGCGGCCGCGGCGCGCTGGGCGGTCGGCGTCGCCGCGGCGCACCCCGGCCACGCGCCGGCGACTGAACCGGCCGGAGTGTTCGGCGGCGGCGCGGTTCCGGGCGTCGTGGCCGCCGTCGGGGTCGCCGTCGCGGTCGGCGCGGTCGCGCTCGCCGCCGAGGACGCCGTCTCGCGCCGCGCGGCCATCGTCGGCGTCGCCGCGGGCGCCCTGCTCGTCGCCGCCGGCGTCGTCGCCGCCGTCGCCTGAGCCGACCCGCCCGGCGGCGAACGCGTCCCGGCAGTGGCCGGCCGGCGGCGCGAAACCGGTTTCTGTGGGCGGAGCGACCGGCCGAGTATGACCGACACGGAGACGGAGCGGCGAGCCGCGGGCTGCCTGCTCGGACTGGCGTGCGGCGACGCGCTCGGCCGGCCCGTGGAGTTCCGGACGCAGTCCAGCGTCGCCGCCGAACACGGCCGCGTCACCGAGATGCTCGGGGACGGAACGCACGGCCAGCCGGCCGGGACGGTGACGGACGACACGGAGCTGGCGCTGTGTATCGCGCGGTCGCTCGCCGAGAACGGCGGCTTCGACGGCGCCGACGTCGCCCGCCGGTTCGTCGACTGGCTCGACGGCGACCCGTTCGACGTCGGCGGGATGACCGCCGACGCGCTCGGCCGCATCCGCGACGGCGCCGACTGGCGCGACGCCGGCGACGCCGTCTGGGCCGACCGGCCCGAAGGGCAGAACGCCGGGAACGGCAGCCTGATGCGCTGTGCGCCGTACGCCGTCGCGTTCCGGTCGGACCGACGCCGGCTCGCCGAGGCGGCCGCCGCGTCGTCGGCGATTACGCACGCCGACCCGCGCTGTGTCGAGTCGTGCGTCGCGCTCACCGCCGTCGTCGCGGACCTGCTGTCCGGCGCGGCGCCGGCGGCGGCGCTCGGCACCGCGCTGTCGCTCGCCGCCGACCGCGACGCGCCGACCGAAATCCGCGACGCGCTCGCCGCCGCCGACGACCCGGCTGCCGTGTCGCTCGACAACTCGGGCTACGTGGTCCACACGCTCGAAACCGCGCTGCACGACGGCCTCACCGCCGACTCGGCCGAGGACGCAATCGCCAGGGCGGCGAGCCGCGGCGGCGACGCGGACACCGTCGCCGCCGTCGCCGGAGCGGTCGCCGGCGCCCGGTTCGGCGCCGACGCGCTCCCGCCGCGCTGGCTGAACGAACTCGGCGTCGAAGCCGAGCTCCGCAGCCTCGCCGCGCGGCTCTGCGAACTCGACGCCGACTGACCGGCGACCGGGTCGCCCGCGGCGCGCGCTCGCGCCGGGGCTCGCAGTAGCCCGCAGTCTTACCACGGAACCGTGCGTACCCCCCGTCGATGAAGGAGGTGGAGCTCACCGGCCCGGCGGGCGCGGACCCGCTGGCGTGGACGCGCGAGTCGACGCCGCTGCTCCGCGGACTCGCCGACGACCTGCGGCGGGCGGAGCCGTTCGCGGGGATGACGGCGGCGGTCGCGTCGCATCTCGAACCGAAGACCGGGGTGTTCATCGAGACGGTCGCGGCCGGCGGCGCGGACGTGCTGTTCACCGGCAGCGACCCGGACAGCGGCCACGAGGCCGTCATCGACCACCTCGACGACCAGCCGGGGCTCGAAGCGTTCGCCGCCGAGGGAATGACCGAGGCGGAACTGGACGAACAGCACCACCGGCTGCTCGACCGGGAGCCGGACCTGCTGTTCGACGACGGCTGCGTCCTCGCCGCGAAACTGCACGACAGCCACGGCGACGCGCTCGAGTCGGTCGTCGGCGTCGCCGAGCAGACCACGTCCGGCGTCCACCGGCTCGAAGCGATGGCGGCCGACGACGTGCTCGCCGTGCCGGCGTTCGCCGTGAACCACACGCCGATGAAGCGCCGGTTCGACAACGTCCACGGCACCGGCGAGTCGGCCGTCTCGAACGTCCAGCTCACCGCGAACCGCATCGTCTCCGGGGAGACCGTCGTCGTCGCCGGCTACGGCCACGTCGGCCGCGGCGTCGCCGAGAAGGCGCGCGGCATCGGCGCGCACACCGTCGTCGTCGAGGTCGACCCGCGGAAGGCGCTCGAAGCGCACATGGACGGCCACCGGGTCGCGTCGATGGCCGACGCGGCCGCCGACGGCGACGTGTTCGTCACCGCCACCGGCGTCAGGGACGTCGTCCGCGAGGAGCACTTCCGGGAGATGCACGACGACGTGCTGCTCGCGAACGCCGGGCACTACGACGTCGAAATCGACGTGGACGCCCTCCGCGACCTCGCCGAGTCGACGTCGACGCCGCGCGCCGGCGTCACCCGGTTCCACCTGCCGGACGGCCGCCGGCTGAACCTGTTCGCAGAGGGCCGCCTCGTGAACCTCAGCGGCCCGTACAGCCAGGGCCACCCGGCCGCCGTGATGGACTCGACGTTCGCCATGATGACGGTCGCCGGCCGCGAACTCGTCGAGGCCGACCTGTCGCCGGCGGTCCACGCCGTCCCGGACCGGCTCGACCGCGAAGTCGCCCGGAAGAAAGCCGACGCCGTCGGCGTTCCCGTCGAGGACCGCACCGACGAACAGGCCGCGTACCTGGAGGACTGGCGGCGCGAGTAAGAGCGCCGTGAGCCGCAGCCGTCCGGCCGTTATCGCTGCCCGCTGAGCGCCTCGTACGCCGCCCACGACTCGTCCTCGGCGGGCGGTTCGACGCGGTCGCCGTCGACGTAGACGCCGCTGCCGGCAGAGACGTCGCCGACGACGGCGGCCGGCGTCCCGCGGTCGGTCAGCGCCGAGACCACGGCGTCGGCGGCGCCGGGGCGCACAGTGACGATGAGCGTCCCGGACGTCGTGCAGTTCCACGGGTCGAGCCCGAGCGCCTCGCAGGTGGCGACCGCGCCGGGGAGCGACGGGACGGCGTCGGCGTCGACGTCGAACCGGACGCCGGCGGCGCGGGCGGTTTCACAGAGCGCGCCGCGGAGGCCGCCCTCCGTGGCGTCGTGCATCGCGGTGACGCCGCCGGAGTCGCCGTCGGAATCGGTCGACGCGGCGCGGCCTGCGTCGGCGGCGGCGAGCGCGTCGCGGACGACGCCGACCTCGTCGAGGCAGGCCTGCGCGTCCCGCAGCGTCGACTCGTCGAGCGACGCGAACGCCTCGGGGTACAGCGTCGCGAGCAGCCCCGCGGTCTCGACCGCCGGGCCGTTCGTGACGACGACGCGGTCGCCCGGCCGGGCGCCGTCGGGCCGGACCAGGTCGTCGTGGTCGGCGACCCCGAGCACCGTCGCGGCGCCGACCCACGGGTACGACGCGGCCGGGTAGCGCGCGGTGTGGCCGGTCGCGACGGCGACGCCGAGGTCGGCGCACTCGTCGCTCATCGCGGTCCACAGCGCCGCGAACTCATCGTCGGTGATGCCGGCGGGGAGCGCGAACGACGGGCAGATGTGGGTCGGCGCGACGCCGGCGACGGCGACGTCCGCGAGCGCGAACGCCAGGGCGAACCGGCCGGCGCGCTCGAAGCCGAGGTCGGGGAGCACCGACAGCGGGTCGGTCGCGGCGACGAGCGCGCGGCCGCCGACGTCGAGGACGCCGAAGTCGACGCCGTGCTGCGGGCCGAGCGCGACGTCGTCGCGGTCGGCGCCGAGGTTCGGGTACACCACGTCGTCGAAGAAGCCCCGGTCCGCCTTGCCGAGCCGGTCGCCGTCGTCCATACCGGCGCTCCGGTCGGCGACCGCAAAACGGTGGTGATAGCGGCCCGGACGCGCCGCGAACGGCGTCCGTCGCCGCCGGCGCCGTCAGAACCGCGGCGCCATCGGGTGAGGAATCTCGTGTTCCCGCCGCGGCGTCGGCGCGGACAGCTCGGTTTCGCGGCCGTCGGGCCACCGAACCGTGGCGCGCTCCGGGGTGGCGTCGCCGAGGCCGAAGTGGGCGACCGGCTCCATCTGGCAGAGGTAGCCGGAGCCGGCGCAGACGACGCGGGTCTTCGTCCACGCGTCGGTTTCGAGGGTGACCGCGGCGCCGCGCGCCGGGGCGCCGTACTGCGTCGTCGGCCGGATTCGCAGCCAGTCGCCGTCGCCGTCGGCGCCGAACAGCGTCAGCGGCTGCGCGGCGAGTTCGCCGTGAACCAAGAGGAGTTCGAGGCTGCCGTCGCCGTCGACGTCGGCGACGGCGGCGCCGGTACCGAGCCCGCTCGGCTCCGCGGCCGGCCCCGCGTCGATGCGGGTCCAGCCGCCGGACGCGCCGTCGGTGTCCGCAGCGTCGGGGGCACCGGCGGTGCTGGCGTCCGCGTCGACGGGGCGTTCGCGGCGGAACAGTCTGTTTTCGGCGCCGATGGCGTGAACGAACAGTTCGTCGCGGCCGTCGTTGTCGAAGTCGGCGGCGACGACGGTGCGGACGCGGGTCGGCGCGGCGAACGCCGGCGGCGCCGCGTCGACGAACCGGCCGCCGTCGGCGGGGCCGCCGTCTGCGTCCGGCGTGAACAGCCTGCTCGGCCCCTCCCAGTTGCCGCAGGCGACGCCGCCGTCGGCGTAGGTGACGCCGCGCGCGTCGCCGTCCGGGTCGTCGACGCCGGCGGCGGCGGCGACGTCCTCGAAGTGCCCGCGGTCGTTGCGGAACAGCCGGTTCGGGCCGCGTTCGACGCCGACGAACAGGTCCATGCGGTCGGAGACGACGGGGCCGGCGAGCAGCGACCGGCCGCAGGCGTCGACGTCGAGGCCGACGGCGGACGCCATGTCCGAGAGCTCGCCGTCGTCGCCCAGCTCGTAAAACCGCGAGGGCGCCCCGTAGGAGGCGACGAAGACGCCGTACCGGCCGGTGCCGTAGCGGTCGAGTGCGGCGACCGAGCGGCCGGCGCGGAAGTTCCCGCGGTCGGCGTTGACGCCGAGGCCGAACAGGTCGCGCCACCGGGCGTCGTCGGCGTCCGGGAAGCCGTCCACCGGGTCGAGCAGCAGGTCCGTATCGCGGGTGTGCCCGCCGAACTCGTCGGTGTTGTGGACGTACAGCTCCTCGTCGCCGTCGGCGTCCAGGTCCGCCGCGGCGACCCCGATGGCGTGGCGGCCCGGGTCAGCGACGGCCGACGACGCGACGTCCCGGAGGGCGCCGTCGCGCCACGTCAGCAGCCGGTTCTCGTCGCCGTAGCCGGTCACGAGGACGCAGGGCCCGTCGACGCCCGGCGTCACGGCCGCGCCGTAGCCTCGGTGCGGCGTTCGGTCGGCGACGTCCGCGGACCGGTCCGTGAACACGCAGCGACCTCAGGGGTCGACAGGGAAGAACACACGGATTGTGACAGCCACCCGGTCTGCGCCGTCGACGCCGACGAACCGGGCGGCCAGCCGAGGGGTCGAGGCGCAGCGCGGGGCGGCGAGCAGGGGTGAGTGGTGGTGGTTCGGGCGGCGGCGAGCGGTGGAGAGACAACCCTTTTCGGGGCTCCGCACAAACCGGGACGCATGGCAGACGACGAGCCCGAGGAATCCGAGTCCGAGTCCGGAGAGGAGGAGAAGTCGTTCCGCGAGCGCGTCGAGGAGATTCGCGAGCGACGCGAACAGGAGCGCGAGGAGGGCGAAGGCGGCGCCCCGAGCCCCGAAGAGATGATGGGCGGCGGAGGCGGCGGCGGCATGGGCGGCGGCAACCCGTTCGCGCAGATGATGGGCGGCATGATGGGCGGCGGCGGAGGCGGCCCCGGCGGCATGGGCGGCGGTCCGCCCGGGATGGGCGGCGGCCCCGGCGGCGAAGAGGAGAGCGCCGGCAACGAGGAACTCGTCCGCGAGGTGCGTCAGCTCCGCGACGAGGTCCGCGACGTGACCCGGCAGCTCCAGCGCATCGCGCAGGCCGTCGAAGACGACTGACGACGCGGCGTCGCGACCGGCCACCGCGGCTGCCGGCTGCGACCCGCCGACCCGCACTCACTTTTGCTGCTCAGAGGCCGTCGTAGACGTCGCCGAGTCGGTCGACGGCGTGTTCGACGCTGACGGCGTCCCGTCGGTCGAGACAGTTCGTCGAGAGCCGGTCGCGTTCGGCGAGCGTCCGGTCGATGGCGTCCGCGAACGCGGCGGCGTCCCCCGGCGGGAACCGGTAGCCCGTGACGCCGTCGACGACCGTGTCCGAGAGCGCGCCGGCGTCGACGCCGACGACCGGCGTGCCGCAGGCGTTCGCCTCCAGCGCGACGAGCCCCTGCGTCTCGACGGGCGACGGGAACAGGAACGCGTCGAGCGACGAGTAGAACGCCGGGAGGTCCTCCCGCGGCAGGAAGCCGAGGAACCGGGCGTCGACGTCGTGTTCGGCGGCCGCGGCTTCGAGCGCGTCGCGGGCGGGGCCGTCGCCGCCGAAGACGAGCGTCGCGTCGGTGTCTGCGGCGGCGACCGCCGGGATGATGTCCGGGAGTTCCTTCTCGAAGCCGTGCCGGCCGGTGTAGCCGACCAGCGGGCCGTCCGGGAGGCCGTACGTCTCGCGGAAGCCGGCGTCGTCGACCGGGCGGAAGGTGTCGACGTCGACGCCGTTCGGGACGACCTCGATGCGGGTGTCGACGCCGATGTCGCGGAGGTGGTCGCCGGCCGGGTCGCTCGGGACGACGACGGCGTCCGCGCGGGCGAAGTAGAGCCGCTCGTAGCGCTTCGCCGCACCCTCGATGGCCGTCGCCGCCGGGCCGCCGGCGAGGTAGTCGGCGTACTCGGCCGTCGGGGTGTGGTAAGAGGCGACCAGCGGCGCGTCGATGCGGCGCGACAGGTACAGCGCCGACAGGCCGAGCGCGAACGGGGTGTGCGCGTGGACGACGTCGGCGTCGCGGACCGCCGACGGGACGCTCGGGACGGCCGCCCGGAACCCCTCGTAGAACGGGAACCGGACGCTGCGCGCCGGGTGCTCGCCGGACTCCGGGTCGTACTCGTCGGTGCCGGGGTAGACCACGTCCATCCGGCCGCCGCGGTCCTCCCACCGCTCGCGCCACGTCTGGATGGTGTAGGTGACGCCGTTCACCGTCGGCAGATACGTGTCGGTGAAGGCGGCGACGGTCTGCATTCACTCCAGGTTTTCAGAGCGGGAGGTAATGCCTTGCGTCTTCGCGGCGCGCGACGGCTCCGGCGGCGCGAACGGCGAACGGAAAACGGTGAACGGCGAAGCGGCGAACGGCGGCCCGCGCGGCGCGTGTCGGTCGTCAGGCGTCGTCGAGCAGTTCCTCGTAGGTGTCGACGAGGCGGTCGCCGACGCGGTCGAGGCTGTGTTCGGCGGCCGTCTCGCGGGCGTTCGCGCCGAGCCGCTCGCGTTCGTCGGGGTCTGCGGCGAGCCGGTCGAGCGCCGCCGCGAACTCGTCTTCGTCCTCGCAGAGCACGCAGTCGTGGCCGTCCTCGAAGTACTCGCGGAACACCGGGATGTCCCGGAGGACGCACGCCTTCCCGCACGCCATCGCCTCCAGCACGACGATGCCCTGGTTCTCCTCTTTCGTCGGGAAGAAGAACACGTCGCCGGCGCCGAACGCGCCGGGTTTGTCGTCGACCCAGCCGGTGAACGTCACGTTCTCCGGCGGGTCGCTCGTCCACTTGCGGACCGTCGGCGACGCCTGCGGCCCGGAGTCGACGGTGCCGAACCAGACGAAGTCGTGGTCGAGCCGCTCGGCGACCCGGCAGAACGCGGTGAGGCCCTTCCGCTCGAAGACGGAGCCGACCGCGAACACGACGGTCCCGTCGAGGTCGAACCGGTCGCGGTACTCCTCGCGGAGCGCCTCGTGGCCCGCGACAGAGCCGTGGTCGACGCCGTTCGTCATCGCCCGAATCGGCGCGTCCACCGGGTAGTCTGCGAGCTGGCGCTTCGTGTACTCCGACGGCGTGAGGACGAGGTCGGCCTGCGAGTAGAACCACCGGAGGTAGCGGCGGAGCGCCGGCGCGACGGCGTTCGACCCGCGGAAGCTCTCGCGGAAGTCCTCGCTCGTGACGTGACAGTGCAGCACGAGCGGCCGGCCGTGCCGCTTCGCGTGCCGCGCGACCGCGACGCTCCCCGGGCCGATGAGGTTGCAGTGCGCGACGTCGTACTCGCGGAGCGCGCCGTCGCCGGCGAGCGCGCCGCCGACGCCGCCGAGCAGCCCCGAAACCGGGCCGTCGCCGCGCCACGGCGACTCCACGACGTCGACGTCGGCGCCGGCGTCGCGCGCCCGCCGGAGCGCCTCGACCTGCTGGTCGTGCGCCGTCCCGATGCCGGCGCGCTCCAGCCGCGACTCCAGTTCGAGGTAGTTCAGGACGCGCACGGTGTGTCTGCCGCGGCGTTCTCGTCGTCCGGCCTTGAGGCTGCTGGATTGGCGCGGGCAGCGGCGACGCGCCGGCGGCGGCCGCGGTACCCACGTCGACCGCGGTACACCCGCGTCGGCCGCACCGCGCCGCAGTCGGTCACTCCAGCCGCTCGGACGTCGCCTCGTACCGGTCGGCGAGTTCGGCGTAGTGCTCGGCGGTCGCCCGCGTCGCGGGGTCGTCGAGCTCCAGTTTCGGCTCGGCGGGCGCGCCGACGACGAGCGTCTCCGGCGGCACCTCGGTCCCTTCGGTGACGACGGCGCCGGCGCCGACGACGGCGTCTTCGCCGACCTCGGCGTCGTCGAGGACGACGGCGTTCATGCCGACGAGCGCGCCCTCGCGGACCGTGGCGGCGTGGACGACCGCGCTGTGGCCGACCGTGACCGCCGGTTCGAGGACGGCGTCCTCGTGCAGCACGGCGTTGTCCTGGACGTTCGCGCCCTCGCCGACGACGATGCGGCCGCTGTCGCCGCGCAGCGACGTGTTCGGCCAGACGCTCGCGTCCGCCTCAACGACGACGTCGCCGATGACGACCGCGGCGTCGTCGACGTACGCCGACTCGGCAACGTCCGGTTCCGTCCCGTCGAACGAACGTAACACGGCCACACCTCCGAGGGAGTCCGCCTTGAAGCTGCCTCTCGCGACCCGCAAGCGCTATCCGGCGGCGCCGCCGACGCGTAGAGACGAGATGGCTGACATCGCGGAGGAGCGCATCGACCGGCTCGCGGAGCTGTCGCGGGAGGCCGTGAAGGGCGGGGAGCCGGAGCGTGCGAAGGAGTACGTTCGGCTCGCTCGCCGCCTCGCCGAGCGGCACCGCTGCGGCGTACCGCGTCGGTTCGAGCGGTTCACCTGCGACCGGTGTGACGCGTTTCTGGTCCCCGGCCGGAACTGCCGCGTCCGGCTGCAGGAGGGAAGCCACGTCGTGATTCGGTGCGGCTGCGGCGCGACCGCTCGGTACCCGTACCGGCCGGAACGCAGCGCGTGAGTCGAGCCGGCTCGGCGGCGTCGCCGTGAGCCGCAGCCGCCGCGACGGTGACGTGCAGTCGACCGCAGTCCGCCGTGAACGCCGAATCCCCGCGGCTCCGACCGGCGAGGGTAAAGTTTCAAACCGCCGCCCGCGGAACAACTGTGTATGACAGACCAGGACCTGCGGAAGCGGGCACACGACCTCGACGTCACGGTGTGGGTCGGGAAGAACGGCGTCGACGCCGTGGTCGACGAACTCGACGACCAGTTGAAAGACGCCGACCTCGTGAAAGTGAAGTTCCTCCGGGCGGCCCGCGGCGGCACCGACGTGGACGAACTCGCCGCGGACCTCGCCGACCGCGTCGACGCCGACCTCGTGGAGACCCGCGGTAACACGGCCGTCGTTCACAGATGAGCGTGCTGCTGCAGGCGACGGAGACGCCGACGACGTCGCGGAACGCGAACCCGTCGGAGCCGGTCGCGGCGTTCCTCCGGAGCCTCGGCGTCCCGGTGGACATCGCCGCGGTGCTCGGCGCCGCGCTCACGTTCCTCATCGTCCTCGTCGTGTTCTACGTCGTCGGCCGCACGTTCGTGATTCCGCTGGTCGACCGGGTGCTCGACCGCCGCGGCCTCGAGCCCCACGCGAAAAAGCCGCTGAAGAAGGTCGCGAACGTCGCCGTCGTGTTCGTCGGCGTCGCCGTCGCGTTCGGCTTCGCGGGCTACGGCGACTTCCTGCAGTCGCTCGCCACCATCGCGGCGGCGGCGACGCTCGCCATCGGCTTCGCGCTGCAGGACGTCATCAAGAACTTCGTCGCCGGCGTCTTCATCTTCACCGACCGGCCGTTCCGCATCGGCGACTGGATCGAGTGGGACGGCAACTCCGGCATCGTCGAGGACATCTCGTTCCGGGTGTCGCGCGTCCGCACCTTCGACAACGAACTGCTGACCGTCCCGAACTCCCATCTCACCGACGGCGTCATCAAGAACCCGGTCGCGAAAGACACGCTCCGGCTGAAGTTCGTGTTCGGCATCGGCTACGACGACGACATCGACGCCGCCACCGAAATCATCGTCGAGGAGGCCGACCGCCACCCCGACGTCCTCTCGGACCCGGCGCCGTCCGTCCGGCTCACCGAACTCGCCGACAGCTACGTCGGCCTGCAGTCGCGCGTCTGGATCGCGAACCCGTCGCGCGCCGACTTCGTGAAGACCCGCGCCGAGTACGTGAAGAACGTCAAAGAGCGGTTCGACGAGGAGGGCATTGAAATCCCGTTCCCGCAGCGGGACCTCTCCGGCAGCGTCGAACTCAACGCGCCCGCGGAGTTCTCCGAGTAGCGCGGCGGCGCCGCCGCGCCGACCGCCCCGTGGCTGCTCGCAGACGATTCACCGACCGCTCGGTGATTGTTCGCCGACTACTCGTCGAGGAC
This sequence comes from Halobaculum sp. D14, assembly GCF_051195135.1. Classification (NCBI taxonomy): domain Archaea; kingdom Methanobacteriati; phylum Methanobacteriota; class Halobacteria; order Halobacteriales; family Haloferacaceae; genus Halobaculum; species Halobaculum sp. D14. Next base: position 878,782 of record NZ_JBNTKA010000001.1, on the reverse strand, counting down.
TTCGCTCGCGATGGTGTTCCGCAGAATCTCGCTGGTGCCCTCGTATATCTCGTTGAGCTTGGCGTCCCGGTAGTACCGCTCAACCGGGAAGTCCTTCGTGTAGCCGTAGCCGCCGTGAATCTGGATGGCTTCGTTGGCGACTTCGCGGCTCACCTCCGAGGCGTACAGTTTCGCCTGCGCGGCCTCCTTGATGAACGGCTGCCCGCGAATCTTCAGGTCCGCGGCCTTGTGCATCAGCAGCTCTGCGGCCTGCACCTTCGTGTCCATGTCCGCGATCTTGTGCTGGATGGACTGGAACTGCGAAATCGGGCCGCCGAACTGCTCGCGTTCGGTCGCGTAGTCGGCGGCGGCGTCCAGCGCGGCGCGGGCGATGCCGACGCCGCGGGCGGCGATGGTGATGCGGCCGCCGTTCAGGGTTTTGAGCGCCTGCACGAAGCCGTCGCCCTCGTCGCCGAGGAGCCGGTCCTCGGGGAGCCGCATGTCGTCGAACCGGAGTTCGGCGGTCGGACAGCCCTTGTCGCCGAGTTTGTGCTCGGTGCCTTCGACGATGAAGCCGTCGTCCTCCTCGGGCCGCACGACGAACGACGAGATGCCTTTGTTGCCGGCGTCCGGGTCGGTCTTCGCGAACAGCGTCACGGTGTCCGCGACCGAGCCGTTCGAAATCCAGAGCTTCCCGCCGTTCACGACGTACTCGTCGCCGTCTCGCTCCGCGGTCGTCTCCATCGCCGGGACGTCGGAGCCGGCGCCGGCCTCCGAGAGCGCGAACGCGCCGACGTCGTCGCCTTCGGCGAGCGGCGTCAGGTACTCCTGTTTCTGGTCCTCGTCGCCGAAGGCGTACAGCATGTTGCCGGCGAGGGACGTGTGCGCCGCGACGACCGTGCCGAGGCCGCCGGAGCCGCGCGAAATCTCCGCGAGCCCGATGGCGTAGCTGTGGTAGTCGAGGTCGGCGCCGCCGTACTCCTCCGGGAACGGCATCCCCATGAGGCCGAGCTCCGCCATCTGGTCGACGAGGTCCGCCGGGAATTCGTCGGTCTCGTCGATTTCGGCCGCCCGCGGGACGACCTCCTCGTCGACGAACTCGGCGACGACGTCGCGAATCTGCTGCTGCTCCGTCGACAGTCCGAAATCCATGTCCGTGTCTGCGGCCCGCCAGGATTAGGAGTTTCCGGTGGGTCGGCGGCGGGCCGGTCGAACGCCGCGGGCCGGGCAGCCGGAGGTGGCAACTCGCTGAACTACCGTCTGCGGCGGCGCTGACGCGGCGAGCGACGCGGTGAGTCGGCGTCGACGCCGCCGTTCGTGACAGCGGCTCGACAGACAGTCGCCCCGCACCACTTTTTAACCCTGCTTCCGTAGACACCTTCATCCGAATGTCCGACGCCGACCGCCCCTCCGTGAACGACCCCGGCGCCGACCTCGCGTGGTGTCACGACGCAGTCCAGGGCGTCTCACGGACGTTCGCACTGACCGTAGACGTGCTCGACGAGCCGATGTCGTCGTACATCTGCCTCGGCTACCTCGTCTGCCGCATCGCCGACACGGTCGAGGACACCGACCGCATCCCGCCGGACGAACAGGCCGAGCTGCTGCGCACCTACGACGCCGCGCTCGACCCCGACGACGACACGACCGCCGCCGACTTCCGCCGCGACATCGACGACCACCTGCCGCCGGCGGACGACCGCTCGGCCGACTGGGAGACCGTCGACGAGGTCGAGCGGGTGTTCGCGACGTTCGAGGCGTTCCCCGAGGACGTCCGCGCGGCCGTCGTTCCGCCGGCGCGCGAGATGGCGACCGGGATGGCGACGTTCGTCGAGCGGTACGCCGACACCGGCGGGCTCCGCATCCGCACCCGCGAGGAGCTCGAAGAGTACTGCTACTACGTCGCCGGCACCGTCGGGAACCTCATCACGAACCTGCTCACCCGCGGCGACGTCCGTGACGAGCGCGCCCGCCGGCTCGCCGAGACCGCCGAGGAGTTCGGGCTGCTGCTCCAGCTCGTCAACGTCGCGAAGGACGTCCACGACGACTTCGAAGAGGAGAACAACGTCTACCTGCCCGCGGAGTGGCTCGCCGAGGAGGACGTCCCGCAGGAGGCCGTCACGGACCCGGAACACCGCGACGGCGCCGCGTCGGTCGTCGGCCGCACCGCGTCGTTCGCGCGGAGCTGTCTCGACGACGCCCAGACGTACCTCGAACACGTCCCGCTGGTCGACGGGAACACGCTGCAGGCGTGGGCCATCCCGTTCTTGCTGTCGGTCGGGACGCTCCGGGAGCTGTCGGCGCACCCCGAACGCGCGGTCAACGGCGAGGGCGTCAAGGTGAGCCGCGAGGAGGTGTTCGCCGTCGTCACCGCGATGTCCGACCACGGCCGCGGGTCGCTGCCGGAGCTCCGCGAGTCCATCGCCGCCCAGCCGTTCCACCGGGCGCCGTCGACCGCGGACTGACGGCGCGGCGCGGCTACGCGAACCCCTGTTTTTCGCGCCACGCCTGGAGGTCGGCGCGGTCGCGCGTGTCGGCCGGGAGCGTCGAGAACCACGACGCGGCCGAGATTTCGTCGTCCGGGTCGCGCACCTCCGGCGTCGCGTCCGGGTCGGCCTCAGCGGCGAACACCGGGAGGACCCCCCACAGTTCGTGGTCGTCGCACGCGACGGCGACGCGGTTGCAGATGGCGAGGCCGTCGTACTCCGCGTCGACGCCGGCCTCCTCGGCGAGTTCGCGTTCGGCGGCCTCACGGAACGTCTCGTCGTCGCGGACGCCGCCGCCGGGGACGACCCACTTGTCGACGCCGTCGTGCCGGACCAGAAGCAGGTCGCCGTCGGACCGGTAGACGACGGTGTGCGCGCCGAACGGGGCGCCGGTCCGCTTCACGCGGTCGGCGAGCGTCCGGAACCGGGCGCGCGAGACGGTCCTGCTGCGCTCCCACCTGAGGTAGTCGTCGTACTCCGCGTCGAGGCGGTGGGCGGCGCGCTCGGCTGTCTGCCGCGCCTCGTCCGCGAGGAACCAGAGGTCGTCGAGCCCGGTCATGGCGGCGGCGTCGCCGGAGGGTGGTCGGTCGGCTGTACTGGACGCATACGTTGCGGTTCGTTCCGGCCGGAAAAAGAGGCTTCGACGCCGGCGGACTCCGCCGCCGGACGGACAGAGTGCCGAGCGGAGTGCCGGGGCGCGCCTCGGGCCGTGCCGACGCCTTTCAGCGGCCTTTTGTACGGCGGCCGTAAAGCGGGAGGTATGACCGAGTTCGACAAGGAGGACCGAGTCGTCCTGCACGACGAGCACAGCGAACACGACGGCGAAACCGGGACCGTGACGCAGGTCATGGAGACGATGTTCGGCGACGCCACCTACACGGTCAGCTTCGAGGAGGGCCAAGAGCAGGGCGTCCCCGCCGACCAGCTCGAAGCCGCCGACGAAGACGAAGAGTAGCGCCGCACCGCGCTTTTCCTGCCCGTCCGAATCCGTCGGAGCGACGCCGCCTCGCGGACCGGCAACAGCGGCGCAGTCCCGCCGACCGCGCAGCGACCCGTCCCGCAAACGGAACCGACGTCGTCACCGTGCGGTCGTCCGGCCGACGGCGGACGCGTCTCGGAGTCGGACAGTGGTGCCGGTAATTCTGTACGGACTGACCCGGCGAGGGACATGATTTACGTACCGGGAGGGGAAGGAGACACGTGATGGAAGGGCGAAGCGAACAAGGTCGGTTGCTGCGGGCCGGCGTCGGAGCGACGCCCAAGGGGTATCTTGATATGTCCCGGTCTGTCAGAACCGTACGAGCCGCCCCGCCGTATCATGAGTGAGAAAGGCCCTGCGTCGACCGACTCGCCCGTCGTCCTCGTCGTCGAGGACGAGCCGGACCTCGCGAACCTCTACGCCGCGTGGCTCGGCGACGAGTACACAGTCCGCACCGCCTACGGCGGCCGCGAGGCGCTCGAACAGCTCGACGACGACGTCGACGCCGTCCTCCTCGACCGACGGATGCCGGGGCTGTCGGGCGACGAGGTGCTCGTCGCGGTCCGCGACCGCGGCATCGACTGCCGCGTCGCGATGGTCACCGCCGTCGAGCCGGACTTCGACATCGTCGCGATGGGGTTCGACGACTACCTCGTCAAGCCGGTGACGCGGGAGGCGCTCGTCGACACCGTCGAGGGGCTGTTGCGCCGCAGCCAGTACGACTCCCGCGTCCAGGAACTGTTCGCCATCGCCTCGAAGAAAGCCGTCCTGGAGTCCGAGAAGGGCCGGACCGCGCTCGAGAACTCCGAGGAGTACCGCGAACTCGAAAACCGGGTGAAGGAGCTCCGCGAGGAGCTCGACCAGACCGTCGACGAACTCGGCGACCACGGCGACTTCGAGCGCATGTTCCGCGACATCGGCACGGACGCCGAGGAGGCCGACGGCGAGGACGCGGAGACGGACGGCGAAGACGGCGACAAAGAAAGCGAGGGCGACGAGGACAGCGAAGACGGCGGCCCGACGTTCGACTTCTGAGGCGACCGAACCGGATCGCGGTCGCGAATAGGACTGGCGTGCGGCGTTACGGACCGTTCTCGCGCAGTTCGCGGGCGATGATGTTCTTCTGTATCTGCGTGGTGCCCTCGTAGATCTGCGTGATCTTCGCGTCGCGGTAGAACCGCTCGACGTCGTGGTCGTTGACGAAGCCGGCGCCGCCGTGTAGCTGGACGGCGGTGTCGGCGACGTCGACGGCGACGCGGGAGGCGTACTCCTTCGCCATCGACGCGAGCCGCGTGAGCTTCTCGGCGTCGTTGTCGACGCTCCACGCCGCCTCGTAGGTGAGGTTCCGGGCGGCGCGCAGGTCGGTGAACGCCTCGGCGAGTTCGTGTTGCACCGCCTGGAACTCGGCGACGGGGCGACCGAACTGCTCGCGTTCCTGCGTGTACTCGAGGGCGCGCTCGGCGGCGCCGCGGGCGATGCCGACGCCCTGTGCGGCGACTGCGGTCCGGGTTTCGTCGAAGAACTGCATCTGCTGGGGGAACCCCATGCCGCGCGACCCGACGAGGTTCTCCTCGGGGACGCGGACGTCGTCGAACAGCAGCTCCGCGGTGTCGCTCGCGCGGATGCCGAGCTTCCCGGTGATCTTGTCGGCCTCGAAGCCGTCGCGGTCCGCCTCGACGACGATCTGGGAGAAGCCGAGGTACCGGTCGTCCTGGTCGGGGTCCGTCTCGCAGAGCACGACGAAGTGGTCGCCGACGGAGCCGTTCGTGATCCACATCTTGGTGCCGTTGATGACCCACTCGTCGCCGTCCTTCTCGGCGCGCGTCGACACCGACGACACGTCGGAGCCGGCGTGCGGCTCGCTGATGGCGGCGCCCATGACGGCGTCGCCCTCGCAGACCGGGCGGAGGAAGCGCTCCTTCTGCTCGTCGGTGCCGAACGCGACGAGCGCCTCCGAGCCGAAGCCGGCCGAGGAGACGCAGAGGCCGATGCCGGGGTCGACGGCGAACAGCTCCTCCGTGATGAGCGCGAGTTCGAAGGCGTCGTAGCCGACGCCGCCGTACTCGACCGGCGCGTGCGGCGCCAACAGCCCCATGTCGGCCGCCTTCTCCACCACCTCCGTCGGGTAGGACTCCTCGGCGTCGTGTTCGGCGGCGACGGGCGCGATTTCGTTCTCCGCGAACCGCCGGACCTCCTCTTTGAGCTGTCGTTGCTCGTCGCTGAGCGCGAACTCCATGTGAACAGATCACGCGGCGGTCGTCGTAAGTCCGGTGGAACGCTGAACATCGAGTCAGCGGTTGTTCGGCCGCGGACGGCTCCGCGTCGGCTCCGGCGACGTGCGTTCCGCGGCCGCCGTCGCCGCGCCGGTTCCGGGAACGGACGAACCGCGGCCGCCGTCGCAGCGTCGCCTCAGTCCCCGCGGTCGTCGAGGAACGCTTCCAGCCGCGCGGTCGCCTCCTTCAGGCCGTCCATCGACGTCGCGTACGACAGCCGGAGGTGGCCGGCGCCGGTCTCGCCGAACGCCGACCCGGGGACGGCGGCGACGCCGGCCTCCCGCAGCAGCGTCTCCGCGAACGCCTCGTCGTCGCCGTCGGGGTGGACGTCGGTGATTCTCGGGAACACGTAGAAGGCGCCGCCGGCGTCCGCGACGTCGAGGCCGAGTTCGCGGAGCCGGGACGTGAGGTAGCGCCGCCGCCGGTCGTACTCGCGGCGCATCGACGCGACCTCGTCGTCGCAGCGCTCGATGGCGGCGACTGCGGCGTGCTGGGCCGTGGTCGGCGCCGACAGCATCGCGTACTGGTGCACCTTCGTCATCGCCTCGACGGCGTCCGGCGGCGCCATCGCGTAGCCGAGCCGGAGCCCGGTCATCGCGTACGCCTTCGAGAAGCCGTTGACGACGACGGTGCGTTCGCGCATCCCGGGCCGAGTCGCGACCGACTCGTGGTCGCCGCCGTAGGTGAGCGCCGCGTAGATTTCGTCCGACAGCACCAGCAGGTCGTTGTCGACGCAGAACTCCGCGACCGCGTCCATCTCGTCGGCGGACATCGTCGCGCCGGTCGGGTTGTTCGGGTAACACAGCACCAGCGCGTCGGCGTCGTCGGCGCCGGCGTCGCGGAGCGCCTCCGGGGTGAGCGACCAGTCGTCGCCGTGGTACGTCGGCACCGTCAGCGGGTCGCCGCCGGCGAACCGGACGCCCGGCTCGTACGACACGTACGTCGGCCCGGGGAGCGCGACGGTGTCGCCGGGGTCGACGAACGCCCGCAGCGCGAGGTCGACGGCCTCGGACGCCCCGGTCGTCACCAAGATTTCCTCGTCCGGGTCGTAGTCGTGGCCGTACCGGGCGACGCGCTCGGCGATGGCGCCGCGGAGCTCGCGGGTGCCGCGGTTCGCGGTGTAGCTCGTCTGGCCGCGTTCGAGCGACTGGATGGCCGCCGACCGGGCGGGCCACGGCGCCGTGAAGTCGGGCTCACCGACGCCCAGCGAGATGACGTCGTCGCGGGTCTCCGCGATCTCGAAGAACTTCCGGATGCCCGAGGGCGCGACCTGCGTGACGCGGTCGGCGGGCGTGAACCGGCTGCCGGCCGCCTCGCCGACGCCGGCGCCGTCGGCGCGCCGCGGTGGGTCGCCTGTCATGGCGTCACTGAGAGCCGGTCGTCGTCGTCCCCGTCGGTGAACGGGACGCCGCGCTCTTTGTACGTCTCCATCACGTAGTGCGTCACCGTCTTCGTCACCGCCGGCAGCGGCGCGACCTCCTCGGAGACGAACCGCGACACCTCGCCCATCGAGTCGGCGGAGACGTGGACGGCGAAGTCGTAGTCGCCGGACATGAGCCGGAGCGAGTCGACGTAGCCGGACTCCGCGATGCGGCGTGCGACGTCGTCGTAGTCCGTCTCGCGGTCGAGCTGGACGTTTACCTCAACGATGGCGGCGACGCGCTGCTGGTCCGTCCGGTCCCAGTCGATGAGCGCCGCGTAGCCGCGGAGGACGCCCGCCGCCTCCAGTTCGTCGAGGCGTGCCTCGACCTCCGCCTCGTCGAGGTCGGTCTGCCGTGCGAGGTCCGCGGCGGACTCGCGGGCGTTCGCGGCCAGGGCGTCGAGCAAGGAGCGCGTCTGCTCGTCCATGGTTCCGGGTATCCGCCCCCGGGGAAAGCGGTTTCGCCCGGCGCAACTGTTCGGCCCCGACGCGACTCCCGGGTCGACATGGGGCGGGGACGCCGCGAACGCCGCGCCGCGTGCGACGCCGCTGTCCGGCGCGGCTGTGCGGCGCGGCTCCGGCCGACTCCGAACGGCTTTCAGTCGTCGCCGTGGACCACGAACCGATGAACTACCTCCCGTGGGCCGTCGTCGCCTTCCTGTCGTACTCGATGGTCGCGCCGCTGATGCGGGTCGCGACCAGCGGAACGAACCCGATTCCGAGCAACGTCGCGGCGCTCGTCGCGAACGTCGTGCTCGTCGTCGCGACGTTCGCGGTCATCACCGTCAGCGGGGAGGGGCTGGTGACGTACCTGGACGACCCGAAGATCGGCTACGTCGTCGCCGCCGGGTTCTGTCTCGCGGTCGGCATCCTGTCGTACTACCGGGCGCTGTCGATGGGGCCGGTGTCGCTGGTCGCGCCGGTGTTCGCGATGTTCTTCGTCGCCTCCTCCGCCGTCGGCATCGTCGCGCTCGACGAGCCCGTCACGGCGCGGAAACTCGCCGGCATCGCGCTCGCCGCCGTCGCCGTCGTCCTCGTCGCCGGCGAGTGATTCTGCGGCGCCGTCGGGTGACTGTCCGGACCGGCGCCCGGTGACCGGTCGGCGAGAAGGTTTTCGTGCGCTCGAACGAACACGGCGGTATGGTGTTGACCGAGTCCGACTCGGAGCTCGGCCGCGGCGACGCGGCGCCGGAGTTCGAACTGCCCGGCGTCGACGGCGAACGGCACTCCCTCGACGACTTCGCGGACAGCGACGCGCTGCTGGTCGTGTTCACCTGCAACCACTGCCCGTACGCGCAAGCGAAGTTCGACCTGCTGAACCGCCTCGCCGACGAGTACGACGACTGCGCCATCGTCGGCATCAATCCGAACGACGACGACGCCTACCCGGAGGACTCCTTCGAGAAGATGCGCGAGTACGTCGAGTCGGGCCGCATCGACTACGACGCGTACCTCCGCGACGAGTCGCAGGCCGTCGCGTCGGCGTACGGCGCGGTCTGCACCCCCGACCCGTTCCTGTTCCGGAACACCGGCGACGGCTTCGAGTTGGCGTACCACGGCCGGCTGGACGACGCGCTGAACCCCGACGACGAACCGGAGCACGTCTACGTCCGCGACGCCATCGACGCGGTGCTCGCCGGCGACGACGTGAGCCACGACGACATGCCGAGCCGCGGCTGCTCCATCAAGTGGAAGAACTGAGCCGGCGCTCCGGGTCGAACCGAGCCGGCGCTACGCCTCGGCGTCGCGGCGCGGTCCGTCCTCTTCGGCGAGCAGTTCGAGGGTGTCGCGGGCGTTCTCCACGGCCGCCTCGTGTTTCGCCGGGTACGCTTCGACTTTCGCGCGCAGCGTGAGCCCCGGGCCGAGACGGGGCTCGCCGCCGAACGCGGCCTGCTTGTCGAGCCGCAAGAACAGCGAGTTGTTCTGGTCGACGCGCTCGTCGAGTTCGGACTGCACCCGGTCGAGTTCGGGGAGCTCCGAGAGCACCGAGAGGACGTGCCGGACGTCGTCGGCGTTCTCGACGCGCGCGGACAGCACGACGATGCGGTCGCCGTGGTGCCCCTCGTTCTCGACGCGCTTCACGTCGTACTCCTCGGGGAGGAACGTCCGGAGCGCGTCCTCTACGCGCTTTTCGTCCTCCGTCGCGTAGCAGAACGCCCGCAGGTCGACGTAGTGGAACGGAATCGCGGCCATTACCGGACGTAGGCGGGTCGCCCTGAAAAGCGTTCGACTCTCCCGGCCCGGGACGGACAGCCGGGAACGCGGGGGATTCGGGCGTCAGTCGACGCCGAACCAGGCTGAGACTCCGGCGGCGAACGGCTCGACCGAACCGCGGCAGAACGCCGGATTCGACACGACCGGACGCGGCCCGAGGCCGGCCCGAACGCGGCGCTACTCGGGGGTGTAGTTCGGCGCTTCGTCGGTGATGGTGACGTCGTGCGGGTGGCCTTCGGTCTGGCCGGCCTGCGAGACGCGGATGAACTCGGCGCGCTCCTTGAAGCCGGGGAGCGTCTCGGCGCCGACGTACCCCATCCCGGAGCGCATGCCGCCGACGAGCTGGTGGAGTTCGTCGGAGAGCCGCCCCTTGTACGGCGTCGCCGCCTCGACGCCCTCGGGGACGAACTCCTCGTCCTCCTCGGCGTCCTTGAGGTAGCGGTCGCCGCCGCCTTCGGACATCGCGCCGACGGAGCCCATGCCGCGGTACTGCTTGTAGCGCTTCCCGTTCATCGTGATGACGCGGCCCGGCGCCTCGTCGGTGCCGGCGAAGTACGAGCCGAGCATGACGGCGTCGGCGCCGGCGGCGATGGCCTTGATGGCGTCGCCGGAGTACCGGATGCCGCCGTCCGCGATGACCGGGACGCCCTCGGGGGCGGCGACGTCCGCGACCTCCGAGACCGCCGTGATCTGCGGCATGCCGGCGCCGGAGACGACGCGGGTGGTACAGATGGAGCCGGGGCCGATGCCGACCTTGAGGCCGTCCGCGAAGTCGACGGCCGCCTCGGCGGCCTCTCGGGTGCCGACGTTGCCGACGACGACGTCCGCCTCCACGGTGTCCTTGATGGCGCGCGCCGAGTCGAGGACGTTGAGGTTGTGCGCGTGCGCGCAGTCGATGAACAGCACGTCGGCGCCGGCCTCGTCGGCGGCGACGGCGCGCTCCTCCTCGAACGGGCCGACGGCGACGCCGACGAGCAGCGCGCCGTCGTCGTCGCGGGCGGCGTTCTCGTGTTCGCGGCGGGCGAGGACGCCCTGCATCGTGACGAGGCCGACCAGCCGGTCGTCGTCGTCGACGACGGGGACGCGCTCGATCTTGTGGTCGTACATCAGTTCGAGCGCCTCCCGGGCGGTGACGTCCTCGCCGGCCGTGATGACCTCGTCCGTCATCGCCTCCTTGACGGCGTCGGACTCGCCGACTTCGAGGAACGGCCGGATGTCGGTCGCGGAGATGATGCCGAGCACGCGGTCGTCGTCGTCGACGACGGGCGCGCCGGAGACGCCCTCGCGGCCCATCATCGTGTCCACTTCGCTGACGGTCTGGTCGGGGGAGGCCGTGACGACGCTCTCCCGCCGGATGACGAGCTCGTCGGCGCGCTTGACGCGCTCGACCTCCGCGGCGGTCTCCTCGACGGTCATGTTGCGGTGGAGGACGCCGAGGCCGCCTTCGCGCGCCATCTCGGCGGCGAGGTCGCTCTCGGTGACGGTGTCCATCGCCGCCGACAGCACGGGGATGTTGAGTTCGACGTTCCGCGAGACGCGCGTCGACACGTCGGCCTCGTCGGGCTCGACGCGGCTCTCTTTCGGGCGCAACAGGACGTCGTCGAACGTCAGCGCCTCCGGCACCTCCAGTTTCTGCGAGAATGGTCGGTCGTCGTTCGCCATATCAACGGTGCTTGCGCCCACCGCAAAAACGTTGCGAGCGCCGGCGGCTACGCCACGTTCTCGCACGGGACGGCGTCACAGCCGCGCGCGACCGACGACCGGTGCAAAGGTTGCCCGAATCGGTGCCGATGGTCGACTGTTCGACGCCGATTCCGGACGAGAAGTTGGAAATCGACACCTCAGTTTTAAATCCCTCCGTCGTTCTTCGTGTGCTGTGCGGCCGTGTCCCACGCAACGCTTATTGTGTCAGTCGAACGTGTTTCGTGTATGGACTCCGAGTCCCGCTACGGTACCGGTACTGTCGGTCAGGTGAGCGTCGACGCCGCGCTCTCCACATTTACCCGGCAGACCAAACCGCAGGGGAACCTCGGAATCGAAGGCCGCTGCTGGCTCTTCGGGTTCGGATTCCGCTCACACGCGCACGCGGACTCGTATCCCGATCGCCGTCAGGCCGCCGGTGAGGCCCGCCCCGCCCGCTGAAATGAGCACCTCACGGCACCCAGTCGCCCTCCGGCTCGAACGGCACGTCAGCGGCCCGACCCGGCTGCTCGCGACCGTGATGGCGCTCCCGCTCGTCGACGGGATCTTCCCGGCGCTCGTCATCGCCGGCGCGCTCACGGTCCCGTTCGGCATCGTCGAGACCGGCGTCCTCATCTTCGGCGGCTCCGCCACCGTCGCGGTCGTCCTCGCCGAGATGGAGGGGACGCCCCGCGAGAACGCCCTGTCGATTCTGCTGCTCGGCGCCGTCCTGATTCCGGTCGCCGCCGTCGAAGCCGCGCTCGCCCAGTCGATACGGACGTTCATCGACCCGGTCGTGTTCCACCGGTTCGCGGCGCTCGTCATCGTCGCGGTCGCCGCGAAGACCGCGAGCGCCGAAATCGGCGAGTACCTGCCGCGTCCCGGCGCCATCATCGGCCTCGGGCTGCTCGCCTCCGTCCAGCCGGCCGGCGCGAAGCTCATCTTCGAGCCGGAACTCGGACTGCTGCTGCGCGCCGCCGCGGCCGCCGCTGTCGGCGTCGGATTCGCGCTCGCCGTCGCGCTCGCCGGCGACCGGCTCCGCGACCACGTCGACATCGACCGGTTCCGGTTCGGCTCCGCCGTCGCGCTCGGCACGCTCGCACTCACCATCGCCAACGTCGGCATCGACACGGAGGCGCCGGTCGCGCTCGCCGTGCTCTGTGTCACCGCCGTCTTCTCGTACGACCCGTCGCCCGACTCCGCGCCGCCCGGCGCCCCGACGAACGCCGACGGCGTCGCGACCACCGACGGCGGCGCCGACGACCCCGCAGCCGACGCCGCGACCGACTCCGCAGTCGACACGACCGACCCGACTCCCGAACCGAACGCCGGCATCGACCCCGTCGACGCCGACGACGACCAGAGCAGCGACCAGCCGTCCCGCGCACCGTGGCTGTAGCCGGCCGGAACTGACTCGGCCGACCTGGCCGCCACGACCAACCCAGTTGACCCGGTCGGGACTCCGCCGCCGGACGGCGAGACCCGCGAGTTTTAGGCGCCGCGCCGCCACGGAACCCGCATGAGCAACCGCGTCGTCGAAGGCCGCATGGTCACGCCGAAAAAGCTCGCCGAACTCATCGAAGACGGCTCCGTCATGGAAGCCGAAGCCATCGAGGACGCCGACCGCGACTGCCCCGACTGCGGCGGCGACGTCCTCCAGGTCGGCTACATGCCGTCAGTCACCGAATTCGTCACGGGCTACAAGTGCCAAGACTGCGGCTGGAGCGACACCGACCGCGACTGACCGCCCGACACAATCGAAATTCCTTTAGGGTGCTCCGGCCAACGACGAGACGCGAGCGGGGTCGTGGCCAAGCCAGGTATGGCGACTGACTCCAGAGGCAGACCGCCCGGTGACGAACTCCAGACTGATATACCGAGCGACCGACTGATCATCGGCCGCGACGACGACCCTCTGGAGGACCGAGGCGCGACCGGAGATATCAGTCAATCGGGGGTTCAAATCCCTCCGACCCCATTTGAAATAAAAGTATTGCGGAGGCCTCTGCCGCTACTAACCTCACGTAAACAGCCTCCGCAGCCCACGCGGCACCCCACGAGGTGGTCCGCGTGAGCACCGAATCCTCCCCCGCCGACACCACCACCGCCGAGCCAGCGGTCTGCGAATTCTGCGGGTTCGTCATCGACGACCCCCACAAGCAGTGCCCCGCGCTCCACAACGGCGGGTGTCAGCCGTGAGCGTCGACGACGTTGCGACCGGTCCGTACTGCAGCCGGCTCGGCTGCCGGAGCCGCGCGGACCGCGTCGTCCAACACCCTGACCACGGCGAGCGGCCGCTGTGCACCGACTGCGCCACCCACGAAGACTACCCGACCGTGAGGTGGGTCGCATGACCGACGACCCGACACTCGACGAACTCGCCGACGAACTCGCGAGCGCCCAACAAGACATCACCGGGCTCCGTCAGCTCGTCGTCGAACAAAACCAGTCCATCGAAGAACTGGAGGCCGAGCTGCAGCAGGAACGCAAGAAGCGGCTCGCGCTCGAAGAACGCGTCGCCGCCAACGAAGACGCGAACGAAATGGTCGTGTCCGTCGCCGAGAACAGCGGCACCAAATACGGCGAGTACGCCGCCGTCGTCCTCCGGACACTGCACCGTGAGGCGACGAAGAGCACCTCAAACACGGCGTCGATGGACGCCAAGAAATGTGAGCACACCCTGCAGTCCCGCATTGACCGGACGAACACGTACCGGCTGATGCGGAAAATCGACGAGTGGGCGGAGTCGCCGGCAGTTTACTGGATTGAGAACCCGGACGCGTCGTCGAACAAGCGACTCGTCGTGGACCTCGACGAGGGCGAGGTACCCAAGCGGATTAAAGGCCACCCAGTGACGGAGGCTGGAGCAGTATGACACGGGCTCAGGAGAGTGTGTACGGTACAACACACTGGGCGGAGGGGAAGCCCCCGCCGACACCGCCGAATCGACGAGCCGCCTGGTGAACCGGCTCGAAACCGACCAACCCAACCCAACAAAACACCATGTTTGCACGAACGATTAGTTGCAGGTACGCTCGCCAAACGCTCGCCACGCTCTCTGTGCTGGACGTACAAGACGTCTCAGCCGTGTGTTGTAGTCTACACACGGGTTACGGAGGTGTGGCATGAACGACCCAGCCGCAGACGACGTCGACACTGCGCTGCAGTTCCTTCGGGAGTACTGCAGCGACGACGTCCAAGCGCTCGCCCAGCGCTACCCGTCCGAACAGCGGTCACTGTACATCGACTGGCACGACCTCGAACTGTTCGACCACGACCTCGCGGACACGTGGCACGACACGCCGGAGCCCGTCCGGGACGCGTTTGAGCAGGCGCTGTCGCAGTACGACCTTCCGGCCGGCGGGCTTTCCGCGGAGACGGTTCACGCCCGCCTCCACCACCTCCCCGAGTACCACACGTACTACCCAGGGAGTTTTTCACCGACCGATCACGGCGGCGACTACGTGGCGTTAGAAGGACAGATCGCGAACCGCACCGATACGTACTCGGAGATCGTCGAGGCCGCGTTCGAATGCCAGCGCTGCGGGACGAAAAGCTTCATTCCGCAGACGGAAGGCGGGTTTTCGGAGCCGCACGAGTGCCAGGGCTGTGAACGCCAGGGGCCGTTCCGGCTGCTCACTACCGAATCGAAGCTGATCGACGCGCAGAAACTCCGGATTGAGGAGCCGCCGGAGCTCGTGCAGGGCGGGGATGCGTCGAACGTCGACGTGTACGTCCGTGACGACCTGGTGGGGCAAGCGGATTCCGGGGACCGCGTGAAGATCGCGGGTGTGCTGCAGCTTCGGCAGCTCACCAGCGGGAACGAGAAGAAGGCGCGGCTGGAGCCGTACATGGATGGCCGTGCGGTCACGGTGAAGGAGACCGAGTTCGAGGACATCGAGGTGAGCGACGAGGAGGAGCAGCGGATTCGTGAACTTGCCGCGTCGGACGACCCCGACATTTTCTCGCAGGCAGTGGACAGCATGGCGCCGTCCATCGTCGGCGAAGAGTATGAAGACATCAAGCTCGGGCTGTTCTTGATGCTGGTCGGGGGGACGAAAGCGGAGTTGGCGGACGGGACGACTGAGCGCGGTGACATCCACGAGTTGATGATCGGTGGGCCGTCGACTGGGAAGTCATCGCTGATGAAGGCGGTGCAGTCAATTGCGCCGCGGTCAGTGTCGGTGTCGGGGGACAACGCGTCGAAAAGCGGTGTGACGGCGGCTGCTGTTCGCGACGACTTCTCGGAAGCCGGGGAGTGGACGCTCGACCCAGGTGCGCTGGTGCAGGCGAACGGCGGCGTGGCGTGCATCGACGAGCTGGATAAGATGCCGCCGGAGACGCGGAAGTCGCTGCATGAGGCGATGGCGAACCAGACGATTCCGGTGAACAAAGCCGGGATTAACACGGTGCTGCCGGCTGAAACCGCGGTGTTGGCTGCCGGGAATCCGAAGAAGGGTCGGTGGGATGTGTCTGAGGAGGTGACTCAGCAGATCGATTTCGACTCAACGATTCTCAGCCGCTTCGGCCTGATTTGGAAGTTGACGGACACGCCGGAACCGGACCGTGACCGGAAGATCAGCGGCGCCGTGACGACGCGGAAGGATCACGCGAAACGGAAGAGCCGGACCGACATCGAGGCGACGGTCGCGGATGGCGGCAGCGTTGAGACTGACCCGGCGATCCCGGCGGACCTGCTGCGGAAGTACATCGCGTACGCGCGCCGAGAGGTCTCGGATCCGGTGTTCGAGTCGCAGGCGACCCGGGAGAAGATTCAGGAGGCGTACGTGGCGCTGCGCGCCGCGAACGGCTACGACGTTGACGCCGCGGTCCCGATCTCTTCGCGGAAGCTGGAGGATATCGTCCGGTTGTCCGAGGCGGCTGCGCGCGCGGAGCTCAGCGACGTCATCACGAAGCGACACGTCAGTATCGCGCAGCGGCTGGTCGGTGCGAGCATCCGGCAGTTCGGGATGAACGACGACGGCGAGATGGACGTCGACATCATCGAGACGGGGACGTCGAAGACGCAGGAGGAGCGGAAGGAGACGTTGAAGGAACTGATATTTGAGGAGCAGCCGTCGGAAGGTGGCGTCGACTTAGGGCGTGCGTGTAAGCTGGCTCACGAGCGGCATGACATCGATCCGGATACGGCGCGGTCGGAGCTGGAGTCGATGCGGGAGTCTGGGCGGCTGTATTCGCCGGATGGGGGCCGGGAGACGCTACGGGCCTGGTCGTCCTGACTACTCGGCGTGATCGGTGTCGTTGAGTCGGGTTTCGAGTTCTTGGACGCGGTTTTCGAGTTGTTCGATGCGGTCGTCGCGGCTGGGTTCGCAGACGACGTCGTGGATTTGCTCGTAGAGTTCGGGGCGGTGGCGTTGGATGAGTGTGATGTCGTCGTCGAGCTGGTCGATGCGGCCGCGGACGCGTGAGAGGTAGGTGCTGGTTTTGTTTGGGTCGTCGATGGCGCCTTGGATGGCGTCGCGTTCGGCGTCGGTGAGGAGTGCGCGGCTCATCTGGTCTTGGCCGTCGGCGTGGCGTGACATATACGGTACGGATTACAGTATCCAGTGCCTTAACGCATCGGGTACTAAGTACGGTATCCTGTACGGTAGTAACATATTTAGTGATGTAGCGTCTTGGTTGGGGTAGGCACTGCGCGGCGCTGCTCTCGGCATGGCTGAAGCGCCCTCTGCCCGCTGATGCGTCCCACTCCATCCACGATCTCCGGCAGATGGCCGCGTAGGGCCCGCCCCTCCCATGCGTCGGGAGGGCAGAGGCACACGTCGCTCCGTTGGACCCTGCACGGTTCGACTCCGTGCCGGAGCATCTCCCGCAAGGGAGGGGTACGACAATGAGTACGAACGACACAGACGACGACGGTGAAAGGTTCGCCACCGAGATTACTCCCGAGGAAATGCTGTCCGTGGAGTTGGTACTCGGTGCGGACAGCGACGACCCGCTTCGGCTCCCTGTTATCAGCACTGCGCTCACCGACAGCGAGGACGAGCTGGTCGTCCGGTTCAAGGACGGCGGTATCGATGAGTTTCACCAGTTCCTCGGACTCGACACGGAGGGCAACGCATGACCGGCGCTGAGGAATCTGCGTCGGAAGGTTCTCAGTGGGTTTGCCCGAGCTGCGGCGAGGAGTGGGGCAGCAAGGACCGGAAGGTCCCCGGAGGCTGCGTCGGCTGCGTCGACGTTCTCCGGTACATCGAGATGGAAGCCCCGGGGATCGGAATGGTCCACAACGAGCCTGCTGCGGTGGTCTGCAACAACGACGAGTGCTACGAGCGGATCAACATCGACCCCGCGACCAAGGTGGTCGAGGACGACGAGGCAACCAGCATCGAGTCTAAGGAGTTCGACCCTGAGACTGGGGAACTAACAGGGTACACTCGCGTCGAAATTTACTGCTCGCCGGCCTGCCGTAACCAGCACTTCGCACAGGCCGTTCCAGACGACGCGGAGCTGCCGGAAGGGGGTGTCGAGTTATAATGTCCGACGCCTCCGAAGGAGACGAGCTGGAGATTCCGCACGAGGAGATCAGCGTCGTCACCCACGAGGGGGAGCCGGCGCTGCGGATTCACGGGACGACGATAGTCCTGCGGACGTTCCTCGACCTCCCCGGCGACGGCCACGGCGACCGCGTCCCGCTGTCCGTGGACGTCGACGCGGACGGCGATAACGGGGCGTGGTGGAACCTGACGCCGGCGGACGGCGACCTGTACCCGATGATTACGCTGCAGCCCGAAGTGAGCCAGGCCGTCACTGACGGCGGCGTGGAGCCGGAGACCGGGGGTTCTCGATGAACAGTGAACGTGCGGCTGCGGTCCGGGACTCGATCAAGGGCTGCCCTGACATCGTCGACCCTGAAGACACGTCCGAGTACAGCAGAAAGCTCGAAGACCGGCAGCACGGCGGCGTCGAAGTCACCTACACTGGCGAGTTCCTCACGCCTGACTCGACGTTCTCTCCGCCGAAGGTCGAACAAGTTGGCGTACTCGGTGACGGTGAAGGGTCTGAGCGCCCTGTCTACGCCGTGGTTCTGTCGGCGTTGTGGCACGAACCCAGCGATGTCCGTTCGCTGTCGCCGCAACTGGTGTACGAAGTCGCCAAGCATGACTGCCGTATCCGGTTTTACCCGCCGGATCACCGCCTCGGAGGGGACATCTGGATCGTCGACACGTTTTCGCAGTCGACGGGTAACACCGACGGCGACCGGTGCCCGGAGTGCGGGTCGACGTACTTCAAGATCCGCGACGGTCAGCCGGAGTGCGCAAAGTGTGGAGCGAGCGAGGAATCGGCCCAGACGAAGCTAACTGAGGTGCAGCACTGACGATGGGTGTTACGCAACAGACACTGACTGGCGACGAAGCAAACGGCCGCGAGCGTCCGGACACGCTTCTGTGGTGCGAGGACTGCGAGGACGTCGTGCTCCGCAGTCGGCGCTACGAGCACCGGCACGACCTGTCCGACAGCTCCGCGGTCACGGAAGCACAGCTAAACAAACTGCAGGAGAAGGTCCCTGACCACGCCGTCGTCGATACGCAGACGTATCAGGTTGAGTTCCACTACGAGTACGTCGAACAGGTCACCGTCGAAGCGCCGTGTAAGTCGGACGCCCGCGAGATCGCCAGAGAGAAACAGAGTCTCAGAGGCGAGTACGTGGACACTATCCACACCGACAGCTGGGAGCTTGACGAGCCGTCGCAGGCGTCGATTGAGTACCTGGAGGCGTTCAACCTTCTCCCGGACGACCATGACGTGACTCGGGAGGACATCAAGGAGGTGGCCGATGCCCGGTAAAGACACCGCCGTGATTTACCACGGACACGCTTCGCCCGCGAAACTCGCCCGTTGCCGGGACGCACTCGGCAGCGTCACGCACGGCGTGGAGTGGACCGACCCCGACCGGATGCCCGAGCGAGACGAGCCGTACATCCTGGATAACGGCGCGTACTCGGCGTCGCTGACTGGCGACCCGTGGAGTCCCGACCGCTGGTACCAGCTGCTCGCGGCGGCCCACGACCAACCCCGCGAACCGGACTGGATAGTGCTCCCCGACGTCTACGGGGACGCCGACGCCACCCGGGAGCGTCATGAGCGGTATGTGGAGGTGGCGCGCTCGCATGGCTTCGACTACTACGCGGTCGCGCAACCCGGGAAGGGCGTGACGACGCAAGTTCGGTTTGCGGAGGCTATCGGGGCCAGCGGCGTGTTCCTCGGCGGCCCCGAGGAGTGGAAGCAAGACGTTGCCCAGGACGTTCGGCGACAGACCGACAGGCGCGCGCTTCAGCTGCACATCGGCCAGCCCGGCAATCTCGGATGGGCGCTTGACATCGGCGCCGATTCGATGGACACCACGAGTATCGTGGTCAACGACGCCTACCACCGGCTGACGAAACTGGACGGCCAGCAGTCTCTAACCGAGGTGGTCGCCGGTGAGTGAGGACTTCGACCGCGCAACCTACCAGCGAACGCTCGGGTTCTGCGAAATAGCGGGGCGACCGCACGGGTGGCGAGAGCACGTCGTCGGCACGTCCCCCGGCGGAAGGGACATCATCGACGCCGTGTGTCCCCACTGCGGCCGACGGGTCGCCCGGCGCGAAGTCGTCCATAACAGGGAGGGAGAACAATATGCCGAGTGATGGCCCCGACGGCGAAGGTCCGAACAGCCGTGAGGCGTCGTCCGTCGTCTTCGACCGGTGGATGAGGAAGGCTTCTGAGAACATCGAGGAGTGGGGCGTGCAGGCCGAGGAAACGCTTCTCCTCGCGATGCAGGAGGAACTCGGTGAACTCGCTCAGGCACATCTCGAAGCGCGTCACGAGGGCGGCGACCCGGAGCGAATCGACGAGGAGTTAGACGACCTCGGCGCGCTCCTCATCCAGCTGCACGAGCGGCGTCAACGCCGGGTGAGTGACCGTGGCGAGTGACGGACTCGACCGCGTCTGCTTGGACCTGTTCGCGGGACTTGGCGGCTTCTCGGCCGCGTTCGAGAACGCCGAGGGCTGGGACGTGACGACGGTGGAACTCCGCGAAGACCTGAATCCCGACCTCGCGGCCGACGTCCTCGAACTCACTCCCGGCGACCTCCTCGACGCCATCGGCACCGACCGCGAGGAGATGGACGCGTTCGTTGTACTCGCGTCGCCGCCGTGCACGTACTTCAGCACGGCCGGGAACCACGACGCGTGGAACTTCGACGCGAACCGCCCAACCACAGACGAGGCGCGTGAGGCCGTCACGCTCGTCTACCACGCGCTCGGCCTGATTCAAGCCCTGTCACCTGACTACTGGTTCATGGAGAACCCGCAGGGTCGCCTGCGGTGGTTCCTCGGGAAGCCGACGGGGAAGGTCACGTACTGCCAGTACGGGCGGCCGTACATGAAGCGGACGGACCTCTGGGGCGACCACCCGCCGATGACATACCGGACGTGCTCGCGGGGCGAGTCGTGCCACGAGGCCAACCGCGAGTACGACGGCACGAGCGCCGTCCGCGTGCTCGGCGACTCGAAAGAGGAGCGGTCGAAGGTGCCGCGGGAACTCTCCGAGACCATCCTGTACGCCGTCGAGGACGCGCTCGCCGGCCGTGCGCCCGAACAGGCGACGCTCGGAGGTGAGACTCTTGCCGAGTGACGAACTGGAAGGAGAAGACCAGCAGCGAATCACAGCGGCAAGCATGTCGACAGACACCGTCAACATCGACGCCGAGGCTTACGAGAACATCCGACTCGTCTACGAGGGACAGACGTACCGCGTGGTTCGCACGGACGACGGTCTGGAGCTGGAGGTGGTCGACGGTGTCGAGTGACGAGCACGAGGGGGTGATTCGGCACGACGGGACGCCGGTGTCGGACGAGGCCACGAAACAGGTGTTGCTGCTCGCGCAACACACAGACGTCGTCGAGGTTGACGGCCACGGCCGAATGACGGTCGCCCGGCGCACCGAGTCGTATTTCGGCCCGAAACTCACGCTTACCCACGACGACACCGACGAGACTTTCCGGCTCATCCCGGCCGGTTTCGACAGCGACCCGGAGCTGTGGCGCGCGGTCGTCGACGACGCCGGCTTCATCGTCGAGTGGGAACTGGTTGACCACGTCTCGGCGGAGATCGTCGAGGTGGGCCCGGGGATGCAGTGCGGTTGCGGGGAGATCTGTGCGAGTCTTCGGGAGCGCCGCGCGGCGGTGGTCGGGAGGTGCATCCACTGATGGCGGACGAACGCAGCGAGGTGGTCACGGCGGCCGAGAGAGCTGGTGTCGTCGGGTTCAACAGCGCTCTTGACGCGCTGTTCATCCGGCGGACATCGTCCTCTCAGTGCATCGCGTGGACGAGCGGTGGCATGGACCGGATGGTGTCGCGGAACCTCGGGCCGCGTGGACGGGGCTCGTGGGGTGAGAGCAACGTGTTCACAGCTGACCGCGCGGCGGAGTTCGTCGAGGACGCCGAGGATGTCTCGGTCCTCGATAAGCGGCCGTTCAACTTCATCCGGTCTGCTTTCGAGCGGACGGGCGGCTTGAGCGTCGGGACTGCGTGGGCGGTCGCGTTCTTCTTTGAGGACGCGGCGCGAATCGTGAACGCCCGCGAGGAGACACTGAAGTCTGTTCCGGGCGTCGGTGACCGGAAAGCACGCGCGATCCGACGCGCCGTCGGTCACCGTGAGCCGCCACAGGAGTGGTCAGAATGACGGAGAGACACGACGTCCTCGTCAAGATCGGAGCCGGGATGCTGCTCGTCGGAGCGGTCACCGCCTTCGCTTTCGGGATGGTCGAGGTGGCCGGGAGTGTCTTCTGACGAACTCGGGGACGTCGTTTCGCAACTCGTCGGCATCGTCGAGCAGCACGTCGGCGGGGGAGAAGGCCGGTTCGTCGCGGAGACCGCCGTGATCGACGCGGCGAAGCAGGCGGGCGTGCCGCATGCCGCGGTGATGATCGGGCTGGACGCGGCGGTCGAGCAGGGGCGGCTGGAGCGGCACGACACACCGGTCGAAACGCAGCTGTCGCTGCCGTCGGACGACGACGGAATGACGACGGCGGAGCTCGCGGCGAAAATCGACGCGGCGAACGAGGACTATCCGGCGAGTGGCTCTTCCGAGGGTGGCGAATAGTGACCGATTTTCGCCAGTCTGGCGAATAGGGCTGCCTACTAAGTGCGTCGGCACCGTGGGCAACTCATGGGCAAGACAGCCATCTACGCGCGCGTCTCGACCGAAGAGCAGTCAGTCCAGCACCAACAAGAGAACCTCTGGAACTACGCCACCGACGAGCTCGGAATCTCGCCAGAGGACCTCGAAGTGCTGAGTGACAAGGCGACCGGCACCAACACGGACCGCTCGGGCTACCGCGACCTGCTCCGGATGGTCCGAGACGATGAGGTCGACCAGGTGATCGTCCGGGAGGTAACGCGCCTTGGGCGGACCATGCGCGACATCAGCGAGAACGTCCACGAGATCGTCCAGGACCACGGGTGCGGCCTGTACGTCAGGAACGACCAGTTGGAGGTTGACCCCGGCGACGAGCTGTCGATGCAGGACAAGATGATCCTGAACGTGTTGGCATGGTCGGCGGAGGTGGAGGCGAAGAAGATCAAGGAGAACACGCGGGCCGGGCTGCGCGCTGCCGAGGCGGCTGGGAAGTGGACTACTCGGCCGCCGTACGGATTCACGACTGACGACGACGGGTACCTGCAGCCGACGGACGACTTCTCGCGTGCACGCGAGGCGATTATCGGCGTGGAAGAGGAGGGGTGGTCGCATCGGAAGGCTGCTCGGCACTCGGGCGTCCCGCGGCGAACCGTCCCGAACCTGCTGGATCGGCGTGACCTCTACCTCGAAGAGTACGACGCACGCGAAAACTGAGGTTCCCGTGTGAGGAACCGTGTTTGTCCGGGGCGAACCCCGGGGGTCGCGTCCCGGAAACCATGCTGCAGATGCACTCAACTGGGGGGGATCCCGTGCATCAGTACGGCCCTCCGTGCCCATACACGAGCTCATGAAGAAATATCCAGCCGCCGGAGACGAACAGCGGCACGCCGATCAGTGGCTGCCTGGCTGCCCGGACCGGCGTCTCCAAGACGAATCGGAGGGAGACGACGACGAGCTCCCAGGTGCCGACGTCGTGGGCGGGGACCGGCGGGGCGGTGACGACGAGCGCCGCCCAGGACGCGACGAACACTACGATCATCACATCGTAGATGCGAGGGCCCCTCATCGCTACATCCTCCTCGGGCCAACACTCGCCGCAATCCAGATGAGGATTATGAGGAAGGATAGCGGGAGCACGGAGATTGCACCTGACAACACGCCGGTGGACCGAGTGACGGTCAGGCATTTCGTGACAGGGGCCGACGCGAACAACGGCGCGTCCGTGAACAGCCAGAGATAGCCGCCGTACCAGACTGGGGCGAACAGCAGCCCGGCGAGAATCGCTACCCCGGCGGCGAGGGCACCCCAGTGTTTCAGGCGGCCGCGAAGCGGCCAGTCCTCGACGACCGCGGTGCCGCACTCCTTGCAGTCACCGTGGTCGTCGACGCGGAACCCGCGTTTCGGTTCGCGGCACCCTGGGCACCAGTCACGGTCAGTCATCGGCGGCCTCCGTGTCGTCTGAAGCCGAGTGTTGTCCGCTGTACGCCGCGTTCGAATTCGGAAGTGACGATGACGTCCACAGCATGAACGCAACGGCGCCGATTAGAAACCCGGCTGCGCGTGCCGGGAGCCACGGTGGGCCGAATGTACGCACCAAGGCGTAGGTGGCGAAGCCGGCCTGCATCCCGACCACCATGTTCAGCATCATCGTCATGCGTCGCCCTCCTCGTTTGTCGGTCTCCAGCCCCAGTCCGTGTTCTGAGGACCAGACATGAATCCGCCGTTGTGGTCAGGGAGCGGCGAGTACGTCCACAGTAGGAACCCAGCGAGGCCTGCGACGGCCGCGGCCACCCAGGCCGACAGCTCTGACGGGCCGAACCCCTGCACCATGGCGAAGGTGACGAAGCCGGCCATGACTCCACCCACTATGTTCAGCATCACCGTCATCTGTCGCCCTCCGCGCCGGTGTCGAACACGCATTCGTCGAGCCTGTCGAATCCGTGAAGGATGATGCTTCCACCAGCCAGCACATCGAAAATGAACGGGGCCGTATGCCGTAGCATCTCCATGTACCAGATCGCGACCAGGCCAGTTGCGATCAGCAGGTAGCCGTTTGCCGCCTCCGAAGTTCTGGGAACAAGGCGGCGAATCATCTTGGCACCGAGGGGGATGGCGTTACGTACTCTCATCGGCGCCTCCCGCCTGTTCGGCTGCGAGCCTGGCTTCCCACCGCTTCCCGAGTCTGCCGACGCCGTAGAGCAGCCACAGCACCGCGATCAGCTCCTCCCAGAACGGGTCGGGGAACGTCTCGTGGTACGTGACCAGCAGGAGGCCCGTGGTGACGACGAGCCAGACCGTGATGTCCTCGATGCTTTGGACGCGGAGCAGCGTCCGGAGCTGCGACGCCGCGGTCATCAGCGGCCCTCAGCTTGTTCTCGCCGGATCGCGTCTCGGCTGACGGCACCGTCGAGCGCGGCGAGGATCGCGTTGAACGTTTCGTCGTTGGTGTTCCGAACGACGATTTCTGCCTCGTGGTCGTCCGTGGAGTCTGAGTCTGACGTGGACATGGAGTTCTGGGGTCGAGTAGGTCCCTGCGCGGCGAATCGACGCGGCCGCGCAGGGCGATCAGGTCGCATACCGCCCCCCCGTCGAAGCGAGGCCTTCGGCGGCGGCGTGTTCGCTGAGCCGGCGAGCGAGCTGCTGCGCCTGGCTTCGGTACTCGTCGGGCCACAGCAACACCTCGATGACACGGCCCCAGTCGGACGGGGACGGCCCGCCGAACAGCCAGATGCCGGCGACGACAGCCGCGACGATCACCGGCGACGCGCCGGCAGCAACGCCGCCGATAACCGCCGGGGCTGTCAGGGCGGCCGCGATAGCTGCCGGCGCGGTCGCCACGCGGATATGCTCGGTCGGCGTGAGTCGAGCGGCGCCGTCGCCGCGTGGTCGGCAGACGCCGCTGTTGGCGATCGGGAGCCGTCGGCCGCGGACGCGCCACCAGTTGACGGTGACGTCGGCGCGGACGCCGCGGCTGGTCAGCGCGACGGCGTGCGTCGCTTCGTGCAGCACCGTGAGTACCGTCCAGCCGGCGACCGCCAAGACGGCCGCTGCGAGCAGCACCGCGACGTCGACGGCGGCGACACGACGGATCGCGGCCTGCCAGGCCACCCGTGGCACGCCGGTGAGCAGGGCGGCGAGCAGGGCGAGCCAGGCGGCCTGGCCGGCGAAGTCGGCGCCGTGTTCGGCGAGCCGGTGCCGAAGTCGGCTGCTGTACGTCTCCCAGGTCGGCGTGGACGCGGTCACGGCGCTGCACCTCCGCGAGAGAGACCGGTACCGATGGTCTCTGTTCGCGCGCCCGCGCGCGTGTATCGCGCGTGTGTTGTGGGTGTACGTGCAGTACTATTACTACTCATGCAGGCATCACGCCGCCGTGCTGCGGTTCTGGAATCGCTTGTAGTAGTTCGGGTTCCAGTTCGCCGCGCTCCCATTCCTGGCACCGGTCAGACACCCATTTCTGTGAATAGCCGACGGCGCTCCCAGCGTCTCCCTGCGTCATCCCGTCACTACTCCAGGGCTTCACGAGATACACCGCCATCTCTGCTTTCGCCTGCCACGCGACGTCCTCCGCGTCCGGCTCCTGATCTTCTTCCAGCCGCTCTTCTTTCCGTTCACGGTCCATCTCGTTGAACTTCGCCCACAGGTCACGGCCGTCGAGCGCCGGGAACGTGTCGACGAGGTCCGGGTCCGGCCAGTCACCGGACTCGTATTTCTCGTCCATGGACTGCCTGCTGTAGCCGTGGACGACGCCGCGGCGCGGAATGTGCAGCACGTTCTTCGCGCGGCGGCGCTGCAGCTGGTCCGGGACGTCCGCCCAGTCCTGATACCCGAGCAGAATCAGGAAGTTCTCGATCCGGATGTCGAGCAGGCTTTTCTCGGTCTTGATCTGTTCGCCGTGCATCGCGGTTTTCTTGTGAAGGATGTGGGCGGCGTCCATCGCGGCGATCGGGTCTTTCGCGTCGCTGTCGAGGACCTGCTGCCGGAACGCCTGCGGGTCGTCGAACACGACGTGGTCGAGGAGCCGGTCGGGGTCGGGGTGCGTGTCGGCTGGGCAGCGGCCGAGGATCTGGTACCACAGCTCCATGGCGCCGAGGATGAACGTGGATTTCCCGTTGCCTTCTTCGCCGAGGACGATGACGATGCGGTCGTAGTCGTTACTGATTTTGCGGTCGTGCAGCGTCTGCAGCCACTGCTGGATGTGGTCCATCGTCAGTCTTGGAGCATCGCGTTGGCTTCGTCGTTTGCGGGGTCGTTGCTGGCGGTTTGCGTGGTTTCGCCGGCCTGCAGATGCCCGATTTCCCAGCCGGCTTGCCGGATGTCGCGGACGAACTGCTCCATCCAGGGTGGCATTGGGCCGGGGCCGCGCAGCTGGACGGAGTCGATGCCGCGGAGGTACGGCGGCCAGTCCTCGTCGCTGTCGGCGGGGGTGTCGCCGGCGGTGCCGTTTTCTTCCCAGCGGGCGAGGATGGTTTGGTAGATGTCGTCGGCGTTGGCGTTCGCGCGGAGTTCGGGGAGCAGCATCAGCGCGGCTTGTTTGCAGCTTTTCCGGAGCTGGATGGCGTCGTCGGACCGGAGGCTTTTCCCTTCGGCTTTCCGCGCGGCGGCGTAGGCGTAGGCTTTGGCGGCGTCGTCGATGGCGGAGGCGATTGACCCGGTGACGCTGCGGTAGTTTGAGTAGGCGTTGAATTGGTCGGCGCGGCCGTTGTCGTCGGCCGGGTCGGTGGGGCTGCTGGCCATGTTAGTCCTCCTTGGGCCGGACTTCCCAGCGGTCGTCGTAGGTTTCGACGACGACTTCGTCGCCGGCGACGAGACCGCCGTTGATTTCGCGTTCGTTGGGGGAGAGCGTGACTGCGACGCTGTTTCCGGTGGCGATCAGGGTTTTGTCGGCTTCGAGCAGCGATGGTTCGGTGTCGGCGGCGTGGCCGTGGTCGGTGGTGGAATCTGGCGGCTGACGCCCAGGTTGTGACATAGTGTGCCGTAGCTGCTCCTAACCCATAAATCTGTACGTCAGTAGCCATCTTCATCCATAGATGCGTACTTACATCCATTAGTACGCAGGTTGTGACTGTTACGTACACTTTTGTTCAAAGACCCACTACGGTGAGGTATCACCGCCCTCACCGGCCGGTGACACTCCGACCATGAGTGTGAAACGAGAGGGCTTCCGCGACGGCGCGTCGCCGGGAGCCACCACGACGACGAAGGACCGCATCGCAGACAAGTTCACCGACCTCGCAGCCACAACCACGGATCTGCTCGGCGCCGATACCCGCACCGAAGAGATCCGCGCGCAGAAAACCGCGTACGACCTCAACCAGACGAACCTCAGCGGCCTCATTCTCGGCATCGTCATCGCCGGGATCATGGGCGTCGCCGTCGCCATCCCGGTCCTCAACGACGTCATCGCGTCCGCGAACCTCACCGGGACCACCAAAACAGTCGTCGGCCTCATTCCGCTGTTCATCGGCCTGCTCGTGCTCGTCGCCGTGGCGAGCCCGCTGATGAACCGGATGTAACCACCCGCGGACACACCATTCCTGAATGGTATCCACAAGCAAACTGCTGACCGTGATGCTCGGCGTCGTGATAGCGGTCGTGCTGCTCGGCCCGTTCGTCACGACCATCAACGGCAACGTCGGCACGCAAACCGTCACGAACGAAACCGTGACCGCCGACGTCGGGTCGTACGTCGACGTCACCGGGTACAACGTCGTCTCCGGCTCCGCAACCGTCTACGGCTACAACGACACGTCCGGGTCGTTCGAGGTTGCGGCCGCCGGGACGGACTACGAGCTGGACGAAGGCGCCGGGTCGGTGAAGGCGCTGAACGGCTCGACGCTGATCAACGACGGCGAGACCATGAAGGTCAGCTACGACTACCAGGCAACGAGCGGCACCACGACGACGGTGCTGAACCTGCTCCCGCTGCTCGTCGGGGTGCTGATCCTCGGGACAGTCGGGATGAAAGTGCAGAAAGAGCTGTAAGGAGAGGCGAAACGATGCTTCTCTCCGTTTTTGCGGCGCTGACGGTGCTCGGCGTCGGCCTGTGGCTCCTCGGCTACACGTTCGATTTCATCGGCGTCGCGGCTATCGGGTCGATCATCGTGATCGGCGCCGGCGCCATGGTGATCCTCGGGTCGCTTGAGGTGGAGGCCGGCGAAACGCTCGCGAAACAGTTCACGACAGTCAACTCAACAGTTGTCAACAATGCAACGACAGTCACGCAGCAGTACCGCAAAGTCACGTTCCCACAGCAGTTCACGCTCGGCTCGCTCGTCACGACCACCGGCGGGCTGCTGTTCATCCACGCCATGGACCACGCGAGGGACGCATGAGCAGTAACGGCCACTACGGCGGCGAGCCGGCGTCCACCGCGCCGCCAGGCGTCGAAAGCGACGAAGTCGTCGCGTCCGTCCTGCAGTCCCCGGACGGCGACCTGTTCGACGCCGGCTTCGGCCTCGGAAACTACGACGAATCGCTGTACTGGCAGCAGGTCCGCGGCTTCCGGAAAGCCTTCGCGGTCTACCAGATGTTCGGCGCGACGCTCCGCGAACGCGCCATCATCGAAACCCAGCGGCGGATGGCCGCCACCGGCCACAAAACCCTGAACCACGACGACGAAGTCGTCAACTACGACGCCTTCGACGACCTCGGCGACGACGAACGCGCCGACTCCAAGTGGGCCGACACCGACGGGAAGACGTTCGCCGAATACGGCCGCGAGATCTGGGAACAGCTCGGCAACGAAGAGACCGCCGGGCTGTCCGACGCCCAGGAACGCGCGCTGCAGGAGCACGCCGGCGTCTCCGAACGGTTCGTCTCCGTGTTCGAGTCGCTGCAGGACATGCGGCACGAAGGCAGCCGGTCGAAAGGCGCGCGGCTCCTCGACGACGTCCTCGCATCCGCACAGGTGCTCCGTGACGAACGCAGCGACCTGGAGGTGGAGTGATGCTGGGCGTTGGGTTGTCGCTGCCGGTGCTCGCCGGGACGGCGGCGCTGCTCGTCGTCGCCGTCGGCACCGGTGGCGCACTGTACCTGCAGCGAACCCGGGAGCCGGCGACGGTCGACGACATCGTCGAATCCGCCGGTGACCGCGTCGATTTCAAGCGGCCGGACGTCAGCGGCGGCCTCATGGACTTGGTGCGGCTGTGGCGACACCGGAGCCGCGAGCAGAAACTCGCGAAGAAAGGCTACGTCAAGTGGATCAAGATCGGGTCGACCGTGAGCCGGCCGTGCTGGGTGAAGCCGAGTCAGGAAGGCTCCGGCGTGCCGCGGTACCGCGAAAACGGCGAGACGTACTACTTCCCGCGAGAGGCGCTCGTCACGGACTCCGTGACCGGCGCGTTCGTCGCGATGCACTACGACGGCGACGCCGACCCGATCAATCTGCGCGACAGCGATCTCCCGGCACTTCCGACCGATCAGATTGAGCGGCTGATCAACATGGAGGCGGAGTCGTCGGCGCCAGGGCTGCTGTCCGGGCTCGACCTGACGCCGAAGAAGCTGATGGGCGCGATGATCGCGCTGATCGTCGGGTACGGGCTGCTGATGCAGGTGATGTAACCATGCAAGACGGAGACTACGTCGTCCGTGACCCGGGCGGCGACAAGATGCTGGGCGCACAGACGCTCGAAGAGCTGCACGCGAAGCTCGGCGAGCAAATCGGTCGCGGCGTGAGAACTGGACGGAGGACAGCCGAATGAGTGACACGCTGGATAAGATCCGGGCGACGCTTAGCGCCGTGAGGCGCCGCAGCACGTCCCGGCAGGCCAGCGACGCGCTCGACCCGGACGTCGACCAGCAGCGGCCGCCGCGGCACCGGCGTCGGCACCGCGGCGAGATGCAGCGCGCCGCGGCGCCGGAAGGTGAGCGGCATCACGGCGTCCACGACCCTGCTGAGCGGGACGCGAGAGCGATGGAGAGCATGGAGCGGTCGGCGCATGCACGCGCGCCGGTCAACGCCGTGCTGGACCCGCTGAGCAATCCGCGTGACATCGAGTGGTTCGTCACCGGCCCGGACCGTGACGCGCCGCTCGTCGAGGACCTCGTCATGGGGTCGCCGGACGGCGGCATGGAGTCGTTCGTCCAGAGTGGCGCCGACGCCGGGACGGACGACCCGCTGAGCGTCGACAGCGACGACCTGCTCGGAGGTGACCGCTGATGGGGATCCGTGACCGTATTCGGAGCCTCGGCGGCTCCAGCGACGACAGCGACGGCAGCAGCGGCGACACGTCCAGCAGCACGGCGTCGAGCACCGACGAGAACAGCCTGGACGCACCGGGCGGCGCCGGCGCCAACGCCGACACGCCGACCGCACCTGACAGCAGTGATGGCGGCGACAGCAGCGGCGGGTCGGGGTCGTCAACGGGCGGCGGGCCGGGCGGCTCAATTCCTGGCGCCCCAGACGACAGCAGCGGCGGCAGCGGCGACACGTCCAGCAGCACGGCGTCGAGCACCGACGAGAACAGCCTGGACGCACCGGGCGGCGCCGGCGCCAACGCCGACACGCCGACCGCACCTGACAGCAGTGATGGCGGCGACAGCAGCGGCGGGTCGGGGTCGTCAACGGGCGGCGGGCCGGGCGGCTCAATTCCTGGCGCCCCAGACGACAGCAGCGGCGGCAGCGGCGACACGTCCGGCTCCGAGACCAGCGGCTCCGGCCAGCCCGCGATGGACGCACCGGGCGGCGCCGGCGCGGACGCCGACACGCCGACGGCTGCTGAAGCCGCCGACAGCGTCGGCGACGACGGCGGCACCGTGTCGTCCGGCGACGACGTGAACGACGTCCGTGCGGACCGGCTGTTCGGCGGAGATGGGTCGACGCGGCAGCAGATCGTCGAGACGGCGCGTGACCTGTCCAACCGCGCCGTCGGCGGTGACGGCGGCGGCGGGCAGCAGTCCGGCTCCGCGCCGAGTGGGCCGCCGGGGACGGACGAGTTGAACGGCGACATGATCTTCGGCGGGGACGAGCAGCGTGACGTGTCGTACGGGGAGCGCGGCGGCGCCGGCCTCACCGAGCAGGAAGCCTCGGCGGTCATCGGGTCGTTCGCAGTGAACAACCCGGGGCTGGTCGATACGGGCGCCGGCGACGGCACCGGCCGGTACAACATCGACGATCTCGGTGTGCGCCGGACGGCTGACGGCGGCCTCGCGGTCGTCGCCCGCGGCACCGGCGGCGGTGCGGCGCCGACGCGGCGATTCGGGACGACCGGGACGCCGGGGCTGGCCGCGCAGGGCGTCGTCGACGACACCGCGCGCGCGAACCAGTCCCGAAGCTTCGGCACCACCGGGACGCCAAGGCTCGCCGCCGGCCCACGGTCCCGACAGCTGCAAAACGACCGGCAGAGGATTCAGGCACGCGTCGACTCGCTGGTGAACGCCGAGACTGAGGCAGGCCGACGCTATCAGGCGGCGCTCACCCGCGAGTACCAAGAGGAGAACATCGGGACCGTCCAAGACCGCGTTCAGGACCAGCTTCGCCAGCAACAGGCCCAGACACAGGGGGAACTGTACGACTTCGACTGGTCGGCCGGCCTCGGGGATGGTGCGACGGACGAAGTCGAACAGTTCGTCGATGACACCACCTCGAATATCGGAGACTGGTTCCGAGGGAAAGGCCAATCGCTGGAAGAGGCCGCGAACCGGCGTGCCGCACGGTCGGCCAACAGCGGCGTCACGTCTGCATCCACAGGCCCCGCAGCCACGCTCCGCATCGGGGGCGAGTTCGCCGGGGCAGCCGGGTCGGTCGCAGGGGAGCTTGCAGAGCTGCCCGCTGTCGGCCTTGAAGCCGTGGAAGGCGCAGGGTACCTCGTCGGAGGGCTTCCGGTTGCTGGTGGCTCCCGGCCCGAAACGTTCCGCCGTCTCGGGGTCGGTGCCGACTACGCGAAACGGGCCGCAGGGCAGACCATCCGAAACGCAAAGCGGAATCCGCGGAATTTCGCCGCGGAAACGTTCGTGTCAGCTGGCCTCGGAGCGGCGTCACAGGCCGGGAAACTATCCCGGGTGACGCCAGATGCCGACACCTCAATCCGCCGGTCAGCAACCGGGTCAGCTCGGACGTACCGAGACGCAGTCGGCAGCATCGACATCGACTCCGGAGACGTCTGGAGCCAAATCCGAGACGAGTTCACTGGGGTCTCTCGCGGCCAAGGGAACATCGCCCCGAGAGGGGGAAACGACGTCAAGACGGCCTCGGATATCTTCGACACAGACGAGGAGATCGACGAAGCCGTGTCCTCAGATCAGGTCGAGACCGACGGGCAGCAGCTGATGCTGACCAAGCAGGTCCAGAAACAGACAGACGCCGAGGCCGAAGGTCAGACCGCCGAGACCGCGTCGGAGGCGCAGGCCTACCAGGACATGCAGCTGGATGTGGAGGAGCTGAAGTCGGAGTTCGCGGACCAGTCCACAACGACCACCACAGCCACCGAGGCGGCGTCGGCGGATGGTGTGGCAACGACGACAACCGCCACCGCTGCGGCGATGAAGGAGGGAAAGCAGACTCAGAAAACAGCCGAGGCGACCCAGGACGTCGTTGGAGGTGTCACCGTCGGAATGCAGGCAACGGACACGATGCAGGGGCTGGAGACGCTTCTGGGGAGGCAAGAGACCATGGCGGATACGACCCAGGCTCTCAAAACGAGGCTGCGGACCCAGCAGCGAACCGCGCAGCGACTCCGTATGAAGACGCGGACCAAGGCAGAGACTCGAACCAAGACGAAAACGAAACAGCGGCTCCGGGAGGAACAGCAGACTGAGTCTGAGCTGGCGGTGAAAACGCGAGATCAAAGCCAGAGGCGCCGGCAGCAGGAACAGGAAAAGAGCCGCACCGGGGAGCAGTTGATCGATGAGTCACCGGGCAGCCGGAAGAAAGACGGTCTGCTTGATGGCGTGTTGGGCGCCGGGTTCGTCGCGGAGACGTTCACGGCGATCGCGACAAAAAGCGGGACGGCAGGCCGCGCGGCGTCTCAGGAGACGCTGGAAGCCGCGCCGCGCGCCGCGAAGCTCACCGGCGAACTGCCGACCGCGGCGGCAGCGTCAGGTTCAGCGGAGACGCAGGCGGCGTTCAACCGCGTCGCCGACACGCTGACTCCGGGAAGCGGCGGCGCGGCCGGCTTCGACCTCGGCGTCAACGACGACGGCGGCAACGGAGGTGACAGCAGCGATGCGTTCAGCCTCGACGTCGGCTTCGGAGGTGACGGATGAACGCGTACCGCGCGCCGTTCGCCCTGCTCACCGTCATCATGCTGACAGCGGCGCTTCCGGCAGCGATGTGGTACATCGGCGCCGCGTCCGGACTCACCACGACCACGAAGTTTTTGGTGACGCTCGTTCCGGTCGCGCTCGCAATCCTGACCGCGGCATCCTGGCTGGAGCCACGATGACGCGCCGAAGCCGCGGCCAAGTCAACATCAGCGACGCGCTGCTCAGCGTGCTCGTCCTCATCGCGCTGGTCGCACTCATCCCGCCGCTCAACACGTTCCTCAACATGATCGCGTCCAGCGCCGACCCGCTGACAGCGACCGTGCTGCAGCTGTTCATCCCGTTCCTGTTCATCGCGCTGCTGATCACCATCGGCGTGTCTGCCCGCGGAGGGGGTGCGTAATGCTGCGCCGCGACCGCCGCGGCCGGCTCACGCTTCCCGACGTCGTGTTCACGCTGTTCAGCGTCGCCTGCCTCGGCGCGCTCACCCCGGTGTTCTACACCCTCCTCAAGCAAAACGCCGGCGAGTTCAGCGCCGGAGAACAGCTGCTGTTCCAGGCGATGGTGCCGGCGCTGCTCGTCGTGATGCTCGCCATGATTTACATCACCGCCGTCGGCGGAGGAGGGACGCGGTCATGACGGCCACGCTCCGCACCGCTACGTTCGCTGTCTTGGCGTCGCTGCTGCTCATCACGGCTGTCCCGGCGCAGGTCGCCGGCGCCAACGCCGGGACGCTCACCGCCGGCTCCGTCCACACTGCTCCGGCGGATTTCGACGCGGCGACGCTGACGAACCTGACCGTCGACGGCACCGGCGACAACGCCTCCGTCGTGATGCAGTCCGGTGTTATCGACGACTTCGAGGATGCCTCGTTGGACGCCGCCTGGAGCGGCGACACCGGCAGCGCCACGATTGTCCAGTCACCGGCATACCACGGCTCGAAGGCCGTCGAGATCAGCGGCGGGGCGTCCGGCGCAAAACTGTTCCGGAGCGCAGACGCGCCGAGCCGCGGGGACACATTCCACGTCGCAGCGCGACTCGGCAACACGACCAGCGACGAGGACGCCTTCGTCTATTTCGGGCGGCAAAGCAGCGACAGCTGGTATCGGATTGAGTTGGAGCAAAGCACCGGCAGCATCGTGCTCGCGAAAAGCGTCAGCGGCACCTACACCGCGCTGGATTCGGTGTCGATGACGCCGACCGGCGGCGTCTGGTTCGACATCGGCGTGAAGTGGCAGAGCGACGGCGACATCAACGTCACAGTCACAAACACGGCGACAGGAGCCGTCACCACGACGCTGACAGCCGACGACAGCACGTTCGACGCCGGCGCCGTCGGCGTCACAAGCCGCCTGGAAACCAACCAGTTCGACTACGTCCGGACAGTTGCGCCGACGACGGCGACCTACGTCGGCGAATCGCACCAGGTGTCCGGGGCACGGCAGGCAGCGATCGACATCGGGACGCTGCACAACGCCTCCGCCGACATCACCGTCGAGTACGACTCCGGCGGCAGCTGGACCGCAGCGAACTCGACGACCGTCACCAGCGCCGGGAACGTGACGTTGTCGCTGCCGTCGGTCGCGTCGTCAACGTGGCGCGTCCGCGTCGAAGTGTCGCGGACGGCGCCCGACGCCGCATTCGCGCTCCGCGACGAACGAATCCTCTTTAATAACAGTGCCCCGGCGGTGGCTGGTGCGTCAGCGTCGCCGAGCGGCGGGGCGACAATCAGCACGACCGACCCGCAGCTCAGCATCGACGTTTCCGACCCCGAGTTCGGATCCGCGCAAGGCGACCAGGTGACGGTGACGTTCTACGACGCGGCTGACGACTCGGTCATCGGCACCGACACGCTGTCCAGCAACGGCACCGCGACAACGACGTGGAGCAACCTCACCGGCGGCTCGCACTCCTGGTACGTCACCGTCGAGGACCAGTACGGAGCAACGACTACCTCCGCGACGTTCACGTTCGCCGCACCCGCCGAACTCCGGCTGTACAACGAGTCAGCGCCCCAGCAGCTGCTGACGAACACCACCGTCACCGTAAACCTGTACTTCGAAAACGGCTCCGGGCCGGCGCTGATCGTGAACCGGACAGTCCCCGACGGCGTCATGAACATGACCGGGCTGCCGGTCGACGAGCCGTTCATCGTCGCCGCCGAAGCACCCGGGTTCGTCGACCGCCGAATCTACGTGACGTCGCTGACGCAGCAGCAGAACCTGTATCTGCTGCCGAGTTCGGCGTCATCAACGCCGGTGCTGTTCACGCTGCAGGATTACACCGGGGACTATCCGCAGCGTTCGACGGTCCTGTTGGTGCAGCGCGGCATCAACGGGACGTACCGGACCGTGTTGGGCGACGAGTTCGGCGCCACCGGGCAGTTCCCGGCGACGCTGAAAACCGGCGCCCGGCACCGACTCGTGCTGCTCAACACCGACACCGGTGAGCGCCGACCAGTCGGGACGTACACGCCGCTTGCCGGCGGAGAACAGACGATTTCGGTGTCGCCGCTCGGCAACGTCGACATCGGCGGCGTCGCGCCGTCGGTCATCTGGATCCCCGGTACCGGCGTCATCCCGGCCGCGAACAGCTCGACCGTCGGCGCCGCAGTGTCGAACGGCACCGAAAACCTGGACTCGTGGTCCGTGACGGTCGTCCACGACCCGCCGACCGGGTCGAACACGACGCTGTGGACCAGCCCGACCCGGTCGACGACCGGCCGTGCGACCACGACGCTGAACCTCACCGGGCTACGCGGCCAGCTTCACCTTGAAACGACGTACACGGTCGGCGGCATCACCGCGTCAGAGACCTGGACGGTGCAGCTCCAGCCGCAGTTCGACGACTTCGGCTACTCGCTCGTCGGGCTGCTTGACTCCGCGCCGAGCGCGTTGCTTCCGGCCGGCGACGTCGAGGCCGCGTCACGCGCATTCGCGCTGCTGTTCACGGTGCTGACGACCGTCGTCGTCGCGGTCGCGACCGATACGACGTCCGAGTTGACTGCGGGCGTCGCGGTGCTGCTGCTCGCCGCGTTCAGCGTGATCGGCTGGGTTGGCTACGGCCTCGTCACCGTCACCGGCGTCGCCTGGATTGGGTTCGCGGCGCTCCGCAGAGGGGTGGTGTAGATGCGGTTCACGAACATCATTCTCGCCTACCTGATCATCGGCGCCGTCATGTGGGCTGGCGGCGCCGTCGCGTACGGCCAGAGCGGCGTGAACCAGTTCTTCATCCAGGAGGACGACGGGCAGCTGTCGCCCGGCGAGCAGCCCGCACAGGAAGTCAGCGGCGTCGGGAACACCATCAAAAACGTGATTGCGTCGTTCGGCGGGCCGCTCGTCCTGATCTGGAACCTCGTCACCGGGCTGCTCACGTGGCTGAACTGGCCGATCACGGTGCTGCTCGCCGTGAACGCGCCGCCGAAAGTCGTGGTGCTGCTCGGCGGCCCGATGACGGCGTCGTTCTACCTTAGCACGATCAGAGTCGTGAGGAGTTCAGCATGACCCAGGCACACAGAACAGCGGTTTGGCTCGGAGCATGGATCACTGCGGCCGTCGCTGCCGTGGCGGCGGCCGGTGAAGCGGCGGCGCAGACCACGACGCTCGCGCCGTACTATAACGGGTCGTCGCCGCCGCCGACGAACAGCACCTGGATGGACGGCATGGGGCAGGCGTCGCTGCCGAACATCATCGACCTGCTGCTGCGCGTCGGGTCGGTCGTGGTCGGCGGCGGCGGCAGCATCGCCGGCGGGGGCGGCCCGACCGGCCCGATCCTGTTCGGGTTCATGCTGCTCGGCGGCGGCGTCTCAGCCGTGATCGGCTCCGGCATGGGGTCGGTCGCCGCCGGTGTCCTGCTCGTCGCGGTCGCCGCCGGCGTCGTCGCCTTCGGGTTCGTCCCGCAGTGGCTGTTCGCCGTGCTGCTGTTCGGCGTCGGCGTCCTCGCATACCGCGCGTTCGCCTCCATCATCCAATGACCCCGACACCACCGCCCCCAGGGCCCGTCACGCCGAACGGCTCCGTGATCGGCGTCACCGCCGGTCACCGCCCGATCATCGTCCGGGAGGGCCCGGCGTGGCTCGCCGCCGTGCTGTATCAGCCGCCGTCGTGGCTGCCGCTGCTGCTCAGCACCGCCGCGATGCTGCTGGTCGCGGCGGTCGCCGTCACCATCTGGCGGCGTGGCCCGCCGAGCCGCGACGCCGCCGCGGCCGCCGCCGCGAACCTGTGTACGGTGGTTGCGGCGATGCTGCTCATCGGGATGGTGCAGGCGGCGGTCGCGGCGCCGTACGTCGTCGACGTCGCGGCCGCCGGCGGCGGCGCGTGGCTTGTCGGTATCGCGGCGCGGCGAGTGGCGGCGGACATCGCGGCGGAGCGCGCGTGACAGGCCGGCGACGCGGTTCGAGTCCGCGCACGCGCTTCGGGGCGCCCCTACCCGTGCCCCCTTTCAAGCCATGGTAGTGAAAGTCCAATCCGACCCGAAATCAGGCAGCAGAACCGGCGACTGGATCGTCCAGGTCAACAACTCGACTGTGAGCCGACACCGGCTGAAGTCCGCCGCAGTTGACGCTGCTCGGACGCGCGCGAAGAAACGCGGCGACGTCCTGAAAACGCAGAAAACCACCGGGACCTGGCGCACCGTCGCCAGCTACTGACTCGGCGTGCCCGACACGGTTCGCTGAGGGTCACCCGGTTTCTATTTCGGCGCTCATCCACGGGAACTGGTCTGCGTCATTGTGGCTGAGACCGAACACGTGCCCGAGCTCGTGCCGAAGCACCAGCCGCGCGTCGCGTCGACGCATCCCGGTTTCGACAGCCACTGTCGCATCCAGCACCAAGTCGCTGCCTTCTGCCGTCGTGGTTTCGGCGCACCCGACGGCGCTTCCAGACCCGTCGCAGACAACATCTGGTTTGAACTCGATGACGAGCGCGGCGCCGTCTCGGGCCTGTGTTCGCGCGAACGTCACGTTCGCGTCCGCGTAGCGGCTGGCGTGTTCCTCCCAGTGACCCAGTTCTGCCGCCGCGATCTGCTCCGCGGCCGACCCGTTCGGAGCGGCGACGTAGACGTAGACCGGGCGTTGCCCCCACGGATTATCGGGTGTTGAGACAGCGGCGTCCGCCGCGGACGTGACCGTGTGAAGGCCACCGAACTGAACCAGCCACACCGCGCCTGCGAGCAGTACAGCGGCGACGAGCGCTGCCCGGATGGTGCTGCGGTTCGGTGCTGCCGCGGTAACTCGGCTCCGGATACTGCGGGTTCGAGACCCGTCACAGCCGTGGGATTCGGGGAGCCGGTGTTCAGAACAGAACGTCTCCCCGCAGTAGTTGCAAGTGTAGCTCAGAACGGAGCCAGTTCCACAGACGCTACACCCGCTCATTACCCTTTGTTCACCCCGTCTGAATCATAAATCTTCGTGGCTGATTTTGGGTTGGGCGGTAAGATGGGACAGCTGCGCTACTGTTCCGGTGTCGTTGTCGATGTCGCGGAGAGCCCAGCGAACAGCTCCGGCGGCGCGATGGACTTCGGGACAGTGAATGAGACAGTGCCGACGCGCTGTTCGACGTGAAAAACAGAGCCAGAAAAGCCCTTGAACCCGATAAGAAGGAACGTTCGGGTGGGATATTCGACGCCTTCGGAGCGCAGCACCTCGAAGAACGGCACGGTTTTCGGGCCAGAGAACTTCGGCGCGCTCCAGTTCGCAATCCAGCTTTCAGAGTCTGGCTGACTTTCGTGCGCTAACCCGAACGCATCCAACCGATGGTCTTCAGTCAGCGTCACCTCCAGTCCGCTCCCCTGGTTTACGAACGTGATTTTGTCGAAGTTCGCGCCGGAGAACGTCTGCTCCATCGACGCCGTCTCTGGCCCGGTAGTTGATTTCGAGCCGATCGCGTCTTGGACACCGGTGCAGCCGGCGAGCCCTGCGGCGGAAACTGCGGCTAAGAACCCGCGCCGCGTCGCAGTCCGGTCCGTCATGTTAGATCAGCCCGCTGTTCAGCAGGTAGTGCAGGAAGGCAGGTCCGGCGAGCAGAACCGCTCACGCGATCTCTGCCTGCGGACAGGTTCGGGTTGTTGTACGCTGCGATCAGGATTCGTCGCTGTAGTTCGGTTTTGTCGGTCATGGCCGTGGTGACGGCGGCGGGCACCCGGCCGGATTTTTGTGTGTCCGCGTCGTCTACGGTGACGCGGGCTGTGAGTCCCCTAACTCCGGCGCCCGCCTTTCCGTTCCCGTGACTGTCCAGTTCAGCAGTACTTTAAACTAGGCGTCACGTACACCGGTCGTTCACTTCCGCCAACAAGCGTCAGACGCTTCTTCCACTCTGCGGCAGCCTGAACGGTGGAGCGTCGCGGTTCCTGCCGCCGAATTAGTTTCACTTTCAGTCCACGTCCGGCTCAGTTTAAACCGGGAACCGCACCTCCACGCGGATATGGCAGCACGCCAGCACACCCAGTTCGAGATCGTGACGAGCCGCGACGCCGACGAGCCCGAGCCGGTCGACGTCGAAATCAGGGACGCCGAGCGCTTCGACCGCATCGTCGAGCTCTCCCCACGGCGCGCCGAGGCGGTGACGGTCGGCGTCGACGGCGTCGAGGACCCGACGCCGGAGCCAATCGGCCGCGACGACGTCCCGTGGTGGGCGGACGACCTCCTGCGCAGACTCGGGGTCCGTCGGTGATATGGATGACCCGAATCGGCCGCCGCACGCCTACCAGGTCGGCGCGAAGCTGCCGGCGTGGTTCCGGTGTCCGGAGGGCCACGTCGGGCTGCGTCGCCGCCGCGAGTGGGTCCACTGTCCGACCTGCGGCGAGCACCTGGACTTCGACGACGTCGTGGACAAGCGCCACGGCGCCGTCCCCAGGGACGCGCCGCGGCACCCGTGACCTCAGACGGTCGCGACGATCCGGATATGCGTCCCGGCTTTCGGCGACGCGTCCACCAGCGACGCGTTCTCAATGGCGAGACACCGCGTTACCGCCGGCGGGACGGACGGCCGAGACAGCGTCGCTTCGACGGTCCAGCCGGGCCGCGGCCCGGTGTTGGGGCCGAGCGTGTCGACGGCGGCGACCGCCGGGAGTGTCGCGAGCGCCGCGGCGAGGTTGTGGGCGGCGCGTTCCTGCCGCGCGCGGCACCTCATCGCTCAGCGCGCCGCAGGCCGCTCTGGCAGCCGGCGCAGACGTCCGCGTCGGCCGGGCCGCGGATCATCACGGAGCCGCACAGCGCGCACGTCGCGCCATACACGCGAGCGTTCATAGCGGACACCCGTCGCGGTGCGTCGCGTCCTGTTCGTGGCCGGCGATGACCTCGCAGCCGCAGCCCCGGCACTCGACGAACCGGCAGCCGGTCGGCTCGCCGAACCGGTCGTATTCGGGGAACGGCCCGCGCCACGTCGGTTCGTCGTCGGTACGTTCTTGCGTCGGCAGCGTATTCGTTGACATGGGTAGTCTGGGTTCCGAGACCACCCGCCGCCCGCCTGTACCAGCAGGCGGGCAGATTCTCCGCGAATCCGCCAGACAGCGACGGGTGTTCTCAACTAACACCTCTCGCGCCACCACCATAAATCCTTTGTTGCGGAGAAACAGTAGTTACCATCATGGCCAGCAATACCGACACAGGGAAGCAACGAGTAGCCGATTCAGAGATCGTCGAGTTGTTCCAGAACACCGAAGAACCGTTTCGGACACCCGGCGACATCGCCTCAGCCGTGCCCATCAGCCGGCAGGCAGTCAACAGCCGACTCAGGAAACTCGCCGAAGAAGGAACTTTGCAGCGGCGGAAAGTCGGAGGAGCCGCCGTCGTCTACTGGGCAGAATAATCCCCAGAGGCCGCGGTCGACGCAAGCTCCTTGCCCTCGTCGGTCAGCCAGTATACCTTCGCGGACCCACCGACCTTGCGGCTCGTGAGGTAGCCCTTGTCAACAAGAGATTCCAGCCGCTTGCGCGTGCCCTGAGGAGTCATGCCCAGCTGCTCGTTGAGGTCTCGGACCACTACGAACGGATCTGGTGCCAGAGCGATGAGTCTACAGATCCGCTCATCAGACACCTTCGGCTCTGGCCCCGGCATGAGTACCCGATAATTCTTTCCACGCACCAAGTATCGGACGGTTGGTATCTGTTGTTCCAGAATACCGTTTCTGCAGAACAACTAAGTAGGACCGGCCTAATGACAGAGACATGCGACGCTACGCGGCGGAGTTCGGCGCCCACGAAAACGGCGCCGCCCCGGGACCAAGCCGGGTCGACGCCTCGTGGGGTCGCTAAACCAACGACAATGAAACGTAACAACCCGAAATCGGAAAACGATAGCGGTCACGGCGCGACGACAGCCGCCTGCCCGGACTGCGGCAGCGGCGACACCTACGAGCTCGCGGACGGCCGATACGGCTGCCGGGGCTGCGGCACCTACTTCGACGAGCCAGACTGGCGGCCAACCCGCCGCCCCGACGGCGGCATCCTCGGCGGCGACGGCATGGCAGCACGGCTCGCCGCGGCCGACCCGGACGATGTCGGAGGTGAGTCGGCGTGAGCACCGCCTCCGACCCCGATACGGTGTACGTCACGAAAGCGAACGGCGCCGGCACCACGCTACACAGCCGCCGTGACTGCGTCACCATCACGCGCCCGGACGTCCAGACCGTCATGGAGAAAGACCCGGACGTGTACCCACCGGGCTACGCGCACCGCTGCGCTCGCTGCTGGGACCACACACCCGACGACGTCGGAGGTGAGTCGGCGTGAGCGCGGCGGACGGCGACGCATCTAAACTCTGCGCGGTGTGCGTGTTCGCCGCGGAGACCGGCCGCGTGGACACGGAGCCACGGCCCGCGGTCACTGACACCGGCGACGAGGACAACTACTGCCGGGAGCACGCCGAGACGATGCAGGCGGCGCAGCTCGGCGAAGCCGTCGACCTGCTCAGCGACATCGACTGGCGGTTCATCGACGGCGTCAACGCCGACACCGTCAACGCGTTCCTCCGGGAGGCCGCCGCCGCGTCCAGCTGGACCCACACGCCCGACGAGGTGACCATCGAATGACGAACTTCTTCGGGGTCACGCTCGCCATCCTCATCGCCGCAGTCGGCTCCCTCATCGTGCTCAACGCGCCCACGACGAACGTGCTGCTTGTCGGCATCGGCCTGTTTGGCGCCGCGCTCAGCGTCCTGTGGACCTGGGGGCTCGACCAAGAGTTTCCGGGGGGCGAAGCATGACGGAGTGTATCGACTGTGGGCAGGAGACGCGCGGCGGCGGACGCTGCCCGATCTGCAGCCTCGAACACCAGTTCGGCGCCGAAATCAGCGGCGACGACGGCGACGCCGAGGACGGAGGTGACGAGACGTGACGGCACCGGCAGCAGAAATGGCGTCGCTTTACACGCCCGTGTCCGCGTTTCTGGGGCTCTGGCTGTGGCTGTTTATGGCCGGGATGGGGATAACCGGGCTTCGGGGCACGTGGTGGTTCCGGCGGCGGAGCTGGGAACCCGGCGCCGTCTACCTGCTTCACGTCGCCGTCGTAAGCCTGCTCAGCCCCGTGTTCCTCATCGCGGCAGGAGCCTACCTCCTCGCACGCGGAACCCCTCGGGCTGCCCGGTGGCTTGTATCGACTCCCGGCGACGGAGGTGATGAGCAGTGAGAACTGACCTATCCAAGGTCAACGCGGCCGAACACTACCGGCAGCGCGCCCAGCGCCTCGAGACGAACGAGGCGTTATTCGGCGGCGTCCTGCTCGGCGTGGCCACGTGCTACCTCGGACTGCTGGTATGGCAGGTGGTCGCCCGTGAGTGAGGCTGTGCGTCGGAAACAGTGCAGCGTGCTCGGCGCCGGGGACTGGTCGTGGATCCGGTCGAACCTGGAGTGGCTCGCCGAACTCGGCGTCGACGCCGACGACACGTTCCAGGCGGACGAACTGTCGATCCCGGAAGCCGAGTTCCAGCGGCTCTGCCGCCGCGGCCTTACGGAAAAAGTCGCGGCTGCCTCCGACACAGCCGGGGACGGCGCGACGTGGCGGCTCGGCGACGGCGTCCGCGACGCCATCGATGACGCCATCGCCGACGCGGACTGGCTGCCGTGCGGCCACCGGCCGTTCCGAAACCCGCGCGGCGTCGACGGCTACACCTGCCTCGTCGACGCCTGTGACGCCATCTACACGCGTGGAGAGATCCGGGCCGCACTCCGGTCGAACCGCAGCCGCGCCGACGCCATCACGGAGGGGCAGCGATGAGCGCGGTGAGAACGTGCCGGTTCGGGCACCACTACTACACCGGTTCAACCTGCCCGCTGTGTGACTTCCTCGGCCGTGAACCGCTCAAACGCGCCTACAACGGAGGTCGGCGATGACTTCACTCCCCGACGACGACCGCGAACGGTTCAAACAGTCCGAAGAAACCTGTCAAGAGGATCACGGAGGGGCAGCGATGAACGTCGCCGGCTACCGCGTCACGGTCCGCTGGCGCAAAGTTCTTCGCGACCTCGCAAAGATCGGCGTCGCCGGTGCCGCGGTGCTCGCTGCCGGCTACCTCGACGCAGCAGTAGTCACCGCCCCGGCCATCGACGTGTACGGGGATTTCATCGCCGCCGGTTACCCCGAGCTTCTCGCTCTGGTGGCCTCCGGCATCTTCCTCACCATAGTCGGTCTGTGTATCGGTAGCCTCCTGTGGATCGTGCTCAATTTGCTCTGGATCATGCAGCCGTGGGTGACGGTCCAAACCGACGACGGAGGTGACGAGGCGTGACGGACCTGCCCGAGGACTACCGGCGCGACCTCGAACAGTCCGAAGAGACCCGCCGCCGCTACCAGGAGGTGGACGATGCAGCGTGACGAGCGCGCGCAGATGATCGCCGTCGGCATGAGTCTCGCCGACATCATCAACCGCAGTAAAGCCGGGCAGGACGTCGGCGACGCCATCCAGACCGCGCGCAGCCAGCTGCCGGTCAGCGACGACCACAGCGCCGCCGCCGAACTCGACGCGGCCGCCGACGCCGACGACCCGGTCGACGTCCGGTACCACGCGCGGAGCGCCGCGCAGCTGCTCGCCGCCGACTTCACGTACTTCTCGGCAGACGGCTCCGGGTTCACCACCGCCGCCGGAGGTGACCGGCGGTGACGCCGGCGGCGGAGCCGTGGCGGACACGGTGCCCGGACGGCCACTGCAGCATCCGGCATCGGAACGACGGCACCATCTACTGCCAAGTCTGCCAGACCGAGTACCGCGCAGCAGTCGACGCGAAAACAGGGAGGGCGCTATGAGCACCGACACCACACACGACGACGTCCAAGAGGCCCAGAAC
The DNA here is from genome assembly GCF_051195135.1 of Halobaculum sp. D14. Classification (NCBI taxonomy): domain Archaea; kingdom Methanobacteriati; phylum Methanobacteriota; class Halobacteria; order Halobacteriales; family Haloferacaceae; genus Halobaculum; species Halobaculum sp. D14. Next base: position 834,133 of record NZ_JBNTKA010000001.1, on the reverse strand, counting down.
ACCGCCGAAGACACGGCGGCGAAGTACCGCGGCGCCGACGTGTCCGCGGCGGACTGGCGGGACGCCGCCGCGCCGACCACCCAGTGCCGGACGTGCGGCGCGGCCATTCCGGCCGGCGTCGCCCGCGTCGCCGGCGACAACACCGGCTGCATCCCCGCCTGCCCGACGTGCATGAACCGCTACGAGCCCGCCGGCACCGGGCTCACCGAGCATCTCCGCGCCACCGCGAAGTTCCGCGACCTGTTCGGGACCGGCGTCGACGACCCCGAAGCCGCCTTGGTCACCCACCGCGTCCACCGCACCCGCGGCAGCCACGACCCCGACACCATCATCGAAACCTGCCGCATCGCCACCGAGCGCCCCGACGCCGTCGACGCCGCCGAACTCCGCCGCATCCGCAGCGGCGTCGGCGACAAACTCGGCGACGACTGGGACACCGCGCGTGACGCACTCCGAGACGCCATCGACGCCACCGCCGGAGGTGACCGATGACAGGCGGCGGGTTCGGGGACATGCCGGACGACCCGTCAGACCTGACGGTTCACCGAGCGACTGAGCTGTTCCTCGAGTCGAAATCGGTCGACGTAACGGAGAAAACCGTGAAGGACTACCGCGACCGGCTCCGGTGGTTCGTGAACTGGTGTGAGGAGAACGGCATCAAAACCGTCGGCGATCTCAGCGGCATGGCCATCGACCGGGCGCGCGCCGCGCGAGCGAACGAAGGCGTCGCCCCCACCACGCTGAAAGGCATGATGGTCGCGATCAACCAGCTCGTCGACTACCTCGTCGGCATCGGCGCCGTCGACGAACAGCTGGTTGAAAGCGTCGACATCCCGAGCCTCGACACCGCCGAGGAAACCAGCGACACGCTCCTCGACGAACAGACCGCCACCAACCTCCTGGAGTTTTACCGGGACTCACCCGGTGACTACGCCGACGCGCACCACACGTTCCTCGAACTTTCTTGGAACACGGGCGCCCGCATGGGCGGGTTGCTCGCGCTCGATCTCCAAGACTACGACGTCATCAATGACGACGGAGCTGTCTCCGGCGGCGTCCTTCGCTTCCGGCATCGGCCAGAGTCAGAGACGCCGCTGAAGAACAAGACGAAGGGCGAACGCGTCGTCCGAATCTCGAAAGAGGTCGCGGAGGTGCTGCAGTACTACATCGCCCGTGACCGGTCGGATAAACGCGACGACCATGGCCGCGAACCGTTGCTGTGCGGCCACCAGGGCCGTCCGAGCGAGTCCACGCTTCGCGCGTGGAGCTACCTCGCGACGCAGCCGTGTGCCTACATGGCGTGTCCGCACGGCGAACAGCGGGAGACGTGCCAGTTCCGGAAGCGGAACCACGCGAGCAAGTGTCCGTCGAGCCGGTCACCGCACCAGATCCGGTCCGGGTCGATCACGTGGCAGCTGAATCGCGGGATCCCGCTGGAGCACGTCGCTGAACGCGTGAACGCGTCGCCGGAAGTGATCGCCCGGTTCTACGATAAAGCCGCTGACGAGCGGAAAATGCGGCGCCGGGAGCAATACACCGAGGATCTCGATATCAACACGGAGGACGAATCATGACCTGTCAGAAGCAACAGAAAGGCGTGTCGTACAGCAGGGTGCGGAATCCGGGAGAAATCGGTATCCCTCCGACCCCATCCACATCTTAGCCGTTTCGTATCATTCCCGAGAGGTACTTTTCAGAAACAAACCCTCGTGGACGTGTTCAGAGCAGCAACACCCAGGTGTACCGGACTGTGAGCAGCATCAGCGCCGTGGAGACGACGACCATGATGGCGTCGAGTCGGACGCCGGCTCGGAGCATGTGTTCGCGGCCGATGCTTCCGGTTCCGAAGGCGATGGCGTTCGGCGGCGTGGCGACGGGGAGCGCGAACCCGTAGCTGGCGGCGACGGCGCCAGTGAGTGCGATGAAGGCGGCTGCGGTGGCGGCTGACGTGCCGAGGACGTCGGCGTACCGCGGGCCGATGGTGATGAGCACGGGTGCGAAGATGGCGACGACGGCCGTGTTCGAGGCGAGTTCGCTGAGTAGCACCGTCACGGCGACGACGGCGAGCGTGACGAGCAGGATTGGGGCGCCGACGAGCGTGCCGAACGTGGCGTCTGCGAGCCACCGCGTCGCGTCCGTCGCGCCGAAGCCGTCCGCGAGCGCGAGGCCGCCGCCGAGCAGGAGGAGCGTCCCCCAGTCGATTTCGCGGACGTCGTCCCAGTCGAGGCAGTCGGCGGCGAGCAGCGTCGGCACGGCCGGCGAGAGGCCGTTCAGCGGCGCGGCGAGGACCGCGCCGGTCGCGGCGACCGCGGCGAGCAGCGAGACGGACTGTCTGGGCGGCATCGTCACGCGACGCCGCTCAGCGCCGCGCCCGCCGCGTACGCGACGGACGCGGCGAGCAGCCCGATTCCGAGCATCTCGGCGCCGCTCCGGTACCAGCTTCGGCGCGTGACGAACGTCCGGCTGGCGCCGACGAGAAAGAACACCGCGGCCGTGGTGAGCACGGAGAGTTCGAACAGCGGCCGGAGCGAGAGCAGGTACGGGACCAGCGGCGTCCAGCCGGCGGCGACGAACGCGAGGAACGTCACGGCGGCCGTGCGGGTCGGCGTCTTCCCGTCCGTGCCGGCGGCGCCGACGGCGGCCTGGTAGGCGAGGTCCGAGCGACGGCTGAGGTAGTTACTCATCCCCATCGAGAAGCCGTCGGCGAGCAGGTTCGCGACGCCGAGCACGACGACGATGCCGGGGTCGAGCGCGGCGCCGGCGACGCCGGCGACCACCGCGAACGTCGTGACGATGCCGTCGTTCGCTCCGTAGACCGCCTCGGCGATGTACGCGCCCGACGGCGAGGCGACGTCGCCTCCGTCGAGCAGTCGTGTGAGCATGGGTTTGCTCCCATCGACCGGCGACATAGTCGTACTGGGGAGCGGCGGTCTCGCGGCCCGGTGACCGCTCGGGTGGCGTCGCGGCTGCTCCGCGTTCGACGCTACTCCCGCCGGTCGCGGACGGCGTCGACGACGAGCGACTCGAAGCCGCAGTCCCGGCAGAGGAACGTCCCGTCCGGACGCTCGTACGTGGCCGTCGACCCGCACTCCGGGCAGGGCCCGTCCGCAGGCTTCGCTTCTGGCATCGTCGGAACTCCGCGCCGTCGTACAAAAAGTGAACTGGCCGACTCAGGCGTGCGTGAAGATGAACGCCTGTTCCTCCTCGACGCCGACGCAGAGGTCGAGCTGTTTCGACAGGTCGAGGCTGGTCGGGTTCTGCTTGCAGACGACGAGGTCGTCGAACGGCTCGCCGCAGGCCGGGCAGGCGACGGCGACGGTGTTCTGGAACGACTTGATGGCCGAGTTCTCCTCGCGCGGCGTCAGCGACGACAGGAGTTCGTCGGTGTCGAGGTCCATACGACCGCCTACGGTTCAGTCCTAATCAATCCCGCGGCGAATCCGACCGGCCGCAGTTCCGACCGCCGACCCTGCAAGCGGCCCGGCGGGGAGTCGCCGTCGCGGTTCGGTCGCCGCGGTTCGGTCGCCACAGACCGTGGTGTCTGGTACCACGTGGAACCCGGCTACTTAAGACGCTGCTCACCCTACGTAAGGCATGAGCAACGAATCAGGACGTCGGGCGCTTCGAATGCCCGACGACGACCAGATGTTCGCGGTCGTCACCGACATGCTCGGTGGCGGCCGCGTACGGCTTCGGTGCGAGGACGGGAAGGAGCGAATGGGCCGAATCCCGGGGCGGATGCGGTTCCGAACGTGGATTCGCGAGGACGACGTCGTCATCATCGAACCGTGGGACTGGCAGGACGAGAAGGCGGACGTCGAGTGGCGCTACGAGAGCGACGCCGCCCAGCAGCTCCGCGAAGAAGGCCACATCGACTGAGCCGCTTCGTCGGGACGGGCGCCGCCGACTACTCCGAGTATTTTCGCCGCGGAGCGCCGCCGCCGCCGTGCGAATCAGGGAGCGGCGTCGACGACTAGTCCGTGTCCTCCGCGAGCGCGCCCTTCGGGTCGCCCTTGTGGTGGAGGTTCCGGTTGTCGCGAGCCTCGGTCGGCGTCTCGGGGATGACGTCGGCGTCGACGTCGGCGCGCGGGACGCCCGTGTAGGCGTGCCCGCGGTGTTCGGCGCAGTGCGCCATCGCGTCGTGGGAGCCCTCCCAGGGCCCGGCGGTGCAGTCGTCGTCCGTACAGACGAACACGGTCTCGCCCGGCATCTCGTCGGAGCCGACTCCCGCCGACACCATAAGACTATTCCCAGGACTTGCCGGTGAAATAATCTATTGGCAGCGCGGAAAGAACCCTTCGGCGGTTCGCTCCGTCCCGGCGGCTTCCGGGGTCGGTCAGGCGAACTCGACGAGCGTCCCCTCGTACCGGCAGTCTTCGAGGGCGTGTTTGGCGTCGATTCCGGCTTCCTGCGGCGTCGCAGCGGCGCCGACGCCGACCTTCAGGTCGACGCCGACCTCGGTCGCGACGTGGTCGATGGCGGCGCGGTAGTCGTCGCCGTCGAGGTCCGGGCAGACCGCGATGACGTTGTCGCCGCCGACGAAAAAGGAGAGCGCGCCGTGCGCCTCCCGCATGTACCGCATCAGCGACGCGTACGCCTGCTCGATGCGGATGAACGAGTCGAACTCGTTCAGCCGGTCGGTGTACTTCGTCGTCGCGTCGTTGACGTCGAAGTGCGCGATGTGGACGTCGGCGTCGGCGGGCTCGGCGACGAACTCGCCGGCGAGCGCCTCGGTGCGTTCGGGTGACTGTGCAGAGCCGGCGGCCTGCACGCGCTCGGTCGCGGCTTCGAGCGCCTCCGCCGGGTCGTCGTCGACGCCGATGCCGAGGCTCACGGTCACCGGGTAGCGGTTCCCGATGGACTCCTGGAGGAGTTCGTGGTCCGTCCGGTCGAGCCCGTTCGTCACCGCGACCATGTTGTCGAACCGCGTGAAGAACACGTAGCCGTCGCGCGACCCGACGAACTGCGCCAGGTCGGCGAACAGCCGCGACTGCATGGTCTGGAGGTCCATCTCCCGGCGCGGCTCCGGCGTCACGGTCCACGGGCCGTAGTTGTCGATCTGGATCAGCGTCAGCTGCGTCGCCGTCACAATACCGGGCTATCGGGCCGTCCCTCTCAAGTACGTTCGTATTCACGAATCTGGAACGCCCGGCGCTCCGCGGGCGCGACGCGGCGGTGAGGCGGCGGTGAGGCGGTGGCGAGGCGTGACGACGAGACCGGCGCGGGGTGCTGCTGAGCGCACGGTCCGCGTTTCAGCGTGTGAACGTCTGACAAAGACTTATACGGCAGTCCGTGCTATCCGATACCATGGAAGAGCGCGACTCACCGTACGTCTTCCGCGACGAGCCGGACGACCCCGTCGGCGACGCCGACGTCACCGGTGCCGACGACGACGTCGTCATCATCGACGGCACCGCGATGACGTACCGAGCCTACCGCGGCACCGAATAGCGCCGCGGCCGACGGCTCCGCGGACGCGCGGCTCTTCGGTCCGGTCTCGTTCTGGAGAAAACGTGGAGAGCAGCGGCGTCCCCGAATCGGGTCAGTCGGGTCGAATCGGGGCGGTGCCGCGGTCGGCTTAGAAGGCGTCCGCGTGCGCCGTGATGTCGGCGTGGAGCCCCTCGCGGAGCGCGGAGTGGACGTGGCAGATGCCCTCGGCGCGCTCGACGATGTCGGCGAGGGTGTCGTCGTCGACGTCGGCCTCGACGAAGATGTCGAAGCTGATGGATTCGAGGTCGTCGTCGTCGTCCAGCGTCGCCTCCGCGTCGATCTGAATCTTGCCGAGGTCGTCGTGACCGCGCTGCTGGCCGCCGACGCGGAACGCCGGCAGGAAGCAGGATGCGTAGTCCGCGACGAGCACGGAGTTCGGGTCCGGCCCGGTCTCACCGGTCGCGTCGATGGTGAGGTCGTAGTCGCCGACCTGACTCGTGCTCGCGAACCCCTCCTCGCTGATGGTGGAAGTCTCGATGTCCGTCATATCCGGTTCGACCATGGACCGCTCGCGGCGTAAACCTTGCCGATGCGGTATGGAACCGACCCACGCCCGAACGACGCGCTCGGCGGCGCGGACGCTGCGGTGTAGACGCGGCAGCGCGGACGCAGCGGCGAAGACGCGGCGCGCGCCCGACTACCCTTCCCACTCCTCGAACGACCGGTAGACGCCCTTCGAGAGGTAGCGCTCGCTGGAGTCGGGGAACAGCGTGACGACGGTGTCGTGCGGCGCGTCGACGTCGCCGTCGCGGATTTCCCGGGCGACTTCGACGGCGGCGAGGCAGTTGGCTGCCGAACTGGACGCCGCGAGGTGGCCCTCCTCACGGGCGAGCCGCGCCATCTCGGCGTGGGTGTCCTCGTCGGCAATCGTCTTGAGGTCGTCCACCTTCTCGGGGTCGAACAGCTCGTTGGTGGCGACATCGTGGGTGCCGATTCCCTCGGTCTTGTACTCGTCGGCCTCGGGGTCTTCGCCGAACAGCCGGCCGTACGTCGACCCTTCGGGCTGCACCGCGACGACGTGCGTCTCTGGGTTCCGTTCGAGCGCGTAGTCGGCCATCCCCATCAGCGTCCCGCCGGTGCCGCAGCCGGCGACGACGGCGCCGACCCCGCCGTCGAGCGCGTCGAACACCTCCGGGGCGGTGGTTTCGTAGTGCGCCTCGGCGTTCAGCGGGTTCGCGAACTGCTGGGGGACGACCGCGTCGTCGAGTTCGGCGGCGAGTTCGTGGGCGCGTTCGACGGCGCCGCCCATGCCGTCCTCGCTCGGCGTGTTGATGACGTCGGCGCCGAGCGCGCGCATGAGCTGCTGCTTTTCGACGCTGAACCGCTCCGGGACGACGAACACCGCGTCGACGCCGAGCTGGCCGGCGGCGACCGCGAACCCGATTCCGGTGTTGCCGGCGGTCGGCTCGACGACGGTGCCGCCGGGCGGGAGGGTGCCGTCGTCGAGCATCGACGCCAGCATGTGCTTGCCGATGCGGTCCTTGACGGACGCGCCGGGGTTGAACGACTCCAGTTTCGCGTACACCGGGACCTCCTCCGGGGCGGCGTGCACCCGGACGAGCGGCGTCTCGCCGACCGTCTCCAGAACGGAGTCGAGCGGCTCGCGGTGCGTGGTCATACGGAGGCAAAGATTGCCCCCGGTTACGTACTTTTCTATCCGGGCGGCGCGGCCCGCCCCGAACTCGGCGGCGTCTCAGGCGTCAGAGTCGTCGACGTCGCCGGCGTCGGAAGAATCGTCGCCGGCCGCGGCGTCTTCCACGGCGCCGGGGTCGGCCGCCGCGACCGCCTCGTCGACGTCGACGTCCTGCGCCTCCGCGACGGCTTCGAGGAGCGCGCGCTGCTCCGCGAACTCCCGTTCGAGGGCGGTGACGCGCTCCTCGGTCGTCTGCACCGACGACTGCAGCTGCTCCACCCGGTCGCGAATCTCGTTCACCTTCGTGTACACCTTCTCGGCGACGTCCGCCACCGTCTGAATCTTCTTCGCCGTGCTTCCGAGGCCCATACTCCGGCTGTGTCGACCCCGGACCGTGGGTCTTGCGGTGCGCGGCTCCCGGGTCAGTCGCGTCCGCGGCACCGTCGGCGACACTCCCGGCTCCGGGAAGAGTTTAAGTGACGTGACGCGAACCGTTCGGCTGTCATGCCCGTCGGCCCCGAGACGCCGTTGACATACCTCGCGGACAAGACGGTGTTCACCGCGGACGGGTACCGCGTCGGCCGCGTCGTCGACGTCGTCATCGACCTCGAGGGAGACGGCGCGCCGGCGCTCGCGCTCGGCGACGTCGACGAGGACACCGTCGGCCAGCTGCCCGACGACGCGGCGGGCGTCCGCATCCCGTACCGCGGCATCCGCGGCGTCGAGGACGCCGTCGTGCTCCGGTGGCGCATCGCAGACGCCGCCCGGTCGCTCGACAGCGCGCCGGGGAGCGGCCCAGACGGCGACGACCGGGACGCCGCCGGCAACGGGGACGACGTCGACGGCGACGTCGTCGTCTGACCGGGGCGCTTTTCCCGTCACCGCCGGACCGGTTCGACATGAGTTCGAGCGGCGAGCAGCGGTTTCTCCTGACGAACGACGACGGCATCGGCACGCCCGGCTTCCGCGCGCTGTACGACGCGCTCTCCGAACTCGGCGAGGTCGTCGCCGTGGCGCCCGCCGAGGACCGGTCGGCGGTCGGCCGGTCGCTGTCGACGTCGGTCACGGTCCACGAACACGAACTCGGCTACGCCATCGACGGGACGCCGGCCGACTGCACCGTCGCCGGCCTCGAGTCGCTGTGCCCGGACGTCGACATGGTCGTCGCCGGCTGTAACAAGGGCGCGAACCTCGGCGCGTACGTCCTCGGCCGCTCCGGCACCGTCTCGGCCGCCGTCGAGGCCGCCTTCTTCGACGTTCCCGCCATCGCCGCGTCGCTGTACGTCCCGGCCGGGACCGGCGAGGACTACACAGACGTCGACGTCGCGGTCGACGACTTCCGGGAGGTCGCGGCGGCGACCCGGTATCTCGCCGAACACGCACCGGACGCCGGGGTGTTCGAGCAGGCCGACTACCTGAACGTGAACGCGCCGTGGCCGGACGACGACGACCCGGCGGCGCTCGAAGTGACGCGGCCGTCGACGCTGTACGAGATGACCGCCGAACGCGACGGCGACACCATCGAACTCCTCGACCGCGTCTGGGACCGCATGGCCGCGGGCGACGTCCCGGACCCCGCCGGGACGGACCGCCGCGCCGTCGTCGACGGCGACATCTCTGTCTCGCCGCTCACCGCGCCGCACACGACCCGGCACCACGAGGCGCTCGACGGACTCGCGGAGACGTACCAGCCGCAGGCGACGCAGTGACCGAGACGGCTGCGCGGGCGCCGCGGGTGAGGCGGGAGAAACGGACGATTCGGGCGACGCTGGTGACGCGGGAGACGCGAAGGGGACACGTTTATGCTGAGCGCGCCGGAAGCGCCGCTCACCATGAATCCGCTGCTGCTCGCCGCCGGCTCGGGCACCGCGCTGCCGACCGGGCCGGTCGCCGTCGTCGTGTTGGTCGTGAGCCTGCTAATCACCGCCGGCTGGCTGCTGTCGCTGTACCGCTGACGGACGCCCGGAGGCGGCGCGTCACGGTGACTGGCCGACCGGTCGCGCCACCGAACTTCTCGCCGCGTCTCGACCCGCCGTCGAGCCGGCGGTTCAGGAACCGTCGGTCGTCGCCGCCGGCGGTTCGACTCGGTCGCGGAGCCACGCGGCCGCCTCCCTGACTTCCGTCTCGTCGGTGCCCGTGAGCTTCACGCGGACGGTGTCCGACGGGTACGAGCCGACGGTGACGTCGAACTGGTCGCGGAGCCGCGCGAGCCTGTCGAGCAGCGTCGACTCCGCTTCGGCAGTCTCCACGGTCTCGGTGTGTCTGCGCTCGCCGACGAAGTCGTCCGCGACCGACGCGAACATCGACTTCATCTCCGCGGGGACGCCCGGGAAGACGTACACCGAGTCGACCACGCAGCCCGGCGCGACGCCGACCTCGTTGTGGAGCGGGCGCGCGCCGCGCGGCAGCATCGTGGTGCCGTCGTCGAGCTCGTTGCCGCTGTAGCCGCCGTGCTGAGTGAGCCACGCCTCGGCGTCGTCGTCGACGGCGAGCTCCCGGCCGAGCGCGTTCGCGACGCCCTCCATGGTGACGTCGTCGTGGGTCGGGCCGACGCCGCCGGTGACGACGACGGCGTCGTACTCCGCGCGGTACTCGTTGACGACGCGGGCGATGTCGGCGACGCGGTCCGGGACGGTCGTGACGCGCTCGACGTCGACGCCGCGGTCCGTGAGCTGCGTCGCGAGCCACGTCGCGTTCGTGTTCTCCGTGTCGCCGGCGAGCAGCTCGTCGCCGACGGTGACGATAGCGGCGTTCATACACGGACACAGCGCCGGCGGCCCGATAAGTTCCGCGGGCCGCAGCGGGGCCGGCTCCCACGGTCGCCGACCGGGAGCGGCGGCGTTACCGCATGCCGGGCGGCGGGTCGCGCCCGAAGTCGTCGTCTTCGATGTCGACGTCGAGGCCGAGCTCCTCGCGCTGCCGGCGGAGCTCCCGGATCTGGTACCGGAAGTACAGCAGGCCGCCGCCGCCGATGAGCGCGAGCAGGCCGACGAGCGCGGCGAGCATCCGCAGGTCGTTCATCGTGTAGAACTGGACGACGACGTGCTCGGCGCCGACGTCGGCCCAGGTGATGTGGAGGCGGCCGGCGTCGTCGACGCGGGTGTCGTAGTCGCCGGGGCTCACCTGCCCGAACACCGGCATGGAGACGCGGCGGTTCGGCGGCAGCACGACCTCGTACGAGCCGTCGACGTACGTCGGCAGCGAGAACCGCTTCGGCGAGCTGCTCGCCGTGAACGCCACCTGATCGCCCTCGACGTCGCCGGTGCCGGGGAACCGGATGACGACCGCCGACCGGGTCTGTTCGACGGCGCCGCGCTCCTGGAGCGTGGAGCCGTTGATGACGGTGCCGTTCGGGTAGCGGTACCGGACCGCGCGGACCGACAGCGGGTTCCGGCCGCCGAGGCCGTCCTCGCGGTACAGCGTCAGCTCCGAGCGGTTCACGGTGTAGACGGCCTCGAACGTCGCGTCGGTGTGAACCGTGATGTGCACGTCTGCGGACTGGTTCCAAGCGTAGCTGCCGCCGGCGGGCTCCTGGTCGAGTCGCTGGTCGGAGACGGAGCCGCCGAACACGCCGAGACAGCCCGACAGCAGGACGACGCCGACGAGCGCCGCCGCGGCGGCGAGGCGTCGACGGTTCGTCATGGGATGACGGCTTTCAGCTCCGCGGGGAGGTAGCCGCCGATGGCGGCCAGCAGCCCCGGCGGGTCCGTGTTTTCGGTGCAGATGATGCTCTGTTCGAGCAGCCCGAGCCGTTCGACCGTGACGATGTCCTGGGCGTGCCCGGCGCGGTTCACGGTGGCGCGGACCTCGGCGCGCGTCGCGCTGTTGACGTTGACGCGGCCGGTGCCGCGCGTCCACTCGTACAGCCGGTCGCGCGTCTCCTCTGCGAGCTCGTGGTCGCCGTCGTCGTCGTAGACGAACTTCAGCGGGACGTGCTGGACGATGCCGAACCGGTCGCGGATCTGCGACGGCGTCCCGGTGCCGAGCCCGAGCCGATCCGTGGCGACGTGGACGTCGCGGCCGGCGTCGATGATGAAGCCGTCGTCGTCCCACGCGCGCAGCGTCCCGGTGTAGACGTCGCCGTCCGTGAAGTGGTCCGTGATTTCGCCCCACTGCTCGCGCAGCACGTTCCGGGCGACTGCGGCGTCGTCGCCGGCGACGGTGACGGCGACGAAGTCGTCGCTCCTGACGCCGACGTCGGCGTCGACGTCGAGGTCGCCGAGCGCGTCAGCGACGAGCGACCGCATGCCGTCGAGCGCGCGGTCGCGGGCGTCGCCCTCGACGTAGCACTTCGTTGCGAGGACGACCATCTACGCGGACGCCTCGTCCCGTTCGACGTTCAGCTCGTCACGGAGCTGGTCGATGCGCCACTCCATCGCCTCGACGAGCCGGGAGTTCTCCATCGACTCCAGCGGGGAGCCGCACTCGGGGCACTCGAAGCCGAACTCCATCGCCTCCTCGAACTCGAACCGAATGGAGTCCACCTCACAGAGGTAGAACTGGTGGTCGGACTCGTACTCGCGGCGCTGCTCCAGCCCGTTGAGCAGCCGGTACATCTCCTCCTCCAGGTTCTCCGGGACGTTCTCGTAGTGGAACGTCCACAGGTACGTGAGCCACCCGGAGTCCTCGTCGCGGACGCGACGGTACTCCGCCAGGTCGTTCTCGTACAGGATGAACAGGGCGCGGCGGACGTCGTTCAATTCGAGACCGAGCTCCTCCGCGAGTTCCTCGTCGGTGACCTCCCCGTCCGGCGGCGCCGCGGCAACGGGCATGCCGGTGGGACCGACGAGTTCGTGGAGGTACTTCTGGATGACCGGGTCCTCCAGGAGTTCCTCAAAAGCCATTACCGGTAATCCGACGGGGATTCGGTTAAAAGCTCCGAATACGCCGGTGGCTCGGCTCGCGGCGCTACCGGTCGTCGAGCCGGTCGCGCGCCGCGTCGAACAGCGCCGCCGCCGGGACGTCCGCCAGTTCGTCGTCCGCGAGGACGAGCCGCTGTCTCGGCCGGCCGACGCCGTCCGGGATGCGTTCGGTGTCGACGACGCCGGCGGCGACGAGCCGCTCTTTCGCCCGCGAGATTTCGGTCCGGCTGGAGAAGCCGACGTCGCCCGCCCACTCGCCGAGGTGCATGGTGAGCAGTTCGTGCCGCGCGGCGACGAGCGTGCAGGCCGCGACCGGGTCGAGTTCGTCGCCGCGTCGGAGCGACGAGGCGCCGTCGAGCGCGTCCCGGAGCGTCGCCGCAGCGTCCGGCCAGCGCTCCGCGAACGAATCGAGCAGCGCGGTCCGGCCGGGAACGCCGACGTCGTACGGGTCCGCGGCCGCCCAGGCCTCGCCGTACTTCGCCCGCATCGCGGCCAGAAGCTCCGCGTCCGTCGTCGTCGCGGCGAGCACGTCGTCGCCGGCGGCGACGTGCGCGAAGACGGCGTCAGGTCTGACCGTGACGCTCTCCCGAACCGCGTCGGCGACCCGGACGGAGAGTCGGCCGGCCGCGACGGCGTCCGCGGCGGTCGACGCGGCCAGGAACTCGTCGAACACGGCGGTGCCGTCCGACGTGAGGAGCAGCCGGACGGAACCGTCGGGGGCGTCGTCGCCGAGCCGGTCGATGACCGCGCGAATCAGCGGCCTCGGCGGCGCGACCGCAAGTACGCGGGGCCCGGAATCCGGGGCGGAGCCGTCGCTGTCGGAACTGTCAGCGCCGTCGGAGCGGAGGAGACGGCCAGCGAGCGCGTCCGGCGTCACCGGCGGGCCGTCGACCATCGGTTCGTCTCTTTGACCGCCCTGATTTAATTTTACCTATCCGCTTCGTGCGAACAGGAGGTAGCCGGTGTGGCCGACCCCGGCCGTGCTGGGCCGAGTGCCGCGGTCGTCCACCTGCATCTGCCGCTGAATCGTCTCCAGCGTCTCGACGTCGCTCAAGCCCGCGTCGCGCGCCGCGAGTTCGGCGTCGCGGGCGTCCTCGACGAACGGGACGTACACTGCGCAGTAGCCGCCCGGAACGAGCAGGTCGGGCGCCCGTTCGACGACGTCCGCGGCGTCGGCGGTGTCGAGCGTCAGCAGGTCGAAGCCGTCGCCGCCGGTCAGTTCGTCGAGTTCCTCGGTGACGTCGCCCGTGCGGACGTCGACGGCGTCGGCAACGCCGGCGAGCCGCATGTTCTCGCGGGCCACGTCCGCGAACCCCGGGTCCTGCTCGTAGGTGACGACGTCAGCGCCGATGCGGCCGAGGTAGCCCGCGAGCACGCCGGTTCCGGTCCCCGCGTCGAGGACGCGGTCGCCGGACTGCGCGCCGACGTGGCCGACGACCAGCCCGACGTCTCGCGGCATCATCGGCGCGCCGGTGCGCTCGAAGTGGTTGAACAGGTCGGGGCCGCGGAGCGCCCGGACCAGGAACCGCTCGCCGAGGTGCGTCTCGAGGACGTCGCCGGACTCGGCGTCCTCAGGGACGGTGAGCACGCCGAGGTCGGTCTGCAGTTCGTCGCCTGCGGCGCGGAGGTACTCTCGGTCCGAGTCGACGTGGACCAGGAGGAACGCGGTGTCGCTCACTCCAGCCGGGAGATGGCGGCGGCGAGGTCGCCGTCCTCGGCTTCGAGCGCCTCCCGCGCGTCCGACTTGCTCGCGCCGGCGCGCTGCGCCACGATTTCGACGTCGTCCTCGGGAATCCCGTCGTCGCCCGACGCCTCCGTCTCGCCGGACTCGACGGCGCCGGCAGACTCGGCGGACGCGCCGCTCTCGCCGCGAGGCTGGGAGGTCGGCTCACCGACCACCTGATACGTCTCCTGCCCCTGCGCGTCCATCTTCGTCACCTGCGCGCCGTCGAACACGAGCTCCTCGTCGGCCGTCCGGATGACGACCTCCTCGGCGTCGATCTCGGTGACGTCGATACCCATCTGCTTCATCATCTGCTTCATCTTGCGCGGGTTCATCCCGCCGCCTCCGAACATACGCGGACGGTCGGCGGGGCGGAGCAAAAGCGTGGCGAACCGGCGAAGCCGTCGCCCGCCGACCCGGACGTTTCTTCCGGCGACGGACCCTCCGCGGAGCCATGCAACTCGCAGACGAGACCTGGCCGGAACTCGGTGAGGCGTTCGACCGGGCTTCGACGGCGGTGGTGCCGCTCGGCTCGACGGAACAGCACGGCCCGCACCTGCCGCTCGCGACCGACGCGCTCATCGCGGAGGCGCTGGCGGAGGCGGCCGCCGACCGGGCCGACCTGCTGTGTACGCCGCCGGTCCGTATCGCGGTGTCCGAACACCACCGGCAGTTCCACGGGACGATGTGGGTCGAACCGGGCGTGTTCCGCGACTACGTCGAGAGCTTCACCCGGAACCTCACGTACCACGGCGTCGACCGCGTCGTCTACGTGAACGCCCACGGCGGAAACGTCCAGCACCTCCGCGAGGTCGGACGGCGGCTCCGCCGGGACGAGACGGCGTACGCCGTCGAATGGATGTGGGACGAGTCGATTCCGGAGCTCGTCGACGACCTGTTCGAACACAACGGGCCGCACGGCGGCCCGAAGGAGACGGCGATGGTGATGCACATCGCCGAGGAGCTGGTGCGGACCGACCAGCTCGAATCGGCCCGCGACGGCGGCCGCGTCGACCTCGCGGACGCCGACACCGTGCGGCACGGCTCGCGGACGTTCTACGACAGCATCGACAACTCCGAGAACGGCGTCTTCGGCGACCAGACCGACGCGACGCCGGCGGACGGTGCGGAGCTGTTCGAGGCGGCGACCGACCAGCTCGTCGCGCTGCTGGAGTGGCTCGACGAGCAGCCGTTCGCGTCGCTCATGCCGGAGCCGCACGTGGAGTGAGGCCGACCGCCGCCGCGACGCGGCGGTCGCGACCCGAGCGTTGCGGCGCTGTCCGTTGGCGAACAGGCGGCACCGGCTCTCCCCCGCCGCGTCTGTGCCGCACAACCGTTGTACGCGGCGGGGCTGTCGTCACCGCATGCGGCGGGATGGCCGCGGCTTCCGCCGTAAACTCTCGCCCCACCGGGGTCGCGTCGAGGGACGACGGCTCAGCTACTCGGTTTTCGTGGTGACCGCGAGCCCTTCGCCGACGGGCACCGCGGCGGTTTCGAAGCCGTCGGCGTCGCGAACAGCGTCGAGGTAGTCGGCGACGCCGCGGGAGAACTCGTCGTCCGCGTCGACGGCGTCCGCGTCGCCTTCGAGGTGCGCGAGCAGCGCGTCGAAGTCGACGGGGCCGGCCATGACGTTGTCCGCGACGACGACGCCGCCGACCGGCAGTTTCTCGCGGACCGCGTCGAACGCGTCGCGGTAGCGCTGCTTCTGGTGGTCGACGAGCACGACGTCGAACGGGCCGCCGTAGCGCTCGACGGTCTCCATCGCGTCGCCGTGTTCGAAGACGCAGCGGTCGGCGAGGCCGGCGTCCGACAGGAACTCGCGGCCGGCGTCGAGTTCGTCGGCGTCGAACTCGGTGAGGACGACTCGGTCGGCGCCGCCGCGGAGGAACCACGACGCGGAGTAGCCGAAGCCGGAGCCGAACTCGAAGACGGTTTCGGCGTCAGTGAGCCGCGCGAGCAGCCGAAGCACCGCGCCCGCCTCCGCGCCGATGGACGGGAAGTCGTGCTCGTCGGCGAACGCCGCCATCCGTGCCTGCACGTCGGTGTGTTCGGGGCCCGCGGCGCGAACGAACCGAGAGACGTCGCTGGGGAGAACCATACGCGCCGATTGTCGGGCGGCCCCGTGAGCCTTCGGGTCACCCGCCGGACGGAACCGGAGAAGCGACGGAGTCGTCGAGCGGAGAGTTGCCGTCGGGCGGAGCGGTCGGCGGCGACTCGGACACTCAGACGGCCGTTACAGCCCGGGGCTGGCGAGGTAGCCGCCGAGAACGAGCAGCACGACGCCGACGGCGCTGGCGGCTTTTAGGAAGGCGTCGGCGTCGCGGGCGCCGGTGCGGACCTTGTCCTCGTCGAGCGCCGAGCGCGCCTTGCTGGCGCCGACTTCGACGAGGCCGGCCATGACGAGCCACAGCGCGAGCATCGACAGGACGACGTGGCCGTCCGGCGGCGTGAACAGCCCCTCGGAGCCGTACACCTCGGCCGCCATGTGGCCGCCGGTCGCGACGAAGACGACGGCGCCGACGCGGGTGAGCGTCGACAGGCCGTCGGTGACGGCGCTGAACGTTTCCGGGGCGATGTCGCCGGCTTTCGCGAGCGGCAGCAGTTTCCAGGTCGCGAGCACGACGCCGCCGACCCAGAGCCCGGCGAACAGCGTGTGGAGAACGTACGCCGCAGTGAGCGCCACTGACATGGTACGTGGCTGTGCCGGCACCGGCTTAAATCCCGGCGACAGCGACCCGGCGGCGTGCCGCGGGCGGCGTCGAACGTTTGAAGCCGTCGGGCCGTCATCGGTCGTGCATGTTCGACCCCGACGACCTGGCGGAGATCCGCGAGGCGAAACGGGAGTGGGAGGCGGAGACGCTCTCGCCGACGCTGGACCGGTTCGGGGAGCGGGAAGAGCAGTTCACCACCGACACCGGCGGGCAGGACGTCGACCGGCTGTACACGCCCGAGGACGTCGCCGACGTCGACTACGAGGAGGACGTCGGCTTCCCTGGGGAGGAGCCGTACACGCGCGGCGTCTACCCGACGATGCACCGCGGCCGGCTGTGGACGATGCGGCAGTACGCCGGCATGGGGACCGCCGCGGAGACGAACGAGCGGTTCAACTACCTCATCGACCAGGGGTCGTCGGGGCTGTCGATGGCGTTCGACCTGCCGACGCAGATGGGGTACGACTCGGACGCCGCGATGGCCGCCGGCGAGGTCGGGAAGTCGGGGGTCGCCATCGACTCGCTGCAGGACTTCGAGCGCGTCTTCGACGGCATCCCGCTCGACGAGGTGTCGACGTCGATGACCATCAACGCGCCGGCGTCCGTGCTGCTCGCGATGTACGTCGCCGTCGGCGACCGGCAGGGCGTCGACCGGGAGGCGCTGCGCGGCACCATCCAGAACGACATCATGAAGGAGTACATCGCGCGGAACCTCTACATCTATCCGCCGGAGGAGTCGATGCGGCTCATCACGGACATCTTCGAGTTCTGCACCGCCGAGGTCCCGAACTTCAACACCATCTCCATCTCCGGCTACCACATCCGCGAGGCCGGCTCCACCGCGGCCCAGGAGGTCGCGTTCACGCTCGGAAACGGCATCGAGTACGTGCAGGCCGCCATCGACGCCGGCCTCGACGTCGACGAGTTCGCGCCGCAGCTCTCCTTTTTCTTCAACGCCCACAACAACATCCTGGAGGAGGTCGCGAAGTTCCGCGCCGCGCGGCGGATGTGGGCGAAGATAATGGAGGAGCGGTTCGGCGCCGAGAACCCGAAATCGAAGCAGCTGAAGTTCCACACGCAGACCGCCGGGTCGACGCTGACCGCCCAGCAGATCGAGAACAACGTCGTCCGCGTGGCGTATCAGGCGCTCGCTGCGGTGCTCGGCGGGACGCAGAGCCTCCACACGAACGGGAAGGACGAGGCGCTGTCGCTGCCGACCGAGCAGTCGGTGCGGACGGCGCTGCGCACCCAGCAGATTCTGGCGCACGAGTCGGGCGCCGCGGACACCATCGACCCGCTCGCCGGCAGCTACTACGTCGAGAGCCTCACCGACGGCGTCGAGGAGGAGGCGTTCGGCATCCTCGACGAGATCGACGAGCGCGGCGGGATGCTCGACGCCGTGAAGAGCCAGTGGGTGCAGCGGCAGATTCAGGACACTGCGTTCGAGCGGCAGCGCGAAATCGAGGAGGGCGAACGCGTCATCGTCGGCGTCAACGAGTTCGAGGTCGACGACGAGCCGCAGGTCGACCTCGAGTCCGTGAGCGAAGAGGAGGAGCAGGCGCAGGTGGAGCGGCTCGAAGAGCTCCGGCAGTCCCGCGACACCGAAGCGGTCGACTCGGCGCTCGACGCGCTCCGGGAGGCCGCCCGCGGCGACGACAACGTCATGCCGTACATCGTCGACGCCGTGAAGGCGTACGCGACGGTCGGCGAAATCTGCGGCGTGTTCCGCGAGGAGTTCGGCGAGTATCAGCCCGGCAGCGCGCTCTGAAACCGGGGAGCAGACCGGCAGGCCTGACGGACCGGATGGACCGAGCGCCCGAACTGGACGAACCGGACTCCCGAACTGGACGAACCGGGCGTCCGAACTGGACGAACCGGGTGGACGTAGATTAATGGGGCGAGCGGGTCACGCCTCGGTATGCACTTCGACCACGTCGGCGTCGCGACGGACGACGCCGCGGGGCTGGCTGCGCTGTTCACCGACCTGTTCGACGCCGAGGTGTCCCACGAGGAGCAGTTCGACGGCATGACTGTCGTGTTCGTCGCGGTCGGCGACGTCTACGTCGAGTTGCTCGAGCCGCTCGACCCCGACTCCGGCGGCGCAATCGCCCGGTTCCTCGAACGGAACGGCCCGGGGATACACCACGTCGCGGTCGCGACCGACGACGTCCGCGCGGCGCTTTCGACCGCCCGCGACCTCGGCGTCGACCTCGTCGACGAGGAGCCGCGGCCGGGCGCGTGGGGCCACGAGGTGGCGTTCTGCCACCCGGCATCGACCGGCGGGGTGCTCGTGGAGTTCGTCGAGCACTGACCGGCGACCGACTCACTTCGTCAACGTTTCCCAACGCACCCCAACAGGATATTTTATATATTCTTCACCGTGGATTTATGCCGGTCGGCTCGCGTTCGACGGCCGTGCAACGACGCACCTTCCTCGGGGCGGTCGGGGCGAGCGCGGGGGCGTTCGCCGTCGCCGGCCGGCCCGTCCGGGCAGCGACGGATTCGGGACGCATCGAGCAGCTCGTGTTCGACTCGACGGCGAGCCTGCTGAACGCCGACGGCGACCCCGTCGCGGCCGACGCGGGGTACGTCGCGGTCCGAGCGGAGTCGACCGCGAGCAACACGAACGCGGACGGGAACGGCGGCGCGGAGGCGGCCGTGTCGTACCCGGCGGACCGGCCGATTCCGCTCGTCGCCGCCGCGGACGGCGTCGTCGGCTTCGGCGCCCCGATCGTCTCCGACGACGCGGAGTTCAACGCCGGCAACGAGGAGTTCGTCCTGTCGGTGCTCGACGACGTCGTCGGCTCCGGCACCGTGCTGTGGGACGACAGCCACGGCCAGTACTACAACTCCGGGCGGCACTCGGAGTTCATCGACTACGCGAACGGCAACGGCTACGACGTCGCCGGCACCGACGACCTGCTCGCTGACCTGCCGGACGCGGACGGCGTCGTCGTCACGTCCGCCTCCGAGTCGTTCACGGCGGCGGAACTGGACGCGCTCTCGTCGTTCGACGGCGGCGTCCTGCTGTTCACGCAGTCGGACTACGGCGACTACGACGCGACCGCGAACATGAACGAGGTCGCGGCGGCGCTCGGCGCGCCGTTCCGGTTCAACGACGACCAGGTCGTCGACGACGCCAACAACGCCGGCGTCCCGTTCGTCCCGGTGACCGACCGGTTCGACCCGGACTTCGACTACTTCGCGGACCGACCCGGGCTGGACTTCGAAATCGACCCGTCGAAGACGTACACCGTCGACGTCGTCTCCGTCACCGACGGCGACACCGTCGACGTCCGGTTCCCGTCGGGCTACGAGGACACGGTCCGGCTGGTCGGCATCGACTCGCCGGAGGTGCCGGCGGCCCGCGACGCCGAACTCGCCGAGGAGTGGGAGGGCGTCGAGTCGTACGACTACCTCGGCCAGCAGGGCACCGCCAGCTCCGCGTTCGCGACGCAGGCGCTCGGCGGCGCGACGGTCGACCTCACGTTCGACCCGAACGAGCCGCTGCGCGGCGACTACGGCCGGCTGCTCGGCTACGTCGCCTACGACGCCGACGGCGACGGCGGCCGCGACACCGACTACGCGACCCGCGCCGTCTCGGCGGGCCGCGCCCGCGTGTACGACTCGGGGGCGAGCCGCCACGACGACCTTCTGAAGCGGGAGCTTCGAGCCCGGTTCGAAGGCCGCGGCGTCTGGGCGCAGTCGGACCCGGAGGCCTCCTCCGAGATTCGGAACGGACCGGTCGACGAACTGTTCGCTCCGGAGGCCGCGACGGTCGCGACCGCCGACGGCCGCATCGACGACGAGCGCGTCCCGGTGTACGCCGAGTCGTCCGCCGAACAGCGCGGCGGCAGCGTGCGCTACGACGACCTGCCGCTGGTCGGCGTCGACGCCGACAGCCGCGTCGCGATGGTGGCGACGCCGCTGCTCGACGACGACTACGAGCAGTCGCAGGGGTTCCCGGCGGACACGTCGGGCTACGGGAACTTCGCGTTCGTCACGAACCTGCTCGACGCGCTGTCGATGCGGCCCGGCGCCGTCGTCAACGACGGCGGCCACGGCCAGTCCGGCGTCCCGCTCGGCCTCGACGGCGAGGACCTCCCGTTCTACATGCGCTACCTCGAAGGCGTCGACACCGGGCTGGAGCAGGTGAACGACCTCGGTTCCGGGATTCTCCGGCTCGGCAAGGCGCTGCTGGTCACCGCCCCCGCGGAGCCGTTCACCGACGACGACCTCGACCGGGTCCGGTCGTTCGTCCGACGCGGCGGCGCGGTCATCCTCGTCGGCGGCGCGCTCCCCGCGGCGCAGCGCCGCCACCTCAACGACGTCGCGGCCGCGCTCTGCTCCGACCTGCGGCTGAACGACGACCGCGTCGTCGACCCGGCGTCGAACCTCGCGGGCCGCGAAACAATCCCGGTCACGTCGAACTTCGACGACGACTACCAGCTGTTCAGTCCGGCCGGCGGCCACGGACGCGGCAGCGGCGACGACGGCGAAGACGACGACAGCGAGAACGGACGCGGCCGTAGCGACAGCCCGCTCAGCGGCGGTCGCGGCTACGGACGCGGCGGCGTCTGCCGCGCCGACGGCCACGGAAACGGATCGGGGAACGGCGGCGGCAAGCCGGGACGCGGCAGCGACGGCGACTGGCCGCCGGGTAACGGCAGCGACGGCGACTGGCCGCCGGGTAACGGCAGCGACGGCGACTGGCCGCCGGGCAACGGTACCGGCTCGGGCTCGTTCGACGACGAATCCGACGGGCAGTCGGGGCGCGGCGGCGACAGCGACGGCGACGACGAGTCCAGCCTCGTCGGCGGTCTGCTCGGCTGAACGCCGCACCCCTCTTTTGTGCGTGTCGGCGCCGACCCGCGGGGCGCCGGCGTCGACGCCGGGCGCGACGCGAAGGCGAAAGACCAGTAACCCTCCTCCGCGACGAACCGGTATGCGCGATTGGCTGTCACACCGTGCCGCGACGACGCCGGACGCCGAGGCGCTGGTGACCGCCTGGTCCGGCACGCGGTGGACGTACGCCGACCTCGACGCGGCGGCCGACGAGATGGCCGGCCGGTTCGCCGGGCTCGGCGTCGAAGCCGGCGACCACGTCGGCGTCGTGATGAGCAACCGCCCGGAGTACGTGACGCTCGTCCACGCGGCGATGCGGCTCGGCGTCCGGCTCGTCCCGCTCGGTGACCGGCTCACTGCGGCCGAACTCGCCCCGAAACTCGACGCCGCGGACGTGACGACGGTGCTGTGTGACGCCGACACGGAACGGGCGGCCGTCGAAGCGACCGCGAGCGGCATCGACGCCGACGAGGCCCGAGGCGACGACGCCGCCCGCGACGCGGACCCGAACGGGAACGCCGAAGCGGACGAGCGAGACGAGAACGGTGCGGACGAGAGCAGCGTGGACGAGAGCGACGGAGGTGGCGGGCAGGAGGAGGCCGGTTCGGGCGACGCGCCGAGGCCGTCGATACCGGTCGTTTCGGTGGACGAACCGCAGTGGGAGCAGGTCGCACACCTCCGGACGACGGAGCCGGCGGCGTTCGAGTCGGCGACGTGGTCGCTGTCGGACCCGCTGTTGATGCTGTCGACGTCCGGGACGACCGGCGACCCGAAGCTCGTCGTGTTGCGGCTGCAGAACGTGCTCGCGTCCGCGGTCGCGTCGGCGTTCCGGCTCGGCGTGCAGCCCGGCGACCGGTATCTCGCGACGCTGTCGCTGCACCACACCGGCGGCATCATGCCGCTGTACCGCGCGGCGCTGTACGGGACGAGCGTCGTGCTCCGCCGCGAGTTCGACCCGGGCGGCGCCGCCGACGACCTCCGCGAGTACGACGTCACCGGCGTCTCGCTGGTGCCGACGATGCTCCAGCGGATGCTGGACGCCCGCGGGACGCTGTCGGACTCGCTGCGCGTCGTGCTGCTCGGCGGCGCGCCGGCGCCGGACGACCTCGTCGAGCGCTGCCGGGACTACTCCGTCCCGGTCCACCCGACGTACGGGATGACGGAGACGGCGTCGCAGATCGCGACCGCGCGGCCGCAGGAGGCGTTCGACCGCGTCGGCACCGTCGGCCGGCCGCTGTTCTGGATGGACCTCTCGGTCGTCGACGACGACGGCGACCCGGTCCCGGACGGCGAGTCCGGCGAACTCGTCGTGAGCGGCCCGGCCGTCGCCTCGTCGTACTACGGCGACCGCGGCGGCGACGCCTTCGTCGGCGGCGCGCTCCGCACCGGCGACGTCGGCTACCGCGACGACGACGGCTACGTGTACGTGTTGAACCGCCGCGACGACCGCATCATCACCGGCGGCGAGAACGTCGACCCCGGCGAAGTCGCCGCCGTCATCCGCGAACACGCCGGGGTCCGAGACGCCGCGGTCGCCGGCGTCCCCGACGAGGAGTGGGGCGAACGGGTCGCCGCGCTCGTCGTCCGCGACGACCCCGACCTCTCCGCCGCCGACCTCGAATCGTTCTGCCGCGACCGACTCGCCGGCTTCAAACTCCCGCGGACCGTCCGGTTCACCGACGAACTGCCGCGGACCGTCTCCGGAACCGTCGACCGCACCGCGCTCCGCGACCGCCTCAGCGACGACGACGCGGAGCCCGCTGCGGACGCTGACGGCGACGCAGAACCGAGCGCCGACACCGACTCAGGCACAGATTCCGACCCGGCCAACGATGCCGGCACGGACGCTGAAGTCGACACGGACGCTGGTGACGACGAATAAGGCGAAGCCTAGCGCGACGACGAGACCGGCTCGGCGGTGACGCCGCGATAAACGGCTCGCCCGGGGGGAGGGGTTTCACGAGCGTTATAGGCCGCCGGAGCGAACCGTGGGGTATGAGCGCAGACCTCGGACTGCTCGACGAGTCGGTCGTCCCGGAGCACGCACTGGACGTGAAGCGACGCGCCCGCGAGTTCGCCGACGAGCACATCGCGCCGGTCGCGGAGGAGCACTTCCGGTCGGGGACGTACCCGTGGGAGGTGCTGGAGGCCGGTCAGGAGGCCGGGCTGGTCGCCCAGGACATCCCGGAGGAGTACGGCGGCAGCGGCTTCACGCTCCAGGAGATGCTGGCGATGGCCGAGGAGTTCTACCGCGCCGACGCCGGCATCGGCCTGACGCTGATGCTGGCGTCGTTCGGCAACGAACTGGTCTACAAGTACGGCACCGACGAGCAGGCCGAACAGTACGTCCGGCCGGTCGCGGAGGGCGACCAGCTCTCCGGGCTGGCGGTGTCCGAGCCGCAGACCGGCTCCGACCTCGCCGGGATGACGACGGCCGCGGAGAAGGTGGAGGGCGGCTACGAGCTCACCGGCGAGAAGTACTGGGTCGGCAACGCCGTCGAGGCCGACTGGCTCACCGTCTACGCGAAGACCGGCGACGGCGAGGACCGCTACGGGAACTACTCGCTGTTCATCGTCGAGACCGACAGCGAGGGGTACGAGGCCGAGCACATCCCGGAGAAGATGGGGATGCGCGCCTCCAAGCAGGGCCACATCGTCTTCGAGGACTGCTTCGTCCCCGAGGAGAACCTCGTCGGCGCCGAAGGCGGCGGGTTCTACGCGCTCGCGGACTTCTTCAATCACGGCCGCGTCGTCGTCGGCGGTCACGGCCTCGGGCTGGCCGCCGCCGCCATCGAGGAGGCGTGGGAGTTCGTCCACGACCGCGAGGCGTTCGCGCGCAACGTCTCCGAGTTCCAGTCCGTCCAGCACGATCTCGCCGACGTGCGCACCGAGTTCGAGGCCGCGCGGGCGCTGAACTGGCGCGCCGCCGACAAGGTCGCCGACAACGACGACGCCGGGCTGTGGGCCGCGATGGCGAAGCTGAAGTCCACCGAAACCGCCGTCGACTGCGCGGAGCGCGGCATGCAGCTGCACGGCGGCCGCTCCATCCTCTCGGACCGCCGCATCGCCCGCGTCTACCGCGACGTCCGCATCCCGGTCATCTACGAGGGCGCCAGCGAGATTCAGCGGAACCTCATCTACCGCCAGTCGAACTGACAGCGAGCCGCCGTTTCAGGCGCTCTCTCCGCGAATCACGGTTGATACGCGAGCCGTTTCCGTTATATCCGTCGTCGGCGCCGCGACGCCATGGCACTCGAATTCGGGGCGTTAGACGCGAAGGAACTGGTACTGGTGGTGGTCGCGATACTGGGGCTGCTGCCGGTCGTCACGCAGCGAACCGAGCGGTCGGGGCTGTTCACGCTCGGCTACGTCCTGCTGTGTTTCGGCGCCGTCGTCACGAACCTCGAACACGTCGTGCTCGGCGACGTGCTCGGACAACTCGAACACGCCGTCGGCGTCGCCGGCGCGGGCGTCGTGTTCGCGTACGCCGCCTACCGCCGACGCGGACACATTCTGCGCGGAGACGAACAGTCGGTCGGCGACGACGCAGCAGCCGGTGACGGCGCCGGCGTCGCGGGCGGCGTCGACGCCGAGGAGGTGGCGTGAATGGTTGACCTCTCGGTCGCGTTCGACCTCGTCGGCTTCGTCGGGTTCGTCGTCGCCGGCGGCTACGCCGCGCTGAACTACCGCGACGCCGAGGTGGAGTCGGGGTTCTGGGCGAACTACCTGCTCGCCGCCGGCCTCGGCGCCGCCTGGACCGGCGTCGTGCTCGCCGAACACGCCGGGTTCGGCGGCGCCGTCCTGGACACGGTGAGCGTGTCGCTGCTCACGGCGACCGTCGCGGCGTTCGCGGTCGGAAGTTCCGGGACGCTGTCGGTCGTCGACGACTCGAAGGCCGCCCGCGCCGACGCGGAGCGGGAGGCCGCCCGCGCCCGCGCCGCGACCAGCGACGCCGAGGCGGCGCGCACCGAGGCCGAGCGGGCGCAGGCGCGGACCGCGTCGCTGAACGACGCCATCGAGTCGAAGGCGGCGGCGTTCGGGTCGTCGATGCAGGCCGCCGCCGACGGCGACCTGACGGTCCGGCTCGACGACGGCGGTGAGAGCGAGGCGCTCTCGGACATCGCGCGGTCGTTCAACGAGATGCTCGACGACATCGAGGCGCTCGTCCTCGACGCGGAGACCGCCGCCGCGCGCGTCTCGGACGCCTCGGAGGAGGTCGTCGCCGGCGCCGAGCAGATTCGGACGGTGAGCGAAGGCGTCAGCGACGACGTCGAGTCGGTGTCCGCCGAAACCGTCAGGCAGGGCGACCGGCTCCGGGAGGCCGCAAACGAGATGAGTCAGCTGTCCGCGACCGTCGAGGAGGTCGCGTCGTCCGCCGAGGAGGTGGCGGCCGTCTCCAGTCAGGCCGCCGAGTCCGGCGAGGAAGGCAGCGGCTACGCGGAGGCGGCGCTCGCGGAGATGGACGCCGTCGAGCAGCGCGCGACCCGCGCCGTCGAGCAGGTCGAACAGCTCGAACGAGAGGTCGCCGAGGTCGGCGAAATCGTCGACGTCATCTCCGGCATCGCCGGCGAGACGAACCTGCTCGCGCTGAACGCCTCCATCGAGGCGGCGCGGGCGGACGCCTCCGGCGACGGGTTCGCGGTCGTCGCGGACGAAATCAAGGCGCTCGCCGGCGAGGCGTCGGTCGCCGCCGGCGACATCGAGGGGCTCGTCACCGACATCCAGACCGCCACGGACCGGACCGCCGAGAACATGCGCGAGACCGGCGAGCAGGTCCGGGAGGGCCGCGACACCGTCGACGAGGCGCTCGGCGCGCTCGAAACCGTCGGCGACCGCATCGACGCCGCCGACGACGGCGTCCAGGAGATAAACCACGCGACCGACTCGCAGGCCGCCTCGACCGAGGAGGTCGTCGCGATGGTCAAGCAGGCCGCCGAGTCCGGCGAGGCCGCCGCGGACACCGCCGACGGCGTCGCCGCGGCCGCCGAGGAGGCGGCGGCGTCGACCGCCCAGATTTCCGACCGCGCCGAGGGGCTCGCCGACCTCTCGACGGCGCTCTCCGGGCAGCTCTCCCGGTTCGAAACCGGCAGCGGCGGCGACGTCGACGGCGACCGCATCACCGCCGACGCGGACCCAGGTGCGGACCGAGCGGCCGTCGCGGACGGCGGCCGAAACGGCACCCAGTAGCGCCGCGCCCCGGCCCGTCCCGATCCGGCTCGCTCCGCCGTCCCGGCCCGCTCCGCCGCCGGGTCGTCACGACTCCGTCGCGTCGCCGAACGCCCCGTTTTCCCGCGGCGTCACCGACCGCTCGAACAGCAGCAGCGCCGCGGCGACGCCGAGACACACCACGACGAGGACGCCCCACCAGGCCGTCGAGAGGCCGTAGTCGAAAAAGAGGCCGCCGAAGAACGAGCCGAGGCCGATGCCGACGCGCTTGGCCATCTCCAGCACCGACAACTGGGTGCCGCGTTCCGCGTCGGTGCCGAGCGACGACATCAGCGATGAGGCGAGCGGCGAGTGCAGGATTTCGCCGACGGTGCGGAACACGAGGTGGCCGCCGACGAGCGCGACGCCGACCGCGACGGGGCCGACGCCGACGTCGGCCGCCCACGCGACCACCATCGAGACGGCCCAGAAGGCGGCGGAGAGCGCGAGCCCGCGGGTGCGGCGCCACACGGCGACGGCGTCGACGAGCGGAATCTGGAGCAGCACGATGGTGAGCGGATTCAGCACGTACAGCGTCCCGAGCTGCGCCGCGGTCAGCCCGAGCCCCTCCTTCGCCACGATGGGGACCGTCGTCTGCATCTGCGCGTACATGACGGCGATGCCGAGGTTGATGGCGGCGAGCGCGAGCACCCGCGGCTGGGTCGCGGCCGCCCACCACCGCGCCAGCGACGCCCCGGACTCGGCCGACGAGTCGACGTCGGCGTCAGCCTCCTCGTCGCCGCCGACGTCGCTGCGTGGGACGTACAGCAGCAGGACGACGGCGACGACGGCGGAGGTGGCGCCGTCGAGCAGGAACACGGAGACGCTGGCGAGCGAGTAGAGGACGCCGCCGGCGACGAACCCGGCGCCGAAGCCGACGTTGTTCGTGAACTTGAGGAGGGCGTAGCCGCGGTCGCGCGCCTCCGCGTCGGTGAGGTCGGCGGTCATCGCGGACGACGCCGGGGTGTACAGGCCGGCGACGAAGCCGGAGGCGACGCAGACGCCGACGAACGCGACGCCGACGCGGGAGACGCCGGCGGCGGCAGCGACCCCCGGCGGCACCGCGGCGGCGAGCGCGGGGACGAACGCGAACGACGCGAGCGCGACGGCGGACAGCGCCATCGACGACACCATCACGGGCTTGCGGCCGACGCTGTCGGCGAGGTAGCCGCCGACGGCGGTGCCGGCGGCGGTGGTGACGCTGCGCGCGCCGAGGCCGAGGCCGACGACGGCGAGCGCGATGCCGACCTGGAGGTGGAAGTGGACAGTCGCGAACGGGTAGACCAGCCCGGAGCCGAAGACGTTGATGAGTTGGCCGACCGCGACGACGTAGACGGCGCGGTCGAAGCCGCGGACGGCGTCGAGCGACGGACGCTTCACGCCGACGGCTTCGGGGACGCCGCACGTGAACCGCCCGGTTCCGGCGAGCGCGTCGCCGACGGGCCGCCGACGGGCGCGTCGTCCCGGCACTTTCACCGACCCCGAAGACTTGATATCCTTCGAGCGGAATCTTCACCGAAGGAGCACATCTCATGGCAAAGGACACGGTTCGCTACCCGGACGCGGTGGTCGAGGAGATCGACCGGCTCGTCGACGACGGCGTCTTCGAGAGCAAGTCCGAGTTCTACCGGTTCTCCGCGGAGTACGTCCTGGCGCTCGTCGACGACGACTGGGAGCCGGAGACGTTCAACTACGCTGACCTCCGCGAGGAACTCGACCTCGACGAGGAGCCGGTGCTCATCGGCGCCGACGGCGGCCGTGACTTCCTGAGCGCCGTCATCACGGTGCGGCAGTACGGCCTCCGGAACGACTTCGCGGAGGCCGAGCAGTTCATCGACGAGAACTACGACCCGACCGACCGCCCCGGCATGATTCTCGAAGAACTCCTCCGCGGCTACCGCGAACGCGGCGGCGGCAGCGGACAGCCCGCACCCGACGGCTACTGAACCGCCGAGAACCGGACCGGCGACGCGGCGCCGACCGGCTCTTCGTCCGGCAGTGTCGACGCTCGACTCCCGGGTCGCGTCCGCGACGACCCGGACACGAGGCGAGGGGTGGAACTGAAATCGGCGACCGAAAACCGCGCGGCGACGAGCGACCGCCGCGTCGGCGTCGACATCGACATCGGCGCCGGCATCGACGCCGTTGACTGGCCGACGTCGGTGTCGGCGTCAGCCGCGGAGCGCCTCCACCGGCCGTTCGTTCGCGGCTTTCCACGCCGGGTAGATGCCGGCGACGATGCTCGCGAGGACGCCGAAGACGACGCCGCCGACGATGTACGGGACGCCGCCGGCGGCCGCGGCGAGCGGGTCGCCGAGCAGCACGTCGTTGATGAGCAGCACGGCGGCGAACGCGAGCGCCGCGCCGAGCGCCGACCCGATGATGCCGAGCAGCGCCGCCTCCGCGAGCATGACGCGGAGGATGTCGAGTTTCTCGTAGCCGACGGCGCGCAGCACCCCGATCTCCTCGCGGCGCTCGATGGCGGACATCAGCATCACGTTCGCGATGGAGACGCCGGCGACGACGAGCGAGATGGCGCCGATGCCGACGAGGAAGAGGTTGATGAGCCGGAACGCCTCGTCGATCTGCTGGGCGACCTGGCCGCGCTCGAACACGGCGATTCGTTCGCGGCGGCCGTTGAACGCCTCCCGGATGCGTTCTGCGGTCGCGTTCGCCTCGCGGACGTCGTCGGTGCGGACGACGACCTGCATGTAGATGTCGTCGGCGAACACGCCGGGCGGCAGCACGATGGCCTGGTTCGGGCGGGCGACCGACGCCTGCCCCTCGTCTTCGAGGACGGCGGCGACGCGGTACGTCTCGTCGATGGTCCGCGTCTCGCCGTTCCGCGTGACGGTGCGCCGCACCGTCACCTTGTTTCCGGGTTCGAGGTCGTACTGGTCGGCGAGCGTCTGCCCGACGAGCGCGCCGTTCCGCCAGTTCCCGGGGACGTTGCCTTCGGCGACCGTGTACAGCCGCTTCGGGTTGCTGACGCCGTACAGCGTCACGCTTCCGGACGTCTCGCCGCGCTGGACCACCTGGCCGCTCCCCTGCTGCAGCGGGATTATCTCCGCTGTGCCGGTGACGCGGTCGATGGTGGCGACGTCGGCCTCCGTGATGACCGCCGGCTCTTTGTCCTCTCCGGGGTACACCTGGAGGTCGGAGCCGATGGTGCCGATGGTCTGCAGCTGCGACTGCTTGAACGCGACGCCGCCGGCACCGATGGCGCCGATGGCGACGACGCCGATGACGATGGCGGCGATGGCGAGCGCCGACCGCGTCCGGGCGCGCGTGAGGTTCCGGCGCGCGATGAGCAGCCGCGGGAACTTCCCCCAGAGCCGCTCTCGGAGCTTCATCCGGTCACCACCTCGCCGTCCTCGCGGACGGTGCCGTCGATGAGGTTGACGACGCGGTCGGCGAACTCCGCGACGTAGTCGTCGTGCGTGACGGTGACGACGGCGACGCCCTCGTCGGTGATACGCTCGAACTCCTCGAGGATCTGGTCGCCGGTGTCGCGGTCGAGGTTCCCGGTCGGCTCGTCTGCGAGCAGCAGCTCCGGCTCGTTCACGAGCGACCGCGCGATGGCGACCCGCTGCTTCTGGCCGCCGGAGAGCTCGTCCGGGTAGTGGCTGACGCGCTCGCCGAGCCCGACCCGTTCGAGCAGGTCGCGGGCGGTCTCGCGGGTCTGCTTCGGCGTCCGGTCGAGCAGCCGCGGAATCTCGACGTTCTCCAGCGCGGTCAGCGTCGGAATCAGGTAGAAGCTCTGGAACACGAAGCCGATGACCTCCTTCCGGCGCCGGGTGCGCTCGCGGTCGGTGAACGTCTCGACGTCGGTGCCGTGGAGCGTGACGACGCCATCGCTCGGCACGTCGAGCAGCCCGAGGATGTTGAGCAGCGTCGACTTCCCGGAGCCGGACGGGCCGACGATGGCGACGAACTCGCCGGGGTCGACGCGGAAGTCGATGCCGCGGAGCGCCCGGACGGTTTCGCCGCCGGTCTCGTACTCCTTGACGACGTCGTCGCCGGCGATGACCGGGTCGACGTCGCCGGCCGAGCCGCCGTCGGTTCCGCCGGCCGAGTCGCCGTCGGAACTACCGGTCGAACCGGTGGCCGAGCCGCTGTCGGGTGTCATCGGCGG
Source organism: Halobaculum sp. D14 (assembly GCF_051195135.1). Classification (NCBI taxonomy): domain Archaea; kingdom Methanobacteriati; phylum Methanobacteriota; class Halobacteria; order Halobacteriales; family Haloferacaceae; genus Halobaculum; species Halobaculum sp. D14. Next base: position 803,529 of record NZ_JBNTKA010000001.1, on the reverse strand, counting down.
AGCCAGAGCACCACCGCGGCGAGCGCGACGACCGCGAGGCCGACGAGCGCCGGCAGCGTCGGGAACGAGCCGCCGGAGTCCGCGGGCTCGGGGGTCGCGAGCGCCTCCTGACCGACCTGTATCTCCGTCGTGTACGACTGCTGGACGCCGTCGACGACGTACTCGACGCGAATCGGGACCGTCGTCCGGTCGCCGGTGAGCTTCGCGTTCAGGTCGAACGAGACGAAGTCGCTGCCGTCGACGGTGCCGACGAAGTAGTCCGGCTGCGGCTGGGCGGCGGTGACGCCGTCGGCGTTCTGGACGCTGACGACGACGCTGCTCACCTGGTCGCCGCCGAGGTTCGCGGCGCTGCCGGAGATGGCGAGGACGTCGCCGTTCCGGACGACGTTGACGCCGGTGAGCCGGATGCGGCCGGGGTTCTGCGGCGCCGTGAAGTCGCCGTTGAACGTCTCGGTGACGGTGCGGCGGTTCCCGCTCTCGGAGTACCGGAGCGTCACGGTCACCGGGTAGCGGCCGGTGGCGACCGCTTTCGCCGGGAACGAGAACGTCGCGGCGCTCTCGGCGGCGAGCACCGCCCGGACGCGGTTCGTCGCGCCGAAGGTGACGTTCGACGCCTGCGTCGACACGGTGAGGTCGAGCTGGCTGAGCTGGACGTCGAGGCCGTTCGCGACGGTGACGTTCACGGAGCGTTCGGCGCCCGCGACGGCCTCCTCGACTGACAGTTCGAGCTGCGGGCTCGGCCGGTACACCGTGACGGACACCGGTTCGACGATTCGTCGTCGGTCGCCGTCCGCTTCCAGCAGCGTGATATGTGCGTACAGTCGGTGCGTCCCGGTTTCGTTCAGCGTCGGCTCGATGGAGAGCTCCGCGGTGTTGCCGGGCGCGACGCGCTCGGAGACGTCTTTCGTCTCCACCTCTTCGGAGGAGCTGTTCCGCCCCTCCAGGATTTCGAGGTCGGTGACGGTGTAGGCGTTCGCGCTTCCCTCCGCGTTCGAGACGGTGACGTTGAGGGTGAACGGCTCTTCGGGGACCGGTTCCTCGTTCGGTTTGTCGACCGTGACGACGACGAAGCCGTCGGCGGCGACGGGGGCCGCGACGCCGGCGAGCAGCACCAGCGACGCGAGAAGGACGTGGGTTGCAGTGCGGGGCATGAAGCTCAGATGTCCGAGGTTCCTCCGCCGGTAAATCGGTACCGGAATTGAACGACCGTTCATTCAGGGCTGGCGGGGGCTTATTATGCCGGCCGCCGACGGGGAACGCATGACCGACCCGTTCGTCGTCATCGGCGGCGACGCCGCCGGCCTCTCGGCGGCCTCGAAGTTCGTCCGCGAGACCGACGCAGACCGCGACGTCGTCGTGTTCGAGCGCGGCCGCTGGGTGTCGTACTCCCACTGCGGCATGCCATACTACGTGAAAGGCGACGTCGACGACCTGCTCCGGCTCACGTCGCTGACGCCGACCGAAATCCGCGACCGCGGCATCGACCTGCGGCGCGAACGCGAGGTCGTCGGCGTCGACACCGCGGCGCGGACCGTGACGGTCCGCGGGCCGAACGGCGAGTTCGACCAGCCGTACGGCGACCTGCTGTTCGGCACCGGCGCCCGCGCGACCGCGCCGATTCCGGGGGCGGACCTCGACGGCGCGTTCACGCTGCACCACATGGACGCCGCGGCCGCGCTCCGCGCGTTCCTCGAACCGCCCGGCGCCGTCGACCCGGAGACCGTCGGGAACGACTACACGGACGCGTCGCTCGTCCGGCGATACGCCGACCGCGACCCGCCCGAGCGCGCCGCGGTGGTCGGCGGCGGCTACGTCGGCGTCGAAACCGCGGAGGCGCTCGCCGCCCACGGCGTCGACGTCCACCTGTTCCAGCGCGGCCCGCACGTCCTGCCGGCGTTCGGCGACGCCGTCGCCGACCGCGTCGAGACCCACCTCCGCGAGCAGGGCGTCACGCTCCACCTCGGCACGCCGGTCGAACGGCTCAGCGGCGACGACGGGGCGCTGTCGGCGGTCAGCCACGGCGGCGGGGCGCTCCCGGTCGAACTCGCGGTCGTCGGCGTCGGCGTCGAGCCGAACAGCGGCCTCGCGGCGGACGCCGGCGTCGACCTCGGGGCGGGCGGCGCCGTCGCCGTCGACGACTACGGCCGGACGTCCGCGCCGTCGGTGTACGCCGCCGGGGACTGCGCCGAGGCGCGCCACGCCGTCACCGGCGAGTCGACGTGGGTGCCGCTCGGCCTCACCGCGAACCGGGCGGGCCGCGCCGTCGGCGCGACCGTCGCCGGCGACCCGACCCCGGTCGGCGACGTCGTCGGCACCGCGGTCGTCAAGGCGTTCGACGTGGAGTGCGGCCGCGCCGGCGTCGTCGACCACGACGAGGCGCGCGACGCCGGCTTCGACCCGGTGAGCGAAACCGTCACCGCCGGCTCCCGGTCGGGCTACTACCCCGGCGGCGACGACACCACCGTGACGCTGACGGCCGATCGCGACACCGGCCGGCTGCTCGGCGGCGCCATCGCCGGCGAGGACCGCGCCGCCATCCGCATCGACACCGTCTCGACGGCGCTCGAAGCCGGGATGACCGTCGGCGAGGTCGAACGGCTCGACCTCGCGTACGCGCCGCCGTTCTCGCCGGTCTGGGACCCGGTTCTGGTCGCCGCGAAAGTCCTGAACGGCGCCCTCGACGGCGCCCTCGACGGCGACTGAGACGGCGACAGCGGTAGCGACACCGACAGCGACGGTCGCGGCGGCAGCGTCTGAACGTCAGGTCGCCGATGCATCGGTAGCGACTAAGGGGTCGGCGCCACAGGGGCGGGTATGCGACTGGAGGACTACTGGGGCGTCGGCCCGAAGACCGCCGAGACGCTCCGCGAGGCGGTCGGGGAGGCGGCGGCCGTCGCGGCCATCGAGTCCGCCGACGTCCGGGCGCTCGCGGACGCCGGGGTGCCGCGCGGCCGCGCCGTCCGGGTGCTCCGCCGGGCGAACGGCGCGGCCGGGATGGACCTGTTCGGGACCGGCGACGCCCGGGACGTGTACGACCGGCTGTTGACGCTCGCGAGCGAGTACGCCGTCACGGAGCACGCCTCGGACCGCGTCCGGGTGCTCACGCCGCTGACGAACCCCGACGACCGCGAGTCGCGGCTCGACGACGTGCTGCAGGCGCGCGACGCCTGGGCGGGGCTGGACGAGTCCGCGCGCGAGGACGTGCTCGCGGCGTTCGACGCCTACGACGAGGCGGGCGGCACGGACCGGGCGGCGGTGTCGTGCGCGCTGGCGCTTCGGGACGCCGGGCTGACCGGCGGGACGTTCGCGGCGCTCGACGACGTGGACGACGCGGCGCTGCGGGACGCGGAGGCCGCGCTCGAGTACCTCGACGCCGACGGCGACGTCGCCGCCGGCGCCGACGAGACGCTCGACCGGCTGCGGGAGAACCGCGACGCCGCCCAGAGCCTCGCGGACTCCGCGTTCGACGTCATCGAGACGGTCCGCGAGCGCGGCGTCCGCGACGCCGACGCGTTCCAGTCGGCGGTCGTCGAGTACGTCGCCAGCGAGACAGACCTGACGCGCGGCCGCGTCGAGTCCGCGGCGCCGTCGGACGCCGTCGACACCGCGGACTTCGTGTCGGCGACGCTGCGCGGCCTCGCGGACTCGCTCGCCGACGAGGTCGCGGCGCGCGAAGCCGAGGTGCGCGAGGAGCTGGAGGCGGACGTGGAGGCCGCCGGCGACGACGTCGACGCGGCGGTGCTCGCGGTCAGCGACATCGCCTTCGAGCTGTCGCTCGGTCGGTTCGCCGCCGAGTACGGCCTGACGCGACCCGGCCACGCGGAGGACGGCGTCGCCGTCGAGGGCGCCCGGAACCTGTTCCTCGGCGACGACGTCCAGCCGGTGACGTACGCCGTCGGCGACCACGGCCTGGACGTCGAGGCGCCGAGCGGCGACCGCGTCGCGGTGCTGACCGGCGCGAACTCCGGCGGGAAGACGACGCTGCTGGAGACGCTGTGTCAGGTGGTCGTGCTCGCGTCGATGGGGCTGCCGGTGCCGGCCGCCGCGGCCGAAGTCGGGACGTTCGACACCGTCGTCTTCCACCGGCGGCACGCGTCGTTCAACGCCGGCGTCCTCGAGTCCACGCTGAAGTCCATCGTCCCGCCGCTCTCCGGCGAGGGCCGGACGCTGATGCTCGTCGACGAGTTCGAGGCCATCACGGAGCCCGGTCGGGCCGCCGACCTGCTGAACGGCCTCGTCGAGCTCACCGTGGACCGCGGCGCGCTCGGCGCGTACGTCACGCACCTCGCGGACGACCTGTCGCCGCTGCCGGACGTCGCCCGCGTCGACGGCATCTTCGCGGAGGGGCTGACCGGCGACCTCGAACTGAAGGTGGACTACCAGCCGCGGTTCGGCACCGTCGGGAAGTCGACGCCGGAGTTCATCGTCTCCCGGCTCGTCGCGAACGCCTCCGACCGCACCGAGCGGCAGGGGTTCGAGCGGCTCGCCGCGGCCGTCGGCGAGGAAGCCGTCCAGCGCACGCTCTCGGACGCCGACTGGAACTGAGCCGACGCGGCCCCTCCGGGAGCCGTCTGCGCCGTCGTCTCGCTCATCGGACTGTTCAGCGTCGGCTGGTTCTTCGTCGCGCCGACGCTGCTGCTCGTCGCGGCCGCGGCGCTGCTCACCGTCGATGCGCGTCGAGCCGCGGAGGAACGAGGAGCCGGCGCGTAGCCGCGCAGCGCCGCGGCGCCGACCACCTGGCTGCGGCGAGCGCCGCAGCGTCGACGTCCAGCGGGTCAGCCGAACGCGCCGAGGCTCGACTGGACGTCGCGTCCGGCGTCTCCGTCGTCGCCGACGCGGATTTCGTGGCCGACGAGGTCGCGCATGTCGACGGCGTAGGCGGTGCCCGCGTTCTCCAGCACGAGGATGCGGCCCTTGGTGCCGACGACGGTGCCGCTGGCGAGCGTCTCCGCGACCGGGCGGTCGTCGAGGCCGAGTCCGTAGTCGAAGCTGAACGTCTCGATGGGGTCGTAGTCGGCGAGGACGGCGTCCCAGGCGTCGTCGTCGACCGCGGCGGCGAGCCCGTCTATCTTCGTCGGGACGCGCACCCGGTCCGGGATGTGTTCGGCGATGCCGGCCTCGATTTCGCGGGCTACGCGGCCGTTCTCGACGGTCCGGACGTGCGCGGCGCGGTCGGCGCCCTGCTCGCGGAGCCGCGTGTCAAGCCGCCACTCCTTCGTCACGCCGACCTTCACGGTGTCCGGGGCGAACGCGGCGAGGTAGACGGCGTGGTCGTCGAAGCAGTCCATCTCGTCTTTCAGGCACGTCCCGGTGCAGCGCGCGCACACCCACGTCGACCGGTGGTCGCGGCAGTACGGCGCCGCGGCGGCGTCACAGCCGACGTGGCTACCGTCGTGTATCGTGCCGGCGCAGTGCCGGTCGCCGAGCGTCCAGTCGAGGCTGTCGCCCGGCTCCAGCGCGACGCGGTCGACGCCGACCGAAGCGGAGCCGTCCGCGTCGTCGGCGCCCGCCGCGTCACCGCCGCTAGCGTCGCCGTCTGCGGAGTCCGCCGCGTCGGGGGCGGCGTCGCTGTCGGTGACGTACAGCGCGCCGTCCGGCGTCTCGTACCCGACGATTTGCACGTCCCTCCGTAGCGCCCCGTCCGCTAAAGGCGTGTCTATGCGGGGCGAACCGGGCCGAGCGCGGCGGCGCCGTCACCCCGCCGCGTCCCGGAGGTTCATCGAGCCGCACTCCGGGCACCGGACCCGGACCATCCGGGTCTTCGGGCGCTCGAACTCCGTGTCGCAGTCGACACAGCGGTACCGGAAGGTGTCCTCCGCCACCCCCGACTCGCCGCCGACCACCGCCTTGGCGACCGCTTCGACGATCCCCATGTTGACGCGGGGCTAGGCGTTCGTTCCTATGTGAATCTTCGGCTGAGGCCGACGCGCGCGAGACGCGGAGACGACGGCCGTCCGACGCACGTCGCCGGCGGCCGCATCGGCGGCGTCAGGCGAGTTCGTCGAGGAGGTCGCGGACGCCGCGGCGAATCGCGTCGTCGCTCGACGCCGGCGGCTCCCAGCCGAGCGCGGAGAGCTTCTCGACGGAGAGCCGCATCTTCGGGACGTCGCCGGTCCACCCGCGGTCGCCGCCGGTGTACTCGTACGTCGGGTCCAGCCCCATCTCGTCGGCGACGATGTCGGCGATGCGGTTCACGGACGTCGTCGTCCGCGACCCGAGGTTGTACGTGTTCAGGTCGCGCTCCGCGTGTTCGACGACGTGGCGGATGGCGTCGACGCAGTCGGTCACGTGCAGATACGACTTCTCCTGCCGGCCGTTCCCGAGGATTTCGAGCGTCTCCGGGTCCGCCTGCAGCTTCTGGATGAAGTCCGGGACGACGTTCCCGCGCTGGTACGGCCCGACGATGTTCGCGAACCGGAACACCCACGCCGTGAACCCGTAGCTGTGCGCGTACGTCGAAAGCAGCGCCTCGTCCGCGAGCTTCGACGAGCCGTAGATGCTGATGGGCTCCAGCGGTGCGTAGTCCTCCGGCGTCGGCCGCGGCGCCTCGCCGTACACCGTCGACGACGACGTGAACGCGACGTTCGTGACGCCGACCTCGTCCATCCGTTCGAGGACGTTGTACGTCATCTCCGAGTTCTCCTCGAACAGCCGCCGGTCGTCGTCGAAGTTCGTGTCGGTGTACGCCGCGAGGTGGAACACGACGTCGAGGTCGCCCGTGACCGCCGCCGCCACGTCGCCCTCGTCGGTCATGTCCGCCTCGACGAACTCGACGTCGTCGGGCAGCCGACCCGGGTCGCCCTTCGAGCAGTCGTCGGCGACCCGGACGTCGTTGTCCGCCGCGAGCGACGACGCGAGGTGCGACCCGATGAGGCCCGCGCCCCCGGTCACCAGCACGGACTTCCCGGAGAGGTTCATGTCGGGAGGGAGGCGGACGGCGAAAAGTGTCTTCCGGTCCGGCGCGTCGCTGACGGCCCCCGGAGCCCTGCGGCGCCGCGTCAGTAGTGCCAGGGGTAGTCGGAGAAGTCCGGGTCGCGGCCGTCGAGGAAGGCGTCGCGGCCCTCGCGGGCCTCCGGCGTCATGTAGGCGAGCCGGGTTGCTTCGCCGGCGAACAGCTGCTGGCCGACCATGCCGTCGTCGGTCATGTTGAACGCGTACTTCAGCATCCGCATCGCCGTCGGCGACTTCGCGGTCATCTCGTCGGCCCACTCCAGCGCCACGTCCTCCAGGTCGTCGTGCGGCACCGCCTCGTTCGCCATCCCCATGTCGACCGCCTCCTCGGCGGAGTAGGTCTTCCCGCGGAAGAACACCTCCCGCGCCTTCTTCTGGCCGACCTGCTTGGCGAGGTAGGCGGAGCCGAAGCCGCCGTCGAAGCTCGCGACGTCCGGGTCGGTCTGCAGGAACTTGGCGTGCTCGTCGCTCGCCAGCGTCAGGTCGCAGACGACGTGCAGCGAGTGCCCGCCGCCGACCGCCCAGCCGGGGACGACCGCGACGACCGGCTTCGGCATGAACCGGATGAGTCGCTGTACCTCCAGGACGTGGAGCCTGCCGGCCTTCGCCTGCCGGACGAGTTCGTCCTCGCTCTCGTCGGCCTCGTCGCCGCCGCGGTACTCGTAGCCGGATTCGCCGCGCACCGACTGGTCGCCGCCGGCGCAGAACGCCCAGCCGCCGTCCTTCGGCGACGGCCCGTTCCCGGTGAGCAGCACGCAGCCGACGTCCGCCTGCTTCCGCGCGTCCTCCAGGGCGGCGTACAGTTCGTCGACGGTGCCGGGCCGGAACGCGTTCCGGACGGCCGGCCGGTCGAACGCGATGCGGACCGTCGCGGAGTCGACCGCGCGGTGGTACGTGACGTCGTCGAACGCGTCGCTGCCGTCCACCGGCTCCCAGCGCGCCGGGTCGAACAGCGCCGAAACCGAGTCGTCGCCGGTGCGGTCGTCGTCGCTCATACTGGATGGCGCGCCCGCCGACCGCAAAAAGAGTCCGTCTCGCCGCGCGCGGCCGCCGACCGCGAGGCGGGACCAGCGTGAACACCGCGAGCGCCGCCCTCCGGATTTACGCCGGTCGCGTGCGACGTCGGCGGTGATGACCGCGCCTGCCGTGTACGACCACGTCCGGCTGACCGACGAGGACCACCCCGACGGCACCTACCGCGTCGTCGGCGTCGACGAGGAGGCGGAGACAGCCGCGCTGCTCCGGGTCGCGGACGGTGAGGGCCGACGCGTCCACACCGGCGACGTCGTCGCGGTCGACGCCGCGGCGCTCGCCGACGCCGAACCGGCGGAGAACCCCGACGAGAACCGTCCGCTCGGCGACGTCCTGGCGTCACAGGTCACGATGCTGTACTGGTCGGCGCGGCTGTTCGGCGGGGAACTCGCGGCGCACCCCGCTGCCGCCGCGGCCGCCGGGGTGCTGCTCCTGGTCGGGCTGGCGAACGAGCGAGCGTCGGTGCTTCCCGAGGCCGCGGCCAGCGTCGTCGTCCTCGCGGGGGCGCTGGCGCTGGCGTCCGTCGGGAGCGGTCGGCTGTCGCGGTGACCTACGCCAGCAGGGCGGCGAGCGACGCCGGGACGTTCATGCAGACGTGCGCGACGGTGCTGCTCGCGGTGCCGTATCTCGCGCGGAGCAGACAGAGCACGGCCGACAGCAGCACCAGCGACGCCAGCCGCGTCCCGACGACGAGCGCGGAGGCGCCGAGCAGCACCGGCGCGTCGACGACGAGGTGCTTGAGCACGAACGCGACCGCGGTGACGGCAACCGCGGCGGCGACGCCGAGGCGTTCGGTCAGCGCCGTCTGGACGACGCCGCGCCACGCCAGTTCCTCTGCGACCGGGACGGCGACGCCGTTCACGGCCACGAACAGCGCGAGCGCCCACGTCGGCGCCCCGGTTCCGCCGGCACCGCCGCCGCCGAGTCCGGCCGACTGAGGTGCGCCGAGCGCCGCGACCAGCCCGGCGAGCGCGGCGAGGTACAGCGCGAAGAACAGGACGGTGCCGCCGACGCCGGCGACGAGCGGGCGCAGCGACACGTCGTAGTCCCAGTCGGCGCGGCCGACGCCCGCGGCCGCGCCGAGTTCGGTGACGACGAACGCGGCGACCGGGAGGAACAGCAGCGTCGCCGCCATGTCCGCGCCGAGGGCGGTGCCGAGCGGGTCGGCGAGGACGGCGGCGACGCCGTGTCTGAACGCGACTTCGAGCAGCACCCACGCCGCCACCGCGAGCGCGGCGGCGACGCCGTAGCTGCCGGACGATACGGGGAGCCAGTCTGGGGAGCGTGATTCGGACATGGTTGCTGGAGGGCCGTCTGTGCGGCATTATCGTCAAGCTCGCTTTCCGTAAAGTTCGCTTGACAGTAAAGCGTGTTTTACACACCGACTTAGTTCTGTCGGACGGGCAACTGGTGGAGCGGTGAGAGGCGGGCGGGGAGAGAGCGAGGCGGTCAGTCGTCGAGGCCGAGTTCGGCGGCGTGGTCGTCGACGAACCCGGCGAACGACCAGTCGTGCGGTTCGATGCGGTAGCGGACGCGGACGACCGGGACGTCGACGTCGACGATTCGGCCGAGGTCGTGCGGCGTCCCGGCGAGCACGACGTCGCAGTCGCAGTTCCGGATGGTGGCTTCGAGGTCGGCGCGCTGCTCGTCGGTGTACCCCATCGCGGGCAGCACCGGCCCGAGGTGGTCGTAGCGGTCGAACACGTCCGCGATGGAGCCGACGGCGGCGTCCCGCGGGTCGACGCGCTCGGCGGCGCCGAACTGCTCGGCGGCGACGCTGCCCGCGCCGAAGGCGGCGTCGCCGTGGGTGAGCGTCGGGCCGTCCTCCACCACCAGCACGCGGGCGTCCGCGACCCGGTCTTGGTCGTCGACGGTGACGACGGAGTCCGCGTGCAGCACGTCGGCGGCGGGGTTCGCCTCGCGGACCGCCGACGCGACGGCGTCGACGTCGTCGGGGTCGGCGCTGTTCTCCTTGTTCAGCAGGACGGCGTCCGCGAGCCTGAGGTTCGTCTCGCCGGGGTGGTAGCCGGTTTCGGCGCCGGGGCGGAGCGGGTCGGCGAGCACGAGGTGGACGTCCGGCCGGACGAACGGGAGTTCGTTGTTGCCACCGTCCCACACCAGCACGTCGGCCTCGGCGGCCGCCTGCTCGACGACGGCCTCGTAGTCGACGCCGGCGTAGACGACGTGGCCGCGGTCGACGTGCTGTTCGTACTCCTCGCGCTCTTCGATGGTGACGCCGGCCTCGTCGAGGTCGGTGCGCGTCTCGAACCGCTGGACGCGGCGCTCGACGAGGTCGCCGTACGGCATCGGCTCGCGGACCACGACGGGTGTGACGCCGCGGGAGTCGAGTTCGGCGGCGAGCGCCCGCGACGCCTGCGACTTCCCGCAGCCGGTGCGGACGGCGTCGACGGCGAGCACCGGGACGTCAGCGGACAGCATCACGGCGTCCGGGCCGAGCAGCCGGAAGTCGGCGCCGGCCGCCATCGCCCGCGAGGCGACGTGCATGACGTGTTCGTGGCTGACGTCGGAGTAGGAGAACAGCACCTCGTCGACGTCGCGGTCGCGGACCAGCCGTTCGAGGTCGGCCTCCGGCTCGACGGGGATGCCGTCCGGGTAGCCGTCGCCGGCGAGCGCCGCCGGGTAGCGCCGGAAGCCGCCGTCGGCCTCGCCGAGGTTCTGTCCGGGCGCGCGGGTGAACGCCACGACCTCGGCGTCTTCCCGGCCGCGGAAGGCGACGTTGAAGTCGTGGAAGTCCCGGCCCGCGGCGCCCGCGATGACGACTCGTTTCACACCGGACTGTGCGACGGCGCCCGGAAAACACCGACGGCCGCACGGCCTGCCGCCGACGGCACCGCCTGTCGCAGCCGTCCAGTGGGCGGCCCACAAAGCACATACCCCGGAGCGGCGGTGGTGGAACCGACTCATGGTTTCCCGCAGACGCGCCCTCCAGCTCGCCGGCGCCGGCTTCGTCGCGCTCGCCGGCTGCGCCGACGGCGGCGGCGAGACGCCGAACCCGACCGACGCCGACACCCCGACTGAGACGCCCCCGGCGACGTCGTCGACGCCGACGAGCGAGACGCCCGACGCCGCCGGCGTCGAACTCACCGGCGCGGCGGCGACGTGGACGCGGTCGTTCGACGGGACCCTCAGGACCGACCCGGCGGTCGTCGCCGACCGCGTCGCCGTCGTCGTCGACACCACCGTGTACGGCCTCGACGCGGCGTCCGGGGAGACGCGGTGGACGTTCGAGTCGCCGGTGACGGTCGACGCCGAGTACGGCCGGCCGACGGCGTCGCTGCAAGTCCACGACGGGACGCTGTACGCGCTGGTCGGCGTCAGCGTCGGCACCGGCGCGCACGACTACGTGCTGCACGCGCTGACGCCGGGCGGCGACGAGCGCTGGCGGTACGAGTCGCCGCTCCGGAAGTTCCACCAGGTCGCCGGGTTCGGCGACGGCGCGGCGGTGATTCCGACCCACGACGACGCCATCGGCGGCGGCCGCGAGGAGACGACGTTCGCCGTGAACCTCCACAACGGGACGCGGCGGTGGCGCGCCGACACCGGCGACGGCATGGACGGCGCGGTCGGGCGGCGCTACGCCGCGGTGGAGACGTACGGCGCCGTCGACTGCCTCGGGCTGGCGGGCGGCACCCACCGGTTCCGGTACTCGCCGGACGGCGACGCCGACATCGGCGCGAGCGCGGTCGGAAGCGGCCGGCTGTTCGTCGGCCTCCAGCCGTTCGCGCAGAACGCGGACGGGCCGTCGCTGGTCGCGCTCGACGCCGCGTCCGGCGACGAGCAGTGGTCGCTTCGGGACGCGACGGTGTCGTCGCTGCGCACCCCGGACGACCTCTACGTCGGCGGCGACGCCGTGCTCCGGCTGTCGCCCGACGGCACCGAGCGGTGGCGGTACGACCGCGGCGGCCTCCTCACCGGCGTCCCGTTCGACGACGAGGCGCTGTACACGAACGCCGACGCCAGCGTCGTCGCCGTCGACCGCGGCAGCGGCGACGAACTGTGGAGCGCCGACACGTCGGACGTCGCGCTCCCGCGCGCCCGCGGCGGCGACGCCGTCGTCTCCAGCGACGGCGGGGCGCGGACCGTGTACGCCCACGGCGTCAGCGACGGGGACGAGCGCTGGCGCGCGACGCTCAGCGGCGAGTACCCGCCGACGCCGGCCGCCGACGCCGACGGCGCGTACCTCGCGACCGCCGGCGGCGAACTCCTCAAGGTGCCGTTCTGAGCGACCGCTCTCGGCCGCCCGCTACTCGTCGCTCCGGAGGCGCTCTGCGACGTCGGCGGCGACGCGGTCGCGGACGGCGTGGCTCCGCTCGGCGTCGCTGTCGACCTCGATGACCTGCGTGCCGTCGCTGCCGACGGCGTCGCGGTACAGGTCGCGGAAGCCGTCGCGGTCGGCGGCGTCGACGCGGGCGAACTCGAGGTCGTACAGCGCCTCGGTCGCCGCGAAGTCGAGGTCGTGCGGCGTCTTGAACTGCTGGGTGAACGGCGGGTCGAACCGCTCGATGGGGAGCATGTGGAAGATACCGCCGCCGTCGTTGTTGACGCAGACGACGGTGGCGTCGACGTCGCAGCGGCCGAGCGCGAGCAGCCCGTTCATGTCGTGGTAGTACGCGAGGTCGCCGGTGACGAGCGTCAGGTCGTCCGTCGTCGCGGAGCCGGCGCCGAGCGCCGTCGACGTGATGCCGTCGATGCCGGAGGCGCCGCGGTTCCCGAGCACCGTGAGGCTCTTCGCGCGCGGCCTCGCGAACCGGTCGGCGTCCCGAACCGGCATCGAGTTCGACACGAACACGGTCGCCGGCTCCGGCGCCAGTTCCGCGACGTCGGCGAGCACGCGCCCCTCGAACGGCTCGTCGCCGGCGACGGCGTCGTCGACGGCGTCCCAGTGCGTCCGCTCGGCGGCCTCCCAGCGGTCGCGCCACGCCGACGACGACGGCCCGGTGATGCGGCGCGCGACGGTGGCGGCGAGCCGCGACGGGTCGGCGACGACGAGGTCGGTGGCGGCGAACTCGGCCTCCCGCCAGCCGGCCGCCGGGTCGACGACGAACTGCCGGGCGTCCGTGTCGGCGAGGTAGCGCCGCAGCGGCTTCGACGTCGGCGACGCGCCGATTCGCAGCACGACCTCCGGGTCCGGCCACGACGCCGGGGCGCCGTCCGCGAGGAAGCCGTCGTAGCCGCCGAGCACCGGCGCGACCCGCGTCGACGAACTGAATCTGAGCCCGGAGAGCGGGTCGGCGAGCACCGGGAAGCCGGTCGCGTGCGCCAGCGCCGTCATCGCCTCCGGGTCCGGGCCGGGCGGGTCCGCGGGGCCGGCGACGACGAGGCCGCGTTCGGCTTCCAGCGCCGTCGCCAGTTTCTCGACGTCGCGGTCGTCCGGGACGGCGTGGCCGCGCGTCGTTGACACGTAGGCGCCGTCGCGGCCGCGCGCCGCCGACTCCGGGAGGTCAGCCGGGACGTCGCCGTCGACGTGAACCGGCTCCAGCGGCTTCCGGAACGGGACGTTCAGGTGGACCGGGCCGGCCGGCGTCCCCTCGGCGCGCGCGACGGCCTGCGCCGCGGTCGTGCGGAGCGACCGGAGTTTCCGCGGCGTCGCCTCCGGCTCCGGGAGGTCCTTGTACCAGCGGGTGGCGTCGCCGTACAGCTTCTCCTGGTCGACGGTCTGGTTCGCGCCGGAGTCGCGCAGCTCCGGCGGCCGGTCGGCGGTCAGCGCGAGTAGCGGGACGCGGCCCTCGTCGGCTTCGACGACCGCGGGGTGGTAGTTCGCGGCGGCGGTGCCGGAGGTGCAGACGAGCGGCGTCACCTCGCCGGTGCGGCGCGCCCGGCCGAGCGCGAAGTACGCCGCCGAGCGCTCGTCGAGGTGCGAGAACACCCGGACGTCGTCGTGTTCGGCGGCGGCGACGGTGAGCGGCGTGGAGCGCGACCCCGGGGAGACGCAGACGGCGTCGACGCCGGCGGCCGCGAGTTCGTCGACGAGCGCGCGCGCCCACAGCGCGTTGCGGTTCGGCGCAGCAGCAGTCATGACGCCCGGTTCGTCGGCGGACGCAAAGAGGACGGCGGAACGCGGCGCGGTGGCAGGTCCCCGGTCAGCGCTGCTCCCACTCCCACTCGCTCAGCGTCTCCTCGATGGCGCTGGCGAGCGCGTTGTAGTCGCGGATCTCCATGGCGTCGGTGGTGACGAACACGCCGTGGTCCTCGCCGTCGACGCGGAGCAGGTAGCCGTTCTCGAACACCCGGATGGTGTAGCGGTAGTCGCCGAGTTCGGAGCCCTCGTAGGCGTCGTGGGTCATCGAGAAGTCCTGCCGTTCGTTCCCGATGAACCCCATCAGGTCGGCGTCCCGCGCGAGGTCGTCGCGGAGGTACACCTGCATGAAGTCCTCGCGCGTGAAGTACGTCACCGACCGGAGATTGTCGCCGGCGGTGGTCCGACACGTCGCCGTCAGGCGCTCGATGGCCTCGTCCGGGAGCAGAGCCATGTGGACGCTGCCGAGGGACGCCGGTTCACGTCTCCGGTTCGGGTGAGCCTTGCCGGGGCTTCCGGCGGCCGACAGTCGGTGCCGAACTCGTCCCGCGTCCGACGACGCCGCGCGTCCGAGGTCCGCGCGATTCAGAACCGCGGCTCACGCAGCCTTTTCCGGGCGCCAACGGGCCTCACGGGGACGCCCACTGGAACCGCGTCGTCACCGGCCGCTCGGCTGGACCGTTTCGACGGCGGCGAGGAAGTCGGCGTGCGTCACGGCGAGCGCGTCCGCGTGGTCGTTGGCGTCGGCGCCGTACTCGTCGGCGACGCGCTCGACGGCGCGCATCGTCGCGTCCCGCGCGACCGCGGTGAGGTCGGCCCCGGAGTAGCCGTCGGTGTCGGCGGCGACGGCGTCGAGGTCGACGTCGTCCGCGAGCGGCTTGGCGGCGGCGTGCACCCGGAGGATTTCGCGGCGGGCCGCCTCGTCGGGCCGCGGGACTTCGACGTGCGATTCGAGCCGGCCGGGGCGGAGCAGCGCGTCGTCGAGGGACTGCTTCCGGTTCGTCGCCGCCAGCACCGCGAGGTTCGGGTTCTCGGCGGCGCGGTCGAGTTCGGTGAGCAACTGGGAGACGACGCGCTCGCCGACCCCGGAGTCGCTCGCGCCGTCGCGGTCGCCGGCGACCGCGTCGATTTCGTCGAAGAAGACGATGCTCGGGGCGGCCTGCCGGGCGCGCTCGAACAGCTCGCGGACCGCCTTCTCCGACTCGCCGACGTAGCGGTCGAGCAGCTCCGGCCCGGCGACCTGGATGAAGTTCACCTCGGACTCGCCGGCGATGGCGCGCGCGAGCAGCGTCTTCCCGGTGCCAGGCGGCCCGTACAGCAGGACGCCGGTCGGCGGGTCGGCGCCGGCGGCGTCGAACAGCGGGCCGTACGTCAGCGGCCACGTCACGGCACGCTCCAGCGTCGCCTTCGCGTCGTCGAGGCCGCCGACGTCGTCGAACGTCGTCTCCGGCTGCTCGGCGACGTACTCGCGCATCGCGGACGGCCCGACAGACGCGAACGCCGCGTCGAAGTCGGCGCGGGTGACGGACACCGACCCGAGGTCGACCGCGGCGTCGTCGCGGCGGGCGCGGCGGAGCGCGGTCAGCGCCGCCTCCGTCGTCAGCGAGTCGATGTCGGCGCCGACGAAGCCGTGCGTCCGCGCGGCGAGCCGGTCGACGTCGACGTCGTCCGCGAGCGGCACCCGGCGGGTGTGGACCTGCAGAATCTCGCGGCGGCCGGCCTCGCTCGGCACGCCGATTTCGATTTCGCGGTCGAATCGGCCGCCGCGGCGGAGCGCCGGGTCGATGGCGTCCACGCGGTTCGTCGCGCCGATGACGACGACGTCCTCGCGGGCGTCGAGCCCGTCCATCAGCGACAGCAGCTGGCCGACGATGCGGTTCTCCATGTCGCCGTCGCCGCGCTCGCCGGCGATGGAGTCGATCTCGTCGAAGAAGACGATGCTCGGCGCGTCCTCGTCGGCCTGCTGGAACACCTCGCGGAGCCGCTCTTCGCTCTCGCCTTTGTACTTCGACGTGATTTCCGGCCCCGAAACCGAGATGAACGTCGCGTTCACCTCGTTCGCGACCGCCTTCGCGATGAGCGTCTTCCCGGTGCCGGGCGGCCCGTGCAGCAGGACGCCTTTCGGCGGGTCGATGCCGAGCCGCGTGAACACCTCCGGCTCGGCGAGCGGGAGTTCGATGGTCTCCCGGACGAGGTCGAGTTCGTCGTCGAGGCCGCCGATGTCCTCGTAGGTGACGCCGTCCGCCGGCGGCGACGAGCCGGCCGCACCGCTCGAACCGCCACCCGCCGCCGCGCCGGACTCGGCGTCACCGGTGGCTGGGCCGCCGCCCGCCGCGCCGCCTGTCGAGCCGGAGTCTCCGCTACCACGTCGGCGAGAGGCGCCGCCGGACCGCTCCGTCCCGGCGCCACTCGTCCGCGTCGCCGCGCCGTCCCGGTCGCCGCCGCGGTCGCCGCGTCGGACCGTCACGTCGGTTCCGTCGTGGATTTTGACGGGGCCGTCCGGCGCCGTGTCGGCGACGACGAAGACGGAGCCGCCGAGGTGGGAGAGCCGCACCTGCTCGCCGGCCGTGACGGGCCGGCCGTCGAGGTCGCGCTTCGCGGCGGCGGCGAGCGTCTCCGCGTCGATGTCGACGTCGTCGAGCGACGCCGGCGCGTCCAGCACGACGGCGTCCGCGTCGCCGACGCGCTCTTTGGTGACGCGGACGGTCTCGCCGATTTTGGCGCCGGCGTTCGCCCGCGTCTCCGCGTCTACCTGGAGGTCGCCGTCGTCGACGCCGGCGCCGGCGGGCCACACTTTCGCGGCCGTCTCGCCGTCGCCGACGATGCGGACCGTCTCGCCGGAGAGCACGCCGAGCGCGCTCATCGCGCCGTCGGGGAGCCGGGCGATGCCGCGGCCGGCGTCGCGCTTGGCCGCGCCGCGGACCGTGAGCGTCACGCCCTCGTCGTCGGTCATGGCCGCGCGTTTGCGGCCTGCCCGTTTACCGTTTTCCACCGACGCGTCCGTCGTTTCCGAGTCGCCGGAAAGTACTCGGAGAAGCGATCGTTCAGAGAATCGTCGTTGCGCTCGCGGTCTACGTGCCGTTTTCGTCGGCGCCGGCCGCCGACCCGCCGTCCGCTCCGTTCGCCGTCTCGCCGCCGAGGTCCGCGTCGCGGAGGAGCCGCTGAACCGTTCCGCTCGGGTCGCCGTCCGGGTCGACGCGGCGCGCGTACCACCGGAGCGCCGTCTCGACCACGACCGCCGGGTCGTCCGCGGCGACCTGCACCGAGTCGGTCCCGTCCGGCGTCTTCGCCGCCAGTCCGAGCGCGTGCGCCGCCGAGAGCCCGTCCAGTTCGGCGGCCAGCGCAGACGCCGGGGAGTCCTCGTCGGCCCGGTCACCGACGCCGGCGTCGCCGTCAGCGCCGCCGGGGGGTGCTGCCGCGGATTCGGCCGTTTCCGTGTCGCCGGCGGCGTCGACGCCGCTGTCCGCGGTCGACACGCGGTCCTCGCCGCCCTCGGTGGAGATGACGTAGCGGCCGTCCCCGCGGACGTCGACTTCGTCGCGGCCGGTGAGGTCGATGTCGTCCGGGTCGAGCACGCCGTCGTCGTCGGCCGCCGCGTCGACGTCGGCCGCCGGAGTGCCGTCCGGGTCCGCGTCCGCCGCGTCCACATCCCCCGCGTCCCGGTCCGCCGCCCGGTCCGCGTCGTCTACTGTCCAGGCCGGGTCGTCGCCCGGCCCGTCGCCCGTGTCGTCGCTGTCGCTCACGGGTCGCGGTGCCGCTGCCGGCGGCTTAGTTCCTCACCTCGGCGTATCACGGCTGAAATCCGCGGCGGCGACGCGGCGGTGGCGCAGCGGCGACCCGGCGGCGACGCGGCGTGCCGCTTCCGTGCCGACGCGCGTCGCTGCAGGACCACCGTTTTGATATGCGCCCGGAGACTCCGAGTCAGTATGAACGACCGAGACCTCCCGGACCAGTACGCGCCGGAGGCGGTGGAGTCCGACGTCGACGCCTACTGGGACGAGGCCGACGCCTACGAGGCCGCGACGGAGGCGCACGCCGACGACCCCGACTTCTTCTTCGTCGACGGCCCGCCGTACACGACCGGCCAGATGCACCTCGGGACGGCGTGGAACAAGACGCTGAAAGACGCCGTGCTGCGCTACAAGCGGATGCAGGGGTACGACGTCGCCGACCGCCCCGGCTACGACATGCACGGGCTACCCATCGAGACGAAGGTGGAGCAGGAGCTCGGCTTCGACACGAAACAGGACATCGAGGAGTTCGGGATGGAGAACTTCATCGAGGAGTGCCGGGAGTTCGCCGTCCGGAACCGCGAGAACATGGACGAGGACTTCCAGTCCGTCGGCGCCTGGATGGACTGGGACGACCCGTACCAGACCATCGACCCGGAGTACATGGAGTCTGCGTGGTGGGCGTTCTCGCAGGTCCACGACCGCGGCCTCGTCGAGCAGGGGAAGCGCGCCATCTCGCAGTGCCCGCGGTGTGAGACCGCAATCGCCAACAACGAAGTCGAGTACGAGGACATCGAGTCGCCGTCCATCTACGTGAAGTTCCCGCTCAGCGACCGCGACGGCAGCCTCGTCATCTGGACGACGACGCCGTGGACCATCCCGGCGAACACGTTCGTCGCCGTCGCCGCAGACCTCAACTACCAGGAGGTCCGCGCGACCAGAGACGGCGAGACCGAGACGCTGTTCCTCGCGGAGTCGTGCGTCGAGGACGCGCTCTCGCGCGGCCGCTACGACGACTACGAGGTCGTCGCGGAGTACGACGGCGACGACCTCGTCGGCTGGGAGTACGACCACCCGCTCGCCGACGAAGTCGCGGAGTACCCGCAGTTCGAGGGCGCCGGGCAGGTGTACACCGCCGACTACGTCGAGGCGGACCGCACCGGCCTCGTGCACTCCGCGCCCGGCCACGGCCAGGAGGACTTCGAGCGCGGCCAGGAGCTCGGGCTGGACGCGTTCTGCCCGGTCGGCGGCGACGGCGTCTACACCGACGCCGCGGGCGCGTACGCCGGCGAGTTCGTCCGCGACGCCAACGACGACATCATCGCGGACCTCGACGAGAAGGGGCTGCTGCTCGCGTCGGACACCCACACGCACAGCTACGGGCACTGCTGGCGGTGTGACACGCCCATCGTGTTCCTCGCGACCGACCAGTGGTTCATCCGCATCACTGAGATCAAAGACGAGCTGCTCGACAACATCGACGACGCCGAGTGGCACCCGCACTCCGCCCGCGAGGGCCGCTTCCGGAACTTCGTCGAGGAGGCCCCCGACTGGAACGTCTCCCGGCAGCGCTACTGGGGCATCCCGCTCCCCATCTGGGTCCCAGAGGGCGTCGACGACCCCGACCCGTCGGAGCTCATCGTCGTCGGCACCCGCGACGAACTCGCCGAGCGCGCCGACCAGGACGTCGACCCGGAGACGCTCGACCTCCACCGGCCCTCCGTCGACGACCTCACCATCACGGAGGACGGCACGACCTACGAGCGCGTCCCGGACGTCTTCGACGTCTGGTTCGACTCGTCGGTCGCCACCCTCGGCACCATCGGCTACCCCGGCGACGAGGAGGCGTTCGACGAGCTGTGGCCCGCAGACCTCATCATCGAGGCGCACGACCAGACCCGCGGCTGGTTCTGGTCGCAGCTCGGCATGGGCACCGCGGCGCTCGGCGAGTCGCCGTACGAGTCGGTGCTGATGCACGGCTTCACGACGCTCGGCGACGGCACGAAGATGAGCAAGTCCCGCGGCAACATCGTCGAGCCGGAGGAGGCCATCGACGAGGTGGGCCGCGACCCGCTGCGCTGCTACCTGCTCAGCCACGAACAGCAGGGGCAGGACCTCGCGTTCGAGTGGGACGGCCTCCACGAGATGCAGTCCACGCTCAACATCCTCTGGAACGTCTTCAAGTTCCCGCTGCCGTACATGGCGCTCGACGACTACGACCCGGCCGACGCCGACCTGGACGACGGCGAACTCACGGTCGTCGACGAGTGGGTGCTGAGCCGGCTGCAGACCGTGAAAGCCGACGTCGAGGCGGCGTGGGAGGACTACGAGGTCGACGACGCGCTGAACGCGCTGCTCGCGTTCGTCACCGACGACGTCTCCCGCTTTTACGTGAAGGCCATCCGCGAGCGGATGTGGGAGGACGAGGACTCCGCGTCCAAGCGCGCCGCCTACGCGACGATGGCGACGGTGCTCGAAGAGACGACGCGGCTGCTCGCGCCGTACGCGCCGTACCTCACCGAGCGGATGTACCAGCACCTCGACGGCGACGCCGCGACGGTGCACGCGCTGGCGGCGCCGACGGTCGACGAGACGCTGCGCGACGAGACGCTCGAACGCGACATGGCGGTGCTGCGCGACGTCGAGGAGGCCGCGGCGAACGCCCGGCAGCGCGCCGAACGGAAGCTCCGCTGGCCCGTCACGCGCGTCGTGGTCGAATCCGACGACGACGCGGTCCGGGAGGGTGTCGACAACCTCCGCGACCTGCTCGCCGACCGCGTGAACGCCCGCCGCGTCGACGTCACCGAGTCGTACGGCGAACTCGTCGAGGTCGCGTCACCCGTCATGTCGGCGCTCGGCCCGGCGTTCGGCGGCGACGCCCAGCGCGTCATGGAGGCGATTCAGGGCGCGGCCCGCGACGACCTCGAAGCCGACGGCGACCTGACGGTGACGGTCGACGGCGAGACGTACAGCCTCGACGACGAGATGGTCGAGTTCCGGTCGCAGGCGCCCGACGGCGTCGTCTCCGCCGAGTTCGACGGCGGCACCGTCTACGTCGACACCGAACTCACCGAGGACATCGAGTCCGAGGGGTACGCCCGCGACGTCGTCCGGCGGATTCAGGAGACCCGGAAGGACCTCGACCTCGACGTCGACGAGCGCATCCGCGTGGCCGTCGACGTCGACGACGACCGGGTCGCCGGGTTCGTCGACGAGCACGCGGACCACGTCGCCGAGGAGGTCCGAGCCACCGACCTCGTCGGCGGCGAACCGCCCGCGGACGCCGACTTCGACATCACCACCGAGTGGGAGGTCGAAGGCGTCCCCGTGACGATTCACGTCGCCCGCACCGACGACGAAGACGCCGAGGACTGACCCGGACCGGATTCACTCACCTTTCTGGATTCATCACGACTCCACGGAGCACGCCAGGTAGCAGTACCGGGCGTCGCCGCGGCTCACGGCGCCGCTCACGTCGACCGTGAAGCCGGCGGATTCGAGCGCGTCGCTCCAGTACGCCAGCGGGTCCGCGGCGTCGGCTTCGCCGCCGCGGCGTCCCGGCGCCGCCAGCACGCCGAACTGACCGTCATCGCGGAGGACACGTCTCGCCTCCGACACCGCGGCTTCCGCTGCGGGTTCGTCCAGTTCGGAGAGCACGCCGCACGCCGTGACGACGTCCTGCGACCCCGATTCGACGGGGAGCCGCGACGGGTCGCCGCGGACCGCGTCGACGGACAGCCCGGCCGTCTCGGCGTTCCGTTCGGCGCGCGTCGCCGCGTCGCGTCCGAGCGGCCCGACGCCGAACCGGTCGAAGTCGTCGACGGCGGTCACGTCGGCGGGCCACCGGTCGCCGGCGGCTTCCGGGGCGTTCTCGTCGCGGGATTCGGCGAGGCCGACGAGCGACCGGCCCGTGCCGGTGCCGACGTCGAGCCACCGGTCCGCGTCGGCGACGTCGAGCGCGTGCCGGAGCGGCCCGTACCGCCACGCCGCGGGCGTCCACGGCGCCGGCACGAACAGCGGCTTCAGCGCCGCCTGCGCGTACCAGAGGCCGCCGAACACCGCGACCAGTCCGGCGACGTACGCCGCCCGCGTGCCGACGACGGTGCCCGCGGCGACGCCGCCCGCCGCGACGCCGACGCCGACGACGATGCGGCGGAGCCGGCGTCGCCACGCGGTCACGCCGAAGTAGTACCGGAACACGGCCCCCGGTTCGTCTGCCGGCGGATTGACTCTCCCGGTCGAGTCCGACGCGCGACACCGACGGATCGGTAGGTTCATCTGAACAGTTCTGCAACTGTTCAGTGATGGCTTCCTCGACCGAGCGGCTCGAACGGCTCGTCGCCGACGAACTCGGCGACTGCTGTGACGCCGACCTCGACGACCGACTGGCCGAACTCCGCGGGCTCGCGGACGACGCCGACGCCGGGACCACCGCGGCCGACAGCCGCGTCCTCTCCGCGCTCGGCAGCGACACCCGCTACACGATCGTCCGGCTGCTCCACGTCTCCGACGGGGACCGCTGCGTCTGCGAAATCGCGCCGCTGGTCGACGTCTCGGAGTCCGCGGTGAGCCACGCGCTCTCCGAACTCACCGACGCCGGCCTGCTCACCCGCCGCAAGGACGGGAAGTGGCGCTACTACGGCACCACCGCCCGCGCCGACGCGCTCGTCGAGGCGCTCGACGAGACCCGCGGCCCCGGCGTCGACGCCGAACCCGAGGGCGCGGATGAGTGACGGAATCGGCGTCCTCGACCGCTACCTGACGCTGTGGATCGCAGTCGCGATGGCCATCGGCGTCGGCGTCGGCTCCGTCTTCCCCGGCGTCGCCGACCTGCTGAACGCCGTCACCGTCAACGGCACCAGCCTCCCCATCGCCGTCGGGCTGTTCGTGATGATCTACCCCATCATGGCCGAAATCGACTACGGGCGCGTCCCCGCGGTGACGCGGACCGCGCGCCGCGAAATCGCGCTGACGCTCGGGTTCAACTGGCTCGTCGCGCCGTTCGTCATGTACGGGCTCGCGACGCTGTTCCTCGCCGGCCACCCGGGCTACGTCACCGGCCTCGTCCTCGTCGGCATCGCGCCCTGCATCGCGATGGTGCTCGTCTGGAACCAGCTCGCCGCCGGCAACCAGGAGCTGTGCGCCGTCTGCGTCGGCGTGAACTCGCTGCTGCAGATCGCGCTGTTCGTCCCGTACGCCTTCGTCTTCCTCACGCTGCTGCAGGGAACGGTCGTCGACGTCAGCGTCTCGCTCATCGCGCAGACCGTCGCCGTCTTCCTCGGTCTCCCGCTGCTGCTCGGCTACCTCACGCAGAAAGTCGCGTTCCGCACCGTCGGCCGCGACGCCTACTACGACCGGTTCGTCCCGCGCGTCTCCCCGCTCGGACTGCTCGGGCTGCTGTTCACCGTCGTCGTGATGTTCGCGCTGAAGGGCGACTACATCGTCGCGAACCCCGGCGAAATCGCGCTCATCGCCGCGCCGCTGCTCGTCTTCTTCGCCGGCATGTGGGCGGTCGCGTACGGCGCCGCCGCACTCCTCGGCTTCGACTACACCGAAGCCATCAGCGTGGCGTTCACGGCCTCCTCGAACAACTTCGAGCTCGCCATCGCCGTCGCCGTCGCGGTCTTCGGCGTCGCCAGCGACGCCGCGCTCGCCACCGTCGTCGGCCCGCTCATCGAGGTGCCGGTGATGCTGGCGCTCGTCCGCGTCGCGCTCGCGACCAAGTCCCGGCTGTTCCCGGACTCCACGGAGGTGAGCGGCGTTGCCTACTCCGACTGACGAGCCAGCGGGCGAAGCCGCGGACGAATCCGGGCACGGCTCGACGACAGGAGCCGGAGACGAGCCGGTCCGCGTGGCGTTCGTCTGCGTCCAGAACGCCGGCCGGTCGCAGATGGCGACTGCGTTCGCCGAGCAGGCGGTCGCCGACCGCGGCCTGCGCGGCCGCGTCGACGTCGTCACCGGCGGCACCGACCCGGCCGACCGCGTCCACGACGAGGTCGTGGCGGCGATGCGCGACGTCGGCGTCGACCTCTCGGACCGCATGCCGCGCGAAGTCACGCCGGACGACCTCGCCGACTGCGACTACGTCGTCACGATGGGCTGTGACGCCGCGTCGGTCTGCCCGGCGACGTGGAGCGGCGACAACCGCGACTGGGGCCTCGACGACCCCGACGGCGCCGACCCCGAAGCAGTCGCCGCCATC
The DNA here is from genome assembly GCF_051195135.1 of Halobaculum sp. D14. Taxonomy (NCBI): domain Archaea; kingdom Methanobacteriati; phylum Methanobacteriota; class Halobacteria; order Halobacteriales; family Haloferacaceae; genus Halobaculum; species Halobaculum sp. D14. Next base: position 779,576 of record NZ_JBNTKA010000001.1, on the reverse strand, counting down.
CGCGACGACATCCGCGACCGCGTCGCCGCCCTGTTCGACGAACTGGACGCGTCCGGCGCAGGCCGCGCCGCCGACGACGGCCACAACGACGGCGAAGGAGACGGCGCCGACGACGACGGCGGCGACGGAAGCGACACCGTCTGAGTCGCCGCGGCGGTGCTGAGCCGCGACACCGACGCCTCTTTGCGCCAGCCACCCGCAGCCTCAGACAATATGGCCGACCTCGACTCCGACGAGTCCGCTGGCGGCGACCCCGCGGTCGACGACCTCCCGGCGCCCGACGACGACGCGGGGCTGCCGCCGCTCGCGCTCGACATCGACGGGACGCTGACGACGCCGAGCCACGCGGTCGACCCGCGCGCGTTCGAGGTGCTGCCGCAGTGGCCGGCGCCGGTGGTGCTCGCGACCGGGAAGGCGTTCCCGTACCCGGTGGCGCTGTGTCACTTCATGGGCATCCCGGAGCGCGTCGTCGCGGAGAACGGCGGCGTGCTCTGCGTCGACGGCCACGTCCGGTTCGAGGGCGACCCCGAGCAGGTCCGGCGCGCCGTCGCCGCCTTCGAGGAGCGCGGCGGCGACCTCGGGTGGGGGCCGGCGGACACGACGAACCGGTGGCGGGAGACGGAGGTCGCGGCGCGGCAGACCGCCGACGAGGCGCTGCTCCGCGAAATCGCCGACGAGTTCGACCTCGGCTTCCTCGACACGCAGTACGCCTACCACCTCACCTCCCGCGGCGTCAGCAAGGGCCGCGCACTCCGGGACGCCGCCGAGGTGCTCGGCCGGGACACCGCGGCGTTCATCGCGGTCGGCGACAGCGAGAACGACGCCTCGATGTTCGAAGCCGTCGGGGAGAGCTACGCGCCCGCGAACGCCGACGACACCGCGAAGCGGGCCGCCGACCACGTCCTCGACGAAGGGTTCATGGACGGGACGCTCGCGGCGCTCGACAGGGTTCTACGGCGCGCCGGCGCCGACGCAGGCACCGACGGAGAACAGGACGACTGACTGGCTGCGACTGACTGGCTGCGGCCGCCGTCACTCCTCGGTGTCGTCCTCGGCGAACGGGACGAACGACCCGTTGATGTCCCACTCGTGGATGCAGTAGACGTCGCCGGCGTCGCCGTCGATGTGCCACGTCTCGTCGTCCTCGTCCCAGCGCTCCTCGCGCCCGCAGCGCTCGCAGGTGCGCTCGGTCGGCCGACGGATCTGGATGGGCATGTCCGTGTGACCGGTTCGCGTCGACTTAACCCCACCGTCGCCGGCACACCGCGCCGCCGGCGCCCCGGGCGCCCCCGGCCCAATTCGACCGGCGCCGGCCGTGTTCGGCGTACCGCTACACTGGTCCGAGGTCCGTGAGGTCGGCGAGCGACGCGGCGACGATGCACTCGTCGTGCTCCTCTCCGGCGAACGACGTGGTCTGCCGACCGATTTCCTCGAAGGCGTGCGAGTCGTAAAACGACAGGCCGACGTCGTTCTCGGCGAGTACCACCGCCGACAGCCGGCTGTGGCCGTCGGCGCGGAAGCGCCGCGCGAGTTCGCCGAGCAGCGCCGTGCCGACGCCGCATCCCCACTCGTCGGGGTGGACGTACAGCCGCCGAAGCACGACGTTTCCGACGCCGGAGGAGTACCGCGCGTGGCCGAACCCGACGAGTGACGCATCGTCAGCGTCGTCCGAGTCGGCGGCGGAGACAGCGGACTCCTGCTCGTCACCGTGGGAGGCGGCGTCGGCGTCGGCGACGAGGAACGTTCCGTCGCCGGAGATGTCGCGGCGGAGCTCCGACGGGTCGTACCAGGCGTCGACGGTGGCGTCGATGGCCTCCGCCGACAGGAAGTCGCCGTAGGCGGCGTGCCAGGCCGTCCGGGCGAGCGACGCGACGGCGGCCGCGTCGCCGCGGCGGGCCTCGCGAATCTGCATGCGTCCGCGTTGCAGCGGCCGCGCAAAAATCCGGCGGGCCGCGAGTGGGAGGCGCGGGCGGGCTAGCGGTGTTCGTTCCAGAAGCGGTCGAGGCCGAACCGGAGCATGTCGGGGCTGACCGGCTGGAACTCCTCGCGGTCGTACTCGGGGAAGTACTCGCGGACGGAGTCCCACGACTCGCGGGCGTACCGGGCGTCGACGAGCGCGCGGACGCCGACCTCCTCGGGGCCGCGGATGACCCGGCCGATAGCCTGCCTGGCCTTCCGGACCGCCGGGACCGTCAGCGCCACCTCGAAGCCGTCGCCGAACTCGCGGTCGTAGGCGGTGCGGACGGCCTGGGTGCGCGGCGACGAAGTGTTGATGATGGGGACGCCGCACACCACGGCCGCCGAGAGCTTGTCGCCCTCGTAGTCGACGCCCTCGGTGAGCGTGCCGCGGATGCTGGTGACGAGCACCTTCGCGTCGCCGGCGAAGAACGCCGATTTCAGCTCCTCGGTCGCGTCGTCTCGGCTGGACTCGTCGAGCAGCACCGGGCGGTCCAGGCGGTCGTCGAGGACGCCCGCCATCCACTCGGCCTCGCCGTAACTCGGCATCCCGACGAGGACGTTCCCGGGCGTCGCCCGCGCGACCTCCGCGGCGGCGTCCGCGTGCAGCCGCCGAGTCTCGTTCTCTTCGCCCGGCGCGCCGCGGTTCCCGTACGTGAACTTCGGCGCGTCCACCGCGAACGACGCCCGGTTCTCCTCGGGGAACCCGAGTCCGTACGTCCGTTCGACGACCGGCCGCCCCTCGGATTCGAGGTAGTTCAGCCCGGTCACCTCGCGGAACACGTCCAGCGGTGCGAGCGTCGCAGACATCAAGACGCCGCCGCCGAACTCGGAGAGCCGCTCGCCGATGGCGTCCGCCGGGACGCAGTTGTGCAGCGCGAGGTGGGCGTTGTACGCGCGCCGCCACGAGTCAGGCGGCTCCGTCTCGTCCCACGTCCGGTCGAGTTCGATTTCCCGGAAGTACGACGCGTGGTCGAGCCGGTACCACTTGTTCAGCAGGCGGCCGGCGGCCGGAGCGGCGCGCTTGCGGTCCTCCTCTTCGGCCTCGTTCAGGATGCGGCCGACGACGGCGCCCACCTGCTCGGCGTGCGCCCACACCTTCTCGCCGTAGCCGGCGTCGGACGCCCACTTCGAGACGTCGTCTTCGCCCGGTTCGGACGGGTCTCGGAGCGGGATTTCTTCGTCGTCGAGGTCCGCCAGGTCGGCGCGCCACCCCGGCCGGGCCTCGTCGAGGTGGCCGGTGACGCGGCGGTCCAGTTCCTCGCGGAGGTCGCGGATGAAGTCGCGGGTCAGTTTCAGTTCGGACAGCCCGATTTCGGCGTCGGCGAGTTCGCCGCGCACCAGTTCCGCGTCGGTCGTCCCGTTCGCTCGCTTCCCGTCGTCTTCGAACTCGACAGGCTGGATGACGCGGGTCAGTTCGTTCTCGGCGTCGCGGAGCGTCGCGTCGCCGACGCCGTCGGAGACGAGGTCGCGGACGCGCGGCTCAAGCATGTGCGCCTCGTCGCAGACGACGAACGTGGCGTCGTCGAGCAGCGCCCCGGTGAAGCTGCCGGCTGTCGTCGGGTCGAACGCGTGGTAGTAGTTCCCGATGACGACCTCCAGTTCGGGGAGCACGGCGCCCATCATCGAGTGCGGGCAGGTGCCGTGGCCGGCGGAGAGCCGCACCAGTTCGTCGGCGTCGATGAGGCCGCGGTCGGCGAAGTCGAACGGCACCGCCTCCACCGCCTCGCCGTCCTCCGGCAGGTCGTCGAGGAACTGCGCGTAAAACGGGCAGAACTCGGTGCCGTCGCCGGTCGCCCCGCCGCCGTGTTCCGGCATCGACGGCAGGTACGGCGTCGGCTCGCCGGCGGTTTCGAGGTACGACACGCCGGCCTCGGCGGTGTCGGCGATACCGGTCTGTGCGCGGCGCGCCTGCTCGACGAGCGCGCCGGCGGTGGCGTCGCCGCCCTCGCCGACGAGGTTCCGGGTGCGTTCGCGGAGCCCTTCACAGCGCTCGTAGACGGTGCTGTCGTCGATGCCGGCGGCGTGCTCGCGGCTGTACGGGCAGACGTCCGCCTTCCCGACGAGCGTCAGCCCGGAGACGGGCCGCCAGTCGGACGGCAGGTTCTCGTTGATGGCGCGGAGGTCCGCCTCGAACTGCCGGAGCTGCTGTTTGACGCTGGTCAGGACGACGACGCGCTCGAAGTCGCTGTCGGGGTCGCGGACCAGGTGGATGCCGGCGGTGAGCGCCAGCATCGTCTTCCCGGTTCCGCAGGCGCCCTCCAGCGACAGGTAGCCGCCGTCGCGGGCCGCGTCGACCGCGGCGTCGATGCCGTCGGCCTGCTCCGGGTACGGGCTGGGGTGCCCGAACACGGCTCGCCAGTCTGCGTCGCCCTCGGCCTCGGCCTCGGTCACAGCGTAGGTCGCGCGTGGCACGGCTTCAGTCCGTCGATGGCCCCGCTTTGCGACTTGAAGTTACGGACCGGGACGGTCCGTGGAGCCGCGGGCTACAGCAGGCTCTCGCCGAGCACGATGACCGACAGATTGTTGGCGAAGACGACGAGTCCGGCGGCGACGAGGCCGCCGAGCCACGCCTCGATGAGCAGCGCGAAGTACGGCCGGACGCGCGGCGGCGTGACTCGGTACGTCTCCATGAGGCCGTGGAAGACGACGGCGGCGAGCACGACCGCCGCGAGGTTGACGCCGACCAGCAGCCACACCGGCTGGGCGAGCAGCCACGCGGTCACCGGGTTCGACTCCGCGTCGGCGCCGACGACCGCCGCCGCGTACATCGTCGTCAGCATGTCGACCGTAATCAGCAGGAACAGGGCGACCGTCGCCCACCCCCAGTACTCCTCGATTCGCTCGGCGACCTGCCGCGGCGGCCCCGGCGTCTCGTCGGTCACGGTTCACCGCAGCCTCTGCCGCCCGAGACGTAATGGTTTGGGCGGCGCGGACGACCCAGACAGCGTCGATGGCGTGGACGACGCAGACGGCCTAGACAGCCCAAGCGACTCGGACGGTCTCGACGGCGCGGCTGCTCGGCTCGGCGACTCACCCGATTCCCGGCCGTTACGGCCGGGCTGCGGACGTGTTCGCTCTCGCGGCGGCGACGGCGGCGGCGGGGTCGACGCAGTCGCGGGCGCCGTCGGCGGTCCGCTCCAGGATGCGCTCGACCTCCGCCGGCGTGAGCGACGACCCGGACGACTCCATCGCTGCGACGGTGCCGGCGACGACGGGGGCGGCCGCCGACGTGCCGCGGAACCGTCCGGTCGACCGGGTCTGGACGCCGTCGGTCGTCGTCACGTCGGCGCCGGTGGAGCTGTACGCGCGGAGCCCGCCGTTCGCGGTGACCGCGCCGACCGCGATGACGCCGTTGACGGTCGCCGGCGCGACCGCGCTGCCTTCGGCGCCGGCGTACGCGAGCCGGTGGTGCGCCGCGAACAGGTCGACCGGGCCGGTCGGCTCGTCGGCGGCGTGGACGGCGACGTAGTAGTGGCCGCGCGGCACCGCCGCGTCGATGGATTCTGCGTGGCCGTTCGTCCGCGTGGACTTCCGGACCAGCCGGTCGTTCGGGCCGGGGACGTCCCGGTAGAGGTACAGGTCGTAGTCGGTGTCCGCCTCCCAGTACAGCCGCAGCGTGACGCGCCCCGAGACGGTGCCGTTCCCGAGCCGGTTCACCTGCGTCCCGGGCGCGAACGACGCCCAGCCGTCGGATGCGGGCTGGCCGCGCCAGTGCCGCTGCGCGTAGTTCCCGGCCGACGTGACGAACACGACGCCGCTGTCGGTGGCGTTCTCGGCGGCCGCCGCGATTCGGTCCATCCCGTCGGCGGTCCGCGGGAAGTAGCTGCCCGCGTCGACGATGACGTCGACGTCGTTCGCGACCAGCCACTCGACGGCGCGGCTGTACGTCTCCGGCGTCGGACTGTGGCCGACCGCGGCGAGATACAGGTCGGCGGACTCGGTCTGACGCGCCACGATTTCAGCGACCGCGGTGTCGTGGCTCGAACCGCCCTGAAAGCCCATGAGCCGCGGATTCAGGCGCCGCACCGCGCTGACCCGATCCGTGAGCGCGTCCGGCCGTCCGCGGAACTCGCTGCCGATGACGCCGACCCGCACCTGTTCGCCGGAGCCGCCGTCGTCGGTGGCTCCGACGGCGCCCCCCGCCGAGCGTCGCGGTTCGGGGGCCGCGTCGCCGCGGACCGCGCTGCCGGCGGCGTTGTCGAGGGCGTCGTCGGGGGCGGTGGCACCGGCGCCCGCCTGGATCAGCGGGTAGCCGTCGCCGTCGACGATTCCGGCGTCGTGAACGCCGGTCGAGGCGACCGCCGGGTGCGCCGTGGCGGCGCTCCCGAGGCCGCCGCTCGCGACGACGAACACCACCAGAAGCGCGGCGGCGATGCGGCGACTCATGGCCCGGGCAGAGTCACGCCGAACGGCTGCGGGTCGGTCGGCGACGCGGCTCCCATGCTGTCACTCCGCGCGGAGACGGTTGGCGACGAATACGGTCGCGAGGACGAGCAGTCCGCCGGCGATGAAGGCGGCGCCGGGCGACACCAGCCCCAGCAGCGGACCGGTCGACACGGACGAGACCGCGTCGCCGACGCGCGGCGCCGACGCGGGGCCGGTCAGCGAGACGGCGCCGAGGCCGAACGCCCATTCGACGGCGGCCGCGCCGACGCCGAGCACCGCGAGCGTCCCGATGAGCCCCTTCAGTGAGTCGAGAAACGACGACCGGTCGGTGTCGTTGCCGACGGCGACGACGACGCGCTCGTCCGCCGGCGCGTACACCGTCATCTCCCGGCCCTTCACCGAGTACCGCGTCCCGGCGTCCTCGACCAGCCCCGCGTCCTGGAGGTTGCCGAGGTGGTGGCGGACGTTCTGGACCGACGTGTCGGCGGCGTCGGCGAGCTCGGACGCCGTCGACGGCGAGTCGTGCAGCGCCGAAAGCAGGGTGCGGGCGGTCTCCGACGAGAGCGCGCCGATGAGCGTGTCGGCGTCGTCGTCGTCGAGCCAGCACACGCGGACGTCGCCGTCCGCGGCATTCGCCGCCTGCGCGTCGCCGGCGGCGGTCTCCGGCTCCGTGGACGAGCCGCCGGGCTCCGCGGACGCCACGCCGGCGTCTTCGTCCGCGTCCGTCGACGTGTCCGTCGACGCGTCCGCGGCGACGTCTGCGGGCGTCGCTCCCGTGTCGACCGCTTCGCCGTCCGACGACTCCGACTGCTCGTCGGCGACATCCGTCGGGAGCAGACCTGACATGGGGGTACGTTTCACACACACTAACTAAATGTTTCGGGCAAGATTCGACGCGACTCCCCGGACACCGACCGGATTTTCGACGGTTCGACGGCTCCGTCGCCGCTTACCGTGAATCCGTCGCGAGTCGGCGGCGTTCGCCGTCGAGTTCTCACCGCGACGGCAGCGGGAGCCGCGCCGACGCCTGCGGTTCACAGGGCGTAGCGGGCAGGCCGGGTAGGTCGGGCCGAGCAGGCAGGCCGGGTAGGCCGGGCCTGGGCGAGTCCGGGCAGGCCCGCTGGGCTTACGGCGTCCCCCGACGAACGAGGTACCGACTGCATGATTTCGTCCGACCGGATGGCGATGGTGGACCGGAACGCCGCGGCGCTCGGCGTGCCGCGCTCGAAGCTGATGGAGTCCAGTGGGAACGCCGTCGCCGCCGCGGTCCGGCGCCGCGCCGACCCGGGCGCGTCGGTGACGCTGGTGTGCGGCCGCGGCAACAACGGCGGGGACGCGATGGTCGCCGCGCGGTTCCTCCGCGAGTACGACGTCCGCGTCGTGCTGCTCGGCCGCCCGGAGTCCATCTCGACGCGCATCGCCCGCGAGAACTGGGACGCGCTCCGCGCCGCCGAACTGGACGCCGAGACCTGCGCCGACTCCCGGGCGTTCGCGCTCCACGACCCCGACGTCGTCGTCGACGCGATGCTCGGCACCGGCGTCACCGGCGCGCTCCGCGAACCGGAGGCGACCGCCGCCGCGGCCATCAACGACGCCGACGCGACGGTGCTGTCGGTCGACGTCCCCTCCGGCGTCGACGCCGACACCGGTGACGCCGCGGGCGCCGCCGTCGACGCCGACGCAGTCGTCACGTTCCACGACGAGAAGCCGGGGCTCGACGCGCTCGACGCCGCCGTCGAAGTCCGCGACATCGGCATCCCGGAGGCCGCCGAACTGTTCGTCGGCCCCGGTGACCTGCGGCCGCTGACCCGCGACCCGCAGAGCCACAAGGGCGACCACGGCGAAGTCCTGGTCGTCGGCGGCGGCCCGTACACCGGCGCGCCGACGCTCGCCGCCCGGGCCGCGCTCCGCGCCGGCGCGGACCTCGTCAGGGTCGCCTGCCCCGACGCCGTCGCCCGCGAGGTGCAGGGGTTCGACGAGAGCCTCATCGTCCGGTCGTTCGCCGGCGACCACCTCGCGCCGCCGCACCTCGACCGGCTCCGCGAACTCGCCGTCGGCCACGACGCCGTCGTGTTCGGCCCCGGCCTCGGCGACGCGGACGCGACGCTCGACGCCGTCCGCGGCTTCCTCGCCGAGTTCGACGGCACCGCCGTCGTCGACGCGGACGCGCTCCAAGTCGTCCCCGACGTCGACACGGACGCGACGCTCGTCTGTACGCCCCACCAGGGCGAACTCCGGAAGATGGGCGGCGAGACCAGCGCGGACTGGCGCGAGCGCGCCGACCTCGTCCGCGAGTTCGCCGCCGACCTGGGCCACACGCTGCTCGTGAAGGGCGCCTACGACGTCGTCTCCGACGGCGAGACGGTCCGCGTGTGTCGCACCGGCAACCCGGGGATGACGGTCGGCGGCACCGGCGACGTCCTCGCGGGCGTCACCGGCGCGCTCGCCGCCACGCAGCCGCCGCTGCACGCCGCCGCCGTCGCCGCGTACGCGAACGGCCGCGCCGGCGACGCCGCCGTCGAGGAGTCCGGCTACGGCCTCGTCGCCACCGACCTCATCGACCGACTCCCGCACGCGCTCCGCGACGAGCAAGCGGGGACGGAGGCGGACGCATGACCGACGACGGCGCGGACGAACCCGGATCCGGCATCACCGGCGACGCCGACCTCACCCACACCGACGAGTCCGGCGACGTCCAGATGGTCGACGTCGGCGGGAAGCCGGACACGGCGCGGCGCGCGGAGGCCCGCGGCGAAATCAGGCTGTCGCCGTCCACCGTCGACGCCGTCCGCGGCGACGACGTGGGGAAAGGCGACGTGCTGGCGACCGCGCGGGTCGGCGCCGTGCAGGCGGTCAAGCACACGTGGGAGACGATTCCGATGTGCCACCAGATTCCGATAACGAACGTCGACACCGACTTCGCGGTCCGCGACGACCGAATCGCGCTCACGGTCGCCGTCGAGACCACCGGGAAGACCGGCTGCGAGATGGAGGCGCTCGAAGGCGTCACGACCGGGCTCAACGTCGTCTGGGACATGGTGAAGGCCGCCGAGAAGGACGCCGACGGCGGCTACCCAGACACCCGAATCACGGACGTCGAGGTCGTCGCGAAAGAGAAGTCCGTCCCGGAGTAGCGACACAAGGCTTATTCTCCGCGGATAGCGACCCCGAGATCAATGCCCTCCAACGAACCGGCAGACGCCGGCGCGCCGAGCCGACGCCGCTTCCTGGCGCTCGCCGGCGCGTCAGCCGCCGCTGCCGCGACCGCCGGCTGTACCGGGGTTCGTCGTCGCCTCCGCGCCCCGCCGGTCGCGTGGCGAACCCCGCTGGCCTCCGTCGGCCACGTGAACTCCCCGCTCGTCCGCGTCGGCGACCGCGTGCTCGCGATGGGCGAACACGACCTCGTCGCGTTCGCCGTCGACGGCGAGCGACTCTGGGACTCGAACGGCCCGTTCTTCAACCACGCGATGACCGGATCAGTCATCGCCGACGGCGTCGCGGTCGTCGGCGACGCGTTCGGGGAGAACCGCGCCGGCTACCGCCCCGACGGAACGACGGTGTGGAGCGTCGCCGGCGAGGAGGGGTTCATGCCGTTCGCCGCCCTCGACGGGCTCGTCGTCGGCGGCCAGAACCGAGAGGGTCACGGCGTGCTCGCCGTCGACGCCGCCGACGGCGCCGTCGCGTGGGGGACGACGCCCGACAACTGGGTCACCGACGACGGCGGCCGCGCCGCCACCGACGTCGTCGCCGCCGGGTCGGTCCTCGTCGCCGCCGACTTCGACGGGCCGCTCGCGGCGCTGAACGGCGACGGGACCGTCCGGTGGACAGCGAGCGACGACTGGGACACCGCCGGGGCCGGCCACCCGACACTCGCCTCGAGCGGTTCGACCGCCGTCGCTGCCGGCGGCGCGGTCGCCGCGTTCGACGCCGCGACCGGCGAACGCCGCTGGCGACACGTCCTCCCGGACTACGCGAACGGCGTCGCCGTCGCCGACGGAACCGTCTCCGTCGCGGTCGGCAGCGACATGCCGAAAGTGGACTCGTGGGACGCCGACGCCGGCGTGCTGGCGTACAACCTCGCCGGCGGCGAACCGCTGTGGCGGACGCGGCTCCCCGCGCCCGAAGCGCGCTCCGCGACGACGACGCCCGCAGCCGCCGGCGACCGCGTCTTCGTCGGAACCGCGGACGGCACACTGGCGGCGCTGGACGCGGCGACCGGCGAGCGCCGCTGGAGCAGACCCGTCGGGTCGGAGGTGTACACCGCGCCGCTGGTCGGCGACCGGCGAGTGTTCGTCGGCGTCGAACGCGACCGGTCGGCGGAGCTCGTCGCCGTGTCCCGGTGAGGTTCGGTCGCCGTCGGCAGATACCTTTTACTCACGGGGGGCGAACCATCACCCATGATCTCGCTCGACGAGGCCGTGACGGCGCGACTGGAATCGCACGGGACGCGGTTCGAGGTGCTGGTCGACCCGGACGCGGCGCTCGCGATCAAGCGCGGCGAGTTCGACGGCGACCTGGAGGACGTCATCGCCGCCGAGGACGTCTTCGAGAACGCCTCGCGCGGCGACCGACCGCCCGAGGAGGACGTCGAGGAGGTGTTCGGGACGACCGACCCGATGGAGATAATTCCGGAGGTCATCGAGCGCGGCGAGATACAGATCACGGCGGAGCAGCGCCGCGAGATGCAAGAGCAGAAGCGGAAGAACCTCATCAACACCATCGTCCGGAACGCCGTGAATCCGCAGATGGACGACGCGCCGCACCCGCCCGAGCGCATCGAGCGGGCGCTTGAGGAGGCCGGGTTCACGGTCGACCCGATGGAGCCGGTGGAGAACCAGGTGGACGACGCGCTCGACGCGCTCCGGCCGGTGATTCCGATTCGGTTCGACGAGGTGACCGTCGCGGTGCAGTTACCGCCGGAGCACGCCGGTAGCGGTCAGGCGAAGATCCGCGAGTTCGGCGACCTCGAACGGGAGGAGTGGCAGGCCGACGGCTCGTGGGTCGGCGTCGTCACGTTCCCGGCCGGCCTCCAGAACGAGTTTTTCGACCTCGCGAACGAGGTGTCCAGCGGCGAAGCCGAGACCCGCATCGTCAAGGAAGAAGACGAGATACAGACGCGGTAACGAATCCGACTCGCCGAGCCCCGACTCACGATGGCCCTCCATCTCGCCGCCGTCCTGCTGTTCGCCGCGACGGCGCTGCTCGTCGCCGCGAGCGCCGCGTCGTTCGGCTACTGGGTGTATCTCGACGCCGACGCGCGCGGCACCGACGCGGCCGCCGTCCTCGGAGCCGCGACCGTGTTCGTCTCGTTCGTCGGCGTCTGGTACTGGCTCAGGCGGTCCGCCTACGGCGACCGCGACTCGCCGCCGTCGCGGACTCAGCGCGCGGCCGGCAGCGTCGCCGTCGCGTCCTTCTGCGCCGTCGTACTCGCTGCGGTCGTCGCGCCGCCGGACCCGGTGACGCAGGGCGTCTGGGCCGCCGGCTCGCTCGCCGTGACCGCGCCGGCGGCGTACCTGCTGGTGTACCGTCGGGGCTGGCGCGCGCTGACCGCGAGGGTCTCGTAGAACACCGCGAAAACAGGCCGCGTCGTCGCCGGCGGCCGGCGTTATCCGCGCTTGAAGCCGACGAAGAAGCCGCCGGTGAAGCCGGCGGAGACGGAGAGCGTCGACAGGAGGGTCTGGAGCCAGCCGGGCGGGGTCCCGGAGGCGGCGTCCTGGCTGGCTTTCACGAAGCCGGCGGTCAGCTTCTCCCAGTCGACGGTGATGATTCCGCGCGATTCGAGGAACTTGAACAGCGCGAGTTCGAGCCCGACGATGACGGCGACGAGCTTCGCGACCTTCTTCGCCGCGAAGCCGATGATGCCGCCGATGACCGCGCCGGACCCGAACTCGATGCCGAGCTGCTTGAAGTCCAGTTGAATCTGGAGCGCCGCCACGTCCAACATGGTCACTGGTGCGCCGCCTCCGCTTAAGTGGTTTGTGGAGGACGCCCCGCTGAATCCGCGACGACGCCGGGTTCAACCCTGCAGACCGCAATCTGCGGCTGTACCGGAGGCTAAGCGCCGGGCGCAGTCGTCAGCCGGCGTCGCAGCGCGGCCCCGCTCACCCCGAGACGTGGGAAGGAGGTATCAGTCAGCGGCACCTACACACGACTCAACCGACATGGACGGGACACGCGGAGGTGAGGACGTGACCGCCGTCGTCGCACAGCGCGTCGACCGCGGCGACGCGGACCTCACGGAGATCGTCGACCTCGCGGAAGCCGCTGGCTACGAGGTCGCTGCAACGCTGACGCAGACGCGCGAGGAGGACGCCGCCTTCCACTTCGGGGAGGGGAAGGCGTCCGAGCTCGCCGCGCTCGTCGCCGAAACGGACGCCGACTACCTCATCATCGACAACGAAGTCGGGCCGTACCAGACGTTCAACCTCGGGCAGAAGCTGCCCGACGGCGTCGAGGTCGTCGACCGGTTCACGCTCATCCTCGACATCTTCGGGCAGCGCGCGCAGACCCGGAAGGCGCAGCTGCAAGTGGAGCTCGCGGAGCTGCGGTACGAGCTGCCGCGCGCGGAGGTGAAAGCCAGCCTCGCGAAACGCGACGAACGCCCCGGCTTCATGGGGCTCGGCGAGTACGACGAGTCGCGCGAACGCGACATCAAGTCGCAGATTTCGCGCATCAAAGACGAGCTCGACAGCATCGCTGAGAAGGAGGAGGAGCGCCGCGAGCAGCGCCGCGAGTCCGGCTTCGACCTCGTCGCGCTCGCCGGCTACACGAACGCCGGGAAGTCGACGCTGATGCGGCGGCTCGCCGCCGACCTCGACATCGACGAGAACGCCGACCGGCACCCCGACATCGCCTCGACGGCGGAGTCGCAGGACAAGCTGTTCACGACGCTCGGGACGACGACCCGCCGCGCCGACACCGGGACGCGCGACGTCCTGCTGACGGACACGGTCGGGTTCATCTCTGACCTGCCGCACTGGCTCGTCGAGTCGTTCGAGTCGACGCTGCAGTCCGTCTACCACGCTGACCTGGTGCTGCTCGTCGTCGACGCCTCCGAGCCCGTCCAGGAGATCCGCGAGAAGCTCGTGACGAGCCACGACACGCTGTACGAGCGGAACGAGGCGCCGCTCGTCACCGTGTTCAACAAGGTCGACCGGCTCACCGACGAGGAACTCCGCGAGAAGCAGGAGGCGCTGTCCGCGCTCGCACCGAACCCGGTCGCCGTCTCCGGGCTGACCGGCGAGAACGTGGAGTCGCTGCGCGACCGCGTCGAGGCGGAACTCCCGGACTGGAAACGCGAGCGACTGGTGCTTCCGGTGACCGACGACGCGATGAGCCTCGTCTCGTGGATTCACGACAACGGCCACGTCGAGCGCGAGGAGTACGACGCCGACCACGTCGACGTCGAGTTCGAGGCGCCGCCGTCCGTCGTCGAGCGCGCCCGGTCGCGGGCCGCGGACGTCGACGCGGACGCTGACGCCGACGCGGAACCGGCGGAGACGCCGTAGCCGGCCACGACGGCGTCCGCCTCGACGAGTCGGACGCCCACCACACACGTTGGTTTCTCAACAATTAAGTCGCTGTTCCTCGTCTCGTCGACCATGACCGACGAGGCGGTGTTTCACGTCGTCTGCCGGGAGTGCACCGCGGAAGCACTGGTGGCGACCGCGGACGAGGCCGACGCCGTCGTCGCCGACCACGAAGCCGAGACGGGCCATGACGTCGACGTGGCGCGCGTCGAGTAACGCGTAAACCGCGTCGGTTCGTGGTCGCCGACGTGACCAACGACACCGCGGGGGACGCCGACGCGCGGCTCGACACCTGCGTCGCGGCCGCCGAACGCGGCGGTGCGCTCGCACTCGACTCGTTCAGGTCGCCGCTGTCGGTGGAGACGAAGGGCGGCCCGATGGACTCGGTGACGCAGGTCGACAGGGCGGTACAGGAGGACGTGTTCGACCGCATCGCCGAGGACTACCCCGACGACCCGGTGGTCGGCGAGGAGGCAGACGCGCTCAAGTCGGTTCCGGAGGCCGGGCCGGCGTGGGTCGTCGACCCCATCGACGGCACGAACAACTACGTCGCCGGGAACCGGAACTGGGTGACGAGCGTCGCCTGCTGCGTCGACGGCGAGCCGGTCGCGGCGGCGAACTACGCGCCCGCGACCGACGACCTGTACGCCGCCGCCGACACCACGACGCGGAACGGCGAGGTCGCGACGACCAGCGACCGCACCGACGCGGCGTCGTTCCTGGTGAACCCGATTTTCGGGCTCTCGCCGGCGCACCGCCGCGGGCTCACCGACGTCGTCGACACCGTGACGTCGTCGTTCGGCGACCTGCGGCGGCTCGGCAGCGCGCAGGCGGCGCTCTCCGGCGTCGCGGCGGGCGAACTCGAAGCCGCCGTCTCGACGGTGCGGCTCAACGACTGGGACACCGTCGCCGGCGTCCACCTCGTTCGGAGCGCCGGCGGAGCCGTCACCGACGTCCACGGCGACCGCTGGACGCCCGGCTCCGAGGGGCTGCTCGCGTCGAACGACGCGGCGCATCACGCGCTCGTCTCGGCGTTCGATCCGCGGACGTAGCGGGGCGGCCGCGAGAAGGACTGCCGGCGGCGTCGCTCAGCGAAGCGACTCGATGACGCTCAGCAGGTCGTCTTTCTCCTGGACGCCGACGAGCCGTTCGGCCTCCTCGCCGTCGACGTAGAACTGCAGCGCCGGGATGCCGCGGACGCCGGCGTCGGCGGCCAGTTCCTGGAACTCGTCGACGTCGACTTTCAGGACCGTGAGCCCGTCGACCTCCTCGGCGAGTTCCTCGATGGTCGGCTCCAGCATCTTGCAGGGCCCACACCAGTCGGCGTAGTAGTCGACGAGGACGAGCCCTTCGCCGGTGAGCTCTTCGAACTGCGATTCGCTGTCGACGTGCACCGGTTCGCCGGCGGCGGTCTGGCTGCTCATACCAGGTCGTTGGCGAGTCGTACTGATAACCGTTGTACGTCCGTGCCGAGTCGGCGCACGACCGTTCCGCAGCCGTGAGAAGCGGCGCTAGCGCTGTATCGGCGGCCTCAGATGGAGGTGGGAGCGGGTGATGAGGTGGGGGTGGCGGACAGGCGACTCCGGCGGGCAGCGCTCGTCGGCGAGTCGCACAGCCGCGGGCGACGAGCGTCGAAGGTCACTGCATCGGCGGTGCTGGCCGCGGCTTCCGCGATAAATTTACGCGTCGTAGCTGAGCAGGACGCCGTCGTCGACGCGGTCGACGTCCGTCAGCGTCAGCGCCGGGAAGTCGTCGACGAAGCCGTCGCCGTCGGCCAGCGTCGGCGCGTCGCGGCCGCCGACGAGCAGCGAACCGACGAACACGGTGAGTTCGTCGACCGCGTCGGCGGCGAACAGCGAGAAGATGAGTTCGCCGCCGCCCTCCACCATCAGCCGGTCGACGCCTTCGTCCTCGAGGGCGTCGAGGGCGGCGCGGACGTCGACGCGGCCGTCGGAGTCGGTCGGAGTTGGGATGACGGTGGCGCCGGCGGCTTCGAGCGCGTCGACGGCGTCCGGGTCGGCGTCGCCGGTCGTCACGACGTACGTCGTCGCCTCGTCGTCGAGGATTCTCGCGTCCGTCGGGGTTCGGGCCGCGGAGTCGACGACGACGCGCGCCGGGTTCCCCGAGCGGCCCGTTCGGAGCCGCTGGACGCGCCGGTCGTCCTCGTCGAGCGTGAGGTGCGGGTCGTCCGCGAGGACGGTTCCGACGCCGACCATGACGGCGTCCGCCGCGGCCCGGATGCGGTCGACGCGGTCGAAGTCGGCGTCGCCGCTGATTCGGACCTGTTCGCGGCGGCGCGAGGAGAGTTTCCCGTCGACGGAGACCGCGGCGTTGACGTGGACGTACACGGCGGCCGGGTCAGTTGTTGTGGCCGAGCGGCTTCTTCCGGTTCACTTCGATTTCGACGTGGACGGAGTCCGGGAAGTCCATGTGGCCGACCTCGCGGGCGATGTGGTCGTTCCCGTGGATTTCGAGGCTGCGGGAGTACACCTCGTAGTTCCACGTGCCGAGGTCGTCGCCCGGCGAGAGCGTCCCGGACAGCGGGACGCGGACGTGTTCGGTCGGCTCCGTGTGGGGGCCTTTACACTCCGCGCCTTTGCGTTCGAGCATCGTTCGGAGTCCGTCGACGGTGTCGTCGAGCGCGTCCCGGTCTCCGCTTTCGAACCGGAGTTTTGTGACGAATGGCATGGTGTGAGCTGGGGGGTTGTCGAGGATATGGGCAGCGGAGGCCTAAAAGGCATTCTACCGTCTCCGGGCGCGCGAGACAGTCACACGGCCGGTCGACCGCGACGGAAATCGACGCGGCCGCGGCGGGACGGTCTGACGCCGAGCCGGAGAGTCACCCGGAGTGCGGCGGCGTCGCCCCGGAAACCCGGGTTCGTCGCACGCTCCGACACCCTCTTAACAGCCGACGGCTTACCTTTCGGTAATGCCGGTCGAAGCGACCAGTGCTGGAGCTATCCTCTTCCGCGACACCCGCGGCCACAGGGAGTACTTACTCCTGAAGAGCCGGCCTGGGGACTGGGAGTTCCCGAAGGGCGGGGTCGAAGGCGAGGAGGAGCTTCAGCAGACGGCGATCAGAGAAGTGACAGAGGAGGCAGGAATCGAGGAGTTCAGACTCATCGACGGCTTCCGGAAGGAGTACGACTACGTCTTCGAGGCGGGCGGGAACACCATCCACAAGACGGTGCACCTGTTCATCGCGCACAGCTTCGAGGCGTCCGCGGAGCTCTCCACCGAACACCGCGACCTGCAGTGGCGCGACTACGAGCAGGCGCTCAACACCATCACGCAGGACGGCCCCCGAGAAATCCTCCGGGACGCGCACGACTACCTGGACGAACTCGAGGCCGAGGCAGACTCGAACGACTACCTGCTGAGCGCCTCGGACGAGTAGCGAGGCGGGGCGGAGCGGCCACTCCCCCGCGAATCAGCGCCGCGCGTTCCCGCGGAGCGACCGCGCTGGCGAGCCGCCTGCACCGAAACCCATAACGCCCCGTCAGGCGCACCTCCGGCCGTGTTTCGAGGCGCCGGCGACAGCGAGTTCTCCTTCGAACTGCTGGTGAGCCGCTGGGCCGAACTGGCGTGGCACCCCGACGACGGCCCCCGCCCGGTCGTGGTCGCCCGCCAGCTCGGCACCCGCGAGCGACGCTGGGACACCGTGATTCTGGAGGTCGACCCCGAGGCGTTCGCGCGGCGGCGGCGCTTCGGCGACCGCGGCCTCGACCGCGACATGCTGCGCGTCGTCCGCGCCGCGCCCGCCGAGTTCACGTGGTACCGCGACGCCATCGCCGACCCCGGATTCCCGTGGCGGTACGTCCGCGCCGCCGTCCACCGCGCCGCCGGCCGCGACCTCGTCGAGAAGCGCCGCGACGACCGCGGCCGAATCGAGTTCCGTCGCGTCAGTGAGTACCCCGACTGGGTGGACCGGTTCGTCGTCGTGGAGAACAAGCCGGATCTCGACGCCTCCGCGGCGGCGGCGCTCGCCGACCAGCTCCGCCACGACGTCGACGGCGGCCTCGCCGACGAGGTCTGGGTCGCCACCGCGGCGACCGGCGACAGCGTCTCTCCGGCGCTGCTCGAGGACATGCCGGTCGAGGTCGGCGTCCTGGAGTTCGATTTCTCCGCCGGCGTCGACGTCGACGCCGCGGAGGTGCTCTGGCACCCGACGCGGCTCGGCGGCGACGACGACCCGCGGCTCGGCGGGATGGCGCCCGTCGGGGACTCGGGCGCCGACCCGACGGTTCCGAAGCGGTTCGAGCTCGCCGAACGCGCGTACGGCTCCGGGTGGCGGTCGTTCCACGACACGATGCGGCCGGACTGCCGGCACTTCGAACTCCGGCGGGAGGGCCGCGCGCTCGTCCCGTACTGCGCCGCGAAGGGGCGGCACCCGACGGCCGCGGAGTGCGCCGGCAGCTGTGAGGAGTTCTCGCCGGAGCCGCCGCAGTGGCGCACCGGCGGCTGGCCGGTCGAAGGCGGCCCCGGGAAGGGAATCAAGGCGCTGCTGGAGCGGCGGCGCGAGCGGGAACGAGACGGCGCAGCTGCGGGTCGAGACGGCGCGTCCGCGGAGGAGTAGCGGCGGCGACGCGGCGACTACTCCGTCAGTTCGACGGCGACCTCGTCGCGGGCGACGGCGAGCCGGAACGTCGGGACGGTGCGGTACTCGACGTCGACGACGCCCTTCCGGCGGAGGCTCTGCAGGGCGCTGCGGACGTCGTCGACGTCGGGGTCGACGTCGTAGACGTCACGGAGTTTGTGGAGCACCGAGACGACGGACTCGGAGCGCTCGTCCGGGCCGGCGACCACGTCGAACACCTGCTTTTGCAGCTCCGGGACGCGGATGCGGTCCGGGACGCCGCCCTCCTCGCCGACGTCTTCGACGCCGGGTTCGACGCCGGTGAGTTCGGCGGCCTCGCCGGTCGCGCGGATGAGGCTGTTGTCGTCGCGGTAGTAGAAGTCGCTCAGGTGGTTTTCGAGGTACTGGTGGACGTCGCTCCCGCTCTCCAGCCCCCACCGCTCTTGCAGCTCGGAGTTCTTCGTCGGCTGGAGCCGGACGACGTCGGCGAGCCGCTCCAGCTCCTCGTCGGTGAGGCTCATTGCTCGCCGCTTCCGCCGCGGAGTATATGGGCCTCCCGGTTCGGACTAGTCAGTTCGCTATCCAGTCGCCGCGGCCGCGTCGACCGGGGGAACAGTTAGGGCGCGCGGCGACCACACGTCGCCCATGCCGGATTCGGACACGATTCTGCTCGACGTCGAGGACGGAGTTGCGACGGTGACAGTGAACCGCCCGGACGCGCTGAACTCGCTGAACGTGGAGGCGCTCGAAGCGCTGGACGAGGCGCTGGACGAGGCGGCCGACGCCGACGTCCGCGCGCTGGTGTTGACCGGCGCCGGCGACGACGCGTTCGTCGCCGGTGCGGACATCAGCCACATGAAGGACCTGTCGACGCCGGAGGCGCAGGCGTACGCCGAACTCGGCCACGGCATCGCCCGGTCGCTGGAGACGTTCCCGGCGCCGACGATCGCCGCCATCAACGGCTACGCGTTCGGCGGCGGCTGCGAACTCGCGCTGGCGTGCGACCTCCGCATCGCCGTGGAGGACGCGGTGCTCGGCCAGACCGAAATCGACCTCGGCATCGTCCCCGGGTGGGGCGGGACGCAGCGGCTCCCGCGGCTCGTGAACGACGAGGTTGCGCGCCGACTCATCTTCTTCGGCGAACGCATCGACGCGACGGACGCCCACGAGTACGGCCTCGTCGGCGAGGTGGTGGCGCACGACCAGCTCGACGACCGCGTCGACGAACTCACGTCTGACCTCGCCGCACAGCCCGCGTTCGCGATGCAGGCCGCGAAGGAAGCCGTCAACGCCGCCCACGAGCAGCCGCTCGACGCCGGACTCACGTACGAGCAGCGCGTGTTCTCCGGGCTGTTCGGGACGCACGACCAGCGCGAGGGGATGGAAGCGTTCGTCGAGAAACGCGACCCCGACTTCGAGTAGCGTCCGAGCGCGACGCCCGCCAGGGCAGCGACCATGGATGCCGGGCCGCGTCCCGTTCGAACCGGGCCGCGCCCCGTCGGTGCCGTCGCAACACCGACGCGGCGTCGGCGCGGCGCACGGAACCGTTCAGCCCTGCGAGCGCCGCGAACTGCGCCGGTGAAAGACCCAGTCGCTTAAGTACGACGACCGCCGAGTGCACCGGTATGAACTTCTGCGACGAGTGCGGTTCGATGATGAAAACCGAGGGCGACAAGTGGGTCTGTGACGCCTGCGGCCACGAGGAGCTGCGCGACGAGGCGACGGAGGCGGCGATGACGACGACGCAGGGCCAAGAGAGCGAGACGGTCGTCGACATGTCCGACGTCGACGAGTCGGAGGTCGGGCCGACGGTCGAACAGAAGTGCCCCGAGTGCGACGAGGTGCAGACGGTGCGCTACGAGATGAAGCAGATCCGGTCCGCCGACGAGTCCGAGACGCGCTTTTTCACCTGCACCGAGTGCGGCCACAAGTGGCGCGAGGACGACCACTGACCGGCCCGGCCTGACCGAACGGACGTCCCGCGGTTCTCGGTGACCCGACACGTCGGCGGCGACGCATCCCGCTCGGCAACGACGCCTTCCCCCTGGGCAGCGACGCGGCCGCTACTCCTCGTCGCGGTCGCCGTCCGGTTCGACGACGCGCTTGCCGGTCTCCTGCGGGACGACCCGCCGGGAGGCGTCCGTCCAGTCGCGGTCGAGTTCGGCGCCGTCGAACAGGCGGTCGAGGAACACCGCGAGGCCGGCGACCTCCGAGTGCGGCTGGTTCGTGACGCCGACGTTGAAGTCGGCGAGTTCGTAGAAGTCGAACGGGACCTTCTCGCCGCCGACGACGACGAGCAGCGGCTCGTCCGCGTGGGCCGCGCGGACGTCGGCTTCGACGTCCTGCACCCGCTCGCCGTACATCGTGAGGTGGGCGACGGCGCCGTCCCAGCGCTTCGTGAACGCGCGCTGGTCGCCGCGCAGTTCGACGTCGAACGGCCCGCCGAAGCGGTCGGTGATGTCCCGTATCGTCTCTGCGGACTGCCCGGCGTTGTCGGGGAGGACGACGCGGTCGGCGCCGAGCGCCCGCGCCGTCAGGCCGACGTGCGTCGTCATCCGGTCGTCGCGGCCCGGCCGGTGGCCGTACCGGAGCACGACGACGTCGTGTTCGCCTCGCATACTCCCCCGGACGTGGCGAGGCGGTAAGGGCGGTTCGCTTCCCGGGTGCTCGCCGACCCGGCCGGGACGACATTTCCCGCTCGGCGCTGCCTGCGCGGCGTAGCGGCTTTGTCACCGGGGGGCGAACGGGGGAGCCGTGTCACGGAACCCCGAGTCGCTCGCCGGCGTCGCCGACGTGAATCTCTCCGGCCGGACGGCGGTCGTGACCGGCGCGACGTCCGGTATCGGCCGCGAAACGGCGCTCGCGCTCGCCCGGCTCGGCGCGGACCTGGTCGTCCACGGACGCGACGCGGCCGCCGGCGAGCGGGTGGTCGCCGCGGCGGAGGACGTCGGCGCGGACGCCGCGTTTCTCTCCGCCGACTTCGCGGACCCGGTCGCCGTCGACGGGTTCGCGGACGCGGTCCGGGCGCACACGCCGACGGTGGACCTGCTGGTGAACGCCGCCGGCGCGCACTTCAGCGACGGCCGGCTGGTCGACTGCGGCGCCGACCGCGCCGAGCGGACGTTCGCCGTGAATCACCTCGCGCCGTTCCGGCTCACCCGCCGGCTACGCGACGTCGTCGCCGACGACGGCCGCGTGGTCGTCGTCGCGTCGCGGCTCCACCGGCGCGCCGACGGCTCGTTCGACGTCCGGTCCGTCGACGGCTACGACGGCTTCGCGGCGTACTGCCGGTCGAAGCTCGCGAACGTCCTGTTCGCGGACGCGGCCGCCGAGCGGCTCGACGGCCCCGCGGTCGCGTCGTGCCACCCGGGGTTCGTCCCCGGCAGCGGACTCTGGCGGGAGGCGTCGCTGCCGGTCCGCGTCGCCGTCGGTGCGCTCGCCGCGCTCCCGAACGTGCTCACGCCGGGCGTCGTCGACACCGCCGCGGAGGCCGCCGCGACCCCGACGTGGCTCGCCGCCTCCCAGCGGCAGGCCGCCATCCACCCCGGCGGCGGCTACTTCGTCGACTGCGAGCCGGCCGAGCCGTCCGACGTCGCCCGCGACGACGCGGTTCGCGAGGACCTCTGGGCGCTGAGCGAGTCGCTGACCGGGCTCTCGTGGTGACCGCCGCCTCCGCGACGGCCGGACTCCAATCGTTTTACGAGTCAGCGACGCGGACAGCCGACAAATGAGCGCAGCAACCGAGGAGCCGTCTCGCGCGAAGGCGTGGGTGCTGGCGGCGCGCCCGCAGACGATGCCGGCGGCGGTGTCGCCCGTTCTCGTCGGCACCGGACTGGCGCTCCGGAACGACGTGTTCGCGCTGCTGCCGGCGCTGGTGGCGCTGCTCGGCGCCGTCCTCATCCAGATCGGGACGAACTTCGCGAACGACTACTACGACGCGGTGCAGGGCGCCGACACAGCCGACCGCGAGGGGTTCACGCGGGTGACGGCCGGCGGACTCATCGCGCCGTCGGCGGTGAAGCGGGCGATGTGGCTGACGTTCGCCGCCGCGATTCTCGTCGGCGTCTACCTCGTCGCGGTCGGCGGCCTCCCGATTCTGGTCATCGGGCTGCTGTCGGTGGCGGCCGGCGTCGCGTACACCGGCGGCCCGTACCCGCTCGGCTACCACGGCCTCGGCGACGTGTTCGTCTTCCTGTTCTTCGGCGTCGTCGCCGTCACCGGGACGTACTACGTGCAGGCGGCCGCCGAACTCGGCGTCGGATTCCTGACGGTCGTCCCGCGCCCGGAACTGGTGCCGCTGGCCGCGGTCGCCGCCTCGCTCGCGGTCGCCGCGCTGTCGACGAACATCCTCGTCGTCAACAACGTCCGCGACCGCGAGGAGGACGCGACCACCGGGAAGCGGACGCTCGCCGTCCGGTTCGGCTACACGTTCTCGCGGGCGCAGTTCGTGCTGCTCGCGCTGCTCGCGTACGCGGTCCCGGTCGGCTTCGCCGCGGTCACCGGCGACGCGGCCGTGCTGCTCCCGCTCGCGACGGCGCCGTACGCCGCGCTCGTCACACGGACGGTGCTGACCGAGACGTCGGGCGAAGCGCTGAACCCGGCGCTGGAGCGCGCCGGGAAACTGCTGGCGGCGTTCTCGGCGCTGTTCGCCGTCGGGCTGGCGGTGTGAGATGACGGCGCCGGCCGCGTTCCGGGTCCGCGAGTTCTCCCTGCCGCTCCGGTCGCCGCTCGGCACGGCGACCGGCGAGCTGTCGTCCCGGCGCGTCGCCGTGGTCTCGCTCGTCGCCGACGAAACCGAGGCGGACGGACCGGCGAACGCCGGCGAAGCGGGCGGCGGTGCAGTCTCGGGCGTCGGCGAGGCGGCGCCGCTGCCGCCGTGGACCGAGCCGTTCGGCGAGTGCCGCGACGCGCTCGCGGCGGTCCGGGACGCGGTCGGCCGCGGCGACGACGTCGACCTCGACGCGCTCCCGCCGGCCGCACGCCACGCGGTCACGCTCGCGGACGCGGACGCCGCGGCGAAACGGGGCGGCGTCCCGCTCGCCGCTACCGTCGCGTCGCGCGCGGCGCTCGACGGCGACCCGGCCGAGTCCGTCCCGGTGAACGCCACCGTCGGCGACGGCGCCGTCGCGGAGACGGTCGCGGCGGCGGAGTCGGCCGTCGACGCCGGCCACGGCTGCCTGAAGTGCAAAGTCGGCGCCCGCGCGGTCCACGCGGACGTCGAGCGGCTCCGGGCCGTCCGGGACGCCGTCGGCGACGACGTGGCGCTCCGGGCGGACGCGAACGGCGCGTGGAGCCGTGAGCAGGCCGAGCGCGCCGTCGACGCGCTCGCGGACCTCGATTTCGAGTACGTCGAACAGCCGGTGCCGGCCGGCGACCACGACGCGCTCGCCGCGCTCCGCGGCCGCGGCGTCGACGTCGCCGTCGACGAGACCGTGAACGCCGGAGGTGCGTGGCCGGAGCCGCTCGGCGAGTACGCCGACGTCGCCGTGTTGAAGCCGATGGCGCAGGGCGGGCTCGGCGCGACCGCGTCGCTCGCGCGGCACCTCGACGGCCGCGGCGTCGACGCCGTCGTGACGACGACCGTCGACGCGGCCGTCGCGCGGACCGGCGCCGTCCACCTCGCCGCGGCGCTCGACGGCTGCCTCGACGCCGGGTTCGCACACGGGCTGGCTACCGGCGGCATGCTGGCGTCGGACGTCGCCGCCGACCCCGCGCCGGTGGAACACGGCCGAATCGCGGTCCCCGACGGGCCGGGACTGGCCGGCGGCGCGTTCGACGACGTCGTCACCGGGCGGAAGAACTGAGCCGGCTCGGCCCCGGGGCGCCGCGCTACTCCTCGACGACGTCGACGACGCCTTTCATGCCGAGGTTGCGGTGCGGCGAGCAGTAGTACTTCGAGACGCCCACCGACTCGAACGTGTGCGTGAACGTCGTGCCCTTCTCGGCGTGCAGGTCGCTCCGGTAGCCGTCGCCTTTCTCGACGACGTTGTGGCGGTTCCCTCGCCCGGTCCACTCCCAGACGACCGTGGTTCCGGGCGACACTTTCACCGCGGCGGGCGCGAACGCGAAGCCGTCTCCGGCGCCGACCTTCACCGTCACCTCGTCGGCGCCGGTGCGGTCGACGACGCCGTCGAAGCCGTTCGCGTCGGCGACCCAGCCGCCGTACGGGCCGCTGTCGCCGGAGCCGGTGCCGCCCAGACAGCCCGCGACCGCCGCGGCGCCGACGGCGCCGAGCGCTCCGAGGAACCGTCGCCGTCCGCGTCCGTCGCTGCCTCCGTGGTCGTCCCCGCCTCGGTCGACGTCTCCGCCGCCGACGCGGTCGCGCGAGTCGCTCATCGTCGGCCGTTACCGCTCGTCGAATATGACTCCGCCGACTCCGGGCGCCGGAAAAGACTTTAGCGACGCCCGTCCAGCAGTATCTGTCATGGTTAATCTGGTAGAAAACGTCGCGGCGGCGGTCGACGACCACGGCGACAGGACCGCCGTCGGGTTCCACGGCGACGAGATTCCGTACAGCGACCTGTGGGGGAAGACCGGGGCGTTCGCGTCCGCGCTCGCCGAAGCCGGCGTCGAACCGGGCGACCGCGTCGGGCTCTACCTCCCGAACCTCCCACAGTTCGTCGTCGGGTTCCACGGGACGCTGCGCGCCGGCGGCGTCGTCGTCCCGATGAATCCGCAGTACAAGACCCGCGAAATCGAGCACCTGCTGTCGGACTCCGGCGCGTCCGTCGTGGTCTGCCTCGCGGACCTCGCGCCGTTCGTCGACGCCGTCCGCGACGACACCGACGTCGAACGCGTCGTGACGGTCGGCGGTGACGCCGACGACGTGGAGTCGGTGACGTTCGAGGAGTTCTGCGGGACGCCAGGCTTCGACACGGTCGCCCGCGGCGACGACGACCTCGCGTGCCAGCCGTACACCTCCGGCACCACCGGGCAGCCGAAGGGGGTGCTGCTCACCCACGAGAACCTCCGGTCGAACGCCGAGATGTCCCAGTCGCTCCCGGTCGACGGCGTCCGTCCGGACGACAAGCAGCTCGGCGTGCTGCCGCTGTTCCACATCTACGGGATGACCGTCGTGATGAACGCGACGCTGTTCGCCGGCGCCGCCTACTACCCGCTGCCGGCGTGGGACGCCCAGGAGGCGTTCGACCTCGTCGAATCCGAGTCGCTGACGATGCTCCACGGCGTCCCCGCGATGTACAACGACATGGTGTCTCAGCCCGACGCCGCCGACCGCGACCTGTCGTCGCTGCGGATGTGCGGCGTCGGCGGCGCCGGCATCCCGACCGAGGTGCTCCGGCAGTTCGAGTCGCTGTTCGACGCCGAAATCTACGAGGGGTACGGGCTCACCGAAACCAGCCCGGTGACGCACTTCAACAGCGCCAGCGAGGGGCGGCGCGTCGGCTCCATCGGCCGGACGCTCCCCGGCGTCGACGCCCGCGTCGTCACCGACGACTTCGACGACGTCGACCCGGTCGACGCCGGCCCGGTCGACGAGTCCGACGTCGACCTCGACGACATCACCGGCGAACTGGTCGTCGCCGGCCCGAACGTGATGCGGGGCTACCACAACCGACCCGAAGCCACGGAGGCGGCGTTCACGGAGGCGGGCGGGAAGCGCTGGTTCCACACCGGCGACATAGGCTACCACGACGAGGACGGCTTCTACTACGTCGTCGACCGCGAGAAGCACATGATCAACACCGCGGGCTACAACGTCTACCCGCGGGAGGTCGAGGAGCTGCTGTTCGAACACGACGCCGTCGCCGACGCCGCGGTCGTCGGCGTCCCGGACGACCGCCGCGGCGAGACGGTGAAAGCGTACGTCGTCAAGGCGCCCGGTGCGGCCGTCACCGCCGACGACATCCGCGAGTTCTGCCTGCAGCGACTCGCCGAGTACAAACACCCGCGCGAGGTGGAGTTCGTCGACGAACTGCCGCGCACCACCACCGGCAAGGTCCAGAAGTTCGAACTCCGCGGGGAGTGAGAGCGAGGTGAGCCTCGCCGGCCCGGAATCGCAGAGAATCGCCGGGAATCACCGGCTAGTTTTTCTAGGTGTTCGGAGAAGTGTAAGCATGGATATGCGAAACGGTTCGGCCGGCGGGTCGGCCAACAGGTCCGTTCTCGAGGTGGTCGTGCTGACCGTGCTCGTGTTCGTCGTCGCGACCGTCGCGGGCGTCGCGTTCATCGTTCCGCTGGTTGCGCTCGGCTACGGGATTCAGACGACACCCGTGCTGGTCGGAGTGACCGCGGTGAGCCAGCTCGCCA
Source organism: Halobaculum sp. D14 (assembly GCF_051195135.1). Taxonomy (NCBI): domain Archaea; kingdom Methanobacteriati; phylum Methanobacteriota; class Halobacteria; order Halobacteriales; family Haloferacaceae; genus Halobaculum; species Halobaculum sp. D14. The sequence goes on along the minus strand of NZ_JBNTKA010000001.1, from coordinate 752,858 downwards.
TGTTCGCGCTCGGCTACTGGTACTGCAGGCGCCGCGACCTGCGCGTCCCGCTGTCGGTTCCGACGCTTTCCGAGAGCGGCTACGTCCTGGGCGGGGTGGTGCTGGCGCTCGTGGTCGCAGTCGGCCTCTCCGCGCTCCTCGTCGCGCTCGACCTCCTCCCGGGGTCGGTCATCGGCGACACGGCGACGACGAACCCGACGTACCTCCTCGGGCTCGCGGCGCTGTCGGTCGTCCTCGTCGCGCCGGTCGAAGAGTTCGTGTTCCGCGGCGTGATTCAGGGGCGGCTCCGCCAGCACTTCGGACCGGTTCCGGCCGTGGCCGGGTCGAGCCTCCTGTTCGGCTCCATGCACCTCGCCAACTACTCCGGCAGGGCGCTGCCGATCGTCGCCGGCGCGCTCATGATCGCGGTCGTCGGCGCCGTCTTCGGGTCGCTGTACGAACGAACCGACAACCTCGCGGTTCCGATCGCCGTCCACGCGACGTACAACGTCGTCTTGCTGGTCGTCAGCTACGTCGCGACGACCAGCGCCTAGCCGAACCCCCGGATTCACGGGCCAGCGAGGCGGGGATTCGACGCAGTTCTCCGGCGCTGGTTCGCCCGGAATCCCGCGTCACCGCCCCGCTCCGCCGCCTGTCGTCGCGGATAACACGGCACATAACAAGGCTTTAGCCGGCTTCGCGAGACCGTTCGAGACATGACCGAGTACACCGTCGAGTTCGTCGGCACCGGCGAGACGCTGGAGATGTCCGACAAGCAGACAATCCTCAGCGCCTGCATCGACGCCGGCATCGCGCAGGAGTACTCCTGCCGCGTCGGGATGTGCTTCGCCTGCACCGCGAAAATCGAGGAGGGCGACGTGGCCCAGCAGGCCGCCGTCGCCCGCGGGCTCACCGAGGAGGAGGCGGAGGAGTACGCGCTCACCTGCATGGCGCGGCCGCAGTCCGACCTGAAACTCGACCGCGGGGAGTACCCGCCGAGCATCGAGGGCGACGCGGCCGCGATGGACGGCGCCGACGGCGCCGCCGCGGACGACGACTGACTGCGCTCGGAATCCGAGCCGCCCGGCGGAGCCGAGGCGTCCGTTCGCGGAGTCCGCAATCGCGGAACCGGGGTTCTGCAGCCCGCACTTATTACTGTCGAGCCGGGCAACTGTCCGAGAATGAGCCGGACCGGCCTCCCGACGACCCGGCTGCTCGTGCCGCTGCTCGGCGCGTGCATCCTCCTGCTCGCCGCCGGCCACGTCGCCGTCGACGGCGACGTCCTCGCGTACGAACTCGTCGAGGCGTCAATCCTGCTCGTGTTCGCTGCGGCCGTGTTCTACGTCGGCTACCGCGTCGACGCGGGCGGGTTCGGCCGGCCGAGCGTCTGGCGAATCCTCGCAGCGAGCCTCGGCGCCGGCGCCGTCATCGGCGGACTCTCCGGCGTCTACCTGCTCGGCCGGCTGCTCACCGGGGAGCCGATTTCCGAGGGGTGGTTCGTGCTGATGATCGGGTGGAGCCTCGGCGTGAGCGGCGGCGCGGTCGTCGGCTTCGTCCTCGAGGAACTGCGCCGCGAACAGGAGGCGCAGGCGCTGATGACGAAGCGGCTCGCCATCCTCCAGCGCGTCCTCCGGCACAACATCCGGAACGAGGTCACCATCCTCAGCGGCATCGGGAACGACGCCGCCGAGTCGACCGACGACCCCGAACTCGCCGAGCGGCTGGAGACGATGACCGACCACGTCGACCGGGTGTACCAGCTCTCCGAGAAGAGCCAGCTGCTGTCCGACCTCTGGAAGACCACGGAGGTGCTCCCGGTGGACCTCGCCGCGGTGACGCGCCAGGAGGTCGGCCGGTTCCGCGACGCCCACCCGGACGTCGTCGTGACGACGTCGCTCCCCGAGGAGGCGCTGGTGCAGTCGCACGAGTCGGGGTACGTCGCGATTCGGGAGGCGCTGCAGAACGCCGCCGAACACAACGCGACGGAGGGGCTGAACGTCTCCGTCTCCATCGAGGAGGCGGGCGACGAGACGCTGCTGCACGTCGTCGACGACGGCTCGTCGATTCCGGAGGCGGAACTCGACGTGCTGGCGCAGTCGGAGGAGCTCCCGCTGCAGCACCTCACGGGGCTCGGGCTGTGGGTGATTTACTGGGTGCTGGAGCTCTCGGGCGGCGACGTCGAGTTCGAGAACCGCGACCCGTCCGGGGTCCGCGTCACGATGCGGTTCGAGCAGGCGTGACGATTCCCCTGCGGGTGTCAGCGCGCCGCGGCCGGCGGTACGCAGCGGCCGTCAGTCGGTGGAGACGGCGCAGTTGTTCGGGCCGAGTTCCGCCTCGAACGCCGCCTCGTCGCTCAGCTCCTCGACGCCGAGGTTGGTCGCGACGATGCGCTCGTAGTTCGCGGGCCGCGGCGGCAGCGTGTCGACGACGCGGTCGACGAACCCCTCGCGGTCCAGCCCGAAGATGTCCGCGGCTCTGAGTTCGCCGAGCGGCGCCGCGTACACCCGCTCGTCGCCGACGGCGCGGGCGTCGGCCGGGTCCGCGAAGTGACCGGGAGCCACGGTCGTCTCGTCGGGGAACGCGAGGAGTCGGTCGTGGAGCGTGTCGTACGCGGTTTCGGCGTACTCCCGGGCCGCGTCGTCGCCGGCTTCGAGGTCGGGGCGGCCGACGCTCCGCAGGAACAGCGCGTCGGCGGTGAACAGCACGCCGTCGCCGCCGCCCGATTCGGCGTCGGCGCCCGCGGAGAGCCTGAACGCGGTGAGCTCGCTGGTGTGGCCCGGCGCGTGGACCGCGGTCAGCGCCGCGTCACCGACCCGGAGGACGTCGCCGTCGCGGACGAGCGCCGCGTCGAACGAGAGGCCGCGGTCGTCGGCGCCCACCGGAAGCACCGCCTCGGCGCCGCTGGCGTCGCGGACCGCGCGGACGCCGCTGACGTGGTCGGCGTGGACGTGCGTGTCGACGGCGTACCGGAGCGTCGCGCCGCGGTCGGCGGCGTCGGCGACGTAGCGGTCCGCGAACGCCCGGAGCGGGTCGACCACCGCCGCCTCGTCGCCGGCGACGACGAGGTAGTCGAGACAGCCCGACGACGGCCGCTGGTACTGCAACACGGTCGCGTCGCCGGGGGCGTCGAGTTCCGCCGAGAGGTACGTCTCCGCCCAGCGGTCCATGCCGCCGGCGAGGTTCACGGCGTCGACGCCGGCGTCGACGAGCATCGCGGCGACCTCCGCGCTCGCCTCGCCGCGGCCGCACACCACGACGACCGGCTCCGTCAGGTCGTCCGGCACCAGGTCCGCCGGGTCGCCGGTCGCCCTCGCGGCGAGGAACCGGACGTGCGGCACCTGCGCCGCCGTGACGGTGCGGCCGTCGACGTGCCACGCCTCGAACTCGTCGCGGTCGCGGACGTCCAGCACGGAGACCGCGTCGCCGCGGCGGAGCCGGCGAGCGAGCGCGGCGGGCGTAATCGAGTCGGCCGCGTCGGCGTCAGTATCGGCGTCGGCATCAGCGTCAGTATCGGCAGCAACGTCAGCGTCGGCGTCGGCCGCTGATGCATCCGCGGCGTCGTCGCCGTCTGGTCCGGTCATCTCACTCCCGCCGCTCGAAGACGTGCCGGACGACCGGCGAGTCGTCGTCCCACTCGAAGTCGTCGTGGACGCGGGCCAGCCGCTCTCTGTACGCGTCGAGGTCCGCGGAGCCTTCGGCCCGCGCGTCCTCGTCGGTGAGGTCGCCGAGCGTCCGGCGGGTGATGTCGACGACCTCGAACCGCTCGCCGTCGACGTCGAACGTGTCGCCCTCGTCGGCGTACCGGTGGCCGCGGTGGAGCTGGGTCACGTCGCCGGCGGCGACGCGGTCTCTGAGGTGCTCGTTCGGCAGCAGGTCGGCCGCGTCGATGTGCGCCATGTCCGGACGTTGGGCCGCGGCAGGGAAACGTTGACGCCGCCGCCGGCCGCACCGACGCCCATGGACGCCGCGCGCTTCCGTGAGGAGCTGGAGGAGGCGAAGTCGACGGAGCTGGACCGGCTCGGCTCGAACAAGCTGCTGCTCGCGCTCACCGACGCCGACCTCAACGCGGAGTCGGTGCTGCGCGCCGCAGCCGACTCCGAGAACGCCGCCCACACGACGTTCGCCGCGTGGGCCGACGACGAGGACGACCCGGACGCCCGCGAACTGTTCGCGTGGGTCCGCGACCGGGAGGCCGACCACCTCGACCGCGTCCTCGACTCGCTCGCCGCACTCCAGAATGGGTCGAGTGACGCCGCCGGGGACGACTCGGACGACGCCGACGCGTACGACCCGGCCGACGGCGGCACGATGCACAGCTACCTCCGGGGCCGCGACGACGCCGTCGAGCGGGTCGCCGCCGGCTGCGTCGCGCGGGCGCTGGTCACCGGACGCACCCACCTCCAGCTCGTCTCGTTTTTCGTCAACGAGAGCGACGAGGCGCGCGCCGACCTGTTCCGGGATTTGCGGGCGGAGACCGACGAGGAGCTGGAGCGCGGACTGTCGTTCCTCGACGCGCACTGTGACGCCGACGACTGGGAGCGCGCCCGCATGGTCGCCGAGTACACGATTCAGGTCGCGTACGACGACTACGCCGACGCGCTCGACGGGCTCGGCGTCGACGTGAAGCCGGTGTGTTGAGCCGCCGCCGCGCCGCTTCGAATCTCGAAGCCGGCGCCGCGCCGAACCAGCACGGCCGTGCAAAACCGCACGACTGCGGCGGCGTCTGCTGCGGTTCCGCACCCGAGCGATTGAAGGGTCGGGCCGACGCTCACACACCTAATGCGTCACGACCACCTCCTCTCGGCGGGCCAACTCACCCGCGCGGACATCGAAGCCGTCCTGGACCGCGCCGCGGACATCGCGGCCGCCCCGGGCGGCCTCGGCGAGCGGCACGCCGACCGGCTGCTCGCGCTCTGCTTTTTCGAGCCGAGCACGCGGACCAAGATGTCGTTCGACACGGCGATGAAGCGGCTCGGCGGCGACACCGTCGACATGGGCACCGTGGAGTCGTCGTCGGTGAAGAAGGGCGAGTCGCTCGCGGACACCGTCCGCGTCATCGAGGGGTACGCCGACGGCATTGTGCTGCGTCACCCCAGCGAGGGCGCCGCGAAGCTCGCCGCGGAGTTCGTCGACGTCCCGGTCGTGAACGCCGGCGACGGCGCCGGCCAGCACCCGACCCAGACCCTGCTCGACCTGTACACGATGCGGGAGAACGCCGGGCTCGACGACCTCACGGTCGGCATCATGGGCGACCTGAAGTACGGCCGGACGGTGCACTCGCTCGCCGAGGCGCTCACGAACTTCGACGTCCGGATGCACTTCATCAGCCCCGAGTCGCTCCGGCTGCCGCGCAGCGTCCAGTTCGACCTCCACGAGGCGGGCGCGCGGCTCCGCGAACACACCGACCTCGACGACGTGCTCGGCGAACTGGACGTGCTGTACGTGACGCGCATCCAGCGCGAACGGTTCCCGGACGAGAACGAGTACCGGAAGGTCGCCGGCCGGTACCAGATCGACGCGGAGACGCTGGAGGCGGCCCGCGACGACCTCACCGTGATGCATCCGCTGCCCCGCGTCGACGAGATCGCGCCGGACGTCGACGAGACCGAGTACGCGACGTACTTCGAGCAGGCGCACAACGGCGTCCCGGTCAGGATGGCGCTGCTCGACGAACTGCTCGGCGACGACGGAGGTGCGCGATGACCGACCGCGAACTCCGCGTCTCCAAGATTCGCAACGGCACCGTCATCGACCACGTCACCGCCGGGCAGGCGCTGAACGTCCTCGCGGTGCTCGGCATCGACGGCAGCGAGGGCCACGGCGTCTCCATCGGGATGAACGTCCCGTCCGACCGGCTCGGCACCAAGGACATCGTGAAGGTGGAGGACCGCGAACTCAGCCAGGGCGAAGTCGACATCATCTCGCTGCTCGCGCCCGAGGCCACCGTCAACATCGTCCGCGAGTTCGACGTCGTCGACAAAAAGCGCGTCGAGCGCCCCGAACGCGTCGTCGGGCTGCTCACCTGCCCGAACCACAACTGCATCACGAACGCCGACGAGCCCGTCGCCTCCCGGTTCCGCGTCGTCGCCGACGGCGTCCGCTGTGAGTTCTGCTCGGAGATCATCCACGAGGGAATCGGCGACCACCTCGCCGTCGACTGACGACGCGGCGCCGAGCCGCCAGGGTCGCCGACCGATTCACCGGCCGGCTCGCCGGCCGCCCGGTCTCACGTCGTCTCCGTTTCGTCTTCGTTTCGTCTCCATCTCGTCTCCGTCTGCGCCCGGAAACGATTAGTGCCGTCCGACACAACCCTTGTCCATGTCAGGGAAATCGAAGCTCATCGTCCTGTTCGGCATCATCGTGCTGCTGTACGTCGTGCTCACCTCCGACTCGGAGCCGGTGGAAGTCGACGTGGAGGACTGACGCCGCGCCTGCCGCCGAGCGCCGGACACCGAACGCCGGTCGCCGAATCCCGGCCGCCGCACGGCCCGCCGCCGCATCGCCCGTTCCGAACGACTTACCCCTGTTTCTCGCCTAGCGGCGCGTAATGACCGAGTACGGCGTGGTGACGCGGAACGCCGAGGAGGTGGGGTGGCCGGAGTTCGACCGCGGCTTCTACGAGGTGAAAGACGTGACCGGGCGGTCCGCAGAGCCGCTGGAGGACGCCGTCAGCATGGTGTCGTGTTTCGGCGACAACGCGGCCGCGGAGTCGAACCCGGAGCTGGTGCCGGTGAACGCCGACGGCGAGCCGGCGACCCGCGACCGGCAGTACTTCGACTGGGCGTACATCTGCCCGACCCACGAGGAGTACCGGCGCGGCCTCCTCGAAATCGTGGAGGACTGCGTCGACGTGAACCCCGACCTGCGGCTCGACGACGTCGGCTTCCCGCGGCAGGGGTACTGCCGCTGTGACCGCTGTGAGGCGCTGTACGCCGACAGCGACGCAGACGGCTGGGAGACGTGGCGCGCGGACGTCATCACCGAGTTCGTCGCGGACGCCGCCGACCGCGTCCCGGGCCGCACCTACCTGACGCTGTACCCGGACCCGTACCCGGGCCACCTGCTCGAGCGGGCCGGCCTCGACCTGGAGCGGCTCGCGCCGCACGTCGACGAGTTCGTGGTGCCGCTGTACGACACGAACTACGGGACGACGTACTGGCTCGAAACCATCGCGAAAGGGTTCGAGAGCCGGCTCGCCGGCCTCGACGCCGACTTCTCCGTCGAGCTGTACGCGGTCGACGTCGACGTCGACGCGCTCGTGAAAGCCGCCGAAGTCGCCGGCGCGTACGCCGGCGACGTGCTGTTCGGCTACGACGCCAGCCAGTCGGCCGCGGCGCTCCGCCGGATGCGCGCCGACGCCCAGGAGGGCGTGACGTGGGGCGACAGCGACGACGACGCAGGCGACGGCGACGACGACGCAGGCGACGGCGACGCGGTGGACGACCGGATGGAGTAGTCGGCGGCGGCTACGCCAGCGGTCCGTAGGCGAGCGCCCACACCACCGCGAGTCCGAGCAGCGCGACGAGGACGGCGACCGCGGTGAGCAGGAGCAGCAGCCGGCTGGTGGCGCCGCGGCCGGAGCGGTCGGCTGCGCCGTCGTCCGAGCCGTCTGCCGCTCCGTCGTCCGTCCGGTCGTCCGAGCCCGTATCCGTCATCAGCGGCCGTTCGGACCGGGCCCGGAAAGCTCCGGCGGGCAGGCGTTGCGGCCGCGGGGTGGTTTTATTCTCCGGGCTGCCGAACGACGCCTGTGGAACTGTACGACCGGCTGTACGAGCTGTACGCGGAGTACGACACGGAGACGCTCCGGGGGTACAGGGAGTTCGTCGACCTGTTCCCGCCGCTGGACTCCCGCGTCGCGCTCGACCGGTGGGACGAGGCGAACGCCGACCTCGCCGAGCGGCGCGCCGCGGTCGAGGCGGCGTTCGACGACGGGGAGACGCTCGCCGAGGTCGCCGCGGTCGCCGACCGCGACGCGGCGTTCACGGCGCTCGACCTCCGCGGGAAGTACGGCCGCGCGGTGAACGCGCTCGTGCTCGACGTCGACGAGACGCTGCGGAGCGCCGGCGACACGGACAACGAGATTCCGCGGTCCGTGCTGCACCTGCTCACCGAACTCGCCGAGCGCGGCGTCCCGCTCGTCATCTGCACCGGGCAGACCCTGGAGAACGTCAAAGGGTTCCTGGTGCAGGGGCTCGGGAACGAACTGGTGTACTCCGGCGCCGTCTCCGTCGTCTACGAGGCCGGCGCGGGCGTGTTCACGCCGGGGCGCGGCGAGGAGACGAAGCGGCTGCTGTACGACGACCTCGACGACGACGTCCGCGGCGTCGTCGACGACGTCCGCGACGGCGTGTTGCGCTCGGCGCCCGACGACGTCCGACGCGGCTGCCACCTCCAGGGGAACGAGTTCAACGTCACGCTGAAACCGAACTACGAGACCGGGAGCGACGCGGCCGACGAGGTCATCGACGACGCGATGGCGCACCTGCTCGAACTGGTCGGCGAGGCGGTCGCCGACCGCGTCGACGTCGACGACGGCCCGGCGGCGGCGCGGGCGTTCTTCGCGGACGCCGACCCCGAAATCGAGGCGTCGCTGCGCCGCGCCGGCGCCGACGTCCCGGCGGAGACGGAGCCGGAAGCGGTGGCGCTGTTCGAGCGGCTGAACGTCGCGCTGTACCGCGCCGACGCCGCGGAGCTCGCGGCGCGCGAACTGGACAAGGCCGCCGGGGTCCGGTCCGCGCTCGACGCGCTCGACGTCGACGACCCGTTCGTCTGCGTGATGGGCGACAGCAAATCCGACCTGGAGGTGATGGAGTGGGTCGCGTCGGCCGACGCCGGCATCTCGGCGGCGCCGAGCCACTCCTCGGAGTCGGTGCTCGAACACGTCCGCGACACCGACGGCCTGGTGTTCTCGCCGGGCGACGCAGCCGAACTGCTCCGCACCGTCTACGCGCTGAACTGCCTCGTCGACCTCGGCACCGACACCGGAGCGGCCGACGAGGCGCCGTCCGGCGAAGAGGTCGTCGGGTCGTCCGGCGACGACGCCGCGTAGCCGACCGGCCAAACCGTCCCGCTCCGGCGTCACCGACGCTGCCTCACAAGATTTACAACTTTGCGAGTGAACGCCTGCGTATGAGTCGGAACTACGAGTCGCTCCACGACCCGAACGCGGAGTACACGATGCGGGAGCTCTCCGCGGACACGATGGGCGTGCGGGCGAAACGCGGCGGCGGCCGCGACGTCGAAATCACGGACGTGCAGTGTACGATGGTCGACGGGAACTTCCCGTGGACGCTGGTCCGCGTGTACACCGACGCGGGCGTCGTCGGCACCGGCGAAGCCTACTGGGGCGCCGGCGTCCCAGAGCTCATCGAGCGCATGACGCCGTTCCTCGTCGGCGAGAACCCGCTCGACATCGACCGGCTGTACGAACACCTCATCCAGAAGATGTCCGGTGAAGGCTCCGTCGAAGGGGTCACCGTCACCGCCATCGCCGGCGTCGAAATTGCGCTGCACGACCTCGCCGGCAAGATTCTGGAGCTGCCCGCCTACCAGCTGCTCGGCGGGAAGTACCGCGACGCCGTCCGGGTGTACTGCGACTGCCACACCGAAGAGGAGGCGGACCCCGAGGCGTGCGCCGACGAGGCCGAACGGGTCGTCGAGGAACTCGGCTACGACGCGCTGAAGTTCGACCTCGACGTGCCCTCCGGCCACGAGAAGGACCGCGCGAACCGCCACCTCCGCCCAGGCGAGATTCGGCACAAGGCCGAAATCGTCGAGCAGGTCACCGAGCGCGTGAAGGACCGCGCCGACGTCGCCTTCGACTGCCACTGGACGTTCTCCGGCGGCTCCGCCAAGCGGCTCGCCGCGGAACTCGAAGAGTACGACGTGTGGTGGCTCGAAGACCCGGTTCCGCCGGAGAACCTCGAGGTGCAAGAGGAGGTCACGAAGTCGACGACGACGCCGATTACGGTCGGCGAGAACCGGTACCGCGTCACCGAGGAGCGCCGCCTCATCGAGAACCAGGCGGTCGACATCGTGGCGCCGGACCTGCCGAAGGTCGGCGGGATGCGCGAGACCCGGAAGATCGCCGACGTCGCCAACCAGTACTACGTCCCGGTCGCGATGCACAACGTCTCCAGCCCCGTCGCGACGATGGCGTCCGCCCACGTCGGCGCCGCCATCCCGAACAGCCTCGCCGTCGAGTACCACAGCTACGAACTCGGCTGGTGGGAGGACCTGGTCGAAGAGGACGTCATCGAGGACGGCTACATCCAGATTCCGGAGGAGCCCGGCCTCGGCCTGACGCTCGACATGGACGCCGTCGAAGCACACATGGTCGACGGCGAAACCCTGTTCGACGAGGCGTAGTTCGGCGGCTCACCGAACCACTTTTTCGGCGTCGACGAGGCGGAACGCTCACTCTCGGACGTCGACGGCGTCCCAGCGGTCGAGCGGTCCGCGGTAGGCGACGTGGTACGCGACCGCGGCGGCGACGCAGAGCGTGACGGCGGCGTAGCCGAGCCCGTCGGCCCACGCGGGGAGTAGCACGCTGGCCCACGCGAACGGGACGCCGGCGAGCGCGAACGCGACGAGCGCAGCGAGCCACCGCTCCAGTTCCATCGGCACGGCCGGCGACACGGGCGCCGGCGGCTTGAAGCCGCGGCAGACACCCGTCGCGGCCGCGACACGTCGCGCCGGCCCGGGGCGTCGGGCGCGGCGTCGCCGCGACAAGACACTTACCGGCCGCGGCGCGGTCTCCGGACGTGCGTCTCCGCCGCGTCGCCGTCGCGCTCGCGGTCGTCGGCCTGCTGTTGGTGCCGGCGCCGCTGTACCTCTCCGCCGCCGGCACCGCCCTCAGCCCGCCGCCGAAGACGCCGAGCGTGTACGGCGCCGAGCCGGTAGACCTCGGCACCGCCGACGGCCGCGAAACCGTGTTGCGGTACCACAGCCACCGCGTCGTGCTCTCCGTCCACCAGGTGTCCCGGCGGTACTCCGCGGGCGAGTACCGCGCGCCGAACCGCACCCGGCGGACGCTCCGCGCCGCCATCAGCGACGGGAACGCCGCCGACGACCCGGCGGTGCGGGCCGACCTCCGCGCCGTCGCGCGGAACTACACCTTCCTGACCGGCGAGTACCACGGCGGGGAGACGTACGTCCGGTTCCGCGTCCGGGAGAACGGCAGCGTCGTCACCGCAGAGCGGGTCACGGCGGCGCGGGTGGCGAACGTGACCGCGCGGCGCCGCGCCGTCGACTACGGGTCGCTGTCGGCCGCCGAACAGCGGACCGTCGACCGAATCGTCGACAACAGCACGGACGACTGGGGGTACCGGCCGCGCGTCGACGCGGCGTTCGCCGACCGGCTGCCGGCGCTGGTCAGCGTCGACGGGACGCTGTACAGCCTCCACGCGGTCGCGCACGTCGACGACCTCGGCGCCGGCTTCACCGGCTTCGTCTACGGCGTGTACGCGGCCGGCGTCGGCGTCGTGCTGCTCGTCGCCGCCGGCGGACTCGCGCTCGTCGACCGGTACCGCGGCTGAACGGCGGTCGCCGGAGAAAACGAAGCGGCGGAACCCGAATCGGGTCGGTGACGACCGAACGGCGGTCGGGGTCGAGGGTCTGCCAGCCAGTCAGGGCCAGTTGCCGTTGTCGGTGAACGAGTCGACGACGCGCTGGACGGCGACGACGTAGGCGGCGGTGCGGAAGTTCGGGAGGTCGAGCGACTCGTACGCCTCCGTGAGGTCGTCGAACGCGGAGACGATGTGCCGCTCCAGCTCCTCGTTCACCTTCTGTTCGGTCCAGTAGAACCGCTGGCGGTTCTGCACCCACTCGAAGTACGAGACGGTGACGCCGCCGGCGTTCGCGAGGATGTCCGGGAACACGTAGACGTCCTTGTCGGTGAGGACGTCGTCGGCGTCCGGCGTCAGCGGGCCGTTCGCGGCCTCGACGACGACGTCGGCTTCGACGTCGTGTGCGAGGTCGCCGTCGATGGCGTTTTCGAGCGCGGCCGGGACGAGCAGGTCGACGTCGAGCGTCAGCAGGTCCTCGTTCGTGAACTCCTCGTCGGCGTCGGGGTAGCCGGTGACGGAGCCGGTGTCGATTTTGTGCTGTTTGACGGCGCGCGTGTCGAGGCCGCCTTCGCGGTAGACCGCGCCCGAGGAGTCGGAGACGGCGACGACGTTCGCGCCGAGGTCCTCGATGAGGAACGCGGCGACGTGGCCGGCGTTCCCGTACCCCTGGACGGCGACGGTGGCGCCCTCGATGTCGCGGTCGAGGTAGTCGAACGCCTCGCGGGCGGTGAACATCGTGGAGCGACCGGTGGCTTCGACGCGGCCCTCGGAGCCGCCCGCCTCCAGCGACTTCCCGGTGACCACGCCGGGTTCGGTGGTGTTCTCCAGCGTCTCGTAGGTGTCTTTGATCCAGTTCATCTCCCGCTGGCCCGTGTTGACGTCGGGCGCCGGGATGTCGCTGTCCTCGCCGATGAGCGGGCGGAGTTCCTCCGCGAACGACCGCGTGACGCGCTCCAGTTCCGCGGCGCTGTACTCGGAGGGGTCGATGACGATGCCGCCCTTCCCGCCGCCGTACGGGATGTCGACGACGGCGCACTTGTACACCATCCAGCCGGAGAGCGCTTTCACCTCGTCGCGGGTGACGCCGGGGTGGAAGCGGATGCCACCCTTGTACGGTCCGCGGTCGCCGTTGAACTGCGACCGGAACGCCTTGAACCGGCCGATTGTGTCGTCGTCGAGGTCGACCGAGAGGTTCAGCTCCAGCACCCGCTCGGGGTGTTTGAGCCGCTCGATGATGTCGCCCTCGACGTCGAGATACGCCGCCGCGTCCTCGATCTGCTCTTGCAGACTCTCGAAGGGGTTCGCCTCTTGCTCAGCCATACGTAGGCTGCCGAAGTGACCGCTTGTAAGCGTGTCGAGTTTATACCATGGTCCACACCTAATAGACACTTGTAGTCAGGCGCAGGCGACGCGAGTAAGGGTATGTGAACGAGGCGCATTTATGATGGGTGGCGAGTCGCCGATTCGGCCGCAGGCGGCCCGGTTCCCGCCGCAGGCGACGACTCAGTTCGGCCGCGGTCGACGTGGTTCCGCCGCCGCTGCTCAGACGTCGATGCCGGCGGCGCGGGCGCGCTCGCGGATGCGCTCGGCCCGCGCGAGCAGCGGCGCGTCGATCATCTCGCCGTCCACCTCGAAGACGCCGCGCTCGGCCGCGTCGGCGGCCTCGCGGGCGTCGAGGACGGCGCGGGCCCACTCGACGTCGTCGTCGTCAGGCGTGAACGCGTCGTTGATGACGGGGACCTGAGCCGGGTGAATCGCCAGTTTCCCGTCGTAGCCGAGCCCCGCCGCGAACCGCGTCTCCGAGGCGAGCCCGTCGGTATCCGCGAAGTCGGTGTAGACGGTGTCGACGGCGTCGACGCCGGCGGCGGCCGCGGCCGCCACGACCGACTCGCGGGCGTACAGCACCTCGGTTCCGTCGTCGCTCCGGGTCGCGCCGACGTCCGCCGCGTAGTCCTCGGCGCCGAACACGAGCGCGTCGGTCGGTTCGGCGGCCGCGATTTCCTCGGCGTTCAGGACGCCGCGCGCCGTCTCCACGAGCGCGAGCACGGGGACGACGCAGTCGCGCTCGCGGAGCTGGTCGCGGAGCTGTCGGACCGCCGCCGCCGACTCCGCTTTCGGGAGCGCCACGGCGTCGAACCCGGGCGCGCCGTCGACGTCGTCGACGATGGCCTCCAGGTCGCGGTACGTCCCCGTCCCGGAGACGCGGACGCACACCTCGGCGTCGGGGTCGAACTCGGGGTCGTCGAGCACGCCGCGGACCGCCTCGCGCGCCGCGGCCTTCCGCGACGGCGCCACGGCGTCCTCCAAGTCGAAGACGACGGTGTCGGCGCCGGCGCCGTCCGCCTTCCGCATCATGTCGGGCTGGTCGCCCGGCGAGAACAGGACGCTGCGTCTGACCATGGTCGCCGTTCGGCGCGGCGGCGTTTCAATCCCACCGGCTCACCGCGGCCGCGACGACCCCCGATGCCCGGTCCGGCGGAGGCCCGCACAGTCCGCTCGGCGGAAGCCCGTACAGTCCGCTCGGCGGAGTCCCGCACGGTTTTGGTTCGCCGGGTCGACGTCGGCTCCATGGCCGGCAAATACTACGAGGAGTTCACGGTCGGCGAGACCATCCGGCACGACAAGCGCCGCACCGTCAGCGAACGCGACAACCAGGCGTTCTGCGACATGACGATGAACCAGCAGCCGCTGCATCTCGACGCGGACTTCGCCGCCGACACGCAGTTCGGCGACCGTGTCGTCAACGGCCTCTACACGATGGCGCTCGCCACCGGGCTCTCGGTCCCGGACACGACCGACGGCACCATCGTCGCGAACCTCGGCTACGACGACGTCGAACACCCGAATCCGGTGTTCCACGGCGACACCGTCTACGCGCAGTCCACGGTCACCGACAAGCGCGAGACCAGCGACGGCGAACGCGGCGTCGTCACGATGCACGTCGAAGCGTTCACCGTCGCCGGCGACGACGAGGAAGCCGACACGCTGGTCTGCGAGTTCGACCGGACCGTCCTGAGCCTGAAACGCGAACACGCCGAGTGAGGCGGCTGCGCCCGCGGCCCACAGGGACTGTTTTAAGTCGTCGGCTGCGTGACACCCGGTATGGTTCCGCCCTCCGACGCCGCAGGCGCCGCCGACTCCGGCGGGGAGTCGCTGCCCGACGAGTTCGACTGGCTGACGCTCGACCCCGACGAGGCGGTCGTCTGGACCGGGACGCCGCACCCGTCGAGTCTGGTGCCGGCGCTCGTCGTCGGCGTCCCGCTGTCGCTGATTCTCGTCGGCCTGTTCGTCATCGCGTCGGCGTACCTGCGCCGCGAGAACACGGAGTACGTCATCACGACCGACGCGCTGTACAAGAAGCGCGGCGTGTTCTCCCGCGACGTGAAGCGCGTCGGCTTCGAGAAAGTGCAGGACACCTCCTACACGCAGGACTTCTTCGGGACGCAGTTCGGCTACGGCACCGTCGAGATTTCGACCGCGGGCGGCAGCGGCGTCGAACTCAGCTTCGACAACGTCGCCGACCCGAAGGCGGTCCAAGAGCGCGTCAACGAACGCATCCGGGCGACCGGCGGCGACGCCGACCGCAGCGGCAAAGCCGACGTCCTCGACGACATCCTCGAGGAACTCCGCGCGATTCGCAGCGCCGTCTAAGCCCGCGACTCGGGCGAGACCGGCGCCGCCGCGGAACCGGCCGACGCAACGACGACGGCGGACGCGGCGCAGACCGACGCAACGACGACGGACGCGACGGCGGACGAAGAATGAGCGACGACGCCGCGGTTCCCGACGCCGTGTCGCTGGCGGACGACGAGTCGGTGCTGTGGACCGGGCGGCCGCGGCTCTCCGCCGCGATTCCGGCGGGCGTCGTCGGCGTGCTCTTCGTCGCCGGCGGCGTCGCGGCGGCGGTCGCTGGTCAGCCGGACGCGGCGTTCATCGTCGGCGGCCTGCTGCTCGCGCTGGTCGGCGTCGCGGTCCCAGCGGGGGCGCTGCTGTCGCTCACCAACACCCGGTACGTGGTCACCGACCGCGCGGCGTACGTGAAAACCGGGGTCGTCGGCCGGTCGGTGGCCCGGGCCCGACTCGCGACCGTGCAGAACAGCGCGTACAGCCAGTCGCTCACCGGGTCGCTGTTCGGCTACGGGACCGTCGACCTCCAGACCGCCGGCGGGTCGTTCGCGTTCCGCCGCGTCGACGACCCGCGGGACGTCCGGACCCGCATCGACCGCCGCATCGGCGGCGACGACGACCTCCCCGGGACGGCGTCGCAGTGGCGCGCCGTGCTGGAGGAAACCGCGGCGCTGCGGCGCGCGCTGGAGCAGTGACGAACGGACGGCTCAGTCGAACGTCAGAGCGAGCGTGACGTTTCCGGTAAATCCTGGGAGCGTGGTCCCGATTCCGCCGCTGACCTGCCAGTTGTCCAGCGTCGTGTGCGCGAAGAGCGTGTTCCACAGCGACCCGACCGCGCGCTTCACCTTGTCTTTGATGCGGTCGAGCGTCGACTTCGCCGCCGTCGCGAGTCGCTCCGGAAGCGAATCGACCACCGTCTGCTCGAACCGGTCGACGTCGAGCTGGAGCAGCCTGATGCCGTCGAAGAGCGCGGAGCCGGCGTCCGCAGTAGCAGCGTCGCCAGCCGCTGAAATCGCGTCGACGCCAGTCGCCAGCAACTGAAGCGTCTCGAAGAGCTCGTTCGCGGCGGTCCGGACCGACTCGACGTCGAACTCGTTCGATGTTATCGTTCCAGCGTCTATCTGGACATCGAACTCAGCGGAGAGTCCGGGTGGCTGCTCCCCGCCGAGCTCCGGTTCCCAGTCGGAAGGCTGAGGCGGAGCGACGAACTCTCCGACTGCGTCGGCGACGGCCTGCAGGGCGTCTTCGGCGCCCGTGGTCGCGTGCGTCTGATACCTCTCCCGTATCGACTCGGTCCAGTCGTCGTCGCGAGTCGGTTCGGTCGCCATCGTTCAAGCTATTTCCACGAAAAACCAAAAGTGTATCCCAGCCAACTAGTACAGCTCTCCGCAGGTGCGGCGTGCTCGCGTGCGTCGGCGAGTACGCAGCAGCCACGCAGCTGCACCGCGACGAACGGCGTTCGCCCGTGGGGACTCGTCGGACGCTACAGGACGGTGCCGTGTTTCTTGTCGGGGACGTCCTTCTCGATGTCGGCGTAGAAGTCGAACCGGGCGACCAGTTCGTCGCGGAGCGACGACGGCGGCACGATTTCGTCGATGACGACCTCGCTCGCCATCCGGTGGACGTCGATGTCGCGGCGGTACTCCTCGCGGAGTTCCGCCTCCTTCGCGGCGCGCTCCTCCTCGTCGTCGATGTCGTTCAGCTTGTTCGCGTAGACGGCGTTGATGGCGGCCTCCGGCCCCATGATTCCGATTTCGCCGGACGGAAGCCCGATGACGGATTCGGGCTCGTAGGCCGGTCCGCCCATCGCGTAGATGCCAGCGCCGTACGCCTTCCGGACGACGACGGTCTGTTTCGGCACCGTCGCGGACGACGTCGCGTAGATGAACTTCTTCCCCTTCTCGAGGATGGCGTCCTTCTCCACCTGCGACCCCGCCATGAATCCGGGCGTGTCACACAGGTACAGCAGCGGGATTTCGTAGGCGTCGCAGGTCCAGATGAACTCGGCGGCCTTCTCGGCGGCGTCCGGGAAGATGGCGCCCGAGCGCTCGGTCGGCTGGTTCGCGACGACGCCGACCGGCCGGCCGTCGATGCGGGCGAACGCCGTCACGATTTCGGGGCCGTACGCCGACTTCAGTTCGAACACCGACTCGGCGTCGGCGACGCGCTCGATGAGGTCGTGGACGTCGTACGGCCGGTTCGGCGCCTCCGGAATCAGTTCGTCGATGCCGTCGGGGCTGTACGTCGGCGGCTTCGGGTCGCTCTTCGGCGGCTTCTCGCCGGCCTTGTCGGGCAGGTACGTGACGAGCTCCGCGACGAGGTCGCGGGCGTGCTGTTCGTCCTGGGCGACGAGGTCGGCGCTGCCGCTGTACTTCGCGTGGACGTCGGGGCCGCCGAGTTCCTGCATGTCGATCTCCTCGCCGGTCACCATCTTCACCATCCGCGGCGACGCGATGGCCATCGCTGACATCCCCTCGACCATCACGGTGAAGTCCGCGAACACCGGCGTGTAGGCGGCGCCGGCGATGCAGGGGCCGTACAGCACGCAGATCTGCGGGACGCGGCCCGACAGCATCGAGTGGTTGTAGTAGTACTTCCCGATGCCTTCGCGGTTCGCGAAGAACCCGGTCTGCTGGTCGATGCGGCCGCCCGAGGAGTCCATCAGGTACAGCACCGGCTTCCCGTTCTTCAGCGCGCGCTGTTGCATCCGCAGGAACTTCTCGACGCCGCGGCCCGCCATCGACCCGGCTTTCACCGTGAAGTCGTTCGCCATGAAGTGGAGGTCGCGGCCCTCGAACTCCGCCGCGCCGGTGATGAGGCCGTCCGCGGGCACCCGGTCGGACTCGTCGTACTCGTCGACGTCCGGGCTGTTCGGGTGCCACGAGTCGAAGTTCGCGAACTTCCCGTCCTCGAATTTCACGCCGGCGGCGGCGCCCTCGCGGTCGGCGTCGCCGGGGCCGCCGTCGCCGTCCTCGCCGAACCACAGGTCGAGGCGGTCGCGGACGAACAGCTTCCCCTGGTCGGGGAGCCGCTCTCTGTACTTCTCCGGGCCGCCCTCCAGGATGTCCTGGATTTCCTCCCGGAGCGACGCTTCGCGGTCGGTCGGCCCGAGGTCGTCGTCGAGCGGGTACTCCGGCTCCGGCGGCGACGCCGACGCGGCGGGCTCGCCGTCGCCGGCTCCCGCTCCGGCGTACACCTCGATGTCGACTCCGAAGTGCTCGGCGAGCGCTTCCGCGATGGCGCCCGCCTCCTCCGCCGTGGCGTCGGCGCCCACGTGGACCTTCATAATCGTTGCTGCGCAAGAATTGCGGAAAGGTGTTTCCATGCCGAGTCGGCCCCGGGCCCGAGCCGCGGCCCCGCCGGACAGTTCAGAACGCTATCAGAAAATCCGTTCTGAGTACACATAAGTTTCCGCGGCGGAACCGTCCGGTGTGACCGACACCGCAGACGACACCCTCCGAGCCCTCGCAGAGCTGCCGACGATGGCCCACCCCGCGCCGACTCCGGACGGCGACGAGGTCGCGCTGTACTACGACATCGACGGCCGCAACCAGCTGTACCTGCTCGACCCCGACACCGGTGCGCTGGAGCAGTGGTCCGACGGCCAGGTGCCCAAGGACGCACGCCACGGCTTCTCGTGGGACGCCGACGGCGACCGCGTCTTCTTCCACCGCGACGAGGCCGGCAACGAGCAGAACGACCTGTACGTCATCGACCGCGACGGCGACGCCGAACCGGTCGTCGAGATGGACGGGCAGGTCACGCTCCAGTCGGTCGGCGACGACGGCGAGACGCTGCTGGTCGGCTCGAACGCCGACGGCCAGATGAACGTCTACCGCCACGACCTCCCGTCGGGCGAGACGACGAAGCTGACCGACTCCGACCGCGCCGTCTGGACCGCGGAGCTGTCGCCCGACTGCACCCGGTTCGCGTTCATGACGAACGCCGCGGACGACTACGACAACGCGGACGTGTTCGTCGCCAGCGTGGCGCGGAGCGCCACGGAGAGCGGGCCGGCGGCCGGCGACGACGTCGAGGGAGGGAATCCGCGGAACCTCGAGATCGGCGAGACCGGTGCGGAGGCGGCGCCGGCCGACTGGCACCCCGACGGCGACGCGCTGCTCGTCTCCGACAACACCCCCGACAAGGGCCGCTGCGGCGTCTACGACTTCGACGCCGACGAGGTGACGTGGTTCGGCCGCGGCGAGTTCGAGGAGACGCCCGCGTTCTTCCTCCCCGGCGGCGACCGATTCCTCGCGACGCGCTCGCGCGACGCCGAGGCCGTCCCCGTCGTCTACGACGTCGACTCCGGCGAGGGGCGCGAACTCGACCTGCCCGGCGGCGTCGCGTCGCTGGCTGACGACACGCCGCTGGCGGACGGCCGCGTCCTGATTCAGCACACGACGCCGACGCGGCGGCCCGAACTGCTCGCGTACGACCTCGACGCCGACGAGTACGAGACGGTGCTGGACGCCGAGTACGGCCCGTTCTCGCCCGACGACTTCGCCGACGCGGAGTACTTCACCGTCGAGTCGGACGGCGTGCCGGAGACCCCCCAGCGCGCCGTCGACCACGACCCGTACGACGAACTGGAAATCGGCGCCATCTTCTACGACTCCGGCGAGCGGCCGTCGCCGCTGGTCGTCAACCCTCACGGCGGCCCGCGTCACCGCGACACGCTGTCGTTCGGCTACCGGACGCAGTTCCTGCTGTCGCGCGGCTTCTCCGTGCTGCAGGTGAACTACCGCGGCTCCACCGGCCGCGGCCGTGAGTTCGTCGAGGAGCTGTACGACGACTGGGGCGGCGCCGAGCAGGGCGACGTCGCCGCCGCGGCCGAGCACGTCCTCGCCGAGTACGACTGGCTCGACGACGACGCAGTCGTGGTCTACGGCGGCTCCTACGGCGGCTACTCCGCCTACTGGCAGCTCGTGCAGTTCCCGGACCTGTACGACGCCGGCGTCGCGTGGGTCGGCGTCTCGGACCTGTTCGACATGGCCGAAAACACCATGCCGCACTTCCGCTCGGAACTGATGGTGAAGTACCTCGGCGAACCCGACGAGAACGAGGCGCTGTACGAGGAGCGGTCGCCGGTGACGCACGTCGACAACCTCGCGGCACCGCTCCTCGTCGTCCACGGCGTCAACGACCGCCGGGTGCCGGTCTCGCAGGCGCGCATCTTCCGAGACGCCCTCGACGACGCGGGCTACGAGGCGGGCGACGACTACGAGTACGAGGAACTCGGCGAGGAGGGGCACGGCTCCTCCGACATCGACGACAAGCTCAGGAGCCTCGAACTGCTCGACGACTTCTTCGAGCGACGCGTCGGCACCGTCGACGCCGACGTGGCCGCCGGAGACGACTGAAACCGCGGGTCCGCGTCGCTCGCGGCGACGCCTCGCCGCTTCGGCCTGGCTAGTCGAACATCTTGTCGTCGAACTCCGGGATGTCGAAGCCACCGTCGCCGCCCCAGCCGTCCATGATTCGGCTCTGGTACAGCATCATCGCCACCTTCGGCACCGCCTGCGGCGGCACCGGGGACGCGTCGTCGAACGCCTCCTCACACCACTGGTTGTACTCGTCGACGATGTCCATGCCGTCCTTGAAACAGCGCAGCATCAGCGCCTTGTAGCGGTCTCTCATTACCCGGTGTCGCGGCTCGGGAACGGTGGGTCTGTCGATTCCGGCCGAACAGTCCGACGTCAGTCCAGCCGTGACTGCAGCCGGGTGACGAGGTCGGCGTTCCCGAGGTGGACCGGGACGCGCTGGTGGAGGTCGTCGGCGTCGACGTCGAGCAGCGACCGCGTGCCGTCCGACGACCGGCCGCCGGCGGCCTCGACGATGTAGCCCATCGGGGCGCCCTCGAACAGCAGTCGGAGCTTTCCGTCCGGGGCCGACCGGAGCGCGGGGTAGGCGAACACGCCGCCGTACGTCAACACCTGCGCGACGTCCGCGACCATGGCGCCGCCGTACCGGAGTTTCAGTTCGGATTCGACGGCGTCGGCGTACGCGGCGAAGTCGCCCGGCCACTCCGGGACGCGGCCGCCGAAGCCGTACACGGTCGGGTCGTCCGGGATGGTCAGCGCGCCGAGCGAGTCGCGGACGCCGTCGTCGACGAGATACTCCGTCGCCTCGCCGTCGACGGCGGCGCCCATCGTCGTCACCGGGCCGAACAGGACGTACGCGGCGCCGACGAGGTCGCGGCCGGACGCCGGGAGGGCGGCGTCGTAGACGCCGACGACGGTCCCCATCGGGTTGTTCGACTTCAGGTTCGACGAGCCGTCGAGCGGGTCGCAGGTCACCGAGACGCCGTCGCCGGCGTCGACGACGGACTCGCGCTCCTCGCTGGCGTACGCGCCGACGCCGTCGACGGCGGTGAGTCGCCGCTCCAGCAGGTCGTCGGCGAAGTCGTCGGCCGCGAGAACCGTCTCGCCGGACGGGTTCGTGTCGTCGATGTGGCGGCGCCGCCCCGGGAGCCCGTCGCGGATTTCGGGGGCGGCGGCGGCGACGGCGTCGAGGACGTCGTCGACGACGGCGGCGGGCGCCCGCTCAGTCATCCGCGACGGCGCGCTGGGAGGTGTGTGCGACGGCTTCCTCCGCGGTTTCGCCGTCGAAGATGACCGCCTCCAGCGCGTCGAGGATGCCGACCGGGTCGTCGCGCTGGAACACGTTCCGGCCGACCGCGAGCCCGTCGGCGCCGTTCCGAACCGCGGTTTCGACGGTTTCGAGGAACGACCGGTCGTTGGTCTTCGACCCGCCGGACATCACGACCCTGGTCGGGCCCGCCATGTCCGCGGCGTGCTGCATCGCGTCGCCGGAGCCGGGGTACTTCACCTTCGCGACGTCGGCGCCGAGTTCGAGGCCGAGCCGCGCCGCGTACGCGATGGTGTCGGCGCTGGTGTCGTTTTTCAGCCCTTGTCCGCGCGGGTACGACCACATCACGACGCCCATGTCGTTGTCGCGGGCGGCCTCCTGGGCGTCGCGGAACTCCTCGGCCATCTCGATTTCGTTGTTCGAGCCGCCGTACATCGTGAAGCCGACGGCGTCGGCGCCGAGTTCGGCGGCGTGGTCGACGGACCAGTTGACGGCGGAGTCCGGTTCGCCCATCCAGAGGTTCGAGGTGCCGTTCAGCTTCGCGAGCAGCGTCACGTCGTCCTCGTAGGCGGGGTAGTACGCCTCGGCGACGCCTTTCTGCACCGCGAGTGCGGTGACGGCGTCGTGCGTCGCGAGGTCGAACACCGCTTCGGGGTCGGCGGTCGCCGGGTTCGGTTCGAAGTCGACCGGGCCGTGTTCGAGGCCGTGGTCGTACGCGAGGATGAGCGCCTTGCCGTCCCGCGTGATGGCGTCGGCCGCGTCGGGGAGCATCGTGTTCGCCGCTCGGCGCCCGCCTCACATAAATTGTGTGGTGGATGCCGGCACGAAATTAACTCAAAACCGAATAGTCACTCACAGCGGCGCCGACGACGACGGATTCGAGAACGAGCGGACAGTTCAGAATCAAGAGAGTTCCCGACGAATCCGGGACCCAGACGGGCCGTACGTCGCCGGCGCGGTCGCGTCTCAGCCGAGGTAGTCGTCGGCCTCGTCGCGGAGCGCGGCCACGCGGTCGTGGTCGCGGTCGAGCGCGTCCGCGACCTCGTCGGGGTCGGCCGTGGACAGCGACCGGACGGACGTGATGCCGGCCTCGGCGAGGTCGTCGCGGGTGTCCTCGTCGACGCCGTCGAGCGCCGTCACCGGCGTCGGCCGGGAGCGCTGCTGCCACGCCGACTCCGCGGCGACCGGGTCGCCGGACCCGTCGGCTTCGGGAGTGACCTCCCCGTCGGTCGATGCAGCGACCCAGGCGGCCTCGCCGTCGTCGTCGCTCTCGGCCGCGGTGTCTTCCCAGTCGCCCGAGGAGGCGGCGACCCAGGCGCGCTCGTCGTCGCCCAAGCCGCGGACCTGCGACGACCGCCGCTTCAGGTCCTCGCTGTCCTCGGACTCGAACGACCACGACAGCGAGTGCTCCCGGCGGATGCGTGCGGCGACCCCGGGGTTGACGCCGGCGTCGAGCAGCATCCTGAACGAGACGGTCTTGGCGTCGACGTCGGCGGCGGTGAACGAGGCGTCCTCGATGATGGCCGCCGTCGCGGGGCCGACGTGTTTGAGGTCAGTGGGTGATGGCTCCTCCTCGGACACGGGGTGCACCTCTCGCCGAACGATTGGCGTACGCCTCCTTAACGTTTCTGTGCCCGCTATCAGCGCCGAATAATTCGTCTGACAGTCCGCGCCCGCTGGGTATTCTCGCGCCGAACGAGGATATTTTCGGTGAAAGAAGTGACAGACTAAACAGTATAGAGGCGGGTCGGCCGCGCTGACGGCGTCCCGCTACGCTTACGGTTCACGCGGCGGCATCGGCGGGTATGCGTGGACTTTCAGCCATCGAGACGGTCGGCGTCGTCGGCGCGGGCACCATGGGGAACGGCATCGCGCAGGTCGCCGCGGCCGCGGGCTACGACGTGGTGATGCGCGACATCGAACAGGAGTACGTCGACAGCGGCTTCGACGCCATCGAGTCGTCGCTGTCGCGGCTCGACGAGAAGGGCGAACTCGACGACGACCCGGCGGCCGTCCGCGACCGCATCACGGGGACGACCGCCCTCGCTGACCTCGCGGACGCGGACCTCGTCGTCGAGGCCGCGGTCGAGGACATGGACGTGAAACGCGACGTCTTCGCCGACCTGGCGGACGTGACCGACGACGACGTCGTGCTGGCGACGAACACGTCGACGCTGTCCATCACGACCATCGCGGCCGCGACGGACCGCGCGCCGCTCGTGGTCGGCCTCCACTTCATGAACCCGGTGCCGGTGATGAAAGGCGTCGAGGTCGTCGTCGGGGAGAAGACCGACGGCGACGTCGCCGACTTCGCCCACGGCTTCGCCGAGGCGCTCGGCAAGGAGACGTGGGAGAGCGACGACAAACCCGGGTTCGTCACGAACCGCGTCCTGATGCCGTGGATAAACGAGGGCATCCGGGCGTTCGACGAGGGCGTCGCCTCGAAGACCGACCTCGACAGGGGGCTGAAGCTCGGGACGAACGTCCCGATGGGGCCGCTCGAACTCGCTGACCACATCGGCCTCGACGTCTGTCTCGACGCCTCCGAGACGCTCCACGAGGAGCTCGGCGACCGGTACAAGCCGGCGTACCTGCTCAAGCGGAAGGTCGACGCCGGCGACCTCGGGAAGAAGACCGGGCAGGGCTTTTACAGCTACGAGTAGCGGCGACGGCGGCATCCGGAACGACTAACCACCGCCCCGCCCGTTCGGCGGGTATGAAGGCGACCGCGAAAGCGCACCCGATTCAGGGCCTCGTGAAGTACCACGGGATGCGCGACCCGGACCTGCGGCTCCCGTATCACGACTCGATCAGCCTCTGTACGGCGCCGTCGAAGACGACGACGACCGTGGAGTGGCAGCCGGACGGCGGCGCCGACGACGACGTGTACCGCATCGGCGGCGAGGACGTCTCCGGCCGCGGCGCCGAACGCGTCCGGCACGTCGTCGACCACGTCCGCGACGTCGCCGACATCGACCACGCGGTGCGCGTCGAGTCCGAGAACTCGTTCCCGTCGAACGTCGGCTTCGGGTCGTCCTCGTCGGGGTTCGCCGCGCTCGCGACCGCGCTCGTCGAAGCCGCGGGACTCGACATGACGCGGCCCGAAATCTCGACGGTCGCGCGCCGCGGCTCGTCGTCGGCGGCGCGCGCCGTCACCGGTGCGTACTCGTGTCTGTACGCTGGGATGAACGACGAGGACTGCCGGTCGGAGCGGCTCGACGTCGGCGTCGGCGACGACGGCTTCGACCCGGAGGAGGACCTCCGCGTCGTCACGGCGCTGGTGCCGTCGTACAAGGAGACCGAGCAGGCGCACAAGGAAGCCGAGGCGAGCCACATGTTCCAGGCGCGGCTGGCGCACGTCCACGAGCAGCTCCAGACGATGCGCGACGAGCTCCGCGCCGGCGACTTCGACGGCGTGTTCGGGCTCGCCGAGCAGGACTCGCTGTCGCTGACGGCGACGACGATGACCGGGCCGGCAGGCTGGGTGTACTGGCAGCCCGAAACCATCGCCGTGTTCAACGCGGTCCGCGAACTCCGCGAGGAGGGCGTCCCGGTGTACTTCTCGACCGACACGGGCGCCTCGGTCTACGTCAACACGCCCGCCGCGCACGCCGACGACGTGGAGGAGCGCATCTCGGCGGTCGGCGTCGACACCGACGTCTGGGAGGTCGGCGGGCCGGCGCAGGTGCTCGGCGAGTCGGAGTCGCTGTTCTAGGGCTGACAGGCGGCGCGTCCGTCCCTCGCGGCGCGTCGCCGCGCACCCGCAGACGCCGCGAGGCCGGCGTCACAGCATAGCGGCGTTGGCCGCGGCTTCCGGTTTGAACGTTCGCGTGCACGTCGCCGACACACCTTTTCCCCTCCTCGCCGAACCCCGTTTCATGGACGTCGTCGTTCTCGGCGCGGGCTACGCCGGGCTGACGCTGACTCGCCTGCTCGAATCACGGCTGCCGGCCGCGGCCGACATCACGCTCGTGAACGACGGCGCCGACCACGTCCTCGTCCACGAACTCCACCGCGTCATCAGGCGGCCCGGCGCAGCCGACGTCATCAGCGTCCCTATCGCGGACGTGCTGAGCCGCGCGTCGTTCGTCAACGACCGCGTCGTCGACGTCGACCCCGAAGCCGGAGAAGCGGCGCTGGCCGGCGGCGACACGGCTTCGTGGGACGTCGGGGCGCTGTGTCTGGGCTCCGAGACGGCGTTTTACGGCATCGACGGCCTCCGCGAGCACGCGACGCCGCTGAAGTCGCTGGCGGACGCCGCCTCGATCCGGGAGGGCGTCGGCGTGCTGTGCGAGACGGGCGGCCGGGTCGTGGTGGGCGGCGCCGGCCTCTCGGGGATTCAGGCCGCCGGCGAGATTGCGGCGCTCGTCCGCGAAGAGGGCGTCGACGCCGCCGACCGGCCGGAGGTCGTTCTCGTCGAACAGCGCGAGGAGGTCGCGCCGTCGTTCCCGGCGCGGTTCAGCGACGCCGTCCGCGAGGAACTCACGGACCGCGGCGTCGACGTGGAGACCGGCACGACAATCGAGCGGGCGCGGGCGGACGCGCTCGAAACCGACGCCGGCACGCTCCGCTACGACGAGCTGGTGTGGACCGGCGGCATCGAGGGCGACGCCGCGGTCGACCGGGAGCGGCCGACGGTCCGCGGCGACCTCCGGCTCACCGAGTCGACGCTGGCGCTCGGCGACGCCGCGACGGTCGTCGACGCGGACGGCGAGCGCGTCCCGGCGAGCGCCGCCGCGGCGACGCGGGAAGCGAAGACGGCGGCGGAGAACGTCGGGCGACTCGTCGAGCACGCGCTCGGAGCGGACGGCGGCGACGCGGACGGGTTCTCCCCGCGGCTCGACCAGTTCCGGTTCGACGTCCCGGGCTGGCTGGTGAGCGTCGGCGACGGCTCCGTCGCGCAGGTCGGCCCGTCGGTCCTGCGCGGCAGACCCGCCGCGGTGGCGAAGGCGGCGACCGGAGCGGCGTACCTCGCCTCCGTCGGCGCGGCCGACAACGCCGTCGACCTGGTCGAAACCGAGTTGCTGTAGCGGCGCCGCCACCGGACCGACGTCAGTGCCACGTGTGCGCACGGCTCGTGGCCACCACGGCTTTTGCCGACGCGGGCGGAGCAGGCCGCATGAACCGGACGCGAACCGCGGCGACGACCGGGTCCGTCGACGGAGGCGGCGCGGCGTCGACAACGCCGGTCGGTCCTCGGTGGAGGAGAGCCCGTGACCGCAGACCGTGACCGACGCGTCGAACGCGAAAACGCCGCGGCGGCCCGGCCGGACGGCACGAGCGGCGACCTGACGGTCGTCGACATCGGCCCGGGAAGCCACGCCGACATGACGGTCCGAGCGCAGGAGGCGCTGCTGGACGCCGACGTCATCGTCGGCGACCGCGGGCGGCTCGACGACGTCCCGGTGGAAATCCGGGACCGCGTCGACGAGGAGTACGCGACCGACTCCGACAGCCCCACCGAGGCGGCTCGGGCGGCGGTCGACCGGGCGGCCGCAGGGCGCCGCGTCGCGCTGATTCCGGCGCAGGGAAGCGCGGTCAACGCGGCGGTCGCTCGCGTGTTCGACGCCGTGGGCGGTGACGGCGGCCGAAGCGAGGAGGACGAACCGCCGACCGTCGAGGTGGTGCCCGGCGTTTCGGCGGCGGACTCCGCGGCCGCGCGATTCGGCGCTCCGCTCGGCGACGCCGTCGCGACCGTCGCGCTCTCCGGCCGCCAGTCCTCACCCGAAGCGGTCGAGACGCGCCTCCGCGCCGTCACGGACGCCGGGTTCGGCGTCGTGCTCACCGAGCCGCGGTGGCCGGCGCGGCGACCGGTGTTCGAGCGGGCGTGCGCCGTTCTGGAGGCGAACCGCGACGGCGACGCCCCGGTCGGACTGGCCCAGCCGACGGACCGGGGGTGGCGCCGGACCGTCGCGCGTCTCGACGAACTCCGCGCCTACGGGGAGACCGAACTGGTCGACGCGTCGACGACGATTCTCGTCACGCCCCCCGGCGCAGAAACGCGAAACGGCTGGCTGGTCACTCAAACCGACAGTTAGCCAACAACGAACTCCGGCCGACGCGGGAGCGACTCCGTCGACGCGAGCCCGAAGAACGACGCGACCCCCAGACTGAAATTTACGGTATGCCAATCTTCTCCGATAGAACAGCACTTCCTAAATATAACTAGTATAAGGATACCGTGATTGTAGAAGTATTGTCGGAGAAGAGTTTATCATCAGGATAGTGCTAACCCCCAACATGCCAACTGTGAACATCGATCCGTACTCGGCCTCGGAGGGGCTGTTCGAGTGTGTGTCGTGCGGCGCCCGACACGCGGCGAGCAGCAACCCCGGCGCGTGTCGCGACTGCGGCGGCCCCGTGCAGAACATCGCCGTCAGTCGAGAGTAACACGCTCCGCCGAGAGTACGCGCTCCGGGGCGACGACCGCGTGAATCGGCGGGAGCGCGGGCCTTATGGCCGTCGCGTCGCTAGCACGGGTAATGAGTGAATCGGCGACGCCGGACGGGATGGACGCGTTCGCGTCGCTCGGCGGCGCGGTCCGGTCGGCGCTCTCCGAACGCGGCTTCACGACGCCCACGGAGCCGCAGCGCCGCGCCATCCCGCCGCTGGCCGCCGGCGAGAACGCCCTCGTCATCGCCCCGACCGGAACCGGGAAGACGGAGACGGCGATGCTGCCGGTGCTGGACGCGCTCGCCGACGACCCGCCCGACGGTATCGGCGCGCTGTACGTGACGCCGCTGCGGGCGCTGAACCGCGACATGCGCGAGCGGCTCGACTGGTGGGGCGACACCCTCGACCTCGACGTGCAGGTCCGTCACGGCGACACCACGGACTACCAGCGCAGCAAGCAGGCAGACGACCCGCCCGACGTGCTGGTGACGACGCCCGAGACGCTGCAGGCGATGCTGACCGGCGAGAAACTGCGCGCGGCGCTGGCGGACGTCAGGCACGTCGTCGTCGACGAGGTCCACGAACTCGCCGCGTCGAAGCGCGGCGCGCAGTTGACAATCGCGATGGAGCGGCTCCGGCGGCTCGCCGGCGGCTACCAGCGCATCGGCCTGTCGGCGACCGTCGGCGACCCCGACGAGGTCGGGAAGTTCCTCACCGGCGACCGGCGCTGTGAAATCGTCGAGGTGGACGCCGGCAGCGACGTCGAGTTCGACGTCGTCTCGCCCGACGTCACCGACGAGGACGACCGGCTCGCCGGCGAACTCGCGACCGACCCCGAAATCGCGGGCCACGTCAGAGTCATCCGCGACATCGTCCGCGAGCACGAGTCCACGCTGGTGTTCGTGAACACGCGGCAGACCGCGGAGGCGCTCGGGTCGCGGTTCAAGGCGCTCGACGAACCGGTCGGCGTCCACCACGGGTCGCTGTCGAAGGAGGCCCGCATCGAGGTCGAGGAGGCGTTCAAAGCCGGCGACGTCGACGGCCTCATCTGTACCTCGTCG
The DNA here is from genome assembly GCF_051195135.1 of Halobaculum sp. D14. Lineage (NCBI taxonomy): Archaea > Methanobacteriati > Methanobacteriota > Halobacteria > Halobacteriales > Haloferacaceae > Halobaculum > Halobaculum sp. D14. Next base: position 723,640 of record NZ_JBNTKA010000001.1, on the reverse strand, counting down.
ATGGAGCTCGGCATCGACGTCGGCCGCGTCGACCACGTCGTCCAGTACAACTCGCCGCGCGAGGTCGCACGCCTCCTCCAGCGCGTGGGGCGCGCCGGGCACCGACGCGGCCGCACCTCCCACGGCACCATCGTCACCAGCAACCCGGACGACACGCTGGAGGCGCTCGCCATCGCGCGCCGCGCCGCCGCTGGCGACGTCGAGGAGTCCGGCATCCACCACGGCAGCCTCGACGTCGTCGCGAACCAGGTCGTCGGACTGCTGATGGACGACGGCGAAGTCGGCGCCCGCGAGGCGTACGAACTCGTGACGGACGCCTACCCGTTCGCCGACCTGACCGAACCGGCGTTCCGCGACGTCGTCCGCGAACTCGCCGGGAACCGGCTGCTGTGGCTCGACGAGGAGCGCGACGTCATCGAGTCCTCCGGCGGGACGTGGCGCTACTTCTACCGGAACCTCTCGATGATTCCGGACGAGGAGACGTACGACGTCTACGACATCTCCTCGCGGCGGCAGATCGGGACGCTCGACGAGCGGTTCGTCGTGAACTTCGCGGCGCCCGGCGAAGTGTTCATCCAGCGCGGCGAGATGTGGCGCATCAACGACATCGACGACGACGAGAGCGAGGTGAACGTCGCGCCCATCGCCGACCCGGCCGGCGAGGTGCCGTCGTGGACCGGCCAGGAGATTCCGGTGCCGCGCGACGTCGCCGCCGAGGTCGGAGAGATGCGTCGCGTCGCCGAACCGCAGTTCGCCGGCGGCGGCGACGAGCGGTCGGTGGCCCGCGAGTTCGCGGGCCGGTACCCGGCTGACGAACGGACCGCCGTAGCGGGCCTCGAACAGGTGTCCCGGCAGGTGGAGGCGGACGCGCCGATGCCGACGGACCGCCGCATCGTCGTCGAAGGGCAGGGACGCACCGTCGCCGTGAACGCCGCGTACGGCCACAAGGTGAACCGGACGCTCGGCCGCCTGCTGTCCGCGCTCATCGGGCAGCGCACCGGGTCGTCGGTCGGGATGGAGGCGGACCCGTACCGCGTCGAACTGGAGGTGCCGGCGTCAGTCGACCCGGGCACCGTCATCGAGGTGCTCGAGGAGACGGATCCGGCGCACGTCGAGGCGCTGCTCGAACTCGCGCTGAAGCGGTCGGACACGCTGAAGTTCACGCTGACGCACGTCGCCGCGAAGTTCGGCGCGCTGAAGCGCTACCAGGGCAACAAGCGGTTCGGCGGGGACCGGCTGCTGGCGGCGCTTGAGGACACGCCGGTGTTCGACGAGGCGGTCCGCGAGGTGTTCCACACCGAACTCGCCGTCGAGGAGACGGCGGCGCTGCTCGCGGACGTCCAGTCCGGCGACGTCGACGTCGTCGCGGCCCGCGAACGCACCCCGATCGGCACCGGCGGGAACTCCTCCGGCAGGGAGTTCCTCGTCCCGGAGAACGCCGACGCGTCGGTCATCAAGACCATCCGCGACCGCATCATGGACGACCGGGTGATTCTGCTGTGCATGCACTGCCGCGACTGGCGGCACACCACGAAGGTCCGGCGGGTCCGCGACCAGCCCGAGTGCCCCGAGTGTGAGTCCACCCGGATAGCGGCGCTGAATCCGTGGGACGACGACGCCGTGAAGGCGGTTCGCGCCGAGGAGAAAGACGACGAGCAGCGGAAACTCACCGAGAAGGCGTTCCGCGCGTCGAACCTCGTGCAGGCGCACGGCAAGCAGGCCGTCATCGCGCTCGCGGCCCGCGGCGTCGGCCCGCACAACGCCGCCCGCATCATCGGGAAACTCCGCGAGGACGAGGACGACTTCTACCGCGACATTCTCCAGCAGGAGCGCCAGTACGCCCGGACGCAGAGCTTCTGGGACTGACGAACCGGGTCAGACGGAGAGCAAAACCGGCAGCAGGACTGTCGAGCGGCGTCGTCGGTCAGCGGCCAAGGACGTCTCGTTCGAGCAGGTCGGCGTTCCTGACGTTCGCCTTCCAGGCGGCGTCGAACAGGTCGCCGACGACCGGGACGGAGCCGACCGCGGCGTCGACGCCGACGTTGAGCAGCATCCGAGCGAGCGTCGTGCGTCGGGCGCCGAGCCGGTACGCCTCGAAGACGATGAACAGCGAGGCGGCGGCGGCGAGCAGGTCGCCGACGACCGGGACGAGCCCGGCGATTGCGTCGACGCCGACGCGGTAGTTCACGACGGGGAGCCGCACCGACTCGTCGAGCAGCGTCGCGAGCCGGTGTGCGCGGGTGACGCGGTGGACGGCGTCGAGGTCTTCGGCCGGCTCCACGGTGACGGCCATCTCAGATGCGGGATTCGGCGTCGTCGGCGAGTTCGGCCATGCGCTTGCCGACGCGGCCGGCGTCGGAGAACTCGTCTTCGGACATCGCGGCGGCGAGCGCGTTCCCGAGGACGAACACGGCGTGTTTGTGTTCGCTCTTGGACTTGTGGACGTGCGAGGGGTCGACGCTGAGTCCGTGGTACGGTTCGAACAGCGCTTCGTCGACGTCCTCGCGTTCGCTGAAGTACTCCATGATCAGCACCATCTGCTCGTGCAGTTCGAGGAGCTCGTCCTTGTGCATGGTCGTGCGTAAGTAATTCCGTGATTTAAGCGTTGTTGGGGAGGGCGTACCACGGCGCACCCGCGGGGGAGGCGCCGAGACCCCGGAATCGGCGGGGACCTGACCGCACAGCCGGTCGCCGAGTCAGAAGACGTACTCGTCTTCGTGGCCCATCATGCCGTCCTCTTCGAACCCCGGCTCCGTCTCCTCCTCCTGCGGGCCGCTGGTCTTGTACGCCTTGATTCCGGTGGAGATGAGGTCCTCGATGGCCTCCTCGCGGTTGACGAACTCCCCCTGCTCGACGAGCTGTGCGATCTGCATCTCGAGGTGCTCCGGGATGGTGACTTCGACTTTCGGCATTACCGGAGGCTTCCAGGGGTTCGTATAAAAAGGCTTCGGGGGTGGTTTCGCCCGCGCACAACCATTATTCACGGTTCCTGGTATCGGGTTTCAGCCACCGGAACAGTTCTTCGCTAATCGCCTAATTTCCGGGTGGTCGCCGAAGTCGATAGCCTTTGGTGAGCGCGGCACCGACGTTCGAGCATGGTTACGGACGTCACCGACCTCCACGAGGAGTTCGGCGGGGAGCGGCTCCCGCCGGGGCAGCGCCGGACCGACCGGTTCCCGGTGCTGTCGAAGTCCGGGACGCCGAGCTGGGACCCGGAGACGTGGGAGTTCGAGGCGTGGGGCGCCGTCGACGAGCCGTTCTCGGTCGGCTACGAGGCGTTCACGGAGCTGCCGTCGACGACCCAGCGGCAGGACTTCCACTGCGTCACCGGCTGGTCGAAGTTCGACTGCGAGTTCACCGGCGTCACGTTCCCGGAGCTCGCCGCGCAGGTCGGCGTCGACGACGACGCCGAACACGTCATGTTCCACGCACTCGACGGCTACACGACGAATCTGCCGCTGGAGACGTGCATGCGCGAGGAGGTGATGTTCGTCTACGAGTACGACGGCGACCCGCTGCCGGCGGACCACGGCGGCCCGCTGCGCGTCGTCACGCCGCACAAGTACGCCTACAAGGGCGCGAAGTGGGTGACGGGCGTCGAGTTCCTCACCGACCACGAGCGCGGCTACTGGGAGAAGCGCGGCTACTCCGACTCCGCGAACCCGTGGAACGAAGAGCGGTACAGCTGAGCGGACGACCGGAACCAGAGCCGTCAAGGGAGTGCCCGGCGAACGTCGACCAATGAGTCAGTCGGAGGGCGAGCCGCGGGCGACGCGACCGGACCCCGACGCGTCGCTCCACAGCCGGAGCTGTGAGGTGTCAGACGTCTCGTACCGCGCGTTCCTCTCCGCGCAGGGGACACCGCGGGTCCACTGGGCCTCACCGGCCGGCCTCGAACTCGTCGGCGCCGGCGCCGCAGCGCGGCTCGTCTGCGACGGCCCCGACCGGTTCGACGCGCTCCGCGACGCCGCCGCGACGCTGTTCGACGACGTCGACCACGACGGCCCCGCCGCGACCCGGCCCCGCGTCCTCGGCGGCCTCGCGTTCCGCGGCGACCACCGCGCCGACGCCGACGAGCAGCAGCGCCGAGACGGCGAACCCCGGCGTCGAGACGGCTGGGCGGGGTTCCCGGCGTCGTCGTTCGTGCTGCCGGCGGTGCAGTTGACGCGGGGCGACGACGCGACGTGGCTGACCGTGAACCGCTACGGCGACGACGTCGACGCCGCGGACGCCGACGCGGCGCTGACTGCGGCGCGGGAGTCGCTCGCGGACCTGCCGATGATGCGGCCGAGCGGCGGGAAGCCGGGCGTCGCGTCGACGACGTGGCGGACGTCGCGGGCGGACTGGACTGACCAGGTCGCCCGCGTCGTCGACCGCATCCGTGCCGGCGAACTCCGGAAGGTGGTGCTCGCGACGGCGCTCGACGTCGACCTGGAGACGCCGGTCGACATCCCGGACGCGCTCGAACGGCTCCGCCGGACGTACCCCGACTGCTACCGGTTCCTCGTGCAGCCGACCGACGCCGCCGGCTTCTTCGGCGCGCCGCCGGAGCAACTGGTCGAGCGGGACGGCCGCACCGTCCGGACGGAGGCGCTCGCCGGGTCGATGCCGCGCGGCGAGACGCCGGAGGCGGACGCCGAGCACGCCCGGTCGCTGCTGGACAGCGAGAAGATACAGCACGAACAGCGCGTCGTCGCCGAAACCATCTGCGAGCAGCTCTCGACGTACGGGGACGTGACGGAGGGGGAGCAGGGGCTCCGGAAGCTCTCGAACATCCAGCACCTCCGGACGCCCATCGAGGCGACGCTGCACGAGGACACGCACGTCCTGACGCTGGTGGAGGCGCTTCACCCGACGCCGGCGGTCGGCGGCCTCCCGCTCGAGGAGGCGCTCGCCACGATTCGGGCGACCGAGACGTTCGACCGCGGCTGGTACGCCGCCCCGGTCGGCTGGTTCGACGCCGACGGCGACGGCGAGTTCGCGGTCGGCATCCGCTCGGGCCTCGCGGGCGACACGTCCGCGACGCTGTTCGCCGGGAACGGTATCGTCGCCGACAGCGACCCGGCCGACGAGTGGGACGAACTCCAGCCGAAGGTCCGGCCGATTCTGGACGAACTGGAGCGCGACGACTGACCGGCGAGCGGCGCGGACGGACCGGGAGAACGGACGACACGGACGGATTCGAGCGAGCCGACGGACGCGGAGAGAAACTACGGCGCGGTTCGGTGGCGGTCGAGGTGGGCGGTTCCTGAGCCGGGTCAGCGGAAGCCCATCGCTTCGATCTGCTCTTGATACCGGTTGCGGATGGTGACTTCGGTGACCTGCGCGACGTCGGCGACTTCACGCTGCGTCTTCTTCTCGTTGCACAGCAGCGACGCGGCGTAGATGGCGGCGGCGGCGAAGCCGGTCGGGGACTTCCCGGAGAGCAGGCCCTGTTCGGCGGAGACATCGATGATTTCGGTCGCTTTCGCCTGCGTCTCCTCGCTGAGGCCGAGCGCGGAGGCGAACCGGGGGACGAACTGCTTCGGGTCGACCGGCTTGAGTTCGAGGCCGAGTTCCTGGGAGATGTAGCGGTACGTCCGGCCGATCTCCTTCTGTTCGACGCGGGAGACCTCGGCGACTTCGTCGAGGCTGCGCGGGATTCCCTCCTGGCGGCAGGCGGCGTACAGCGCCGCGGTTGCGACGCCCTCGATGGAGCGGCCGCGAATCAGGTCCTCCTTGAGCGCGCGTCGGTAGATGACGGAGGCGACCTCCCGTACCGACCGCGGGACGCCGAGCGCGGACGCCATCCGGTCGATCTCCGAGAGCGCGAACTGGAGGTTCCGCTCGCCGGCGTCCTTCGTCCGGATGCGCTCTTGCCACTTCCGCAGCCGATGCATCTGGCTGCGCTTTTTCGAACTGATGGACCGGCCGTAGGCGTCTTTGTCCTTCCAGTCGATGGTGGTCGTCAGCCCCTTGTCGTGCATCGTCTCCGTGACCGGGGCGCCGACGCGGGACTTCGACTGGCGCTCGGAGTGGTTGAACGCGCGCCACTCCGGGCCGCGGTCGATCTGTCGCTCGTCCAGAACCAGCCCGCAGTCGTCACACACTAACTCCCCCTGGTCCGCGTCCATGACGACCTCGTCCGACCCACACTCCGGACACGTCACCTGCTCGTCCGACTGTTTCTCCGACTCGCCTGCCTCCCGCTGTCGCTGTCGGCTCGGACCTTCCATTAATAAGTTTTGTGACCCCGATTGTATGTAAACCTTGGGGTCGTTCGGGTCGTCGAATCCGTTGGACTCCTCCGCCGCATCACGGATTTTCCGGCGATACCCGGGTCCGGCCGAACCGACAGCCATGTCCCCCGTCTCCGGCGGCAATCGGTCGCCGCGACGGCTCGTTCTGCCCGCCGCTCCGCTCGGCTCGCCGGCCGCGACCGGCCCGCTACTCCCGAACAACTCACCGCCCCACCGCGACGAGGAATTACTATGGCGCATTTACCAACTCTTTTGTATTACCACACTATATTCGGAGGTGACCATGAGCACGAGCGCGACGACGAGCGTGGAGCGGGCCGTGGCGGCGAGCGAGCCGGCTGACGTGGAGGCCGTGACGCTGGACGCCGCGGCGCTGGAGTCGACGGCGCCCGAACACCTCCGCGACCTGAAAGCCGACCTCGCCGCGGAGGGCTACCACCCGGCCGGGCTGCGGGTGACCGCGTGTTTCGAGGAGGACTGCTCGCTCGACACCCAACAGGAGGCCGACCGGCTCCGCGGACTGGTCCGGGCCGCGTCGTTCCTCGGCGCCGGCGAGGTGACGGTCGTCGCGGACGAGGTCGCGAACCCAGCGAAGGCCGAGCCGGCGCTCGCCGCCCTCGCCGAGCGAGCCGAACGGGAAGGCGTCAGCCTCACGGTGCAGGGGCCCGTCGACCCCTGACGTGACAGCGCCGTGAGCCGACAGGCACTCGAAGGAAAGCTCGCCGTCGTCGCCGGGTTCGAGGACCCGACGGCGGAGCTCGAACAGTACCCGACGCCGGCCGACGTCGCCGCGCACGTCGTCCACCTCGCGGACCTCCGCGGCGACGTCGCCGACCGGACCGTCGTCGACCTCGGTGCCGGCACCGGGATGTTCGCGCTCGGCGCGGCGCTGCGGGGAGCCGGCCGCGTCGTCGGCGTCGAACTCGACCGCGGCGCGCTCGACGTCGCCGCGCAGAACGAGCGGCGCGTCGGGGCGCGCACCCCGATTCACTGGGTGAACGGCGACGCGACCCGGCCGCCGCTCGCCCGCGACCGCTTCGACGGCCCCGTCACGGTGCTCATGAATCCGCCGTTCGGCGCGCAGTCCGGGAACGAACACGCCGACCGGGCGTTCCTCGCGACGGCCGCCGAACTCGCCGACGTCTCCTACTCCGTCCACAACGCCGGCAGCCAGTCGTTCGTCGAGTCGTTCGTCGCCGACGAGGGCGGCGACGTCACCGACGCCTTCCGCGCGACGCTCACCCTCGACAGGCAGTTCGACCACCAGACGAGCGAGCGCCGCGACATCGACGCCGACGTGTTCAGAATCGAGTGGCAGTGACGCGGCCACGGGCGCTGAGACGGACGCCGGCGCCGCTCAGTTCCCGCGGTACGTCTCCCGGTTCGCGACTCTGACCCGGGTCTCGTTGTCGGCGGTGACCGCGAAGACGGCGCGGCCGTCGCGGACGAACCGGAGGCCGCCCGCCGTCACCGTCTCGTTCTGCTCGGGAATCGGTGCGACCGCGGTGTCGCCGCCGTCGACGCCGCCCGCGACGACGAGGCTGAACCCGGAGCGGTTCGCGGCGACCGTCACCGTCCGGCCGCCGATTCTGGGCTCCGCGGTCGCGTTCGGCGACACGTACGCGACGCGGCCGACGGAGCCGTGGCGGACCCGGACCCGGTAGACGGTCGCGTTGCCGACGGGCGTCCAGCCGCGCCGCGTCGCCGTCACGGTCTCGCGCCAGCCGAGGCCGCCGACGACCACGGTCGCCTCCCCGGCGAACGCGAGTCTCCCCTTCGTGACGGCGGTCGTCCAGACGGCGCGGTCGGGGTTGCGGACGATGACGCCGGAGGTGTTGACGGTGGTCGTCTCGCCGAACGCGCTGACGTCGACGACCGACACCATGCCGTCCTCGACGTCCTCGGCGTACGTCACCTGGTAGCCGCGGACCTCGACCGGGTCGCCGGGGAGCGGCTCGTCGTCGACGGCGTAGAGGTTCACCGGAATCGCCGGGCCGGCGAGCGCCGCCGTCGACACCAGCATGAGCGCGACCGCGACGCGGCGCGGCGTCGGCGACGCGGCCGCGGCGCGGAGCGTCTCGACCGGGTCGGCGTCCCGGCCGGCGGCGAACGCCGCGACCAGCACCGCGAGCCCCACCACGAGCGTCAGACCGACCGCGCGGTACAGCACGTACGTCTCGCCGCCGCGGAACCAGTAGACCGCCCACAGCGACTGCGAGACGGCGAAGACGACGGTGCCGACCAGGAGCCGGCGCGGCCGCGGGAGGTCGTCGCCGCGGCGGACCGCGAGCCAGCCGGCGAGCAGCACGCCGGTCAGCAGGCCGAGCGCGTGCCCCTGTATCGCGATGTTCGACCACCACGGCGTGATGTACGCCGCGCGGCCCGACGCGACCGTCACCGGGTTCTGCAGCGCCGAGTACGCGACGTCGACGACGTTGGACGCCGACAGCGCGACGACCGCCGTGAACGGCCGGTAGAGCAGCCCCGCGCCGGCGAACGCGAACACGACGGCGGAGAAGCCGATGACCGGGCCGACGGCGAACGCCGCGGTGAGCACCGCGACGGCGAGCGCGGCCGCCGGGAACAGCACGAACGCCCGGACGTACGGATTCGTTCGGACGCTGCCGAACGCCTCGGCGCCGCGCCGGTCCGGAAAGTGCCCCCAGACGTACTCCGCGAGCGGCGCGAACACGAGCGTCGCGAACACGTTCCCGAGCAGGTGGCCGGGGCCGGCGTGGGCGACGCCGGCCGTGAGGATGCCGAGCGGCGCGAAGTACGACCACGCCCGGAACGGGATGACGACCGGGTTGTACCAGTGCGCCAGTCCGCCCTGCACGAACAGGTACACCGCGACGACGACGGCGACCGTCGTCAGCGACCCCCACGGGACGCCGAGCAGGAACCGTCGTCGCGGCGCGGCGCGGCCGGCGGCCGGCCCGCGGGTGGCGGCGTCGCGGTCGCGGTGCCGGCGGCTGCTGCGGTCGAGCCAGACGCCGACGGCCGTGGCGACCAGCGCGGCCAGCACCAGCGCGACCCGCATCGCGAGTTCCACGTTCACGGACGGCGCTGCGGCCTCGCGGTACTTCACCGTCCCGGTGACGGCACCGAACCGCCGAAACGGCCGGCCGCGAAGCCGCCGACGACCGACCGAGAACGGCCCGTCCGCGAGGGCGACCCGGCTACTGCGGCGCGACGAACACGACGACTTTGCGGTCCCAGAGGCCGAGGTGGAGGTCGAACTGCCGGTACTCGGGGAGCGCCTCATGGACCGCGACGCGGCGCTCCGGGGTCGTGACGACGACCGGCGGCGCGTCCCCGGGGATGAACGTCACGGACGGGACGCTGGTGACGTCGGCGTCGGCGCGCTCGAAGTACCACTGCAGCGGGAGCCGCGCGCCCCACGCCTTCTGGTCGCGGGACGGTATCGGCGGCTGCGCGTACTCCCGCTCGGTGTCGAATCGGTCGCCGACGTACGCGACGTCCGCGCCGTCGACGTTCGCCGCGATGACCGGCTCGGCGGCGTCGAGCATCGGGTCGAGGTCGTCGCTCGGCTGCGCGAACTGCGCGAACGGCGAGCCGGGCTGTGCGGGCGCGTACGCGCCGGCGACCGCAGTGCCGACGCCGGCGCCGACGGCCGAGACGACGAGCAGCGCCGCGACGACCCGCGCCGGGTTCACGGCCGTGTCGGCGCCGGTGAGGCCGCGGGCGACGTAGCCGCGGACGCCGCGGGCGAGCCGTGCGACGCCGACGGCGGCGGGGAGCGCGAGCCACGGCAGCACGTGGACGGCGGTCCACGGCTCCGCGCGCATCGACGACAGCGGGAAGACGAGCAGGCCGACGCCGGCCGCGTAGCCGCCGAACGCGACGACGCTCCGGGTGTCTCGCCGGTACCGTTCGAGCGCGAAGCCGACGAGCGCCGCGACGAGCATCGGCCACGCCGTGTGGACGAGCGTCGACGCGTAGCCCGCGACCACCGGGATGAACGCCGGGCCGGCCGGCGCGCCGGGGTCGAGCCGGAACGCGACGTGGACCTGCGCGAACTTCTTCGGCGACGCGACGAGCGCGCGGACCACCGCGGTCGGAATCGTCGCGGGGCGGTTCAGTCCGACGCCGCCGGAGGCGGCCCGCGGCGCGAAGAACACGACGACGACCGCGAGGAACACGAACAGCGACCGGGCGAGCGGCGTGACGCGGTCGACCAGCCAGCCGCCGGCCGCGCCGACGGTGCTGAGCGCCTCCCGCGGCGCGCCGCGGACGCGCGCCTCGTCGACGACGAGCAGCGCCGCGGCGAGCCAGACGAACGGGTAGGCGACGGCGAAGCCGGACGCCGAAAGCGCGAGCGCGAACGACGCGGCGGCGAGGTACAGCGCCGGCCGACTCCCGGTGTCGCGGAACCGGACGACGCCGCCGACGGCGACGAGGCCGAACGCCGCCGCCGGGACGTCGCCGCGGAGGAACCGCGAGTAGTACAGCAGCAGCGGGTCGGCCGCGAGCACCCCGGCGAGCGCGACGGTCTCGTCGTCGCGGAGCGTCCCGCGGAACAGCAGCGCGGCGAGCGGCAGCAGGCCGCCGACGACCGCGACCGGGACGCGGGCGGCCGCGTCGGTCGGCGGCGCCACCGACAGCCACCACCGGCCGACGACGTACAGGAACGGACCGCCGGCGACGGGGCGGTACTCCCACGCCCCGGTTTCGAGGAACCGCAGCGTCCAGTAGCCGACGCGGCCCTCCCCCCAGTGGAACGGCCGCGCGCCGAGGAACAGCAGCCGCGCAGCCAGCGCCGCCAGCGCGATGACCGCGACGGCGACGACGACGCGGTCAACGCGGCCCCGGCGGCCGGTCGAGCCCGCGTCCGCCTCGTCGCCGCGTGACATACCGGGCCGTGTCGCCGCCGCGGTAGTATGTCTTCGGGTTCGCGCCGAGCGCGTGGCAGTTCCGGGCGCGACGAGCGTCGCCGCGTGCCACCGCGTGCTGGCACGGACCGCCGGGCGCCGCCACGGGCCGCCACGCCCGGCCCGGCGAGTCGACACGCTCTTTCGCGCCGACCGCCTTCGGTTGGCCATGTCACTTGTCGCGTCGCTTCCGGGGCGAGCGCTCTCGGACGCGGAGGTCGCGTCGCTGAACCGGGCGGACAGCGTCGAACTCGCGGTCGCCGTCGACGACGACGGCGACACCGACGGCCTGCTGCTCGCGACCGACTCGTGGGTGAAGGGGCTGCGGTTCATGGGCGGCGCGTGGGAGGTCGTCGAGACCGTCGGCATCGACGACGTCGAAGAGCGGTACGACGCGCTCCGCACCTGCGAGGACGCCGTCCGCGAAGCCCACGCCGCCGCGGAGGCGGAGCGAACCGACGCGTAGGGGCGCGTCGCGGGGGAGGGACCGATCGGCCTATCGCGAACCGGGAGACGGCCACCGGTTTTATTCCGCTCTCACGGAAACGTCGGGTCGAGATGTACGACGAGATTCTCGTGCCGACCGACGGGAGCCCCGCCGCCAACGCCGCCGTGAAGCACGCCGTGACGGTCGCCGAGCGGTTCGACGCGACGCTGCACGCGCTGTACGTCGTCGACGCCACCGCCTACTCGACGCTCGAAGCCGGCAGCCAGGTCGTCGTCGAGGCGCTCGAAGAGGAGGGCGAAGACGCCGTCCAGCAGGTGGCCGAGGCCGCCCGTGACGCCGACGTCGAGGTCGTCGAAACAGTGACGTCCGGCACCGCCTACCGCTCTATCCTCGACTACGCCGACGACCACGACGTCGACCTCATCGTCATGGGAACCCACGGCCGGCAGGGGCTCGACCGCTACCTACTCGGCTCCGTCACCGAGCGCGTCGTCCGCACCGCGAACCAGCCGGTGTTGACGGTCCGGATGAAAGACGAGGAGTAGCGCTACCGCGACGCGTCGGTCGACGCCGCGATCTCGACGTCGTCGACGTAGTGGGCGGCGTCGGCCTCCCAGATGACGGAGACGCCGACGGCGAAGTGCAGCGTCTCCGGCACCGTCTCGGGCCGCCAGTCGAAGCCGTACTCGCGCCACCCGTCAGCGAGGTGCAGCGGTTCGTGGGGCCCGCCGGCCGGGGCGCCCGGCGTCGACGACGTGTTCTCGCCGGGCGACGGGAAACTGCTCTCGTCGGTCGGTTGCTCCGGGCCGAGCAGGACGACGAGGTCGCGGAGGGCGTTGAAGCTCTCGGAGGCGCTCCACGCCTGCAACGACACCGAGAACGACGACGCGTCCGCGGGCGGCGTCAGCGTCGTCGTCGCCCACGCGGTGCCGTCGTCGTGATCGCCCTCCGTGAACAGTTCGAGGCTCCACTCGCCGGTCGCCGCCTGCGCCCGGGAGCGCTGAATCCGCCAGTCGAACGCCGACAGCGGCTCCTCCGGCCCGATGCTCGCCGCCGTCTCCCAGTCCACGTCGGACTCGAACCCTTCGGCCAGCAGCGCGTCGGCCGGCGCGGACACGCAGCCCGCGAGCCCCGCGCTCCCGACGACCGCGCCGCCCAGCGCCGCGCCACGCCGCAGGGCGTCCCGGCGCGTCACGCCCCGGTTCGCGGCCGGCTCCGGCGTCGGCTCCGAGCCACCGGTCGAATCTCGTTTCACGGCCGGAGTTCGGCGGGGACCGCGGTAAGCGTTCGCCCGAGCCGCGGCGGGTCACGGGCGGCGGACGGCCCGCGGAGACGCGCGCCGGTAGTCGGTCCGGTTCGCCGCGAGGACTCCCTTTATCCGGTGTGGCGACGAACGCCGGCTATGAGCCTCGCAGTGCAACACGACGACCTCGTGCAGCTCCGCCGCGACCTCCACCGACACCCGGAGCCGGCGTGGTGTGAGTTCTACACGACCGCGCGCCTCGTCGACGAACTGGAGACCCGCGACCTCGACGAACTCCACTACGGCCCCGACATCCTCGGCTCCGAGCGGATGAACGTCCCGGACGACGACGAGCTCGCCGAGTGGTTCGAGCGCGCCCGCGACGAGGGCGCCCGCGAGGACGTGCTCGCCGAAATCGAGGGCGGCTACACCGGCGCCGTCGCGGTGGTTCGCCGCGGCGAGGGCCCGGTGGTCGGCGTCCGCGTCGACATCGACGCGCTCCCCATCACGGAGGCCGACGAGGAGACGCACGCCCCGGTCGACGCGTCGTTCCGGTCGGAGCACGACGGCTGGATGCACGCCTGCGGCCACGACGCGCACGCGACGTTCGGCGTCGGCGTCGTCGACGAGATTCTCGCGTCCGACTTCGAGGGGACGCTGAAGGTGTTCTTCCAGCCGGGCGAAGAGCAAATCGTCGGCGGCAAGCCGATGGCCGACTCCGAACTCATCGACGACGTCGACTACCTGTTCGCGGCGCACGTCGGCCTCGACCACCCGACCGGCGAGGTCGTCGCCGGCGTCGACGGCTTCCTCGCCGTCTCGCACTTCCTCGCCGAGTTCGAAGGCGAGCCGAGCCACGCCGGCGGCCACCCCGAGCAGGGGAAGAACACGGTGCAGGCGATGGCAGCGGCCATCCAGAACCTCTACGGGATTCCGCGGCACGCCGACGGCGCGACCCGCGTGAACGCCGGCCTCGTCGGCGGCGGCACCGCCACCAACATCATCCCCGAGGAGTCGTTCGTCGAGGGCGAGGTCCGCGGCGAAACCACGGAGCTGATGGAGTACATGGACGAGAAAGCCGAAACCGTCCTCCAGTCGGCGGCCGACATGCACGAAGTCGACGTGACGACCGAACGGCTCGGCCGCGCCCCGTCTGCGACCTCCGACCAGGAACTCGTGGACATCGTCGCCGACGCGGCCGCCGACGTCGACGGCGTCGACTCCGTCCTCGACCGCGACACGCTCGGCGGCAGCGAAGACGCCACCTACCTCATGCAGGAGGTGCAGAACAACGGCGGCTACGCCACCTACGTCGGCGTCGGCACCGACCACCCCGGCGGCCACCACACCTCGACGTTCGACGTCGACGAGGAGTCGCTCGACATCGGCGTCGGCCTCCTCTCGAACGCCGTGCTCGCCGCCGCCGAACAGCGGCCGTAACGCCGTCGACGCCGAACAGCAGCCGTAGCCGTCGACGCCGCAACACACCCGGTTTCTCTCCGTTTTCGTCGCGACGACGAAGCAGCGTCCAGCCGAGGCTGCAGACGCAGCCGTCGAGACGGAGGAAAACTGTGAGAAGTCGTCGTCGCCGCCGGTCGCCGCGTGGTCAGTACTTGGGGTCGGCGCCGGTGACGTCGTAGACGCGGTCGAGCAGGTCGTCGCGGCGGTCCTGCCACGCGCCGAGCGCGGACGGCCGGCTCGGGTAGCGCTGGTAGTGGCTCAGCAGGTCGTCGGCCGCGCGCTTCGCCTTGTAGAAGTCCCAGATCTGGCTCCAGTAGCCGTAGCTGTCGCGGGCGACGCGGGCGGCGAGCCGCGGCCCCATCGACGTCGTCCCGGAGTAGAGCGCCTCCGCGAGCTTCTCGCCGGGGAGCGACGCGAGCAGCCCCATCAGGTCGTCGACGTCGACCGCGGTGGCGAGGATGTTGTAGACGTCGAGGGCGGCGTAGCGCGCGCCGAAGTGGTCCATGACGCGCTCGTTGTACCGCCACAGCATCTCCTCGGACGCGTCGCCGGCGTCGATTGCCTTGGCGGCCTGCTCGGCGGCGTACTTCCCGGCGTAGGCGGCGCCGGCGATGCCGCCGCCGGTCGTCGGATTGACGTGTCCGGCCGCGTCGCCGACCGCCATGAACCCCGGCGCGACCGCCGAGTCGTACGGGCGGCGCGTCGGCAGCGCCGCGCCGAGTTTGTCCTTCACGGTGGCGCCCTCGAACTCGGGGCGGTCCCGGAGGTCCTGTTTGAGGTCCTCGACGAGCTTCATCGGCTCTTCGGTCATCTGGAAGCCGAGCCCGGCGTTGATTTCGGTGTCGGTGCGCGGGAAGTACCAGACGTAGCCGGCGGCGGTCCGCGTCGGCTTGAACACGAGCGCGTCGGTCCACTCGACCGGCTCCGGCACCTCGACGACCTCGCGGTACGCCGAGCAGAACTGCGTGTACGAGACGTTCGTGTCGAACGTCGCGGCGTCGAGGTCGGCGTTGTCCTGCAGGATCGAGAGCGCGCCCGCGGCGTCGATGGTGACGTCGGCGTCGTACTCGACGACCTCGCCGTCGCGTTTCCCGCGGATGCCGGTGACGCGGCCGTCGTCCGTCTGCGTGACGTCCTGGACGACGGTGTCGTAGTGGAAGTCGACGCCGCGGCGCTCGGCGCCGTCGATGATGCGGCGGCCGTACTCCCACCGGTCGATGACGGCGAGTTCGCCGGGCACCGGGATTTCGAGGACGGTGTCCTCGCTCGGAATCTCGAAGCGGCCGTGCGTGACCCCGGTGTTCGTGAACGCCGGCTCGATCTCCGACTTCGGGATGGCCTCCGGGAACGCGTCCGCGCCCTTCAGCGCGTCGCCGCAGGCGATGTGCCCGGCTTCCTCCGCGGATTTCCGCTCGACGACGACGACGTCGAGCCCCGCGTTCGCGGCGGTCGCCGCCGCGTAGCAGCCGGCGGTGCCCGCGCCCACCACCGCGATGTCGGGTTCGTGCGTAGTCATTACCCGGTTCTCACTCGCCGCGCGGCAAAAAACTCGTTATTCGACCCGGCAGTTCCGTCGGCGCCGAGCCGACGGATTCCGCGGCGGAGAGTCGAGGCGGCGCGGAGCGACACAGCGCCGGCGACGCGGCGTGATTCGGAGGGACGCGGGGCGGCGAAGAGCCGGACGCGAGGCGACGGGGAGTGAGGCGCGCTACTCCTCGCCGGACTCGTAGTGCTCGCCGGCCGCGTCCGGCGTCCGGGTGCGGCCGAACAGCGCGAGCACGATGACCACCGTCACGTACGGGATGGTGCGGACGAGCGGCTTCGGAATCGCGACGACGTCGCGCGCCTGCAGCGTGAGCTGGAGCGCGTCCAGCCCGGCGAACAGCATCGTCGACAGCAGCGCGCCGACCGGGTTGTAGTTCCCGAACAGGAACGCGACGATGGCGATGAACCCCTTCCCGTTCACCATCGTCGGGCCGCTCCCCGTGAACTGGCCGAGGCTGAGTGACAGCGCGGCGCCGCCGACGCCGGCGAGGACGCCGGACAGCAGCACCGCGGCGTAGCGGACGCGTTTCACGTCGACGCCGGCGGTGTCGAGCGCCTTCGGGTTCTCGCCGGCGGCGCGCACCCACCGGCCGAACGTCGTCCGGTTCAGCGTCCACCACGACGCCGCGACGGCGACGAACATCAGGTACACCATCGGCGACGCGTCGAACAGCGCGCCGAAGAACGGAATCTTCGACAGCAGCGGCACCCGAATCGCCTCGAACGTCTGGACGCTGGTCGTGTTCGAACTGCCGTAGACGACCTGGGAGACGAACGGCGCGAGCCCGAGCGCGATGAGCCAGACGGCGAGCCCCGCGATGATCTGGTCGGCGCGGAACCGGATGCAGACGACCGCGAACAGCGCCGCGAGCAGCGTCGACGCGAGCACGCCGCCGGCGACGCCAACCCAGATGCTGCCGGAGACGTCGGTGACGTAGACGCCGGCGAACGCCGACACGATGAGCAGCCCTTCGAGGCCGATGTTGAACACGCCCGACTTCTCCGCGAAGATGCCGCCGAGCGCCGCGAACGCGATGGGGACCGACAGCCGGAGCGCCGCCGCGAGCGTCGAGTCCTCGAGGAGCACGCCGAGGACGGCGGCCAGCGTCGCCGTGAAGGCGCCGAACGGCGTCCCCGGGAACGCGAGGCCGACGAGCGCCGTCGTCGCGACCACCGCGAACACGAATCCGGCGACGAGCACGCCGACGCGGTCGCGCAGATCTGTCATTCCGACTCACCTCCGTCGGTCGCCGCCGGGCCGCGGCCGTCGACGCCGTCACCGAGGTTGAGCCGTTTCCCGATCATCCGGAAGAACTCCGGCATCGCGACGAACAGGACGATGAGTCCGCGGAGCACGCCGACGAGCTCCGGCGGCACGCTCGTGGAGACGTCGACGACGATGCTGCCGGACTTCAGGACGCCGAACAGCAGCGCCGCGCCGAGCACGCCGACCGGGTTGTTGCCGGCGAGGATGGAGACGGTGATGCCGTCGAAGCCGTAGTCCGGGACGCCGGTCTGGAAGTTCCCGAGCACCATCAGCGCGTAGACGGCGCCGCCGAGCCCCGCAATCGCGCCCGACAGCGCCATCGACGTGACGACGGTGCGGGCGGCGTCGACGCCGCCGTACTCCGCCGCGTCGGGCTGGAGGCCGCTCGTCCGGATGTCGTAGCCGACGCTCGTCCGGGTGAGCAGGTAGGCGATGGCGAGCGCGAGCACGACGGCGAACGCGGTCGCGTACAGCGAGACGGACGCACGCTCAGGGAACACCAGTTTCGGGAACAGCGCGTACTCGGGGAGCGTCCGGGTCTGGTTCGCGAAGCTCTCGGGGTCCTTGAAGTGGTCCTGGACGAGGTACAGCGCGACCGACGTGGCGACGAAGTTCAGCATGATGGTCGTGATGACCTCGTTGGCGTCGGCGTACGCCTTCAGCGCGCCCGGGATGGCGCCGTAGACGCCGCCGACGACGGCGCCGACGAGCAGCCCGAACGGGACGAGCAGCAGCGTTCCGACGACGCCGGAGACGAGCGGTGAGACGGCGAACACGATGACGGCGGTGGCGAGCGCGCCGAGCACCATCTGCCCCTGCCCGCCGATGTTGAACACGCCGGCGCGGAACGCGACGGCGACCGCGAGCCCCGTGAACACCAGCACCGTCGCCTCCGACAGCGTCGTCGCGAACTGGCCGTTCAGCGGGTTCGCGAGCAGGTTCCCGAACGCGCCGAGGAACAGCTTGTCGTACACCGTAATCGGGTCGTAGCAGAAGCCGACGCCGAGGTACGTCGTCGCCGCGGCGTCGCAGGTCGTCATGCGGCCGGCGGCCAGCACGAGGAAGAAGCCGATGACGACCGACAGCACCAGCGCGGACGTCGAGATGAGCAGCCGCTCGGTCGCGGACGCCTCCGCGAGCCGGTCGAGCCACGACAGCGCCCGCGCCCGAACCGTCGACTCCGGCCCGCCCTCCGGGGCGCCCTCCTCGCCCGACGACGGGTCGTCACTCATCGTCGTCACCTCCGGCGGTTGCGGCGTCGGTGCCGGGCGTCTCCCCGGCGGCGTCGGCGCCGTCCGCGTCCGCCCCGTCCGCTTCCTCCGCCCCGTCTGCGGCCGCGTTCGCGTCGGTCCGGATGCTCGGCACGTCGTCGGGGCGTTCGCCGGCCATCAGGAGGCCGAGCTGCTCTTCGGTGACTTCGTCGGGGTCGACGACGTCGACGACGCGGCCGCGGTACATGACGGCGAGCCGGTCGGAGAGCCCGCGGACCTCGTCGAGTTTCGACGAGACCAGAAGCACCGCCTTCCCGTCGTCGCGGAGGTCGATGAGCTGGTCGTGGATGAACTCGGTGGAGCCGATGTCGACGCCGCGGGTCGGGTGGGAGGCGACGATGCAGTCGGGGTCGCGGGCGAACTCGCGGCCGACGATGAACTTCTGCTGGTTCCCGCCGGAGAGCGACTTCGCGTCCGCGCCGGGGTCCGGCGGCCGGACGTCGTAGGTGTCGATGACGTCGGCGGCGTGCTCGGCGGCGTACTCCCAGTCGATGCGGCCGGCGTGGGCGAACGGCGGGTCGTGCTGGCTGCCGAGCACGCCGTTCTCCACGAGGTCGAAGTCCATGACGAGCCCGCGCTCCTGGCGGTCCTCGGGGACGTACGCCATGCCGGCGCGGGTGCGCTCCCGGCGGGAGTCGTCGGTGACGTCGTCGCCGTGGAGCCGGACGCTGCCGGCTTCGGGGCGGCGGAGGCCGGTGACGACCTCGACGAGTTCGGACTGGCCGTTGCCGTCGACGCCGGCGACGCCGAACACTTCGCCCTCCCGCACCGTGAACGAGGCGTCGTCGACGGCGGTGACGCCGCGGTCGTCCTCGGCGGAGACGCCGTCGACCGACAGCACCGGGTCGCCGGGGGTCGCCGGCGGCGTGTCGGTTTCGAGGACGACCTCGCGGCCGACCATGAGCTCGGCGAGCTCCTCGCGGCTCGTGTCGGCGGTCTCGACGGAGCCGACGTTCCTGCCGTCGCGCAGCACCGTCACTTCGTCCGCCGCCTCCAGCGCCTCGCCGAGCTTGTGGGTGATGAAGATGATGGTCTTGCCGGCGTCGGTGAGTTCGTCGAGGACCGCGAACAGGTCTTCGACCTCCTGCGGCGTCAACACGGCGGTCGGCTCGTCGAGGATGAGGACGTCGGCGCCGCGGTACAGCGCCTTCAGAATCTCGACGCGCTGCTGGACGCCGACGGAGACGTCGGCGACCGTCGCGTCGGGCTCGACGTCGAAGCCGTACCGCTCGGAGAGTTCGAGCACCTCCTCGCGGGCGGCCTCGCGGTCGATGGCGAGCCCGCCCCACTTCGTCGGCTCGTTGCCGAGCGTGATGTTCTCGGCGACCGTCATCGGGTCGACGAGCATGAAGTGCTGGTGAATCATGCCGACGCCGGCGTCGATGGCGTCGCGCGGCGAGTCGAACCGGCGGGGGGCGTCGACGTACTCGCCGTCCTCGTCGCGTTCAAGCCCGTCGCCGTTCACGTACACGTCGCCTGCGGTCGGCTCGTACAGGCCGTACAGTACGTTCATCAGCGTCGTCTTCCCGGCGCCGTTCTCGCCGAGCAGGGCGTGGACCGTCCCCTGCTCGACGGAGAGCGTCACGTCGTCGTTCGCGACGACTCCGGGGAAGCGTTTCGTGATCCCGTCGAGGCGGACGGCCTCAGTCATTCAGGTTCGGGTTTCACCGGTATCGGCATAAACGACGCGTTTCAGCGCGCCGCGCCGCCGGCGCGACGGCTCGCCGGGGAAGAAAACGTGAGAAGCGTCGGCGGCGGCGCGGCGCCGTGGCTCCGGCTCAGCCGGAGACCTGGTTCGGGTTCGTCGGGACGCTGATTTCGCCGTCGATGATGGCCTGCATCGACGCCTCGATTTCGGACTTCACGGACGAGGAGATGTCGGCGCCGAGCTGCTGACCGTAGACGATTGCGACGCCCTCGTCGGCGAGACCGAGGCTGACCGAGGTGCCGCCCTCGAAGTTCCCGTTCACCTGCGCTTTCACGGCGTTGTAGACGGCGGTGTCGACGCGCTTCACCATCGACGCGAGGATGACGTCGGCGTAGTCCGGCTTCGTCTTCGACTGGTCGCGGTCGACGCCGATGGCGAACCGGCCCTTCTCCTGGGCCGCCTGGAAGACGCCGGTGCCGGTGTTCCCGGCCGCGTGGAAGACGATGTCGGCGCCGGAGTTGTACATCGCGAGCGCCGCCTCCTTCCCCGCCGACGGGTCGTTGAACGAGCCCACGTAGCTCGTCGCGACGTCGACGTTGGAGTTCGCGTACTTCACGCCGGCCTTGTAGCCCGCCTCGAACTTCTGGATGAGCGAGGACTTCACGCCGCCGACGAAGCCGACGTTCGTGGAGTCGGACTCCGTCGAGCCGCTGCCCGCCGAGAACGACTGCGTCGTCAGGATGCCGGCGAGCTGCCCGACGAGGAACGAGCCTTCGTGTTCGGCGAACGTGTACGACCGGACGTTCGGCTCGTCGACGACGGAGTCGACGATCATGAAGTCCTGGTCCGGGTAGTCGGGCGCCGTCTTCGAGAGCGAGTCGGCCTGCAGGAAGCCGATGCAGCTCACGAGGTCGTAGTTCGGGTTCGTGGACTGGGCGTACTGCTGCTGGTACTGCGCGAACTGCGACACCGAGTCGGGCTGGGACTCGTCGTAGCTGACGTCGAACTCCTGCGCCGCCTGCTGAATCCCGGTCTGCGCCTGGTCGTTGAACGACCCGTCGCCGAGGCCGCCGGTCGCGTACACCATGCCGACGTTGACCGTGGCGGAGCCGCCCGCGGAGCCGCCGTCGGACGTCGTGGTGGTGCTGGTGCCGTCGTCGCTGGTCTCGGTCGGCGTGGATTCGTCCGGGCCGCCCGAACAGCCGGCCAGGCCCGCGAGCCCCGCCGCTCCGGTGCCTTTGATGAACGTGCGCCGATTGAAGTTCCGGTCCATGCTGGTACTCCCGACGCAAACGCGGTTAAAATCGTCGGCTTTCGACGTTCCCGACTCCAGACACGTCCAGCGTCAGCCGGACGTTTCGCCGGAAACCGCGGATTCGACGACCGAGACGACGTCGTCGACGAGCGCGTCGACGTCGTCGCTCTCGGCGTACACGCGGACGTACGGCTCGGTGCCGGACGGGCGGACCAGCGTCCACGAGTCGTCCGGGAACGACAGCCGGACGCCGTAGTCGGTGTTCACGGACGCCTCGGGGAACGCCTCGGGGAGCGCCTCGTCGAGCCGCTCCATCACCGCCGCTTTCGCGTCGTCCGGGCAGTCGACGCTCACCTTCCGGTACGGGCGCTCCGTCACCGGCTCGCGGAGGCCGTCGAGCCCCTCGGCGGCGACGAGCCGCGTCAGCACCGCTGCGGACGCGACGCCGTCTATCCAGCCGCCGAACCGGGTGTGCACGTGCTTCCACGGCTCCGCCGCGAACACGACGTCGCCGCCGCCGTCTCGGGCCGACGCGATGCCGTCGTGGAGGTAGCCGAGCGCGACGCGCTCGACGCGGCCGCCGGCGGCAGCGACCTGCTCGTCGATGCGGCCGGACGCGTTCGGCGTCGTCACCACCACCGGGTCCGCCGCGTCGCTGACGCGGACGTAGTGCGCAGCCAGGACGGCGAGCACGGTGTCCTCGTGGACGACGTCGCCGTCGGCGTCGACGACGACGATGCGGTCGGCGTCGCCGTCGTGGCCGATGCCGAAGTCGGCCGCGCCCTCGCGGACGAACTCGCGGAGGTCCGTCAGCGACTCCGGCGTCGGCTTCGACTCGCGGCCCGGGAAGTGGCCGTCGACGTTCGCGTTCAGCGTCACGACGTCCGCGCCGAGTTCGCGGAGCACCTGCGGCGTCGCCACCGACGCCATCCCGTTGCCGCAGTCGACGGCCACGCGGAGGTCGTCCGGCGACGAGCCGAACGCCGCGGCGTACGCCGCGACGGCGTCGCGGTAGGCGTCGAGCGCGTCAGCCGCCTCGACGTCGCCCCACTCGTCCCACGCCGCCGGCGGCGTCCCGGCGGCGACGCGTCGATCGACGTCGGTCTCGGCGGTCTCCGCGTACTCGACGCCGTCCACGAACAGCTTGATGCCGTTGTCCGTCGGGGGGTTGTGCGACGCCGTGAGCATCACGCCGCGCCGGCCCCGGGAGGCGTACGCGAGCCCCGGCGTCGGGAGCTGGCCGAGCCGAACCACGTCGGCGCCGGCGGATTCGAGGCCGGCCTCGACGGCCGCCGCGAGCGCCGGCCCCGTCACGCGGCCGTCCCGCGCCACGACGAACTCTCGGTCGCCCGCCTCCCGCGCTGCCGCGCCGACCGCGCGCGCCACGTCCAGCGCCAACTCCGGCGTGACGCGGCTCTCCACGCTCCCCCGGATACCGGCGGTGCCGAACAGATCCATACCGGTTCCTCCACCGCGACGCCCAAGACTCCCTCGGTCCCGCGCGGCCCGAAACGCCCGGTGGTCCACGGAACCGATTGCGTCGTCAGCGCACCCGAGCGAACGGAACATGCGTCGCCGTCGCGGAACGGCTCACCCGGCCTCGCGGACGGTTCATCCGACGTCGCAGACGATTCCCCCCGCCGAACGGCCGAACGTTCAAATCGGAGGACGCGGGCAGGACCGCCGTGACGTGACGTTCGCCCGAGGGCGCACGCGGTTGTGCGGCGGGACGCTCTCGGGAAACACAGCCCCGCGAGACGCCCTCGCCGCCTGTCCGCTACTTAAATCACCGACGGTCGCCGGGTCCGAGGCGAGCGACTGCAGTGACCGTCGGGTTTTCCCTGCGCCGGACGAACCGTCAGGTATGAGCAGCCGCGACGACGACAGCGATGCCGCCAGCGACGACGGAGAGAGCGACGCCGACCGGGTCCGCGCACACGTGAACGTGTCCGGGAAAGTCCAGGGCGTCTTCTACCGCGCGAACACGAGGGACACGGCCCGCGAACACGGCGTCGACGGCTGGGTGAAGAACCTCGACGACGGCCGCGTCGAAGCCGTCTTCGAAGGGCCGCGTTCGGACGTCGAGACGATGATCGAGTGGTGTCACACGGGAAGTCCGGCCGCGTCCGTCTCCGACGTCGACGTCGAGTACGGCGAGCCGACCGGCGTCACCGGTTTCGAAGTGCGGCGGTAACCAAACCGTCCGCGAGCGACGCGTCTCGCGCGGCCCGCACGCACAGAAACCGCACGCGGCGGCGAGGTGCTACGCGGCGGTGAGGTACCGCTCGTGGAGGTGTTCGAGCGCGTCGCGAATCAGCAGGGAGTCGTACGTCCAGAACCCCGAGAACCGCCGGTCCTCCCCCGGGCACTCCTCGGCGAGCAGCGCGCAGGCGTTCGACAGGTCACCGCCGCCGTCGAACACCACGAACCAGACCTCGCGAAGTTCGGCCGTGTCCGCCTCGTGCACGCTGACGCCATCGATGTCAGCCGCCTCGTCTGACACCGCGCAGTAGACGTGGATGTCGAGCGGCTTCTTCGCGAGCGTCTCGTAGACGTCGGCCTGCCGCGAGAGCGCCGTCGCGGTCTGGAAGCCGGCGTGAAGTTGCCCGCTGCCGACGCGCCACGCGCGGTCCTCGATCTCGCGGGACGCCGCCACCATCTGGTCGATGCTGTACGACGAGAACGTCGTGTCGTCGAGGTGTTCCAGCAGCGGGGAGAACGGCCGTGGTTCGCCGACGCCGGCGGTCGCGTCGCCGTCGAGCCGGTCGAGGTCGACCGCGGTGAGAACGTCGCCGGCGTCGTCCGAGAGCACCGCGTAGCCCGAGAGGTCGCTGTCCGTGCTGCCGACGACGACGTCGACCTGCTGGGAGGCGAAGTAGTCGCGCAGGTCGTCGACGACCGCCGAGGAGTCGGGGTCGAACACCGTCAGCCGCTTCTCGCGGCTCTCCATGTCGCGGATGACGTCCCGGAGTGCCATCGTCTTCGACCGGTGAACTTCGCCGGGGCGTATTAAGCGCACGGTCGGGTCAGGCCGGGTCGGGACCGACCGGTTCGGCCACGGTCAGGACCGACGGCTACAGCGTGTTCGTGAACATGACGTCGTACCGGGAGCCGCGGAGGTACTGCTCGAGCGTCCCGTCGCAGACGACGCCGGAGGAGAACGTTCGCTCCGGGCCGAACGCGATGACGTGTCCGGTGGGCGGCACCTCCCGCGTGTACAGCACGGCGAGGCCGACGTCGCCGGCGTCGACGGTCGCGTGCAGCCACGACAGCGCGACGAGCGCGTAGTCCTCACAGTCGCCGCGACCGGACCGGATGACCTGCTCGACCGGCCGAACCGTGTTCTTCAGCCCGTTCCAGTCGTCCGGGTCGTACTCGTACGTCTCCGTCGACCAGCGCAGAAAGTCGAACGAGCCCCAGTCGACGGAGCGGTCGATGAACGAACTCGGCGCCGTGAGGAACGCAGGTGCGAGTCGGAGAGCCATGCGCGACGGGACGGCCGACAGGGGCAAGGTTCGGCACGATTCGTGACGCACCGCCGGAGTCCACGAATCTCCGGCGGGCGTCAGCGGCCGTACCGGTCGTCGTCGGCCGTCGGCTCCTCGTCGTGCACCCAGTGTGTGGAGCCGAGTTTCCCTCGCACCACCGCTTCGCCCTCCTCCGGACTGTAGCCGCGTCCGCGGAAGTGTTCGAGCGCCGTCGCCGGGTTGATGGCCGAGTATTCGCGGTGGGCGAACACGCGGGTCTGTCCGTCGGCTTCCGCGGGGAACAGCACGACGTGGGTCTGGTGGGTCGCGAGCAGGCCGTCCCGATAGACCCACGACCCGAGTTCGGCAGTGCCGTCGGGAAGCGTCTTGTACGCCGCGAGCGGGTTCCGGCGGAACCCGGCCTGCCACAGGAGCCGTTCGGCTTTCTCCGGGGGGACGGAGAGCGTCCCGGCGTACTCTCGTTCGCCGAGCGTGTACGCGGCGTAGCCGACGCCGAGCCGACGCGCCAGGTCGTCGAGCGGCGGCAGCACCGTCTTCCTGACCCGCTCCCACACCTCGGCGAGCGGCCCTCGCTTCCGGAGTTTCAGCCGATAGTAGCTCAGCGCCAGCCCGGCGAGCGCCACGACGGGCGCCGCAGACCGAATCGGGTGGGACCGTATCTGCGTGACGAACTCGAACATCTGGAGACCTGCGTCGACGTACGCCCCGATTCGTGTAAATAGTTCGAGACGTTGTGGCGAGATGGACTATCTCACGAGACCGACCGTACCGTCAGTCTGGAGTAACACCGGTGTCACCCGGTAACCGTGGTGTCGGCAAACAGATAAGTGAGTGACTCGTGTAGGTCAGGGGGCGATGGAACTTACAACACTCCTTCAGGGTGCATCGGCGTTCACGGGCGCAGGCGCAGGCGTCGCGTTCCTGCTCGGCCGAGTCCTCTTCGGACTCGTCGTCGCGTACATGGGTCTCGGGCACTTCCAGGCGCTCGACAACTACGCCGGCTACGCCGAGGCGAAGGGCGTCCCGGCTCCCCGTCTCAGCGCCGCCTTCTCCGGCGGGATGCTCGCGTTCGGCGGACTGGGCATCGTCCTCGGCGTCCTGCCGGTGCTGGCGTCCGGGGCCGTGGCGCTGTTCATGCTCGTCTCCGCCGTCATGATTCACGACTTCTGGGCCGTCCCCGACGACCAGAAGCAGGACCAGATGACGCAGTTCCAGAAGAACGTCATCATCCTCGGCGCGGCGCTCGTGTTCCTCTCGCTCGCGAACACGACGTGGCCGTACGCGCTCAACATCAGCGTCCTGTAATCGGCGCAGAACCCCCACAACTCAGTTTCTTCGACGGCCGACCGGACAGCGGCGGCGCCGTCTCTCGCCGCCGGGGTCCGGCGGGGCGTCCGCGACTCCGTGGAATCACTCGCCCATTAGGAGCGCTCAGCCGTCAGGCGGACCCGTATGGGACTCGCCTTCGGCTTCGTCACGGCGCTGCTGTTGGTGTACGGGACGAGCTACGCGCTCGGCTTCCTCGAACGGTTCGACGTCCCCGTGCTGGTCGCCGAAATCCTCGCCGGAATCCTGTTCGGCTCCGTCCTCGGCGTGGTCGGCCCGGGGATGCACGGCTACCACTTCCTCGTCAGCCTCGCGTCGTTCGGGCTGCTGCTCATCATGTTCGAGGCCGGCGTCGAACTCGACACGGAGCCGCTCCGGCA
This sequence comes from Halobaculum sp. D14, assembly GCF_051195135.1. Classification (NCBI taxonomy): domain Archaea; kingdom Methanobacteriati; phylum Methanobacteriota; class Halobacteria; order Halobacteriales; family Haloferacaceae; genus Halobaculum; species Halobaculum sp. D14. The sequence continues at coordinate 697,177 of NZ_JBNTKA010000001.1, read as the reverse complement.
GCGCCCCCGACAGGTCGCCGTTCTCGGGCTCCTGACGTTCGTGCTGCCGTTCCTCGGCGGCGCCGGCTTCGCGCTCGCGATGGGGCTCGGACACTTCGCCGGCTTCCTCGTCGGCGTCACCGTCTCCACGACCTCGCTGGGGCTCGTCTACCCGCTGCTGGAGGACTTCGGCTACATCTCGACCGACCGCGGCCAGCTCATCCTCGCTGTCGCCGTCCTCAACGACATCCTCTCGGTCGTCGCGCTCGCGTACGGTATCACGCTGACGTCGGAGACCCCGGTCGTCGGTTCCGTCGCCGTGAGCGTCGCGCTCGCCGCGTTTCTCGTCGTGATTCCGCGGTACCTCGTCGGGCCGCTCAAGCGCGCCCTCCCGGATTCACTCGGCGCGTCCCCGACGAAGGTCGGCGTGCTGTTCGCCGTCGCCGTCGCGTGGCTGATGGAGGCGGTCGGGGTCCACGCCGTGCTCGGCGGCTTCTTCGCCGGGTTCCTCATCGGCGAACTCACCGACGAGCGCCACGCCGTCGAGGCGGAGATGCGGCCCGTCGTCAGCCTCGTCGCGCCGGTGTTCTTCTTCTTCGTCGGGATGCGCGCGAACGTCCCGCCGCTCACCGACGTCGACGCCGTGCTGCTGCTCGCGGCCGTCGTCGCGCTCGGCGTCGGGCTGAAAGTCGTCGGCGCGGCCGTCGGCGGCGCGCTCACCGGGACGGACCGCCGGACCACGGCGCTGCTCGCCGCGGCGGTTCCCGGCCGACTCTCCATCTCCGTCGCCGCCGCCGAAATCGGGCGGCGACGCGGCCTCATCGCCGACCCGCTGTACGACGCCTTCATCGTCCTCTCGGTCGTGTCCGTCTTCGTCGCCGCCGTCGCCTTCAGGTTCGTCGCCCGCGACCACCACCCAGAGTCCGGCGCAAACGCCGCCGCGCAGTAGCCCGGCGCCGACCGCGTCGACAGATTTCACGGCCGCCGGCCTCGCCGACCCGTCACCGCGGCTTCTGTGGCGGCACACGGCGGCCGTGGCACCAGCGGTGGCGCGCGGCGGCCGTGCTGTGTCACGGCCGCGGACGCGCGAGGGGCGGCGGCGCGGCCGAGCGCAGCGAGGGAGCGCCGGAGCCGGCTGGGGAGGGCGAGGCCGCGGCGACGGCCCGCCGGCATCGGCGGCCTTTTTCCGGCTGCCCGCCCCGGGTACCGACATGCGAATCGGGTTTCTGCTCAACCCCGTCGCCGGGATGGGCGGCCGCGTCGGCCTCAAAGGCACCGACGACAAGGTCGCCGAAGCCCGCGCCCGCGGCGCCGAGCCGCGCGCCCCCGACCGCGCCCGCCGCGCGCTCGACGCGCTCGCCGACCACGCCCCCGACGCCGACCTGCTCACCTGGGGCGAACCGATGGGCGCCGCGGTCGCGCGCGCCGCCGGCTTCGACCCGGTCGTCCTCGGAACTCCCGACGACAGCGGCGACGACACCGGCGCCGCCATCGACACGGACGCCGACGACACCCGCCGCGCCGTCACCGCGTTCGTCGACGCCGACGTCGACCTCGTGCTGTTCGTCGGCGGCGACGGCACCGCCGCTGACGTCGCCGACGCGCTCGACGGCACCGACACGCCGATGCTCGGCGTCCCCGCCGGCGTGAAAGTGTACTCGTCGGTGTTCGCCGTCTCGCCCGAAGACGCCGCCGTCGTCGCCGCGACGTTCGACCGGACCGAGCGCCGCGAAGTGCTCGACATCGACGAAGACCGGTACCGCGAGGGCGACGTCCACCCGGAGCTCCGCGCCGTCGCGTCCGTCCCCGTCGCCGAACAGCTCCAGTCGTCGAAACAGACCGCGAGCGGCACCGTCGAGTCGCTCGCCGAAGGCGTCGCCGCCGAAATCCGGTCGCGGCCCGAAACCACGTGGGTGCTCGGCCCCGGGTCGACCGTCGGCGCCGTCAAGGACGAACTCGGCGTCGACGGCACCGCCATCGGCGTCGACGTCTACCGCGGCGGCGACCTCCTCGTCGCCGACGCCACCGAACAGGAAATCCTGGACGCGCTCGGCGACGACAACGTCATCGTCGTCTCCCCCATCGGCGGACAGGGCTTCGTGTTCGGCCGCGGCAACCCGCAGCTCTCCCCGGCCGTGATTCGCCGCTGCGACGTCGAAGTCGTCGCCTCCCGCGCGAAACTCGACGACATCCGGACGCTCCGCGTCGACACCGACGACCCGGAACTCGACGAGCGGCTCCGCGGCTGGGTGAAAGTCAGAGTCGGCAAGTTCGAGCGCCGCATGATGAAAATCGTCTGACCCGCCGCGAACCGACCGCGCCACACTCTCCTCTCCTCTCCTCTCCTCTCCTCGTCCCTTCCGCGCTGCTCGTTTCCCCTCCCAGCTCCTCCGCTCGACCAGAACCGACCGAATCCGGCGTGGTAACTCCACCCACTAAACGTGTATTATGGGAACGGAGACAAGGTTAAGGTCATATGGACACATCCCTCCGATATGGTCGAGACTCGGAAAGTTCAGCGGTTGGGGCCGTCCACGCTGGCCATGACGCTGCCGGCTGAGTGGGCGAAAGAACACGACGTGGAGAAGGGCGACGAGGTGTCCCTCCGGATGGGCGGCAAGGGGACGCTCACGGTGCTGCCGGAGTCCGCGAGCCGCGAAGACGCCGAGGCGACGCTGCACGCCGACAACCTCGACGCCGACGCGCTCGAACGCGCCATCCTCGCCCAGTACGTCCTCGGGCGGCGCGTCATCAACATCACCACCGAGGAGGGCGCGCTCGACTCCGACCACATCAACGCCGTCTACAAGGCCGAGACGCAACTGATGGGGCTCGGCGTCATTGAGGAAACCCCGGAGAACATCGCCATCCGGTGCTCGGTCGACCCCGAGGACTTCACGCTCGACAACCTCCTCAAGCGGCTCGAAAACACCGGGTCGACGATGCGCGGCGAGGCCGTGAAGGCGCTCGCACACGGCAATGCCGACCTCGCCCAGCGCGCGCTGAACCGCGAGCGGCAGGCGAACAAGATCTTCGTGCTGCTGCTCCGGCTCATCTTCACCGCCTACCAGAACCCGAACCTGGCGCGCGCCGTCGGCCTCGACTCCGGGTTCCCGCTCATCGGCTACCGCTCCATCGCGAAGAACCTCGAACTCATCGCGGACAACGCCGAGGACATCGGCGAAATCGCGCTGGAAGCCGACGACAACACGCTCGACATCGACGACTCGACGATGCGCCGCATCCGCGATTTCACCGACCAGGTCGACGAGGTCACCGAGATGGCCGTCGACGCCGCGGTGCAGCGCGACTACTCGCTCACCATCGAGGTGAAGTTCCTGTTCCGCGAACTGAAAGACCGCGAACGCGACATCCTCAACGACCTCCCCGAGATGGAGAACCAGCAGCTCCTCCAGATACGCGAAGTGCTCGTGAGCCTCCAGGAGACGGCGCAGTACGCGATGCGTATCGCCGAAGTCGCCGCGAACCTCGCGCTGAACGAGGAGAACGAACACGTCTCCATCGAGTAACACACGACCGCTGAATCGAGAGCCGCCGAACGCGGGCGGATTCGGCCGAAATCGGCCGAGACCGTCCGAGCTCTGTCCCTCGCCTACTCCTCCGCTTCCTCCGCGTCGGACTCCGACGCGGTTTTCCGCGCCGTCAACGGATTCCGGCGGTGAATCGAGCAGTCGAACGCGGGGTGCTCGGCGAAGTGCCGGACGAGCATGTGTCGCCGGGAGCCGGTGATTCCGGTCCGGCCGATTTCGTCGGCGGTGAACTCCGACGGGAGCCGGTCGTACAGCCGGCGGAGCTCCTCGAAGGAGTCGAACACCTTCGCGTTGCCGGCGGAGTCGGCGGCCTTCCGGGAGACGACGTAGCTGCCGTCCGCGCGGTACTCGCCGACGGTCCGGAAGAACTCCCGGCGCTCCGTGAGGGCGTCGCCGAGCGCCTGTTGCAGGTCGGCGGCGGCGTCCCTGCTCAGTTCGCAGGCGTCGCCGTCGATGTCGACCAGAATCGTGTCACCGTCGGTGTCGGTCGAGACAGTCACGTTACCGTCCGAGAACTCGACCAGGAGCAGAGATACTCCGAGGCATACCTCACCGTGACACCGCGGTCGCTAAAGCGTTGTCGGCGTCCGCGACTACTGCAGACCCGATCGGTCGACCGTGAACAATCCGTCGTCCGTGGTCGTCGTCCCGCCGCTCGGCGTCGCGGTGCCGCCCGGCGTCTCGGTCGGCGCCGGCGTCGGAGTCGGCGTCGTCCCCGGCGTCGCGGTGTCGCCGCCGCCGGCCGTCCCGGCCGGCGTGTCCGTTCCCGCACCGGCCGGCGTCGCAGTCGCGGTTCCGTCGCCGCCGGACCCGGCCGCCGCCGACCCGGACGTCCCGGTCGCCGACTCGTTCTTCGTCCCGAACATGTCAGTCTCGACTGTCCGGGTGACGTCGGTGAGGTCGATGCGCTGCTCGCCGGCGCCGGCCGCCGACAGGTCGAACACGAGATAGAAGCTGACCCGGAGCTGCGTCACCTGGTTCCGCTGCAGGTGGGACACCCACCACTCGTCGAGTTTCTGCGTGTCGATGACGGTGGTCGCCGGGACAGCCACGGTCTCACCGGGCGGAATCGTCGTGGGTTCGCCCGCCTCGCCGCCGCCCATCGAGATGTTGTTCATCGTGATGTTGTAGCCGACCGTCGACAGCGTCACGGGGTACGACTTCGGGTTGTACAGGTGCAGCGTCATCTCGACCTCGGTCGTGTCGTTGTCGACCGTCCCCCACTGCGCCTCCGTCCGGTTCAGGTACAACACCGGGTCGGACACCAGCGGACTGCTCGCGTTCAGCGGCCGCGTCTCCGACGACCGGAACGCCGAGATGATGCTGGTGTTGACGTCGCGCGTGATCTGCGGGCTGAACGACCGGCCGAGCAGCGACGAGTGCACCGACGCGTCCACCTGCAGCGTCGTGTGCTCGCCGTTTCGGACGTGGCTCACCCACCACGCCGGAATCTTCGAGTTGTTCATCCGGGTGCGGAACGGCACCGAGAAGTTCCCCTGTTCGACCGCGAGCCCGGACTTGCTCCCGCTCGCCATCCGGATGCCGTTCAGCGAGACGGCGTAGTCGGCGGAGACGCCGCCGAGCCGAACCCCGACCGGATTCGGGTTGTTCACGACGAGGGTGCTCCGGATGACGGTGTGCTCCTCCGAGACGTCGCCGAACCGGTTCTGGACGCCGACGACGCTCGGCGCGCCGACGACGCCGAGGAGGTACGCGCCGCCCACGGCGCCGACGAGCAGCACGGCGACCGCGGCGACGACTTTGACGGTTCTCGCGAGCCCGCGTATCCCAGCCATTGGGGGACGGTCGGCACGGCGGCAGTTAAGTCTGACAACCTCGGTCGGCGGCCGGCCGGCTCCCGTCCGACAGACGCGGTGTCGGCCGGTGGGGGCGCCTGCCCCGGGGCGCCCGCACCAGGGCGCCTGCCCCGGGTTGTCTCCCCCCGGGTCGCCTGCCCAAGGTCGCTCGCCCGGGCGGGGCGCGTCGCTCGCGCGGTTGGCGGTTTCGGAAGAACTACGTGCGTACCGGCGAACCGTCGCGTATGGCCACGGACACCGTTTCGACCGACAAGAGCGTCGGGCTGGCGCTCGTGTTCGGCGCCGCGGCGACGGTCGGCGCCGGCATGATGCTCGCCGGCGCGACCCAGGAACTGAAAGCGTGGGGCTTCGCGCTCGCGATGGTCGCCGCCGTGCTGGCGGTCACCGCGATTCACGTCTACGACACCTGAGCCGCGCCCGCACGCCTCCGGCCGCGCCGACGCCGACCCGCCGCACGACGCGGCGTCGACGTCGACCTGCAGGAGTGTCACAGCGGCGCTCGAACGCGTAAAGCGTTAAGCCACAGGGAACCAAATTTACTGTAGAAGCGATGACGGACTACACAGACGAGGAGAAACGAATCGTCGCGTACCTCCGCGACAGCGTCTCCCGCGGGGAGGAGTACTTCCGCGCGAAGAACATCGCCGAGGCCATCGGGCTGTCGGCGAAGCAGGTCGGCAGTCGGCTGCCGCGGCTCGCCGAGAAGTCCGAGGAGGTCGACATCGAAAAGTGGGGGCGCGCCCGGTCGACGACGTGGCGCGTCGAACTCCCCTGAACTCGTCCGTGAACCCCCCGCTTTTTTCGCCGGCGGTTCGTATTCGGGTGCAGTAATGACCGTGCGGGTGAGCCGGGAACTCGTCGTCGACGCGTCGCCGGAGGACGTCTGGGCGTTCATCGCCGACCCCGCCGAACGAGCCGGCGCGATCAGCGTCGTCGACAGCTACGACCTCCACGGCGACGGCGCCGCGACGTGGCACGTCGAGATTCCGGTGCCGATGGTCCGGTCCACGATCGCCGTCGAGACCGAGGAGGTGGAGCGCGACCCGCCGCGGCACGTCAAGTTCGTCGGCCGGTCGAAGGCGTTCCGCGTCACCGGCGAGCACACCGTCGAGCCGACGGACGACGGCCGGACGCGGCTCCGAAACGAGTTCGTCATCGACGGGTCGCTCCCCGGCGTCGAGCGCTTTTTCGAGCGGAACTTCGAGGCGGAGTTCGACAACCTGAAAGCGGCGCTCGAGGAGGCGCTCGACGCGTGAAACTCGCGCTCGCCCAGCTCGACGTCGAGGCGGCGCGGCCGGCGGCGAACCGCGAGCGCGCCGTCGACGCCGTGGAGGCGGCCGCCGACCGCGGCGCGGACCTCGTCGCGCTCCCGGAGCTGTGGAACGTCGGCTACTTCGCGTTCGACGCGTACAGCCGGCAGGCCGAGCCGCTCGGCGGCCCGACGCTCACCGAACTCCGGGACGTCGCCGCCGACAACGACGTGGCGCTGCTCGCCGGCAGCGTCGTCGAGGACCTCGAAGCGTCCGCCGACGCCGGCGAAGCCGTCCCGGCCGACGAGGGGCTGGCGAACACCGCGGTGCTGTTCGACGCGTCGGGCGACCGCCGACTCGTCTACCGGAAACACCACCTGTTCGGCTACGACTCCGCGGAGACGGAGTTACTCACCGCCGGCGAGACGCTGCAGACCGCCGACGTCTGCGGGTTCACGGTCGGCGTGACGACGTGTTACGACCTCCGGTTCCCCGAGCTGTACCGGCGGCTCGCCGACGCCGGCGTGACGCTCACGCTCGTGCCGAGCGCGTGGCCGTATCCGCGCGTGGAGCACTTCGAGACGCTGCCGCGCGCCCGCGCCGTCGAGAACCTCGGATACGTCGCGACGGTGAACGGCGCCGGCGAACAGGGCGACGCCGAACTGGTCGGCCGGTCCACCGTCTACGACCCGTGGGGGACGACGCTCGCCTCGGCGGCCGACGACCCGACGCTCGTCACCGCCGACGTCGACCCGGGCCGCGTCGACGACGTCCGTGACGACTTCCCGGCGCTCCGCGACCGACGCGACGACTGAGAGAAGCGGCAGCGACGACGCGGCTACTCGACGTGGTGGACGTAGATGGTGCGTCGGTCACCGAGGAGATGCGGGAGCCGCTCGCGCTCGTCGGGCGCGAGGTCGAGGTGTGCGAGCGGGACTTCTTCGACGGCGACCAGCCGGGCGCCGTCGCCGAGGACGTCGCCCGGGTCGCCGAGCCGGTTCGGGTCGACGACGCGGCGCGGCTCTTCGAGTAGTTCGTCCGCACCGCCGAGCAGGGCCTCCGCGCGCACCTGCGGCATGGCCGAATGGTTCGGTCGGGGCGGTATAGATGTTGCGTCGGCGGTAGGGGTTGCAGGTCCGGCGGGACGGGCCGGCCGGCCCGCCGAGGTCGGCGGCCGAACCGGGCTGTCGCAGGGGGTCGGAGAGGCGGCGGTGGGGCGGCAGTAGGTCGGTTCCGGGTGGCCAGTGCCGGGCGGCCGGTGCCGGAGGGTTTATCACGCAGACCGCACTAGCAACTGGTGCCGACGAACCGACGCTTTTCTCGTCGTGAGTCGGCGAAATCAACTCCGCGCCACCACGCCGCCACCGCGCATCGTCCGCCCCACGATCAGGGGTCCATCGTGGCCGGACACTGCGCATCCGCCTCCCGCCTCCGCCACACCTTTCGCCTCTCGCTTTCGGAGCCCGGCGAGCAGCGGCCGTCTCCTCAGAGTTCGACGGTACGCCCGGTCTCGTCCGACTCGTAGACGCCGGCCATCGTCCGCATGTCGACGAGGCCGTCCGCCCCGTCGGGTTCGACGGCCGCGCCCGTCAGCACCGCGTGAGCGAAGTAGTCGAACTCCTCGCGCGCGTCGTCGACGCCGACGCCCGAGAATTCGACGTGGCCGTCGGCGGTGTCGAGTTCGACCTCGCGGGCCGCGTTCGGCTGGTAGGCGGACCGGACCGTGAGCCGGCCGTCCGAGCCGTGAATCGACAGGTGGGCGTGCTGCCGCCCGGAGTACGACGCCGCGAAGTGGCCGACCGCGTCGCCGAAGTCGACCGTGAAGTCGACGTGTTCGTCGACGTCCGCGAAGGCGTCCCCGGACGACCGCGTCGACCCGGACACCGCGACCGGGTCGTCGTCGAGCAGGAACCGCGCCGTGTTCAACGGGTAGACGCCGACGTCGTACAGCGCGCCGCCGCCGGCGAGTTCGTCGTCGAGGCGCCACTGGTCCGGGCCGCTGTCGCCGCCGAGCAGCGAGAAGGAGAACTCGCCGAACGCCCGGACCGGGTCGCCGATGCCGCCGGCGCGCACGAACTCGCGGAGCCGCCGCGTCACCGGGTCGGTCTGGACGCGGTAGGCGGTCATGAGCGTCACGCCGGCGGCGTCGCACGCCTCGACCAGCCGTTCGGCGCGGTCGACGGTGGCTTCGAGCGGCTTCTCGCAGATGACGTGCTTGCCGTGTGCCGCCGCAGTCTCCACCTGCGGGAGGTGGAGCCGGTTCGGCGTCGCGACGTAGACGGCGTCGTACTCGTCGGTCGCGGCGCCGTCGCCGTACTCGTCGTAGCCGATGGCGGTGACGCCGTGCTCGTCGGCGAGGCGCCGTCGCTTGTCGGCGTCGCCGCTGACGACGACCGTCGGCTCCGCGTAGTCGGCGGCCTGCATCGCGGGAAGCGACACCGTTCGGGCGTAGCCGCCGCAGCCGACGAGCGCCAACCGGACCGTCCCGGTCGGCTGCGTCGACCCCGCGGTTCGGTGCGGTTCGCCGGCGGTCGCGGCCTCGGCGTCCTCCCAGTCGCGCCGTGCGGCGTCGTCGAAGAAGTCGTCGAGCATGCACCGAACTGCGCGTGTCGCCGTGAAAACACCGGCGGCTCGGCGAGAATCAACCGCGAAAATCGGGGCGCTACGTTGAAGTTACGGTGCCGTGCTCCTCCGTGTACCGCGGCCCGAACCGTCTCATTGCGGGGCACCCCTCCGCACCGGGACGGCGCCCCACAGGGCGCTGCCCCCGAACCCACTCCGGGTCCGAACCGGTCCGTGCCGCGGATTCCGGGGCTCCCCACGCCCCGACGCGAACCTGGGTCGGCCCCGCGAGGGTGGCCGGACCGGCCGCCCACCGCGGCGTTGCCGGGCTTCACTCCCGCTCCCACTCCCGCCCGGCGCGCCGACTCACGGTTCTGCACGAACGCGACGTCTTCCTCCCGACCGACCGAAAAACAGCGGCAGCGACGGAGACGGACCGCCGGCAGCGACGACGACAAAACCGGCCGCCGGCGACGACGGAGCCGAACTCTCGTCTCGGAGCTACTCGTCTCGGGTCTTGATGTCGGCGGAGAGCCCCTGCGCCATCTCGATCTCCTTCGAGTTGTTCAGCGTCCACGCCGTCCGCTCGGTCACCGCCTCGATGACCTCCCGCGCCGACGGGTAGCCGTTCCCGGACTTCTTCACGCCGCCGAACGGCAGCTGCACCTCCGCGCCGATGCACGGCAGATTCCCGTACGCCAGTCCGACCTCCGCGTTGTCGCGGTAGTAGTTGATCTCGCGGTAGTCCTCCGAGATGATGGCGCCCGCCAGCCCGTAGTCCGTGTCGTTGTGAATCTCGACCGCGTCCTCGATGTCCCCCGAGTACTCCATGAGCGCCACGTGCGGCCCGAACACCTCCTCTTGGGTGCACCGCAGGTCCGCGTCGGGGTCCGCCTCGTAGACGAACGGGCCGACCCAGTTGCCGTCCTCGTGGCCGTCCGGAATCTCCGACGGGTCGAGTTCTTCTCGGTCCACGAGCACGTTCACGCCCTCGTCTTTCGCCAACTGGTTGTACTCGGACACCTTCTGCTGGTGCTCGGGCTCGATGAGCGGCCCCATGAACGTGTCTTCGTCCAGCGGGTCGCCGACCGCAACCGACTCGGCGACGTCGACGAACCGCTGTTTGAACTCGTCGTAGACCTCCTCGTGGACGATGAGTCGCTCGGAAGAGACGCAGCGCTGCCCCGTGGTCTTGAAACTCGACATCACCGCCGAGTGGACGGCGACGTCGAGGTCCGCCTCGGCCGTGACGACGATGCCGTTCTTCCCGCCCATCTCGCAGGCGGCGAGCTTCCCGGGTTCGCCGCCGACCTTCGAGGCGATCTCGTGGCCGACCTCCGCCGACCCGGTGAACAGCACCGTGTCCACGCGGTCGTCCTCGACGACGGCGTTGCCGGCGTCGCCGTACCCCTGGACGAGGTTGAACACGCCGTCCGGGATGCCGCTGTCGTCGAACATCTCCGCGAGAATCTGCGCGCACCACGGCGTCTGTTCGGCCGGCTTGAACACGACCGTGTTCCCCTCGACGAGCGCGACGGCCATGTGCCAGAACGGGATGGCGACCGGGAAGTTCCACGGCGTGATACAGCCGACGACGCCGCGCGGCTTCCGCCGCATGTACGCGTCCTTGCTCGGAATCTCCGACGGCACCACGTCGCCCTTCGGGTGCCGGGCGTCGCCGGCGGCCCACTCCACCATGTGCCACGCCTCGGTGACGTCCGCTCGCCCCTCGCTGATCTCCTTGCCGCACTCTTTCGTCACGATTTCGCCGAGCTCGTCGTGCCGCTCTTTCAGCTCGTGGTAGATGTCCCAGAGGTACTCCGCGCGGTCGATGTGGCTGAGCTCCCGCCACTCCTCGAAGGCGTCGTCGGCCGCCGCGACCGCCCGGTCGACGTCCGCCTCCGTGCCGCGCCGGAACTCCCCGAGCACGTCCCCCGTCGCCGGGTTCACGCTCTCGAACGTCTCCGCGCCTGCGCCGTCGACCCACTCGCCGTCGATGTAGTGTTGGAACACTCCGTCGGAGCCTGAACTCATGGGCAAAACTTGCGCTGCGGAGGTGAAATAGATGCGGGAAACGCGGCCGGTCGGACCGCGCCGCGACCCCGAGTGGTTTCGCAGCACCCGCTGGACGTCGGCGTGTCATCGGCCCGACACCGACGGACCGACGATGGTGTGGCCTCCGGCGGCGCGGCGCGCCTTCGTCAGCTGTCATCGCCCGCGGTCGGCCGGGAACCGTCGTCGGAGTCGGCGTTCCGACGCTCGTCGGCGACGTCGTCGTCGCGGTTGGGTGCTGCATCGCCGCTGCCCTCGTCGGTAGTTCCGTCCACGAAGCCGTCCGCGGGGGTCGCTGCGGCGGCAGCGTCCGCGGCGTCTGCGGCGTCTTCGTCGGCGGCGGCGCGGCGCTCGATTTCGCCTTTGAGTCCGGGCGCATCGAAGTCGTGGTCGGGGCGGATGGCGACGAAGTCGAGGTAGTCGCGCGCGGCGAGTACGTCCCCGGTCGGGTAGGCGGTGAGCGCGGCGTCGACGGCGTCGCGGACGCCGATGAGCGGCGCGAGCGCGGCCAGCCCGCACGCGAGGTCGTACAGTCGGGCGCCCTCCTGGCCGTCGGCGCGGACGTTCGTGGCGTCGATGAAGTAGAGGTCGCCGTCGAGAATCAGGACGTTCTCGGCGCGGAGGTCGCCGTGGGCGAGCCCGTGTTCGTGCATCGTCGCGAGCGCGTCGAACATCGCCGGCGCCAGCGTCCGCTCGCGGTCCGCGTCCAGTTCGTCGAGCGGCCGGAACGCCGGCAGGTACTCCAAGACCAGGACGCCGAGGCCGTCGATTTCGAGCGCCTCGACCGGCTCCGGGGCGTTCAGGCCGATGGCGCGCATCCGCTCGGTCGCCTCCAGTTCGTGTTCCGCCATCTGGTACGGCGTCCCGAAGTGCTCGAAAAAGCCCTCCGTGCCGGAGGTGAACGCGCCGATGTTCCGGCCCGTGGTGAACAGCGCGTGCACCAGCGAGTTCTGTTTCGTGATGACCTTCACGAAGTACTCCTCGTCGCCGGCGCGGAGGACGAACGGGGTCGACAGCCAGTTGTCGGCGTCGAGAAACCGGACGTGCGCGTCGCCGCGGCCGTACCGCTCTCCGAGGTCGCTGACGACGGCTTCGAGCCGCGGCCAGTCGACGCTGCCGCGGACCAGTCGGCGAAGCTCCACTACCGAGAAATTCGGGCCGTACCGCATTAAATCGTCGCCCGGGCGTCGGGGTACTGTTCAGAGAAGAGCGAGTACACGAGAATCGACGGTGAGACGCCCTCGAAAGCCCCCGCCGTCTCGACTCCCGGGACTCGCTGCGGTCCTCGGACTCCGTCCTGCGGTCCTTGCTTCGTCCGGGTTCGTCGAGACGGCGGCCCCTTTCAACCCCACCCGACGGAGATTTTCCGGCCGGTTATCGCTTCTCTGAACACTGCCGCTGCGGTCTCGTGGCGACGAGGATTCACGGCGACGGGGATTCGCGGGGGACACTCCGCGCCCTTTATCATGGATGTTCCGCAAGTTTTGCCCATGGAGTTCGACCTCCCCGCGGAGCACCGGATGGTTCGGGACCAGGTCCGGGAGTTCTGCGAGGCGGAAATCGCGCCGATCGCGCAGGACGTCGAGGACGACCACCGGTTCCCGGCGGAGATATTCGACCAGCTCGCCGACCTCGACATGCTCGGGGTCCCCGTCTCGGAGGAGTACGGCGGGCTCGGCGGCGACCAGCTCATGTACGCGCTCGTCACCGAGGAACTCGGCCGGGTGTCGGGCGGCATCGGGCTGTCGTACGCCGCGCACGTGTCGCTCGGCTCGAAGCCCATCGAGCTGTTCGGGACGGACGAGCAGAAGGAGACGTGGCTCCGGCCGCTCGCTGAGGGCGACGGGATGGGCGCGTGGGCGCTCACCGAACCCGGCTCCGGCTCGGACGCCTCGAACATGGAGACGACCGCCGAGCGCGACGGCGACGAGTGGGTCATCAACGGAACGAAGCAGTTCATCACGAACGCGTCGGTCGCGAACTCGGTGCTGGTGAAAGCCGTCACGGACCCGGAGGCGGGCTACGACGGCATCTCGACGTTCATCATCGACCCGGACGACGACGGCTTCGAGGTGACGACGGTGTGGGACAAGATGGGGCTGAACTGCTCGCCGACCTGCGAGATTCAGTTCGACGACGTCCGCGTCCCGGAGAGCCGGCTGCTCGGCGAGGAGGGCGACGGCTGGACGCAGACGATGAAGACGCTCGACGGCGGCCGCGTCTCCATCGCGGCGCTGTCGACCGGGCTGGCGCAGGGCGCCTTCGAGGCCGCCAGGGAGTACGCCGGCGACCGCGAGCAGTTCGGCCAGCCGATCTCGAAGTTCGACGCCATCCGCGACAAACTGGTCGACATGCACCGGAAGACCGAGCGCGCCCGGCTGCTCACGCACCGCGCCGCCGCGAAGTACGACGCCGGCGACTCGGTCACCCGCGAGTCGGCGCTGGCGAAACTCGACGCCTCCGAGGCGGCCCGCGAGGTCGCGGAGGACGCCGTGCAGGTGCTCGGCGGCTACGGCTACACCACCGACTTCGCGCCCCAGCGGTTCTACCGCGACGCGAAGCTGATGGAGATCGGCGAGGGGACCAGCGAGATTCAGCACGTCGTCATCGGCCGGGAACTCGGGCTGTAAGCCGCCGGCCGCGTCGGCGCCGGCGCGCCGCGGCCGCCGACGCCGCGGTCCGGTATCTCGGCTGATAATTTTGGAGGTGCGTTTATACCCGGTGGGTAGACAGTAACCGCAGACAGCCGATGGTGGCCCTCCCGACACTTCCGGTGCTCGCGGCCTGCTCGTTTCTGGCCGGCGCCGCCTGTCTCGGGATTGGGCCCGTTCTCTACCGCGCGACCCGCGGCCACGGCTCGGAGGCGCAGCTGCTCGTCGGCGGCGCCGCGGTGGTGGCGGCGCTGTGGGCCACCGCGCACGGCTTCCACCTCACCGCGACGGCGCCGGCCGCACAGCTCACGTGGGCGCGCATCGCGGTCGCGCTCGGCGCGCCGACGGCGACGTGCTGGGCCGTCCTGGTGGTCACGCAGACCCGTCCGAACTGGTCGCTCCCCGCCGGCGCCGCGCTGCTGCTCGCGGCCGAGCCGGCGGTCACCGCGGCCGCCGCGCTCGGCTTCCCGCGGTTCGTGTTCGCCGGCTACCGCGGCGTCGACGTCGCCGGGACGCCGGTCTTGGTGCTCGTTCCCGGCCGGTGGCTCGGCGTTCACGGCGTCTACACCGCGGCGCTGTGTCTGTTCGCCGCGGCGCTACTCGTTCGCGGCGCGGTCGGCGCGAACGGCCGCGACCGGAGCCGGTACGCGCTGCTGTTCGTCGCCGGCGCGGTGCCGACGGTGACGGAGGCGCTCTGGTGGCTGCCGCTTCCGGGCGTCTTCGGCGTCAACCACACGCCGATCGCGCTCGCCGTCTCCGCCGCCTGCCTGTTCGCGGCGTCGCGCCGGTACGCCCTGTTCGGCGAGCAGTCGATGGCGCGCGACGCCGTCTTCGACCAGATGCGCGACGGCGTCGTCGTCGTCGACGGCGCGAACCGAATCGTCGACACGAACGCCGCCGCGCGGGCCGCCTTCGACGTCGACGACGCCGACGTCGGCGCGCCGGCCGACGAGGTGCTGCCGGACGACGCGGCGGCGCTCACCCACCGCGGCGTCGACGAGGACGAACCGCTCACGATTCCGGGCGACGACGGCGACGACCGGGTGCTCGAACCGCAGCGCGAACCGCTGCCCGGCGGGACCGACGGCAGCCTGCTGTCGTTCCGCGACGTCACCGACCGGCGGCGCGCAGAGCGGCGCTACCGGGCGTACGTGGAGTACGCCGACGACATCGTGGTCGTCAGCGACGCGGACGGCAACCTCGACTACGTCAGCCCGGCGGTCGAGCGCGCGCTCGGCTACGCGAGACCCGACATGGAGGGCGACCCGCTGTTGCAGTACGTCCACCCGGACGACCGACGCGGCGTCGCCGAGCCGTTCGCGCAGGCGCTCGACAACCCCGGCGAACGCGTGGAGGTGACGTTCCGTGCGCGGCACGCTGACGGCGGCTGGCGCACCCTCGAAGGCGTCGGCGTCAACCGGTTCGACGACCCGGACGTCGCCGGCTACCTCGTCACGCTCCGGGACACGACGACGAACGACCGGTACGAACAGCGGCTCCGCGTGCTCACCCGCGTGCTCCGGCACGACCTCCGGAACGAACTGAACGTCGTGCTCGGCTACGCAGACGTCATCGTCGACGAGGGCGACGAGCAGCTCAGCGAGTACGGCGACAACATCCGGCGGGCGGCGAAGCGGCTCGCGACGCTCGGCGAGCGGGTGCGCGGCGTCGACCGGACCCTCTCGGACACCGACCACGGCGGCCGCCCGGTCGACGTCGGCGACGTCGCGGAGGAGGTCGGCGCTCGCGCCGAGGCGCGCTTCCCGGACGCGGACGTCGACGTCGAGGTCGACGACTGCACGACCGGGTTCGCCGACGAGCTGCTCGCGACCGCGACGTGGAACCTCGTCGAGAACGCGGTGCAGCACCACGACGGCGAGGAGCCGGCGGTTCGGCTGCGCGTCCGACGCACCGACGACGCCGTCGAGCTCCGCGTCGCGGACGACGGCCCCGGGATTCCGGCCGACGACCGCGACGCCGTCGAGTCCGGCCACGAGACCCAACTCAAGCACGCCAGCGGCATCGGGCTGTGGCTCGTCCGGTGGATAATCAACGGCGTCGACGGCGAACTGACGTTCGAGGGGAACGACCCGCGCGGCTCGGTCGTCGTCGTCCGGCTCCGCGCGGCCGACGCGGCGCCGACGGGCGACGCCGCACAGATGGACCCGTGGGCCGTGTCGTCGCCCGTCCCGGAACAGTCGGACGGCGGCCGGGACGTGTGGCCGGACGGCGACGGCGATGGAAACGACGATAGAAACGGCGACGGCGGTGACGACCGGGTCGACGACGCCCGGTGACGAAACGGGGCTGCGCGGTCAGTCGGCGACGACGACCAGCGGCTCCCAGTCGCCGCGCGCCAGTTCGCCGACGGCGTCGTCGAACGCCCGCGAGTGAACCGCCCGCATCGCCGCCAGCGTCGCGTCGTCGACGCCGAGCGCGCCGCCGAACTCCGGCCAGACGCGCGGCGGCACCAACAGCAGGTACGTGTCGCCGTCGCGCTCCACCAGCGGATCGTGGCTGAACGCGAAGCGGTACTCGAACACCAGGTCGGCGACGCCGGGGTACTCATGTACGGACCGCTGCATCTCGGCGAGCGTCGCCCGGAGCGCGGCCGCGTCGACGTCGCGGCCCCGCGCGACCGCCTCGGCGTGCGGCGTGAACACCGTCGGAAGCGTCGGCTCGGCGGACGGTTCCTCCGCGCTGTCCCCGGCGTCAGTCATGGTTCGGGGTTCGCGCTCGGCGGACAAGAGCCGTCCGGTGGGTCGAAGTATCACCGGCGCGGACGACGCCGCATGAACGGAACCGCAGCCCGACGCAGCCGGGGCAGCCGGCGCGGCCGGCGCCGCCGGATGGGCGGGCAGCGCGGGGTGGCGCGGTGAAACTGGTCGTCGGCGAGTGCCTCGTCGACCTCCACCCGGCACGGGAGCCCGCGGAGAACTCGGCCGAGTCAGCGGACGCAGGCGAGGCCGTCGAGACCGGCGTCGGAGTCGGCGGCGCGGCGGCGTACCGGCGTCGTCCGGGCGGCGCTCCGGCGAACGTCGCGGTCGGCCTCGCCCGGCTCGGCGCCCCCGCGGCGCTGTGGACCCGCGTCGGCGACGACGGCTTCGGCGACTTCCTCGCGGAGCGGCTCGACGCCGCGGGCGTCCCGGACCGGTTCGTGGAGCGCGACCCGGACGCGCCGACCGGGCTGGCGGTCGTCGGCCGCGACGCCGACGGCGACAGGCGCTTCTCGCTGTACCTCGACGGCACCGCGGCGACCCGGCTCCGGCCCGGCGGTGTCGACGACGCGCTCGCGGCGGTGTCGTGGCTGCACGTCGGCGGCGTCGACCTCGCGTACGAGCCGGCGCGGACCGCCGTGTTCGACCTGCTGGAGCGCGCCCCGGCGGACGCGACGGTGTCGTTCGACCCGAACGCGCGGCCGAGCCTCTGGACGGCGTTCGACTACGCCGACACGCTCGACCGGGCGCTCGGCCTCGTCGACGTCGTCGTCGCCTCCCCCGAGGACGTCGCGCCGGCCGGCTACGGCGGCGACGCGGACTCCGAGACGGCGCTCGCGGCGGCGCTGACCGGGGCGGGCCCGCACACGGCGCTCGTGACGCGCGGCGGGGCCGGCGCTGTCGCGGTGTCGACGCCGGAGGCGCCGTGGGGTGCCGCGACGGTCGAACACGCCGGCTTCGACGCCGACGTCGTCGACACGACCGGGGCCGGCGACGCCTTCACCGCCGGCGCCATCGCGGCGCTCTCGGCGGGCCGCGACGTCGATGCGGCGGTCCGGTTTGCGAACGCCGTCGGCGCCGCGGCGACCACCGCCGAGGGGGCGATGACGGCGCTGCCGACGCGAGACGAGGTCGACCGGCTGCTCGACCGGTAGTCGGCCGGCGTCCAGACATCTGCTGTGTCTCCGGCACCCGCGAACCGGACGGATTCAGCGGCTCGCGAGCAGCAGCGCGATGCCGGCGAGAACCGCGGCCGCGGCCACCGCGAACGCGACGAGGTAGCCGGCGGCGCCCGCGACGACGCCGCCGACGGCCGAGCCGACCGCGGTCGCCGCCCCGGCCGCTGCGGCCTGCAGTCCGAGCGCGCGGCCCCGGGACGCCTCGTCGGAGAGCCGCGTGACGATGCCGGTGGTGGTGACGGCGATGACCGCCCAGGTGACGCCGATGAGCCCGAACGCAACCGCGTACACCGGGAGGAGCGCGCCGGCCGCGGCGGCGGTGACGAGCGCCACGCCCGGGAAGAGGACGCAGCGGACGGCGAGCGCGGCCGCCTGGAGCGTCCGGTGCGGGACGCGGCCGGCGAGCCGGCCGACCGGCGTGTAGCAGGCGGCCGAGCCGAGGTTGCCGGCGAGGTACACCGCGAACACGGCGCCCTCAGCGAGGTCCGCCTTCAAATACGCCGGGACCGGCCCCCAGAACACCGCGAAGCCGAACGAGAACACGGCGACTGCGAGCAGGTAGCGGCGGAGCCGCGTCGGCACGCCGACGAGCAGGCTTCGGAGCGACCCGGTGCCGCCGCGGCCGCCGGCGGCGGTGAGCGCCCAGTAGATGCGGGAGGGGCCGTAGAGGCTGCCGCGGAGGACGCGGCCGGCGCCCCAGTCCGTCCGGGAGAACCGCCGGGAGACGCGGCGGTAGCGGTCGGGGTCGACGCTTGCCGGCTCCGGGTACCAGGCGCGTGCGAGTACGAGCGCCGTGGCGGCGACGGCCGCGAGCACAAAAAAGAGGAGCCGCTGGCCGGCGACGCCGTCGACGCCGAACCGCGGCGCGACGCCGGTCCAGACGGTGCCGACGACGAGGCCGCCGACCCAGCCGTACCCCTGCCAGGCGTTCAGCGACGCGATGCGGCCGTCCCACTCGTCGACCGGCGCGCCCTCGACGACGATGAGGTTCAACACGGGGACGGCGGCCGAGACGGCGAACCACAGCAGCGCGTTCAACAGCAGCACCGCCGCCGGCGACGACGCCAGCGGGACGAGCGCGAGCGTGCCGGCGGTGGCGGCGAGCGTGACGAGGACGAACGGCCGGCGGCGCTTCGTCCGGGCGGCGAGCCGGCCCCAAGGAGCGCGCCGGGGACGCCGACGAGCGCCGCGGTCGCGGCGATGAGGCCGACGAACGCGAGGCTGGCGTCGAGCGCGATGGCGTACAGCGGCACCAGCACGGACGCGCCGCCGACCGCCGCGTAGCCGACGCCCCACGCCACGAGCCACCGGTCCTCAGAGTTCACTGTCGGACCGACAGCCGGCGGCGACTAATCCGTTGGGGAGACGGCGAAGCCGCCGCGGCGCTACCCGCGGTGCTGCCCGCCGCGCCGCCCAATCCAGACGTTGATTTGTGGAGGCGCGAAACGGGCCTGCATGGACGCTTCGACTCCGTACGAGCGCCGCACCCGGGAGGCGCAGCGCCGCCTCCGCGACCGCGGCGTCGACGCGCTGGTGCTGTTCCCGAGCACGAACCTGCTGTACACGTCGGGGTTCGACGAACACCCCGGCGAGCGACACCTGCTGCTGTTCGTCCCGGCCGCCGACGCTGACGGCGACATGGACGGCGGCTCGGACGACGGTGCAGAGTCGCTTCCGGACCCGGTGTTTCTGGTGCCGGAGCTGTACGGCGAGCAGGTGCGGGCCGAGTCGTGGGTGCCGGACGTGCGGACGTGGGCCGACGAGGACGACCCGATGGACGCGGTCCGCGACGCCGTCGCCGACCTCGGACTCGCCGGCGCGGACGACGTCCTCGTGGACGACACGATGCACGCGCGGTTCACGCTCGACCTGCGCGAGGCGCTTCCGGACGCCGAGTTCGGGCTGGCGTCGTCCGTGCTGTCGGCGCTGCGGGTCCGGAAGGACGACGCCGAACTGGCGGCGATGCGGCGGGCGGGCGAGGTGGCCGACGCCGTCGTCTCGGACCTCCGCGGCCTCGGCGCCGACGCCGTCGGGATGACGGAGACGGAGCTGGCGGGCTACGTCGAGAACCGGCTGTCGAGCCGCGGCGGCGACGGCGTCTCGTTCGACACCATCGTCGGCGCCGGGCCGAACGGCGCGATGCCGCACCACACGCACGGCGACCGCGAGATTCGGGCGGGCGAGCCGGTCGTGCTGGACTTCGGGACGCGCGTCGACGGCTACCCGTCCGACCAGACCCGGACGCTCGTCTTCGGCGGGGAGCCGTCGGACGAGGTGAAGCGGGTCCACGAGGTCGTCCGGGAGGCGCAGGCGGCCGGCGTCGACGCCGTCGAACCGGGCGCGACGGCCGCCGAAGTCGACGCGGCGGCGCGCGACGTCATCGAGTCGGCG
Organism: Halobaculum sp. D14; assembly: GCF_051195135.1. Lineage (NCBI taxonomy): Archaea > Methanobacteriati > Methanobacteriota > Halobacteria > Halobacteriales > Haloferacaceae > Halobaculum > Halobaculum sp. D14. The sequence continues at coordinate 677,029 of NZ_JBNTKA010000001.1, read as the reverse complement.
GGCTACGGCGACGAGTTCGTCCACCGAACCGGCCACGGCGTCGGCCTCGACGTCCACGAGGAGCCGTACGTCGTCGCCGGCAACGACCGCGAACTCCGCGAAGGAATGGTGTTCAGCGTCGAGCCCGGCGTCTACCTGCCCGGCGAGTTCGGCGTCCGCATCGAGGACCTCGTCGCGGTCACCGACGACGGCGCGGAGCGGCTGAACCGCACCGACCGCGGCTGGCGCTGCGAGTAGCCGCCAAATCGGCTGCCCGCGTCCGCCGCTCGGATTCGGCGCGCCTAAACGTATCACTTATCAGATAGTCTTTTGGCCGGTCGGCGTCACCCGCCGACATGGTCACGCTCGGGAACGTCGCGCTCGTCACGGCTGCCGGATTAGTGACGGCGCTCGCGACCGGGCTTGGGGCGCTCCCGTTCTTCTTCGTCGACGACTTCTCCGACAGGTGGAACGTCGCGCTGTGGGGCGTCGCCTCCGGCATCATGCTCGCCGCCTCCGGGTTCGGGCTCGTCGTCGAAGGGCTCGCGGCGGGCGGCCCGCTCAGTGTCGGCGCCGGCGTCCTCGTCGGCGTCGCGCTCGTCGCGGTCAGCCACGACGTCATCGTCGACGCCGACGTCGACCCGCGGGAGTACGAGGCGGGCGACTTCCGGAAGCTCGTGCTCATCCTCGGCGTCCTCACCGTCCACTCGTTCCCGGAAGGCGTCGCAGTCGGCGTCTCCTTCGCCGAAATCGGGCTGGAGGGCGGCGTCGCGGTTCCCGGCGTCGCCGCCGCGGTGCCGCTGCTCGCCGTGTTCATGACCGTCGCCATCTCCGTCCACAACGTCCCCGAGGGGCTGGCCGTCTCCATCCCGCTGCGCGCCATGGACGTCCCGAAGTCGCGGATGGTGTGGTGGGCGGTCTTCTCCAGCCTCCCGCAGCCGGTCGGCGCCGCGCTCGCGTTCGTCTTCGTCCGGGTCGCCCGCCGGTTCCTCCCCGTCGGCTTCGGCTTCGCCGCCGGCGCCATGACGTACCTCGTCCTCACGGAGTTCATCCCGGAGGCGCTCGACGCCGGCGACGACCTCCCCGGCGGCGGCAGACGGGAACTCGCCGCCGGCCTGCTCGTCGGCGTGCTCGCCATGCTCCCGCTGCTGTTCGTCGGCCCCTGACCGCCGTTCGTTCGGCGCCGTTCACGCCTTTGACGGTCGATATCGGCACATCCGGGAACCTACACGAACGTTTCCGGGGTAGATGTTCTCTCCGGGCGCCGTCTGGAATCCGGGACGCCGACCGTTGAAATTACTTCACTTATTCACACGATTCACACTTTATCTTTGATGATAGCCGCAGACGAAGTCCTAAATACCACATTTTCAAAATCCGAGGTAGACCCGAGATGACTGTCAATATGCAGCCGACCTCCGAGATAGCGCCTGCGGGCGACGCGGACCCGGCGACCTTCTGGCGGCACGCCTTCGAGACGCTCGTCGACTCCTTCCCGGAACCGGCGTTCGTCGTCGAGGAGTCCGGCCACATCACGCGGTGGAACAGCGGCGCCGAGGAGATGACCGGCTACCCGGCCGACGCCGTCATCGGCGAGCACGCCTACGACGTCTTCGGCACCGAAGGCCAGACCGAGACGCTCGCCGAGGAGGTCATCCGGACCGGGGACGTCGTCCGCGAATCCGAGATTCGGTCCGCGGAGACGGCCGACGGCTCCGTCAACCACGCCCGCGCGATGGGCGTCCCGATCACGACGCCGACCGGCGACGTCGTCGCGGCGGTCGAGGTGCTCACGCAGGTCACCGAACTCATCGACCAGCAGCGCCGCATCCAGGAGCTCCAGTCGCAGATGACCGACGAGGTCGACGGCGCGGTCGGGGAACTCCGCGACCTGACGGACGGCGTCGCCGAGAACTCCGCGGAGATCAGCGAGACCGCCGACGAGCAGTCCGAGAGCCTCTCCGAGGTGCAAGGCGAGGTGTCGACGTTCAGCGCGACGGTCGAAGAAATCGCCTCCAGCGCCGACGACGTGAGCAGACAGAGCGAGCAGGCGAAAGCGCGCGCCGAGGAGTCCGCGGCGACGGCGCGGGAGACGCTCGACACCGTCGACGACGTCGCCGCCGAGGCCGAGCGCGTCACCGACGACGCGTCCCGGCTCGCCGAGCAGGTCGAAGAGATCGACGAGATCGTCGACGTCATCAACGACATCGCCGACGAGACGAACCTGCTCGCGCTGAACGCCAACATCGAGTCCGCCCGCGCCGCCGCCGGCTCCGGCGACGGCTTCGCGGTGGTCGCGAACGAGATCAAGTCGCTCGCGGAGCAGTCGAAAGAGCGGGCGAACGAGATCGAACGAATCGTCGACAGCGTCCGCGAACTCACCCACGGCACGGTGAGCAGCGTCGAGGCGACCACCGACGAAATCACGGCGGTCGCCGAGGAGATTCAGACCGTCGTCGAGAACCAAGAGGAGATCCTCGACTCGATTCAGGAGACGAGCGCCGGAATCACCGAAATCGCGAGCGCGACCGACGAGCAGGCCGCCAGCGCCGAGGAGATCGCGAGCACCGTCGACTCGGTGGCCGACCGCGGCGCCGCGGTCGCCGACTCCATCGAGGACGTCGCGGCCGCGAACAGAGAGCAGGTCGCGATGGTCGACGACATCGCCGACAGCATCGACGCGCTCGAACGCGACATCGAGCGCGTCCTCGAATAGCGTAGCCGGCTTCGGCGGCGGCCTCGAATCGCTCGCCCCGCGGCCGGCGGTCGCCGTCAGCGTGGCCGTGGAGCCGCGGCTGGACGGGTCAAAACAGCAGTGGTTCGGCTGCGCGGCGGCGACGCGGCTCGCCGCGGCGACGGTTCAGTGCTGGTGGCCCATCGCGTCCTGGAGGCTCTGACCGAACCGCTCTTCGAACAGCTCCTCCGCTTTCGCGTTGATCTCCTCGACCTCATCCGGCGTCTCGCCCTGCGAGTGGTGCGCCAGCGCGTGCGCCTGCTGTGCGAACGCCTGCAGCACGACGTCCGTGATGACGCGCGTCGGATTCTCGCCCTGCTCGGCCATCATGTCGACGAGGCCCGCGGGCAGTTCGACCGTGTCGCTGTCGCCTTCGGGACCCTCGACCGTGTACGTCTCAGTGTCGACCATGGCCGTCACGTGGAGTCCCCGTCATAAATGTCCGCGGTATTCCGGCTGCCCGCCGCTCCGGCGCCGACTCGGCGGCGCAGCGGTGCGGCGACTCGACGACGACCAGCGGCTCGACGACTCGGCAGCTCCGCGCGGCCGACGCCGCGACGTCCGAGAGTGCGGCGAGGCCGTCGGACAGCACAACCTACAAAGCGCCGTGAACCGTAGTTCCGGTAATGACTGATTCCGCCGACGTCGTCGAGCACAGGCCGCTCATCATCGCCGGAACGGGGTCCGCGGGGCTGACCGCGGCCATCTACGCCGCCCGGTCGAACAACGACCCGCTGGTGTTCGAAGGCGACGAGCCCGGCGGGCAGCTCACGCTCACCTCCGAGGTCGAGAACTTCCCGGGGTTCCCGGAGGGCATCAACGGCGCCGAGTTCATCAACAACGCGAAAGAGCAGGCGAAGCGGTTCGGCGCCGACGTGAAAAACGGCGTCGTGGAGTCCATCGACGACGACGTGCGGCCGTTCCGGGTGGAGCTGTCGAACGGCGACGTCTACACCGCCGACGCCGTCATCGCTGCGTCCGGCGCGTCCGCCCGCACCCTCGGCGTCCCCGGCGAGGACGAACTGATGGGGTACGGCCTGTCGACGTGTGCGACCTGCGACGGGGCGTTCTTCCGCGGCGAGGACATGCTGGTCGTCGGCGGCGGCGACGCCGCGATGGAGGAGGCGAGCTTCCTCACGAAGTTCGCGGACACCGTCTACGTCGCCCACCGCCGCGAGGAGTTCCGCGCGGAGGACTACTGGGTCGACCGCGTCCAGGAGCACGTCGACGCCGGCGACATCGAGATCATGAAGAACACCGAGGTCACGGCGCTGCACGGCTCGAAGGAGGACGGCGTCGACTCCGTGACGCTGGTCAGCCACCCCGAGGGCCACCCGACCGACCGGCTCGACGACCCCGAGACCGACGAACGGGAGTTCGAGGTCGGCGCCGTGTTCTACGCCATCGGCCACACGCCGAACACGGCGTACCTCGAAGACACCGGCGTCGAACTGGACGACGAGGGCTACATCGTGACGCAGGGCGGCACCGGCGGCGGCCAGACCGCGACCGCCGTCCCGGGGCTGTTCGGCGCCGGCGACGTCGTCGACTACCACTACCAGCAGGCCGTCACGGCGGCCGGCATGGGCTGTAAGGCCGCCCTCGACGCCGACGACTACCTCGAAGCCGAGGCCCGCGCCGGCGCCGCTGCCGCCGACACCGCGGCCGCCGAAAGCGACGACTGAGACGACCGAGCGGCGACTGAGCGGCGACGGTTCTGTTTCTCCCGAACGTCGGTCCGGGCCGGAGTTCGACTGCCAGCCGAAGCACTCAGGGCGACGCGGAACGCCACGTCCCGGCAGGATGCCCGCCGACCTGGAGGAGAAGACGACGCGGTACGGGGAGATGCTCGCGGAGGCGCTCGCGGCCGCCGAGGTGTGCGTCCCCGCGGGGACGCCGATGCACGAGGCCGCCGAGGAGTGCCGGGAGATGGCGCTGTCGTACCTGGAGGACGGCCGCCACTTCCGCGAGGCCGACGACCCAGTGAACGCGCTGGCGTCGTACTCGTACGGCTACGGCTGGCTGGACTGCGGCGTCCGCATCGGGCTGTTTTCGGTGCCGGACGACACCGACCTGTTCACGACGTAGCGCGGGCGCCGGTCGGCGCGCCGCAGGCCGCCGCTTTTTCCATCGGGTGTCGCGTACCACCGGGCATGTCGACGCTCGCGTTCGACGACGTCGTCGTACCGATGGACGGCAGCGACTGCGCGGAGGCCGCACTCGACGCCGCAGTCGGGCTCGCCGACCGCACCGGCGCGCGGCTGCACGTCGTCTCGGTCGTGAATCCGTACGTGCTCTCGAAGACCACGGAGCTGGAAGACGAGCGGCACGAGGCCCGCGCGACGGTCGACGGCGGCGTCGCGCACGCGGAGGACGCCGGCGTCGACGCGGCCGGCGAGGTGCTGAAGGGCGTCCCGCACGAGGAGATCACGGACTACGTCGACGAACACGGCGCCGACGCCGTCGTGATGGGGACGCACGGCCGCAGCGGCGTGAAGCGCGTGCTGCTCGGCAGCACCGCCGAGAACGTCGTCCGGTCGTCGACGGTGCCGGTGTTCACGGTGCACGGCGAGGAGGGCGTTCCGGGCGGCGCCGGCCGCGGGAACTACGAGCGGGTGCTGCTGCCGACCGACGGCAGCGACGCCGCCGAACCCGCCGAGGACGTCGCCGTCTCGTTCGCGTCCACGTTCGACGCAGCGCTCGACGTGCTGAGCGTCGTCGACAGCGCGTCGCTCGCGACGAGCACGACGCCGGACGTCGGCGGAATCGGCGGGCTCGGCGAATCCACCGTGACCGCCGTCGAAGACCACCTGGAGGCGCTCGCCGAGCGCGCCGTCGACACCGCACGCGAGAAGGCTGAGGCCGACGGCGTCGACGCCGACGGCGACGTGGTCGTCGGGCGGCCGCACGAACGCATCCTCGAACGGGCCGAGGAGACCGAGGCCGACGTCATCGTCATCGGGACGCACGGCCGCGGCGGCATCGAGCGGTTCGTGCTCGGCAGCGTCGCGGAGAAGGTCGTCAGGCTCGCCGAGCGGCCGGTGCTGGTCGTGCCGTCGGTCGCCGCCGAGGCCGACGCGGACGCGACGGACGCGGACGCGACGGACGCCGACGGCGACGAGTCGTAGACTGCGGCGGCCGTCGGCGTCGACGCCGGCGGTGCAGAGCGGGGCGGTCGGCCCGCGGCGTCCCGGTCAGTCGAATCGGGCGACGGGGCCGTCGTCGCTGTCCTCGACGGTGACGCCGATGGCTTCGAGGTCGTCGCGGAGCCGGTCGGCGCGTTCGTAGTTGCCGGCGTGGCGCTCCTCCTCGCGGACGTCGAGGACGAGGTCGGCGAGTTCCCGGGCGAGTTCGACGTCGCCGCCGGCCTCGCGGCCGAGTTCGAGGCCGAACACGTCGCCGCCGAGTTCCTCGAACGTCTCGACGGCGCGGCGGAGCCCGCGGTAGTCGTAGCGGTCGGCGTCGTCGACGTGGCGGTTCACGGCGTTCGCCAGGTCGAGCAGCGCGTTGAACGCGGTGCGGACGTCGAGGTCGTCGTTCATCGCCGCCGCGAAGTCGTCGCGGGCGTCGTCGACGGCGCCGCGGAGCGCGTCGTCGACCGCCTTGGTGCGGGCGTCGACGGAGTCGCAGGCGTCGACGGCGGCCTCGTAGCCGCGTTCGAGCCGCTCCCAGCGCTCTTCGGCTTCCGCGACGGCGCCGTCGCTGAACGTCTGGTCGCCGCGGTACTGCGCGCCGAGGTAGAAGGTGCGGAGGACGTTCACGCCGAACTCGTCGAGGGCGTCGGCGACCGTGAAGAAGTTGCCGAGCGACGACGACATCTTGTCCGCCTCCGTGCGCAGCAGGCCGTTGTGGAGCCAGTAGCGCGCGAACCGTTCGCCGGTCGCGGCCTCGCTCTGAGCGATCTCGTTTTCGTGATGCGGGAACACGAGGTCGCGGCCGCCCATGTGGATGTCGAGGGTGTCGCCGAGGTGCGTCATCGACATCGCGGAGCACTCGATGTGCCAGCCGGGCCGCCCCTCGCCCCACGGCGACTCCCAGGTCTCGCCGGTCGGCAGCGAGCCGTCGTGGTCGTGCTTCCGGTGTTCGCGGACCGCGGACTCGTCGACGCCGCCGGCCTTCCACAGCGCGAAGTCCGACGGGTGGCGCTTCTCCGAGCGCTCGTCGACGTCGCCGCGCGCCTCCAGTTCGTCGAGCCGCTGGTTCGACAGTTCGCCGTAGTCGTCGAACCGGGTGACGTCGAAGTAGACGGAGCCGTTCGACTCGTAGGCGAAGCCGGCGTCCACCAGCCGCTCGACGAGGTCGACGATTTCGGGGACGTGCTCGGAGACGCGCGGGTACACCTCGGCGCGCTTCAGGTTCAGCCCGCGCATGTTCTCGATGACTTCGCGGGTGAAGTGCCGGGCGACGTCGGCTTCGGACTCCCAGCCGTCGCGTTCGCCGACGCGCGCCGCGATTTTCTCGTTGACGTCGGTGACGTTCTCGACGTGGCGGACGTCGTAGCCGAGGTGGTCGAGCCAGCGGTGGACGACGTCCGCGTGGAACCACAGCCGGGCGTGCCCGAGATGCGGGTCGTCCGACACGGTGAGTCCGCAGACGTACAGCAGAACCTCGTCGCCCTCCGAGGCGGCGCCCGCCTCGAACTCCTCGCGCTCACCCGTCAGGGTGTTCGTCACGGACAGCGTCATTCGGCCGACGCTACGCGCGCCTCCCGTTTAAAACGTCCAAGTTCGGCGCGGCGGAGCGGGACAGGTGGGACAGCGGCCGAGCGTTCTCGGTGACGGGCCGCCGGGCTACTCCAGGGCCGCTTCGATGCAGCGGACCGCGCCGGCGCCGTCGCGCCGGCCGACGACGACGCAGAGCGCGCCGTCCGCGACGCCGGCGGCGGTCACGTCGACCTCGGCGGTTCGGAGCCTGCCGAGCGCGCGTTCGAGCGTCCGCGGGTCCGCGTCGCCGGCCGCGAGCACGGCCGTCAGGTCGCCGCCGTCGGCGACGAAGCCGGTTCCGCCGACGGCGAGAAGCGGGTCGGCGGCGTCCGGCGCGGCGGCGACGCCGCTGCGCATCGTGACTCGGGCGTCGCGGCCGGCGTCGGCGGCGTCGGCGTCCGCCTGCAGGTCGGCGGCGTAGCGACGCAGCGCCGTGGCGACCGCGTCCGTTTCGGCGTCGACGTCGAGCGACTCGGCGGCGGCCGTGTAGTTCACGACGCCCGCGCGGAGCGCGTCGAACAGGAACGGCCGGGCGCGGACCGCGTCCCGTGCCTCCTCGGCGACAGTCATGGTCGACCGGTCCGTCGCCGCCGCGATAACCGCGACGGTTCGCCGCCGGGGCGACCGGTCCCGGCGACGGGTCCCTGCGACCGTTCCTCGCGGCGGTTCGCAGCGTCGGTCCGCCGCGGCGACCCGCGACGCCCGCTCCCGGCCGCGGGTCCGCGTCGTTTCCGCGTCGAAGCCGATAAGGTGCGCGCGTCCCTGTGTTTCCGTATGAGTCAGGCGCTGGTCATCGTCGCCCACGGGTCGCATCTGAACCCGGATTCGAGCGCGCCCACCTACGACCACGCGGACACCGTTCGCGCGACCGGCGCGTTCGACGAGGTCCGCACCGGCTTCTGGAAGGAGGAGCCGCACCTGCGGGAGGTGCTGCGGACCGTGGAGTCCGAGGAGGTGTTCGTCGTCCCGCTGTTCGTCTCGGAGGGCTACTTCACCGAGCAGGTGATTCCGCGGGAGCTCCGGCTCGACGGCTGGGACGTCGACGACTGGGGCTCCGACGGCCTGTCGGCGGACGTCGCCACCTACACCGCCGCTGACACCGGGCAGACGGTGCACTACTGCGGCCCGGTCGGCACCCACTCGTCGATGACGGACGTGCTGGTGCGGCGCGCCGAGTCCGTCACCGACGACCCGGACGTCGGCGACGGCTTCGGGCTCGCCGTCGTCGGCCACGGCACCGAGCGGAACGAGAACTCCGCGAAGGCCATCGAGTACCACGCCGACCGCGTCCGCGACCGCGGCCGGTTCGACGAGGTGCAGGCGCTGTACATGGACGAGGAGCCGGAGGTCGACGACGTCACGGACCACTTCGAGAGCGACGACGTCGTCGTCGTGCCGCTGTTCATCGCCGACGGCTTCCACACCCAGGAGGACATCCCGGAGGACATGGGGCTGACCGACGACTACCGCACCGGCTACGACGTCCCCGCGGCCGTCGACGGCCACCGCATCTGGTACGCCGGCGCCGTCGGGACGGAGCCGCTGCTGGCGGACGTGGTGCTCGAACGCGCCGCGGACGCCGGCGCCGACGTCGACGCCGCGGTCGAGCGGGTGCGGGAGTCGACCCGGGTCGCCGCTCCGGAGGCTGACGACTGAATGCGCGCCGCTCAGTTCGACGCGCTCGTGGACGCCGCGAGCCGCGACGACGGCGTCGACTTCGAGGGGCTCCGCGTCGGCCGCGACGACGACGGCGGCTTCCGGTTCGAGACGCCGGAGACGGAGACGGCCGGACTCGCCGAGTCGGAGCTGCACGCGCTCGCGGACGGCTCGCCGTACGTCACGAACTGGTACTTCTGGGAGCGCGACGTGAAGCGGCACGGCTCGCCGCGCCGCGCGTTCCTCCGACGCGCCGAAGCCGCCGACGAACGCGGCGTCGCCGACCGGTACGACGCGCTCCGCGGCGGCCTCGTCACGGAGTGGGGCGAACTCCGCATCGAGGCGACGCTCGGCCCCGACGGCGCCCGCCGCTACGACGTCCGGCACGTCGCCGACGCAGACCGCGACGCCGACGCGCTGGCGACGTACGACGACCCGCTGGACGCCCGCGAGCTCGCGAAGCTCGACGACGACGGCCGGTACCGGCCGCTGAAGACCGCGCCGACGCTCCGGACCGGCTGGGCGTTCCCGGACCTCGACTGGCACGCCGCCGTCGAAGTGGTCGAAACCGTCTACCCGGCGACGGTCGCGAACTGGTACCGCGAACGCGAGGGCGAACTCGACGTCGACCACTGGCGCGCCGCCGCCGAGCGGCAAACCGGCATCTACGACGTCGTCGACGAACTGCCGCGGGAGGCCGTCGACTACGTCGCGGAGGCGGCCTGCGTCGACTCCCAGTGCCTGAAGCGCCGCGAGTGGGAGTACGACGACGGCGACGAACTGGCCGCCGACGGCGGCGCCGGCGTCTTCCCGTGCCGCGAGCCGTGCTCGCTCGTCGTCGCCGCCGCCCGGAAGTGGACGAAACTCGAAGCCGAGGAGGAGCGCGAGTACACCTTCACGCTGACGCCGAGTGAGAAGGAGCAGCTCGAAGCGCTCATCGACGCCGTCGCGGACGACGAGGTCGACGAGGTCCGCGAAGCCGACGTGTACGAGGGCGCGAACCGCTACCGGACGCGGTACCTCCGCGCGAAGCGCGTCGACGACGACGGCCGGCTCTGCGGCGTCCCGACCGACCCCGAGGAGCCGGCCGAGCCGACTCCGGAGTAGACCGGTCGACCGGCAGCCGACTCCCGGGTCGAAGCCGGGCGCAGAACGTCGACGCAGCGGTTCAGGATGAGGACACAGCGTTTTCGTGGCGGTGAAAAATTACGGCAGCAGCACGTACAGCGCGACGGCGACGGCGACGACGACGGCGACCAGTCCGAGCGTCACGGCCGTGCTGTTCAGCGCGAGCGCGGCGAGCGCCGCCGCCGCCAGGACGACGACCGCGAACGCGGCGACGAGCAGCGTCGCGGCGTCCGGCGCGGCGGCGACGACGCGGTCCACCGCCGACCCCGACTCGTCGCGGCCGCCGGACCCACCGCCCGAAGCGGGGGAGCCGGCGCCGGAGCCGGAATCGGAGCCGAGACCTGCGGACGCGCCGGAGCCCGAATCGGTCCGTTCGGGCGGCTCCGAGAGCGATTCGTCGACGGCGACGCTGTTCTGTTGCTCCGGCGGCGGCGTCACCGTGACCGCGACGTCGGTGCTCTCGGCGCCGTGACCCGTCACCAGCGAGAGGGTCCCCGTCACGTCCTCGTCGACGTCCGCGACGTCCACGTGGACGTGCCGGGTCGCGCCGCCGTCGACGTAGTGGTTCGTGCTGTCGACGGCGGTGACGGCGGCGAGCGGCCCGGAGAACCGGAGGTGGACGTGGACCGGCTCGCCCTCGTTGTGCAACACGACGGGGAACTCGCCGCTGGCGGTGTACGCCTCCGGTGCGAGCGCCTCGTTCAGGCGGTCGCGGTTCAACACGACGTCGAGGGGCTCAGCCGACACGGCGGTAGGTCACGCCATCGCGGCAAAAAGGTTCGCTCGGGGTCAGTGTTCGCGCGAGTCAGTCCCGCATGTCCGGCGGCAGCAGGTTCGGGATGCCGTCCTCGATGGGGTACTCCTCGCCGCAGTCCGTACAGACGAGCGTGCCGGCGAGCACCTCGCCGTCCTCGTCGTCGCGCTCGTCGACCGTCAGTTCGAGGTCGTGCTTGTCGAGCGGACAGCAGATGATGTCGAGCAACGACTCCTTCATTACCGGGTGGAAGACTCGGGGCCGCCAAAAGCCTACGGGTTCGGCCGGCTGCGACCCCGTCGGGCGGTCAGCGCGGCGCGCCGCGCCGGCTCAGCCGTCGCGCTCCCACGGCGACGCGCGAATCACGGTTTCGGCGCGGTCCGGGCCGACGCCGACGGCGTAGACGGGCGTGTCGAGTTCGTCCTCGATGTACTCGAGGTAGTCGCGGCCCGCGGCCGGAATCGCCTCGTAGCCCTCGGCGGCGACGGCGTCCCAGTCGACCTCCGGCCACGGCTCGAACTCGCGGAGCACCGGCTCACAGCGCGCCCACCGCTCGGTCGTCGTCGGCATCGTCTCGGTGGTCTCGCCGTCGAGCTCGTAGGCGTGGCCCACCTTCACTTCGTCGAGGCCGGCGAGCACGTCGAGGTGGTTGACGGCGACGCCGGTGAAGCCGTTGACGCGGGCGGCGTGCCGCAGCATCGGGACGTCGAGCCAGCCGATGCGGCGCGGCCGGCCGGTGACGGTGCCGAACTCGCCGCCCTTCTCGCGGATGAAGTCGGCGAGCTCCTCGGCGCGGTCGTCGCCGTCGAGCTCCGTCGGCAGCGGCCCCTCGCCGACGCGCGAGAGGTACGCCTTCACGACGCCGACGACTTCGCCGCGGCCGACGACGGTCGGGCCGACGCCGGAGCCGACGGCGGCGCCGCCGGCGGTCGGGTTCGACGACGTCACGTACGGGTAGCTCCCGTGGTCGACGTCGATGAGCGTTCCCTGCGCGCCCTCGAACATGACGGAGTTTCCGGCGTCGCGCTGCCGGTGGAGGAAGTCGCTGCAGTTCACGGTCATCTCCTCCTCGCGGAGCCGTTCGCCGATGGCGGCGAACTCCTCGTGGAGCGCGTCGACGTCGCACTCCTCGCCCGCTTCGAGGCCGTACACCTCCTCGATGAGCGCGCGCTTCTGCGGGACGACGTACTCCAGCCGGTCGCGGAGCACGTCCGGGTCGAGCAGGTCGCCGACGCGGACGCCGCGGCGACCGGCCTTGTCCTGGTAGGTCGGGCCGATGCCGCGGCCGGTCGTGCCGACCTCCATGTCGGAGTCCGCCTTCGCCTCCTCCTCGATGCCGTCGAGCCGGCGGTGGTACGGAAGGATGACGTGCGCGCGGCGTGCGACGCGGACGTCCGGGTCGAGTCCGCGGTCGCGGAGCGTGTCGAGTTCGTCGAACAGCGTTCGCGGATTGACGACGCAGCCGTTGCCGAGCACGCCGACGTTGCCGCGGACGGCGCCGGACGGAACGAGCGAGAGCGCGTACTCCTCGCCGCCTTCGACGACGGTGTGGCCGGCGTTGTCGCCGCCCTGATACCGGACGACGACGTCGGCGTCCCCGCCCCAGAGGTCGACGAGCGCGCCCTTGCCCTCGTCGCCGAGTTGGGAGCCGACGATGGTGACAGTCATACCGTCGCTCCCTTCCGCTCCCCCCGGTAAACCGGTTACGGTCCGCCGCCGACAGATGGGCACGGATACGCACACATACCGCGTCTCCCCTCGCGGTGAATCCGCGTGCGTGTATCAAACCGCGGTCAGTGCCGACCGAAGCGCTGCCTCCCTCCGGCGGCAGGGTGTCGAGCCGCGGCGGCGCCCGGCCCCCGTGCCGGCTGGCCGTGAGCGGAACCGTTAACCTTTCTCATGCTGTACACCGTGACAGCACTCTTCGGCGCTCCGCGTCGGCGGTCTGGCGTGACAGCGCGCTGACCGACCGCCGGGCGGAGGGGAACGTTTAAACCCTGTACGCACGAGTTAACATGTGGCATGATAGATCGACTTGAGAAGGAGGTGGATATGCTCGAACGGCACCTCCAGGTCCTCCGGATGGTCATCGAGAACGAACCCATCGGCATCGTGAAGATGTCGAACGAAACCGGCTACCCCCACCACAAGGTGCGGTACTCGCTGCGCGTCCTCGAAGAGGAGAACCTCATCGAGCCGTCCAGCCAGGGAGCCATCACGACAGAGCGCACCGGCGAGTTCGTCGACGAACTCGACGACAAACTCGACGAGATCATCGACAAGATCACCGGGATGCGCATCGAGTCCGCGCCGGAAGCCGAGAACTGATCGACCACCCGGAGCGGCCCGTTCTCTCCGCAGTCTCTCCTCGCGGACGCAGCCCCGATTCCGACCGAAAATGACGCGTGCCGGCCGGCTTACAGCTCCGGCACGGTGACGTGGAACTCGCTCTCGCGGGACTCCACGAGACAGAGGTGGAAGCCGCGCTTCCGCGCGAGCTTCACGAAGCTCTTGCGTTTGCTCCGGCTGAGCAGGCCGCCGCCGGTCGCGTCCGCGGCGGCTTCGAGCGCGCCCGGCTCGAAGAACGACGCCGTGACGTAAAACGCGGCGCCGAGGTCGTCCTCCTGGTCTGCGACGTCGCTCGCGTCGCCGACGAGGCCGTCGAGGTCCGACTCGGTCGTCGCCTCGCGCGAGTCCGTGACGTCGGCGACGACGAGCGGGTTGCCCATGCGGTCGCGGAGCACGACGTCGAACTCGCGGCTGCCGGCCTTCTTCCCCTCGTCGTCGGTGAGCGTCACCGCGCCGTGCAGCTCCGCGCGGTCGACGTCCGGGATGGCGTCGAACAGGTCGCGCATCGACCCCTCGTTCCCGGTGTCTTGAATCTCGTAGAGGAGCCGCCGGACGACCCACTCGACGAAGCTGTACTCGATGGTGCCTTCGAGGAACGCCGTGAACGGTTCGCCGTCGACGACGACGCCGTCGGCGTCGAACTCGGTGTGCTGCTCCAGCCGGAGGTTGTCGTTGACGTCGCCGCGGTCGGCGCCGCCGGCGTGCGCCTTCTCCAGGGTGGCGCCGCCGCGGGAGTCGTACCGGACGAACAGGTTCGTGCCGGCCAGCACCTCCTCGGGCGACAGCGACCGGCCGCTCGGCGCGTCGGGCGCCCGGCTCCGCGCCTCCGCGAGCTCCGTCTCCAGCTCCTCGACGCGCTCGCGGAGCCGTTCGGCCTCGTCGCGGAGCTCCGCCGCCTCGGACTCCGCGGATTCGAGCTCCGCCGCCTTCGACTCCAGCTTCTCGCGCGCCTCGTCGCGCTCGCGTTCGGCCGCGGCGAGTTCCTCGCGGAGCGACTCGACCGCCTGCGGCGACTCGTCGGCGGACGGCTCCGCCTGCTGCGGGTCGGCCGCGGGCTCGGCGGACTGCGCCGACTGCGGCTGCGTCCGTGTCTGCTCGGCGCTCGCCGCGCGGCCGTCCGCGTCGGTCGACGACCCTGAGTCGGACGTGCTCGCCTGTGCGCGTCGGCGTTCCGCCCGGTTCCGTTCGGCGCGCTGCCGCCCGGCCGACGACGACGTCGAGGACGCAGAATCGGCGGAGCCGGCCTCGCCGTTCGTGCTCGTCCGGTCCGGGTCGAGCGACGGAATCGACCGCGTCTCCCGCCACTGCTGCTCGGCGGAGAACGGGTCGCCGTCCTGCGACGCCGCCGCGTCTGCCGAGGTTCGGTCCGCCCGCGGGCCGTTCGAATCGTCGGCGGAGCCAGCGCCCGGCGCGTCGGCCCCGGCCGGTTCGGCGTCGTCGACAGCGCCGGGCGCGGCGTCGACGGCGCTCGGCCGCTCGGACTCGTCGACGTCGGCCGGCTCCGCCGCGTCGGCGTCGGCCACGACGTCGCTCGCGGTCTCCGTATCCGCGTCCGTCGCCGCTTCGTCGTCGTCCGCCGCGTCGACCGACTCCGTCGCGGCCGCGTCCGCGTCGGTGGACCGCGACGCCGACGCCGACTCCTCGTCGGCGATGTCGCCGGCAGCGTCCGCGTCCGCGACCCGGTCCGACGAGCCGATGGTGATGCTGTCCGGCGACTGCTCGCCGGCAGCGGCGTGCCGGTCGTCAGCGGCGTCAGTATCCGCGTCGGCGGCGGTCGCAGCGTCGGATTCCGCGTCAGCGTCGGCCGCGGCCGACGCGGTTCCGGCGGCGGTCGCCTCGGTTTCTGCGTCCCCGGTGTCGTCGGCGTCGCGGTCCGCCGAAGCGACCTCCGACGCGGCGCTCGCAGCGCCGGCGGCTCCGGCGCCGCCGAACCCGGCCGAACCGCCGACGGCGTCGTCGCTTCCGGCGTCGTCGCCGCGGTCGTCGCGGTCGCCGCGGTCGTCGCCCGCGTCGCCCGTCGGTTCCGGTTCGTCCGGTTCGGACGGCTCCGGGACGTCGACGACGTCGATGTCGACGTCGTTGACCTCGTAGATGCCGACCTCGTCGTCGGCGCGGTCGAACGCCTCGTCGCCGGTGAGCGTCTCGCGGCTGTTGCCGACGAACGCGCACGGCAGCGCCCGGCCGCCGTAGTAGACGACGTAGTAGTCGCCCGAGAGGACGTTCTCCGAGAGTTCGACGTAGCCGGTGAAGTTCCCGGCCGAGAGCTTCTCGTTCGCCGCCGACAGCGGCGTGTCGTTCGTGTAGTACTTCGCGCGGGTCTCGCCGCCGGCCGCCTGCATCGCGAAAAGCAGCGGGAGCGACGGGTCCGGAGCCGTGTACGCGGTCCCGTCTGCGTCCTCGAACGACTCGATGGAGCCGTCCGCGGCGCCGACGACGCGGCCGTTCAACACGAACAGCCACGCCGCCCCGTCGGTGACCGCGCCCGTGAAGCCGCGGTCCGCGAGCGACCGGAGCCCCGCGTACCCGCCCGAGAACGGCTCGGACTCCCACCCGGTCACCGTCTCGACTGTCTCGCTGTCCATTGCCGGTATCTCACTGCGTGCCACGCAAATACTTTCCGCTCGGTGTGACGGGCGTCTTGCGCCGCGAGCGACACGAACGGCCGCCGTCGCCGCCGGTCGGCGCGCCCGGCGCGTCAGTCGCGTCGGTCGGTCAGTCGCCGTCGGTCGGGTCGGCACGCCGAACGCGGCGCGCACAGCGAGGCGCCGCCGCGACGACGAGCAGCAGCGACGAGGCGGCGTCGGCGGATTCGCCGCCGAGGCCGCTGAGCGCGTACAGGAACAGGAACCCGAAGTACAGCAGGACGAGCAGCCCGAGCCCGACGATGCGGAACCGCCGGAGGTCGTCGGCTTCCGCGGCGGCAGCGTCGTCGTAGGCGGCGCGTTCGGCGTCGCCGAGGTGGTCCGGGTGCGCGAGTCCGCGGTGGAGGTCGCGCGGCCGTTCGCGCGCGAACACGTCGCCGCAGTACGGGCAGTCGTACCGGTCGGCGTCCGACGGAACGACGTGGTCCACGCCGCGGACCGCCGACGCGTCGTCGCCCGCGCCGTCGGCTGCGCGGTCTGGGGCGTCGTCTCGAGTCGCGGTGTCAGTTCGGGTCATCGGTGGTGCGGTGGTCAGATGAACGGCGGGGCGCCGGCGGGCCGGGTGACGATCCAGAGGCTCACCATCGTGTACGCCACCATCGCGGCGGTGACGCCGTACTGGCTCCGAATCGCCTGCAGCCGGTCCGGGAACAGGTCGTAGGCGGTGGCGTGGGCGACCCAGACGGCGAGCAGGTGCCCGGCGAGCACCGCGGCGATGCCGACGCCGCCGAACCACGCCGGTACGACGAGTTGCGGCAGCGTCGCCGGCGGCGACAGCGGCGCGGTCAGCGCGACGAGCAGCGTCGGGGCCAGCGCGACCGCGGTGGCGGCGTTGTGCGCGAGGTGGTAGCCGGCGGCGATGGCGAGCAGCGACGGCGCGAACCGCCGCGCCAGCGTCGCCGCGGAGACGAAGGTGTCTGCGGTTCGGCGCGCCGACCGCGCGGCCGCGAGGTACAGCGCGAGGAAGGCGGCGTAGCCGACGAGCAGCGCGCCGAGGTACGCGACGCGCGGCGGGACGCCGGCGTCGACGACGGGCGTCGCGACGGTCCGCCAGAGGCCGGTTCCGACGAAGCCGTCGTACGTCGTCACGAACACGACGGCGACGACGAAGCCGACGTCGCTTCGGTCGCGCACCCAGTCCGTCTCCGTCAGCCCCATCCCGGGGACGCGAAGCCGGAGCCGCCGGGCGTCGTCGCCCCGGTCGCCGTCGACGGCGGTAATCGGCGCGACGCGGCCGTAGGCGGCGAGCAGCCGGGACACCGGGTCGGCGTTGCCGAACCAGTCGTCGGCGCCGAAGACGGCGCTGCCGGCGACGGACACCGCGAGGTAGGCGGCGACGACGCCGGCGAGCAGCCGCGGGTCGTCGGCGAGCGGCGTCACGACTTCGAGGAACACGAGCGCGAGCAGCCCGGCGACCGCCGGCCACCGGGCGAGCCCGTCCGGGTAGGGCCGGTTCAGCGACGGCACGGCGGCGGCGACGGCTCTGAACGGGTTCACGGCCGGCCACGCGTCGCCGACGAGGTAAGCGGTCGCGACGAACGCGCCCCACCAGCCGACCCAGACCAGCATGACGGCGGCGTTTCGGCCGGCGCGCTCCGGGCCGGCGACGCCGACGACGATGACGGCCGCGAGGCCGGCGACGCCGAGGACGCGGCCGGCGAGCACCGCGGCGCGGCCCGGCGACGGCAGCGGTCGTCGCCACGCGTCGACGGCGCGGATGAACGCGCGGTCCGTGACGAACGACGCGAGCAGGAACGACGCGCCGATGACGGCGCCGCCGGTGGCGAGAAACAGCCACGTCGGCACCGCGAGCGACTGCTCGGCCGCGCTCCGGATACCGCCGGCGTGAGCGGCTGCGACGCCCGAGAACGCGAGTATCGTCGCGGCCGCGGTGACGGCGGCAGCGACGCTGCGGGTCGACCGGCGGAAGGCGGTGATCGGGCGGTCGGGGCCGCGGCGCCAACGACTCATCGGTCGGGGTTCGGCGAGGCGCCGCCTGTACCTTGCGGAACGTCGCCGCGGACGCGGTCCGCCGAATCAGCCAGTCAGTCAGGACGGATCGAGGGCGTGAGAAACCGTCCGGGGGCAGCGGGAGCGGCGGCGTCAGCGTTCGAGGTACTCCCGGAGCGTCGTGCGGTGACAGCGCTTCTTCGCGGTGTTCTCGTAGCAGACGAGCGCGACGTCCTCGTCGCGGTCGAGCGCCGCCCGCAGGTCCGACAGCGCCGCGGCCGCATCCGGCGACGAGTCGAGGTGGTCGCGGTAGCGGTCGTCGAAGTCCACCTCCTCGAAGGCGGCGTTGTGCGCCTCCTCCTCGCACATCCCGGCCATCTTCAGGTCGTCTTCGGTCCGCTGGGCGTCGTCGAGCAGGTCGTCGGGCGGGGCGAGCGCCGGCCGGTTCTCGTCGACCGCGGCCGAGAACCACGACGTCGGCCGGCGGACGACGCCGACGAGCCGCGCGTCGTCGGGGAGGTCTGCCAGCCCGTGCTGGAGGGCGGCGACGTAGGTGTCGAACAGCGCCATTACTCCGAATGCGGGCCGAGCCAGCAAAAAGTCGGTGCCGAGTTCAGACCCGCTTCGACCGCGCTTCCCGGACGCTCGACCCGTCGCGAACCATGTCCTCACACGACGGGCAGACGCGGACGTCGCTCATTCCTTCCGGTGCGAACACGGCCACGTATCGTTCGGTGACGAACGAGCTGCAGTTCCGACACTCCGGCATACGGTGCCACCTCGTGACCGGATTGCCCTATGTTTGTCGGCCGACCCCATGTCAACGATTGCCGGCCGGCCCGGCGCAGTTGGGAGGATTTTTGGTGCCCGGCCGGTTATCCGCGGCCATGGCTACCGAAACGGACGACGCCCACGACGACGGGCACCACCTCCCGGCGGTGCAAGACTGGCCGCGTGGCTTCGGGGAGGCCTCGTGGTGGCCCTTCGTCACGGCGCTCGGCGCCGCGGGCATCTACGTCGGCGCGGCGCTGTTCTTGATGGGCCACGGCGACACGAACATCGTTCCGGCGATCACCGGCCCGGCCGTCGTGGTCGGCAGCATCGCCCTGTTCCTCGTCGGGCTGTACGGCTGGCTGTACCACGCGTTCGTCGCGCACTTCTGGGAGCGCGGCACGGACGAACACAGCGCGAACAAGCTCCGGTGGGGGATGCTCGGCTTCCTCGGCTCCGAAATCGCGACGTTCAGCGCCGGCTTCGCCTACTTCTTCTTCATCCGGACGAACTGGCCGCCGACCGGTGCCGAAATCCCGGACCTGCTCGGGTCGCTCGTCATCGTCAACACGGCGCTGCTGCTCGCGTCGTCGGTGACGCTGCACTTCGCACACGAGGCGATTCGGGAGGGCGACCGGAACCGGTTCATCGGGCTGCTCACCGCGACGCTGCTGCTCGGCGTCGTGTTCATCGGCGGCCAGGTGTTCGAGTACTACGAGTTCATCGTCCACCACGGCTTCACGCTCACGTCCGGCGTGTTCGCGTCCGCGTTCTACGGGCTCACCGGGCTGCACGGGCTGCACGTCTCGATGGGCGCGGTGCTGCTCGCCATCGTCCTGTTCCGCGCCTTCCAGGGGCAGTACTCCGCCGACCGCCACGTCTCCGTGACGACGGTGTCGATGTACTGGCACTTCGTCGACGCGGTCTGGGTGTTCCTCGTCATCGTCCTGTACGTCGGCGCCGACCTCGGCACCCCGGGCGGCGTCCTGTAACCGGCGGCGACCGCGACACGACCCGCCCCAGTATTCCGGCTGCTCTGACCGCACTCTGACCGTACCCCGACCGTACTCCGACGGCGGTTTTGCTGCTGGAGACGCTCGCGGGAAGCGACGTCGGCGAGCCGTCGGGCTTTAACTCGGCGCAGCCGCTACAGCGGATATGACTTCGGCGAGCCGACGCGCGGCCCAGTACCTCCTCGGGGCGCTCGGCGTGATGCTGGCGCTCGGCTTCGTCTACCAGTGGGGGTTCGAGACGTTCGAGGGGCGGCAGGTCGACTACGTCCACTCGCTGTACGTCGTCGTCGAGACGTTCACGACCACCGGGTTCGGGCTGCACGCCGGCGAGTGGACGAGCGACCGGATGCTGCTGTTGATGATCGTGATGCAGCTCGTCGGCGTCGGCCTCATCTTCCTCGCGCTGCCCGCCGTCGTCGTCCCGCTGGTCGGCGACGCGCTGTCGGCGTCGCTGCCGACGGAGACGTCGCTGACCGACCACGTCGTCATCTGTTCGTTCACGCCGCGCGGCGAGACGCTCGTCGACGAACTGAAGGCGCGCGGCCAGCCGTACGTCGTCGTCGAGCCGGAGCGCGACCGCGCCGAGGCGCTCGCCGACGAGCACGACGTGGTGTACGGCGACCCGGAGGAGGTGGAGACGCTTCTGGCGGCGAACGCCGACGAGGCGGCGGGGCTGGTCGCCGACGCCGACGACGAGACGAACGCCAGCATCGTGCTGTCCGCGCGGGAGGTGTCCGAGGAGCTGTACGTCGTCAGCCTCGTCGAAGACGAGTCCACGGAAGACTACCACCGGTACGCCGGCGCCGACGAGGTGGTGTCGCCGCGGCGTACCCTCGGCGAGAGCCTCGGCGCGAAGGCGACGACGACCGTCTCGGACGAGCTCGGCGAGAGCATCGAAATCGGCGAGGACTTCCAGCTCGCCGAGCTGCTCGTCCACCACGGCAGCCCGCTCGCCGGCCGGACCGTCGCCGCGAGCCGCGTCACCGAACGCACCGGCGCGAACATCCTCGGCGTCTGGAGCGGCGGCGAGTTCGAGTCGCCGCCCGCGCCCGACCGCCGCATCGACGAACACACCGTGTTGCTGGTCGCCGGCCGCGAATCGCAGCTCGAAGAGCTGAAGGAGCTGACGCTGTCCGAGACCCGCGAACACCGCCGCGGCCGCGTCATCGTCGCGGGCTACGGCGTCGTCGGCCAGGCCGCCGCGGCGGAACTCGCCGCCAGCGAGGACACGCTCGTCGTCGACGCCGAGGACAAGCCCGGCGTCGACATGGTCGGCGACGCCACGGACAGCGTCACGCTCGAAGAGGCGAACGTCTCCGACGCCCGCGCGGTCGTGCTCGCGCTCGACTCGGACACGACGACGATTTTCGCGGCGCTCGCCGTCCGGAACGTCGCGCCGAACGTCGAAATCATCGCCCGCGCGAACGACGCCGACTCCGTCCAGAAACTGTACCGCGCCGGCGCCGAGTACGTCCTGGCGCTGTCGACGGTGTCCGGCCGGATGCTGGCGTCGCATCTGCTCGACGAGCAGGTGCTGCGCGCGGAGACACAGATCGAACTGGTCCGGATGGAGGCGCCGAAACTGGCCGGCCGGACGCTCGCCGACGCGGACGTCCGCGCCCGCACCGGCTGTACGGTCGTCGCGGTGCAGCGGAACGGCCACCTCATCACCGACCTCGACCCGGACACGGCGGTCCGCGACGGCGACACCCTCGTCGTCGTCGGCACCGACGACGCCGTCAACCGGTTCACCGAGCAGTTCGGCTGAACCGCCGTTCGCGGCGTTCGTCAGTTCGACCTCGGCCGGCCGCTCTACCCGTCGAGCGGCGCGACGGGGGAGAGCGTGACGACCCAGACGAGCAGCGCGACGGAGCCGACGAGTTCCGGGATGGCGAGGCCGGGGCCGAGCCTGACGCCGGCGCCCCACAGCAGCCAGTAGCCGAGGTGGACGACCGCGAGCGCCGCGGACACCCGGCCGGTGGGCGTGTCGCGTCGGAGCGCGCCGTCGACGGCGAGCGTCGCCGTGATTCCGAGGAACGCGCCGATGGCGACGGGGGCGTGCAGCGCCGTGTCGGCCGGGAACGCGCCGACCCCGGCGAGCAGCAGCGCGGTGGCGGCGAAGCCGACCGGGACCGCCCGGTCCGCGCCGTCCGCGGCGTCCCACAGCGCCCAGGCGTACGGCAGCGACGCGACGCCGCCGACGAGCAGCGCGCCGTTGAACAGCGCCGCGCTGCCGGCGGTGACGCCGAGGTCCGACAGCGCGTTCGCCCGCCACGAGAACCACGGCGCCAGCATCGCCGCTGTGACCACGCCGACGAACGTCGCGACCGTCGCCGCCGTCCCGACACCGACCGCGACCGACCGCGCGTCTCGGCTCATCGTTCGTTCGTGTACCGTCCGTGATAAAATAGTCGCGGTCACGGGTCGACGGAATCGTACGGCGAGGGCGGGGAGGCGGGAGGGCGGTGGCGGGGAAACGGAGCCAGAGGCGGTGGCGGGGAAACGGAGCCAGAGGCGGTTGCGGGGAAACGGAGCCAGAGGCGGTGGCGGAGAGGCGGCGACGGCCGCCGAAACCGTCGAGCGCGTCGCCGCACCGACCGCCGAGCGCGTGGGCTGTGCGGCTCGTTTCACCGCGTCGTTCGGTGTGCTTAACATCGCGCCGTGCGGACGGTCGGCCATGACGAGTCGACGGGCGTATCTCGCAGCGGTCGGCGGGGCAACGGCGTCGCTGACGGGCTGTCTCGGTCTCGGCGGCGACGGGAGTAGTTACAGCTGTTCGGGGAGCGACCCGGACACGGTCGAGGAGCTTCCGCAGCCGACGATGGGGAACCCCGACGCCGACGTCGTGGTGAAGGCGTGGGAGGACTTCTCGTGTCCGCACTGCCGGACGTTCAGCCTCCAGGTGCTGCCGAAACTGAAGTCGGAGTACGCCGACCCCGGCACCATCCTGTTCGAGCACCACGACTGGCCGATTCCGGTGCGCGAGTGGGCGTGGGAGGCCGCCAGCGCCGCGCGGAGCGTCCAGGACGCCGCTGACGACGCGGCGTTCTTCGACTTCGCCCACCAGTTGTTCGAGAACCAGGACAGCTACTCGACGGACCTGCTCGGCTCCGCCGCCGAAGCGGTCGACCTGGAGCCGTGTACCGTGATTCAAGACGGCACCAGCGGGACGTACCGGCCGGTGGTGGAAGCCGACAAGCAGCGCGGCACCGAGGCGGGCGTGCAGGGAACGCCGTGGGTGTTGGTGAACGGCGAGTACGTCTCGCCGACGTACGAGAAGATCAGCGCGAAAATCGAGTCTGCGCTGTAAGCCGCGGGTTTTTGCCGGCGCCGCCCCCAGTTCGTGCCATGACTGGTCTCGACCTGCCGCCGCTCGGCCTCGGCACCTCCGGCAACGACGACTTCGAGCAGTGCGCGGACACCGTCGCCGCGGCGCTCGACGTCGGCTACCGGTTCGTGGACACGGCGCAGATGTACGACAACGAGGAGGCGGTCGGCGAGGGAATCCGGCGGAGCAGCGTCGACCGCGACGACGTCGTCGTCGCGACGAAGATTCACCCGGAGAACCTCGCGTACGACGACGCCAAGCGCACCGCGAACGCCTCGCTTGACAGGCTCGGCGTCGACTCCGTCGACCTGCTGTACGTCCACTGGCCGACCGGTGCGTACGACCCGGACGGGACGCTCCGCGCGATGGACGAACTGTACGACGACGGCGTCACCGACCACGTCGGCCTGTCGAACTTCACGCCGCGGCTGCTCGACGAGGCGCTCGACCGGCTGGACGCGCCGGTCGCCGCCCACCAGGTGGAGTGTCACCCGCGGTTCCGGCAGGGTGAACTCCGGCGGTACGCCCGTCAGCACGGCCACGCGCTCGTCTGCTACTCGCCGCTCGGCCAGGGCGACCTGCTCGACGACCCGGTCATCGTCGACGTCGCCGACGAACACGACGCCTCGCCCGCCGCCGTCTGTCTCGCGTGGGCGTTCGCACAGGAGACGCTCGTCCCCATCCCGAAGGGGACCGGCGACCACGTCGGCGCGAACTACGAAGCCCAGTCGCTCACCCTCGACGACGACGCGCTCGCCCGCATCGACGACCTCGACGAGAACCGCCTCATCGACCCGGATTCGGCCGCCTGGAACCAGTAGGACCCGCCGTCGCCGGGGCGAGCGCGGTCCGAGTACAGCCCGAAACCGACCGGACCCCGAGTGCATTTACGCGGGGGCCGCGAAGCGGACGGCGTGTACCGGAAGGGCCACCTGGGAGTGTCGCTGCTGCTGTTCGCGCCGGTCGGCTACTGGCTCGTGACGGCGGGCTACGGCGCGCTCGCGTTCCTCACCGGGGCGACGATGCTGTACCTCGCGATGCTGCCGGACGTCGACCACCGCGTCCCGGGCGTTCCGCACCGCGGCCCGACGCACTCGCTGCTGTTCGCCGCCGCGGTCGGCGCCGCGTTCGGCTACGCCGCGACGCTGCTCGAACCGGTGTTCTCGGTGGCGGTGCCGGCGGGGCTGTCGATGCCGGCGTTCGGGTTCCTGCTCGGCTTCGGGTCGGTGACGGCGCACCTCGCCGGCGACGTCATCACGCCTTCCGGCGTGAACTTCCTGTGGCCGTACCCGTACGAGTGGTCGCTGAATCTGACGCGCGCGGACAGCACCGCCTGGAACCTCGGGCTGTTCGGCCTCGGCGTGTTCGCCGTCGCCGCCGCGGCCGCGCTCGCCTTCGGCGTCGTGTAGACGGCTGCCGGCCGACTCGGCCGGCCGTCCGGAGCCGAGTTTTATGCTGTCCGTCGGCGAACGCGGAGTCGTGACAGACTCCCAGTCGCCGACCCTGAACGACGACGCGCAGCGCCGATTCCCGGTGCCGGACTACGACGACCTGCCGGCGGACCTCCGTGACCGAATCGCCGAGGAGGCGGACCGCGCCGGGTTCACGCCGAACGTGTTCGCGGCGCTCGCGTACAGGCCGAGCCACTTCCGGGCGTTCGTGGCGTACCACGACGCGCTCGTCGACGACACCGCCCTCGACCGCGAGGAGGTCGAAATGATAATCGTCGCCGTCTCCGGGCGGAACCACTGCCTCTACTGCAACGTCGCCCACGGGGCGCTCGTCCGGATTTACGCGAAGGACCCCAAGCTCGCAGACCAACTGGTGTCGAACCACCGCACCGCCGACGTCAGCGACGAGCGGATGGCGATGCTGGAGGTCGCGGTGAAGCTGACGGAGGAGCCGGACGCCGTCACCGACGACGACCTCGACATGCTGGTCGAGGCGGGCTACTCGCGGGAGGAGGTGTGGGATATCGGCGCCGTCGCCGCCTTCTTCAACCTCAGCAACAGGCTGGCGACGTTCGCGGACTGGCGGCCGAACGAGGAGTTCTACACGATGGGGCGCTGACCGGCGCGAGCGGCCAGAGCTCGCAAAATCGGCCGACTCCGCCGAATCGGCCGGGTCAGCAGAATCGGCCGACTCAGCAGAACCAGCGGAATCAGCGGAGTCAGCCGAGCGGGGCGGTGGCGTTACTGCGTCGATTCGACTTCGTACGGCTCCGGGACGGCGGCGACGAGGTCGAGCGGGTCGGCGTCGCCCTCGACGGTCGCCGAGTCGGCTTCGTGGTCCGCGGACACCGACGTGACGCCGTCGACCTCGCTGAGCGCCGTCTCGACGGAGTCCTCACAGCCGCCGCAGGTCATGCCGCTGATGGTGAGTGTCGTCGACATAGCCGTTCGTTGGAGCCGCGGCTTGATGCCCGTTACGGTCCCGGTTCTCTGCGCGCCGCCCGGTTTGGATTCGAAGAAATTTCTCAGTATCACCCCTGGATTCCGAAGTCGAACCGCGGGTTCACTGAATCGGAACAGTGGAAAGCCGCTTGAACGGGGAGCACGTATCTGTTCGTAATGATCGACACGCACAGAGTGACAGTCGAGGTGCGCGGGATGACCTGCGCGAACTGCTCGGCCACCATCGAGGACGCGCTGGAGGGGCTCGACGGCGTCTCGGCAGACGCGAACTACGCCACCGACGAGGCCACCGTCGAGTACGACCCGGAACGGGCGTCGCTCGCCGACGTCTACGACGCCATCGAGTCCGCCGGCTACGACCCGGTTGCGGAGTCCGTCACGGTCGGCGTCACCGGGATGACCTGCGCGAACTGCTCTGCCACCATCGAGGACGCGGTCGGGTCGCTGCCGGGCGTGATTTCGGTGGACGCGAACTTCGCGACGGACGAGGCGACCGTCCGGTACGACCCGGCGGCGACCCGGCTGTCGTCGGTGTACGACGCCATCGAGGACGCCGGCTACGAGCCGATTCGTGAGGGCGGCGACGGGGACGCGGACGAGCGCCGGGACGCCGCCCGCGAGGCGGAGTTGGCGCGGCAGCGCCGGCTGACGCTGTTCGGCGCCGCGCTGGCGACGCCGCTGGTCGCGATGCTGCTGCTCGAACTGTTCGCGGCGGGGACGCTCCCGGAGCACGTCCCGGGGACGGCGCTGCCGTTCGGCTGGGTCGCGTTCGCGCTGGCGACGCCGGTACAGTACGCGCTCGGCCGCGAGTTCTACGAGAACGCGTACAAGGCGGTCGTCGTGAACGGCCGCGCCAACATGGACGTCCTCATCGCGCTCGGGTCGTCGACGGCGTACGGCTACTCCGTGCTCGCGCTCGTCGGCGCGCTCCCGCAGGCCGGCCTCTACTTCGACACCGCGGCGCTCATCCTCGTGTTCATCACGCTCGGGAACTACCTCGAAGCCCGCTCGAAGAGCCAGGCGAGCGCCGCGCTCCGCTCGCTGCTCGAAATGGAGGCGGACACCGCGACCGTGGTCCGCGACGACGGGACGGAGGAGGAAGTGCCGCTCGAAGACGTCGCCGTCGGCGACCGGCTGAAGGTGACGCCGGGCGAGAAAATCCCGACGGACGGCGTCGTCCGCGAGGGCGAATCCGCCGTGAACGAGTCGATGGTGACCGGCGAGTCCGTCCCGGTGACGAAAGAGCCGGGCGACGAGGTCATCGGCTCCACGGTGAACGAAAACGGCGTGCTGGTCGTCGAGGCGACGAAGGTCGGCGAGGAGACCGCCATCCAGCAGATCGTCCAGCGCGTGAAGGAGGCGCAGTCGCGCCAGCCCGAGATTCAGAACCTCGCGGACCGCATCTCGGCGTACTTCGTCCCGGCCGTCATCGGCAACGCGCTGCTGTGGGGCGCCGTCTGGTTCCTCGCGCCCGAGGCGCTCGCGTCGTTCGTCGGCGGCCTGCCGCTGTGGGGGCTCGCCGCGGGCGGCCCGGCGGCGGTCGGCGCCACCGAGTTCGCGGTGCTCGTGTTCGCCTCCGCCGTCCTCATCGCCTGCCCGTGCGCGCTCGGCCTGGCGACGCCGGCGGCGACGATGGTCGGCACCAGCATCGGCGCCCAGCACGGCGTCCTGTTCGAGGGCGGCGACGTGCTCGAACGCGTCAAGGACGTCGACGCGGTCGTCTTCGACAAGACCGGGACGCTGACGAAAGGCGAGATGACGCTGACCGACGCCCGCGTCGTCGCGCCGGCGACCGACGGCGCCGCGGCGACGACCGACGACGCCGCGGACGGCGCGTCGGCCGGCCAGGACCGCGACCGCAACGTCGACGGCGACGGTGACGCCGCGGCCGCCGGAGCCGTCACCGAGGAGTTCCTGCTCGCCGTCGCCGCGACCGCCGAGAGCGGCAGCGAACACCCGATCGGGGAGGCGGTCGTCGCCGGCGCACGCGACCGCGGCGTCGACGCTGGCGACCTCGACGTCCTCCAGAACGTCTCCGGGAAGGGCATCCGCGCCCGGACGGAGCACGGCACCGTCGTCGTCGGGAAGCCCGAGTTGCTCCGCGCGGACGACGTCGACCCGGCGCCGGCGCTCGACGCGATGGCGGAACTGGAGTCGGAGGGGAAGACGGCGATGCTGGTCGCGCTCGACGGCGAACTGCTCGGCGTGCTCGCGGTCGCGGACGAGGTGAAGCCGAGCGCCCGCGACGCCGTCGCCGCGCTCCGCGACCGCGGCGTCGACGTCCACATGATTACCGGCGACAACGAACGCACCGCCCGCGCCGTCGCGGAGTCGGTCGGCGTCGACGAGGAGAACGTCCGCGCCGGCGTGCTGCCGTCGGACAAAGCCGACGCCGTCGAGGCGATTCAGGCGGACGGGTCGCGCGCCATGATGGTCGGCGACGGCGTCAACGACGCGCCGGCGCTCGCCGCGGCGTTCGTCGGCGTCGCCATCGGCTCCGGCACCGACGTCGCCATCGAGGCGGCCGACGTGACGCTGATGCGGTCGGACCCGCTCGACGTCGTGAAGGCCATCAACGTCTCGGAGGGGACGCTCGCGAAGATCAAGCAGAACCTGTTCTGGGCGCTCGGCTACAACACCGCGATGATTCCGCTGGCGTCGCTCGGCCTGCTCCAGCCGGTGCTCGCCGCCGCGGCGATGGCGTTCTCGTCGGTGTCGGTGCTGGCGAACAGCCTGCTGTTCCGGCGGTACGACCCGGACGACCGGTACCGGCTGTTCGGCTGGCTCCGGTGACGGCGCGTCGTCGGACGGCGCGTCGCCGGACGCCTCAGAGCACGCCGAGCAGGAAGCCGACGCCCATGGCGACGAGGACGACCGCCGACACCGTGGGGAAGTGCTCGGAGTAGCGGTCCATCCGGTCTTCGAAGCGCGTGTAGCCGGCGACGAGCAGGAGCGTGAGCGCGGTGATGACGCCGACGACGGTGCCGGCGTACGCCAGCATCAGCCCGAGACAGTGCTGTGACCCGGCGCAGATGGCGATGATTTCGAACTCCTCCTCGTGGGCGAAGCCGAGCACGAACGCGGAGACCGCGATGCCGTACAGGCCGTCGTCCGCCGACAGCGCGTCGTGGTCGTGGCCGTGGCTGGAATCGCTCTCGTCGCCGCCGACGAACGGGAGCGCCGCGGTCAGCCGCCCGAACACGCCGCCGTCTCCGTGCGAGTGGTCGTGGTGGCTGTGGTCGTCGTGGGTGTGGCCATGGTCGTCGTGGTCGTGGGTATGGTGGCCGGAGTCGTCGCCGTGGCCGCCGTCACCGTGGCCGTCGTGGCTGTGCGAGTGAGCGACGTCGACGTCGCGGTGCAGGCGGCCGGGGCCGTCCGCCGGCTGCTCGTCCGCCGACGCGTCGCCGTGTGAATGGTTCTGGCCGTCTCCGTGGCCGTGCGAGTGGCCGTGTGAGTGCTGGTCGTCGTGGCCGTGCGAGTGCCCGCCGCCGCGGTACTCGCGGACGCCGAGCAGGACGAGGAGGACGCCGGCGAAGACGCCGATCGGGGACCCGATGGCGACGCCGAGCACGTGCAGCGGGTCGGAGAGGCCGTCCATCGGTATCTGCGTCTTGAGGAGGAAGAAGACGCCGACGACCGCGAGACTGGAGACGAGGTGGCCGACGCCGATGACGAGGCCGGCGGCGAGCCCGGAGAGCCAGCTGTTCGTGCGGTCGAAGGCGTACGCGGCGGCGACGGGCCAGCCGTGGCCCGGTTCGGCGCCGTGGACCGCGCCGAGCGCCAGCGCGCCGACGAGTAAGCCGGGAGCGACGTCGTGAATCACGACGGACCGTCGGCGGCACCGACGGAAAACGGCTGTTATGACCGAATCGCCGGGTCGGTAATACCGAAACGCCGAACCGGCGGCGGCACGGAGGAGGAGGCATGCGGACCAGCCTGAACGTCCCGGACGACGTGCTCGCGGCGTTCGACGACGTCGCCGACGCGGAGGGGTTCGACTCGCGGTCGCGCGCCGTCCGCGAAGCGATGCAGGAGTACGTCGAGCGCCACACGCGGCTCGAAGACGCCGCCGGCGACGTCACCGCCGTCGTCGCCTACGACTACCTCCACGACGACGTGGTCGGCCAACTCCACCGCGTCCAGCACGACTACCAGGACGTCATCACGACGACGAGCCACGTCCACCGGGAGGGCTGGTGTCTCGAAACCGCCTTCTGCGCCGGCGACGCCGCCCGCGTCCGCGAACTCGTCTACCGGCTCCGCGACTTCGACGAGGTGCAGCGCGTCCGCGTCCTCTCGCTCGTCGCCGACGGCAGCCAGAACGGCGACGACGAAAGCCACGACGACGACGGCCACAGCGACGAGAGTGACGGCCACGGACACAGCCATGGCGACGACGGCGACGACGGCCACAGCCACGGCCGAAGCGACGCTTAGAGGTCGCCGTTCGCGGCGTCGGCCCTGACGTCGGCGGCGCGGTCGCGGATGGCGCGCCACTCAGCGTCGTCTTTGTCGTCGACGTGGTGATAGACGAGCCCCATCCGGCCGGTGCCGCGCAGCGTTTCCTCGTGTTCGCGCAGGAAGTCCCAGTAGAGGCTGTTGAACGGGCAGGCGTCCTCGCCGGTCGTCTCGTCCGGGTCGTACGGGCAGGACGCGCAGTGGTCGCTCATCCGGTTCACGTAGTTCGCGGACGCCGCGTACGGCTTCGAGGAGACCAGGTCCGTCCCGAAACTCCCCATGCCGACGACGTTCGGCGTCGTCACCCAGTGGAACGCGTCGACGAAGCCGAGGTGGAACCACCTGTTGAGCGCCGCCGGGTCGACGCCGTACAGCAGCGCGAAGTTCGACAGCACCATCAGCCGCTCGATGTGGTGAGCGTAGCCGCGCCGCCGCACGTGCCCGACGGCCGCGGAGAGACACGCCATGTCGGTGTCGCCGGTCCAGTACAGCGGCGGGAGGTCGCGCTCCTGGCCGAGCTGGTTCGCGTCGGCGAGCCCCGGCATCGCCTCCCGGTAGGCGTGCCGCATGAACTCGCGCCAGCCGAGTAGCTGCCGGACGAACCCCTCGACGGACTGCAGCGGGACGTCCGCGTCGCCGTCGCGGTAGGCGGCCGTCGCGGCGTCGACCACCTCCCGCGGGTGGAGCAGGCCGAGGTTGAGCGCCGGCGACAGCAGCGAGTGCGCGAGCGCCCACTCCCCCTGCAGCATCGCGTCCTGGTACGGCCCGAACGCGGGGAGCCGCGTCTCGACGAACTGGTCGAGCGCGGCGAGCGCCTCCGACCGGGTGACGGGCCACGGGAAGCCGTCGAGGTCGGCGTCGCCCCAGTGGTCGCCGTACCGCTCGGTGACGAACGCGTGGACCTCGCGGGTGAGGTCGTCGGGCTCGAACGTCGGCAGCGGCGGCGCGTCCCAGTCGTCCGGCGGCGTCTCGCGGTTCTGTTCGTCGTAGTTCCAGTCGCCGCCGACCGGGTCGTCGCCGTCCATCAGCACGCCCGTCTCCCGGCGGACGTGCCGGTACCACTGCTCCTGGCGGTAGCCGTCGCCGCGGCCGTCGGTCCACCGGTCCCACTCCGCCGGCGTCGTCACGAACAGGTCCGAGGCGACGACCGAGAGGCTGCCGCCGCGCGACTCGACGAGTTCGCGGAGCCGGTCTGCGGCGCCGTGGCTGGACGGCCGCATCACGGTCAGCGACGCGCCCGGGTTCGCCGCGAAGTAGTCGTCGAGCGCGTCGCCGAACGTCGCCGCCCGCAGGTACGTCACGTCGACGCCGCGGTCCCGCAGGTCGTCGCGGGCGTGCCGCATCGCGGCGAACAGCAGCGTCAGCTTCTGCGGGTGGTACGCCAGCCGGTCGGCGAACTCGTGCGCCTCCACCAGCAGGACGGAGTCGTGTCGCTGGAGCGGGGCGGCCTCCGGGTACAACTGGTCGCCGAGGAGCCAGAGCGTCATTCGCGTCGACCGGCCGTCGAAGCCATTACTCCCGCGTCGGACGCCGCCCTCAAAACCGTTGAGGGTGACCCGGGACCGAGTGCGCGTGGCCGGGTCGCCGCCGGGGCCGCGCGAACCTCGCTCGGCAGCGCCGTCAGCGGTCGGTTCGGTCGTCGTCGACGTCGCGCCGGGCGGCGCGCTCGGCCGACTCGCGGTCCGAAACGGTCTCCGCGTCGCGTCGGCGTTCCTCGCGGACCAGCGCGTACAGCACGAGCGGCGCGCCCACCCCGAACAGCACGAACAGCAGGACGGCCGCCGCGGCTTCGACCATCAGCCGAGGAACACGTCGACGAGGTCGCCGCCGCGGGAGCCGACGTCGCGGTACAGCTCGGAGTAGCCGCAGTTCGTACACGACACCACCTTGAACTTATTTGTCTGAATATCGAACATTTTGCTGAGGCCGCCGCCGGTCGTCGACATCGTGCCGACTTCCGCGTCCGTGTGGCCGCACTTCGGGCAGCCGCTGTCGTCGCCGATGGAGGGCTCGGATGCCATACGGGGCCGACGTTCCGCGTCCGTGATAAGTTTTCTTCCGGCTTCGCGCCGGGACGGCAGGTATTCCCGGCTTCGGCACCGACAGACGGGTGATGTCTGCGGACGACGCGCTCGCGGCGGTGCTGGTCGACGACCCGGAGCCGGTCGACACCAACGGGAACGGCCTCGGCCGCTACGACGCCCACGGCTTCCTCTCGCGGTACGACCGACGCATCGGCGTCGACTCGCGCGGCCTCGTCGTCTACCTCGACGGCGACGACACCACCCAGACCGCGCTGCTGGACGCCGACGGCGGCATCACGAGCCTCGTCGAGGGCGACCTGTACGGCGAGTCGGCCGCGGCGCACGTCGTGAACGTCGCCGACGAGTACGGCGCGTGGCGCTTCCTCGAAGACTGGGTCGCCGACGAGGTCCGCGCGGCGTTCGGCGACGACCTCGACGTCGACGCCGGGGACGCGGCGCCGCACCTCTCCGGGCACGCCCGCGACCGGTGGCGCGAACGGGTCGGCGGCGACCCGCCCGACGCGGCGGCGCTGCTCGACCGGTCGGTCCACGTCGACGTCGACTACGACCGCGAGGTGTACGTGGACACCGAGACGGAGGCCGTGCTGCTCGTCGACCCGCCGACCGTCGTCACGGTGTACCCGCGGCTGTCCGGCATCGACGACTTCGACCTCCGCGACCGCATCCGGCGCGCCCTCGTCGACGCCGACGTCTACTGACGCCGGGAGAAACCGAACGCGGCAGAAGCCGAACGCGGCGGCGCCCGGCGGCTTACTCGCCGAACTTCCGCTCTTCGCGCTTCCGCAGTTCGATGCGGCGCGTCTTCCCGGACGACGTCTTCGGGAGTTCGTCGACGTACTCGATTCTTCGCGGGTACTTGTACGGCGCCGTCTCGGCTTTCATGTACGCTTGGAGCTCCTCGGTGAGCGCCTCGGAGCCGTCGCGGCCGTCGGCGAGGACGACGTACGCCTTCACGACGTTCCCGCGCTCCTCGTGCGGCGACGCGACCGCGGCCGCCTCCGCGACGGCGTCGTGCGAGACGAGCGCGTCTTCGACCTCGAACGGGCCGATGCGGTAGCCGGCCGAGAGGATGATGTCGTCGGCGCGGCCCTCGAAGAACAGGTAGCCGTCCTCGTCGACGCGGGCGAGGTCGCCGGTGCGGTAGTAGTCGCCGGCGAACGTCTTCTCGTCGAGCGCCGGCTTCTCGTAGTAGCCGTCGAAGATGCCGGGACAGTCGACCGGCACCGCGATTTCGCCGATCGTCCCCGGCTCCACCGGCTCCTCGTCTTCGGTGTCGATGAGCGTCGTGCCGAGCCCCGGCGTCGGCTTCCCCATCGACCCCTCCTTCACGTCGATTCCGGGGTAGTTCGTGACGAGCGCGACCGTCTCCGTCTGCCCGTAGCCGTCCCGCGGCGTGATGCCGAACGCCTCCTGCATCGCCTCGATGGGTTCGCGGTTCAGCGGCTCGCCGGCCGACACCGCCTCGGTCAGCGACAGGTCGTACGCCGAGAGGTCCGTCTGCGTGAACATCCGGTACTGCGTCGGGACGGCGCACAGCCGCGTCACGCCCTCCTCCTCCATCACGGAGAGGAACGTGTCCGGGTCGAACTCGCCGTCGTACAGCAGCTGCGACGCGCCGACCGTGAGGCCGACGCCGACCGGCGACCAGAACCACTTCGCCCAGCCGGTGCCGGTGGTCGCCCACAGCAGCTCCTCCGAGAGGTCGACGTCGCCGTCGCTGCCGGGCGCGGACTCGCCGTCGGCGGTGACGCCCCACCAGTACGGCGCGTTCACGAGTTCGAACGCGCGCAGCCACCGGTGCTTGTGGAGCACCGGCTTCGGCTGCCCGGTCGTCCCGGACGTGTAGTTGATGCTCATCGGGTCGGCTGCGCCGACGTCGGGGCCGTCGTGGCTCGTGGACTCGCCGTCGAGCAGCGCCGCGAACGACTCCCAGTCGCCGGCTCCGTCGTCGGCACCGTCGGCGTCGTCGCCGCCGAGCCGGATGAGTCGGTCGAGCGGCGTGTCGTCGACGACCGGCTCGACCATGTCGGTGAGGTCGGCGTGGACGACCGCCGTCGTCGCCTCGCAGTCCGACGCGCGGAACGCGATGTCTTTCGGCTTCAGCATCGACGAGCACGGGACGACGAGCGCGCCGCGTTTCAGGACGCCGAGCTGTACCGCGAACGCGTCCGGGTGCCGCGGGAACAGGTGCATGACCCGGTCGCCCTCGCCGACGCCGCGGTCCGCGAGCGCGTTCGCGAACCGGTTCATGTCGTCGCGGACGTCCGCGTACGTCCGCTGCTCGCGGGCGCCGTCGTCGTCGAGGAACGTCACGGCGACGCGGTCGCCGAACTCGTCGGCGTGCCGTTCGATGACCGACGGGAGCGTGTAGTCGTCCGGGATGTCCCACTCGAACTCCGCCACCGCCTCCTCGTAGCTGACTGCCATACCGGACAGTGGTTTCTATCCGGAATAATAATTTGGGTGGTGATGGCACGCCACAGGGGGACGAACCACCGGGCGACGCGTCGGGCCGAGCGGGCAGCGCGAAGAAGTCGGGGCGTCCGCGACGACGGCCGCTACTCGTCCTCGTCGAACAGCGCCGCGTCCTCGTCGGTCCCGTCGCTGTCGCGGTAGACGTAGACGTCGCTGCTCCCCTTCAGCCGCCGCAGTTGCTCGACGCTCAGGTCGTCGAGCGCCCGTGCGTTCGGTCCGGACGGCTGCCCCCCGCCGGTCGACGACCCGGAGCCCGACTGCCGTGACCCGTCAGCCGACGAATTCGGCGAGCCGTCCGACGTTCCGCCGGCCGTGCCACCCGACGTGCTGCCTGACGTATCACCCGATGTTCCCCCCGACGTATCTCCCGACGTTCCGCCCGACGTTCCGCCCGACGCATCTCCCGAGGAGCCACCCGACGACCCGTTCGGCGCGCCGTCGTCGGCGTGCCGCGAGGTGCCGGATTCGCCCGCCTGATACTGGTCGGCGTCCTGGTTCTCGCCGGTGTCGTCGAAGTTGTCGCCGTCCGGGCTGGTGCCGTGCTGGCGCGGCGCGGCCGCGCGCTCGACGACGGTGCCGCTGGCGCCGACGGCGACGTCCGTCTCGCCGAGCGACAGCGAGTAGAGGTCGGCGGACACCGGGGTGTGCACGCGCTCCCAGCGCTCGTCGCCGGTGCGGTGGAAGATGGCGCCGCTGTTGCCGAGCACCACCATCTCGCGGCTGCCGTCGTCGTGGGGTTCGACGTCGAACGAGCGGAGCGCGGTCTTGTCGGTCACCGAAATCGGCGTCCAGCCGTGGTAGGAGTCGTCGCGGCGGTACAGTCGGCCGTCGCCGCCGGCGACGTAGACGCGGTTCTGTCCGGCGTAGACGTCGTAGAACTTCACCTGGGCGTTGACGATGCCGATGTCTTTCCAGCCGTCGTCCTCGGTGGTTCGGTAGGCGTTGCCGGAGGTGTCGATGGCGTAGCCGACGCCGTCGGACGACGCCGCGAGCGCGGCGACCTTCGAGGCCTTCCCGGCCGGCGTGGCGACCTGCTCCCAGTCGACATCGAAGCCGTCGATGACGAACGGCATGATTTCGCCGGAGCCGTTCGCCATCAGCCCCTTCTCCGTGCCGGACTCGCCGGCGACGGCGATTCCCTCCCACGTCGACGTCTTCTGTTTCGGGTAGGAGTAGTCGTACTTCTTCTGCTGGGTGACGTCGTACATGCCGACGGCGCCCGACGAGCCGAGGAACCAGACGCGCTTCCCGTCGTCGGTGACGTCGAGCGCGCGGAGCTGGTTCTCGCGGGCGTTCGGGCCGTCGTCGAGGACGACCTCCCAGCCGTCGCCGCGGTCGGCGACCAGCGTGCCGCCCGCGCCGATGGCGTACGGGCCGTCGGTCGTGTCGACCACGTCGAACAGCGTCTGGCTGAACGGCGTCGGGACTTCGCGCCACTCCGGTTCGTCACGGTCGGGACCTGTTTCCCACATGACGGCTGAACGGTGAGGCGGCGCGTCCGTCAAGCCGGAAATTCCGTCGGCTCCCGTCCCCGGCCGCCGGCCGCTCACGGACGCCCGGGTTTTTGGGGACTCCGGCCGTCCGGCCGCCCATGGAGTACACGACGCTCGGCGACACGGGCATGGAGGTGTCGAAGATCTGTCTCGGCTGCATGAGCTTCGGCGACCCGGACTGGCGCGACTGGGTGCTCGACGAGGAGGCGGGAAAGGAACTGGTAGAGCGCGCAATCGACCTCGGCGTGAACTTCTTCGACACCGCGAACATGTACTCGGCGGGCGAGTCCGAGCGGGTGCTCGGCGAGGCGCTCGACGGCTACGACCGCGACCGGTTCGTCGTCGCCACCAAGGGCTACTTCCAGATGGACCCGGACAACCGGAACTCCGGCGGGCTGTCGCGGAAAGCCATCGAGCAGGAACTCGACGCGAGCCTCGACAGGCTCGGCATGGAGACGGTCGACCTCTACCAGACGCACCGCTGGGACGACGACACGCCCATCGAGACGACGCTGCGGGCGCTCGACGACGCGGTCCGGCGCGGAAAGACGCGGTACGTCGGCGCGTCGTCGATGTGGGCACACCAGTTCGCGGAGGCGCTCCACGCCAGCGACCGCCTCGGGCTCGAACGGTTCGTGACGATGCAGAACCACTACAACCTCCTGTACCGCGAGGAGGAGCGCGAGATGCTTCCGCTGTGCGACCGGGAGAACGTCGGCGTCATCCCGTGGTCGCCGCTCGCGCGCGGCTGGCTCGCCCGGCCCCACGAAGAGGCCGAGTCGACGACGCGCGGCAAGAGCGACTCGTACGCCCGCGAACACCCGTACCTGGAGGGCGGCGGCCGCGAAGTCAACGAACGCGTCCAGGAGCTCGCCGCGGAGAAAGGCGTGAAGATGGCGCAAATCGGGCTGGCGTGGCTGTTCCAGAAGGACAGCGTGGACGCGCCCATCGTCGGTACGACGAGCGTCGAACACCTCGAAGACGCCGTCGAAGCGCTCGACGTCACGCTGACGGCGAGCGACGTCGCCTACCTCGAAGAGCCGTACGAGCCGGTCCGCGTCTCCGGCCACGAGTGACCGCCGTGCGGCGAACCGCCGGGGTCGGCGCCGTCGCCGCGGCGCGAACCGGCGGATTCAGGGGCCGCGGCGGCGACGCGTCCGTATGAGCTGGGACTCCGTCGACGCCGACGGCGACTACGAGGAGTGGGAGCGCGACGACGGCTACGCCACGATTCGGCTCCGCGAACGCGCCGACGGCGGCTACACGGTCAGGGTCGACCGGCTGAAGCAGGCCGCAGACGGCGCCGCCTACCGCCACGAAACCGTCGCCGACCGGGACGCCGCGGTCGACCTCGTCGAGGCGTGGAAAGCCGAGTTCGACACCGAGTGACAGGCGACCGGTGAGCCGAAGACGACCCGCCTGACCTGCGCGCCGCCGCTCCGGGTTACTCCTGG
The DNA here is from genome assembly GCF_051195135.1 of Halobaculum sp. D14. Lineage (NCBI taxonomy): Archaea > Methanobacteriati > Methanobacteriota > Halobacteria > Halobacteriales > Haloferacaceae > Halobaculum > Halobaculum sp. D14. The sequence continues at coordinate 639,683 of NZ_JBNTKA010000001.1, read as the reverse complement.
AACCGCTTCGTGGTCTCCACCAGCGGGTGGCGCGCGTAGTCGACGACGTCGATGTCGTCGATGGTTTCGAGCCCCTCTTTCTCCGCGGTCTTCAGCATCCCGAGGTCGACGGCGTCGTCGATGACGATGACGTACGCGTCCATCTCGTCGACGTCGAGCCGCGCGGCCGCCTTCACGCGGTGGTGGCCGTCGGCGAGCACCAGCGTCCCGTCGTTGTCGATGACGACCAGCGGCTCCGAGAGGCCGCGTTCCAGTTCGTACCGCCGCCCCTCCAGTTCGTCGGCGTACACGCGCGCCTGCGTCGGCACCAGTTCGGACAGGTCGACGGTGCGGCGCTCCTCGTCCACCTCGATGCCGTGAATCTCCTCGAGCGTCCGCATCAGCTTCCCGACCTTCTCCGGGGTCGCCCGCTCGATCTGGCTGCGGATGACGTCCGTGTTCGAGATGATGCCGACGAGGTTTCCGGCGTCGTCCACCACCGGGAGCTTCTGGATGCCGGACCGCAGAATCACGCGCGCCGCGTCGTTCACCTTCATGTCCGGGTGCGCCACGATGATGTCGTCGGTCATCACCGTGAACAGCCTCGCGTCCTCGTCCGCCAACAGCAGGTCGCGCGCCGACACGAACCCGACGACGGTTCGGCCGTCGGTGACCGGGAAGCCGTTGTGCTCGTCGCTCTCTGCGATGCGCTCTGCGACCTCCCGCACCGAGTCGTCCGGCGACACCGTCGCGACGTCCCGAGTCATGTACTCGTCGACCGTCGGCCGCGACACCGCGTACCCGGAGTCACTCATCACGTGCCGGAGAGACGGCCCCGACGACGGTAATGGTTTCCGTACGGAGCAGCGCGTCGCGGCCGCCCGGAGCCGCCCGAACCGCGGCCGTCAGTCCTCCTCGGGGAAGGTGACTGCGCGGTCGGCCGCCGGGGTCGGCGCCGCCGGGGCGTCTTCGAGCGTCTCGAAGAACCGGCCGGCGATGATGTCGCGGACGACGTCGGTGAGCGTCTCCTTCGAGCCGTCCTCGACGTCCGCGAGGATGCCGAGCGGGACCTGCGCGCCCGCCATGTCGGCGTGGCCGCCGGCGGAGCCGATCTGGTCGAGCGCGTCCCGGAGCGTCTCGCCGAGGTCGACGTCGGCGCCGCGGGTCCGCCCGGAGACGTAGACGACGCCGTCGCGGTAGCCGTACACCAGCGTCGTGTTCACGCCCTCCATGTTCAACAGCTGCTCTGCGGCCTGCGCGAGCGCGTCGCGGTCGCGGAGTTCGCCGACGCAGGAGGCGACGGCGGAGCCGCGCTGTTCGCGCTCCTCGATTGCGCGCGCCAGCACGTCGAGCACCTCGGCGCTCACGCTCGGCGACTCCACCCGTTCGAGCACCGACTTGTCGGTGTGCGGCAGCAGGTACGCGGCCGCGTCGAAGTCCGCCTCGGACACCTCCCGCGTGAAGTCCTTCGTGTCGATTCGGACGCCGTACAGCAGCGCGGTCGCCGTCGTCTCGTCGAGGTCGACGCCGAACCGGTCGAGGTACTCCGCGAGGAGCGTGGAGGTGGCGCCGACCTCCGACCGCAGGTCGATGAAGCCGCCGGCGACGGGCTGACGCGGCGGGTGGTGGTCGACGACGACCGCCGGCCGGACGTCCTCCGGGAGGCTGTCGTTGACGCCGGGCCGGGAGTGGTCGACGAGCGCGAAGCCGCCGAACTCCTCGCGCGGGTCGGCGTCCGGGTCGAGCTGCCGCATCTCGATGCCGAGCAGGTTCACGAGCGCCCGGTTCTCCTGGTGGGAGATGTCGCCGTAGTAGCACGGCTCGGCGTCGACGCCGGCGAACGACGCGAGCCTGACCAGCGCGACCGCGGACGCGATTGCGTCCGGGTCGGGGTTGTCGTGCGCCATCACCGCGAGCTTCCCGGGGACCGACCGGAGCGCGCGGAGCAGCCGCCGCATCCGGCTGGCGTGCTCGCCGGTCGCCGCCGCCAGCACGCGCTCTGACGTCCGCGCCACCGGGTCGACGACGCGGTCAGCGTCGTCGTCGAGCGCCGCCAAGTCAGCGTCGTCGGCGTCGTCGCCGGCGTACGCCAGGACGAACGCGTCCGGGTAGCGGCGCCGCGCGTTCCGCGTCGCCGCGACGTTGACGGCGGCGCTGCTTCCGCCGACGACGACGACGTCCGCCCGGTCCGGGTAGTTCGACGGGTCGGACGGGTCGGCCTCGACGGCGCTGACGTTCTCGTCGCGCAGCGCGGTCGCCCGGCCGCTGTCGGCGGTCACGACGTGGAGCCGGCCGGACTGGCCGACCAGCGACTCCACGATGTCGTGGCCGACGGTGCCGCAGCCGAGCACGAGCCGTCGCATCACAGCGTGTCTGTGGGACGCGCCGGGAAAACCCTACCGTCCTCCGAGACGGGGCGAACGGGAACGGAGCGAAACGGACGGAAACAGAACGAACCGAACGGGAGAGCGGAACCGCGGCGGGTCAGCCGATGAGCGCCGCGGCGGCGGCCTGCGCGGTCTCGATGACCGGGCCGAACGCCGGGAGCAGCAGGACGGTGCCGACGCCGGCGAAGATGACCGCGGCGTACAGCGCCGTCGGGGTGCCGCCGAGTTCGCGCTCGGCGGCGGGCTCGTCGATCCAGAGCGCCTTCACGACGCGGCTGTAGTAGAACAGCGACAGCGCCGAGTTGACGGCGCCGACCGCTGCAAGCCACCAGAAGCCGGTCTGGATGGCGCCCATGAACAGGAAGTACTTCGAGAAGAAGCCGCCGAACGGCGGCAGCCCCGCGAGGCTGAACATGAAGACGGTCATCGCGACGCTCGCGACGGGCGCCTTCTTCGCCAGCCCGGCGTAGTCCTCGAAGGTCCGGCCGACCCCCCAGTGTTCCGCGAGCGCGACGAACAGGAACGCGCCGGTGTTCATGAAGCCGTAGACGAGCAGGTGCGCCATCGACGCGCCGAGCGCGTTCGCGCCGGCGGCGCCGCCGGTCCAGGCGGCGAGCCCGATGAGCGCGTAGCCGGCGTGGCCGATGGAGGAGTACGCGAGCATCCGCTTGACGTTCTCCTGGGTCGCGGCCGCGAAGTTACCGAGCGTCATCGTGACGACGGCGAGCACCTGGAACAGCAGCACCCAGTCGATGGCCGGAATCGGCGTGCCGGTGGCCGTCGTGAATCCGACCGTGAACACGCGGAACGCGAGCGCGAACCCGGCCGCCTTCGACGCCGACGACAGGAAGCCCGAAATCGGGGCGGGCGCGCCCTCGTACGCCTCCGGCGCCCAGAAGTGGAACGGGACGGAGGCGGTCTTGAACGCGACGCCGCCGGCGACCATCAGGACGCCGACCGCCGCGACGCCGGCGAGGCCGCCGCCGGCTTCCACTTCTGCGAGCGCCGTGGCGACGTCAGAGAGCAGCAGGCTCCCGGTCGCAGCGTACACCAGCGAGATGCCGAACGCGAACACCGCAGAGGAGAGCGCGCCGATGAGGAAGTACTTCAGCCCGGCTTCGACGCTCCCCTTGTTGTGCTTGAGGAACGCGACGAGCGCGTACGACGGCAGCGACGCGAGCTCCAGGGCGACGAACGCGGTCGCCAGGGAGTTCGCGGTCGCCATCACCGCCATCCCGGAGGCGGCGAACAGCACGAGGCTGTAGAACTCCGCCTGGTACTGCCGGCCGCGCAGGTAGTCGTAGCTCGCGACGACGACGAGCGCCGTCACGGAGGCGAACACGGCCTGGAAGAACAGCGCCATGCCGTCGACGACGATGGCGTCGGCGAACAGCGTGATGGCGCCGCCGGTGCTCGGCTGGCCGGTGCCGGCCGACAGGAACCAGCCGGTGAAGCCGAGCGACGTCAGCGACCCGACCGCGGCGACCGCGGCGAGCACCGCCGGGTTCGAGTCGTCCGGGTTGACGGTGTCGACGACGAGCAGCACCAGCGCCGTGACGCCGAGCGTGATCGCGGGAGCGAGCGCCGTCCACTCGGGGAGCGCCATCAGGCACCACCTCCGAGAATCGGAACCACTGCGTCCGTGATCATGTTGAAGAACGTCTCGGGGGCGACGCCGAGCCAGATGGTGCACAGCAGCAGCACCGCCAGCGGCAGCGTGTCGTGCAGGTCGGCCCGCGTCACCTCGTAGTCGGTTTCGAGGCTGAACTCACCGAACAGGGTGCGCTGCATCGCGTACAGCAGGTAGCCGGCGACGATGACGATGCCGAACATCGCGGCGGCCGTGAACAGCGGCGCCGACGGCAGCACCGTCGACGCGAACGCGCCCTTGAAGATGAAGAACTCGCCGGCGAAGCCGGCCATCAGCGGCAGCCCCATGTAGCCGAACGCGCCGGCGATGAGGATGCCGACGGTGACCGGCATCCGGTCGGCCATCCCGCTCATGTCGCCGACCATCCGGGTGTGGGTGACGTTGTAGATGACGCCGACCGCCATGAACATCAGCCCGGAGATGAGGCCGTGCGCCACCATCTGGAAGGTGGCGCCGCCGACCCCCCACGTGTTGTACGCGACGAGTCCGAGGATGACGTACCCCATCGACGACACGGAGGAGTACGCGACGATGCGCTTGAGGTCCTGCTGGGCGAGCGCGAGCATCGCGCCGTAGATGACGGAGACGACGGCGAAGATGGCGATGAGCCCGGCGTACTGGTTCGCGACGTCGGGCAGCATCGTGAAGTTGAAACGGAGCAGCGCGTACGTCCCCATCTTCAGCAGGACGCCGGCCAGCATCACGGACACCGGCGTCGGCGCCTCGACGTGGGCGTCCGGCAGCCACGTGTGGAACGGGACGACGGGCACCTTCACGGCGAACCCGGCGAACATGGCGGCGAACGCGGCGGTCTTCAGCGCCGTCGGCGTCAGCCCCAAGAACCCGTCGAGCGCGCCGTCACGGAGCGCCATCGCGATGGCGGGCATCCCGAAGCTCGACACGTCGAGGTTGAACACGAGCGCCATGAACCCGATGAACATGACGAGGCTCGCGATGTTCGTGTAGACGAAGAACTTGATGGCGGCGTACTTCCGGCGCGGGCCGCCCCAGACGCCGATGAGGAAGTACATCGGGACCAGCACGGCCTCCCAGAAGACGAACCAGACGAAGAAGTCCAGCGCGGTGAACACGCCGAGCAGGTTCGCCTCCATGAACAGCATCAGGCCGTAGAACTGGCTCTGCCGAGTGTCGATGGGCGTCCACGCGGAGACGATGGCGAGCGTCGTCAGCAGCGTCGTCAGCACGAGCAGCGGCAGGCTGATGCCGTCGAGGCCGACGAACCACTGGAGCGTGTAGCCCGACACTTCGAGCCACGTCACCTGCGACTTGAATGCGATACTGCCGCCGAGCAGCGCGTTCCCGGTCGCGTCGAACTGCGACCACAGATACGCCGCCCCCGCGACCGGGGGGAGGCTGAGCAGGAACGCCAGTTTCCCGGCGTATTCGTCGGGCGCCAACAGCGTGACGAGCGCCGCGACGAACGTGAATCCGATGAGTGCTTCGATTGGGCCAGCGATCATAGCAACCACCCCTCGTAGAGACCGAACGCAAGCAGCAGCGCGGTCAGGCCGAGCGTCAGCAGCGTCGCGTAGTTACTGACGACGCCGGTCTGGACGCGGCGGAGCCGCGACCCGCCCGAGAGGCTGACGCGCGAGACGGCGTTGACGACGCCGTCGACGACGCCCTGGTCGAACCGGTCCGCGGCGGCCGACAGCGGCAGCACGACGTTCCGGGCGAGGTACACCTGGAACTCGTCCTGGTAGTAGTTGTCGTACAGCAGGTCCTTCACGGAGCCGAGCTTGTCGGTGTGCTCCTCCGGCGTCGGGACCGCGTACAGCTTGTACGCGAGGCCGACGCCGCCGAGCGCGAGCAGCAGCGACACGGCGCCCGGCAGCAGCGGCGACAGCCCCGCGGCCGTCACGTGCGCCGGGTTCACCTCGTGCAGCAAGTGGTGGTAGTGCTCGGCGGACAGCCCCTCCATGACCGCGGACTCAGCCGGCCCCTGCAGCCACTGGTGCAGGAACTCGATGTGCGCGCCGGTGAGTTCCGCGACCGGCGTCATGTTGACGAGGCCGATTGTGGCGGCGAGCACGCCGAGGACGGCGAGCGGCGCCTTCACGTTCCACCGGACCGGCTTCGGGTCCTCCGCCTGCCCGGTGCGGGCGTCGCCGTGGAAGGTGAGGAACACCATCCGGAACGTGTAGAAGCCGGTGAAGAACACGGCGATGAGGCCGAACGCGTACGCGACGAGGAACACCGTGCCGAGGCCGCCGGCGGTGCCGAGGCCGTGGACGAGCGCCTCGTACAGCACCTCGTCTTTCGACCAGAAGCCGGCGAACGGAACGATGCCGGCGAGCGCGAGCGACCCGGAGAGGAACGCGTAGTAGGTGACGGGCATCCGGTCTTTCAGGCCGCCCATGTCCCACATGTTCTCGTTGTGGTGCATCGCGATGATGACCGAGCCGGCGCCGAGGAACAGCAGCGCCTTGAAGAAGGCGTGCGTGAGCAGGTGGAACGTCGCGGCCACGTAGCCGCCCGCGCCGAGCGCGAGCATCATGTAGCCGTACTGGCTGATGGTGGAGTACGCGAGCACCTGCTTGATTTCGCGTTTCACGACGCCCATCGTCGCCGCGAACAGCGCCGTGAAGCCGCCGATGAGCGCGATGACCGCGAGCGCCGTCGGCGACACCGCGTAGAAGCCGTACATCCGGGCGACGAGGTAGACGCCGGCCGCCACCATCGTCGCCGCGTGGATGAGCGCCGAAACCGGGGTCGGACCCTCCATCGCGTCGGGGAGCCAGGTGTGCAGCGGGAACTGCGCGGACTTCCCGACGACGCCGCCGAGCACGAGCAGCCCGACGACCGTGAACCACGCCTGCGGGTCCAGCCCGAAGAACGTCGTCACCTGCGCCGGCACCTCGCCGGACACCGCCTGCTCTGCGAGGTGCGGGAAGGCGTGTTCGCCGGCGAACTGCGCCGTGCCGAACGTCGCGAACACCGCGGCGACGCCGACGAGGAAGAAGTAGTCACCGAACCGGGTGACCAAGAACGCCTTCTTCGCGGCGCTCGGCGGCGCGTCCTCGCGGAACCAGAAGCCGATGAGGAGGTACGAGCACAGCCCCACCAGCTCGAAGAACATGAACGCCATCAGGAGGTTGTCGGCGACGACGAACCCCAGCATGGACGCCGTGAACAGCCCGAGCCCGGCGTAGTACCGCGGCAGCCCGGTCTCGTTCTCGTCGTTCATGTAGCCGAGCGAGAACACGTGGACGAGCAGCGCGATCGTCGAGACGATGACGAGCATCATCGCCGCGAGCGGGTCGAGCAGCAGACCGAACGACAGCTCGACGCCGTCGGCGGCCGCCCACGTGTACAGCGTCTCGTCGTACACTTCGCCGCCGCTCACGGTGAGGAAGACGGCGATCGACAGCACCAGTGAGCCCGCGGTCGCCGCGATGCCCGGGATGGCGCCGCCCTTCGGCAGCAGGTCCCGACCCCAGATGGCCGAGCCCAGCGCGATCAGGAACGACACGAACGGGAGCGCGACGATCGCCGGCGCGAAATCGAATACACCTGCCATCTTACCACCTCATTGTCGTCGGGGACGTCACGTCGACGCCGCTGAAGTTCCGGTACAGCACCAGGACGATGCCGATGCCGACCGCGACTTCGGCCGCCGCGAGCGTCATCGTGAACAGCGCGAACGTCTGCCCGGTCACGTTCCCCCAGTACTGCGAGAACGCGACGAAGTTGATGTTCGCGGCGTTCAACATCAGTTCGACCGACATCAAGAACAGCAGCGCGTTCCGCCGGGTGAGCAGCCCGAACACGCCGATGCAGAACACGGCTGCGGCGAGCACCAGGTACCACTGGACGGGCACCATCAGCGCTCACCTCCGCGGAGCCGGTCGGCGACGTCGCGGCCGCCGTCGGTGAGCGCCGTCTTGACGTCGCCGGCCGCCTCGGTGCGGCCGAGCATCACCGCGCCGGTGAGCGCCGCGACGAGCACGACGTCGACCAGTTCGAACACGGCGAGGAACCCTTCGCTGGCGACGTCGCCCCGGCCGATGTTGAACATCGCGTAGCCGATACTCGAGATGATGGCGGCGCCGTCGGGGAACCCCCGGGCGGCGTCGAGCGGGAACGTCGAGCTGAGGAACACCACCGCCAGCACGACGAACAGTGCGACGGCCGCGAGGCCGGGGACGAGGTGCGAGCCGAGCTTCAGCGACGGCGTGGACACGCGGCGGCTCACGTCCGCATCACCTCCGAATCGGTTTCGTTCCGGTCGGTCCGCACGAGCATCACGGCGAACGTAATGAGGATGAGCACCCCGCCCACGTAGACGAGGATCTGCATGGCGGCGTTGAACTCCGCCTGCAGCCTCACGTAGTGCACCGCGACGCTCAACAGGGCGCCCCCGAGCAGGAGTGCGGAGTGCCACACGTCCTCGACCAGGACGACGCCCAGGCTGCAGCCCACGGTGATGAGGGCGAACAGCGCGAACGCGATAGTCTCTACAACCATTACGCGACACTCCCGTCGGAGGGCGTTTGAAGGTTTCGAGACTGTTCGCGCGGACGCGTCCACGTGAACGAATTAGCGGCGGCTCCCCGACCGTCCGTCGAGCCGTCGAGGCGAAAAGCGAGCCGCGGCGTGCCGGCTGAGCGGCGGGCGGCGCTACTGGTAGTCGATTTCGCCGTCGCCCTCGCCGATCCACGCGCCGCGGTCGGGCTCCCGCGAACTGAGCGGGTCGATGCCCTTGTACCACGGGACGTTCTTCAGCTGCTCTTTGTTGTACACGAAGTCGTCTTTCGTGTCGGCGGTGAACTCGAAGTTCTGCGTGAGCAGAATCGCGTCCACCGGGCACACCTCCTCACAGAGCCGGCAGTAGATGCACTGGCCGATGTGGAGGTTGTACTGCTCGCCGTTCCGCTGGTCGTCCTGCACGATCTGAATCGTGTCGTTCGGACAGACGTTCTCGCACTGGCGGCACCAGATGCACCGCTCTTGGGAGAACTTGTGAACCCCGCGGAACCGGGGGCTGACTTCGGGGGCGACGTCCGGGTACTCCACCGTGAACGTCTTCCCGTCCAATGCGTGTTTCATCGTCGTCGCCATGCCTTTGAGGATTCCAATCATGGTTATGCGAGCACCCCCACGATGACCGCGGTGAGGACGAGGTTCGCGAACGACAGCACCAGCATGCCTTTCCAGCCGACCTCGATGAACTGGTCCACGCGGAGCCGCGGCACCGCGGCGCGCAGCCACTGGGTGAACACGTAGAACGCCCAGATTTTCGCGGTGAACCAGACGATACCGAGGATGGCGGGGCCGGGGCCGGCCGGCCCGCCGAGGAACAGCGTCGCCGTCAGGGCGCCGCCGAGGAAGATGTGGATGAACTCACCGAGGTAGATGAGCACGAAGTACACCGAACTGTACTCCGTCTGGTAGCCGGCGACGATCTCCGTCGGCGCCTCCGGGACGTCGAACGGGTTCCGGCCGACCTCGGCGACGTTCGCGACGAGGAACAGCGCGAACGCCAGCGGATTCACGAACGCGAACCACTGCGGAATCGTGACGCCGGCGACCGTGACGAGCGCCTGCGTCTGCTGAGCCACGATTTCGCTGGTCTGCAGCGACCCGGCGAGCAGCACGACGGAGACGCCGGTGATGACCAGCGGAATCTCGTAGGCGATGTTGGACGCGACGGCGCGCAGCCCCCCGATGAGGCTGTACTTGTTGTTCGACGCGTACCCCATCATGATGAGGCCGATGGAGGCGATGGAGGAGGCGGCGAACGCGAACGCGATGCCGATTTCGGGGTCGGCGACCTGGATGCCGCTCCCCATCGGGATGACGGCGAACCCGAGCATCGCCGAGAACGGGATGAACAGCGGGCCGATGTCGTACGCCGGCCGGTCGACGCCCTCCGGGATGACGAGCTCTTTCGACAGCAGCCGGACCGCGTCGACGACGATGGTGAGGATGCCGGCGGGGCCGACGCGGTTCACCGAGATTCGGTCGGTGAACGCGGCCGTGATCTTCCGTTTCGCCCACGGCCCCGCGACCGCGGTGTTGATGAGCAGGAAGTTCGCGACGAGGAACGTCGCGATGAGCGCGCCGACGACGTCGGCGGCGAGCCCGCCGAACGGGAGCATGCCGGCGATGGTGTCCGGCAGCATCTGCAGCGGCGCGACCATTACCGGTCCACCTCGCCGAGCACGATGTCGAGGCTACCGAGCGCCGCGACGAGGTCCGGGACGTACTCGCCTTCGGCCATCTCGGGCAGCGTCTGCAGGTTCGAAAAGCACGGCGACCGGATCTTGAACCGCGCCGGCTTGTCCGTGCCGTCCGACCGGATGTAGATGCCGAGTTCGCCTTTCGCGCCCTCGACGGCGCGGTACACTTCGGCGTCGTCGTCCGGGCGGAGCGTCCGCGGGACGTTCGACTGGATGGTGCGGTCCTCCTCGGGCCAGTCCTCGAGGAGGTCGACGCACTGCTCGATGATCTTCGCGGACTCTTCGACCTCGCGGAGCCGGACGAGCAGCCGGCTGTAGTTGTCGCAGCCGTCGTCGGTGACGACGTCCCAGTCGAGTTCGTCGTAGTAGCCGTACGGGTCGTCGCGGCGCAGGTCGTAGTCGATGCCGGAGCCGCGGGCGACCGGGCCGGTGGCGCCGTAGTCTTTCGCGACCTCCGGCGGCAGCACGCCGGTGTCGACCGTCCGCATCTGCAGGATTTCGTTCGCCGAAATCAGGTCGTGGAACTCCTCGAGCGCCTCCGGGAGGTCGTCGAGGAAGTCGCGGGTCTTCTCGAAGAAGTCCTCCCGGGGCTCCGGGAGGTCCCAGACGACGCCGCCGAGCCGGAAGTAGTTGAACATGAGCCGCTGGCCGGTCAGGTCCTCCAGCAGGTTCTGGACCTTCTCGCGCTCGCGGATGCCGTACATGAAGATGGCGGTGAAGTCGCCGTACACGTCGAGCGCGAACGTCGCGACCGCCAGCATGTGCGAGGCGATGCGGCACATCTCCGCGCCCATCGTCCGGATGACCTGCGCGTACTCCGGCACCTCGATGTCCGCGAGGTCCTCCGCGGCGCGGGCGTACGCCCACTCGTTGAGCAGCCCCGCCGAGATGTAGTCCCAGCGGTCCGGGTACGGCATGATCTGGTGGCGGTACGTCCCGTTCTGACACATCTGCTCCTCGCTGCGGTGGAGGTAGCCGATGTCGGATTCGACGTCCGCGACCTGCTCGCCGTCGAGCGTCGTCTTCAGGTGGAGGACGCCGTGGGTCGCCGGGTGGTGCGGACCGATGTTGAGGAACATCGTGTCGGCGTCCTGCTCGGCGCGGGTGTCCTCCTGCAGCGGGTTCGCGTGTTCGCGCAGCGGGACGACCTGCGGCCGGTTCTGGTCGTAGCTCTCACTGAGCGGGTGGCCCTGCCAGGTCTCCGGCAGCAGGATGCGGCGGAGGTCCGGGTGGTCGTCGTACTCGACGCCAACGAGGTCGTACGCCTCCCGTTCGTGCCAGTCGGCGGTGCGGAACACGGGCTCTGCGGACTCCGACACCGGGTTCTCGCGGTCGGTCGGGACGACGACGCTGACCTCCTGGGTCGGGTCGTCGAACTTCTTCAGGTGGTAGATGGACTCGTAGCGGTCCTCGTACTCCTGGGCGGTCACGCACGAGAGGTGGTCGAAGCCGGCCTCCCGTTTCAGCGTCGACAGCGCGTCCTGCACCGCGTCCGGCCGGACGACGTAGCCGGGCGCGTTCAGGTGTTCCTCGCGGCCGATGACGGCGTCACCGAGCAGCGCCGCGAGCTCGTCCGCGGACTGTTCTTCGACGACGTCGGGCGCCGTGGGTTCCGGTTCTTCGAGACTCATTGTTAGGGTGAATCAGCCCAGTTGTACCGCATGACGAGGTCCTCCTCGTCGATGTCGTCGGCGAGCTGGTCGATGACTTCGTCGCTGTCCAGGTCCCCGAACTGTTCGAGCTCGTACGGCTTCACCGTCACCGGCGACGACTCGCCGTTCGCGATGCGCTCTTGGAGCTTCGCGACGCCGTAGACCAGCGCTTCGGGGCGCGGCGGGCAGCCCGGCACGTGGATGTCGACCGGGATGACCTCCTCTGCGCCCTTCACGACGTTGTACCCCTCCTGGAACGGGCCGCCGGAGATGGTGCACGACCCCATCCCGATGACGAACTTCGGCTCGGGCATCTGGTCGTACACGCGCTTCATCCGCGGCGCGAACTTCGAGACGATGGTGCCCGGCACGATGATGACGTCCGCCTGCCGCGGCGACGCCCGCGGGACGCCGGCGTGGAAGCGGTCGAGGTCGTGTTTCACCGAGTAGGTGTGCATCATCTCGATGCTGCAGCACGCGATACCGAACTGCAGCATGAACATCGACGAACCCCGCACCCAGTTCATGAACTTGTCGAACTTGGTGAGGATGAACGGCGAGGAGCCGAACGCTTCGCGCAGCTTCGAGTTGAAGCGGTCGTCCGACCCCGCCATCCGGGCGTCCCGGGTGTCGGTCAGTACCTTCGAGTCGTCCGTGTTGAACGGCCTGTTGTCACTACTCATGATTGACGCTCCGTTTTCTGTCGTGTGGCACGCGGACTCTCCGCCCACTGAATCGCGCCCTGCCGCCAGGCCCACACGAGGCCGACGACCAGCACCGCGATGAACACGAGCATCGGGAACAGCACCGTCGCGAGCCCGACGCCGGCCTCGAGAGCGGGGCGGTAGATGAGCGCCCACGGGAAGATGAGGACGGTCTCGATGTCGAAGACGAGGAACAGCAGGGCGACCATGTAGTACTGGATGTTGACCTGGACGCCGATTGCTGACTCCGTGGGGACCTCGCCGGACTCGTACGTGGCACGTTTCCCCTGTTCGGGCACGCTTGGGCGAAGAATCCAGGACGCAGCCATCATCCCCAGCGGGATACCTACGCCCATCAACGCCAACGCGCCGATCGCTATCCATGAATTCATACCGGGTTCTCCTATCGTTCGACGGTTTGGAGGCCCAGTACATAAGCGCTTCACCTTTGCGCGCCCCGATTCCGGGCGGAGCCGCGCGCCCGCGCTACTCGTCGCGGTCCGCGCGGAAGCCGTCGACGCCGCGGTCGTGCAGCGCCGCCGACACCGCAGCGACGTCGCCCTGCAGCCCGTCGTGGTAGTCGACGAGGCGGTCGCGCAGCGTCTCGTGTTCGCGCGCCAGAATCTGTGCGGCGGACAGCGCGGCGTTGAACGACTTGCCGGCGTCGACGGCGACGATGGGGGCGCCGGTCGGCATCCCGATGACCGAGTCGACGGACTTCTCCTGGACCGGGACGCCGACGACCGGAATCGGGTAGGCGATGCTCGCGGTCATGTTCGGCAGGTCGGCGGACTTCCCGCCGGCGCCCGCGATGACGACGTCGAGGCCGCGGTCGGCGGCGGTCTCCCCGTAGGCGTACAGCAGCTCCGGGGTTCGGTGCGCGGAGACGACGTAGCTCTCGTAGGTGAACCGGGCGTCCGGCGGGTCGGCGAAGTCGGTCTGTTCGGCGAAGCCGAGTTCGTCGAGCGCGTCGAAGGCGCCCTGCATCACGTCGAGGTCGGAGTCCGACCCCATGATGACGCCGACGTCCGGCGTCGTCGCCGGGTCGGCGTCGCGGTCGGCGTCGGATTCGAGTCGGTCGACGAGCTCGTGAACGGTCGGCGGTGTCGAGGAGGTCATTGTGGTGAGTCTGGTTCCGCGCGCTGGTCGGCGGCGGCGTCGGAGTCGGTGAACGTCAGTCCGTCGCGGAGCCCGCGGACCGCGTCGAGGAGCTCCGTCGGGTCGGCGTCGGCGCGAGACACCGTGACGTGCCCCATCTTGCGGAGCGGCCGCGCCTCCCGCTTCCCGTACCAGTGGAGGTGCGCGTCGCCGGCGTCGTAGACGTCTTCGACGCCGCGGAGCGCCGCCGTGGTCGGGTCGGCGACGTCGCCGAGGAGGTTCGCGGAGACGGTGGTGCCGCGGAGCCCGGTGTCGCCGAGCGGCCAGCCGAGCACGGCGCGGACGTGCTGTTCGAACTGGGACGTGGTGGCGCCCTCGATGCTCCAGTGGCCGGAGTTGTGCGGCCGCGGCGCGACCTCGTTCACGAGCACGTCGCCGTCGGCGGTCTCGAACAGTTCGACCGCGAACACGCCGCGGCCGTCGAGCGTGTCGAGCGTTTCGAGCGCGACGTCGCGGGCGCGCGCCGCGACCGCGGTGTCGGTGCGCGCCGGCACCACGGTTTCACGCAGGATTTCCGCCTCGTGGACGTTCTCCGCGAGCGGGAACGCCCGGGTCTCGTCGGCGCCCGCGGCGACGACGACGGACAGTTCGCGCTCGAAGTCGACGAGCTCCTCCGCCATCGCGCCGCCGTCGCCGGCGCCGACCTCGGCGAGCTTCGCGTCGTAGTCGTCGCCGGGCCGGACCGGGACGTTGCCGCGGCCGTCGTAGCCGCCGGTGCGGGCTTTCAGCATGCAGCCGCCGAAGGTGTCGACGGCGGCCTCCAGGTCCGCGGCGTCGCCGACCGCGACGAACTCCGGGACCGGGACGCCGGCGTCCGCGAACGTCCGCTTCTGTACGAGCTTGTCCTGAATCGTGCGGAGCGACGCCGGCGACGGCTGCACCGGCACGTCGAGTTCGGCGCCGACCGAAGCCAGGACGTCCGGGTCGGCCAGCTCGATTTCGAGCGTGAGCGCGTCGGCCCGGTCGGCGAGTTCGCGCACCGCGTCCGGGTCGTCGAAGGCGCCCTCCACCTGGTCGGCGACGCGGGACGCCGGGCACTCCGGCGTCGGGTCGAGCACGACGACGTCGACGCCGAGCGGCGCGGCAGCCTCCGCGAGCATCCGGCCGAGCTGTCCGCCGCCGACGACGCCGAGCGTCGGGCCTGGACACGTCGGATTCACGTCCGCCGATTCGGCAACTCGGTGCATAACTCTTGCGTCCGGACGCACAGAGTGTACAGGAACGTGAGTATTCGGGCGGCCGGTGCGGACAGCACGGCGGCGGCGACCGGGGTGACGACGCGGACAGCGGACCGCCGGGCTACGGAGCCGGCCGGAGCCGCGCGCCCCGGTTCGGCTGCAGGTCCACCGGCAGCCCCGAATCGGTCGCCTGAACGTCCGTGGACGCTCGCAAGGCCGTCGGCGCCTGCAGTTTCGACGCCCGCGAATCCGTCGCTTCACGTGACTCCGTCGACGCCTGCGGCTGCGTCGCGGCGTCGAGCGCGGAGCGGTCGATGAAGACGACGACGTGTTCGCTCCACAGCCGGAACTTGTACTCCCGGGCCTGGTAGCCGTCGAGCCGGACTTCGAGTTCGTCGCGGTCCCACGGCTTCGCGATGACGACCGGCGGCGGGTCCTCGGGGAGCCCGTCGAACCGCGCCTCCGGCGCGGTCGAGTTCACGGTGGCGCCGTGGAGCTCGAGGTACCACGGCAGCGGCAGCCGCGAGTGCCAGCTCGGGCCGCCGGCCGGCATCCGGCTCGTGCTGGACTCGTTCGCGACGTAGAACAGCGTGTTGCCGCCGGACTTGGTGCCGACGAACAGCACGTCCGTCCCGTCGTTGTTCCGGGCGACGGCGCCGACGTCCGCCATCGCGCCCTTCAGGTCGTTCTCCGGCTGCGCCCACTGCAGCACGGCCTTGTCCTCCACGGACGCGGAGTTCCAGTAGTCGACGTTCGGGCCGACGACGCCGCCGACCGCCGCGAACACGACGAGCGCCGCGAGCCCGACGCCCACCGCGTCGTCGGCGCGGAGCGACGACTCGAACGAGTCGACGACGGCGACGAGGCCGACGGCGGCCGGCACGGCGAGCGGGAGCGTGACGTGGACGGCGGCCCACGGCGCCTGAATGTCGGTCGCGACCGGGTAGCCGACGACCGACGCCGCCGCCCAGTACGCCGCGAACGCGACGAGCGCACGGTTCCGCCCCGAGCCGTAGCTGTCCGAGAGGAAGCCGATGGCGGCGAGCGCCGCCGTGACGCCCGAGCCGTACGCGATGGTTTCGGCGATGTCGCCGAGGTACGGCAGGTACGGGTGGTCGGAGTGCGTCCCGGAGGCCCACGTCCCGTAGAACTTCTCGGCGGCGCCGATGGTCGCCTCCTCCAGCACCGACCCGGCTGACGCCGTCGGCGGCGTCGGGCCGGCGCCGACGAGGCCGCCGAGCGCCTGCCACAGTTCGGGCCGCGGCGCGTAGAAGAACGTCGTCACGGCGAGGAACGTCGCGGCGACGCCGACGGCGCCGAGCGGCACCCAGACGGCGAGGTGCACCACCAGGCCGACGGGGGAGGCCGACGGCGGCGTCGCGTCGCCGTCGGTCCGGTCGGCGACGAACCGCTCGACCGCGCCGCGCGTCCGCGAGCCGGCCGTCCAGTCGTCGAGCCAGCGGACGCCGCCGATAGCCGCGCCGACGAGCGCGTCGAGCAGCGACCCGGTCCGGGACGCCGTCCGGACGAGCCGGTGGTCGAACAGCAGGAACGCGGCGCCGGCGAAGCAGAGGACGTACACCAGCGCGTTCTCCTTGGCGGTGAAGCCGAGCGCGAGCAGCACCACCGCGGGGAACACCGGCCGGACGTCGCGCGTGTCGACGGCGTACACCGTCAGCGCGAACGCGGCGACGCAGAAGGAGCCGACGAGGACGTCCCCGCGCATGAACCGGGCGTAGTAAATCAGCAGCGGGTCGGCCGCGAGCACCAGCGCGAGCGCGACCTGTTCGCGGCCGCGGAGCCGGTGCCGGAAGCAGAGCGCGGCGAGCGGGAGCAGCGCGCCGACGACCGCCACGGGGAGCCGCGCCGCGAAGTCGGAGGCGCCGACGAGGTCGAACAGGACGTTGTTGACGACCGGCAGGAACGGCCCGTGGATGATGGGCCGGTAGAAGAACTCGCCGGTGACGTCGAACCGGAGAATCCAGTAGGCGACGCGGCCCTCGTCCCAGTGGAAGACCCGGCCGCCGAGGCCGACGACCCGGACGACGAGCGCCAGCGCGGTGACGAGCAGCACGCCGCCGGTCGCCGGCGACCCGGGCAGCCGCCGCGTCAGCGCGTCGAACGCCCCGGCCGTGTCGGCGTCAGCGACCCGCGAGGCGGCCGCCGGCGCCGACTCCCCGTCGTCGACCGGGGCGTCCGAACCGCTGGAGTCGACGCCGTGACTCATTGCCACAGGCTCGCTCGGCCCCGGTAACAACTCTTGTGATTGCTCGTGGGGGCTCGCGCCGTCCGCCGGTCGCGCGCCGGACACGTCCGTGCTCCGCCGGCGACGGCGACGGCAACGACACCGGAACCGCGGCAGCAACGACGCTGAAACCGCGGCAGCAACGACGATTGCCTGCGGAAGCGTTCGTCGCGAAAAGACGGTCGGGGGTCGTCGCCGGCGCGGTCAGTCGAAGAAGCCGCCGTCGGCGAGGCGGCTGATGCCTTCGCGGAGCCGCGCCTCGCTGGCGGCGTAGCTGATGCGGGCGTAGCCCGGCGAGCCGAACGCGGAGCCGGGGACGGTGGCGACGTGCGCCTCCTCGATTGCCCGCTCGGCCCACGTGGCGTCGTCGTCGTCCACCGGGAGCATCATGTAGAAGGCGCCGTCCGGCACCGCGACGTCGACGCCCTCGTCGGCGAGCAGGTCGACGACGAGGTCGCGGCGCTCGCGGAACGCCTCCGCCATCTCGTCGACCGCGGTGTCCGTGTTCTCGAGCGCTTCGACGCCGGCGTGCTGGACGAAGTTGACGGCGCAGGAGACGGAGTGGCTGTGGAGCTTCCCGGCCTGCCCGACCAGCCCGCCTTTCGCGTGCAGGTAGCCGAGCCGCCAGCCGGTCATCGAGTACGCCTTCGAGAAGCCGTTGACGGTGACGGTGCGGTCGGCCATGCCGTCGAGGCTCGCGAGGCTCGTCGGGTCGACGCCGTACGTGATCTGCTCGTATATCTCGTCGGAGATGACGGCGACGTCGTGCTCGACGGCGAGGTCGCGGACGCCTTCGAGCGCGGCGTCGGAGAACACGGCGCCCGTCGGGTTCGCCGGCGAGTTCACGACGAGCAGTTCGGTGTCGTCGGAGACGGCGTCGCCGAGCGCGTCGAGCGCCGGTTCGAGCTGGAAGTCGTGCGGCGCGAGGTCCACGCGCGTCAGGTCGCCGCCGGCGAGTTTCACCATCGCCTCGTACGACACCCACGCCGGGTCGAGCAGCACCACTTCGTCGCCGTCGTCGACGAGCGTCTGCACCGTCTCGTACAGCGCCTGCTTCGCCCCCGGCGTCACGATGACTTCGTCGGCGTCGGCGTCGACGCCCTGCCCGGTCAGCTTCGCCGCGATGGCCTCCTTCAGCTCCGGGATGCCGTTCGAGGACGTGTAGCCGGTGTGGCCGGCCTCCATCGCTTCCTCGGCGGCCCGGGTGATGTTGTCCGGCGTCGGGAAGTCCGGTTCGCCGACCGAGAGGTCGACGACGTCGACGCCGTCGGCCTCCAGCTCCGCGGCGGCGTTCCCGATGGCGAGCGTCGCCGACGGCTCGACGCGGCCGACGCGCTCGGTGAACTCGAAGCCGCTCATGCCGGGAGCCCCTCCACGAGGTCGACGGCTGCGTCGACGGCTTCGGCGCCCTTGTCGACGCGTTCGCGTGCCTCCGCGCCGCTCTGTCCGGGGCCGGAGACGCCGAACGTCACGGGCTTGTCGCGGCTGAGGCTCACGTCCGTGAGCTTCTGGGCCGCCGCGTTCCCGATGACTGCGTCGTGGTCCGTGTCGCCGGCGACGATGGCACCGACGACCGCGACGGCGTCGACGTCCTCGCGGCGCGCGAGCCGGTCGGCGGCCAGCGGCGTGTCGTACGCGCCGGGGACGCGGACGGTGTCGGTCACTGCGGCGCCGCGTTCGGCGGCCGCCTCCTGTGCGGCTTCCTCCATCGGCTGGGTGACGGACGAGTTGTACCGCGCCACCACGAGCCCGAGTGCGGGGTCGCTCATACACGAGCGGTCGGCGGGCCGCGTCAAAGGCGTACCGCTCCGGGCCGATGTCGCACGAACAGCGTCCCGCGGACCGGCGAGGGTTTTTATCCGAGAGCGGCGCAGGGACCGACGAGCACCGATGCGAGTCGCCGAGTTGCCGCTGGCCGACGAGTACGTCGCCCACTTCGAGGGCCGCGGTATCGACGAGCTGTATCCGCCGCAGGCGGACGCCGTCGACGCCGGCGTCTGCGACGCCGAGAACGTCGTGGCGGCGGTTCCGACGGCGTCCGGCAAGACGTTCGTCGCGGAGCTGGCGCTGCTGACGGCGGACGGGCCGGGGCTGTACATCTGTCCGCTACGCGCGCTCGCACGAGAGAAGTACGAAGAGTTCGCGGCGCTGCCCGGCGTCGACGTCGGGATTTCGACCGGCGACTACGACTCGTCGGCGGCGGAGCTCGGCGAACACGACGTCGTCGTCGCGACCTCGGAGAAGGTCGACTCCGCGATTCGGAACGGCGCGGCGTGGGTGGATTCGCTGGCGTGCGTCGTCGTCGACGAGGTACACCTGCTCGGCACCGAGGGGCGCGGGCCGACGCTGGAGGTGACGCTGGCGACGCTGCGCCGCCGCATCGGCGACCCGCAACTGGTGGCGCTCTCGGCGACCGTCGACAACCCCGAGGACATCGCCGAGTGGCTGGACGCCGAACTGGTGGAGTCCGACTGGCGGCCCGTCGACCTCCGGACCGGCGTGTACGCGGACAGAGCCGTGTCGTTCGACGACGACACCGAACTGTCGCTCTCCGTCGAAGCCGCCGCCACCCGCGACGGACGTATCGACGACGACGGCAACGGCGGCGACAGCGACAGCGACGGCAACGCCGATGGTGATAGCGGCAACGACAGCGACGGCGTCGACGATGGCGGGAGCGGCGCGGACGACACCGGCGACGAGGACGTCGAGCCGGACGACACCGACGCGACGGCCGCGCTGGTCCGGGACGCCGTCGACGGCGGCGGGCAGGCGCTCGCGTTCGTCCGGTCGCGTCGGGAGGCCGAACGGCTCGCGGAGCGGCTCGCCGGCGAAGGACTCGCGGCGGCGGCGGACGTGGAAGCGGGCGCCGCGGCGACCGCCGACGAACTCCGCGGCGTCGACGGTACCGACACCGCAGCGCGGCTCGCGGCGGCCGCGGACGGCGGCGTCGCGTTCCACCACGCCGGGCTGCGGTCCGCACACCGCGCCGCCGTCGAGGAGGCGTTCCGCGACAGGCGGCTCGCCGTCATCTGCGCGACGCCGACGCTCGCCGCCGGCGTCAACGTCCCCGCGCGGCGCGTCGTCGTCCGCGACCAGCAGCGGTACACCGGCTCCGGCACCGAGTGGCTCCCCGTGCTCGAGGTCCACCAGATGTGCGGCCGCGCCGGCCGACCCGGCCTCGACCCGTACGGCGAAGCCGTCCTCGTCGGCGACGCGGACACGGCGGCGGAGCTGTACGACCGGTACGTCACCGCCGACCCGGAGGCGGTGGAGTCGAAGCTCCGCGACCGCGCCGCGCTCCGCACGCACACGCTGTCGCTCGTCGCCAGCGGCGTCGCGGACTCGCAGGCGGAGCTGCTCGACGCGCTCGGCGAGACCTTTTACGCCTCGCGGACGCCGAACCCGGACCTCGGCGGCGTCGTCGGCGACGTCGTCGCCGAGCTCATCGACGAGGAGCTGCTGGCGCCGAGCCGCGACGGAGACGGCATCGAGGCGACCGAACTCGGCGCCGCCATCTCCCGGCAGTACGTGAAACCGGAGACCGGCACCAGAATCGTCGACGCGCTCCGCACCGTCGCCGCCCGCGACCCAGCGTCCGTCACGACGCTCACCGCGTTCGAGCTCGTCTGTGACACCCCGGACATGCAGGACACCTACCTCGGCGAGCGCGAGCGCGCCGACATGTATCAGTTCGCGCGGCGCCGCGGCGACGAGCTCGTCACGTCGATGGCGGACGCCGAGGACTTCGAGGCGTGGCTCGAATCCGTGAAGACCGCGCGCATCCTCGCCGAGTGGGTCGACGGCGCGTCGCTCGCCGACCTCGTGGACGCCTACCGAATCGGCCCCGGCGACCTCGAATCGCGGGTGGAGCGCGCCGAGTGGCTGCTGGGCGCCGCCGACGCGCTCGCCGACGTCGTCGGCGTCGACCTCCCGGTTCTGGCGGCCACGCGGTCGAAGCTCTGACCGGCCGCGGCGCGCCGCGTCCCGCGTCAGTCACCGCCCGCGGACCCCGCGCCGTTCTCGTCGCGGACGCGCGGGTCCAACACGGCGTGGAGGACGTCCTGCAGCCACGACCCGGCGACGCCGACGAGGACGATGACGAACGTCGTGCCGAGGACGAACGGGACGTCGCGTGCGCGGATGGCGCTGTAACTCAGCGCGCCGATTCCGGGGATACCGAACGCGTACTCGACGACGTAGACGGTGACGACGAGCGCGGCGAGCAGGTCGCCGTACAGCAGCGTGAACAGCGGGACGACGGCGGGCCTGACGAGGTGGCGCGCCGTCGCGACGGAGCCGGCGCCGGTCGCAGCCACCAGCTTCGCGTAGTCGTCGTCGCGGCGCGCGAGCGCGTTCGACCGCGTGTGGCGGTGGGCGGCCGCGAGCGTCCCGGTCGCGGTCACCAGCGCCGGGAGCGCCATCCGGAGCCAGTACTTCGCCGGCCACGGCCCGGACTCCCAGCCGGTCGCGTCCCAGCCGAACGCGGTGCCGACGAGCGCGAGCAGCACCGCCGCCAGCCAGAAGTTCGGGACGCCGGACGCCGTGTACGCGACCGCCGAGACGACGCGGCCGACGCGCTCGACACCGGGTCGTCGCTGACCGCCGACGAGAACTGACCGACGCGGCGCACGGGCAGCGGGACCGGGGGCAGACGGCTCCTGCGCTCACCGGTCGGTCGTGCTGCCGCGTTCGTCGAGCAGCGTGGCGGCGCGGCCGAGCCAGTCGGCCCGGCTCACTCCCCAGGCGGAGACGGCGAGCATCAGGACGTAGCAGGCGACCAAGCCGGCGTACGCGCCGACGACCCCGAGGTGGAGGCCGCGTGCGAGCGCCCAGGAGACGCCGACCATGCCGCCGACCATGCCGAGGAGCCGCGACGCGAGCGGGATTCGGGTTTCGCTGCCCGCGTCGAGGACGGCGGACGCCGTGACGTTCGTGATGCCGACGGCGGCGACGACGCCGTGAACCGCGATGAAGGCGGCTGCGGACGCGACGACCGCGGCGTCGTCCGTGAGGAGCGCGGCGAGGGGGCGGGCGGCGAGAACGGTGCCGGCGCCGAGCGTGACCGCGACCGCTGCGCCGAGCGCGAGCAGCGCGCGAACCGCCGTCCGGGTCTCCTCGCGGTCGCCGCTTCCGACCGCCTGCCCGACGATGACGCTCGTGGCGGTGCCGACGCCCGACCCGACCGGGCCGATGAGCTGCGAGTAGACCCGCCACGCGAGCTGGTAGCCGGCGTTCACCGCGGTGCCGAACCCGAGCAGCAGCGTGTTGAACGGGAACACGGCGAGCGTCGTGACGGCGCCGGCGGCGCTCTTGGGGGCGGCGAGCCGGACGAGCTGGCTCGCGACCGTCCAGTTCGACGGCCACACGAACTCGAGCGGCGAGCGGAACACGGCGTATGCGACGAGTGCGACCGCGGCGAGCGCCGTGGAGACGAGCGTCGCGGCCGCGACGCCGGCGACGCCGAGCCGCGGCGCGCCGAGGACGCCGAGGCCGAACACGACGGAGCCGGCGGCGTTCAGCGCGTCCGTCGGGACGCTGACGTACATCGGCGTCTTCGTGTCGCCGGTGCCGCGGAGCGCGGCGGCGACGGTGCCGCGGACCGCGTTCATCGGGAGCGTCGGCGCGATGACGGCGAGGTAGACGCCGCCCTTCCGGGCCGCCTCGGCGTCGGTGCCGACCAGCCGCAGGATGCCGGCGCCGAACCCGAATCCGACGACGGCAAACGGGAGCACGACCGCCGCCGAGATGAGCGCGGCCTGCGTCAGCGTCTCGTCGCGGTTCGCGTCGGCGCCCGCCCCGGTGTCCTGCGCCGCGAGGATGCTCGCCGCGCCGACGACGCCGCCGCCGATTCGCTCCGGGAGGCTCGTGTAGAGGTCCGCGATGCCGATGGCGACGACCGCGGCGGGGGAGAGCGCGGCGGTGACGACGACGTCGATGGTCCGCATGAGTTCGTGGGCGACGGACTGGCCCGTCGCGGGGACGCCGAGTCGGAGGGCGCGCCGCCAGAGGCGACGCCACGCTGCGGGAATCATCCGAGGATTCGTGTCTGTCGCGATACGTTAACGGTTTTGCTTGACCGTCGAAGGCCGCCGGAAGTGGCGGCGCGGCCCACTGCACGCGAGCCGTCGGGTGCCGTCGCGTACCGTCAGTTTGGCGTGCCGCACTGGGGGCACACCGGTGGGCCGGCTTCGGGGAGCGCCAGCCCGCAGTTGGGGCAGGCACCATCGCCGTCGGGTGACCTGAGTTCGTCGACGGCGTCGGCGGTCGTCCCCCGGATTCCCTCGACAGTTCCGATTTCGTCGGGCGTCGTCTCCCGGTTCTCCCGGGCGGCCGAGGCGGTCAGAGCGAAGCGTGCCCGCGACCTGACGAACGGCTCGTCGTCGTCTTCCAGCGCCGCGAGCGCCGATTCCGGGAGCGACGCGCCTCCGGCGTCCGCACGGGCCAGGACGCCGAACGCCTCGGCGGCTCGGCCCCGAACGAAGGCGTTCTCGTCGCCGAGCCGCCCGCTGAGCTCCGCTCGCACGTCGTCGAGCGCGGCCGGATACTCACAGCCGACGACAGTCGCGGCCGTACACAGGTGGTATCGGACGAGTTCGTTCCCGTCGGCGACGTGTTCGAGGAGAGCCGAGACCTGATGACGGAGTCGGCGCGGACTGCCGAGCGCCACGTATTCGAGGGCTTTCGCCAGCTTCGCTTTCACCTCGGGTTCGTCGAACGAGAGCCCGACGCGCAGGTCAGCGACCATCTCCGGCGACGCGACCGCGTCGGGGTGTTCGAGCGCGACGTACCCCAGCGCCTCCGCCGCCCGGGCGCGGACGTAGTAGAATTCGTTCTCGTCGGCGAGCCGCTCGGCGAGCGCCGAAACGGCGGGGACGACCGCGTCCGGCTCGCCGTCCGCGACGGCGACGAACAGCTTCGCGGTGGTGAGACGGACGGGCCGCTCGTCGTCGGTGAGATACGGCGTGAGCGCACCGCAGAGCCGGGAGAAGGCGGTCGGGCGGTCGTCGACGAGGCGCCGAAGTTCGCGGAGCGCCTCCTTCCGGTCCGCTGGGCCTTCCGCTTCGAGTCGGGCGAGATACGCCCGCGCGCCCTCGTTTGCGCCCTCCTCGACCAGCTCCAGGAGGTGCTCCGCCGGCGAGTCGGGGTCAGAGTCCTCCATTTGGTGGTTCTCCTCCTCGGAGCGTATCGCCGTGGAACGCGGATAAGTGGCGGTGGTCGGCGCGCCGGCCGCGCCGAGTCCGTCGCCGGCCGCAAGACAGTTCCCGACGCGCCGATGATTGACGCCAAATTCCCGCCCGCTCGGTGGCTCCGAAACGTTCGACAAGTTCGGATTCTCGGGGCAGCGACGGCCCGTATCGGGACCCGAACGATTCGACCCGGAGGTGACTCCCGCTCCGCCCGACGACCGGCTTCCGGGTGTTCCCTCCTCTAGATGTCCCCATTTCGGATGTCTGCGATCCGCTGGCGGTCGAAGAGCCGTTCGTCCCGACCGAACTCCTCGGAGAACAGCTGTTTCGCGGCTCGCTCCGTCTTCGAGAGGTTGATGATCGGCCCCTGATACATCCCGCCAGCAGGATAGACCTCGCCGTTCTGCACCGCCGTCAGTTCACGAGCCGTGTCGTGGTTCCGAAGGAACTCCAGGTACTGGCCTCGGAACTCCGTCCGACTCCAGTGTTTGTCGGTGTAAAACATCAGCACTTCCGGGTCGACCTCCAGCAGCGCCTCGTAGTCGATGGTGCCCCGGTTCGAGGTGAAACTCCGAATGTCCGTTCCGTCCAGCGCGTCCGCAACCCCAAGGTCGTGCCAGTGTTTGTACGCGGTCGTCTCGCCGAGCCGGTACGGATAGAACTGTTCGGGCTCGGTGGACCCCGGGGAGAGGAGCGCGATTGCGGGCCGCTCGCTCTCCGGGGGGAGCCGCTGTTGAATCCGCTCGAGGAACTGGCTGTGTAGTTCGACGAGCGCGCGATACCGGTCCATTCGTCGGAAGACGCGAGCGACCTTCTCGGTGGCCTCGTACAGGCTGAAATACGGATAGTTCTCGTGCCAGGGGTACGTCGAGAAGCTCGTGTTCCCGCAGAACGGACCGACCCGGTCGCTCATCTCTTCGACGTCCGCGCGCTCCCACTTCGGGATGAGATTGACCATGTAGTTCGGGTCGATGAAGTGGACGCCAGCGTCGATTTCCAAGAAGAGTTCCTTCGCGATTCCGTCCTGCCAGAGGGAGACCATGTCGTCTTTGCTCGCGGAGAGACCCGGGACGTCCGCGTAGTGCCAGGTTCGGTACTCGCTGGTGAGCACCACCGCACTCGGTTTGTCGAGCCCGAGGGCGACGCCCATGTCGGCCCAACTGGCGTTTTCTGCGACCCACGTTTCGGGGACGGACTGAAAGGTTACTTCGCCAGCGGGCTCGATTGTCACGGAGTACGGCGTGTCTGCTGCGGTCGTTTCCCCGGCCTCACCGGTCGTCGTAGTCGCGGACTCGGCGCCGGTCGCCGTTCCCGGCGTCGACCCCGCCGGTGCTGTCCCGGAGCCAGACTGTCCCAGACAGCCGGCGAGACCTCCGCCTGCGACGAGCGCAGCGCCGTATTTCAGGTACTCGCGTCGGGCGACTCCCTCGTTCGAGTCGTCAGGTTCGGACACGAGGATTAGGCTAGCCTAAACAGATGTAAAAACCACCGATTTAGGCACGCCAAAACGGAGAGGGGCGAGAAACGAGCAGTGGTGGCTGCGCGCTTCGCCCTCGTAGCCTGAAAAATCGGGTCGAAGCGTCCGAGTAGCTCAGCGCGAAGTCAGAACTGGTGCCGCTTCGAACAGCCGCTGTACCAATCGTCTTTGATATCGCGACATACGGTTTACTACGTCTGAGTAGACCCGGCGCTCCGACGGACGAAGGACGGCCTCATTCGGCGGAAAACGGCGGTTCGGCGCGCTACTCCCCGGACTCCCGGCCGTGCGGGTCCGTCGCGTCCGGATTGTCGACGGCAGGGTCGTGGCGGTCGTACCACGCGAACAGTTCGTCGAGGCGGTGAATCGCGCGGTCCGGCGTCCCGATGTTGTGGTGTTCTCCCTCGTACAGGACGAGTCGGGCGTCGACGCCCTGCTTTTTCGCGGCGACGTACAGCTGCTCTGACTGGCCGGGCGGGCAGCGCCAGTCTTCGGTGCCGGCGGTGACCAACAGCGGCGTCTCGATGGCGCCGGCGTCCGTGATGGCCGACGAGGCGTCGATGGCGTCGGGGTTCTCCCACGGCAGGCCGTACTCGTTCTCCATCCAGATGTGCGAGTCGTCGGTGCCGTACGCCGACCGGAGGTCGTAGATGCCGTGTTCGGGGGCGGCGGCGGTGAACAGGTCCGGTTCCTGCGTGACGAGGAACCCCTGGGCGATGCCGCCGTAGCTGAAGCCGTAGCCGAACACGCGGTCGTCGTCGACCCAGCCGCGGTCGGTCAGCGACTCGACGCCGTTCGTGATGTCTGTGACCTCGTGGGTGCCCCACTTGCCGCGGAGCGCCTCCGCGAAGTCGCGGCCGTAGCTGGAGCCGCCGCGGTAGTTCGGCCGCAGGACGACGTAGCCGCGGGACGTGAGCGCCGCGTGGTCGAAGCTGAACACCGGCTCGTCGTAGCTGAGCGGGCCGCCGTGGATGGCGACGACGAGCGGGTGGTCGCCGGCGTCGAGGTCGACGTCGGGGTCGTGGTAGACGACGCCGGAGATGTCGTGGCCGTCGCTCTCCCACTCGACGCGCCGCACCGCCGGCATCGAGTACTGGTCGATGAGGTCGTCGTTGACGGCGGAGAGCCGGGTCAGCGACGACGGCTCGTCGCCCGCATCGCTCGCGGCGGCCGCGTCGCCTGTACCGGTCGCGTCGCCGTCCGCGACGTCGACGTGGTCGGCGTCGACGGCGTACACGTCGCGGCCGTCCGACGGGTGGCTGAACACGAACGCGCAGCGGTCGTCGTGGTAGTCGAAGGCGGCCATCGCGCGGTCGTCGCCCTGCGCCTCGAAGACGCGGGTGACGCCGCCGTCGGCGTCGACGCGGCAGAGCCGGGTGCGGGCCTCGTCGGCGAACAGCGCGTACAGCGTCTCCTCGTCGGCCCACTGCGGGGCGGCGCCGCGGGCGAGCGTCCGGTCGAACGCGGCGGTCACGGAGCCGTAGTCGCCGCCGTCGTAGACGTACACCTGCGTCGGGACGCACCAGTTCTCGGGGTCGCCGGCGGCGAACGCGAGCCGGTCGCCGGAGGGCGACCACGCCGGGCTGTTCGCGGAGCGGTCCGAGTCGGTGAGCTGCCGCAGCCCGGTGCCGTCGGGGGCGATGGTGAACACGTCGCGGACGAGCGTGTCGTCCGGGTCGTCCGCGCGGCACGACGTGAACGCGATGCGGCCCGAGTCGCCCCACGCCGGCTCCATCCCGGAGAGGTCCTGGTAGGCGCCGCCGCCGTAGGCGTCGTCGAGCCGGTCCGCGTCGCCGGTGTCGACGTCGACGACGTGGAGGTACGTCGTCACCGAGTCGGTGTAGCCGACGCCGTCGAGCTTGTGCTGGAGCCGCTCCGTTTCGACGGGCTCGCCGTCGGTTCTGCCGTCGAGGTACCGGCGTTCGGCGTCGGTCGGGTCGCGCGCCGCGACCACGAGCCGGTCGCCGTCGGGGCTCCAGTCGAACTCCGCGGCGCCCTCCTCGAAGTCGGTGACCTGGCGGGCGTCGCCGCCGAGCGCGAGGTCGAACAGCCACACCTGCGGCGTCGGCTCCTCGTCGCCCGCGGCGCCGTCGCTCGATTCGTCGGCTTCGTCGGTTTCGTCGGCGGATTCGCCGTTCTCGTCGGCGTCGTCGCGGCCGACGCGGCGGTCCACGTCCTTCTCGCGGGCGGCGATGAAGGCGAGTCGGTCGCCGTCGGGACCCCAGGTCGGGGCGGAGGCGCCGTCGACGCGGGTGAGTCGGTGCGGGTCGCGGGCGCCGTCGGTCGGGGCGACGAACAGCGACGCGACGCGGTCGTCCTCGTCGGCGTCGAACTCGTGGGCCGTGAAGGCGACGCGGTCGCCGGCGGGGTCGACGGCGACCGACTGAATCTGCGTGAGGTCGGCGAACGCCTCGGTCGGAAGTGCTGTCACGGCCCTGCGTGCCGCTGCCGCCGGGAAGTAGCTTCTCCATCCGGCCGTCCCGGCCGGCTCTCAGCGGCCGGACGACGCCGAACACGGAGAAACTGGCCGGCGAATCGTCAGCGCCGCGCCGGCGACGTCGCGGCGTCCGGTGCGGCTGCCGACCGAACGGCGGGCGACGGCAAGCCGGTGCCACTACGGCAGGTCGATACGGTTACTGCAGGTCGATGCGGCTACGGGAGGTCGATGCCGCGCCGGTACAGCAGGACGGCGGCGAGCGTCGGAACGGCGAGGACGGCGAGGTACGGCAGCGCGTACGCGGCGAGCACGACGGCGGCGCGGCCGGCGACGACGACGCCGTGGACGGATTCGACGAACGCCTGCGTCACCGGCGTGTCGTACCAGTTCGTCGTGTCGCGCGGCTCGGGCTCCGGCCGCGGCTCGCGGAGTTCGACCGTGATAGTGGCGTACGCGACGCGGTTCTGGAGGCTTTCCAGCCGTGCCTCGATGCGCTCGATTTCGGTCTGCACCTCGGACAGTTCACGCTGGACCGCGAGGACGTCCTCGGTGTCGTTCGCCTGCTCGTACAGTTCGCGGAGCTTCTTCCGCTCCGCCTTCAGGCTCTTCAGTCGGGCGCGGAGGTCGACGACCTGCCCCGTGACGTCTTTCGTCTGCTGGGCGGACGACAGCACCGTGCCTTCGGCCTCGATTCGGGCGAGCGCGCCGGAGTAGTTCCCGGCGGGGACGCGCAGCGTCAGCGTCCCGGTCGTCCAGGTGTCGTTGCCGGAGCCGTGGACCTCCTGGGTCGCGCTGCCGACGTAGCCGCCGTTCCGCCGGACGAGCCGCGTGAGGTTCCGCCGCGACTCCTCGAACTCGTCGACGCGGACCGTCAGCTGCGCGGTCCTGATGAGCTTCCGCGTGTCCACCTGCGCGTTCACGCCGCCCGAGCCGCCCCCGGAGTCGCCGGCCGCGGGCGTCGGCGTCGCCTCCGCCACCTCGGTCGCAGCCGGGGTGCCTCCGGCGAGCTGTGTGCCCGCGTCGCCGGCCGACCCGCCGGCTGACCCGCCGCCCGCCGAACAGCCCGCGAGCGCCACGAGGACGACGAGCGCGACCGCAGCCAGCCCGTGTTCGTGCGTCTCCATACCACACCCTCAGCCGGCCGCCCCTGTAACCGTTCGCGAAGGTCAAAGGGCCGTTTGAGCCTCGGGCGCCGCCGAAACGACGTCGACGCCGAGTCGCTCCGTCTCGCCGCGCAGTCTGCCGGTTCGTCTCAAAAGTAGGTGCCAGCCAGATTCCCGGCGCAGTGCAGGCAGAGCGAGGCCCGGTTCGTCGAAACACGAACCCGCGTCGGCCGTCGGGAGGGGTCGTCGCGCGGGCGGTCAGTTCCGGGCGTCTTCGATGACGGCGCGGAACTCCTCGGCGCGCGCGGTGAGTTCGTCGAAGTCGCCGCGGTCGACGGCGTCGCGGTCGACGAGCGCGGAGCCGGCGCCGACGCACTCGGCGCCCGCCTCGATGTAGTCGCCGGCGTTCTCCGGGGAGACGCCGCCGGTCGGCATGATGGGAATCTGCGACAGCGGGCCCTTGATGGCGGCGACGTGGTCGGGGCCGACGGTCTTCGCCGGGAACACCTTCACCAGTTCGGCGCCGGCCTCGAAGGCGTCGACGGCCTCCGTCGGCGTCATGACGCCCGGGGCGACCGTGACGCCGTAGCGGTTGCAGGCGTCGACGACGCCCTCGTCGAACGACGGCGCGACGACGAACTCGGCGCCGGCGGCGATGGCCGACTGCGCCGTCGGCTCGTCGAGCACGGTTCCGGCGCCGACGAGCGCCTCGTCGCCGAGTTCCTCGCTCAGCGTCCGAATCATCTCGGTCGACCCGGCGGTGTCGGCGGTCACTTCCAGCGCGGTGACGCCGCCGGCGACGAGCGCCTCCGCGGTGTCGACGACCGTCTCCGGTTCCGCGCCGCGAAGCACCGCCACGACGCCGCTCTCCCGTAGTTCCTCCAGCGTACTCATGGCCGAGTGAAGATTCTCGGCTCGCTTAAAGCCGGGTGGTCGCGGCCGCACGCACAGCGTACCGCTTCCGTCAGCGCTCCGACTCCTTCCGCCTCCATCAGCGCTCCGACTCCTTCCGCCTCCATCAGCGCTCCGACTCCTTCCGCCGGTACCCGCCCCGGTTATTCTCCGAATCGTCTCTCAGTCGTGCAGTTCCACGCTGATTCTGGTTTTCGAGAAACCACTGTACAGTACGCCGAATCGGAGCGTCAGTCGGTCCGGGGGATGGCGTACGCGCCGGCGGCGAAGAACAGCGCGGCGAGCGCGGCGAGCGGGACGCCGTAGTCGGCGACGATGCCGAGCGCCGACGGGTCGGCGGCGGCGACGCCGGCTGGGTAGACGACGGCGCGGACGCCGCGGGCGAAGTAGGTGAGCGGCGAGAGGTTCATCGCCGGCAGGAACCACGACGGCAGCAGTTCGGGGCCGACGAAGGTGTCCGAGAGGAACAGCAGCGGGAGCGCGATGGTGTTCGAGGCGGCGATGACGCCGTCCTGTGAGTCCGCGAGGCTGCCGAGGACGGCGCCGAAGCCGCAGAACAGCACGACGGCGACGACGACGAACGGGACGAGCAGCAGCAGCGTCGGCGTCAGCGGCAGCGTCGCGCCGGTGAGCAGCAGCGTCAGCGCGAGGATGAGCGCGGCGGCGACGCCGATGACGCCGACGTTGACGGCGGTGTGCGCCAGCAGCCAGTCCGCCCGGGTGAGCGGCGTCGTCGCCAGCTTCTCGAACCGGTTGCCGTCGCGGTGCCGGGCGATTTCGCTGCCGACGCGGGACAGCGGCGTGAACAGCACGACGGTCCCGAGGTAGCCCGGGACGTAGTACGCCGCGGGCTGGGCGAACAGGCCGCCGCCGCCCGGCCGCGTCCGGACGAGCGCGCCGAAGATGACGACCAGGATGACCGGGAAGAAGAACGTGAAGAACATCGCCGTCTTCCGCCGGAGGAACGACCGCGCTGACGCCGTCGCCTCCGCCCGAACCCGGTCGATTCGGCTCACTCGTCCACCTCCGCGGCGCCGGCGGCCGCCTCGTGGGGCGTCTCGTCGCGGCCGCCCTCGACGACCGTCGCGCCGGGCGTGTAGGTGCCCTCGAACTCCTCGCCGGTGAGCCGGAGGTAGACGTCCTCCAGCGACGGCTCGGTCCACGTCAGCGAGTCGTAGTCGACGCCGGCGTCCGACAGCGCGTTCGCGGCGTCGCCGACGCGGGTCGGGTCGAGCCCCTCCACGACGAGTTCGTCGACGCCGACGTCGACCGTGAACCCGGCGTCGCGCAGCGGGTCAGCGCCGGATTCGACGGCCTCGCCGCCGACGACGAGCCGCGCCGGGCCGCCGTGCTCCGCGACGAGTTCGGCGGGGGTGCCGGAGGCGACGATTCCGCCGTCGCGAAGCAGCGCGACGCGGTCGGCCAGCCGCTCGACCTCGTCCATCGAGTGGCTCGTCAGGAACACCGTGGTGCCGCCGTCGGCGAGGTCGTCGAGCAGCCGCCAGAGGTCGCGGCGGCCCGCCGGGTCGATGCCGGTCGTCGGCTCGTCGAGGAACAGCACGTCCGGGTCGTTCACGAGCGCGAGGCCGACGCAGACGCGGCGGCGCTGCCCGCCCGAGAGCCGCTCGTACCACGTGTCGGCGTCCGCGGCGAGCCCGACGTCCGCGAGCACGTCGTCGACGGGGCGGCTCCGGTCGTAGAGGCCGCCGTAGTAGTCGAGGAGTTCGCGGGCGGTGAGCCGGTCCGGCGGGGAGAACTCCTGCGGCAGCAGGCCCAGCGCGGCGCGGTCCACCTCGGCCGGCGGGTCGCCGAGCACCGCGACGTCGCCGTCGACCGCGGTGGTCCCGGTGAGCGCGCGGACGAGCGTCGTCTTCCCGGCGCCGTTCGGCCCGATGAGCCCGAACACCTCGCCGCGCTCGACCGCGAGGGACACGCCGTCGAGCGCGACCGTCTCCCCGTACGTCTTCCGGACGTCTGCGGCGTGAACCGCCGCGTCGTCGCTCATGCGGAACCGTCGGGACGGTTCGACCGTAAGCGCGTCGAACCCGGGACACCGCCTCCACGTCCGAAACAAACCCGGGGACTGCGCCGGAGAACGGAGCGAAACGGAACGAGACTGGGAGCGGTAGTCGAAGCGCCGTCGAAGCGAGTCGGAGCGCGTCAGAGCCGGTCAGAGTCACTCGGCGGCGGCGTCACCGCGTGGGTGCGGCGGCGCGCATCGTCCCGCGGAACGGTCCGTAGCCGGCGGCGGTTCGCTGCGCGCGGTGCGTGGCGGCGCCGCGTCCTGGGCCGCGGTCGGCGGCGTCGCGGTCGCGGACCCACAGCAGCAGCCCGGTGAGGAACCGCGCGGCGACGACGAACAGCAGCAGCGCCCCGACCGCGTTCTCGGCGAAACCGAGCCCCCCTGCCCACTCGGAGACGGTCGGAAGCGCCGGCAGCGACAGCGGCGCCGTCACCGCCATCACGGCGCCGGCGAGCTGACGAGACACGACGTTCGGTCCGATTCCCATATGAATACTTTGTGGTGACGCCAGGGACTAAAAAGTTCGGCGTTCGGCCGATTCCGACGTCTCCGGAGCCGTTCGCGCCGATTCGGCCGAAGACACTTACCGCGCTCCCGTGATTTCCGAGCGATGACGGACGACGACCGGAGACAGCGGGCCGCGGTCCGTGACGGCTACGACGCGATGGCCGACGACTACGTCGCCGAGCGGGAGGACGACCCGACGGACGTTGCCGTCGTCGAGTCGTTCCTCGCGGGCGTCGACGCCGGCGCTCGGGTGCTGGACGTCGGCTGCGGGCAGGGGTCGCCGGTGCTCGACCGGATGCCCGCCGGCGTCGACGGCGTCGGACTGGACTTCTCGGCGGCGCAGTTGGCTCACGCCCGCGGGCGGACGGACGCGGCACTCCTCCGCGCCGACATGACGTCGCTCCCGCTCGCCAGCGACGCGTTCGACGCGGCGACGGCGCTGCACTCGGTCATCCACGTTCCGACCGCCGAACACCCGTCGGTGTTCGACGGGCTGGCGCGCGTGCTCCGGCCGGGCGGCCGACTGCTGCTGACCGCCGCCGTGGACGACGAGGGCTGGGCCGGCGCGAACGACGACTGGCTCGGCGGCGGCGCCCGGATGGAGTGGTCGTTCCCGGGGCGGACGACGACGGAGTCACAGCTCCGCGACGCGGGGTTCCGCGTCGACGCCGAGCGCGTCGTCGACGAAGGCGTCAGCGACGCCGACGAAGATGCCGAGTGGCTGTACCTCACCGCGGAGCTGGACGGGTCCCGAGAGTAGCCAGAAGCGGAGCGACGCGGAACGGAGTGGAGAATCAGCGCGGCGGCCACGCAGCACCGACGAGACAGTGACATGTCGCCGCGACGGCCACGCCGAGTCGGCCGCCTGCCCGAACTCCGAGAGCACGGCCGCCTGTCCCTCCCGTGCGCGGTCCAGCATGGCGCACGGAACGCAGTACTCGATTTCTACTGTGGTCGTGAGTCCCGATTCGTGGCTCGACCGCACCGTCTATAAACCACATGCCGCGCTATCAAATCCGGATTCGGCCGGTCGAGGCCGGAATCAGGCGGCACAGCAGCGGCCAGTCACGGCCCGGTCGCGTGGCGGAGCAGCGGCTGCCGCGGTCGCGAACGTCGCGAAAAAGCCCGGATAGCGTCGCCGTCGGCGGCGACGCGCCGGCAGAGGGGTGCCCAGGTCGCGGTCGACGCGGGAGTTACTCGAACAGTTCGACGGCGTGTTCGTAGCGGTCGGCGGGTTCTTCCCAGTCGACGACCTCGAAGAACGCGTCGATGAAGTCGCCGCGCGCCGGGCCGTAGTCGTGGTAGTACGAGTGCTCCCAGACGTCGAGCGCGAGAATCGGGTGGCCGCCCCAGATCGCGCCGTTGTCGTGGCCGTCCACCACGACGTTCCGCAGCTGGTTTGAGAAGCTGTCGTACACCAGCAGCGCCCAGCCCGACGCGTCCTTCGCGGCCGCCTCGAACTCCGCCTTCCACGCGTCGTACGACCCGAAGTCCTCCTGAATCGCCGCCGCGAGCGCACCCGAAGGCTCGTCGCCGCCCTCGGGGCTCATATTCTGCCAGAACAGGTCGTGCAGAATGTGCCCCGACGAGTTGTGCGTCACGTCCCGAATCGCACCCGCAGACGACGACACGTCCCCGGACTCACGGTTCGCCTCCAGCGTCTCCTCCGCACTATTCCAGCCGTTCACGTACCCCTGATGGTGCGTGTCGTGATGCCACGTCAGCACCTGCTCGGAAATGTGCGGCTCCAGCGCGTCGTACTCGTACGGCAACGGATCAAGTTCGTACTCGCTCATGTGCAGTTGCACCAACGGCCCTCCGCACAAAGAGCGTTTTCTGAAGCCCGATTTAGTACAGGAGTTGACAGGTGTGCGGAGCGGCTCGAAGTGCCGGCTCGGCCGCCATCTCAAACGGCGGCTGGACGCGGTCGACTACGCCGGCTGTCCAGTCAGTCCCGACCGGGATTGGCCAGCCGGCTGCGACACGAATTGTCCGGCCGGCCGCGTCCGTCGTCCGGACCTATCCGCGCGTGAAGAAGCCGGCACCGGGGCGCCACCAGAGGAGCGCGACGGTGACGAGGAAGACGAGCGTGGACGGCCCGTAGCCGAAGCCGGTGGTGGCCGCGACGAGCGCGCCGCCCCCGCCGAGCAGCGTCGCGGCGGCGCCGGCGACGAGCGGGAGCGTACAGGAGACGCAGGAGAACAGGCCGAGCACGCCGGCGACACCGGCGCCCGCGGCGTCGGCGACGGCGCCGTACAGCAGCAGTGCAAGCGCGGCGTAGCCGAGCACTTTCGCCGGCATCAGAATCGCGTCGACGCCGAACCCGGTGACGAGCAGCGCCGGCCCCCAGCCGGGCGGGAGGAGCGCGACCGAGAGGCTCGGCGTCGCGTTCGCGGACGCGGCGCCGACGACGCCGCCGACGGCCGCCAGGACCGCGAAGTACGCGACGGCGACGGCGGCGGCGCGGCGGCGCGTCGACCGGGCCGCGTCGGGGGCGTCGAACCCGGCGAACACGACGAGGGCGGTGTTCACCCAGACCAGCCCGTACAGCGTGAACGCCGGCGAGGTCATCGCGGCGTTCGTGAACGTGAAGTAGGCGACGACCGCGGCGAGTTCGACGTTGACGACGAGCGTGCCGAGCAGGACGGCGCGCCGGGAGAGCGAGACGTCGCGGCCCGCGAGCGAGACGGAGACGACGGCGTCGGTCATGGCGGGTCAGACGACGAGGGCGTCGACGACGACCGCGAGCAGGACGGCGCCGAGGTAGGCGTTCGACGCGTGGAACGCCCGGAACGCGGCGCGTTCGGTCTGTTCGTAGTGGAGCCGGACGACAGTCCAGAGGAAGACGGCGCCGACTGCGGCGCCGGTGAGCGCGTACAGCCAGTCGAGTTTCCCGATGCCGACCATCGCGGCGCCGACGGCGAGCGTCGCGCCGAAGTACCAGACGATGTGTCGCCGGGTCGCGGTCTCGCCGCGCACCACCGGCATCATCGGGAAGCCGCCGCGCTCGTAGTCGTCCTTGTAGGCGAGCGCGAGGTTGTAGAAGTGCGCGGGCGTCCACAGGAAGATGAGCGCCGCGAGCGCGAGGCCGCCGACGCCGACGCTGCCGGTGACGGCCGCCCAGCCGATGAGCGCCGGGAGCGCGCCGGCGGCGCCGCCGATGACGGTGTTCTGGACCGTGTTCGGCTTCAGGACGACCGTGTAGACGACGGAGTAGAACGCGATAGCGACGAGGCCGAGGACGGCCGCCAGCAGATTCACGGTGGCGAACAGACCGACCGACACCGCGGTGAGCAGCAGGCCGAACGCGACCGCGCTGCGCACCGAGACGAGGTCAACCGCGAGCGGCCGGTCGCTGGTGCGCTGCATCTTCCGGTCGACGTCGCGTTCGAGGACGTGGTTGAACGTCCCGGAGGCGCCGATGCTGAGCGCGCCGCCGGTGAGCGTCGCGGCGACGACGCCCGGGGAGAGCGCGTCGCCGCCGGCGAGCGCCATCGCGGCGGAGGCGACGAGACAGAGCAGCCACATCAGCCGCGGCTTCATCAGCCGGAAGTACGCGGCTGCGGTGAGGCGGCCGCGGCGGAGCGGCGCGTCGGCCCACGACGGGACGTCCGGCGCGCCCGCGTCCGCGGCGTCAAGGTCGTCGGCCTGCTCCGGGTGGCCCGTCGCCGGCGCGTCGTCGGCGCCGGTTTCGGCTTCGAGTTCCCACGCGAGCGCAGCGAGCAGCCCGGCGAACAGGGCGAGGCCGCCGAGCAGGTGAATCGCGGAGACCGTGACGGCGACGCCGGCGACGGTGAGGAGCGTCCCCGCGCCGCCGGTGGCGACGTAGGCGCCGAGCAGCGACTGCGCCGGGTACAGCGCGGTGGAGGCGGCGAGCGCGGCGGCGACGCGGCGGGGCGGCCGGACCCGAATCGCGGTGACCGCGGTGGCGACGACGAGCAGGCCGACCGCGGCGGCGACGACGCGGTGCCCGACGGCGACCCATCCGGCGCTGGTCGACGGGGCGGTGAGGCCGTCGCCGCAGGCGGGCCACGCGGCGCAGGCGGACGCGGCGTCGGTGACCGCCGTCGTCGCGCCGACGACGAGCAGGAGGTACACGCCCATCGCCGTCGCGGCGAGCAGGGCGGACAGCCGGGACCGGTTCATTGCTTGAGACTACGTGCGGCGACATATCAACCCCGCGTTTCCGTCGTGAAACACGGCGACGGCCGTTCGAACCAGGCGACAACAGCAGCTATTTACGTCCCCTATTCCAAGCCGCCGGTAATGAAGGGCAAGCGTCTCGGGACCCTCTTCGCGGCGCTGGTCGGCTCGCTGCTGTTCGCCGGTACGGCGGCCGCGCAGCCGTCCTCGACCGCGGGACTCATCAACGAACTCAACGTGGAACTGCTGTGGGTCGCGGTTCCCGTCACGATTTTCGTGGAGGCCGTCCTCATCTACACCGTCCTGAAGTTCAAGGACGCGGACGAGGCCAAGCCGACGAAGGAGAACCGCCGGCTCGAAGTGACGTGGACCATCGCCACGGCCGTCATTCTTCTGTTCGTCGGCGCCGCCTCCTACGGCGTCCTCGCGGACCCGGCCGTGACCCACACGAAGGACATGGAGATCGCGCCGGACGAGAACGACGTGCACGTCGAAGCCGTCGCCTACCAGTGGAACTGGCGGATGAACTACCCGGAGCACAACATCACCGAACTCACCGCTGAAGAAGTCAACGTGAAGCGGGCGCAGGGACTCGAAGGCCCGACCATCGTGGTGCCGAAGGGGCAGCAGGTGTACTTCACGACGACCTCCGAGGACGTCATCCACTCGATGCACGTCCCGAAACTCGGGCTGAAACAGGACTCCATCCCCGGGCAGCGGAACACCATCATGACGACGCCGCTGAAGACCGGCGTCTACCAAGGCTACTGCGCCGAGTACTGCGGCGTCGGCCACTCCCGGATGTACTTCAACGTCGTCGTGGTGACGCAGGACACGTACGACACGTTCATCGAGAACCAGACGCAGCCGGCGTCCGGCGGCAACAGCACGTCCACGTCCTCCGACCTCGCCGCGCCGTCCGGCCTCACCGCGTAACGCCGCCCGCTGTTCTCTTCGACGCCAGTTCCGAACGTCGGCTCCGCGACCGCTTCAGCGGCGCCGCCGAGGCGACCTTCCGGGACGACCCGCCGACTCGGCTGACCGGATTGAAGTCCGCGTCCGCACAACGTGGCGCTATGCGAGACGAAGAGGAGATCCGCGAGCAGTACGAGTTCGTCCAGGAGCAGTTGGCGTCCGAGGAGATGCGCCACGAGGGCGTCAGGCAGATGTTTACGTACTACAAGCGGGCGCTCGGCTGGGTGCTCGAAGAGGAGCACATGTAGCCGCGTCGCGATACCCCGATATCTTTATCCGTGTACCGTCGATACGGAGAGGTGACGCTTCGCTTTGGAGGGCCGAAGCGTCAGCGGGGACCAGAAGGGCGACTGCGCCGCGGATTCGCGGCGCACTCCCTTTCACTTTCACTTTCACTTTCACTTTCACTTTCACTTTCACTTTCGCTGGTTCGACGCCGTTGGTGACGCTACTCGATACGGACCGGTGAGTCGTCGGTGTCGGCGTCGCCTTCGTGCCACTCCAGTTCGAATTCGACGCTGAGTTCGTCGGCGCCGCCGGCGCCGGTTTCCCGTTCCGCTTTCACTTCGAAGTCGACGGTTCCGGGGACGTCGAGGGTCAGCGAGTCGTCGCCGGCCGCGAGTGTCACGGTGCCGTCGTCGAGGCGGTCGGCGGCGTCGCGGAGCAGCGCCGCGGTGTCGGTTCGGTCGAGTCGGTCTTCGCTCTCGAAGAGGACTTCTTCGGGCATACGCGTCACCAGGGGCGGCGACGTGATAACGTCGTTGGCGTGTCGACTCGCGGATACTCCGGCTCGCCGAATCGTTTCAGCGTGCGTAGTAGTTCGATGTGCCTCGGAGCGCCGGTTCGAACGGGGGAGCGGACGGTACGTCCGCCCAACTCCGATATACTTATTTCGAGCCGACACGAATCGGGATGCAGACAGTACAGATGTACGACCTGACAGGGTTCCAGCGAGACCTCCTGTACGTCATCGCTGGGCAAGACGAGCCGCACGGCCTCGCCATCAAGGACGAACTGGAGGACTACTACGAGAAGGAGATTCACCACGGCCGACTGTACCCGAACCTCGACACGCTCGTCGACAAGGGCCTCGTCGAGAAGGGGCAGCGCGACCGCCGCACCAACTACTACACGCTGACGCGGCGCGGCCGCCGCGAAATCGAGGCGCGCCGCGACTGGGAGTCGCAGTACGTCGACCTCGAATAGCCCGGCTCACCACCGCCTTCTCTCCCGCCCTCCGCTGCCTGCCGTCTCTGTTCCCCGCCGTCCCCGGTCCCTCCCGTCTCTGTTCCCGCCGCCTGCGTCCTCTTCCGTCCCGCTCGCCGCCCTTACTCCTCTTCGACGTCGCCGAAGCGGAACGGCCCCTCCGCGGTGAGATACGACGGGTCGACCGCGTACGGCTTGATCGGTTCGCCGGTGAGCAGCTCCGGGAGCACGATGCGCGCGAAGTGCACCGCGAGCACCAGCAGCATCGGCATCAGGAAGATGCCGTACCAGCCGAACAGCAGCGGGCCGAGCGTGTACGCGAGCATGACGGCGCCGACGTGCAGCGACCGGCCGGAGACGTACGGCCGGAGCACGAGGTCCGGGATGGTGTCGACGACGACGAACGACGCCAGCGCGAACACGGCGACGAACCACAGCGTCCCGACGTCGCCGTTCGCGGCGGCGCGAATCGCCATGAAGCCGGCGACCGGGAAGTACACGAGTTTCATGCCGACGATGGGGACGAGGCTCGCGACGCCGGCGAGCAGGCCGACCAGCGCCGCCGCCGGGATGTGGTTGCCGGCCGGCGCGGCGACGTTGAGCAGCGAGTAGACGATGACGCCGATGGTGCCGGTGAGCATCGCGTTCAGGATGTTGCCGAAGAAGATGCTGCGGTAGTCCCGGTCGACGGCGCGGCCGTACGCCTGGATGACGCCGTGCTGGTCGGCGAACCGCGTGAAGAACCGGGAGAGCCGGCCGCCGTCGCGGAGGAGGTAGAACGCGAGCGCGAGCATCACGAACAGGTGGATGGCGCCGGTGCCGAAGAACGCCACCGCGTCGAGCACGTTCGAGACGGACCCGGCGAGCCGACTGATGGTGTCGACGGTGAGATACTGCCCCCAGTCGAGCGCGAGAATCGCCTCGGGGTCCGACAGCGTGTCGAGCAGCTCCTGGTCGATGCCGGGGATGCGCGTCGGGTCGAACACGCCGCGGTTCGTGAGGTCGTACAGCTGGTTCGCGACGATGAGGAGGGCGTAGCCGACGAGCAGCATCGCGGGGAGCGCGAGCGCGAAGATGGCGACCGCGGCGGCGACGCTCGGCTGCGGAATCCGGCGGCGGATGCGGTTGAACACAGGCCGGGTGGCGTAGTAGATGAAGACGCCGAAGACGAACGTGCCGACGAACGAGTAGACGACGTAGGTGAGCGCCGCCACGAGCAGGCCGCCGACCCCCCACCAGACCGCGCGGGACCGGTCGACGTCGTTGAAGGGCATACCGTGACACCTCCGCGGAACCGACTAAAGTGTATCGTGGCCGAGAACCCGGCGGCGTCGACGAGCGGTCTCGGAGCGGCGTCGACGAGTCACGTCTGCAGCGGTGTCGGCGAGCCGCGTCTGCGGCGGCGTCACAGAGTCGCGTCGTCGCCGGCGGCGAGTCGCCACGGCCCAATTTTAAATACGGTGGTCGAGTCAGACACAGCCCATGGCCACGGTGGAGACGTTCCTCGCGGCGCCGCTGTCAGAGCCGGTCGTCAGGCTCGTGTTAGCGGCGGCGCTCGGGCTGTTCTTGGGGCTCGAACGGGAGTGGTCCCAGAAGTCCGCCGGCATCCGGACGTTCTCGCTGACGAGCCTCGTCGCCGCCGTGTTCACGCTGCTCGCCGAGCAGTCGACCGTCGGCGAGTCGCTGCTCGTCGTCGGCGGCGTGCTCGTCATCGTGCAGGGCGTGCTGCTCGCCGCCCGCGGCCTCCGGATGGGCTCGGAGTACGAGTCGCTGTCGCTGACGACCTCGGTGTCGCTGCTGGCCGCGTACGGCGTCGGCGCGCTCGTCGCCGCCGGCTACATCCTGGAGGGCGTCACGGTCGCCGTCGTCTCCTCGACGCTGCTCGTGTTGAAGCGGGAGCTGCACGGCTTCGCCGGCGGGCTGCGACGCGAGGAGCTCCGGTCGATGACCGAGTTCGCCATCCTCGCGTTCGTCGTCTACCCCTTGCTGCCGGCGGGCGAGATGGCCGTGTACGGCGTCCCGTTCGAGCCGCGGGTCGCCTGGCTGATGGTGGTCACCGTCGCCGGCATCGGCATGGCGAACTACGCGCTCATCCGGACGTACGGCGGCCGCGGCATCGCAGTCACCGGGTTCTTCGGCGGGCTGGCGTCGTCGACGGCGGTCGTCGGGTCGATGCTCGACTACGTCACCGAACGCGAGGACGCCGTCTCGTACGCCGTCGCCGCGGTGCTGTTGGCGGACGCCGCGATGGCGCTGCGGAACCTCGCCATCGCCGTCGCGTTCACCGTCGGCACCGACGCGCCGGTGCTGGCGGGCGCGCTCGTCCCGCTCGGCGTCGTCGTCCTCGGCAGCGTCGCGGTCGCCGCCGTCACCGCGGACTGGCGCGAACACGTCGACGTCGACCTGGAGTCGCCGTTCTCGCTGCGGAACGCGCTCGCGTTCGGCTCCGTGTTCCTGTTCATCCTCGCGGGCAGCACCGTCGCGCAGTCGGAGTTCGGCACCGCCGGCCTGTACGTCACCGCCGCCGTCTCCGGGCTGGTGTCGTCGTCGGGGGCGACGACGTCGGCGGTGCTGCTGTACCGCGGCGGCGCCATCGACTCACACACCGCGGTCGTCGCCGTGCTGCTGGCGACCGCCTCGAGCGTCGTCGTGAAGGCCGGACTCGCCGCCGCGGGGCCGCGGACGTTCGCGCGCCGCGTCGCCGCCTGGAGCGCCGCGCTCCTCGTCGCCGCCGGCGTCGCCACCGTCGTCACCGGGCTGCCGTAACCGGGTCTGCGTGCGGTCCGCGCCGGCAACATTTACCACGGATTTATCCGGGGGCCACGCCTGCGGTCGGTATGGACCGCGACACTGCCGAACCTCGGGTGACCGAGATGCCCGGCGAGCGCGCCCGCGAGTGGGCCGACTACCACCGCGACGTCGCCGCGACCAGCACCTACGTCTACGACTTCGTCTGGGACATCACCGCCGACGCCGAAGGACCGTTCTGCACCGACGTCGACGGCAACGTCCTCCTCGACTTCACGAGCCACGTCGCCGCCGCGCCGCTCGGGTACAACAACCCGAAAATCGTGGACAAGATGGCGGAGTTCGACCTGACCGACCCGACGAAGATCGCGGGGCAGGACTTCTACGTCTCCGACGGCGCCGACCCCGGCGAGTCGACGCTGCCCGGGCCGACCGACCTGATGCACCGGCTCACCGACCGCACCGGCCACTACGGCCTCGACACCGTGTTCCTGTCGAACTCCGGCGCCGAAGCCGTCGAGAACGCCATCAAGATCTGCTACGACAACAGCGGCGGCGGGAAGTACGGCGTCACGTTCGACGGCGCGTTCCACGGCCGGACGCTCGGCGCGCTCTCGCTGAACCGCTCGAAGTCCGTCTACCGCCGCGACTACCCGGAGATTTCCGGGGTCAGCGACGTCCCGTTCTGCGACTCGCGGACCTGCGGCGACGACGCCGGCGACTGCACCTGCGGCTTCTTCGTCGACGGCGGCGACAGCTCCGCGCTCCGCGAGAAACTCCACCCGGAGCGCGGCAACGTCGACCCCGACGACGTGTCGTACATCATCGTGGAGCCGATTCAGGGAGAGGGCGGCTACCGGTTCCCGTCGGACGCCTTCATGGAGGAGCTCGCCGCCGTCAGCGACGAGTACGACGTGCCGCTCGTCGCCGACGAGATCCAGTCCGGGATGGGCCGCACCGGCGAGATGTGGGGGTCGGACCACTACGCCATCGAGCCGGACGTCATCACGGCCGCGAAGGGCGCCCGCGTCGGCGCCACCATCGGCCGCGACGACCTGTTCCCCGACGAGCGCGCGCGGCTCTCGTCGACGTGGGGCGCCGGCGACGTCGTCTCGGCGATGCAGGGCGCGTTCACCCTCGACGCCATCGACGAGTACGACCTGCTCGACAACGCCGTCGCCCGCGGCCGGCAGTTCATCGAGACGGTGCGCGACGCCGACGCCGCCGGCGTCGACGACGTCCGCGGGAAGGGGCTGATGCTCGCCGTCGAGTTCGACACGAAACAGCGCCGCGACGCCGTCCAGGAGGCGGCGCTGAAACGCGGCCTGCTCACCCTCGGCTGCGGCCGGTCCGTAATCCGCATCCTCCCGCCGCTTGACGTCCGCGAACGCGAAATCGACATCGGCGCGTCGATGCTGCTCGACAGCATCGCCGACGCCGCCTGAACGCGACGCTCGTTCGCTCCGGCCGCACCGACATCCCGCCTCGCGTCTCCGACCGCGTCGCCGCCGCGGACCGCTGCGCCGTTACTGCTGGTAGCGCCGCTCGTCGCTGCGCTGCGGGTACTGGTCGGCGCCGGTCATCTCGTCGTACGTCATGCCGGCGAGGTACTCG
This sequence comes from Halobaculum sp. D14, assembly GCF_051195135.1. NCBI lineage: Archaea > Methanobacteriati > Methanobacteriota > Halobacteria > Halobacteriales > Haloferacaceae > Halobaculum > Halobaculum sp. D14. Next base: position 596,191 of record NZ_JBNTKA010000001.1, on the reverse strand, counting down.
TCGTAGGTGACGTCGAACGCCTCCCGGAGGTGGAAGTCGAGGTCGCCGGTGTCGACGGTGCTGCGGAACAGCTGGTGGATGCCGCGGCGGAACAGTTCGTCGCGGTCGCCGCCGAACGCGGCGACGAGCAGCGCGAGTTCGTTTTTCGTCTCGCGGTCGAGTTCCACGTCGACCTCGTCGTCCATGTCGCCGTACGCCTCCGCAACCGCTTCGTCGAGCGCGTCGAGTCCCATACCGGGCCGAGCGGCGGACGCCGGATACCGGTTACGCTCCAGAATCCGTCCCGTCAGCCGTCGATGGTGAGCGCCGCCGCGACGGCCGCGGAGCCGGCGAGTCCCGCGAGCACGCCCGCTGCGCCGAACGCGACTCCGGCGGCGAGCGTGAGCGGAGCGCCGAGCGCACCGACGCCGGCACCGAACGAGACGGGAGAGTCAGACACGTCCGAGAGGGAGGCGCCGCCACTGGTAAGTCTTGTGCGCGCGGCCGACGCCGACCCCGGCGCCAACCCCGACGCCGACGCCGCTTCGACCGCTCCGCCCCCGGACCGAGAGCCATAAACGCCGGGCGGCGTACCTCCGCGTATGACCGACCGCCTCCCCGACGGCGCGGAGCGCGACCGGGTTCGCGAGGCGCTGGTGTCGTGGTACGAGGCGGACCACCGCTCGTTCCCGTGGCGCCGCACCGACGACCCGTACGCGGTGCTGGTGTCCGAGGTGATGAGCCAGCAGACCCAGTTGAGCCGGGTCGAGCAGGCGTACGAGGCGTTCCTCGACCGGTGGCCGACGGCGGCGGACCTCGCGTCGGCCGACCGCGGCGACGTCGTGTCGTTCTGGTCGGCGCACTCGCTCGGCTACAACAACCGCGCGAAGTACCTCCACGAGGCGGCCGACCAGGTCGTCTCGGAGTACGGCGGCGAGTTCCCGGAGTCGCCCGACGAACTGCAGGAACTGATGGGCGTCGGCCCGTACACCGCCAACGCCGTCGCGTCGTTCGCGTTCAACAACGGCGACGCCGTCGTCGACACGAACGTCAAGCGGGTGCTCCACCGCGCGTTCGACGTCCCTGACGACGACGACGCCTTCGAGCGCGCGGCCCGGGTGCTCATGCCGGACGGCGAGTCCCGCGTCTGGAACAACGCCGTCATGGAGCTGGGCGGCGTCGCCTGCGGGAAGACGCCGAGCTGCGACGAGGCGGGCTGCCCGTGGCGCGAGTGGTGTCACGCCTACGAGACCGGGGATTTCACGGCGCCGGACGTCCCGGAGCAGCCGAGTTTCGAGGGGAGCCGCCGGCAGATGCGGGGCCGCGTGATTTCGACGCTGAAGGAGTACGACGAGCTCCCGCTGGACGAGCTCGGGCCGCGCGTCCGCGTCGACTACGCGCCGGACGGCGAGTACGGCCGGGAGTGGCTGCGCGGCCTGCTCGACGACCTCGACGGCGACGGCCTCGTGGACGTCGACGACCGCGGCGACGACGCGGTCGCGAAACTCCGGCGGTGAGCCGTCGCAGCCGGGCGGCGGCCGCCCCTCGAAGTTCGTTGTGTGACGTTGAGATGTTCGGTCGCCGGGCGCGCGGTTCGGCCGTGTCAGCGCGACCCAAGTGACGGCGTCACACCGGCGCCGTGGACCGGAAACGGTTTATTCGGCGTGTTCCCCGGACGTGGTATGCCGACCTGCCAGAACTGCGAGTCGTTCGTCACCGAACGATACGTGAAGGTGTTCGAACCCGAGGGAATCACCCGTCCCCGCGCCTGCCCGCACTGTGAGGACATGGTTCGCCGCGGGAAGGACGTCCGCGCGAAGAAGAACTGACGCCGCTGCCGACGCCGACTCGACCGCGCCGCCGACTCGACCGCGCCACCGACTCGACCTGACTGCCCCATCAACTCGACAGCCACGTCACCCCGAACGCCCCGTCGACTACCGCACCGCTCTCCGCTCCCGGTTCTCTCTGCTTGGCTCGGCGAATCGACGCCCGACCGACACCTATTCGTAGCGGTCCAGACAACGCTCAGACATGTCCGGTCCCCCCTCCAGCGACCAGTCTGCGTTCGGCAGCCTCCACCGACTCGTCGAGCACTACACGCCGGACGGCACCCTCGGCCGGCTGCTGCTCGGCGTGCCCGCGCTCCTGTGCGCGCCGGTGCTGTTCCTCGGCGGCATCGCCACGATGGGCAGCGCGGTGTCGTTCGTCCTGTTCCTCATCGGGGCGCTGTCTCTCGCGGCGTCGGTGCCGGCGCTGGTGGTCGGCGTCGCGACGCTGTGGCCGGTGTACCTCTCGCTCATCGGCAACGTCGACTCGCCGGCCGACTACCCGCAGCGGTCGGCGCCGAACCGCCAGCAGCCGTCCTCGAATCCGCAGGCGCCGTCGCCCGCCGGTCGCGACGATGACGAGCAGGGGCCGGAGGCCGAGTTGAAACGCCGGTATGCCGCCGGCGACATCGACCACGATGAGTTCGAGCGCCGGCTCGACGACCTGTTCGGCGCCGGCGAGGACGGCCGGCGGAGCGGGGTCGGCGAGGGCGCCGAATCCGAGCAGGAGTCGTCCCGCGACAAGCAGCGAGAGCCGGAGCGGTAGCGGAGGTCGACGGACCGAAGCGGTAGCGACGCCGGCGGACCGAAGCCACAGCGGCGCCGTCAGACCGAAGCAGCAGGACGGCCGACGGGCCGGTGAAAAGTCGGCGTCGAGACGCGGTCAGCCGGTCAGGGTTCGATGACGAGTTTGCCGAGGAAGCTGTCGGCCATGACGTCGCGCTGGGCCTCGACGGCCTCGACGATGGGGTAGGTCCGGGCGACGTCGACGGTGAGGTCGCCGGCGGCCCACAGCGCGGCGACGTCGGCGAGCGGGTCGGCGAGCCGCGGCGTGTTGAACATCGACAGCAGCGTCACCTGCAGGTCCTTGCCGCGGGCGGCCGAAGAGCGCGCGAGCCCGATTTCGTCGTCGTTCTCGCCGATGCCGACGACGCGGCCGCCGGCGGCGGCGACGTCCGCGTCGAACTGGAGGTAGTCGTCGAGCCGGTGGTCGAGCGTCACGTCGACGCCGTCGCCGCCGGCGGCGTCGGTCACGGCGTCCGCGAGGTCGTCGCGGCCGTAGTCGAAGACGGCGTCGGCGCCGAGCGCTTCGAGCCGGTCGTGGTACTGCGGCGCCGCGGTGGTGATGACGCGGGCGCCGGTCGCGGCGGCGACCTGGACGGCGACGTGGCCGACGCCGCCGGAGCCGCCGTGAATCAGCGCGGTCTCGGCGGGCCGGAGGCCGCCGTGGTCGACGAGCGCGCGCCACGCGGTGACGGACGCGACGCCGGCGCCGCCGGCGGCCGTGAGGTCCGCGCCGTCGGGGAGGACGGCGATTCGGTCCTCGGGAACCGCGACGTACTCGGCGTAGCCGCCCGGCCGGTCGCTGGACAGCCCGGTCGCGAACACGGCGTCGCCGGCGGCGATTCGGTCGACGTCGGCGCCCACCTCGACGGCCTCGCCGGCGGCGTCGACGCCCGGAATCGCGGGGAGGCCGTACGGCGTGTACGACCCCTCCCGGAAGTACGTGTCGACGGGGTTGACGCCGGCCGCGGCGACCGCGACCAGCACCTCGTCGGAAGCCGGCTCGGGCCGGTCGACGTCGTCCACCTGCAGTACCTCGGGTCCGCCGTGCTCGTGGAAGCGTACAGCGCGCATCACCGGACGATGGGCGGCAGGCGGCATAAATCCGGCCGCGCCCCCGACGAAGACCGCTCGGCTGACTGCACGGGAACGGCTTACTGCACGCTGCCGGCGGCTCGCGCGGGGTCGGGAGCGAACGGCCGAGTCGCGCCCGGACGCCGCGGTGTGCGGGAACCGACGGAGTGAACCCGGAGGCCGCAGAACGGCCGCCCATGACCCTCCGCCGCGTTGGCTTGACGACGTTCGCGGCCGGTTTGCTCGTCGCGACGGTGCTGTTCGTGCTCGGCCCGGTCGTCGCCGCGACGCAGGCGTACTGTCCGGGGCCGGAGCCGCTGAGCGCGTACGCGCTCCAAGGCGTCCAGCTGTGGCCGCCGCGGGTGACGTACACCAACGGCTGCAACGACTTCGTCGTGAGCGGCCTGCTACTCGTCGCGTCGGCGGCGTCGCTGCTCGGACTCGCGGTCGCCGCCGGGTCGCAGGCGGCGGCGTCGCTCCGGGCCGACTGAGCCGGGACGCGGCGGACCGAATCGGACCGGACAGCGTCGGGCGGGCCGAACAGCGCCGAGCGGGCCGAACACGACCGGGGCGTCCCGGGAATCGGGCGACTGCGGGCGGACTGGTTCTGGGGGTGTGACGGCGGGGCGTGGGACGGCAGCACGTGACCGAATCGGCGGGATTTAAGCGCGCGTCGTCCCGGTTTACGGACGCATGAAACTCCACGAGTACCAGGCGAAGGAGATCTTCGCCGACGCCGGGATTCCGGTGCCTGACTCGCGGCTCGCGTCCACCGTCGAGGAGGTCATGGACGCGGTCGACGACATCGGCTACCCGGCGGCCATCAAGGCGCAGGTCCACGTCGGCGGGCGCGGCAAAGCCGGCGGCATCAAGATCGCGACCGACGCCGAGGAGGCGCGCGACGCCGCCGAGTCCATCCTCGGGATGGACCTGAAGGGCTACACGGTCGAAGAGGTCCTCGTCGAGGCCGGCGTCGACTTCGAGAACGAACTGTACGTCGGCATCACGATGGACCGCGGCGAGGGCGAGCCCGTCGCGATGGTGTCCACCGAGGGCGGCGTCAACATCGAGGAGGTGGCCGCGGAGACGCCCGAGGCCATCGCGCGCGAACACATCGACCCGGCGTTCGGGCTGCACCCGTACCAGGCCCGGAAGGTCGTCTACGACGCCGGGATTCCGCGCGACGTCGCCGGCGACGTCGCCGGCATCCTCACGACGCTGTACGACCTCTACGAGGCGCGCGACGCCTCCGAAATCGAGATCAACCCGGTCATGATTACGGCCGACGGCGACGTCGTCGCCGCCGACGCCGTCATGAACATCGACGAGGACGCGCTGTTCCGGCAGCCCGAACTCGCCGAGATGGAAGACGAGACCGCCGGCGACGAACTGGAGGCGAAAGCCAACGAGTACGGCTTCGACTACGTCCGGCTCTCCGGGAACGTCGGCATCATCGGGAACGGCGCCGGCCTCGTCATGACGACGCTCGACCTCGTGGACTACTACGGCGGGTCGCCCGCGAACTTCCTCGACATCGGCGGCGGCGCCAAGGCCGAGCGCGTCGCGAACGCGCTCGACATGGTGTTCTCCGACGAGAACGTCGACTCCGTCGTCTTCAACATCTTCGGCGGCATCACGCGCGGCGACGAGGTCGCGAAAGGCATCAACGAGGCCCTCGAGCGGTTCGACGAGATTCCGAAGCCGGTCGTCGTCCGCCTCGCCGGCACGAACGCCGAGGAGGGGATGGAGATCCTGAACACCGACCTGGTGCAGGTCGAAGGGACGCTGGAGGACGCCGTTCAGCGTGCGGTCGAGAACGCAGCGGAGGTGAGCCAGTCATGAGTGTATTCGTCGACGACGACACCCGCGTCGTGGTGCAGGGCATCACCGGCGGGGAAGGGAAATTCCACACCGAGCAGATGATCGAGTACGGGACCAACGTGGTCGCCGGCGCCGTCCCCGGGAAAGGCGGGCAGGAGGTCCACGGCGTCCCGGTGTACGACACGGTCCACGACGCCGCCCGCGAGGAGGACGCCGACGCGTCCGTCATCTTCGTGCCGCCGGCGTTCGCTGCCGACGCCATCTTCGAGGCGCTCGACTCGCCCGTCGACCTCGCCGTCGCCATCACGGAAGGCGTCCCGACGCAGGACATGGCGAAGGTGAAAAAGCGGCTCTCGGAGGTCGACACGCGGCTCATCGGCCCGAACTGCCCCGGCATCATCACTCCCGGCGAGGCGAAACTCGGCATCCTCCCCGGCAACATCTTCGAGTCCGGGAACGTCGGGCTCGTCTCCCGGTCGGGGACGCTGACCTACCAGGTCGTCTCGAACCTCACCGAGCGCGGCATCGGCCAGACCACCGCCATCGGCATCGGCGGCGACCCCATCATCGGGACGTCGTTCGTCGACGCCCTCGAGGCGTTCGAGGCCGACCCCGACACGGACGCGGTCGTGATGTGCGGCGAAATCGGCGGCGAGGACGAGGAGGACGCCGCCGCGTTCATCGCGGAGAACATGGACACGCCGGTCGCCGGCTTCATCGCCGGCCGCACCGCGCCGCCGGGCAAGCGGATGGGTCACGCGGGCGCCATCGTCAGCGGCTCGGGCACCGGCACCGCCGAGTCGAAGATTTCGGCGCTCAACGACGCCGGCGTCCCCGTCGGCGACACCCCGAACGAAGTCGCCGACCACATCGAAGACTTCCTGTAAGCCGGCCGCAGCGCCGCAGACACCCGGTTTCTTTTCGGACTCGCGACCCGGCAGCGCCGTCTGCGGCGTCAGCGTCGCCGCCGCGACGACGCGGAGACGACGCGACGACGGACTCGGCGTCCTCGTCGACGCGGCCTCGTCCGCGACCGTGCCGCCGCTCGCCCGGACGTGTGAGCCGTCCGTCAGTTATTCCCACCACGTATTTACCGTCGAATCCCTACGTGCGGACATCACGGTTCGTACATCCATGACGGCAACACGCGTTGGCCGCGGCGCGCCGGCCGGTGACGCCGGTGAGTGACGCCGCCCGCATCACGGTGCTGCACGTCGAAGACGACGCCGGCTTCGCCGACCTCACCGCCGAGTTCCTGCGGCGGAACATCGGCGACGTGGAGGTCGTCACCGCCGCGTCGCCGGCGGAGGGCGCCGACGTGCTCGCGGACCGAGCGGTGGACTGTCTCGTCAGCGACTACGACATGCCCGGGCGGACCGGCATCGAGTTCCTCGAATCCGTCAGGGAGACCCACCCGGACCTGCCGTTCATCCTGTTCACCGGGAAGGGAAGCGAGGAGGTCGCGAGCCGGGCGTTCTCGGCCGGTGCGACCGACTATCTGCAGAAGGAGCCCGGGACCGACCAGTACATTGTGCTGGCGAACAAGGTGACGAACTACGTCGAGAAGTACCGCACGGAGCGGCAGATGTCGCGGCGCGCGCAGGCGATGGAGACCGCGAACGATGGAATCGCGATTCTGGACGCCGACGGCCGGTACACCGAGGTGAACGAGGCGTACGCGGAGCTGTCCGGCAGGACGCCGTCGGCGATGGTCGGCGACCACTGGACCGTGACGGTTCCGGACGCGGAGGCCGAGCGGCTCCGCGCGGAGGCGTTCCCGGAGATGGAGGAGACCGGGTCGTGGACCGGCGAGGCGCTCGGGCTGCGCGCCGACGGCGACACGTACGCGAAACTGCTCTCGCTGTCGGCGCTCGAGGACGGCCACGTCTGCGTCATCCGCGACATCACGCGGCGGAAGGAGCGCGCGACGGTCATCGAGGAGCTCCACGAGACGGCGCGGTCGTTCATGGCGGCGCGGACCGCCGAGGCCGTCGCGGAACGCAGCGTCGACGCCGTCCGCGACGTCCTCGGCATGCCCATCAACGGCGTCCACCTGTACGACGAGGCCGAAGACCGGCTGCTTCCGGTGGCGTGGACCGACGAGGGCGAGGCGCTCGTCGACGAACTCCCGTCGTTCGCCCCGAACGAGGGCATCGCCGGCTCGGTGTACGAGTCCGGCGAGGAGCGGCTGCACAACGACGTGTCGTCGGACCCGGACCGGTTCAACCGGGACACAGCGGTGCGGAGCGAAATCTACCTGCCGCTCGGCGACCACGGCATCCTGCTCATCGGGTCGAGCGAGCCGAACGCCTTCGACGAGGCGGACGCGTCGCTCGCCCGGATTCTCGCCGCGCACGCGACGACCGCGCTCGACCGCATCGACCGCGAGCGCAAACTCGAACGGCAGAACGAACGGCTGGAGAAGTTCGCGTCGGTCGTCAGCCACGACCTCCGGAACCCGTTGAACGTCGCCGAGGGCCGGCTCGCGCTCGCCCGCGACGACCCCGACGGCGGCCACCTCGACGGCGTCGCCGACGCGCACGACCGAATCAGGGCGCTCATCGATGACCTGCTGTCGCTCGCACGCGCGGGCGAGCGACCGGAGGACGCCGAGGAGGTGTCGCTGGCCGCGCTCGCCCGGGACTGCTGGCAGCGCGTCGACGCGCCGGAGGCGACGCTCGTCGTCGAGACGGACCGGGTCGTCCGCGCGGACCGCAGGCGGCTCCAGCAGGTGCTGAGGAATCTGCTTCACAACAGCGTGGAGCACGGCGGCGACGCGGTGACGGTCACCGTCGGCGACCTGCCGGATGGCTTCTACGTCGCCGACGACGGCGTCGGCGTCAGCGACGCGGACCGCGACAGCGTCTTCGACACCGGTTTCTCCGGCAGCCCCGACGGCACCGGCTTCGGGCTGAGCATCGTCGAGGAGGCGGCGCGGACGAGCGGCTGGACCGTCTCGCTCGCCGACGGTGACGGCGGCGGCGCGCGGTTCGAAGTCACCGGCGTCGACCGCGCCGATTCAGTCGAACCGGCCGAGTAGCCGGGGCTCGCGACGGGCGTCGTTACTCCGCGGAACGGGGTCGGTTCCGTCGAAAGGGGGAGACGCGAGCAGGGGGGCTCGCGTCCGGTGCCGCATGTCAGAGACGTTCACGTGTGGATGACCCACCAGTGAACGGGACAGTGTACCGCGACTGTCCCCGTAAATCTATGGTCACGCTGGTGACCTGACCGGACCCGGCCCGACCGTGTCTGACCGGGTCCGCCGAGTCGGTCGCACCTCAGCGACCGTCCGGGTTGGTCCCGGTCCGCACGGGAGTCACCCCCACGCCGTATGCGGACTTTCCGCATTCGGTTCCGACGGCCTCTTTACAGCCAGACCGGTAGGGCGCGGTACACGTCGACGCGACTGCGTCGATGCACGACTACCAATGAAGGGACGCTATCTGCTCTCCGCGATGGTACTGCTCTCCGCGCTGACCGTTCTGGCCCCCGCCGCTGCGGCCGCCGACACCGCGACCGCGACGCCGGCCGCCAACGAGTCCGCGAGCATCGACTACCCCGACCAGCAGGCGACCGAGTCGGTCACCGTCGAGTCCGCGACGCTGCCCGACGGCGGCTACGTCGTCGTCTACAACGAGTCCGGGCAGCCGGTCGGCCACACCGGCTACCTCGACGCCGGCGCCCACGAGAACGTCACGGTGGAGGTGACGCCCGCGTTCTCGCGCAGCCAGATATCCGTCGCCCAGGTCCACGCCGACGACGGCGACCAGACGTACGAGCAGGCGAACGACACCGCCTACGGCACCGGCGCCGGTGCGGCGGTCGCCGACACGGCGTTCATCCGCCTGAGCGACTCCGCGCGGACGACGACCGCGGCAGCGACGACGTCCGCGGACGCGGGGACGACCGCGGCCGCGACGTCCGCCGAGACGACGTCCGCCGGCACGACGACGGCGACGACGCCCGGCTTCACCGCCGCGCTCGGCGTCGTCGCGCTCGCGGGCGCAGCGCTGCTCGCCCGCCGGTAACGGCGACGCAGCGCCCGCCGTCGACGGCGAGACACCGCCGCAGGAACCGACTGTTCTTCGCGAAGACTATGGACCGCCCGTGAGAGCGCGGGATTGAACCGGCCGCGGCCGCTACCGGACGGTATGACCACGAACGGCGACGCCGCGGCCGACGCGGAGACGGTCGGCGCGGCGGGCGACGCGGACTGGGAGGCGCAGATTCGCGCGAACCGCGACGAGAAAGACGAGTTCTTCGCGGAGCACCCGCAGTCGCCGCTGGACGCCGCCGACCGCGACGGCTTCGACGGGCTGGACTACTTCGAGCCGGCGCCGGAGTACCGCGTCGAGGCCGACGTCGCGGTCCACGACGACCCCGAGCCGCTCGAACTCACCGTCGACGACGCGCCGAACCAGCGGTTCCTCCGCGTCGCGACGTTCACGTTCGAGCTGCCGAACGCCGACGGCGAGCCGGTGGAGCAGTCGCTGTGCGCCTACCGGCAGGAGGGCGCGGACGCGCTGTTCGTCCCGTTCCGCGACAAGACCACGGGCCAGCAGACGTACGACGGCGGCCGGTACATGGACCTGCATCCGGACGGCGACCTCGGCGACGACGACCCGGTGACGGTCGACTTCAATCTGGCGTACACGCCGTTCTGCGCGTTCAACGACGCGTTCGCCTGCCCGCTGCCGCCGACGGAGAACTGGCTGGACGTCGCCGTTCCCGCCGGCGAGAAGGCACCGTAGCCCGGCGGCCGACGGCGGCGCCGAGGACGCGGTGAGGCGACACCGCCGCGGCTCGCGGCGGGCGACAGCAAGTCTCATTAGCCACGCGGACGGCACACCGGGTATGAACCGTCAGGTGCTCATCGGCGTCGCTCTGATGATCGTCGGCACGGCGCTGTTCCTCCCCAGCATCCAGCCGCTGTCCAGCCAGCTCACCGCCGTCGCGCTCGCCCCGGCAGCCATCCTGCTCACGGTCGGCACGTACCTCGTCGGCACCAGCGAAGGCGGCCGGCCGGTCTGAACGGGGCGCGTCCGGCGCGGTCGACAGTGCGGTTCGACCGCGGACCGCACCCGGAACCGCGACGGCAACCACACCGACTCAGTACCGGTCGAGCGACGCCGCGACGCCGCGGGCGAGCGCGTCCGCGTCGGTCGCGACGATCTGGTAGTCGAAGCCGAGTTCCTCCCAGTAGTCCACTTCGTCCGGCGCCGTCGCCAGCGTCCCGACCGGCACCTCGCTCTCCGCGAGCACCTGTTCGACCGCGGCGACGAACCGGTCCGACTCGTACGCGCCGAAGACGCCGAGCGACGCCGACAGGTCAGCGGGGCCGACGAACAGCGTGTCGACGCCGTCGACGCGGCTGATGGCGGCCGCGTTGTCGACGGCGCGCCCCGACTCCACCTGCAGGACGGCGGCGACGCGGTCGTTCGCGGTCGCGACGTAGTCGTCGAGGTCGCGGCCGTACGCCGACGCGCGGGTGCCGGCGACGCCGCGGCTCCCCTCGGGCGGGAAGCGCGTCATGTCGACGACCGATTCGGCCTCGGCGGCGGTGTCGACGTTCGGCACGACGATGCCGCGGGCGCCGGCGTCCAGCGCGTACTTGACGCGGACGAGGTCGTCTTCGGCGACGCGGACCAGCGGCGCGACGCCGCCGGCGGCGTCGACGGCGCGAATCATCGACTCGACGGTCTCGGTGTCTGTCGGCGCGTGCTCCGTGTCGACGACGACGAAGTCGACGCCGGTCAGCGCCACCTGTTCTGCGACCTGCGGCGACGGCACGGAGAGCCACGCGCCGGCGGGTCGGCCCTCGCGCAGCGCCGCGCGGATACCGGAGTCATCGGTCATACAGTCGGGTTCGTCGCCGGCGGCGTAAAGCGAGGGGTGACGGTCGTCCGTGCCGGAACGTCGGCGGCCGGCCGCGACGCTGGGCGGGCGGACGCGGGAAACAGGGGTACTCGCGGTGGCCGCCGAGTCGGCCGGCTACGACGCGGAGGCGTGTCTGACGAGCCCGGCGACGAACGCCGCGCCGCAGACCGCGACGACGACGACCGCGGCGGCGACGACGACCTCCGGGGAGTTGTCGATGTACGCGACGACCGCGGCCGCGGTCGAACGCAGCCACTCACGAATCGCCGGGCGGAACGGTAGGTGGAGGTACGCGAGCGCGGTGACGGCGCTCACCAGCAGATAGTCCACGACGTCCCGCTCCCGAACCCACATGCGTCTCCGTCCCGCTCGGGCGGGCAAAAGGGTTCGCTCCGGGTTCTCAGCCGCGAGAAGCAGACGTGACGGCGCAGCGAACGGATGCGGCGGCGGGACGTGGGGCGGCGGAGAGAGCGGTGGCGCGACGGAGCGGCGGCCGTTGGAGCGGTGAAGCGGCGGTCAGTTGTCGCCGCCGTCGTCGTTGCCGCTGCCGTCGCCGCTGCCGCTGCCGTCGCCGCTGCCGTCCCCGCCGTCGTCGGACTGGGCGGCATCGACGCGGTCCGCGTACGACTCCAGTTCGGCGGCGAGTTCGCGGGCCTCGTCGGCGGACAGCGTGACGCGGTCGGCGTGCGCCGGGAGCGCCTCCAGCCCGGTGTTGTCGAGTTCGAGTTCGAGCGTGACGTGGTCGGGGTTCTGCCGCGGCGCCGTGACGTTCAGGACGGCCGGCGCGGACTCCTCGAATCCGTGGCCGGTCGCCGTGCCGTCGAGCAGGTCGAACGTCGTGTAGGCGTTCACGCGGATGAGCCGGTCGGGCATACTGCCCGGTCAGTCGTCCGAGGTGATGGGCGTTCCGTCCGCCGTCGCCGGCGCCGGGCTGCTCCCCATGTCGTCGTCCTCGGCGTACGGGTACCACGTCATCTTCGTGTTGTGCATGTACGGGTCGTCGTAACTCGTCTCCTCCGGGTCGATGAACGCTTCGAGCGCCTCCTCGTCGTGCCGCTCGACGAAGTCGCGGAACGTCTCGTCGCCCTCGCGGTGCTCCGTGAACGTCTCGATGAGGTTCGCGATGGCGCCCGGCACCTCGTCGGCGGGGACGCGCTGGCCGACCCAGTCGACGAACCGCGGGTTCTCGCCGAGGCCGCCGCCGAGGCCGATGTCGAGCGCCTCGACCGGTTCGCCGTCCTTCCGGGTCTTCATGCCGCGGAGGCTGATGTCGGCGATCTGCGGCTGCGCGCAGGAGGCGGTGCAGCCGGACAGGTGGATGTGGAAGTCCTCGACGCCATCCGGGAGGTCGACGTTCTCCTTCAGCCAGCGGGCGTACCGCACCTGCCGGTTCTTTGTCTCCACGATGGACAGCGAGCAGAACTCGGTGCCGGTGCAGGCGATGGAGCCGCGCATGAACGGGTGCGGGTCCGGCGAGTAGTGCTCCAGCAGCGGCTCGTCGAGCAGCGCGTCGAGGTTCTCCTCGGGGACGTCGGTGACGATGACGTTCTGCCGCTGGGTGAGCCGGACTTCGCCGGAGCCGTACTCGTCTGCGAGTTCGGCGAGCTCGTACACGTCGTCGACGCCCATCCGGCCGACGAGGACGTTCAGGCCGACGTAGTAGTTGCCGTCGTTCTGCTCGTGGACGCCGACGTGGTCGTGGTGGCCGCCGGTGGCGCGCCCCGAGTTGTACGAGTAGCTCTCGCGGAGGTCGTCGCCGGCGGTCTCCAGTTCGAAGTCGACGAAGTCCTCCTGAAGGACGCGCCGGACCTTGTCGGCGCCCCACTCGTCGACGAGGAACTTGATGCGGGCGGAGTAGCGGTCGTCGCGGTTGCCGTGTTCGCGGAACAGCGCGGACATGCCGCCGGCGACGGCGTCGGCGTTCTCCGGCCGGACGAACACGTCGATGTCGCGGGCGAACCGCGGCTCGTTGCGGGCGAGGCCGCCGCCGACGCGGACGTTGAAACCGCGGACCTCCTCGCCGTCGATCTCCTTGGTCGCCGGCTCGAACGCGAGGTCGTTGATGTCGCCCTGGCCGCAGCCTTCGCGGCAGCCGGTGACGGCGACCTTCCACTTCCGCGGGAGGTTCGAGTGGTCGTCGTCGCCCTTGAACGTGTCGTGGAGGTCCATGGCGACCGGGAGCGCGTCGACGTGCTCGTGTTTGTCCTTGCCGGCGACGGGGCAGCCGACGATGTTCCGCCAGGAGTCACCGCAGGCCTGCTGGGTGGAGAGGCCGGCGGACTCCAGTTTGTCCCAGATCTCCGGGATGTCTTCGAGCCGAATCCAGTGGAGCTGGATGGACTGCCGGGTGGTCCAGTCGCAGTAGGCGGCGCCGAACTCGGGGTTCTCGCCGGGGCCGCGGGCGTACTCGTCTGCGACCTCCGCGACGACTTCGAGCTGGTCGGGCTTCAGCACGCCGTTCGGCGTCCCGATGCGCATCATGAAGTAGCTCTCCTGGCCGGAGCGCTGGTGGTACAGCCCCCACCACTTGAAGCGCTCGAACCAGGCGTCGTGTTCGTCCTCCGGGATGGAGTCCCAGCCCTGCTCGGCGAACTCGAGCAGGTGCTCTCGTATCTCGTTGCCGTACGTCTCCGACTTCCACCGCTCCACGTCCGTGGGCATGTTCGGTCACACGCGCCCGTCCCCGGTAAAGCACGCCTCGGCGTCAAACCTCCCCGGTACACCCCCATACAGGACAGTGTTGCCCCTTCTCAGTTGGTCGGCGGAGAACGGACGGCTCCGGCCGCGAACGGCTCGAATTCGCCGTCCACGATGCGGCCGACCGGGAGCGGACCGGTGGTGACGGCCTCGCCGCACTCGATGCACTGGCCGTACGTCTCGGCGGCGACGGTGCGGCCGTCGACGGCGACGTCGGTGAATCCCTCCACGACGAAGTCGGTGAGCTGGCAGCCGCACAGCCCGTCCACGTACCAGAGTTCGCTGACGCTGACCCGGCGGGAGTCGTCGACGGACACCCACGCACCGTCGTCGAGGACGCGAAGCGAGACAGTCATGACGCGACGGTACGCGCTCCGACCGGGTAGGGGCGTCGCCGAGCGCAACGCAGTCGTTTTCCGGTGACGCCGCCGTGCATCAAACCCCGTCGGTGTCGGGCGATTCCGGCCGTCTCGACGCGAACCAGATAGCGGCAACAGTATCCTGTACCGGGGAGCGCCGGTAGCGATTGTCCGGGTGGGCCGCCTTATGCGTGCGGGACCCGTGGACTACACTGATGACCGACGCCACCACCACGACCGACGCCGCCAGGGCGGTTCAGCAGGCGTCCGCCGACGTCGCCCCCGAACTGCTCGACAGCGACGAGGTGCGGACGGAATGAGCGCCGACGCCCCCGACGAAGACGGCGACGACGTCGACGACGCGACGGCCCACCTCGACGACGTCCCGACCGGCGCCGGCTGCACCGAAATCTGGGAGACGCTCAGCGAAGGCCGCGACGAGGACGCCGACGGCGACGACGCCGACGACTGACCGGCGACCCACCGCGGACGCGGACGGGACAGCCACGATTTTCTCGTGGCCACAGCACCAGCGCCGTGTTCGACAGCAGTAGTCGACGATACGGTTTCTTTACTCAGTGTACTAGGTGAAACAGCCGGTTAGTTCAGGTGAACGAGTTAGTAGCCTACTCTCAGATTCCAGATGAATTGAGTAAACTTCGACTGTCGAAATCGCCCGCTGCTACCAGGATTGAGCGACGATCTGGTACGTGGGAGTCCGCGATATCTTGGTTCTGGGGAGTAGCAGCGTACTGTCAGTCCGAGTCGTTGTCTGTCAATGCAACGACGGTCCCCTGTTGGCCACCGACGTAGAGCCGGTTGCCTGTTCTCATTACGTCTTGGGGTGCAATCGAGAGAGTGGAACGCCACTGGACTTGGCCCGCCGCACGCGAGAGTGCAACTACCTCGCCATGGCCTGTCCCCTGCTCAGGATTCGTTCCGTATCCGACGACGAGCGTCCCCCCGGTAACCGCAGGCTGGCAGAGCCTGAATTCATCACCAGCACCGACCGACACGTTCCGGTCCACGAGTGATTCACGGTGGAGCCACTCCAGTTTCCCCGTTGCCGCCTGCAACGCGAACACGACCAATTGCTCCTGCTGTTCGTAGCTCGCAGCAACGAACACGTGATCGCCGTCAGTCGCCAACGGTGAGTAGGCTGCCGCGCCCTCGCCCGCATACCCGGGGAACTGCCATTCAACGTCCTCGCCAGCTACACCGACGGCCAACGTCTCCTGGGGGCTCGTCGCCCACACAATATCGTGTGTGAGGACCGCTTCTCGGTCACCAGTAACCACCGGATGCGACGGGAATTCGAGCGGCAGACCCGTCCGCTCAATTTCGAGGGTCCCGTCAGACAGTCGGACCGTGAACAGCGCCTGAACGTTGCCACCGTAACTCGCCCACACCCGCCGGGGAGTCACCGCTAGGCCGTAGGGATACTCAAGGGCAGCTTCGTCAATTTGATCCCCCAGATACAACCGCCACCGTTCGCTTCCATCGCCGGGGTCGATCCCGTGCAACCCGTAACTACTCTGAATATACACGGTCTCCGGCGTCGCTACTGGAATGGGGGAAAAATCCACCGCAGAGTTAGACGGGGATAAGAACCTCTCGGGCACGGCGTCGGCGACCTGGTCGTAGAGGTTTCGTCGCCACTGAATCGTGCCGTCACTTGCATTCACGGCGATAACATCGGTGCCGCCGTCAGTCATGTAGAGCGATCCATTGACGAGGCCACCGAATCGCGGTACTCGACGCCCCGACTGATACTGGATACGGCGGTTCCATTGGCGCTTGCCATCGATGGCATCGTAGGCACGCAGGTGGAGTTCGCTGTCGAACCGACCCACAGTAATCACCTTGTCCGGGGTTGCAGCGACGAGTTCGCCAGAGATCAGGGGGGCGGCGGAGGTATCAGTAATGCGGTCCTGCCACTTGATGGTCGGTGGCGTCTGAATCTCCTGGGGGCTCCTTGCTGTGTTCTGTAAATCAGCGTACTTGAAGCGCCAGGTATCCGTTGAGGCCGACCAGGAGGTTCCTAGTGTATCTGGTGGGCGTTCGTTCGGGCCATTTCTGAGTGGTAACGAACTGCACCCAGCGACGCTCGCTACACCGGCGAGACCGATTGTTCGGAGGGCATCACGACGAGAGAGGGAGGGCATTCATAGTTGGATTCACACCAATTGGCAAAATATCTGGTGAAGGCCGTACGTATGAGTACTATCGCCAGTTAGTGCGCACACCTTCGTACCGATTTAGCCGTTTCAGGCACCTTTTGAATACAGAAGTCGCGCTAACAACTACTGATAGCCGACCGCCCCCGTCAGCGACCGCGACACGGAGGTATCCGCGACGAACAGCCACGGGCTGGTGGCGCGCGGCGGCCGCGCTGCGTCGCGGCCGGAAGCGCGAGGGGCGGCGCCGCGACCGAGCGGCAGCGAGGCCGCGGCGGCGTCGGCTGGGGAGGGCGAAGAATCGAGCACCGACCAGCCGCAATCGACAGTCGAGCGAGACGCACCGCTGCTCAGAAATCAGTCACAGACGGCGGTCTCGGCTCTCGGAGTCCAGGTGTCGACGGGAACGAAGAGTGACGGTTGCTGCTCCGAACCTGAAGGAGAGTGCCGGGGGTGGGCTCCGAACCCACGATCTCCGCATGGCCCAGGTACGAGGCTCGGCGGGCCCCGTTGGGGCGGAGGCTTCCAAGGCGTTCCGCACCGAATCTCGAAACCCTATGAGTGCGGCGCTATGTCCAGCTAAGCCACCCCGGCTCGTTCGAACGTGGCGCGGTGAGACTCTTGAAGCTTCCCATCCGGATTGGGTGCGGGAAACCGACACACGCTGTCCGGGTCGGTGCCGCGGCGCGGCAGCGAGACCGGGCGGGTCGCAGCGACGCCGCGGCGACCCGGCGGTTTTAAGCGTCGGCGACGGCGAAACGGACGCATGAGTCTGCCGGAACTGGTTCAGGGGGAGCTCGGAGACGAGCAGCCAGTCGCCAGGGTCCACCTCGGCGGCGACGACGAGCTGTTCGTCACGCCGACCCGCACCCTCATCTACCGCGCGGACGGGCTGCTGTCCGACGAGTCCGTCGAGGAGTACCCGCACGACGCCGAGCGCGTCTCGCTGTCGGAGTCCCGCCGGAAGGCGAAGCTGACGCTGGACTACGGGCTGGACGGCGAAGAGAGCTTCACGATGCCGCGGAAGAAGCTGTCGAGCGTCCTGCACCCGGTGCTCGCCGGCGTCATGTCCGCCTCGGACATCACGGACCCCGGCGAAACCGTCGAGCGCACCTTCCGGTTCTCCGAGTTGACGCTGCTCGTCACGTCGTCGCGGCTCGTCAAGCACGTCGGCGCCGCCGTCTGGGACGACGACTACGAGGAGTTCCACTTCGACGACGTCACCGACCTCACCTTCGAGGAGGGGAGCGTCGCCACCTCCATCGTCCTCACCGTGAACGGCCGGCAGGAGCGGTTCAAGGCGCCGACCGAGGACGCCCGCGCCGTCAAGGAGTCGCTGACGAACGCGCTGCTCGCCTACTACGACGTCGAGTCGCTCGACGAGCTGCGCGCGCTCGCCGCGGAGGCGGAGGGCGACGCCGAGGAGGGCGAGGCGTCCAGCAACGTCGACTTCGGCGACGGCCCGGACCCGCTGTCAGCGGAGCCGGCCGAGGTCGACGACGCCGCCAACGGCACCCGCGAAGAGCCGATGGAGGCCGCCGCGCCCGGCACGGGAACCGACAGCGGCAGCGGCGGCGCGCAGCACGAACGCGCCGCAGCGGCGGAGTCGACCGCGGACGCCGAGCCGGCGGCGCAGAATGCCGACGACGGCGCTGCGGGAGCCGCACAGGGCGGCACGAGCTTCGAGGACTCCGGGTTCGAGGCGGCGACCCCGACCGACGACGCCGCCGAGGAGATCGCGTCGCTCCGCGCCGCCGTCGAGCGGCAGGGCGAGCGGCTCGACCGGCAGAACGAACTCATCGAGCAGCTCATCGAAGAACTCCGCCGCGGCCGCTGACCCGCCGGCCGCGACCGCGACGCCGCCAGTTCCGCCGTCTCGTCCGTCTCCCCGTTCGCCCGTCCGTCCGTCGGTGTCCGCCGGCTACTCCGATTCTCTCCCGGTCACTTTCCTGACGCAGGACGAGCCGAACGGTCCGAGTTCTCCGGACTCCAGTCGGACGAAGTGACCCGTCGAAATCCCGGCGCCGCAGCGCCGACACTCGAAGTCGCCGTCGCGCTGCACCACCTGCGAGTCGAACCGGACGAAGCCGCCCGTCCGCACACGGACGGTCGCGTTTTCGCGGTCGATGACGCCGCGCCGCTCCGCCTCGTCGAGCACGGCACGGGTGACCGCGGGGCTGGTCGACACCGTCTCGATGCGGTCCATCGCGTCCGCCAGCGAGAGTTCGTCGTCGTCGAGGTGTGCGAGCAGCTCCACGCCGAGCTCGATCTTGTCCTGGCGGCTCCGGTCGTCGTCGGCCACGTCGTCGTGCGGTTCGGCGCGGCCGCGCTTAAGCGTGTTCCGCGAGCGGCGCCCGAACGCCGTCGGACGCCGCCCGAGCGCCGCGGGGCTCGCACGGGTGACCGCCGTGCTTTTGCCGGCGGCGAGGGGAACGCCGGTGTGAATCGACGGGTCGTCGCCGGCGCCGCCGCGGCGCTGCTGGTGCTGGTCGCGGCGCTCGCCGTCCCGCCGGACGTGGCGTTCGCGCGGCTCGCGTGGCTCGCCGCCGACCCGGTCCGGCTGGTCGCGGCGCTGCTCGTGCTCGCCGCCGTCCGGCCGTTTCTCGCGTGGCCGACGACGCTGCTGGCGGTGCTCGCCGGCTACGGCTTCGGACTCGCCGGCGCGCCGCTGGCGCTGGCGCTCATCACGCTGACGTCGGTGCCGACGTACCTGCTCGCGCGGCGCGGCCGGACGGACCTGAGCGCGGCGGCGACGTCCAGCCGGCTCGCCGCGGGCGCCGTCCGCGCAGTCGACGCGGGCGAGCGCGCGGTCGCGGTCGCGGGCGACACCCGCGCGGTCGCCGCGAGCAGGCTGGTCCCGGCGCCGTCGGACGTCGTCTCCGTCGGCGCCGGCCTCGCCGGCGTCCCGCTGTAGCCGTTCCTCGTCGGCACCGCGGTCGGCGAAGTGCCGTGGGCGGTCGCCGGAACGGTCGCCGGCGCGTCCGCCGGTCGGCTGGCCGCGGGCGGCGTGGCCGCGGTGTTCGACCCGCGGCTGATTCTCGCCGCCGCGGTCGCCGCCGTGCTGCTGGTCGCGGGGCCGGCGTACCGACACTACGCCTCCCGCGACGTCGACGCCGACGGCGAGGCAGCCGTCGACACCGACACGGACCTCCGCTACGACGGCCGCGACGACGAAGCGGCGTCGGAGTCTGAGTCTGAGCC
Source organism: Halobaculum sp. D14 (assembly GCF_051195135.1). Lineage (NCBI taxonomy): Archaea > Methanobacteriati > Methanobacteriota > Halobacteria > Halobacteriales > Haloferacaceae > Halobaculum > Halobaculum sp. D14. The sequence continues at coordinate 576,394 of NZ_JBNTKA010000001.1, read as the reverse complement.
GGAGTCTGAATCAGAATCAGAAGCGGAAGCGGAAGCGGAAGCAGAATCGGAAACAGAGTCGGAATCGGAGCCGTAGTCTGCGGCGTCGCGCGCCAGCAGCAGCGCGTCGGTGTCGCCGCCGTCGTAGAAGTCGGGGCGGCGCCGCCGGATTTCGAACCCGAACTCGTCGTACAGCGCGATGGCGGCGTCGTTCTCGGGGTGGACGAGCAGCGTCACGCGTCCCGCCGACGCGCGGCAGACCGCGTCCAGCAGGGCGCGTGCGCGGCCCTCGCGGCGGTGGTCGGGGTGGACGACGAGCTCCGCGAGGTGGCGGTTGCCTGGGTCGCCGGTCGCGAGGAGGTAGCCGACCGGGACGCCGCCGGCGTCCGTCACGAACACCGAACTGGTGGTGAGACCGTAGCGGAGCAGGTCGGGGCTCGGCTCCCGCAGGTGCGCCTGAAGCGCCTCCAGTGCCGCGGCGTCGCCGACGGAGCCGTATCTGACCGAGTGGCGAGCGGCAGGCGCATCGGGCGCATCGGGCGCGTCGGGCGGCGACTCCGGCGGCACCGTCACAGCGCGCCGAGCAGCGACGCGAGCAGGCCGAAGACGATGCCGGCGAGCGCGCCCGAGAGCGTCGCGGAGAAGTTCACGGCCTGGTTGCCGACGGTGTCGCCCTCGACGGTGGCGCCGAGGACGCTGTCGACGGTCATGCCGACGACGCCGGCGGCGACGACGACCGCGACGGCGCCGACGGACGCGTCGACCGGCATGAACAGGACGGCGACGACGGCGACGAGGAGCGCGCCGAGGACGCCCGCGACCTCGCCCTGCCACGTGACGGCGCCGTCGGTGCCGGGTTCGACCCGTTCGAGCGTCGTGACGAGCCGCGGCTCGTCGAACAGCCCGCCGATCTCCGACGAGAGCGTGTCGGCGAGCGCGACCGCGACGGAGCCGGCGAACGCGTACGCGAGCAGCGTCGGGACGCCGACGCCCGCGACGTCGACCGACGGCACGAACCGGACGGCTGCGGCGTACGCGACGACGGCGAACAGCGCGACCGCGGCGTTCCCGAGGACGTTCCCGGAGCCGCGCGCGCCCTCGTTCTCCTCGGCGACGCCGCGGCGCTCCTTCTGCTCGTACCGGAACTTCGTGGAGAGCGCGCCGACGCCGAAGAACGTGAGCAGCGTCGCGAACCAGCCGTAGTCGCCGAGCACGACCGTGAGGACGCACAGCAGCACGCCGGTCAGCATCCCGGGGACGGAGGCGGCGTCGAGCGCGTACGACAGCCAGCCGAGCGCGACCGCGACGGCGAGCCCGGCGGCGACGACCGACGCGGCGGCGGTCGGCGTCAGCGCCGACAGCAGCCACAGCAGGAAGCCGACGGAGACCATCACGAGCGGGTCGTCGCGGGTGAACAGCATCGACCGCAGCAGCGCCGCGGCGAGCCCGCCGACCACCGCGAGGAACGCGTACTCGGGGACGGCCGCCACCGCGAAGGCGTCGGCGACGAACGCAGTTGCGGCCTGCGCGGCGGTGCCGGCGACGAACCCGGCGGCGACGAAGCCGGCGGTCGTCGCGAACTCGTCGGCCGTGTACTGCCGGACGAACTCCCGGCCGAGGTTGCCGTACGCCAGCGTGACGACGGCGGCGGCGTACACCGTCGTCGGCAGCGGCGGCGTGTTCGGGCCGCCGATAGCGGTGAGAATCCCGAGTCCGGTCGCGGCGAGCGCGAAGCCGGCGAGCCCGTTGAGTCTGCCGTCCTCGAAGTCGCCGGGGCGGGCGAACAGCTCGAACAGCCGGCCGTCGTCGACGACGAACGCCGCGAGCACGGCGACGACGGCGAACGGGACTGCGGCCGCCGAGCCGAGCGCGGGCGCCGCCACCGCCAGCGTGGAGACGGCCGCGAACCCCCCGGCTCGCCGGAGTCGGTGTGTCACGCCGAGGGATTCCGCGGACGGTCACTTAACGGTCCCGACTGGGGTGTTCCGCGGCGAGCGGCGTGTGAGCCGGCGGACACGAACCGGGTCGGCGCCGAGAGACAGCCTTTTGAGCGACAGCGGCGCAGGTGCAGCAAACGTGGGGCTGTACGACACGTACCTCGCGGTTCGACACCGGCTGCACGAGGCGTCGCCGCCGCGGCACGTCGCGGTCGTCATCACGGAGCGCGACCTGCTGGAGCAGGGCGCCTACGAGACGCTCGAGACGTTTCTGGGCTGGGCGTTCGAGTACGGCGCCGACCGCGTCACGGTCTCCGTGTCGGTGCTCGACGAGGCGGTCGTCGACACCATCGCCCGCGAACTCGCGGAGGTCGACGCGCCGCGCCGCGTCGCGGTGCGGACGCCCGGCGACACCGAGCGCGCAGACGCCCCGATTCGGGTCAACATCGGCCTCGGCGGGAAGCGGGAGTTCGCCGCCGCGGTCCGCGACGTCGCCGAGGCGGTCGACGCCGGCGACCTCGCCCCCGAGGACGTCGACGAGACCGACATCGAACGGCGGCTCGTCTTCCCGGAGGAGCCGGACCTCGTCATCAAGACCGGCGCTGAGCGGCTCTCCGACTTCCTCATCTGGCAGTCGGTCTACTCGGAGCTGTACTTCACCGACGTGAACTGGCGCGACTTCCGCCGGCGCGACTACCTCCGCGCAGTCCTCGACTTCCAGAACAGACAGCGCCGCTTCGGCCGGTGACGCCGACGCCGGTGCCGGCCCGGTGAAGACGTCGGCCACCCGGCTCCCCGTCCGGCTTCGCTGCCGGCTTCGTCGTCGGCTTCGCTTCCCGCGTCAGTCCGCCGTCTCGGCGGTCTCCGCGGCGGCGTCGGCGTCGAGCGCCTCGTCGACGGCGTCGGCGTCGCCCGGCAGGGTTTCGCGGAGGCGGGCGGCGACGCGGCGCGTCTCCGCGACCTCGACGTCGGCGAGCGCCCGGACGAGCGCGGCGGCGCGCTCCGCGCGGCTCCGGCGCCACGACTGCTCGCGCGCCTCGTACGTCCGGATGCCGCGGAGCAGGTCGAGCTTGCTGAACTCCGGCCAGTACGGCGTGCAGAAGTAGACGGCGGCCTCGTTGCCGTTGGCGTGCCACGGCAGGAAGTTCGAGGTGCGCTCGTCGCCGCCGGTGCGGATGATGAGGTCGACGTCGCGGACCGGCCGGCGGTACAGCCGCGACTCCACCTCCGCGACGTCGACGTCGTCCGGAGAGAGGGTTCCGGCGTCGACGTCGCGGGCGACGTCGCGGACCGCGCCGAGCAGTTCGTTCCGGCCGCCGTACGCGAGCGCGACGTTCAGCGTGAACTCGTCGTAGCCGGCGGTGCGGCGTTCGGCGTAGTCGACGGCGTCGCGGACGCGCTCGGGCAGCATCGCGACGTCGCCGAGCGCGCGGACGCACACCTCCTGGTCGTGGATGCGGTCGGCGTCAGCGAACTCCCGCAGTTTCGCCTCCAGCAGGTCGAACAGCGGCTCCAGTTCGTCGTCCGGCCGGTCGAAGTTCTCGGTGGAGAAGGCGTACAGCGTCAGCTCCGCGACGCCGAGGTCGGCGCACCACTCCAGCACCTGCTCGGTGGTGTCGGCGCCGGCGCGGTGGCCGTCGGGGGCGTCGCCGCCGCGTTCGCGGGCGTACCGGCGGTTGCCGTCCTGGATGATGGCGACGTGCGCCGGCGCGCCGTCGACCTCGCGGCGGAGCACGGCCTCGTAGCCGCGGTCGACGGCGTCGCGGAGACGCGAACGGAGGCTCACTCTGCGTCCCCCTGGGGCGTCACGGAATATGTGTCTTGTGAGACCCGCGCGGCCGGCCGAGAGGGCGCGGCGCCGCTACGGCTCGTCGGCGACCTGTTCGAGCACCTCGACCTCGCCGGTGAGCTGCCGGTAGACGTACGGCATGTCGATGCCCTCCTCGTCGAACCGCTCCTTGACGGCATGGACGTACTCCGAGCGGACCCGGACGAAGTCGCCGCGGTCGGGGTCGTCGATCCAGAAGCGGCTCTGCAGGCCGACGGCGGAGTCGCCGAGTTCGGTGACGCGGACGGACGGCGCGGGGTCGTCGAGGATTTCGTCGTGCGCCTCCGCCTCCTCGACGAGGCAGTCGGTGGCGTGGTCGATGTCGTCGTCGTAGCCGATGCCGAACGTGAACTTCTGCCGGAGCGTGTCGTACGCGACCGGGTTCGTGATGGCGTTGTTCGCGAGGTCGCCGTTCGGCACCGTGATGCGTTCGTTGTCGAAGGTGCGGACGCGCGTGACGCGCAGGTCGATGTCCTCGACGCGGCCGCCGTTGCCGTCCCACTCGATCCAGTCGCCGACCTCGAACGGCTCGTCTTTGATGATGAAGACGCCGGCGACGAAGTTGCCGACGAGGTCCTGCGCGGCGAAGCCGACCGCGAGCGCGAGCGCGCCGCCGAGCGTCGCCGCGGCCGTCAGGAACCGCGGGAACCCCGCGGCCATGAACCCGATGGAGACGGCGAGGACGACGACGACCGCGGCGACGAGGCTGTCGGTGAGGCCGCGCATCGACTCGTCGAAGCCGCGGGCCGCGAGCACCCGCCGAATCAGCGGCGCCAACACGTACCGCCCCAGGAGGTACGTGAGCGCGAAGCCGACGACGAAGCCGACCGCGTTGTCGACGTACCCCTGTAGTTGCCGGCTCAGTGCAGCGACGTCGACGCCCGCCTGCAGCACAACTGGCTCCATTCGCACATCCGTACGGGAGTGTTTTTAAAGAAACTACTGGCGGCGGGCCGTCGCCCGCGACCGGACAGCCTCCGCAGCGGCCGACACGGACGAATCCGACACGGCGCTCCCGGTCACCCGACGCCGCTCCCGGTCACTCCTCGGCGACGACCGAGCCGTCGCGCGCCGCGCCGAGGTCCACCGAGAGGTCGCCCGAGAGGACGCGCTGCGGCCCCGGCATCTCGTAGCCCTCGGCGTCGAAGCGGCGCTGCACGGCGACAGCGAGGTCGGTCTTGACGCGGGCGACGTGGTCGCCGTCGGGCGTGTCGACCCAGAAGACGGCGTTGAGTTCGAGGTACGACGGCGCGAGCGACTCGACGCGGACCTCCGGGGCGGGGTCGTCGAGGATGGCGTCGACGCCGGCGGCCTCCTCGCCGATCGCCGCCATCAGCTCCGCGGGGTCGTCGTCGTAGTTCACCTGGAACAGGAACTCCTCGCGGAGCCGGCCGTACGCGACCGGGTTCGTCACCTCCTGGTTCGCGAGCCGGCTGTTCGGCACCGTGATGCGCTCGTCGTCGTACGTTCGGACGCGCGTGACGCGCAGCCCGACGTCCTCGACGCGGCCCTCGCGGCCGTCGGCCCACCGGATCCAGTCGCCGACCGCGAACGGCTCGTCTCTGATGATGAACGCGCCGGCGACGAGGTTCGACAGCAGGTCCTGCGCGGCGAAGCCGCCGGCGAGCGCCGCCGCCGAGCCGAGCGTCGTGAGCGCCGCGAGGAACGTCCCGAAGCCCGCGACCGTGAAGCCGACGACGGCGGCGGCGACGTAGCCGGCCGCGCGGCAGACGGAGACGAGCAGGCTCCCGGCGGTCTCGTCGACGCCGCGGGCCGCCGGCGTCGCGACGATGCGTCGCACCACCGGCCCGGAGAGCGCCCGAGCCGCCGCAGCGACGACGAGCGCCGCGACACCGCCGGCCGTCACGCGAACCGCGAACGCGACGGGGGACGCCGGGAGCACCTCGGGCGGAGTCATCCGTGGCTCCGGCTTCGTCGGCCGCGGAAAAGGCGGTGTGTGAACCCACGGATTCGGGGTAGCGCGGCCGGAGTCCGCAGAGAGAGCGCGGGGCGAGGCGGCGCTGTCCCGACGGCAGGCTACTCGTCAGCGGCGGCGCCGGGATCCGTCGAGAGCGGGCCGTCGCGGCGGGCCACGTCGCGGACCCGGGCGGCGTGGACGTCGTCGCCGGCGAGCGCCGCCGGGACGTCGCCGTGGAGCCACCGGTCCGCGTCCTCGCGCGTCGAATCAGCGTCCTCGCGGGGCGAGTCGGCGTCTTCGCGCGAATCGGCGGCGGGAACCGTCGCGGCGGCGACGTCGTCGCGGCGGAAGCGGTCTGGGAGGAAGCGGTCGTGGACCGGGAGGCGCTCGTACAGCGGGACGCCGCCGGCGTCGGCGACGTCGCGGAGTTCCCGAAGCGCCGGCCACGCGTAGTCGGGGTTGATGTAGTCGTCCGTCACCGGGGAGACGCCGCCGAGGTCGTCGACGCCGCAGTCCAGCAGGTCCGCGACGGGCGCGAGGTTCGGCGGGGACTGCACCGACACCGACTCCGGTAGCGCCGCGCGCGCCATCGCCGTGACGCGGCGCATCGTCTCGGTCGACGGCGCGTCGAAGTCCGAGCGGTCGTTCGGGACGACCGGCTGGACGATGACCTCCTGGACGTGGCCGTACCGCTCGTGGAGCGCCCGAATCGCGAGCAGCGACTCGGCGCGGTCGCGCCAGTCCTCGCCGATGCCGACGAGGATGCCGGTCGTGAACGGGACGCGCGCCTCGCCGGCGGCGCGAATCGTGGCCAGCCGCTGGGCGGGCGTCTTCCGCCGCGAGCCGCCGTGGGCGTCGACGTCGGCGGTCGTCTCCAGCATCACGCCCATCGAGGCGTTCACGTCGCGGAGCCGGCGGAACGCCGCCTCGTCGAGGTCGCCCGGGTTCGAGTGCGGCAACAGCCCCTCCTCCAGCGCGATTTCGCAGGCGCGGACGTGGTAGTCGAGCAGCGAGTCGAACCCCCAGTCGTCGAGCCGGTCGAAAATCTCGGTGTAGCGCTCGTCGGGCCGGTCGCCGAACGTGAACAGCGCCTCCGTACAGCCCGCGTCGGCGCCGACGCGGCACTGCTCGCGGACCGCCTCCGGCGACATGAGCGACGCCTCCCCCGGCGGGTCGTAGTAGGTGCAGTACGTGCAGGTGTACCGGCAGGCCGTCGTGAGCGGCAAGAACACGTTCCGCGCGAACGTCAGTTCCGCGGCGGCGTCGACGTCGGCCGGCGTGACGGACAGCAGGCGGTCGACGGCGTCGTCGTCGACCGCGACCGAGACGCCGCCGCCGGCGTCCGCGCTCACGGTGACCGCGTCCGCCGCGTCCGCGACGCCGTCGAGAGACACGACTGGAGGTGGCGCAGCGACCGCCAAAAACTGGTCGGTCCCGGAGACGCGGCGGCGGCGGCCGGCTCCGGTCGCCGAGCCGGCGGTTCGGCCTGCGGAAGCGTCCGGGCGCCCGGTGACACGGACGTCACCGGCTAACGGGCGGGTCAGCGAGTACTTATCCCGGGGAGCGCCGTACGTAGTATCATGACGCAACTACAGCCCATCGACGGGCTTCACCACGTCACGGTGATGTCTGGCGACCCCGAGGCGAACGTCCGGTTCTTCCGGGACGCGCTCGGGCTCCGACTCGTCAAGCGCACCGTGAACTTCGACGACGCCGGCACCTACCACCTCTACTACGGCGACGAGACCGGCCAGCCCGGCACCGCCTACACCGTCTTCCCGTTCGGCGAGGGCCGCCGCGGCCCGAGCGGCACCGGCGAGGTGTCGGCGACCGGGTTCGCCGTCCCGGCGGGCAGCATCGACTACTGGCGCGACCGCCTCGACGACGCCGACGCGTCGGTCCGCGAGCCCGAAACCCGGTTCGGGAGCCGCGTCCTCCCGTTCACCGACCCGGACGGGCAGGAGCTCGAACTGGTGGAGACGGACGCGTTCGGAAGCGTCGAGCCGTGGGACGGCTCCCCGGTTCCAGCCGAACACCAGATTCGGGGGTTCCACAGCGTCTCGCTCCGGCTCGCTGACGCCGAGCCGACCGCCGACCTGCTGGAGTTCATGGGGTTCGACCGCGTCGACGAGGCGGGCGACCGCGTCCGGTTCCGCGGCGCCGGCGACCACGCCGCCGTCGTCGACCTCGTGGAGCGGCCCGACGCGGGCCGCGCCGGCAACGGCATCGGCTCCGTCCACCACGTCGCCTTCAGCGTCCCCGACGACGAGACGCAGGCGGCGTGGCAGGCGGCGCTCCGCGACCGCGGGCTGCACGCCACCGAGGTGAAAGACCGCCAGTACTTCCGCTCCATCTACTTCCGCGAGCCCGGCGGCGTCCTCTTCGAGTTCGCCACGGACGGCCCCGGCTTCACCGCCGACGAGTCCGTCGCGGAACTCGGCTCCGCGCTCCGGCTCCCCGAGTGGCTGGAGGACGACCGCGACCGCATCGAATCCGCGCTGCCCGAACTGGACGTCTTCGAGGCGAGCGACGACGGAGACGGCGACCACGCCGGCGACGATGAGGCCGGTGACAGCGCCGGCGACGATGCCGACGCCGGCGACGAGGAGGTGCCCGCCGATGACTGAGCCGTCGCTCGACGGCGTCAGCGGCCCGCACGGCGGACAGCCCGTGACGACCGCCGGCGCCGACCTCGACGAGGCCCGCGCGGCCGTCGTGCTCGTCCACGGCCGCGGCGCGTCCCCGCACAGCGTCCTCGGGATGGCCGAGGAGTTCGGCACCGACCACGTCGCCTACCTCGCCCCGGCCGCGGCGCAGAACACGTGGTACCCGCGGTCGTTCATGGAGCCGCTGGCGGAGAACCAGCCGTGGCTCGACTCCGCGCTCGACGCCGTCGGCGCGCTCGTCGACGACGCCGCCGCGGCGGTCGGCGCCGAGCGCGTCGCGCTGCTCGGCTTCTCGCAGGGCGCCTGTCTCTCCTCGGAGTTCGTCGCGCGGAACGCCCGCCGGTACGGCGGCCTCATCGCGTTCTCCGGCGGCCTCATCGGCCCCGAGGGAACGGCGCGCGAGTACGACGGCAGCCTCGACGGCACCCCGGTGTTCCTCGGCTGCTCCGACGTCGACCCGCACATCCCGCTCGAACGGGTCCACGAGACCCGCGACGTCCTCGACGACCTCGGCGCCGACGTCGACGAACGCATCTACGAGGGCATGGGCCACACCGTCAACCGCGACGAACTCGGCGCGGCGAAAGGCGTCGTCACCAGCCTCGAATCCGAGCGCTGATTCTCAGCGGCGCGTCCGCGTCGCCGTGACGCGGCCGCCGTCGGCGTCGAGTTCGAAGCCGGCGTCCCGCAGCCAGTCGCGGGCCGCACCGTCGCCGTGCAGCAGCACCTCCGCGAGGTCCGCGCGCTCGTCGACGTCGACGGCGAGCCGCCGGGAGTCGAGTTCGCGGACGGAGGCGCCGACGCGGCGGGCGGCCCGGAGATGGTCGAGGAAGGAGGCGCCGTGGTAGTCCACGCGGAACGCCGGGTGGCGAACGGCGAGCGCGTTCGTGCCGCCGCCGCGACCCGCCGCGACGACGACGTCGCCGCCGGCGGACAGCCGGGAGACGGCGCGCGGCGTCGCGAGCGCGAGGTCCGCCATCACGACGCCGACCGGGTCGTCGGGGCCGGCGCCGTGCTCCGCGAGCGCGTCGTTGACGGCGGCGGTGAGCGGGCGCTCGTCGACGGTCTGTGTGACGTCGCGGTCAACCCGCTCGGTCGTGAGAAGCTCCGGCGAGAAGCCCGCGCCGCGGAGCGCCGCGAGCACGTCGTCGAGCATCGCGGCGGCGAACGACCGGCGCTCCGGCCGCGACAGCGCGTCGGCGAGCCGCGTCTTCGGCCGCTCGGCCGCGAACGGCACGAGGACGCGCATCGCGTCAGCCGAGTTTGTCGTAGCTGTCCTGCTGGGAGCGCCAGTACAGGACGCCGCCGACGACGAGCGCGACGACGACGAGCGCAGCGACGCCGTACATGATGAGCCGGTTCCGCTGCTGGGCGCTCTGAGCCTGTTTCGCCTGCTTCTCGGCGGTGTTCGCCAGGTCGATGGCGTTGTCGAAGTTACCGGCGTTGTACGCCGAGACGGCGTTGTCGAACGTCTTCGACGCCTCCGGCGCGTTCCCGGCGGCGTCGATGGCGGCCGCCGCGGCGTCGAGCGCCTGCCGCGCCTCCCTGCTGTCTTCGGTGTAGTGCGTCGCGGTCCGCGACAGGATCTCGTTGGACGTGCCGCCGGACCGGGTCTGCTGCAGTTCGACGAGCAGGAACTGCTGTTGCGGCTCGTAGCTGAACTGCTCGATGGCCGGGACGGTCCCGGTCACCTTCACCTGCACCTCGGCGTGGTTCTCCGCTGCGCTGACGGTGGCGCCGGAGAAGTTCCCGCCGTCGAACGACTGCTGGTTCACCTTCGCGCCGGTCTGGTCGTACCACGTCACGGTCCACGTGACGTTGTTCAGCCCGGTGGAGCCGGCGAGTTGCCACTGTTCGAGCGACGGGTCCTTGTACAGCGCGTCGAGCGTGACTGTCGCGGTCACCTGCGTGCCGACCTCACCGGTGTCCGGCGCGTCCGTCGACGCGACCGAAACCGCCGCAGCCGGGGCGACGGCAGCGGTGAGGAGGGCGAACGTGGCGAGGGCCGCGAGCAGTTTAGAAGAGTGACTCAAGTTCGTCTTCGTCATCACTGACCAGGTTATCGAGGTTGTCGTCGCTCTCCTCGCGGATCTCGTCGATGTTGTCCTGCGCCTCGATAGCCACCTGCTGCAGCTCCTTGATGCGCGGAACGTTCGTGACGCCCGACAGCAGGATGACGGCCGCGACGAACCCGGAGCCGCTCACCGGGTAGTCGCCGCCGCGAACCTCCATCGAGCCGGTCTGCTCTTCGAGCCACTTCCGGCCGCGTTCGATGCCCTTCCGGTTCAGGTGCTCGGGCGGCCCCGCCATGACGAGCAGCGCGCGCTCTGCACCCTCGATTTCGCACGGCAGCGTGAGCCGGCCGAGCGCCGCCTTCCGCACCAGCGACGTGATACGGTTCGTCGTGTGCGCGGTGTCGAGGCTGTCGTCGCTCTCCTCGCTGCCGGTGAGCCGCGAGAGCAGCCCGCCGGAGGACGACTCTTCGACCTCCTCGGAGGCGTAGCCGACCGTCGAGACGCCGCCGCCGCTGAGCGTGTTGATGATTTCGCTGGAGTCGACGACGGACTCGGCGACCTCCTGGCCGGCGTCGACTTCGCCGGCGCCGAACAGGATGCCGAACCGCTTGACGATCTCCTCGTTGATCTCGTCGTAGCCGCCGGAGACCGACTCGCCGGTCTTCCGCCACGCGTCGTTGTCGAACACCATGAGGTTGTCCACCTCACGGACGAACGTCTGGAACGACCGCGCGGCGTTCAGCGTGTAGATGCCGCCCTCGTCGCTGCCGGGCAGGATGCCGAGTCCGTAGACGGGTTCGGTGTAGATGCGCTTGAGGTGCTTCGCGAGCACCGGCGCGCCGCCGGAGCCGGTCCCACCGCCGAGCCCCGAAATCACGAGGAACGCGTCGACCTCGTGGACCGGAATGGAATCGACGGCCCCCTGAACTTCGTCGATGTCCTCCTCGGCGATCTCCGCGCCGAGTTCGTTGTCCGCGCCGACGCCGTGCCCCTTGACTCGACTCTGCCCGATGAGGACCCGCTGGTCCTTCGGGATGTTTTCGAGCCCCATCAGGTCCGCTTTCGCGGTGTTGACGGCGACCGCGGCACGGACGATGTCCGAGCCCGTGCGCTGGTCGTAGGCGACGAACTTGTCGACGATCTTCCCCCCCGCCTGGCCGAAACCGATGAGTGCCAGTTTCATGCGTCTCCCCTCCTCATTAGCCGAGGAACAGTCGGAGCGCGGATAAAAGGTTTGTGATGCGGGTATCATCCATGAGACGCCGAAACAGGGGTGAACCGCCCCCGAAACCGCACGACAGAACCGACCCACACCGTGGCATTCCCACGCACGAACCGGCCGGCCGCCCGGCACCGACCTGTCATTTATACCTTTCGTCAGACAGCACCCAGAACTGACTCGTTCCGGTCCGCGACGACCAAATCGGGGCGTCGCGCGCGCCGCGGTCCGGTCGCGCGCGCAGAGACAACGAACAGCCGTTGGTCCCATCACCGACCCCGTCTCGTCGGCCGCCGACCACCGGCCGAGTTCGGCTCGGCGGCGTCAGTCCGATTCGTCGGCGACGCCGAGGTACGCCGCGAGCGACGTCAGGTCCGCCTCGGAGACGCCGAACGCGTCGACGTCGTTGTCGTCGGTCGTGTTGTCGAACTGCAGCGACCGGTACTGGTCCGGCCCCATCGGGAAGCCCAGCGCGCCGAGGACGGTCAGCCCGAGTTTCGCCATCGGCATCGGGAGGCCGACGACGGTGACCGACTTCCCCTCCGACTCGTACACCAGGTTCGTGATTTCGCGGAGCGTCAACACCTCCGGGCCGCCGAGTTCGTACGTCTCGTTGCGGTGTTCGTCCTCCGCGACGGCGTCGGCGATCATCGGCGCGGCGTCGCCGACCCAGATGGGCTGGAACCGGGTCTTCCCGCCGCCCGGCAGCGGGTACACCGGGACGCCCGGCGCGAACAGCCCCTTCAGCCGCTTCGTGAACGAGACGAACTCGCCGCCCTCGCCGAACACGACCGAGGGCCGCAGGATGACGTGCGCGAGTTCGGACGACCGGACCGCCTCCTCGGCGCGCCCCTTCGCGCGGATGTAGTGCGTGTCGCCGTCCGGGTCCGCGCCGAGCGCCGACAGCTGGACGAACCGGTCGACGCCGGCCGCCTCCGCGGCGCGCACGAGGTTCTCGGTCCCCTGCCGGTGGAGCACGTCGTGCATCTCGTTGCCGCCGTCCGGCGTGAACAGCGGCGAGAGCGCCACGAGGTTCACGACGACGTCGGCCGACTCGACCGGCCCGACAAGCGTGTCGTAGTCGGTCACGTCGCCCGTCTTCTCGACGACGCCGTCGGGCAGGTCGGCGTCGCCGGGCGAGCGCGACAGCGCGACGACGTCGTGGCCGCGGTCGTCCAGTTCGGTACACAGGTGCGTCCCGATGAAGCCGGAGCCGCCGGCGACGACTACTCGCATATCGTCTACAGGTGGGGCGGAGACACCGTAAAGGTGCGGGCGTGACGCGCAGCCGCGGTCGGCGGCGTCCGCTTTCCGAACGGCTTTGCCGCCGGAGCCTCTCGGACGGCCCATGGTCGTCGACGGGAAGGAGGCGCCGCCGAACCCGGAGCAGCCGTCCGGGCCGCGGACGGCGCTCCGCCGCGCGTGGACGTGGGTGTTGCTCGACGGGTCGCGGTGGTGGGTGACGGCGGCGCTGCTCGCGTTGCTGTTCGTCGTGCTCGGCCCGGTCGGCCACGCGCTGTTGGCCGTCGTCGAAGTCGAGACGGCGCTCGCTGAGCGGCACACCGTGGTGCCGCTGGTGTCGACGTTCCTGTCCGGGAACTTCCTCCTGGTCTCCATCGTCGTCTCCGTGAGTTCGCTGTTCGTGAGCCAGGAGCAGAACACGCTGCCTCAGCAGTTCGGTCGGGTGCAGAGCGTCGTCGAGTACCGCCGCCGCCTCGAAGACGTCGCGGGGCTGGACCACGCGCCCGCCGCGCCCGAACGGCTGCTGCGGGTGCTGTCGGCGGAGGTGCTCGAACGCGCCCAGCAGCTGCAGGACGAACTCCGCGCCGTCGACGTGGACGTCCGGGCCGACGTCGACGCGTACGTGTCGTCGCTGTCGGCGGAGACCGGCGAGATGAACCAGGAGCTGGACGGCGGCGCGACGACGTTCGACGTGATGCTGGCGACGATGGACTACGACCACGACCGCCAGATAAACGACCTCCGGGGGCTGCGCGCCGAGTACGGCGACGCGCTCGACGAGCGCGCGGAGGACCGCATCGACGAGCTGCTGACGCTGCTCCAGTACTTCGCGACCGCCCGCGAGTACTTCAAGACGGTGTACATGCGCCAGGAGTTCGCGCGGCTCTCGCGGAACCTCGTCGTCGTGAGCCTGCCGACGATCGGGCTGGTGTCGTTCGCGCTGCTGCACCTGAATCGGCTGCCGCAGAGCCACTACCTCATCGTCACGGTGCACGTCGTCGCGCTCGCGCCGTTCACGCTGCTGTCGGTGTACGTGCTGCGCGTGAGCGCGGTGAGCAGCCGGACGCAGGCGGCCGGCCAGTTCGTCGCCGGCAGGAGCGGCGGCGACATCCGCGGGCCGCGCGAGGACTGACCCCGGAAGACGCGGTGCCGTGGTGCTGCGGCCGGTGGCCGGCCGGCGGTCCGACCGTTCGGCCAGTTCCGTGCTCGCTCCGAAACGGTTTTCCTGAACCCTGACGCACGGTCAGTATGCCGACAGAGGAGACGGGGTACGACCCGAGTCTGGGTCGCAAATTCATCTTCGTCACCGGCGGGGTGATGTCCGGGTTGGGCAAGGGCATCACCGCCGCCTCCACCGGTCGCCTGCTCGCCAACGCAGGCTTCGACGTAACGGCAGTCAAAATCGACCCGTATCTCAACGTGGACGCGGGCACCATGAATCCGTATCAGCACGGCGAGGTGTACGTGCTGAAAGACGGCGGCGAGGTCGACCTCGACCTCGGGAACTACGAGCGGTTCCTGGGCGTCGACATGACCTCCGACCACAACGTCACCACCGGGAAGACGTACAAGCACGTCATCGAGAAGGAGCGCGCCGGCGCCTACCTCGGGAAGACGGTGCAGGTCATCCCGCACATCACCGACGACATCAAGCGGCGCATCCGCGAGGCTGCCGCCGGCACCGACGTCTGCATCGTCGAAATCGGCGGCACCGTCGGCGACATCGAGGGGATGCCGTACCTGGAGGCGCTCCGGCAGTTCGCCCACGAGGAGCCCGAAGAGAACGTCCTGTTCACGCACGTCACGCTCGTCCCGTACTCGAAGAACGGCGAGCAGAAGACGAAGCCGACACAGCACTCCGTGAAGGAGCTGCGCAGCATCGGGCTGCAGCCGGACGTCCTGGTCGGCCGGTGCGAGGACGAACTGGACGACAGCACGAAGGAGAAGATCGCGCTGTTCTGTGACGTCCCGACGGACGCCGTGTTCTCGAACCCCGACGTCGACGACGTCTACCACGTCCCGCTGGTCGTCGAAGAGGAGGGGCTCGACGAGCACGTCATGGACCGGCTCGGCCTCGCGGACGAGGCGCTGCCGGAGTCCGAGCGCGAGTCGCGGTGGCGCGAACTCGTGACGCGCGAACGCACCGGCGAGGTCGACGTCGCGCTCGTCGGCAAGTACGACCTCGAGGACGCCTACATGTCGGTCCACGAGGCGCTGAAACACGCCGGGCTGGAGCACGGCGTCGACGTGAACGTCGTCTGGGTGAACGCCGACAAAGTGGGCGGCGAGCACGCCGACCGGCTCCGGGAGGCGGACGGCGTCGTCGTCCCCGGCGGCTTCGGGTCGCGCGGCACGGAGGGGAAAGTCGAGGCGATTCGGTTCGCCCGCGAGAACGACGTGCCGTTCCTCGGGCTGTGTCTCGGCTTCCAGATGGCGGTCGTCGAACACGCCCGGAACGTCCTCGGCTGGGAGGAGGCGAACTCCGCCGAACTCGAGCCGGAGACGCCGTACCCGGTCATCGACCTGCTGCCCGAACAGGAGGACGAAGAGGAGATGGGCGGCACGATGCGGCTCGGCGCGCACGACACCGACATCGAGCCGGGGACGCTCGCCGCGGAGGTGTACGGCGACGACTCCTGTACGGAGCGGCACCGCCACCGCTACGAGGTGAACCCCGAGTACATCGACGAACTCACCGCCGGCGACCTGACGTTCTCCGGGACGGCCGGCCGCCGGATGGAGATCGTCGAGCGCGACGACCACCCGTACTTCATCGGGACGCAGTTCCACCCCGAGTTCCGGTCGCGGCCGGACCGGGCGTCGCCGCCGTTCGTCGGGCTGCTCGACGCCGTCCTCGACGACACGGACCCGCGGGACGGCGCCGCCGCGGCCGACGAGGAGGTGAGCGCCTGATGGTGGACGTCGAGGAGTTCATCGCCGACGCCACCGCGGAAATCCGCGACGAGGTCGGCGACGCGAACGCGGTCATCGCGCTGTCGGGCGGCGTCGACTCGTCGGTCGCGGCGGCGCTCGCTTACCGCGCCATCGGCGACCAGCTCACGCCGGTGTACGTCGACACCGGGCTGATGCGGAAGGGCGAGACCGCCCAGATTCGCGAGACGTTCGCCTACATGGACTCGCTTCGCGTCGTCGAGGCGCAAGACCGGTTCCTGGACGCGCTCGGCGGCGTCACAGACCCGGAGGAGAAGCGGCACGTCATCGGCGAACAGTTCATCCGGGAGTTCGAACGCGAGGCGAAAGACACCGACGCCGACTACCTCGTGCAGGGCACCATCTACCCGGACCGCATCGAGTCCGAGGGGAACATCAAGAGCCACCACAACGTCGGCGGGCTGCCGGACGTCGTCGACTTCGACGGCATCGTCGAGCCGGTCCGTGACCTGTACAAAGACGAGGTCCGCGAGGTCGCGCGCGCGCTCGAGCTCGAAGCCGTCGTCTCCGAGCGCATGCCGTTCCCGGGGCCGGGGCTCGCCGTCCGCATCGTCGGCGAGGTCACCGAGGAGAAACTGGAGGTGGCGCGCGAGGCGTGCCACGTCGTCGAAGCGGAGACCGAAGAGCACGAGCCGTGGCAGGCGTTCGCCGCCGTCATCGGGAAGGCGACGGGCGTGAAAGGCGACAACCGCGTCCACGGCTGGGTCGTCTCGGTCCGGTCGGTCGAGAGCCGCGACGGCATGACCGCCCGCGCCCAGAACCTCCCGTGGGAGACGCTCCAGCGCATCCAGAGCCGCATCACCGGCGCGAACAACAACGTCGCCCGCGTCGTCTACGACGTCACGCACAAGCCGCCGGCGACCATCGAATACGAGTAAGCCGCCGCGACCATCGAAGAGGAGCACGCCGCCGGCCGCCACGGACACCAGTACGCCGCCGCCACTACGCCGACGGACGCCGGCCTGTGCCACCGTGCCGCACGGCGAAGGCGGTCAGTTTTTCCGCGCAGCCGCGCTGTGTACAGCCATGACAACGATTTCGGCCGTCGTCGCCGGCCCCGACGAGGACGGTATCGGCGCGGCCCTCGAATCGGTCGGGGTCGGCGTGACGCGGCTGGAGGGCGTCGTCAGCGGCGCCGACCTCGACGACGCCGGCATCGCGGACGCGGCGCTGTACGTCCTGACCGACCTCGAAGAGGCGACGAGCATCGCGGTCGCGAAAGACCGGAACCCGGACGTCCGCGCCGTCGTCTACGCGCGTGAGTCGCTCCCGGAGTTCGCGAAGGGGCAGACCGACCTCGCCGTCGACCCGGGGCTGCTCGCCGCCGACGTCGTCGCCGAAGAGCTCGCGGAGTAGCCGGGGGCGCGCCGGCGCCAACCGCCTCGGCCGACGGTTAATCGAGCTTAATCCGGCTTTAGACGCCCGCGAAACCCCTGAATCCAGGTTCGGCGTTTACCCCCTTCAAGGGGTCGGGGGTCGTGGCATCGACCGCGATGAACGTCCGACGACTGCTCGCGGTCACCGTCGCTGCGCTCCTGGTGAGCGCCGGCGCCGGTGCCGCAGCGACCGGAACTGGAACAGGAACCGTGTCAGCGGACACGTCCGCGGACGCCTCCGACTACGAGGCCGACGCGAGCATCGACAACGGGACCGTGACGTTCGTCGTGACGGCGAACGGCTCGGCCGCCGAGGGGGTCGCCGTCAGCGTCGAGGGCGACTCCGTCGGGACGACCGGCGCCGACGGCGCGGTGACGTTCGAGACGAACGCCTCGGAGTTCACCGTGACCGCGGCCGCCGAGAACGTCACCGGCGAGTTCACGTACGCCGTCGAGAACGGCACGCTGAGCCTCGTCGAAGGCGGGTTCCAGGCAGTCGAGGACGACGCCGCCGAGAACGAGACGGACAACGAGACGCGCGGGCCGCCGACCGACGTGCCCGCCGCCGTCCCGGACCGCGTCGAGCGCATCCACGCGGTCATCAACGCCTACCTCGCGGGCGACCTCAACACGTCGCTCGGGACGGCCGTGAGCGCGGCCGCCGCCGGCGACGCGCGCCCGGACCACGCAGGCGGTCCGACGAACGAGTCGGCAAACGCGACTGACGAAGACGACGAGCACGAGCGCGGGCCGCCCGCGAACGGCACCGACTCGGCGAACGAGACCGAGTCCGACGACGAGCGCGGGCCGCCCGAGCACGCCGGACAGTCAGACTCGGACGACGGCGACGACGCCGACGACGGCGAGGGGAGCGAGGGCAGCGACGCGGAAGACGACGGGACGGACGAGGCTGACGGCGCGGAAATCGAGTCCGGTGACAGCCCCGGAAACAGCGGTTCCAACGGACACGGCAACGGCGACGGCCGGCCGTGAACTGACGCGCCGACGAACGGGCGGCGAATCGAGACGCGACAGGGGCCCCGGCCGACCGGGGAGAGGCACACGACGCACGGACGACGGGTGACCGCGGGGCTGGGGGGCCTCGCGGACGCACCCACCGACGTTTTTGCTTCGGCGGAGCCGTCCACGTACGTGGACGAACTCACCGACGTACCCGCGGAACTGGACCCGGCGGACGGCGACGTGGCCTCCGCGGAAGTCGTCGTCACCGACGACGTGCTCGTGAAGGCGTTCGTGCTCGGGGCGGGCGCGGCGCTCAACCCGCACGAACACGGCGACAGCACGAACGTGTTCCACGTCGTCGAGGCACCGTCACGGTGCTCCGCGGCGACGAGGAGGCCGACGTGTCGGCGCCGGGCGTCGTACACCACGAGCGCGGCGCGGTCCACGGCGCCCGCAACGACACCGACGAACGGGCCGCGTTCACCGCGAGCCTCTGCCCGCTCCCCGGAAGCGGCTGAGTCTGAGCGGCGAGAACCGGAGACGGCGCAGTCACGTCGCCGGCGCAGCCGCTACGGTGTCACGGTGTCGGCGACCCGGAAAAGCGGCGCGGCGATTACTCGTCGTCGACGACGACGGCGTTCACCTGCCCGGTCTGGCCGGGGCGGGAGGTGACGCGGGCGCGGCCGGCGCTCGTCTCGATGACGGCGCCCTTCGTGATGATGTTCCGGCGGACGTAGTTGACGTTCGACGGGTTCTCGACGACGTCCTCGATTTCGGCGGTCTCGGTTTCGCCGTCCGTCGCGACCTGCGCGGTGTCGGCGGAGAGCGCGCGAATCTTCTCGTTGTCGCCGCGGGCGTCGATGGTGCGGAACCGAGGTTCGCCGACCGTCGTCTCGGTCGGTTCGCGCCCGAGGCTGTGTCGCTTCTTGTTGCGGAACGTGCGGCGTCGGCCGCCGGTGCGCTTGCGCTTCTGGCGACCACTCTGGTCTTTCATACGTCGGTGCAGGCCCGGCGCATACTTGAATCGCTCGACTCTGCCGTCGCCGGCTCTCGCGGCCGTTCCCGGCCGTTCACCGACGGCTGACGGCGATTCGCGGCGGTGAGCCAGTCCGGACTGCCGGGATGCCCGCGGTCGGGGCGGTACCGCCCCGCCGCTGACTACGGCTCCTGGACGTCCTCGATGCCGGCGTCCGTGATTTCGAACCGCGCGGTGCCGCCGGCGGGCTGAGAGCGGTGCTTCTCGATGGTGGCTCGGCGGTTCCCGCCGCGGAACCGTTCGAGCCGGACGACGACACCCGTCCAGTGTTCGAGCGTGTTGCCGCCGAGCGGCCGGGTGCGGTCGGCGTCCGGGTCCGTGAACACCTGGTTGGTGAGAAGCACTGCGAGGTCGTGTTTCCGGGCGAGCGACAGCAGGTGCGTCACCTGCCGGGCGACGGCGCGGAGCGCGTCGCCGGCGGCGGCGTCGCTGTTGCGCTCCAGCCGGTAGAAGCCGGTCGCGGAGTCCAGCACGACCAGGTCGACGCTGTCCGCGAACTCCTCGGCGTCCTGCACCGCCTCGCCCTGCTCGTCGAAGCTCATCGCCTCCGTGACGATGAGCCGCGAGGCGACCTCCTCGACCGGCTCGGCCGTCCGCGCCTCCGAAATCTGTCGGAACCGCTCCATCGACAGGTCCTCGGTGTCGATGTAGAGGACGGAGCCGCCGGCCGCGGCGACCTCGACGGCCGCGGTGAGCGCGACGTTCGTCTTGCCCGCGGCCGGCGGGCCGTACAGCTGCGTGACGACGCCGCGTTCGATGCCGCCGCCGAGCAGGTCATCGAGCGCCGCGCAGCCGGTGGAGAGAGGGTCGGGCACGGTGGACGCTGGGGCGTCACCGCATATGAACTCCCCGACCGGCCGCTCGCCGACCGCCGCCGTCGGCAGCGACACGGTAAAGCGTCCGAGCCGCCCTAGAGGCAACTGTTGATCGTCGTCGTCACCGAGGATTTCGGGCTGTATCACGCCGCAGTCGGCGAGCTGCGCGACCGCGGCGCCACGTTCACCACCGCGGAGCCGGACGAGCCGCTCCCCGAGCGGGCCGAGGTCGTCATCTCGGCGGCAGACGAAGGCGTCACCGCCGCCGACGACGTGACCCACGTCACGACCACCGCGGACGACGTCCGGGCGGGCGTCGACGCCGCGCTCGGCTCGCTCCGCGGCGGCGACGACCGGCTCGTCGTCGGCGTCGACCCCGGGGAGCGCCCCGGAATCGCGGTCTGCGTCGGCGACACCGTCGTCGCGGCGTTCCACGTCCCGCTCGCGGACGCCGTCGCGACGGTCCGCGAAGAGGTCGCCGGCGAACCGGACGCGCTCGTCCGCGTCGGCGACGGCGCCCGGCTCCAGGGCGCCCAGATCGTGAACGAACTGGAGGACGTCGCCGTCGAACTGGTCGACGAGACCGCGACGACGCCCGCGCTCGGCGCCGGCGCGAGCGGGAAGGGGATGGCGGACGTGCTCGCCGCCGTCAACATCGCCCGCCGGGAGGGCGACCCGGTGGAGACCCGCGACGTCGACCCGACGCCCGGCGAGATTCAGCGCGTCAAAAACGAGTCGCGCGAGCGCTCCGACGGCGAACTCACCATCGACGCCGACCTCGCCCGCCGGGTCGCGCTCGGCGAACTCACGATGACCGAGGCGCTCGCGAGCTACCGCGGCGACTAGGACCGGTCAGTCCAGCCGGTCGTGGACGGCCGCTTCTGCGCGCCGCAGGACTTCGCGGGTCGGCACGCCCGACTCGCCGGCGACCGCGGCCGCGTCGTCGTACTCGGCGCTCACGTCGTAGACGTCGCCGTCTGCGTCGGAGGCGACCTTGACGGACACCTCGTAGCTGTCGCCGTCGACGTCCAGTTCGGCGGTTTCGAAGCGCCGCTCGGCGACCCAGCGGTGGCTGGCGCCGCCCTCGCGGACGCCGAGCGTCCCGGTCTCCTCCGCGAGCCGCCGCGCGACCGCCTCCGCGTCGTCCGGTTTGCAGATGACCTTCACGAGGTGGCCGGGCCGGGACTTCTTCATCGTCGCCGGCAGCACCGATACGTCGCGCGCGCCGGCCGCCCGCAGCGACTCGTGGAGGCCGCCGAGCACCTCCGGGGCGGCGTCGTCGAGGTTCGTCTCCAGCACCGCGATGTCGTCGCGGACCAGGTCCGTCGCCGCGTCGCCGCCGCCGTCGGTCGTCGCCTCGCCGACGGTGGCGCGGACGACGTTCGGCCGGTCCGGGAAGTCGCGGTCGCCGGCGCCGTAGCCGGAGTCGTCGACGCGGAGCGACGGGAGCCGGTCGACGCCGTCCGCGAAGTGCGCGAGGACGGCGGCGCCGGTCGGCGTCAGCAGTTCGGCGTCGGCCGGGCCGCCGCGGACCGCCCAGTCGGCGCGCTCCGCGATTTCGACGACCGCCGGCGTCGGCACCGGGTAGACGCCGTGGCTGAACTCGACTTCGCCGTCGCCGGTCGCCACCGGCGTCGTCACGACCCGGTCGGGGGCGAGGTCCGCGACGAGCAGACAGCAGCCGACGACGTCCGCGATGGCGTCGTCCGCGCCGACCTCGTGGAAGTGCGTGTCCGCGAGCGGCTGGCCGTGCACGGAGGATTCGGCCTCGCCGAGTATCTCGAAGACGTCGAGCGCGTCGCCTTTCACGCCCTCGGGCACCGCCATCGCCTCGACGAACTCGACGACCTCGGCGTAGGTGCGCTGGGAGCCGTGGCCCTCTGCGCCATGCTCGTGCGCGTGGTCGTGCCCGCGCGGACACCGGTCGTCGGCGTCGCCGTCGCCGTGGCTGTGCGAGTGGTCATGGCCGTCGCCGTGGTCGTGTTCCGCCGCGTCGTCGCGGGGCGCTTCGTCGTGGACGACGCGGGCGCTGGTGGCGGAGATGCCGCACTTGTCGACGGTTTCGAACTCGACCGTGACGGGCAGGGCCTCCTCCACGGGCTCCAGGACGGCGGGGTCGGCGCCGGCCGCGACGAGCGCGGCGAGCAGCATGTCGCCGGCGGCGCCCATCCGGCCGTCGAACGCGAGGGTACGCATACCGTGACCGTGGGCCGCCCCGCGAAAAAGCGTTCGGAGCGACGACCGGCGGCGAGCGCGGCCGCTGACCCGGACGAAGCCGCCCGCCGGAGCGCCGGCTATCCGGGGCGGTGTGCCGACGGCGTCTGACGGACCCGGTGGTGTTTTCCGTGCCGCCGACGTACCGTGTTATCGTCTAGCACTCGGCCGGGCGCCGAGGTCGCGAACCGTCGGTAGCGTAGCACTTAACCCCGGCCGTGGCAGAGACACCGCACACGAACACCCCGCCTCCCAAACAATGAACGAAGTCCAACTCGAAGTGGCGAAGGCCTACCCGAACGACTCGGGGCGCGGCATCGCGCGCCTCGACCCCGACACGCTGCTGCACCTGAAGCTGTCGCCCGGCGACATCATCGAGATCGAGGGCGCCGAGACGACCGCCGCGAAGGTGTGGCGTGCCGACCGGCAGGACTGGAACACCGACACGGTCCGCATCGACGGCTTCACGCGGCAGAACGCCGACGTCGGCATCGGCGAGCGCGTCACCATCCGGAAGGCGGAGGCGAAGAAGGCGGAGTCGCTGACGCTCGCGCCGCCGGAGGAGGCGTCCGTCCAGTTCGGTTCGGACGCCGCCGGCATGGTGAAACGGCAGATCCTGAAGCGGCCGGTCGTCGAACGCGACATCGTCCCGGTGATGTCCAGCACGAACCACCCGTTCATGCGGTCGCCGGGGCAGGCGATTCCGCTCATCGCGGTCGACACCGAGCCCGACGGCGTCTGTCTCATCACGGAGGACACGGACGTCGAACTCCGCGAGGAGCCGATATCCGGGTTCGAGAAGACCGGCGGCGGCATCACCTACGAGGACATCGGCGGCCTCCAACAGGAGATTCAGCGGGTCCGCGAGATGGTGGAGCTGCCGATGAAACACCCCCAGATATTCAAGAAGCTCGGCATCGAGCCGCCGCAGGGGGTGCTGCTGCACGGCCCGCCGGGCACCGGGAAGACGCTGCTGGCGAAGGCGGTCGCCAACGAGACCAGCGCGTCGTTCTTCTCCATCGCGGGCCCCGAAATCATCTCGAAGTACTACGGCGAGTCCGAACAGCAGCTCCGCGAAATCTTCGAGGACGCGAAAGACGAGTCGCCGAGCATCATCTTCATCGACGAACTCGACTCCATCGCGCCGAAACGCGAGGACGTCACCGGCGAAGTGGAGCGCCGCGTCGTCGCGCAGCTGCTGACGATGATGGACGGCCTGGAGACGCGCGGACAGGTCATCGTCATCGCGGCGACGAACCGCGTCGACAGCGTCGACCCGGCGCTGCGCCGCCCCGGCCGCTTCGACCGCGAAATCGAAATCGGCGTCCCGGACGAGACCGGCCGGAAGGAGATTCTGCAGATTCACACGCGCGGCATGCCGCTCAGCGACGACGTCGGGCTCGACCGGCTCGCCGACGAGACGCACGGCTTCGTCGGCGCCGACATCGAGAGCCTGACGAAGGAGGCGGCGATGAAGGCGCTGCGGCGCTACCTCCCCGAAATCGACCTGGACGAAGAGGACATCCCGCCGAGCCTCATCGACCGCATGATCGTGAAGCGCGAGGACTTCCAGGGCGCGCTCGCCGAGGTGGAGCCGTCGGCGATGCGGGAGGTGCTCGTCGAGCTCCCGAAGATTTCGTGGGACGACGTCGGCGGCCTCGAAGACGCACAACAGCAGGTGAAGGAGGCGGTGGAGTGGCCGCTGTCAGACCCGCAGAAGTTCGAGCGGATGGGCGTCGAAGCCCCGAAGGGCGTGCTGCTGTACGGGCCGCCCGGCACCGGGAAGACGCTGATGGCGAAGGCCGTCGCGAACGAGACGAACGCGAACTTCATCTCCGTCCGCGGCCCGCAGCTGCTCTCGAAGTGGGTCGGCGAGTCCGAGAAGGCGATTCGGCAGACGTTCCGGAAGGCCCGGCAGGTGTCGCCGACCATCATCTTCTTCGACGAGCTGGACAGCCTCGCGCCGAGCCGCGGGCAGGAGATGGGGAACAACGTCTCCGAGCGCGTCGTGAACCAGCTGCTCACCGAACTCGACGGGCTCGAAGAGATGGGCGACGTCATGGTCATCGGCGCGACGAACCGCCCCGACATGATCGACCCGGCGCTCATCCGCTCCGGCCGGTTCGACCGGCTCGTCATGGTCGGCCAGCCGGACGAGGAGGGCCGCGAACAGATCCTGCGCATCCACACCGACGACACGCCGCTCGGCCCCGACGTCAGCCTCCGCGAACTCGCCGAGACCACGGACGGCTACGTCGGCTCCGACCTGGAGTCCATCGCCCGCGAGGCCGCCATCGAGGCGCTCCGCGAGGACGACGACGCCGAGGCGGTGTCGATGCGGCACTTCCGCGCCGCCCTTGAGAACGTCCGGCCGACCATCACCGAGGACATCCTCGACTACTACCAGAACGTCGAAGAGCAGTTCAAAGGCGGCGGCAGCGAAGGCATCCGCCGCGAACAGGGCGGCGGCCGCATCGGCTTCCAGTAGAACCTCTTTTGCGGGGGCCCTCCCTCGTTCACTTCGTTCACTCGGTCGAACCCCCGTAAAACCCGTTCATGCCAAAACCGCCGCGCTCTCACTGCGTTCGAGCGCGGAGAACCGCTCGCTTCGCTCGCGGATGCCCGCAGCACACTTGCGGGCCTATCGAACGACGTTTACTCCGCCAATTCCGCGATTCTCAGCCCGCAGCACGAATCCGCAGTGTGAATCACTGCAGCCAGTGCGGTCGGCGCGAGCGCACCCGCCGTGAGCGAGGGAGCGAAGCGACCGAGCGAACGGAATTTTGGCATCGACGGGTTTTGCGGGGGTTCGACCGAGTGAACGAAGTGAACGAGGGAGAACCCCCGTCAAAAGAGGTCGGTTAGTAGATGAGTTCGTCGTCGTTTTCGAGCATGTACAGCGTCCGCGCGGCGATGTTGACGGCGTGGTCGCCGACGCGTTCGAGGTCGCGAATCGTGAGCAGCAGCCGGGAGACGTCCTGCATGATCTCGTCGACGTCCTCCTCGGAGTCGACGCCCTCCTGCTGGATGAGTTCGCGGACGACGGTGGCGCTGGCGTCTTCGCACATCTGGTCGAGTTCGTCGTCGGTGTCGGCGACTGCGTAGCAGGCGTCGACGTCCTCGTCGGCGTACGCCGCCATCGCGGCGTCGATCATGTCGAGCGTGAACTCGCCGATGCGCTGGACGTCGACGTCGGGGAACACGTCGTGTTCGGCGTCGAGCGTGTACTCGCCGAGGTTCGTCGCGAGGTCGCCGATGCGTTCGAGGTCCGTGATGATTTTGAACGACGACGCGATGAACCGCAGGTCGCCGGCGACCGGCTGCTGGAGCGCGAGCAGGTCGACGCAGTCCTGCTCCAGTTCGAGGTAGAGCTGGTTCACTTCGCTGTCCTCCTCGATGACGCGGCGCGCGAGCTCCTCGTCTTTCTGTTTGAGCGCGTCCATGCCGAGCCGCAGCCGGTCGGCACACAGTTCGCTCATGTAGAGCACGTCCTCGCGGAGCTCTTCGAGGCGCTCCTGGTACTGCTTCCGGGGCATACCGACTCTGCCGCCCGACGCGGGGTAAGCGTTACTCTCGTCGGTCCGCCGCGCGCGTCCCGAGACGGGTCACCGCGGCGGCTACAGGTCGTCTTCGACGTCCGACGTGCTCGACAGCGTCGACGCGAGCACGTCGACGACGCGCTCGCCGAACGCGAGCCCGCCGAGCGCGACGACGACGACGTACGCGGCGAACAGCGTCTGCGTTTCCATACCGAATCGTCGGTGCGCAGAGAGATAAGCCTCGTGCCCGGCGTTCGGCAGTGAGACCGGACTCGGGAGAGGCCGGTCAGGTGAGCATCGGGACCGTGACGACGCCGACTCGGTCGGCGAGCGCGAGCACCAACACGGCCGCCCCGACGACGGCGAACGCAGCGTCGCCCGCGCCGAACCGACGTTCGTTGGTGGCGGGCGGCCGCTCCGTGAACGAGTAGCCGCGCTGCTGGAGCACCGCCATCATCGTGTTGGCGCGTCGGACGACCGTGAACACGACCGGGATGAACATCCGCGGCAGGTTCCGCGCGAGCGTCAGCGGGTTCCGGGTTTCGAGTTTGACGCCCTTCAGCTTCGTCGCGTCCGCGATGCGAATCATGTCGTCGACCGTGAGGTACAGCAGCAGCAGCGTGTACTGCCACGCGAAACAGAACACTTCGGGCGCGCCGAGTCCGCGGAAGCCGTCGGCCATCTCCTCGACCCGCATCGTCGAGAACAGCGACACCGACGTCACCAGCGCCGCGGTCCACGCCAGCGCCAGTTTCAGGCCGGCCGCGAGCGCGCCGCCGTCGAGCGACCACGTGAACGTCCCTGCGACGATCTCGGGGAGCGACGGGAAGAACACGATGGAGAGGATGTTGATGAGCTGCAGCCCGTACAGCGCGCCGAGCCACAGCGGCGGGACGCGCGCCAGGACGGCGACCCCGAGGCCGACGACGGTGAGCGCCGCCATCCACTGCCACGTCGGGGCGACGTAGATGAGCGCGACCAGCACGAGGAACACGAATATCTTCGCCCGCGGGTCGCGCCGGTGGACGAGCGTGTCGCGGTCGTTGTACAGCGTCGGGACGCGGAGTTTCACGCTGACACCTCCGTGAGCACGTCAGTGAGTCCGCGCCGGGAGAGCGCGTCGACGTCGACGTCGTCTGCGAGGCGGGCGGCTCGCGGCGGCGCGACGTCCCACTCGACGAGCCGCTCCCAGTTCGAGGGCGCGAACACGGACCGCGTCTCGCCGGTCGTCGCGACCGCGCCGTCGACGAGGACGGTGACGGTGTCGGAGGCCGAACAGACGAGGTCCATGTCGTGTTCGACGAGCACGACGGCCTTCCCGGCGTCTCGGAGCCGCTCGATGGTCTCGTGGACGCTGTTCCGCGCGGCCGCGTCCAGCCCGACCATCGGCTCGTCGAGCACGACGACGTCCGGGTCGAGCACGAGCGCCTCCGCGATGGTGACGAGTCGGCGGTGTCCGCGCGGGAACAGCGTCGGGTCGCGCTCCATCAGTTCCTCGTCGAGCCCGACGAGTTCGCGGGCGTACTCGACGCGGGACTCGATTTCGTCGTCGGTGAACCGCGTCTCCTTGGAGAACCAGCCGGTTCGCTCGTACCGCCGGCGTTCGAGCGGGTAGGCGAGTTCCTCGCGTACCGTCGACTCCGAGAGCTGCTCGTCCGGGTTCTGAAACGCGGTGCCGACGTCCCACGCGAGGTCCATCGCGGTGGAGTCAGTCGTGTCGGTACCGCAGACCGTGACGGTACCGTCGTCGGGCTTCGACAGGCCGGCGAGCAGCTTCGTGAGCGTCGTCTTCCCGGCGCCGTTGCCGCCGACGACCGCGCGCACCTCGTTGGCGTGGACGTCGAGCGAGACGCTGTCGACCGCCCGGGTTCCGTCGCCGTACTCGTAGACGGCGTCGTCGACCGACAGCTGCGTCGGGCCGAAGCCGTCCGGGACGACGGTCTGCCGCTGTACGTCGCCGACGCCCGCGTCCCGGACCGTTCGCTCGAACTCGCCGTCCGTGAGCGGCGCTCCGGGCAGCCCTGCTCCGTCCGCGACGTGGAGCGGCGTCGGCGGGTGGACGCCGTCGGTGTCGAGGAAGTCGTCCGAGCGCAGCACCGTCTCCGTGGGACCGATGGTCCGGAGGTCGCCGTCGTCCATGACGCCGAGGCGGTCGACGCGCTCGGCGAGGAAGTCCGGGTCGTCGTCGACGACGATCACCGAGGTGTCGCCGGCGAGGTCGTCGATGATGCCGCCGAGCCGCTCTTTCCCGCGGGGGTCGAGCATCCCGGTCGCGTTGTCGAAGATGACGACGTCCGGGTCCATCGCGAGCACCGCGGCGACGGCGACGCGCTGCTGTTGGCCTCCCGACAGCTCCCAGGTCCGCTTGGACGAGGCGTCGAGGTCGCCGAGCCCGACGCGGTCGAGCAGTTCTCGGGCGCGGGCCGCGGCCTCCTCGCGCGGAACGCCGCTGTTCCGCAGCGGCGCCATTACTTCGTCGAGCGCGTACACCTGCGTCATCTGCGCCCCGAAGTCTTCGAACACCATGCCGACGCGGCGGCCGTCGGCGGCGTCGTTCGCCTCCGACAGCGGCACGCCGTCGAGTTCGATGTCGCCGGCGAGGGTGCCGCCGGTGACGGACGGGACGAACCCCGCGAGCGCCATGCACAGCGTGGTTTTTCCGGCGCCGACGGGGCCGGCGAGACCGAGTGCCTCGCCGGGGTCGACCGACACCGAGACGTCGTTCAACGCGGGGTCTGGTTCGCCGGCGTACGTGAATGTGAGCGAGTCAGCGTGTAACATCGGACGGTGGAGTGTGAGGCGGGGACCGAGCGGTCGGTGAGCGAGCGATGCGTGTCGCGGTCATCTCGTCAGTTGGCCGACGAGGAGCCCTGCGGAGCGAATCCGAGGTAGCGCTCGATGCGGCCGTGCAGCAGCGGGTAGACGATGACGAGCGGGATGGCCCCCAGCACGATTCCGTGCGTGACCGTGTTCCCGACGACGTTGATGGCGTAGAACGTCGCCGTCTCGCCGTCGATGACGAGGTACGCGACGCCCTCGATGGCGATCTGAACGAACGCGCCGACGACCGCGGCGATGGACATGTGGGTTTTGTTCGTCGGGTCGCCCCAGCGGTGGAGCACGTACGCGAACGCCCACAGGCCGACGACGTAGCCGAAGAAGCCGAACGCGTCGTCGGCGGCGTACCCCTCGACGACGTCGAGGATGCCTTCACCGAGCGCCATCCCGAAGCCGACCGACAGCGTGGCGGCGCCGTACGGAAGCAGCGCCGCGAGCAGGTACGGCAGGAAGAACGGTTTGAAGTCGGTGTCCCCGAAGAACTCCGGAATCCCTGCGAACTCGGTGAGCAGGAGCCCGCCGACGAACAGTACCGCCGTGATTCCCGTGATGACCATCAGCTTGGCCGGTGGAATCTGCTGTGACTGGTTCTGCGACATCGACTGTTCGTCGGGAGAGCACCCCCAAAAGGCGTGCTAAGAGGTGTACTGGGCGCTCGTGAGCGGTTCGGAACGATATATAGCGCTACCGAGCGGAACCGAATCGGGACACGCCGCCCGGCGGCGCCGGGTCGCTCGCGAGTGACGCGGCCCCGCGTCGATGCGCGACCGTCGGGCGGGAGTGCAGACGGCGACGAACGGATGCTTCGGCGGCGCGGCGGGAAAGCGGGGCCGCGAAG
This sequence comes from Halobaculum sp. D14, assembly GCF_051195135.1. Lineage (NCBI taxonomy): Archaea > Methanobacteriati > Methanobacteriota > Halobacteria > Halobacteriales > Haloferacaceae > Halobaculum > Halobaculum sp. D14. The sequence continues at coordinate 547,019 of NZ_JBNTKA010000001.1, read as the reverse complement.
GCCGTCGTCGTGGCGGGCCGGCGGAGTCGCGGAGTCGACGGGCAGGCCGTCGCCGGACTACCCGAACTTCCCGGTGATGTAGTCTTCGACGCGCTGAGACTCGGGGTTCTCGAATATCTTCTCGGTGTCGTCGTACTCGACGAGTTCGCCGCCGGTGAGGAACACCGCGGTCTTGTTGGAGATGCGGGCGGCCTGCTGCATGTTGTGGGTGACGATGACGACCGTGTACTCGTCGGCGAGGTCGGCGATGAGGTCTTCGATCTGGCTGGTGGCGACCGGGTCGAGCGCCGAGGCGGGCTCGTCCATCAGGATGACCTCGGGGTCGACGGCGATGGCGCGGGCGATACAGAGCCGCTGCTGCTGGCCGCCGGAGAGTTCGAGCCCGGACTCGTCGAGCCGGTCTTTCACTTCGTCCCACAGCGCCGCCGCCTTCAGCGCCTCCTCGACGCGCTCGTCGAGGTTCTCGGTGCGGTCCTGGATGCGGAGGCCGTAGGCGACGTTGTCGTAGATGCTCTTCGGGAACGGGTTCGGGTGCTGGAACACCATGCCGATGCGGCGGCGGAGCGCCACCGGGTCGACGTCGTCGTCGTAGACGTTCTTCCCGTTGAACAGCAGTTCGCCCTCGACGCGCGCGGCGTCGATGAGGTCGTTCATCCGGTTGATACACCGGAGGAACGTCGACTTCCCGCAGCCTGACGGCCCGATCATCGCGGTGACCTGGTTCTCCGGGATTTCGATGGAGATGTCGTCGAGCGCCTGGTCGTCGTTGTACCAGACGTCGAGGTGTCGGCTCTCGATGGCCGTGTCGGCTGCGGCGACCGGTTCGGCGTCGTCGGACTCTGAGAGGCCGCCGCGGCCGGGGTCGGTGTCGACGAGCTGGTCCGGACTGGAGTCTGTCGGGTCCGTGTCGCTCATCCGTACATCACCTGGGGCGCTCCCGCGGATAGGTGTTCCGTACCGAGCGGTCGGCCGCGCTGTTCGCCCCGGAGGCCGCGTGTCGAGGTGGTGTCTGTCGGTGGAGTCATTGCTGGAACCTGTTGCGGACGACGATGGCGATGGAGTTCATCGTCAGCATCGCGCTGAGCAGCACGACGATGCCGGCCGCCAGCACCGTCGTGTAGAACTTCGGGCTGGCGTACGTGGACGCCCAGACGTACAGCTGCAGCGGCATCGCGCCGATGGTGGAGTTCCACGAGTCGGGGACGCCGAACACCTGGGCGGCGCCGATGACGAGCAGCGGCGCGGTTTCGCCGATGGCGCGCGACAGCGCCAGGATGGTGCCGGTGAGGATGCCGGGGAGCGCCCGCGGCAGCACGACGTCGCGGGTGGTCTGCCACCGCGTCGCGCCCATGCCGTAGGAGGCCTGCCGGAGCGAGTCCGGCACCGACCGGATGGCTTCCCGCGCCGAGATGATGATGATGGGGAGGATGAGCAGCGCGAGCGTCGCGCCCGCGACGATGAGCGTCCCGGAGTTCATGCCGCCGTACCTGATGAACAGGCCGAGGCCGAGCAGGCCGTAGACGACCGACGGGACGCCCGAGAGGTTGTTGATGTTGATGTCGATGATGCGGGTGACGGTGTTGTCGGGCGCGTACTCTTCGAGGTAGATGGCGGCGCCGACGCCGACGGGGAACGAGAGGACGCCGACGACGATCATGATGAGGACGGTGCCGACGATGCCGGGGTAGATGCCGACCTCGTCGGGGTCGCCGCTCTGGACGACGCTGGTGAGGAACGACCAGTCGACGTACGAGTCGGGGCCGGTGAAGCCGAGCGTCGAGACGACGACGGTGCCGACGACCGCGCCGGCGACGACGACGACCGGGAGCGCCAGCCCGGGTCGCTGGACGGGCCGTTCTCGGAGCACCGTCGCGGCGTACACCGCGGTCGGCACGCCGGCCATGACGGTCATGATGACGCCCGGGAGCTGTCCGACGCCGACGGCGGCGCCGACGAACGCGCCGGCGACCGCGGCGGCGACGGTGGCGGCGCCGGCGACGAGCGGCGCGCGGCCGCCCCACCGCTCGGCGTACTTCGCGACGAGGTACGCCTCGGGGACGCCGAGCGTCAGCGCCATCACGAGCCAGTCGGACGGCACCGTCGTGAGCCCCTGGACGACGCCGGGGACGACGAGCAGCGACGCGGCGCCGACCGCGACGACCGAGCCGACGCGCGCGAGGAACGGGAGGCGCGTGTCGACGCGGCGGAGCGCGACGACGAGCAGCGCCGGCACCGCGAACGCGACGACGAACGACAGCCAGACGAGCGTCGGGATGACGTCGAGAAAGATGGCGGCGAGCCCGCCGGCGTACAGCAGGCTGACCGCCGGCAGGAAGAACGCGAGGAGCCCGGTGGTGAGCGCCGAGTAGCTCCGGCGGTAGAGCCACGCGCCGGTCGCGAGCGTCGGCGCGACGAGCGTGAGCAGGTAGGTGACGTGCCAGCCGGCGTCGGCGGTGAACGGCTGGAAGGCGTCGTTGGCGACGTACAGCAGCAGCGCGGCGAGCACGACCAGGCCGGTGAGCGTCGCGGCGAGGATGGCGTACCGGAACACGATGCCGGCGCGCCGACTGACCTGTCCGAACCCGGAGTCGCCGGTGCCGCCGGTGCCGCCGGTGCCGCCGGTGTCGCTGGCGTCAGCGGCCATTATTCGTACACCTCGCGGTAGCGTCGGGCGATGACGTCGCTGATGATGTTCATGACGAGCGTGATGCAGAACAGCACGAGGCCGATGGCGAACAGGCTGCGGTAGGCGAGGCCGCCGCCGGTGATGTCGCCGAACAGCAGCTGAATCATCGCGGCGGTCATCGTCATCCCGGGTTCGAGGTACGCCTGCGGGTTCAGCGGGTTGTGGAGGATGGCGCGCGACCCGGTGGCGAGCGTGACGGCCATGGTCTCACCGATGGCGCGCGAGAGCCCGAGGATGAACGACGAGATGATGCCGGAGGTGGCGGCCGGGACGACGATGCTGACGGAGACGTCGAACTTCGTCGCGCCCATGCCGTAGCCGGCTTCGCGGAGTTCGTCGGGGACGGCGCTCATGGCGTCCTCGCTGACCGACGCGATCATCGGGATAATCATGACGCCGACGACGACGCACGCGGAGACGATGTTGAAAAAGCCGATGGAGGGGAAGACCGTGGAGAGCGCCGGCGTGATGTACGCGACGGCGAAGATGCCGTAGATGATGGAGGGGACGCCGGCGAGCACTTCGAGCGCGGGCTTCAGGTACGACCTGGCGCGTTCGCTGGCGTACTCGCTGAGGTAGATGGCGGTGGCGACGCCGAGCGGGATGGCGATGACGGCGGAGCCGAACGTCACCATCAGCGTCGCGGAGACGAGCGGCAGCACGCCGAGTTCGGGGCCCGAGAGGTTCCACGAGGTGCCGGTGAGGAACTCCGTGATGGACGCCGTCGCGCCCTGGACGCCGCCGACGTACGGCGCCGTGACGGTGAAGAACTTCGCGGCCTCGTGGACGAGCAACAGCACGATACTTGCCGTCGTGACGACCGAAATCGCGGCACAGGCGAAGAAGAACCAGCGTGCGAGCAGTTCGCGCGAGGAGTTCTCGGTTCGCCGTGTGAGGTCGCCGGTGCTCCGGTCGCCGCTCATTTCAAGTCGTGCATCGGGTGGGGTGCGAAAAAGCGCTTCGTTGCCGTCTCACCGTGCGACACCGTCGCTCGGTTCTCACGGGGCGCTGTCAGTTCGAGTTGGCTTCGTCGATGGCGGTCTGGAGCCGCTTCATCGCCTCCTCCTTCTCCGCTTCGGAGTTCGGGATGTAGCCGACTGACTGCGCGACGATTTTCTGGCTCGTGGACTGTTCGATCCAGTACTTCGCGAACTCGGCGACCTGGTCTTCCGACAGCGAGGACTTCGCGGCGTAGGTGAACAGCGGCCGGGAGAGCGGCGCGTACTCGCCGCTTTTCGCCGTCTCGATGGAGGGTTTCACGCAGCCGTCGCCGTTGTCGACGGCGAGCGCCTTCACGCGGTCTTTGTTCTCGGTGTAGTAGGCGAACCCGAGGTAGCCCATCGCGTACTCGTTCTGGGCGACGCCGTTGATGATCTGGTTGTCCTGTTCGGTCGCCTGGTAGTCCGAGCGGGAGGCGCCTTCCTCGCCGACGATGACCTCGGTGAAGTAGTCGTAGGTGCCGGAGGCGTCGGTCGGGCCGAACAGCTGGATGTTCTCGTCGGGCCACTCGGAGTTGACGTCGCTCCACTTGGTCGGCTTCGATTCGGGCGACCAGATTTCGGCGAGCTGTTCGACGGTGATGCAGTCGCCGTCCTTGAACCAGTCGGCCTTCGGGTTGACGACGACGGTGAGCGCGTCGGTCGCCACCTTCATCTCGACGGGCGAGACGCCGTTGTTCGCACACTGCTGTTTCTCCGCCTGCTTGATGGGGCGGGAGGCGTTGTTGAAGTCGGTTTCGCCGGGGCAGAAGTAGTTCGCGAAGCCGCCGCCGGAGCCGGTGGACTTCACGGAGATGTCGACTTTCGGGTGCTTCTCGACGAAGCGCTTGCGCATCGCGACCGCCAGCGGGAACACCGTCGAGCTGCCCGCGATGTCGACGCTGCCGGTGAGTTCGCCGCTGTTGCCGCTCCCCGAGCCCGGGTTGCTGGTGCAGCCCGCGACGCCGACGGTGCCGACCGCGCCGGCCGCCGCGAGGAAGTTCCGCCGCGAGACGCCGCCGCCGTTCTGCGTGTCCGTCATCACCTGAACCGTGCCGGTTGCCGCGTAAATACCCTACTATGAAATCTATATATCCCTCCCCTTGTGAACCACTGACTCGGTTATAGAGAATCGAGAGAGACATCAATATACCGTATTGGGGCATTTACCGCCGATATTTTGGCTTTTCGGAGAACGGGCCGGTGAGTGGATAGTCTCCTGACACCACCGAATCCGGTCGTCTCGGCCGGCGTTACCCGGCGAATATCTGTAGAATAAATATACGGCAGTAGATTTATGGTGTCCGTTCCCCGTATCCGTACTATGGTCGAAACCCGGAAAGTCCAGGTGACCGGCGGTTCCACGTACACCGTCTCGATTCCGAAGGACTGGGCGACCGAAAACGACGTCAGCGCGGGGAGCACCGTCGAGTTCTACCCGGAGGGGGACTCGCTGTTCTTGACGCCGAAGACCGAAGAGGAGCGCACCGAGGGGACGCTCGACATCGGCGACCTCGGCGGCGAGGAGCTGACGCGCGCGGTGATGACGATGTACGTCTCCGGGTTCGACATCATCGCGCTGGAGACGGGGCGCATCTCGAACGAACAGCGGCGCACCATCCGCGACTCGGTGCAGAGCCTCGTCGGCCTGGAGGTTCTGGAGGAGACGCGCGACCGCGTCGTCATCCGCGACCTGCTGGACTCCTCGGAGCTGTCGATTCACAACGCCGTGACGCGGATGCGGCTCATCGCGCTGTCGATGCTGGAGGACGCCGTCGCGGCGCTCGCCGAGGACGACGACGACATGGCGAAGGACGTGATTCAGCGCGACGACGACGTCGACCGGCTGTACATGGTCGTGAGCCGCATCTTCCGCGCGACGCTCCGCACGCCGAAGGCCGCAGAGGAACTCGGGCTGGCGCGGGAGGTGTGTTTCGACTACCACTCGAGCGCCCGGCAGCTCGAACGCATCGGCGACCACGCCACCAAGATCGCGCACCTGACGCTCGAACTGGACGAGCGCAGCGGCGACGACGACGTTCCCGACGAGGTGCTCGACGCCATCCAGGAACTGGAGGTGGAGGCGCGCGACGTCGTCGACCGGTCGATGGACGCGCTGTTCGCCGAGGAGAACACGGAGGCGACGCGGAACGCGAACGACGCCCGCGCCACCGTCCGCAGCGTCGACCAGGAGGCGCGCAGCATCGACGAACTGCTCCGCGGACTCGACCCGGCGCGCGCCCAACTGCTCGGGCTCATCGTCGACTCCGTCTCGCGGTCCGCCGACTACGGCGGCAACATCGCCGAGACCGCGCTGCAGAAAGCCGCCCCGACGCCGTAATCCGGTTTTAATGTAGTTTTCTTCAGTACGTGGCTTTCCGGGTCGTGGCGGCGGTTCTTGCCGAGATGGGGTTTTTCGAATCCGGTGCGACGACTACCGCGACTACCGCGACTACCGCGACTGCCACGACCGCGACCGCCGCGACCGCCGCGACCGCCGCGACCGCGCTGCTGCTGGTGCGGCGAGACGCCTCGCCCTCCCCAGCCGACTCACTCGTCGCTTCGCTCCTCGTTCGCCCCTCGCGCGCGTCCGGCGCGGACGGAGCCGCGCCGGCACGCGCCACGCGGGAGAACAGTACCAGAACAGCCGTACCAGAACGACCGAACGTAGCAGAACAGTCGAAAACCGTCTTCGTCCGCGGTGGCTATTCGTCGGTCAGGGGTGCGTAGCCGGCGAGGTCGCGGAGGACGTCGTCGGTGGCGTCGAGTTCGTCGCGGAGCGCGGCGACGCCGGGCTTGCCGAGTCGGTCCGGGTTCCCGTGGACGCGGACGGCCTGTGTGCCGAGCGGGACGAATCCGAGGCCGAGGCGGTCGGCGGTGGCGCGGAGGCCGAGGCCGGCGTCGGCGTCGCCGTCGAGCACGGACCGGGCGGGCGACTCGTGGGCGCGGACCGTGAAGTCGTAGCCGTCGACGGCGTCGGTGAGTTCCTGCCGGGAGACGCCGCGGTCGGCGGCGAGGTCGGCGACGTGGTCGCGGAGGCTGGCGCGCAGCCCGGAGCCGCTGTCGCGGTTGACGAACCGGAGGTCGCGGTCGACGAGCGCCGCGAAGCCGTCGACGTCGTCGGGGTTGTCGGCGGGGACGACGAGCCCCCAGTCGCGGCGCCAGCCGCCGAGCGGGTCGGCGTCGAGGTCGTCGCCGACCGGGCCGGCGGTGACGGCGACGTCGGGGACGCCGTCGCGGAGCCGGCGGGTGGCTTCGCGGGAGCCGACCGGGAGGTAGCGCGGCCGGGGGAGCCGGTCGAGGAGCCGTGACAGCGCGGGGTCGTCCTCGCCGACGCCGAAGAGTTCGGGCGGGCGGACGTCCGGCGAGAACAGGTCGACCGTGACCGGTTCGCCGGCCGCGAGGTACTCGGTGTCCGGGTCGACGGCGACGACGCCGTCGGCGTCGACGAGGCTCGTGGTCGCGCCGGAGCCCTTGTCGACCGGGTAGGCGAGCGTGCCGCCGTCGCCGTCCTCGACGAGACCGACGGGGAGCAGGCGCATCCGGCCCTCGCTGTACCGTTCGCGGACCGCCATCTCGGCGTCGACCGACGCGGTCTGCGGGTCGGGCTTCCCGGCGGCGTCGCGGACGGCGGGCGCGACGAAGGTGCGGAAGATGGTGAGCGCCGACACCGGGTAGCCCGGGAGGCCGACGTAGGCGGCGTCGCCGACGGTGCCGACCAGCATCGGCTTGCCGGGCTTCAGCGCGACGCCGTGGAGCAGCAGATCGCCGCGCTCCTCGATGACGCGGTACACCACGTCGACGGCCGAGGCGGACGTCGACCCGGACGACAGCACGAGGTCGCACTCCTCGCTGGCGTCGACGAGGACGCGCTCCAGTTCGTCGTAGTCGTCGCCGACGTGCGGGTAGAGCCGCGGCTCGCCGCCGGCCTCCTCGACGCCGGCGGCGACGGTGTAGCTGTTCACGTCGTATATCTGGCCGCGTTCGCTGTGCAGGTCGCCGCCCGGCCGGACCAGTTCGTCGCCGGTGGAGACGATGCCGACCGTCGGCCGGCCGCGCACCGGCACCTCGTCGACGCCGAGCGCGGACAGCAACCCGATTTCGCGCGGCGTCAGCTCCGTCCCGGGGCCGAGCGCCCGCGACCCGGCGGCGATGTCGGCGCCGGCGACCATCACGTGCTCGCCCGGCGTCACCGACGACCGAACCTCGATTTCGGTGGCGTCGCCGTCCTCGTCCCCTCCCCCGCCCGCGCCCTCGCTGCCGTCGACTTCGGAGGTCCGTTCGACCATCACGACGGCGTCGGCGCCGTCCGGCATCACGGCGCCCGTGGAGATTTCGGCGCACGTCCCCGGCTCCACCGTCACGTCCGGTTCGGCGCCGGCGTGGACCGCGCCGACGCGGTCGAGCACCGCCGGGTCGGCTTCGTCCGCGCCGAAGGTGTCGCGGGCGCGGACAGCGTAGCCGTCCATCGCCGCCCGGTCGAACCCGGGGACGTCGAGGTCGGCGTCGACGCGCTCGGCGAGCACGCGGCTGCGCGCCTCCCGGAGCGGCACGGTCTCCGGGTCCGGCGCGAGGTCGAGCGACTCGACGGCCTCGCGGGCCTCGGCGGGCGACGCGAGGTCGCGGAACTCCTTCCGGTCGCTCATCGGCTCACCTCCCACAGTTCGACGTCGACGGGCTCGCCGGCGTCGAACCCCTCCCGCGACTCGGGGACGACGACCCAGCCGTCGGCGCGCGCCGCCGACGAGAGCACGCCCGCCCCCGACGACCGCGTCGGCGTCGCCGTCGTCGCCGTCGTCGCGGACTCGGCGTCGTCCTCCCGGGTCGTGGCGGCGTCGCCGTCCGTTTCTGCTCCGCGTTCGCCCGGCTCGTCGCCCGAGTCGTCGGCCGAGTCGTCGAGCCTCACGCGGGCGAACGTCCTGACGCCGGGTTCGCTCCGCACTTTCCGGGTGAGCGTGGCGCGCCGCGTCAGCGGCGGGTCGGCCGGGAATCCGCCGACTGCGGCGAGGAGCGGCCGGAGGAACTGGACGGCGCCGACGATGCAGGCGACCGGGTAGCCGGGCAGCATCACGACCGGCGTGTCGTCGACGCGGCCGAGGGCGACCGGGTGGCCGGGTTTGATGGCGACGCCGTGGACCAGCACCTCGCCGGCGTCGGCGACGACGTCCGGGACGAGGTCGCGGTCGCCGACGGAGGAGCCGCCGGTGGTGACGACGACGTCGTGGTCGGTGTCGCGGTCGACGGCGGCGGCGAGCGCGTCGGCGTCGTCGGTGACGACGTCGCGGTGCGTCGCCGCGGCGCCCCAGCGCTCGGCGAGCCGCGACACCGTCAGCCCGTTCGTCTCGATGACCTCGCCCGGCGACGGGTCGGCCTGCACGAGTTCCTCGCCGGTCGGAATCACGGCGACCGTCGGCGGCTCCGCGACCGCGACCTCGGTTTCGCCGACGGCTTTCAGCAGCCCGAGGTCGGACGGCCGGAGCCGGTGTGGCGGCTCGACGACTGCGTCGCCGGCGGCGACGTCCTCGCCGCGTTCGCCGACGTTCTCGCCGGCCGCGACGGCGCCGAACACGGACAGGTCGTCGCCGCGGGCCTCCCCGTCCTCGCTCCGGACGACCGCGTCGGCCCCGGGGGGGAGTTCCGCTCCGGTGTCGACGCGGACCGCTTCGCCCGGCCCGACCTCGACGCAGTCGGCACCGTCGTCGCCGGACTCGCCGCCGACGATGCGCAACGCGGCGGGCGACCGGTCTGACGCGCCGAAGGTGTCCTCGGCGCGGACCGCCCAGCCGTCCATCGCCGCCCGGTCGTAGCCGGGGACGTCGACCGACGACGTGACCGCCTCGGCGACCGCTCGGCCGTCCGCGGCCGACAGCGGAACCGACTCGGTGCGGCCGTGCGGCGTCGCCGCGGCCAGCAGCCGCTCGCGGGCCGCAGCCAGCCGCGTCCGGCGCTTGAATCCGGCGTGCGTCCGTTCTTCGCTCATACCGTGTGGTTACGGCGGCGAGGGTAAAAGAGCCGTACTCGCGGCGAACCGGCGGCCGCCCGGGACGGTCGGGACGAGCCGCCGCCCGTGCCGTCAGTTCGAGCCGCGGCGGGAGAGCAGTCTGCGGGCGCGGGTGCCGCGGCGCCGGACGCCGTCGAGCAGCCCGCGGACCGTGGCGACCGGCCTGACGGGCGCGATGACCTCCTCCGGCGTGTCCGGCGGGACCGCCGCGACAGACACCGGGACGTCGGGCGATTCGGCGTGCACTGGCGGCGACGCGTCCGTCTCCACGCTCCCCTCCTCGGACATGACTACCGGCAACGTAGGCCTCCTTTCTGATAAATCATTGGGAGAGGATAGCACACAGAGCTGTTCGCGGTGGGCGGTCCGCGGTCAGCGGTCGGCGGCACCGCGGCCTTTTTCGACCGCCCGGCCCAACGACGGTGTATGTCGAAGCTGCGCGAGGCGCTCCGGGAACTCCCCGAGGCCGTGTTCGCGGACCTCCTCGAACGCGACGACGCCTACCTGCTCGTCGTCGACCTGCCCGGCGCGTCCGCCGAGACGACCGACGTGGTCTTCGAGGGCGACCGGCTCCGAATCGAGGCGCGCCGCGAGAAGAAGCCGCCGGCCGAGTTCGACTACGTCGAGGAGAACCGGTCGCTGTTCCTCGAAGCGACGCTGCCGCTGCCGCGGGACGCCGCCGGCGACGGCGACGCCTCGATGGACCGCGGCGTGCTCGAGGTGCGGCTGCCGAAGCGCACCGCCGCCGAACACGCCGTCCCCGTCACGGACGAGTAACGCGGGTGGTGACGCTGGCATTCCTCCGCGCCTACAGGCGGTTCCCGGTCGTCGTCTACCAGTTCCTGCCGCTCGTCGTCGCGTACCTCCGCGACCGACGCCGGTTCCTGCTGTTCGGCCGGTCGCGCGACGTCACCCCCGAGACGCGGGTGCGGCGCGCCGAGGTGCTCCTGGAGACGCTGCTGACGCTCGGCCCGACGTTCATCAAGCTCGGCCAGATTCTGTCGACGCGGCCCGACGTGCTGCCGCCGGAGTACGTCGACGTGCTGTCGTCGCTGCAAGACGACGTGCCGCCGGCGCCGTGGAGCGACGCGGAAGCCGTGCTCGAAGCGGAGCTCGGCCCGGTCGACGACGCGTTCGACGAGTTCGACACGGAGCCGATTTCGGGCGCCAGCCTCGGGCAGGTGTACGCCGCGACGTTCCGCGGCGAGCGCGTCGCCGTCAAGGTTCGGCGGCCCGGCATCGAGGAACTGGTGAACGCCGACCTCCGCGTCATCAAGTGGCTGCTCCCGGTCGTGACGTGGTTCGTCGGCAGCGGCCAGGCGTTCTCGCTGTCGAACCTCGCCGACGAGTTCGACCGCACCATCAACCAGGAGATGGACTACCGGCGCGAAAAGCGGATGCTCGAAGAGATCCGCGGGAACGTCGGCGACCACGACCGCATCGTGATTCCGCGCACCGTCGACGACGCCTCCACCGGCCGCGTGCTCACGATGGAGTACCGGCCCGGCACGAAGATTTCGGACACCGAGGCGCTCGACGAGATGGGCATCGACCGGACGGAGCTCGCGTCGACGCTCGAAACCGTCTACCTGCAGATGATAATCGACGACGGCGTCTTCCACGCGGACCCGCACCCCGGGAACCTCGCGGTGACAGAGGAGGGCCGCATCATCTTCTACGACTTCGGGATGAGCGGCCGCGTCGACCCGTTCATCCAAGAGCGCATCGTCGACTTCTACGTCGCCATCGCGAACCAGGACATCGACGGCATCCTCGACGCGCTCGTCGAGATGGGGACGCTCAGCCCGGAGGCCGACCGGGACGTGATGGCCGACGTGATGGAGCTCGCCATCGCGGACGTCCGCGGCGAGGACATCGGGCAGTACCGCGTCCAGCAGGTCATCCAGCAGGTGGAGTCGACGATGTACGAGTTCCCGCTGCGGCTCCCGCAGAACATGGCGCTGGTGCTGCGGGTCGCCACCGTCGTCGAGGGCGTCTGCGTGACGCTCGACCCAGAGTTCGACTTCATCGACGTCGCCACGGACTACCTGAAAGCCGAAGGCTACCTCGAACGGTCCGCCGAGCGGTTCGCGAAGGAGGCCGGCGAGCAGGTGCGCGACACCGCGGAGGCGATGGTGACGGTGCCGCCGAAACTCGACAGCGTCCTCGACTCGGTGCAGCGCGAAGACCTCACCGTGAACGTCAACATCGAGGACGGCAACGACGTGCTCGACGACCTCGCGAAACGCATCTCGTACGCGATTCTGACCGCCGTCGGGCTGCTGTCTGCGGCCATCATCTACTCGTTCCGGACGCCGGCGACGGCGCTGCTCGACACGTACGTCGCAGCCGGAATCGTCGTCGCGACGCTGCCGATGCTGTTCTTCCTCTACCGGTCGTTCCGGCGGACGCGCGAGCGCGGCATCCAGGCGAGCCCGCAGTTCACGCGGCAGAAGATGCGGCAGCGGCAGAGCCCGGACGACTCCGACGGCGGCGCCGCCACGGGCATCGAACGCTCCGTCGACCGGGACGTCGGGGCGGGCGGCGACCGCAACGGCGGGTCGGACGACGAGAAGTAACGGCAGGCGGCCGGCGACCGGCGACCGGCGGCCGCCGCCCGACGACCGATGGCCGGCGACGGCCTATTCGAGTTCGTCGAGTACCGCGTCGGCGACGTCGACCGGGCGCTCGTGGTGGACCCAGTGGGTCGCGTCGTCGAACGTCGTGAGCCGCGCGTCGTCACAGCGGTCGGCGCTCTCGTAGGCGAGTCGCTTCGGAAGCACGCGGTCCCGGCCGCCCCAGACGACGCGCGTCGGGACGGTGACGCGGTCGGCGTCGGGCGTCGGCCGGTACCGGGCGGCGGCGCGGTACCAGTGCAGCATCGACCTGAGCGCCGCCGGCCGGCTCCACGCGTCGCGGTACCGCGACAGCGCCCGGTCGGAGAACGTCCCGGGGAGCGACGACCAGCGGAGCAGCCAGGTGAGCAGCCGCCAGTTCAGCGCGCGGCAGGCGGCCTCCGGCAGCGCCGGAAGTTGGAAGAACGCGGCGTAGCTCTGCCGGAGCAACTGGACCGGGTCGCTCGTCAGCGCGTCGCGGAACACCCTGGGGTGGGGCGCGTTCGCGGCGACGAGCGCGGAGACGCGGTCGGGGCTGTGGAGCGCGACCCACCAGGCGACGAGGCCGCCCCAGTCGTGGCCGACGAGCGCGGCCTCCTCGCGGCCGTACGCGTCGACGACGCCGGCGACGTCGGCGGCGAGCCGGTCGACGTGGTAGTCGCGGACGGCCGACGGCTTCTCGCTGCGGTTGTAGCCGCGCTGGTCGAGGGCGACGACGTGGTGGCCGGCGTCGGCGAGCGGCCGGAGCAGGTCGCGCCAGGCGTACCAGAACTCCGGGAAGCCGTGGAGCAGCACGACGAGGTCGCCCCGCGTCGGCCCGGCTTCGACGGCGTGGAACCGCCGGCCGTTCGCCTCGACGAACCGCGACTCGCCCGGGACGTCGTCCGGGAGGTCGGGCGCGCCGTCCGTGACGGGCGACGAGTCGGTCACGGGCGGGCGTACCAGCGGGCGCGGCGAAAACGTAGCGGCTCCCGCAGCGCGCCCGGCCGGCGACCCGCCTAGCTGCGGTTGCCCGCGGCGAGGCTCCACACCGCCGTCACGCCGAGCAGCAGCGCGGGGATGAACGGCAGCACGAGCATCGCGGCGAGGAAGTCGAGACCGAGTTCGTCGGGTGTGGTCGGCCGGAGGTAGATGATTCCGGGGACGACGAGGAACGCGACGACGACGACGGCGACGAGCACCCAGCCGGCGCGGCCGAGGTCCTGTTGCTCGTCGTCGTCCGCGTCGCCGTCCGCCGCGGCAGCGTCGCCGCCGTCGACGGCGCCCGGTCGGTGGACGTAGCCGCCCGGCTCGTCGCCAGCCGCGTCGGCGGTAGCCGCGTCGGCGTCGTCGCTGGCGCCAGTGCCGGCGGCAGCGCCGGCGTCCGCGTCGGTCTCCGCGGCGCCGGTGTTCGTCTCCTCAGAGTTCACTGTCTGGTTTCACCACCACCTTCCCAAAGCCCTCCCGGTTTTCGATGAGTTCGTGCGCGGCCGCCGGCTCGGACATCGGGACGACGTCGCGGACGCGCGGCTCGAAGGTGCCGTCCCAGACGAGTTCGAGGACGTCGTCGACCTCGCCGGGCGTCGCCATCGTGGAGCCGATGACCGACAGCTGGTTCCAGAAGATGCGGTTGATGTCGGTCTCCGGGCGGCCGCCGGTGGTGGCGCCGCATGTGACGATGCGGCCGCCCTTCGCGAGCGACTTCAGCGAGTCGCGCCACGTCGCCGCGCCGATGTGGTCGACGACGACGTCGACGCCGCGGCGGCCGGTCTCGTCGCGGACCCAGTCCGCGAGGTCCTCCTCCTCGTAGTTCACGACGTGGTCGGCGCCGCACTCCTCGGCGTACCGCAGTTTCTCCTCGGAGGACGCCGTGGCGTACACCTCGGCGCCGAGGTAGTCCGCGATCTGGACGGCGGCGTGGCCGACGCCGCCGGAGGCGCCGAGGACGAGGACGGACTCGCTCGGTTCGAGTTCGGCGCGGGTCACCAGCATCCGCCACGCGGTCTGGAAGACGAGCGACGCGGAGCCGGCGGTCTCCCAGTCGACGTGGTCCGGCACCGCGACGAGGTTGTCCTGCGGGACGGCGGCCTGTTCGGCGTGGACGCCGCGGACGTGTTCGCCGAGGATGTGGAAGTCGACGCACATCGACTCCTCGCCGTGCCGGCAGAACTCGCAGTCGCCGCAGGCGACGCCGGCTGAGACGGCGACGTGGTCGCCCGGCTCGAACCGGGTGACGTCGTCGCCGACCTCGGTGACGACGCCGGCGGCGTCGCTGCCGGGGATGTGCGGCATGTCGAGGTCGATGCCGGGCATCCCTTTCCGCGTCCAGATGTCGAGGTGGTTCAGCGCCGCGGCTTTCACGTCGACGAGGACGTCGTCCCGTCCCGGCTCCGGGTCGGGAAACTCGCCGTATTCGAGGACGTCTCGGTCGCCGTGCTCGGAGAACTGAACGGCTTGCATGATTGTTGATGACACCGCGGGGGTCAAAACGCTACCCCCGACTGTCGGCGGGTGGACGGCAGTGGTCGGCCGGCGAACGTCGACAGTCGGAGGGCGCACGAAGAGAGGGGGGACGCGGACTGCTGCCGGCTGGAGGGCGGTCAGCGGGGTGCCAACGTGGCTTGCTTTCGCCGCGGGCTACCTTACCCCACCGGTCGGGAATCTTCCCGCGTCGCGGGCGACCCCGGAGCCGGCGGGCGGCTTCCCGGAAGCGCAACACAAATGCGGGAGGAGCCGAGTTATCGGACAGATGAACGGTGCGGACACGGAGACGGTCGCCGACGTCCTCGCGAAGCGGCGCGACTGCCTCGACGCGCTCGCCGACGGCCCCGTCGAGAAGCGCGACCTCGTCGACAGGCTCGACACGCCGCGGACGACGCTCGACCGCGCGGTCGGCGAACTGACCGACGTCGGCCTCGCCGAGGCGGCGAACGGCGGCTACCGCGCGACGACGTTCGGCCGCGAGGCGCTCGCCGTCCACGACGACTACCGGAGTCGACTCGGCGGCCTCACGGACGCCGCCGAACTGCTCGACGCGCTCCCCGCGGACACGGCGCTGTGCGCCGACTTCCTCGACGGCGCCGACGTCCACCTGTCGTGCCCCGACGCCCCGGACGGCGTCGTCGACGTCCTGCTCGACAGCGTCAGCGACGACGCCCGAATCCGCGGCGTCGCGCCCGTCGCGCTCACCGGCCACGTCGAGTCGTTCGGCGACGCGGCGGGCGGCGGCGCAGAGCCGCCCGAGCTCGTCGTGACGCCGGGCGTCCTCGACCACCTCGTGGAGACGCTCGGCGACGGCGTCAAGCAGTCCGTCCGCGACGGCGAGATGCGGCTGCGGTGCGGCCGCGTGCCCGCCCGGTTCGGCCTGTGGCTCACCGGCGACGACCAGGCCGGCGTCGTCGTCTACACCGACACCGGCGTGCGGGGCGTCGCGCTCAACGACGACGAGGACGCCGTGGAGTGGGCCCGCGACCGGTTCGCGCGCGTCCGCGACCGGAGCGCCCCGGTCACGCCGGCCGTCGTGGACGACGTCGCCGCGGGCGACTTCGACTTCTCGGCCGACCGCGCCGACGCCGACGTCGACGCCGACGCCGCCGGGTAGGCCCGGAGTTTTGTGACCCGCGGCCGTACCGCGAGCCGTGACCGACGAAGCCAGCCACGGCGGCGGACGCGACGCAGACGGCGAGCACGCCGACGACAACGGCCATCGAGGCGCGGACGGCGACCACGCGACCGACGACGACCACGACCACGCGGACGGACACGACCACCACGGCGACGACCACCACGGCGACGACCACCACCACGAACACGACGTCGACACGGTCGGGTACGCGGTCGTGACGGTGTCGTCGACCCGCCGCATCGACGACGACCCGTCCGGGGACGCCGTCGTGGCCGCCGTCGAGGACGCGGGCGGCGAGGTGGCGACGCGGGACCTCGTGAACGACGACTACGACGGCGTGCAGAGCGCGGTGGACCGGCTGGTGGAGCGCGACGACGTCGACGTCGTGGTGACGACCGGCGGGACGGGCGTGACGCCGGACGACGTGACCGTCGAGGCGGTGCGGCCGCTGTTCGAAAAGCGGCTGCCGGGGTTCGGAGAACTGTTCCGGACGCTCTCGCGGGCGGAAATCGGGACGGCGGTCGTCGGCACCCGCGCCACCGGCGGCGTCGCCGACGGCGTCCCCGTGTTCTGCCTGCCGGGCAGCGAGAACGCGGCGCGGCTCGGCGCCGAGGAGATTATCACGGCGGAAGCGGGCCACCTCGTCGGGCTGGCCACCCGCGGCGAACACGACGACGAGAACGGCGACGACGAGAGCAGCAGCGGGACCGGCGACGGGAACTGAGTCGCGGCGGTTCGGCCGGCGTCGGCGACACGGGAACGCGGCGCACGGGGGCGCGGGATGGACACCTTCTTGGGTGCGAGCGGCGGAGTGACGCTATGTTGATTACGGTCTCCGGCCCGCCGGGCAGCGGGAAGAGCACCACGGCGGCGTCGCTCGCGGAAGCCTTCCAGCTGGAGCACATCTCCGGCGGCGACATCTTCCGCGAACTCGCCGCCGAACGCGACATGACGCCGGTGGAGTTCAACGAACTCGCCGAGGAGGACGACCAGATCGACCGCGACCTCGACCGGCGGCTGCGCAGCGTCGCCGTCGACCGCGACGACGTGCTGCTGGAGTCGCGGCTCGCCGGCTGGCTCGCGGCCGAACACGCCGACCTCCGCATCTGGCTCGACGCGCCGCTCGGCATCCGCTGTGAGCGCATCGCCGACCGCGAAGGCAAGCCGGTCGAGCAGGTCCGCGAGGAGACGCGGCGCCGCGAAATCAGCGAGGCGAAGCGGTACCGCGAGTACTACAACATCGACATCGGCGACCTCACCATCTACGACATCAGCTACAACACGGCGCGGTGGTCGCCGGAGGGCGTCCTCGGGATGTTGACGACCGCCATCGACTCGTACGACCCCGACACGGACGAGGGGAAGGCGCCGGTGGAGAACGTCGACTACGACTTCTGACCGATGCGTCCAGCACCCGACGACCGGAGCGTCGACGACCTGCTCTCGTTCGGCGTCGTCAACCTCGACAAGCCGCCGGGGCCCTCCGCCCACCAGGTGAGCGCGTGGGTCCGCGACGCCGCCGGCGTCGACCGCGCCGCCCACGCCGGGACGCTCGACCCGAAAGTGACGGGCTGTCTCCCGGTGCTGACGGGCGATGCGACCCGGCTCGCGCAGGTGTTCCTCGAAGGCGCCAAGGAGTACGTCGCGGTGCTGGAACTGCACGGCGGCGCGCCGACCGACGCCGAGCGCGTCGTCGCGGAGTTCGAAGGCGACCTCTACCAGAAGCCGCCGCGGAAGTCCGCCGTGAAGCGCCGGCTCCGCACCCGCGAGGTGTACGCGCTTGACGTGCTGGACTCGACGGACCGGCAGTTGCTGCTCCGCGTCCGGTGTGAGTCCGGGACGTACGTCCGGAAACTGTGCCACGACGTCGGGCTGGCGCTCGGCACCGGCGGCCACATGGGCGACCTGCGCCGCACCGCGACCGACCCGTTCGACGACCGCGACCTCCACGCGATGACGGACCTCGTCGACGGCCTCGCGTTCGCCGGCGCCGGCGCGGTCGACAAACACGACGGGGGGGACGGCGACCGCGACCGCAACGACGACCGCGACCGCGACCGCAACGACGACCGCGACGGCGACGACGCCGAGCCCGACGAGTCGCTGCTGCGCGACGTGGTTCAGCCGGCCGAGCGGGCGCTGACGCATCTGCCGCGGGTCACGGTCGCGGAGAGCGCGGCCGCGGAAATCGCGAACGGCGCGCCGGTGTACGCCCCCGGCGTCCTCGACGTCGCGCCGGCGACCGACCCGGTGCCGGAGTTCGCCGGTGACGCCCCGACAGTGGGCGACCTCGTGGCGTGCTACACGCCGAACGGGTCGGCGGTCTGTCTCGGCACGCTCGTCGGCGACCCGGAGGCGTCGAGCGGCGAGGTCGTGTCGCTGGAGCGCGTGCTCGTCTGACTCGGCGCGGCGTCGCGGTCGGCGACGTCCGTCCACCGTAGCGTGCCGGTGAGCCGAGGTTTTTCCCGCCCAAGAGCGACGGTGCGGTATGGACGAGACGCTCGAAGTCGGGTCTACGGCGGCTGCACCGGGCGAATCGGCCGACGGCTGGCTGGTGGCGGCGGACCACCCGACGGGGCGCGCCGAGCGCCTCCCGGTGGTGGTCGTCAACGGCGCGGCGGACGGGCCGACGCTGTGGGTGACCGGCGGCGTGCACGGCGACGAAGCGACCGGCGTCGCGGTCGCGCAGGACGTCGCCGTCGAGGCGCGGGGGCTGGCGGCCGAACTCGCCGGCGCCGTGGTCGTGGTGCCGACGGTGAACCCGGCGGGGCTCCGGCGGAACGAGCGGACGTCGTACTACGGCGACCACGACCCGAACCGGTACTTCCCGGACGTGGAGCGCGAGTCGACGCGGCCGCCGGAGACGCAGGAGCGAATCGACAGCCGGCTGTACGAGGCGTTCGCGGAGACCGCGGACCTGCTCGTGGACTGCCACACGGCGCAGGTCGGCTCCGTCCCGTTCAGCATCCGCGACCGGGTGCTGTACGGCGACGAGCGCACCGAAGCGGAGGCCGAGGCGCTCTCGGAGGAACTCGGCCGGCTGGTGTCGGCATTCGGGCTGCCGGCGCTCCGGGAGTACCCCGCCGAGGAGTACGTCGAGGAGTCGCTGCAGCGGTCGCTCGCCGGCGCGGCGCTGAACACCGCCGGCGTCCCGGCGTTCACCGCGGAGCTCGGCGGGCACAGCGTCGTCGAGGAGGACGCCCGCGCGGCCGGCGTCGCCGGTGTCTTCGGGGTCGCCGTCGAGTTCGGGCTGCTCGACGCGCCGCCGGCCGACGTCGGCGAACCGGGCGACGGCGTCCCGGACGCCCCGGTCGACTACCCGGTGCGTCGGTTCGTCGGGCCGCGCACCGACACCGCGGGGCTGGTTCGGCACCGCGTCGAACCCGGCGACGAGGTGTCCGCCGGCGACGTCGTCGCCGACGTGGTGTCGCCGCACGGCGCGCCGCTCGCCGAAGTCGAATCCGACCGCGACGGCTACGTCGTCGCGCACGCCGAAGGGCTCGCAGCCTACGAAGGCGAGGCGGTGGCGAGCATGGCGGTCCGCGACGACGGGCCGCTCGTCGTGCCGCGCGACCCCGACGGCGGAGACGACGGAAACGGCGGCGGCGACGACGGCCGAGCCTGACACGGCAGGAGACAACTCCGGCGGCGGCCGCTGAAACGGCGAATCCGAACGGCCAGAACCGAGGTTCTGCGTCGCCGCCGACGTCTGCGGTGCTTCACACGTCGCCGTCACCAGCAGCGGCGTCGCCGTCGGCGTCGTCTTCGTCCGGGTCAGGCGCGTCCGATTTGTCGGGCGCGTCCGGGCTATCCGGCGGGTCGCTGCCGCTCTCGGCGCCGTCCGCGTTCGACGCCGAACCGCCGCCCGTGCGCGCGTCCCGGGTCGAACCGTCATCGTCGCCGTCGAGGAAATCGAGGCCGTCGTCGTCGCGGTCGCGGTCGGCGCCGCCCGAACGGCCGGCGCTCCCGGCGTCTGAGTCGGCGCCCGAATCGGGCGGGTCTGACGCGTCCGGCGCGTCGTAGCCCGGCGGCTGCTCGTCCTCGTTCGGGCCGACTCCGTCCACGAGGTCGTCGTCGCCGTCAGTGAGTTCGTCGACCGCGCCCTCCGGTTTCGGTTCGGCGGCGCTGCTGTCCGCGTCCGGTTCGTCGGGAGCGTCCGGCGCGTCGTACCCCGGCGGCGTCTCCTCGTCGCTCCCGACCCCTTCGACCAGGTCCGCGTCGCCGTCGGTGAGTTCGTCGACGGCGGACTCCGAGCGCCCCGGCCGAGCCGCGTCTTCGGGGTCCGGCTGGTCCGACGGGTCGCCCGACCGCGTCGCGGGGCGCCCGAACGGCGGCGTGAGCGCCGCAGCGACCGACGCGAACACGCCGCGGCCGCGGGCGATGTCGGATTCGTCCGGCTGGTCGGGGGCGTCAGACTGCGGGCTCCGCGCCGCCGACGCCCCGAACAGGAACCGCTTCGCGCGGTCGACGACGCCCAGCCGACGCGTCCGGTCGGGCGGGTCCGGCGCGTCCGACTGCGGCGACGACTCCCCGCCGGTCGGCAGTTCCTCCGGAAGTTCCTCGGGCAGCGCCGCGTCGATGTCGGAGCTGATGGCCTCGAGCGCCGCAGCGTCCGTCAACTCCTCCACCGGGCCATCGGCGGTCGTCTCCCGCGTCCGCTCCGCACCGGCCGACTCGTCCGTGGACACTGAGAGCTCCGGCCGCGTCACGGTGTCGACGTGCGACGGCGAATCCGCGTCGTCGCCGTCGACGCGAGTCACGTCGAGGTTCCCGACGAGCCGCCGGTGCGGCACCGGCATCGTGATGCCGCGCTTCTGGAACCGCTCTTTGACGGCGTGTGCGAGCGCCGACCGGGTCTGGACGACCGCGGCGTGCTCCGGCGGCTGAATCCAGACCGCCGCCCGCAACACGACCGCCGACGCCCCGAGTTCCGCCGTGAACACGGACGGCGACGGCGTCTCACGGACCGTCTCCAGCCGAGCCGCCTCCTCCAGAATCACGTCCGACGCGGCGCCGATGTCCTCGCCGTAGCCGACGCCGACGCTGAACGTCTCCTTCACGTAGTCGTTGTTCGAGTGGTTCGTCACCGCCGCGTTCGCCAGGTCCGAGTTCGGCACCGTGATGGTGCGGTTCTCGAACGTCCGCACCCGCGTCGTCCGGAGCGACACCGACTCGACGACGCCGGCGTACTCCCCCCACGCCACCCAGTCGCCGACCTCGAACTGCGGGTCCGAAATCATGAACAGGCCGCTCACGAAGTTCCCGATGACGTCCTTCGCGGCGTAGCCGGCCGCAATCGTCCCCGCCGCACCGACGGTCGCGGTCGCGCTGACGACGTCGTCCAGCCCGGCGAGCGTCAGCCCGGCCCACAGCGCCGCGACGTACACCCCGACGCCCACCACTTTCTGCGCCAGCTTCCGCACAGCCGGGTCGCCGAGCGCCTCCCGCCGCCGCAACACCCAGTCGGCGGCCGGCTCAATCAGGAAGTTCCCGACGAGGTACACCGCAGACGCACCGACGACGAACCCGACGACCGCCTGCACCACCGCGTCGACCGGCACCGACGGCAGCAGCACCCCCCACGGCAGCAGCGCGTTCATGGCCGAACCGACGCCCGGCCGCCACTAAACGCCGGATCTATCGTCCCCCCAACCCGGAATCAGCCCCGCACCGACCGAATCCACCCCGGCCACGAAGACCACCTCCGGACCGCCACGGACGACGACGGCACCCGACGGCTCTCCCTCCCCCGAAACGAAGCGCTTAACCGACGCCCTCGCCTCCCTCTACCTGCGGGACCGTAGGGTAGTGGTATCCTCTGCCGATGGGGTCGGTAGGACCTGAGTTCGAATCTCGGCGGTCCCACTTCTAACTTTCTCGAGCCTCACATACGGCGTTCTCCCAGCGTTTCCGTGAACCACACCTAACCAGAGCCATCCGCCTGACCCGGTTACGTGCCGAACTCCAGATGGACGGTCGGTTCTCATGACCGGCGTCTCCGATGCAGAAGCCTGGTTCTCTCTCGGCGTCGACGAGCAGATGGTTACATTCATGCACCGGTGGCCTTCACGAATCTACTGATGGAGCCCGAGTTACGCACGCATTTGCTGTTCGTGGAATTTCTCCTGGTTGTGGTCGTCGCGATCGGGGTGTTCATCTACGGGCAGCTGGTTCCGCAGTCAGGTGTGCTCGGGCTTGGGCTCCTCGGCGCCGTCGGGCTGCTGTATCTGTACGTGTACGACTCTACCGAGTAGTACCGACAGCGGGGACGGGAGAACCCAGGGGCTGTGGCTGAGGGGCGCGGAGCAGGAAATCGGTGACCGCGGGATTTGCATCCGTCGAAACGACGTGCCGAATCGCCAACCGAACTCTCGCCGGGCGGTGTCAACCTCACGTAGTCACATCACGGACTCGATACCTGCCGCTAGGCGGTGACGAGTCTTGCTTCGGACGGCGGTACCGGTTCCCGAAAAGAACGGGTCAGCTGGCGCTTACGACGGCGTCTGACCTTTCGCGAGCGTCTGAGACGTCTGTCCGGTGGAGGACGTCCAGATCACGCGGACGTCGGTGTCGGACGGAACAGCGATTTCGTCGTCGGCTGTCCCAGTATTACTCCCGTTTAGAGTAACCGAGTCGCCTGCTGAAACGGGCAGGCTGAAGTTGACTGTGCCCGCGGATGAGCTCAACTGGACGTTCTTCGAGTTGTCCGAGTTCAGTGTCGCCCCTCCCTGGTGAGTAGCGGTAACGAGATAGTCCGTGTTGGAATTTGTGGTCCCCGTCGCGTCTGTGTAGTCGAAGCCGAACGATGCCTGTGGCGGACTCGTCTGCAGGTTCTGGCCGAGCCCGAGCACGAACGTCCCGATGACGGCCGCGAGGATGACGGTGATCGCCACCATCAGGATGACCCCGATGACCGGCGACACCGCGCGGTCGTCCGAGATGAGCCGCTTGAGTTCCATACGGTCACGGGCACCGACGGCGTAGTGAAAAAAGCAGTTGCCGAGGCCGAAGAGTTAGCTCCTCGCTGATAGTTCTTCGGGTGGCACCTCGGAGACTCCGGTGGGTTCACGGGTCGCCGAGGAGCCGTAAAACCGGTCCGTGTGAGCGTCGGGTGTCAGGCCGCCCGCGTACTGTCAGCCGTCGAGGATTAGTTCGAGCGGTTCGCGTCAGTTGTCCGACGCGAGCGGGACCGCGTTCGTCGCCTCCAGCACCGTCCCGGACGAGCCGACGGCGACCGCGGGGTCGGAGAGGGCGACGCCGTGGAGCGTCGCGTCCGTGGCGGTGTCGGCGACGACGTAGCCGTCGAGGGTGCGGCGGTAGACGCCGCCGGAGCCGCCGACCGTGACGACCTCGGCGCCGTCGGTGGCGACGTCGCTGACGTCGGTGCCGGCGAGGCTGTCCAGGAGGACGTCGCCGGCGGCCGTGACGACGCAGCCGTCGCCTTCGTGGGAGACGGCGACCGTTCGGTCGGCCGCTGCGGCGCCGGCGGCGACGGTAGTTTCGAGCGCTGTGCCGAGGTCGGTGGTCGACCAGTCGCGGCCGTCCGCGGTGCGGCAGAGGAAGCCGTCGCCGGTCACGACGACCGCGTCGTCGCCGCGGGCGCCGATGCCGACAATTTCGTCGCCGTTCGGCGGACGCGTCGTGCGGTCGACCGTCGGCGAGCCGCCGCCGGGCGTGATGACCGTGACGGCGCCGTCGTCGTCGCCGACGAACACGGTTTCCGAGCCGGCGTCACCGACCGCGGCGACCGCGACGAACGTCGTCGTGTTGCCGCCGGGCGCGGAGTAGTCGTGGGTCCGCGCGCCGCCGAGTTCGTACGTCCCGAACGCGCCGGATTCGCCTGCGACCCAGACGCGGTCGCCGGCGTCCGTCGCGTCCGCGGCGCAGAGCGCGTAGCCGTTCGCGGCGACGCCGTCTTCGAGGACCGCGTGCCAGTCGCCGTCCGCGCGGCGGAGCGCGGTGCCGCCGCCGCCGACCGCGACCGGGGTGCCGCCGGCGTCAGCGGCGTCGTACAGCGTCTCGTCGACGGGCGTGTCGACGCGGCGCCACGCCGCCGAATCGGGCTGGTCCGTCATGGGCGGGTGCTTCGAGCGGACGCCGGATAAGCCGCGGTGAC
This sequence comes from Halobaculum sp. D14, assembly GCF_051195135.1. Classification (NCBI taxonomy): domain Archaea; kingdom Methanobacteriati; phylum Methanobacteriota; class Halobacteria; order Halobacteriales; family Haloferacaceae; genus Halobaculum; species Halobaculum sp. D14. The sequence goes on along the minus strand of NZ_JBNTKA010000001.1, from coordinate 523,020 downwards.
AGTCCAGCGGTCTGAAACGTCGGCGAGCACAGCAGCCGCCGAGTCGTGTCGAATCGAATCTGGCCGGCAGCCCGGATGGGTCGAGTCGTGCCGGCTCCGAGTGGGTCGAGTCGAACCGGCTCCGAGTGGTTTTGGTCGGCGAACAGATTGAAGCCGCTCACCCGGGACGGTGAGATATGGACGACGAGGCGTACTACGAGACGGTTCTCGACCAGCTCGACGAGGACGACCTGGAGGCGGTCGCGTCGGCGGCGGCGGCGCTGCACAGCGCGGCGGCGCGGCTGGAGGAGTACGAGGCCGAAAACGGCGCGACGGACGTGGCGGAGCAGTACGGCGACATCGCGCGGAGACAGGAACGCATCGAGCGGCTCGCCGTCGAGAAAACGGAGTGACGTCGCCCGCCGCAGCGACGAGCCGGAGCGGGTCGTCTCGGCTCAGTCCTCTTTCGCTTTCGGGTTCGTGACGGCGCCGTTGGCGGCGGAGCCGAAGTCGCGGGCGTACTTCGCGAGGACGCCGCCGGTGTACGGCGGGTCGTTCGGCTCCCAGTCGTCGGCCCGGCGCGCGAGCTCGTCGTCCGTCAGGTCGACGGAGAGCTCGCGGTCCGGGATGTCGACGGTGATTCGGTCGCCGTCTTCGACGAGCGCGATGGGGCCGCCGTCGGCGGACTCCGGGGCGACGTGTCCGACCATCGGGCCGCGGGTGGCGCCGGAGAAGCGGCCGTCGGTGAGCAGCGCGACGTCGTCCTCGTGGCCGGCGCCGACGACGGCGGCGGTGACGCCGAGCATCTCGCGCATCCCGGGGCCGCCGCGCGGGCCCTCGTTCCGGATGACGATGACGTCGCCCGACTCGATGCCGCCGGACTGGACGTACTCCATGGCGTCCTCCTCGTTCTCGAAGACGCGCGCCGGGCCCTCGTGGCGGAAGGCGTCGTCGCCGGTGACTTTCAGGACGGCGCCGTCTGGCGCGAGGTTCCCCGTCAGGACCTTGATGGCGCCCTCCTCCTGGTACGGCTCGTCGACGGTGTAGACGAAGTCCGCGTCGATGAGGTCGTCCTCGGGGATGATGGCGGCGTCTTCGAGGTGTTCGATCTCCTCGGCGACGGTGCGGCCCGTGACGGTCATGGCGTCGCCGTGGAGGTAGCCGCCCTCCAGCAGGCGGCGCATCACGACCGGGACGCCGCCGACCTCGTGGAGGTCGAGCATGACGCGGGTGCCGCCGGGCTGCATGTTCGCGATCTTCGGGGTGCGGCGGGAGATCTCGTCGAACTCCTCGATGTCGAGGTCGACGTCGGCTTCGGCGGCGAGCGCGAGCAGATGGAGGACGGCGTTCGTCGACCCGCCCATCGCGACCTGGACCGCGATGGCGTTCTCGAACGACTCCTTCGTCAGGATGTCAGACGGCCGGCGGTCCTCGCGGACGCACTCCAGCGCGAGTTCGCCGGCGTGCCGCGCGACGTCGTACCGCTCTTCGGACTCCGCGGGCGGCGACGCGGAGCCGAGCGGCGCCATGCCGAGCGCCTCCGCGATGGACGCCATCGTGTTCGCGGTGAACATGCCGCCGCAGGAGCCGGCGCCGGGGCAGGCGTTCCGCTCCAGCGAGTCGAGTTCCTCGGCGGACATGTCGCCTTCGGCGTAGGTGCCGACGCCCTCGAAGACGTTCTGGACCGTGACGTCGCGCCCCTCGTGTTCGCCGGGCATGATGGAGCCGCCGTAGAGGAACACGGACGGCAGGTCGGTGCGGATGGCGGCCATCAGCATCCCCGGGAGGTTCTTGTCGCAGCCGGCGACCGTCACCAGCGCGTCCATGCGTTCGCCGAACGAGACGAGTTCGACGGAGTCCGCGATGACCTCGCGGCTGATGAGGCTGGCTTTCATCCCCTCGGTCCCCATCGAGATGGCGTCGGAGATGGTGACGGTGCCGAACTCGATGGGCATGCCGCCGGCGTCCTCGATGCCGTCGCGGGCCGCGTCCGCGACGTCGTCGAGGTGGACGTTACACGGCGTGATGTCCGCCGCCGGGTTCGGGATGCCGATCATCGGCGACGACAGGTCCGCGTCGTCGTAGCCCATCGCCCGGAACATCGCGCGGTGCGGCGCGCGCTCGGCGCCCGACGTGACCTCGTGACTCCGGAGCTCCTCGGACTTCTCGCCCGCGAACTCCTCGTGCTCACCGCCTCGGCCGCGACGCTGCTGCTCGCTCATAGTCGGAGGGTCGGTGCGCGCGCTGATAAACCGTCGCCCGCGGACAGTTCTTGCTGTCGATTCGAAAGCCGCGCCGCGGCGACGACGCGGCGCCGCGGCTCGAACGGAAACGCGAGCCGCGAAACCGCAAGAGAAACCGGACCGGGGAGCGCGGTCAGCGAGCGCCGCTCAGCACTCCGACCAGCCGCAGGACTCGCAGGTCTTGCAGCCTTCGGAGTAGTACAGCGTCATGCTGCCGCAGTCGGGGCACTCGGGGGATTCGCCGTTCGCGATGAGTTCGTCGACGGCGTCGGACTCCTGGGCCGCGCCGCCGCCTGCGGCCTCGGGGCCGCCGGCCGCGGGTTCGGGGCCGGCGTCGGTGTCGACGTCCGCCGCGTCGACGTCGACCGCCGCGCCGCCGTCGGCCTCGTGGCTGTCGGCGGCGACCGACACGTCGTCGAGGTTCTGCTGTTCGGGGTAGCCCTTCTCGACGTCGCCGTCGAGGTAGCGGCGCATCGCGGTGCCGATGGCGTCCGGGATGGACTGGATCTGCTCGCCCTTGTCCCACGCGATCTTCGGCGACCGGGTGCCCTGCAGTTCGTCCACGATCTCCCGCGGGTCAACGCCGGAGCGCAGCGCCGTCGAGATGACCTTCGCGAGCGACTCCGTGAAGCTGTTCGTGAAGCCGCCGGAGTGGCCGATGTTCGCGAACAGCTCGAACGGCTCGCCGGTCTGCGGGTCCTCGTTGATGGTGACGTACATCTTGCCGTAGCCGGTCTCGATGAGCTGCGTGATGCCGTGCAGCGAGTCCGGCCGCGGCCGCTTTTCGGTGTAGTCGATGTTGACGGTCTTCTGGTCGGCCGCTTCGAGCAGCTCGTCGATTTCGGCGTCGACGGCGGCGCGGACGTCGTCGTTGTCGAGGAACGCCTCGATGCCGCCGAACACCTCCGAAATCTGCTCGACGATGGTTTCTGCGGCCTCGCTCTCGTCAGCGAACTCGGCGTTGTCCGCGCGGGTCGTCAGCACCTGCTTCGACCGGGTGCCGTCGCGGTAGTACGTGACGCCCTTCCCGCCGTGCTCGTAGATGTACTCGAAGACCTCCTGCGCGTCCTCGACGGTGGAGTCGTTCGGCGCGTTCACCGTCTTCGAGATGGCGGAGTCGACGCCGGCCTGACAGGCGACCTGGACGCCGGCGTGGTCCTTCGCGTCGAGGTCGCCGGTGACGACGAACAGTTCGCCGATCGCGTCCGGCACCGTCTCCAGCCCGTCGACGCCGTCGAACTCGTTGTTCGCCATCTGCTGTTGGGCTTCCTCCTTGACGGCGTCGACGTCGATGTCGTTCGCCTCCAGCGTGCGGAGGAAGTAGTCGTCGAACTCGACGAGCATCTCGTCTCCCTGCACGTCGTCGGAGACGTTCTTGTAGTAGGCGACGTTGTAGATGGGCTCGCAGCCGCCGGTGGTGTTGCCGACCATCGACGTCGTCCCGGTCGGCGCGATGGTCGTCGTGTTGTGGTTCCGGATGGAGAAGCCGTCCGCCCACTCGTCGGCGTCGAGGCCGACGTACTGCTCGAACCAGTCGCGGTACTCCGTCGGGTCGGCGTACTTCGAGTCCGCCCAGTCGTTGAACGAGCCGCGCTCCTCGGCGAGTTCGTGGCTCGCCCACTTCGACTCGTGGTTGATGTGGGTCATGAGCTGCTCTGCGATCTCGTTGCCGACGTCGCTGCCGTAGCGGACGCCGAGCTGGATGTACAGCTGCGCCAGCCCCATGACGCCGAGCCCGATCTTCCGCATGTCCCGCACCTTCTGCTCGATTTCGGGGACCGGGAAGTCCGACATCGTGACGACGTTCTCCAGGAACCGCGTCCCCATCTCGACGCGGTAGTCGAACTCGTCCCAGTCCATCGCGTCGTCGAGGAACGCCTCGACTGCGGCCTCCGTCGAGTCGTACTCGTCGGCGTGCTCGTCGCTCCAGACGCGCCAGTCGGGCGCGTCGAGGTCGGCGAGCGTGGAGAGGTTGATGTGGCCGAGGTTACACGCCTCGTACTCCTCGAGCGGCTGTTCGCCGCAGTTGTGAACCACGAGGCCGTTTGCGACGAACGAGTGCGTTTCCGGTTCGGTCAGATCGTACACCGGTTCGTGCCCGTCGGACTCGACCGACTCGACGGTCGCCTCGAAGCGCTCGGCGTACGGTCCGCGGTCGTAGTCGTCAAGGCGCTCGTCGAGTGCCTCGTTCTTCGAGTCGAGCAGGAAGCCGATCTCCTCGCGGAACCGAACGAGGTTGTCCTTGGCGACGACGAGGTCGTGGTCGGCTTGACGCTCGTACATCGCGGTGTCGCCGGTCCCGTCGGGCATCTCCTGCTCGCCCGCCTCGTGGCGCTCCTCGTAGATCTTGCTCGCGATCCCGAAGTTCAACAGGAGCTGCTGTGCCTCCTTCAGGAGACTCGTGCTCGTGCTCGTGAGGCGGACCGAGTTACCCTTCTCTTGTGTTCCCTGCACGCCGCCGTCAGCAGTGAACAGCGCACGCAGGAACGCACGGGCCATCTCCTCGCTTCCGCGCATCACCGCATCGGGAATCCGAAGCTTCTCTTCCGTGAGCCCCGCCTCCTCGGCGTACTCGTACAGCCGGGTCGACCGGACTCGCTGTTCGATCGCCTGTGCGCCGCGGTAGTCGTCGCCGCGGGCAATGTCAGAAACACCGACCCCGTAGTCGGCGTTCCCAGTCGGCTCGCGAACCACGTCGTTCACGTCCGCAGCGAACGACTCGGAGAGCTCGCTGTCCCCGTCGTAGAAGTTGAGGACCGCTCGCTCCTCGCCGTGCTTGAGGTGACCGTCGCCGACGAGCCACCCGAGAACGCGACCCTCCGCCGCAGAGCCGTGCTGACCGAATGCGCCCTTCCGGTTCTGGATATGGACGGTGTCGCCCGAATCGAGTTCACCGGCCGCAACCCAGCCTTCGTCCGTCATTACGCGGTGATCGGCGGTGAGGCGGAGTTCGTACCCCTCCTCGGTCGTCAGCTCGAACACGTCCTTCTCGCCCGTCTTGTAGACGCTGCTCGCCTCCTTGACCGTCTCCTCGCTGAGGCGACCGTCGACGACCACGTCGCGGGCGACGCCCTGCTCGTACAGTTCCTCGGCCGGGACGAGCCCGTTCTCCGTACTGATGAGCGTCTCTCCGGTGACACACGGGTTCGTCGCGAGGATGCGGTGGTCCGGGTGCTCGTCGACGTCGAAGCTGTGGAGCTTGTTCACCCGTTCGAGGTAGATGACGCCCGGTTCGCCGTTCTCGTGGGCGCCCTCGACGATCTGCTCCCACAGTTCGGCGGCGGGCACCGACAGCACCTCGCCGACCTCGACGTGTTCGCCGAGCCCGAACATGTCGTACAGCTCCTTCGTCTCCGGCGTCGCGACGTGCGGCTCCTCGGTGCGCGGGTTCGTGAACGTGAACTCCTCGTCGTTCTGGAGCGCCTCCATGAAGTCGTCGGTGACGCCGACGGAGATGTTAAAGTTCGACAGGTGGCCCTCGACGGCGTTCCGGAGGTGCTTCGGGACGCGGCCGTCCTCGTCGATGAGCTCGCGCGCCTCCTCGAGCGCCTCCTGGAAGCTGGTGTGGGTATAGTCGTCGGGGTCGTTCAGCCGCAGCGTGTTCGCCAGCGAGACGTCCTTGTTCTTCGCGTGGAGGAACTGGATGACGTCGGGGTGGCTGACGCGCATCACGCCCATCTGGGCGCCGCGTCGCGCGCCGCCCTGCGCGATGGTTTCGCACATCTGGTCGAACGTCCGCATGAACGTGATGGGGCCGGACGCGATGCCGCCGGTGGAGCCGACGGCGTCGCCGTACGGCCGGAGCTTCCAGAACGCGTAGCCCATGCCGCCGCCGGACTGGAACACCTGCGCGGCCTCCTTGGCGGTCTGGTGGATGTCGTCGATGTCGTCGTCGGGCGAGTCGACGAAGCAGGCGGAGAGCTGCTGGAGTTCGTCGCCGGCGTTCATCAGCGTCGGCGAGTTCGGCATGAACGACAGCCGCTCCATCAGCTCCTGGAACTCGTCGGCGACGTCGGCGACGTGCTCGCGGACGTCCGTCGGCAGTTCGGGGACGACGGTGTCGTACGCGAACTTGTTGACGTTGTAGACGGAGAGCGTGGTTTCGGCGTCGTCCTCCGGGGTGACGCCGGCGCCGAACACCTCTTCGGCGAGCTCGTCCCGCCGCGGGTGGTCGGGCTTGAGCTGGTCGGGCGTGACCTCGATTTCGACGCCCTGGTTGTCGGCCTCGTAGACGGCTTCGGCGAGCGCGACGTTCTTCGCGACGCGTTCGAACAGCTCCTCTTGGGTCTCGGTGAGGTTGCCGTCGGCGTCCTTGCGGAGGTAGCGCGCCGGCAGAATGTTGTCGTAGGCGTTGCCGGTGAGCCGCTCCTGTAGCGTGTCTCCTTCGGTCCGCTTGATCGGCAGTTCGAGTTCGTCGGCGCCGAGGTCCGCGCGGCTCATTCGTGAGATACCTCCCCGGTACAGCCCCTGAGCTGACCGGATTCCGTGGTGATGTAGTGGTGTTCCATGGTGAGTTTCGGACGGAATTCTCCTTCCGGATGCACACGCATAAGCAGTGCGGGTCCGGGTGGAGTTGTGTTAGTTCAAGCGAGCTTGTCCGGCGGCTCGCTGAGCGACGCTGGGGCGAAGATGCCCCGTGTGGTACACACAGAGGCTAACGGACGAGCCACCATAAGAGTGTGCAGAGCGGAGCGAAAGTGTCGCCGTCCCCGGATTACGCGCGAAACCGCACGACGCGACCGCTGAACAGACTCGTGTATAGTACGCGGTTCCGAACGTCGTACCAAACCGTCAGCCCCGGAGTCGGCGGCCCGGCTCGACGCGGCTGGTCGGGGACAAGCGGTATGTGGCGGGGGTGAGAACGCCGGGGTATGACCGCATCCGCGCTCGCCGCACCGACCGTCGCTTCGCTCGCCGCTCCGCTCGCCGCCGCGCTCCTCCAGCTTCCCGAACCGCTCAACACGACGCTCGGGAAGGTGTTCCTCGCGCTCGTCGCCTTCCTCGCGGTGCTTCTGGTCGGCCGCATCGTCATGAAGGTCGCCTGGAAGCTCGCGCTCGTCGCCGCCCTCGTCGTCGGCGCGTTCCTGCTCGTCACGACCTACCTGCTGTGAGCGGGACTCGCAAGCGGTAAACCGTCCGCGCGAAACCGCCATAGCATGCTCATCACGCTCGAAGGCCTCGACGGCAGCGGGAAGACGACGGCGTGGGAGGCGCTCCACGACGTCTACCCGGACGCCGTCTTCACCCGCGAGCCGACCGATTCGTGGTACGGCGACGCCGTGAACCGGTCGCTGAACGAGGACGACTCCGACCCGCTCGCCGAGCTGTTCCTGTACACCGCCGACCACGCCGACCACCTCTCGCGGGTCGTCCGGCCGGCGCTGGCGGACGACGAACTCGTGATTTCGGACCGCTACACGGACTCGCGGTACGCCTACCAGGCCGCGTCGCTGTCGGGGACCGACCTCCAGCGGCCGCTCGAGTACGTCCGCGGCATCCACCAGGCGTTCACGCGCGAACCGGACGCGACGCTGTTCTTCGAGGTCGACCCGGAGACCGCGGCGGCGCGCGCCGGCGCGACCAACAAGTTCGAACACGCCGCGTTCCTCGCGCAGGTCGAATCGAACTACGAGCGGCTCGTCGACGCCGAGCCGGAGCGGTTCGTCCGCATCGACGCGACACGCTCACCCGAGGAGGTGCTCGACGCCGTCGAGGACGCCGTCGCCCGCCTCGTCGACGCCGACTGACCCGCATACCCGAGTTCCGCCGCCCGCGGCGACGCGGCGAACGGACGTTTATCACCGATGACGACCGACACACAGCCATGTCTCAGAGTGGCATCGCGGCCGCGGTCGCCGTCGCGGTCCTCGTCGTCACGGCGGGGTGCGGCGCCGTCGGCGGCCCGGGCGGTTCCGGCGACGACGCCCGAACCGTGAATCCGGCGCTGCGGGAGACGCCGACCGCGACGGCGACGCCGACGCCGGGGCCGCCGCCGGGCGTCGGCCGCGGGAACGTCAGCGTCTGGGTGGTGACGAACGCCCACGAGGACGCGCTCGACGGCCGGAGCGTCACGGTGCGGTACCGCCGGACGGTGGTGGCGGCCAACGGCACCGCGCTGGCGACGGTGACGGAGACGCGGCGCCGCGACGGCGACGCGCTGCTGTACGAACTGCGGACCGGCGGCGCGAACCCGAACGCGGTCGCCGTGCCGTCGTGGAACGCCTCGGTGTGGACGAACGGGACGTGGACCGCCACGCGCCGCGTCTTCGGCGAGCGCGGCCCGCCCGGCGAGGACGGCAGCGGCGGCGCCGTGCGGTACGGCACCGTGGACGGCCGGCCGGCGTGGAGCGGCGTCGACGGCACCGGCGCGGACCTGCTCCGCGCGACGCTGGCGCCGCTGACGCTCGAGTACGCCGGGACGACCACCCGCGGCGGCGAACGGCTGTTCGTGCTCCGCGCGACCGACGCGTGGGCGGCGGACGGCTACCCGAGCGGCGTCTCGAACGTCTCGCTGGCCGCGTTCGTCACGGCCGACGGCGTCGTCCGGTCGTACCGCCTCCGCTACGACGCGGTCTACGGCGGGGTTCGGGCGACGTCGACGGCGCGGTTCCGCGTGACCGGCGTCGGGACGACGACGGTCGACCGGCCGGCGTGGGTGGCCGACGCCGTGGCTGCGGCGGCGAACGGCTCGCAGAACGTGACCGCCGACTGAACCGCTCAGTCCGCGGATTCGGGGAGTTCGTACTCCTCCGGCGGCGGCACGTACAGCACGTCGATGGTGAACCCGAGCGCGAGCGGGACGCCGACCATGACGGCGAGCAGCAGCGGCGCGCTCGTGAACACCGGCGGAATCACCATCCCGGAGACCATCGTCAGGAACACGAGTACCAGCGGCGTAATCATGAACGAGTACGCCACCCAGCCCCACCGGGTGTTCAGCCGGATGCGGAAGAACCGTGCGAGCACCGCGGCGACCAGCGTGTGAACCGCGACGGCGACCGCGAGCAGCCCGAACGCGAGGAGCGACGCCATACCGGACGGTCGGGCCGCGGCGCCTTTCACGTTGTCGGGTAGCGCGGCGGAGGCGGTGGCCGTGCGGCGGGAACGGCGAAAACCTTGATTGGGCTCTCTCCTGTGTCTCGCCGCATGACAGTTCGGGGGCGCGTCAGTCGGCTGTTCGGTCCGTGGGTCGTGAGCGCCCTCGGCGTGGCGCTGCTCGGCGTCCCGCTGTACGACATGTACGAGGACGCCTACGTGCCGCCGCAGAAGTCGCTGCACTCCACCGTCGTCGAGAACAGCGTGCTGATACTGCTCGCGCTCTGTATCGCCGCGGCCGGCGTCTGGCTGGCCCGGCAGCCGTGGAGCGACGACCGGAAGCGCAGCGTCGTCCGCTGGACGGTCGCCGGCGCCGCCGCGGTCGGCCTCGTGTTCGGCTGGATTCTCGGCGTCCAGTACTTCGCCCAGCACGACCTGAAGCCGGTCATCATCGCGATGGACGCCGTCGTCGTCGGGTCGCTGGCGACGTTCGGCGTCGGCGTCTACCACAGCCGCGAGCAGCAGCGCCGCGAGGAGCTCGCCGAGAGCGAGCAGCGCTACCGGTCGCTCATCGAGGACGTCCTCGACTCCCAGGAGGTCGCCCAGCTCATCGTCGGCGACGACGGCCGCGTCGTCTGGGCGAACGCCGCCATCGAGGAGTACTTCGGGCTTGACCGCGACGCCGTCGTCGGCCGCGACCGGCTGGACCTGCTCGGCGAGCGCGCCGACCTGTTCACGGTTCCGGGCGACGGCGACTTCGGGCGTCTGCTGCGGGACGCCTACGACGAGGACGAGGTCTGCGAGTTCGAGTTCCGGATGGATCCCGGCGTCCGCGGCGACGCCGCCGGCGACGCGGTCGCCGACGGCGGCGTCGACCTCGCGGACGCGCCGTCGGACGCCAAGTGGTTCGAACACTGGAGCAAACCCATCGAGACCGGGCTGTACGCCGGCGGCCGCGTGGAGCGCTACGTCGACATCACCGACCAGAAGCGGCGGGAACGGGAGCTGGAGCGCCGCGAGTCGATGCTGCGGGAGCTGTACGACGTCATCTCCGCGAAGGACCGCGAGTTCGACTGGAAGGTCAGGGAGCTGCTCGAAATCGGCGAGCGGCTGCTCGACACCGAGGTGTCGGCGTTCGCGACCGTCGACGGCGACGACTTCCGGTTCGAGGTGGTGCGCGCCGGCGGCGACGTCGACGAGGACGCCGTGTTGCCGCTCGCGGAGACGCACTGCGCCGAGACGGTCGCCTCCGACGGCGCGATGCGGTTCGACGCGCCGGCGAAACTCTCCGAACACGACGGCGGCGACATCGAGTCGTACCTCGGCGCGCCCGTGACGGTCAGCGGCGAGCTGTACGGCACCGTCTGCTTCATCGCGCCCGGCGAGCGCCGCGACTTCGAGAACTGGGAGCTGACGATGGTGGATCTGATGGCGAGCTGGCTCGGCTACGAGCTGGAGCGCCGGCAGCGCGAACAGCAGCGGGAGGCGGAGCTGCGCGAGCAGCGCAGCGTCTACACGTCCGTCGTCGAGGCCGTCACGGAGTACGCCATCTTCACGCTCGACGAGGACGGCCGCGTCACGAGCTGGAACGAGGGCGCGCGCCGCCTCAAGGGCTACGACGAGGAGGAGGTGCTCGGCGAGCACCTGTCGACGTTCTACCCGCCCGAGTACCGCGAACAGGGCCGCGCGGAGACGCTGCTGGGGACGGCCGCCGAGAACGGCCACGCCGAAGACGAGGGGTGGCGGGTCCGGAAGGACGGCTCGCGGTTCTGGGCGAACGTCGACCTGACCGCGCGGTACGACGACGACGGCGACCTCGTCGGCTACACGAAGATCACGCGCGACATGACCGAGCGGCGCGAACGCGAACAGGCGCTCACCGAGCAGCGCGAACAGCTCGAGTTCATGAACCGCATCCTGCGGCACAACCTCCTGAACGGGCTGAACGTCGTGAACGCCCGCGCCGACATCCTCGGCGGCCACGTCGACGACGACTACGAGGAGCACCTCGACACCGTGACACAGCGCGTCGACGACATGGCGGACCTCATCGAGACGATGCGGTCGTTCGTCGAGACCGTCGTGGAGGGCGACGAGCGCGAACTCGAAGCGGTCGGCCTCCGCGACGTGCTCGCGTCAGAGGTCGAAAAGACCCGGACCGGCTACGACGACGTCGACGTGTCGTTCGACGAGCCGCCGGACGTCGCGGTGCTGGCGGACGACCTGCTCGGCGAGGTGTTCGAGAACGTCCTGACGAACGCCGTCGTCCACAACGACGCCGACGTCGCCGAAATCGACGTCTCCGTCGACGTCGACCCGGAGACGGTCCGGGTCCACGTCGGCGACAACGGCCCCGGCATCCCGGACGACGAGAAACGCGAGGTCGTCGAGAAGGGCGTGAAGGGGCTGCAGAGCCCCGGCAGCGGCTTCGGCCTCTACCTCGTGAAGGAGCTGCTGGAGGCGTACGGCGGCGACGTCGACATCGCCGACAACGACCCGCGCGGCACCGTCGTGACCGTGACGCTCCGGCGCGCCGACGAGGAGCCGACGAGGGAGTCGGAAGACGGCTCGGCCGCCGGCGGCAGCCCCGACGCGGACGCGGATGCGGACCCGGACGGCGACGGCGACCCCGACGCGGCCGGCGAGTCCACCGCCGGCTCCGCACCCGAATCCGGGGCCGAGTCGGCCTGAGCGGCGTTCGAGGCGGCGGGGCGGCGGCGGCGACGCGGACGGAACGACTTTTCCGCGTCGGCCGCCGAGACGGAGCCATGAGTGACGACCTGCCGACGGCGACGCTGCACACGAACCACGGCGACATCACCGTGGAGCTGTACGCCGACCGCGCGCCCCGCACCGTCGAGAACTTCATCGGCCTCGCGGAGGGCGCCGACGACTACGAGAACACGGAGGTCGCGCCCGGGACCGGCGCCTGGGAGGACCCCGACTCCGGCGAGAAGCGCATCGACCCGCTGTACAGCGACGTCGAGTTCCACCGCATCATCAGCGACTTCATGATTCAGGGCGGCGACCCGACCGGCACCGGCCGCGGCGGCCCCGGCTACGAGTTCGACGACGAGTTCCACGACGAACTCCGCCACGACGACGCCGGCGTACTCAGCATGGCGAACTCCGGCCCGGACACGAACGGCTCGCAGTTCTTCATCACGCTCGGCGCCCAGCCGCACCTCGACGACCGCCACGCGGTGTTCGGGAAGGTCGTCGACGGCATGGACGTCGTCGAGGAAATCGGCTCCGTCCCGACGGGCCGCAACGACGAGCCCCGCGACGAGGTCGTCCTCGAATCCGTCGACGTCGACCGGTAACCAAGGACGCGACGCCGACGTCGACTCGGCGACTCAGCAGCGACTCGGCCACTCGGCGACCCGGCGACCCGACGGCGGACGGCCGGCGGCGAGCACGGCCGCGACTCGGCGCTGTTCTTCGGACCCGCAGCGAAGCCAGCGGCGGCGCCGGGACGCCTCGACGCGGAACGAATCGCGCGCCGCGCCGCGGTCAGCGCGCCTCGGCGCTGGTGGCGCGGGCCATGAAGTAGACGGCGACGCCGCCGAGCGCGAGGTCGAGCGCGCCGAGGACGGCGACCGCGGGGACGAGCGTGTTCCAGACGCCGCCGAACGCCGTGACGTCGATGACGGTCATGACGTCCTGCCCGAACATCAGGGCGCGGGCGGCGTCGACGCCGTACGTGATGGGGTTGAGCGCGGCGACGGTCTGCACCCAGCCGGGGAGAATCTCCAGCGGCAGGAACGCGCTGGAGAGGAACAGCAGCGGGAACTGGAGGATGTTCACCGAAATCATCGTGGACTCCTGGTCGCGCGTGACGAGCGCCATGATGTTCGAGAACGCCGTGAACCAGACGGCGAACAGGATGCCGACGAGGACGATGCCGACGCCGCCGAGGAGGCCGGTGGCGACGTACTCGCCGGGGTTGCCGCCGGTGTCGAACCACAGCAGCACGTAGCCGAACGTCAGGATGATGCAGATCTGGACGACGATGCGGAGCACCTCCGAGAGCGACTTGCCGAGGAAGACGGCGCCGCGGTGCATCGGCGAGACGAGCGCCTTCTCGAACATCCCGGACTCGATGTCCTCGACGAGGCCGATGCCGGAGGTGGTGGCGGCGATGAGCGACACCTGAATCGCGATGGCGGGGACGAGGTAGGTGACGTAGCTGACGTCCGCGCCGAGGCTCTGCCCGATGGCGCCGCCCGTGATCTGCCCGAACACCTCGGTGAACAGCACGAGGAACATGACGGGGTTCAGCAGCGAGAACGTCATCACGAACGGGTTCCGGACGGTCTTGAGAATCCACCGGCGGAGGTTCACCCAGGTGTCCGTCAGGAACCCGTTCCCCGCCGACTTCCGCCCGCGTTCGGCGCTCATCGGGACACCTCCGTCTCCGCTGCGTCGCGGTCGGCGTCAGCGGTATCGGTGCCGGCGGTACCGGCGTCAGCGGTGTCGGCGGCGCCGTCAGTGGCCGCGTCCCGGGCCGCGTCGCGGTCGGAGGTGCCGCCGGCGTCCGAATCCGCGTCGTCCGCGTCGGCGTCCGGGTCGGCGTCGTACTCCTCGCCGGTCACCGCGAGGAACACGTCGTCCAGCGTCGGGCTTCGGACGTTGAAGCCGACGATGGTGAGGCCGGCGTCCCGGAGCGCGACGAGCAGGTCGGTGCCGTGTCGCCGCGCCTCCGAGGACGTGACGAGGACGCCGGTGTCGGTCGGTTCGACGGCCCCGGGGGCGTCGACGAGCCGCGAGTCGACGGCGATGTCGCGGGCGCGTTCGACGTGCTCGTCGGTCGGGTCGTCGAGTTCGACTTCGAGCACGTCGCCGCCGACGCGGGACTTGAGTTCGGCCGGCGAGCCGGTGACGGCGATTTCGCCGTCCCTGATGACGGCGATGCGTTCACAGAGCTGGTCGGCCTCCTCGAGGTACTGGGTCGTGAGGAAGATGGTGGTGCCGCGGTCGTTGATGCGCTCGAAGTAGTCCCACAGCCGGTTCCGGGCCTTCGGGTCGAGCCCGGTGGTCGGCTCGTCGAGGAACACGATCGGGGGCTCGTGGACGAGCGCGGTCGCGACGTCGAGCCGCTTTTTCATGCCGCCGGAGAAGTCCTTCGCCTGCTTGTCGGCGACGTCCGCGAGGTCGACGAGCGCGAGCAGGTCGTCGATGCGGTCGCCGCGTTCGCTGCGGGGGACGCCGTAGGCGCCGCAGGCGTACTGGACGTTCTCGCGCGCCGTGAGTTCGGGGTCGATGCTGGTCTCCTGGGCCATGTAGCCGATGGATTCGCGGACCTTCCGCGGCTCCGACTCCACGTCGAAGCCGTTGACGGCGACGCTGCCGCTCGTCGGCTTCAACAGCGTCGTCAGCATCTTGATGGTCGTCGTCTTCCCGGCGCCGTTCGCACCGAGAAACCCGAAGAACTCGCCCTCCGGGATGTCGAACGAGACGTCCGTGACGGCCTCCGTCCCGTCGGAGTACGTCAGTTCGAGGTGCTGTGCGTCGATTGCGTTCACGGTCGCCGGAACGACACTCGGACACCTAAACCTTTTGAATGAACGTTCAATCAGCACGCCGTCCGGCGATTATCCACCGACGCGTCCACCGTCGATCCCGGTACCGCGGCGGCGACCGGGACGACGGTCCCGGAGGCGACCGCGACCGCGACCGCGACGACGCCGATGAGACCGCGACTGCAGCGACCAGAGAGACGATGACCGCAGCAGCGACGACGGCAGAAGGAACCGCAGTTACTGGTGGCGAAGAGAACAGCGGAAGAACCGGGCGGGCGGCGGGCGACGGCCGCGGCTCAGACGCACTCGACGAGGAAGTTCCGGATGACGTCGTGGCCGAAGGCGGTCAGCACGGACTCGGGGTGGAACTGGACGGCCTCGATCGGGTGCTCGCGGTGGCGGACGCCCATCACGAGTTCGGTGCCGTCGTGGTCGGTGGTCGCGGTCACGTCGAAGCAGTCCGGCACCGCGGTGGCGACGAGCGAGTGGTACCGGCCGGCCTGAAACCCCTGCTCCAGGCCGGTGTAGACGCCGCGGCCGTCGTGTTCGACCGGGTACGCCTTCCCGTGAATCGGCTCGGGTGCGTGGCCGACGTCGCCGCCGTACTCGTAGACGGCGGCCTCCAGTCCGAGGCAGACGCCGAGCGTCGGGACGTCCGGCGAGAGTTCGCGCAACACCGGCATCGTGACGCCGACGTCGCGGTCGTTCCGCGGGTGGCCGGGGCCGGGGCTGACGAGGATTGCGTCCGGGTCGGTCGCGGCGACGTCGTCGAGCGACGCCGCGTTCTTCAGCACCGAGACGGTCGGCGCGCCGTCGTCGAGCCGGAGGTCGGAGACGTACTCGACGAGGTTGTAGGTGAACGAGTCGTAGTTGTCGACGACGGTGACGTTCATCCGTCCACCTCCGGGTCGCCGCCGTCGGTCGCGGCGTCGCCGGCGAGCGACTCCGCGTCGACGGCGACGCGGTCGACCGCGTCGAGCACGCCACCCATCTTCTGTTCGGTCTCGGCGTACTCGCTCGCCGGGTCCGAGTCCGCGACGATGCCGGCGCCGGCCTGCACCGTGAGTTCGTCGCTGACGGCCGCGTCCTCGCGGGCCGCGTCGTCGCCGGCGGCGTCTCCGCCGGCCGCGACGTCGACGCCGTGGTCGACCGTCGCGGTCCGGATGACGATGGCGAAGTCGGCGTCGCCGCTCCACGAGTAGTAGCCGACGCCGCCGCCGTAGACGCCGCGCGGCGACCGTTCCAAGTCGTCGATTATCTCCATGGCGCGGACCTTCGGCGCGCCGGTGAGCGTCCCGGCGGGGAACGTCGCGCGCGTCGCGTCGAAGGCGTCGGCGTCCGCGGCGAGCGTCCCGGTCACCGTGGACTCGATGTGCTGGACGTGGCTGTACTTCAGGACGTTCATGAACTCCTCGACGCGGACGGAGCCGGCCTCGGAGACGCGGCGGACGTCGTTGCGCGCGAGGTCGACCAGCATCGTGTGCTCGGCGCGCTCCTTCCCGTCGGCCAGCATCTCGCCGGCGAGCCGGCGGTCCTCGACCGGCGACGCGCCGCGCGGGCAGGTGCCGGCGATGGGGTTCGAGACGACCCGGTCGCCCTGCACCGACACCAGCGTCTCCGGCGACGCGCCGACGACCGACCGGTCGCCGTGCCGCAGCAGATACATGTACGGCGAGGGGTTGACGTCGCGCAGCGACTCGTACAGCGCGAGGTCGTCCACGTCGCCCTCGACGGTCCGGGTCCGCGAAATCACGCCCTGGTAGATGTCGCCGTCGAGGACGTGCGACTTCGCCTCCCGGACCGCCGCCTCGTACTCCGGTTGCGGGCCGGCGGTCTCGGCGGTCCGCCGGATGCCGTCCGGGTCGGGCGGCGACGCCGACGCGAGCGTCCCCGCGACGTCTGCGGCCTCCGCGGCGAGTTCGTCGTAGACGGCGCCGGCGTCGGCGTCCGGCGCGACGACCGGCGTACACACCAGCGTCACCGTCCCCTCCCGGTCGTCGAACGCGACGGTCTTCGTGGTGAGGACGAACTCGGCGTCGGGCACCACCGGGTCGGGCCGGTCGACGCCGACCTCCTCCAGCCAGAGGTCGTAGACGGCGTCGTACGCGAGGAAGCCGACGAGGCCGCCGTCGAGGAACTGCCGGTCGGCGTCCGGGAAGCCGACGCGCTCGACGTCCGGGAGCGCGGCGCGTACGCGGTCGACCACGTCGCCGTCCGCGACGTCGACGTAGTCTGCGGCGGGGCCGAGCCGTTCGACCTCGGTGCGGTCCGGGTGGACGGTCACGACCGCCTCGGGGTCGTAGCCGACGAACGAGAACCGGGCGTGGCGGTCCGCGCCGGTGTCGGCGTCGCCGGCGTCGCGGCCGCCGTCCGTGGACGCCGAGAAGGCGCCGGCGGGGTCGCTGGAGGCGACTTTCTCGGCGCTCTCCAGCAGGAACGAGTGCGTCGAGCGGTCGGCGAGCGCGGCGTAGGCGGTGAGCGGCGCGACGTCGACGTCGAGGTCGGCGGTGAGGTGGGCGACCGCGGCGCCGTCGGCGTCGTCGACGAGCGCGACGAACTCCTCGCGGTCGGGGCGCAATGACGGCGTCACTCGTACACCTCCTCGGCCTCGCCGAGCGACCGGCCGGCGTTCCGGACGAACCGGGCGACAGCGGTGTGGTCTTTCACGCCGCCGTCGCGCTCGACGCCGGTGGCGACGTCGACGGCGAACGGCTCGACGGCCTCCGCGGCGCTCGCGACGTTCTCCGGGGTGAGGCCGCCGGCGAGCACGACCGGCGAGACGAGGTCGCGCGCGAGGTCAGCGGTCGCCGCCCAGTCGTGCGTCTCGCCGGTGCCGCCGGCACCGGATTCGTCGGTGGAGTCGACGAGGATGGCGTCGGCGGCCTCGTCGAGTTCGTGCGCCCGGTCGGGGTCGTCGGCGTCGACCACCGGGACGACCTTCGTGTCCGTCTCGGCGCGCAGGTAGCCGATGTCGGTCTCGTCGACGTCGCCGTGAATCTGCACCACGTCGGGCGTGACGAGCCGGACGGCGTCGACGGCCTCCCCGACGGAGTCCGGCATCGTCACGAGCGTCGTCGTCAGGAACGGCGGCGCCGCGGCGGTCAGGGTCGCGGCGTTCGACAGCGACACCTCCCGCGGCGAGTCGACCGGGACGTCCGCGATGACGCCGACCGCGTCGGCGCCGGCGTCGGCGACCGCGCGGAGGTCGGTCTGGTTCGTGACGCCGCAGATCTTGACGCGCGTCATGCCTCCCGCATCGCGTCGAACGTCTCGGCGGCGTCGCCGTCGTCGATGGCGGCGGCGGCGCGCTCGACGCCCTCGGCGATGCTGTCGGCCTCGCCGGCGACGTAGACGGCGGCGCCGGCGTTCGCGAGGATGACGTCGCGTTTCGGCCCGGTGACGTCGCCGCGGACGATGCCTTCGAGGTCCTCGGCGTTCTCCTCGGGCGTCCCGCCGGCGATGGCCGAGACGGGCGCCTGCTCCAGCCCGAGGTCGTCGGGGGTGAGCGTGAACTCGGTGACGTCGTCGCCGTCGACCTCCGCGGCCGTGGTCGGGCCGTGCAGCGCGATTTCGTCGGCGCCGTCGCCGTGGACTACGAGCGCGTGCTCGACCGGCATGTGCGTGAGCGCCTCGGCGATGACCGGGACGAGGTCGGGGTCGTAGACGCCGAGCACCTGCGCGTCGGCGCCCGCCGGGTTCGTCAGCGGCCCGAGGACGTTGAACAGCGTCCGCATCCCGAGTTCCTTCCGCGGGCCGATGACGGCCTTCATCGCGGGGTGGAACACCGGCGCGAGCATGAAGCCGATGCCGTCGCGCTCGATGGCCGCCTCGACCGCCGGCGGTTCGGCGTCGACCTCGACGCCGGCGACCTCGAGGACGTCCGCGCTCCCGGACGAGGAAGAGACGGAGTAGTTGCCGTGTTTCGCGACCGTGACGCCGGCGCCGGCCGCGACGATGGCGGACGTCGTGGAGACGTTGATGGTGTTGTAGTCGTCGCCGCCGGTGCCGCAGGTGTCGACGAGCGGGTCGCGGTCCGGGTCGATGGTGCGGGCCGCCTCGCGCATCCCCTGGGCGAACCCCGCGATTTCGGCCTCGGTTTCGCCTTTCGCGCGGAGCGCCGCGAGCAGCGCGCCGATCTGTGCCTCGGTCGCGTCCTCGAAGACGAGCGTCGACGCCTCCCGCGCCTCCGCGACGCTCAGGTCCTCGCCGTCCGTCACCCGCCGGATGTAGTCTTGTATCGTCATGAGTGGAACACTGGTAGACGAGTTCGTCGTACGATGTACAAGTGTGTTCATCAACTTAACCCTGTCGCGACCGTGCGGACCCGTGACAGCCCGCCGCCGGCACCGGGTCGAAAATTGGTGGAGTCGCCGGCGACGACGCCGGAACGAGCCCAGCCGTCCGGTTCGGCCGGCGAGGGACGCACCGCGTCCCGCCGGTCAGCGACAGGGGAACCGGTTAGGGGGAAGTCGCATCGGCGCCCGAGTCGGGACGCACGCAGCCGTGGCGTCACCGGCCGGAGTCGAAGCCCGCATCGGCGTCGATGCCGGCGTCGGCATCCGTGCCCGTGTCGGCTCCGGCGGTCGTGTCCGCGTCCGCGCGGGTCCTCGCGTCGCCCTCGCGTTCGCGCGCGAGGAGCAACCGTATCGCCGCTCGGATGGCGGCCGCCCGGTTCGGGTAGACGCCGTCGTCGACCAGCGCCTGGAGCGCCTCGGTCGTGGACCGAGGGAGTCTGACCGTGACGCGGTCGACACAGGGCTCGTCAGATTCGGGGGGAACGTCGACAGACATGTGAAACCAGCCCGCTGCTGAGCGGGCGCGGACTTCTCTACAGCGGCTGCGAGGGTAAATACCCGCCTCAAGGTGGAAGTAATCAAACCCCGGAAGCGGCCGGCGGACGCCGCCCGAAACCGTGACCGTGCCGCGGTTCTCGCCACCGGTTTCCGTTCCGGTGGCTACGTCCCGTCGGTCGCGTCGCCGGCGGCGTCGCGTTCGAGGATGACGCCGCCGGCGCCGACGGCGACGTCGAGGCCGTCGGAGACGGCGACGTCGAGGAGGTTCTGCTCGGTCATCGTCGCCTGCGGCCGCCAGCCGACGACGGGCGCCCGCTCGTAGATTCGGCCGTCGTCGGCCGCGACGGTGAGGTCGTCGCCGGCGGCGTCGACGGCGTTCAGGTCCGCCTCGCCGACGCGCACCGGCGTCCAGTTGTCGCGGCCGCGGTCGTAGCGGTGCGCGAGGCCGTCGCCGCCGACGACGAACAGTCGGCCGTCGGTGCCGACGACGTCCGCGAAGTCCGTCTGCGCGCCGTCGACGCCGATTTCGACCCAGTCGTCGTCGCGCCGCGCGTACGCCTTCCCGTTCGTGTCGATGGCGTACGCGACCGCCGCGTCGCCGCCGCGGCCGCCGGAGTCGTCGGAGGCGCCGGAGACGTCGGCGTCGCCGGGGCCGTACGTGACCGCGTAGATGGAGGAGCCGCCGCCGGCTTTCACGACGTCGCGCCACTCCGGGGCGTCGTCGTCGCCGATTTCGGCCTCCAGGAGTTCGCCAGAGCCGTTCGCCGCGACGACGCGCTCGTCGCCGCGGACGCCCGCGACGGCGACGTCCTCCCACGTCGACGTCTTCTCGCCGGGCGCGGAGTAGTCGATGGTTCGGCCCTCGACGAGGTCGTACGCGCCGAGCGCGCCCGAACTCCCGGCGAACCAGACGCGCCGCCCGTCGTCCGTCACGTCCATCCCGAACAGGGTGTCCCGCTTCGCGTTCACGCCGGCGTCGAGCACGACGACCCACTCGCCGCGGTGCCTGAACAGCACCTGCCCGTCGCCGCCGGACACCATCGGCCCCTCGGCGGTGACCACGACGCCGTACAGCGTCTCCTCCGTCGGTGACTCCACGCGCCGCCAGTCCCCGTCGAAGTCGGCGTACTCCTCGCGCCAGTCCGGCGGGTCGGCGTCGCCACCGGCGGCGTCTGCGGTTCCGGCCGCGGGTCCGTCTGCGTCGCCTGCGGCGGTCATCGGGCGCCTCCGCGGGCCTGCCGCGCGGCGGCGACCCGTTCGAGCGCGAGCGCGCCGGCCGCCTCGCGGTACCGGAGGTCGTCCGCCTCGGCGCGGGCGTGGACGGCGTCGAAGGCAGTCCGCAGCCGCTCGTCGAGCTCGTCGACGACGCGCTCGCGCGACCAGTAGTTCCGGGTGCGGTTCTGCACCCACTCGAAGTAGGAGACGGTGACGCCGCCGCTGTTCGCGAGCACGTCCGGGACGACCGCGACGCCGCGCTCGGCGAGCACGTCGTCGGCGTCGGGCGTCGTCGGTCCGTTCGCGCCCTCGACGACGACGTCCGCGCGGACCGCCTCGGCGACGTCGTCGGTGATGACGCCGCCGAGCGCCGCCGGAATCAGGACGTCGACGTCCAGCCGCAGCAGGTCGGCGTTGCTGATGCGGTCGGCGTCGTGGTCCGTGACGGCGGTCGGCCGCTCGGCGAAACTCGGGACGGCGTGCGCGTCGAGCCCGTGCGGGTCGAAGACGCCGCCGCCGGCGTCCGAGACGGCGACGACATCCGCGCCCCAGTCGTCGAGGAGCCGCGCGGCGTTCGCGCCGACCGCGCCGTACCCCTGCACGGCGACCCGGGCGCCGTCGACGGAGCGGCCGCGTTCGCGGAGCGCGTGCCGGGTCGCGAGCGCGGTCGACCGGCCGGGTGCGCTCGCGCGGCCCTCCGAGCCGCCGGCGACCGGCGGCTTCCCGGTGACGACGGCCGGCTCGTACGGGTCGGCGTACTGGTCCGCGAACCAGCCCATCTCGCGGGCCGTCGTCCCGACGTCGGGCGCCGGGACGTCGCGGTCCGGGCCGACGACCGGCGCGAAGGCGTCGGCGACGGCTCGGGTGAGCCGCTCGGACTCGGCGGCCGAGAGCCCCCCGGCGTCGACGGCGACGCCGCCTTTGCCGCCGCCGAACGGGACGCCGGCGATGGCGCACTTCCACGTCATCCACGTCGCCAGCCCGACGCACTCGCCGCGGTCCACCGCGGGGTGGAACCGGATGCCGCCCTTGTACGGACCGCGAGCGTCGTCGTGCTGCGCGCGGAACGCTGGCAGATGCTCGATTCGGCCGTCGTCGCGCTCCAGCGGCACCGTCGTCTCGAACACCCGGTCCGGGCGGCGCAGGCCGCGCAGCACCGCCGGGTCGACGTCGACGTGGCGGGCCGCCCGGTCGAGCTGTCGACGCGCCGCGCTGGCGGCGTCACTCATCGGTCGCCTCCGGCGGATTCGCGGCACCGACGGTTCCGCCGGCCGCCTCCTCGGCGCCGGCGGCGAGCAGACACTCGGCCTCCCACTGGTGGTGAGCGGCGAGCGCGCGCCGGCCGTCGTCGGTGACGCTGTACGCGTTCGTCCGGCCGTCCACGGGGCGCTTGTCGACGAGGCCGGCGTCGACCAGTTCGCCGAGGTTCTGGTACAGCCGGCCGTGGTTGATGGCGTCGTCGTAGTGCGCCTCCAGCGCCGCCTTGAGGTCGAGACCGTGCGGTCGTTCGCCGTCGAGGCGGGCGACGCCGCGGAGGAGGTTCCGCTTGAAGCCGGTCATGTCGGTGAGCGGCGCCGGGTCGAGGCGCTCCTCGCGGGGCGAGACGTCGATGGGCGTGCGGGTGTCGTGGGTGTCCATGGATGGAGGGGCGGGACGGCGGCGGGTCGCCGTCGAAGCCGCGGCCGGGGGTCGAACCCGGCGTCGGGCCTGCGTACCCGGCGCGGCGTCGCGGAGCACGGCGGGAAGGCGCGGGAGGGGCGAAGCGGATAGCGCGGAGCGGACGGAGGGCGGAGCGGACGGAGGGCGGAGCGGATGGCGTGGAGCGGACGAGCGGCGGGTGCGTCAGCGGGGGTCACCGACGAGCGCGGCCGCGAACGTCGCCGCCGCGAATACGCCGGCGTCGAAGCCGGCGCCCCAGAGCGCTGGGGCGGCGACGACTGCGGCCAGCCCGGACGCGCCGGCCACGCCGGCGGCGACGACCAGCGCGGCGCGAGCGGCGCGTGGGTTCGACGTCGGTGGGGATGGAGCGGGGTGTCGAGTCACGGCGAGTCGGTCGGAGGCGGTGAGCGGGCGGAGCGACGGAACGGCGGAGCGGCGGGGTGGCGAGGTGGTGGAGCGGCGGGGCGGCGGGACAGCGATGTGGTGGAGCGGTGGAACGCTCCACGCGGATAGACAACCGGAGGGGAAAAAGCGGTTCAGAATCCCGCTTCTGCCGCCTTTCGAGCAGTACGGTCGGCGGCGGCCGACGTCTGCCGCCGGCGTCCGAGCGCGTCACGGCGACGCGGGCCGTGGCCCGTCAGCCACCGACGGAGTCATCGGAGCGTCAGCGGGTCGTGGTGCAGGCTGTACGCGGCGCCGACGCCGGCGACCA
This sequence comes from Halobaculum sp. D14, assembly GCF_051195135.1. Lineage (NCBI taxonomy): Archaea > Methanobacteriati > Methanobacteriota > Halobacteria > Halobacteriales > Haloferacaceae > Halobaculum > Halobaculum sp. D14. The sequence goes on along the minus strand of NZ_JBNTKA010000001.1, from coordinate 499,862 downwards.
CGAGGAACGCGCCGCGCACCGACGCAGGGACGCGTCCGACGACCGTCAGTCCGACCGCGGCGGCGAGCGTCACGCCGGCGACCGCGGCCGCGACCCGGCGCCTGTACGCCCTCATCGGTCGTCGCTCCCCGGATTCGACGCGTCACCGCGACGAGCCGCGTCGCCGCGGTCGCCGAAGTCGGGCGCGGCGCCGTACAGCCCCGCGAGGGCGACGCCGAACCGTGTCGCGTCGCGCTCGTCGAGGACGGCGACTCGCTCGGCGGCGTCGTCGCGGCATCGGTACAGTTCCCGACGGCCGTCGCGGCGGACGACGGCGACGAGTGACTCCGCGGCCGGCGTGCCGTCTGTCGCGTCGTCGGCGTCCCCGACTCCGTCGAGCGTGAATCGTCGGCCGACGCCGGGGACCGTGGTGGAGGTGAACGTCATGGAGGGCTCTCGTCCGTCCGTTCGGCCCGGCGGCCGGTCGGCGTCCGGATTTCGCGAGTGTCCCGGGGACGCCGACGGCGACACCCCGGGGCCGTCCGCGGTCGCCGGTCACCGACGTGAGTCGCCGTCGCCGGTGTCCCCGTCGGTGTCGTCGCTGTCGTCGGCGGAGCGGTCGGCGTTCTCCGGCGTCGACGTGGTCGGATGCGTCGCACGCGGCGGCTCGGCGGCGGTGTCGGCGGCGTCCGTGGCGTCGTCCGCGGCGTCGGCCCGCGCCCGTCGGCGTTCGGCGAACCACGCCCACTCGCGGCTGTACTGGCCGTGCTCCGCGAGGTCCCACGGGTCGGCGCTCGTCACCGGGTCGCCCGCGATGGCCGACCGAAGCACGTTCCACAGCCACAGGAGCTGGGCGACTCCGAGGACGAACGCGAACACGGTGACGAGCTGGTGCAGCGGCGCGAACCGCGGGAGGTACGTCGCGTACCGGCGCGGGCCGCCCATGGCGCCGACGACGAACATGGCGTCGAAGGCGACGAACACGCCGACCGACGTCGTCCAGAAGTGGAGTTTCGCGAGCCCGCGGTCGTACCAGCGGCCGGTGAGCAGCGGGAACCAGTAGTACGACGCGGCGAAGGCGGCGTACACCGTGACGCCGACGAGCAGCAGGTGGAAGTGGCCGACGACGACGTAGGTGTCGTGGTAGAGTCGGTCGACGGGGACGGCGGCGAGCAGGACGCCGGAGACGCCGCCGAGCACGAAGAAGAAGACGGCGCCGACGCAGAACAGCATCGGCGCGGTGAGCCGAATCCGGCCGTTCCACATCGTCGCGATCCAGTTGAACGTCTTCACCGCAGACGGGACGGCGATGGCGAGCGACACCGCCATGAACGACGCCTGCAGCCGCGGGTCGATACCGGTCGCGAACATGTGGTGCGCCCAGACGCCGAACGACAGCACGCCGATGGCCAGCGTCGAGTAGACGACGAACGTGAACCCGAACAGCTCCCGTCCCGAAAACCGCGGAATCAGGGTGCTCAGCACGCCCATCGCCGGCAGCACGAGGATGTAGACTTCGGGGTGGCCGAAGAACCAGAACAGGTGCTGCCACAGAATCGGTCCGCCGCCGCCGACGGCGAAGAACGTCGTCCCGAAGTTCCGGTCGAGCAGCAGCATCAGCAGCGACGACCCGAGCATCGGGAACGCGAACAGCGCGATGCCGGCGGTGGTCAGCATCGTCCACGAGAAGATGTCGAGGCTCGCCCACGGCACGTCGTCGCCGCGCTCCTCGACGACGGTGACGACGAAGTTGATGGCGGCAGCGACGGTGGAGACGCCCGAGAGGTGGATGCCGAGCAGGAGCAGGTCGACCTCGACGTTCGGCATCCGGACGCTCAGCGGCGGGTAGAGCGTCCAGCCGACCGCCGGCGGGTGGAACGCCGTATCGGGCGCGACGACCGCCCCGGCCAACTCGGCAATCAGGCCGGCGCGCATCAGCAGCGCCGCGGGCGGCAGCAGCCAGAAGGCGACGGCGTTCACCCGCGGGAACGCCATGTCGTCGGCGCCGACGAGCGGCGGGACGACGACGTTCGCGAACCCGAACAGCGCCGGCGTCGCGAACAGGAACAGCATCGTGAGGCCGTGCGTCGTGAACAGCGCGTTGTACGTGGCGGCGCCCCAGACGTCGGCCTGCGGCGTCACCAGTTCGGCGCGGAGCAGCATCGCGTCGAGCGCGCCCCACAGCCCCATCGTCGCCGCGAACGCGAGGTACAGCACGCCGATGTCGCGGTGGTGCAGCGTCGTCAGCCACCGCGTCGGGTTCGACGGCACCGCGTCTGGCGCGTAGTGGTACGCGTCCCGGGCGGCGCGCCGGGCGCGCTCGACCAGCCGCTCCGCCCGACTGCTCATATCCGGGCCACGGCGGACGGCCACTTCACGGCTCGCAATCCGTGAACCGCCCACCAGGCCCGTGTTCGGCCGTCGGCGACCGGCAATCCGCGGTCCGCCCCGCGGCGACTACTCGGCTCGGACGAACCGGACGTACAGCCAGAGGCCGGCGGCGCCGACCAGCGACGCGAGTCCGAACGCGGCGAGGGGGCTGGCGCCGTACAGGACGCCGGCGGCGAACGCGGCCGGGACGGCGGCGCCGCGCCGGACCAGCCGGGAGGCGCGGAGCGCGTCGCGCACGGATTCGTCGTCGCCGAGCGCGGCGCGGAGCCGGCCCGCGAAGAGCGCGTCGCGCGCGGGCCGGCCGACGAACCGGGCGCCGTAGGCGGTGAACAGCGCGAGCAGCAGCGGCGGGTTCGACGGAGCGAGCACGAGCGCGGCGGGGAACGCCGCGGTCGCGGCGGCGCCGGCGGCGACGACCGGGACGGTGCCGGCGGCGCGGACGAGCCGCGACCCGAACGCGAGCGATGCGAGCGCCGCGGTCGTCTCGGCGGCGACGAGGACGCCGAAGAAGGCCGTCGGCGGCACGTCGACCAGCGGCGTCGCGAGGCCGACGGCGTGGTACTCGACGACGACGATGACGAGGAACGCGGACACCATCCCCTCGGCGGCGGCGACGAGGCCGCCGGCGGCGACGCCGCGCCACAGCGGGACGGTGAGGTCGTCGAGCGCGGCGCGGACCCCGCCGAGTTCGGGGCGCGGCCGGTCGACGGCGGGAGTCTCGACGTCGCCGGAGCCGCCGAGCACCGCGAGCGCGACCGTGGCCGTCGCGCCGAGCGCGGCGACGACCGCGGCGTAGACGCTGAACGCCGTGACGAACAGCGACACCGCGGTGAACAGCGCGGCCGTCGGCGCCAGCACGGCGAGCAGCCCGGCCTGCTTCAGCGCGCCGACCTCGGTGAGCATCTCGGTGACCCGGGCGTGTTCCGCGTCGACGAGGGCGTCGTCGAACAGCGCGCCGGGGCCGTGGGTGCCCCAGGTGCGGGCGAGCAGCGACCCGGCGGTCGCGACGACGACCCCGGAGACGCCGAGTAGCGCGCCGGCCGCCCCGGCGAACAGCCAGAGGAACGCGCCGATCGTCGCGGCACAGCCCGCCGCGAGCAGCGCCGCGACCGGGTCGACGCCGCGGCGCTCCGCCGACAGCGCCGGCACCGCCGCCTCGACGAGCAGCGCGAGCGCCGCGTAGCCGCCGAGGGAGGCGGCGGAGGCGCCGAGCAGATTCAGGTACTGCGGGACGTACAGCTCCGCGACCCGGACGGCGACCGTGAACAGCAGCGTCAGTCCGCCGAGCGCCGTGACGGCGGGCGAGCGGTCGCGGAAATCGCCGACCGACGCCGGCCACCGCTCCACGGCTACACACCGTCCGTCGCGCCGCCGGTGCCGGTGTCGGCGTCGGCGTCGCCGGAGTCAGTGTCGGCGTCGGTGGCAGCTGAGTCACCGGATTCGGCGTCGGCGCCGGCGGTGCGCACGTCGAGGTCGACCGAGCGGTCCGAGTCCGGGTTTGGGTCCGAGTCCGGCTCCGGCTCCGGGTCCGACCCGGCACCCGGCTCCGGCTTCGCGTCGCCGGGTGCGGCGCCGGTAGTCGCGGCCGGCCCGCCGTCGTCACCGGCTGCGTGGGGTTCGGCGTCGACCGCGGCGTCGGTCACTGCGTCGCCGACGAGGTCCGCGGCGGCCGCGGCGCCGGTCGCGACGACGCCGGCGGCCGTTCGGAGCGCGGCGGCGAGCAGCAGCAGGAGTTCGCCGACCGGTCCGACGACCCGCTCGACGCGGTAGTACCACGTGCCGAAGCGGCCGATGGCGTCGAGGAGCCAGTTTCCGACGGTTTCGCGGCCGTAGGCGGCGGTGAGCTGCGCGACGAACACGGCCGTGAACAGCAGATTCAACACGACCGTGTACTCGCCGGGCGCGGTGCCGCCGGTGACGCCGTGCGGCGGAATCAGCCCGAGCAGGCCGAAGACGTAGTGGACGACGACGCCGGCGACGACCGCGGCGCCGGCCATCGCGCCGAACAGCACGGCGGCGATGCGGCCGCCGTAGTACGTCCGGTAGGCGTTGACGATGGGCGGGATGACGAGGTCGGCGAAGACGAACGACAGCACGGCGCCGAACGGGACGCCGTTCGCCCACAGCACGAGCGCGAACGGGACGTTTCCGACCGAGCAGATGAACGTGACGACGCCGACGAGCGTCGCCATCAGCGCGCCCCAGAGCACCCAGAGGAACCCCTCGTTCGTCGTGAAGACGACGGCCCAGGCGCTCCGCGGGACGACGCCGGCGATGAGCCCGGCGAGCAGGAAGCCGACGGCGATGTCGTCCCACAGCATGTCCCACTCGCGCATCGACGCCGAGGCGGCGCGGACCCAGCCGTCCCGCGACAGCCAGCTCGGCGACTCGTCGTCGCGGACGGCGGCGTCGGCGTCGTGCATCGCCTCCCAGGCGTTCAGGCAGCCGCCACAGCAGAAGTACAGCGTCTCGTCGCGGTGGGCCGCGACGACGGTTTCCTCCTCCTCGGGCGGCGCCGCCATGCCGCACGCTTCGCACTCGTGCTGTTCGAGTTCGAGGACGTTCCGGTAGGCGACGTCCCACCACTCGTCGGGGACGCGCCGGTAGGCGAGCGTGAGGACCGCGATCGCGACGAGGCCGCCGAGGAAGTCGGCGGCGACGAACTGCCAGCCGAGCAGCACCCACATCACGAGGCCGAGTTCGACGACGAGGTCGGTCGCGGCGAACATGAACGCGCCGAGCGCCGCGACCGGCGAGGCGCCCTTCTTGAACAGCTTCCGCGCCATCGCGATGGCGGAGTAGCTGCACGACGACGAGGCGACGCCGAAGGCGGTTCCGTAGCCGACTTCGCGCCAGCCGTCGCCGCCGAGGTAGTCGGTCATGGCGTCCTCGGAGACGAACACCTCGACGGCGCCCGTGATGGCGAAGCCGAGCACGAGCGCCCACCAGGAGTCGAACGCCATGTCGAACGCGAGCGTGAGGCCGTGGAAGACGGAGCCGATGAGTCCCATGGAGTTGTCGTGAGAGATTCGTCGCCGACCGTTCGGGTCGGTCCGCCGCGCCGCTCCGGCCGGACCGGTCGGGCTACCGCGAGAGACGGCCGGGAGTGAAAAGTCGGTTCAGAATCCGGTGGCTCGGGTGGTCGTCCGCCCCGATTTCGTGGCGTTCGGGAAACACCGCGCGTCCCCGTCTCCCGCCGAGGGCTCCCGACGAGGTCCGACGGCGAAGCGGGCGCCGGCGGAGTGGACGCCGGCGGAATAGACACCGGCAGATCGGGCGCCGGAGTCGTCGAGGGCGACGGGCGCGGCGACTGGCGCAGCGACCGGCGCGCCAGCGGGTCAGCCGTCGTCGGTGGCGCCGAACCGCTCGACGATGGTTCCGTCGTCGCCGACGGCGACCTGTGGGGAGGACGCGGTGCCGAACGCGACTCCCTCCAGGGCGTCCGTGGCGGGCCGGGCGTGTTCGTCCCACTCGCCGGCAGCGTAGACGTAGACGGCGCCGGCGGCGTCGACGGCGTAGCCGCCGCGGTCGGCGTCGAACACGAGGGCGTTCACGTCGGCGTCGCCGGCGCTGAGCGTCGTCCACGTCCGGCCGTTGTATCGGTAGATGTCGCCGCCCGCGCCCGCGACGTGGACGTGCCCCGGGCCGGCGGCCGCGACGTCGAACAGCGCGCCGCCGGCGCCGTGGATCCCGATTCGCCGCCAGTTGCGGCCGCCGTCGGCCGTCGCGAACACGGTGCCGGCGCCGGTGGCGAGGAAGCCGGTGTCGGCGTCGACGAACTCGGCGGCCGTGAACGAGGAGCCGGCGCCGGGCTTCCGGACGTCGAACCAGTCGACGGCGACGCCGTCGAGGCGGCCGCGCAGCACCTGCCCGGAGCCGTTGGCGACCCAGACGGACTCCCCGCCGGCGGCGCCGGCGGCGGCGACGTCCGCCCACGAGGAGGTCATCCCCATCGGCGCCGAGTAGTCCCGGAGCGTCAGCGTGTCGAGGTCGAACACGCCGAGCGCGCCGGCGTCCCCGGCGAACCAGACGTGCCGACGGTCCGCGGTGAGGGCGGCGCCGTACAGCGCGTTGCTCGTCGCCGCGACGTCGCCCTGCCCGACGAGCTCCCACAGGCCGTTCGCGCGGGCGAGCAGCGCGCCACCCTCGCCGACGACGTACGGGCCTTCCCGCGACAGCACGACGTCGTACAGCGCGGCGTCGGTCGGCGGGTCGGCGCGCGTCCAGCCCTCCTCGGCGCCGTCGGCGAACGACTCGCTGTCGTCCGGCGTCGTCGACCCGACGTCGGTGCGTTTCTCGTCGTCCCGCGTCGCGGCCGCGGTGCCGTCGGCGTCGGCGTCGCCGGCGCCCCCGTCGCCGCCGTCACCGCCGTCGAGACAGCCGGCGAGCCCCGCGAGGCCGGCCGGCGCGCCGCCCGCGGCGACGAGGTAGGACCGGCGAGTCGCGGTGCTCGCGTCACCTGTGGCGTCCGAGTCGCTCATGCTCGGCGCGTCGGCCGCTGCGGCGGTTAGTGTCGTGAAAAAGACGGATGCCGCGGTGAATCGTCGGCGACTGTCGGACGAGGCCGGGAGCCGTCCGCGTCCGCGCTACATCCCCATCGACGTCGCGAAGCGGAGGCCGAGGTCGGGGCGGACGGCGAGGACGACCAGGCCGGCGAGCAGGCTGACGACGCCGGTCGCGGTCGCGACGTCGTCGCCCCAGACGGGGAGCCGTTCGACGGTGACGACCGCCGTGAGCGCGACCATCCAGAAGAAGTTCATCTCGCCGAAGAACGGCATGAGCAGGAAGAACGGCCCGAAGCAGATGGTGACGCAGCGGACGCCGTGGCCCAGCCCCTCCTCGACCGCCTCGGGGACGGAGTCGGTGTGCGGGGCGACGCGGGCACAGCAACTGCGCAGCAGCGACTGCTTGAACTCGGTGAGCTGGTACAGGCCGGTGAGGACGAGGACGCCGCCGACGACGAGGTGCGTGTGCGCCGCGGTGAATCCGAGGATGCCGCCGGGCAGCAGCGCGTGGAACGTCAGCGGCACGACGCCGGAGAGCAGCCAGACGGCGTGGTAGCCCGTCATGAACGACGCGAGCGACAGCGCCGCGCCGCCGGCGCCGCCGCGGTAGGCGTCGGCGTACTCCCGGGTGAACCGGGTCATCGCCGGGTGCATCATCGCCCACATCATGACGCCCCACACGACGAGGTAGCCGGCGAAGGCCTCGACGGTGCCGACGTGGAACGCCGCGAGCTCCATCGCGCCCGGCGCGGCCATCGGAACCCCGGCCTGCTGCATCAGCCACGACGCCCCGGGCATCGGGACCGCGCCGCGGTACAGCAGCACCCAGAGGACGGCGTCGACGCCGAGCATCGCGACGACGACGGCGGTCGCCCGGTCGACGTCGGGCGCCGACAGCGCGTCGCGCGCGGCGCGGACCGCCGAGTCGACTCGCGTGCTGGAATCGTCGCGTCCGGCGGAGTCAGTTTCGTTGTCGGAGTCGGTTCGTGCGTCTGGTTCGGTGTCGGAGTCGGTGGAGGGCATTCGTGGAGGGCGGTCGGATTCGCGGCTCGCGGCCGCGGGCCGCGCGGTGACCAGCCGGTGCGTCTGTCGGTCGATCGGGGGCGGTGCGGAGATGCTGCGGGGACGATGCGGGAGTCGGCCGAGCAGCGGCGGCGGCCAGTCGCTCACGGCGGCCGCCGGGCGGAACCGCGCCCACACCGGGCCGCAGCACAGCAGCGGATTGCCGCAGCGGCCCGTCACGGTTGCTCACCGTTCGGCGTGAACGCGCCCGGCGCGGAGGTGCGCTTGATGACGGTCGCGATGCGGACGACGTACGCGAACAGGATGGCGAACGGGAGGAACGCGACGGTGAGGCCGACGGCGACGAGCAGCAGCACCGGCGTCGCCGGGCCGCCGGGCGGGAAGCCGCCGGCGAACACCATGATGACCATGACGGAGCCGACGAACGCCGCCATCCCGGAGTAGGCGATGAGCCGCGAGAGGTTCGCGAGCTCCTGCTGGAGGTACATCGTCTTGAAGTAGTGCCGCGTGACGTCGAGCACCGTCAGCAGCTTCTGGAGTTCGGCGACGCCGGCGTCCGCGTCGGCGGGCAGGTCGTGCCGGAGCTTCGCCGACCGCGTCCGGTTGACGTACTCGGCGTAGTCCTGCCGCATCATCGGGACGAGCAGGTCGAACACGGCCGGGTTCCGGCCGTCGAGCGCCTCACGGATGGCGCGGGCGGTGCCGCGGGACCGCGACAGCAACGCCGCCACCTCGCGGTCCGCCGGGTCGTCGAGGTCCGCGGCCGCCGCCTCGACGTCGTCTGCGGCGTCGACGAGCAGCTGCGTCACCACCTCGACGAACGCCGCCGGGTTCGTCGGCGTGACGTGCAGCTCCGGGTCGAGCGCCGCGATCTGTTCGCGGAAGTCGGCGACGTTGTCGATGCGTTCGGTGATGCCCGCCAGCGACTCCGAGAGGCTCGACATCGCGAGGCTGTTCACCGTGATGACGATGGGGACGAACGAGAACAGCCCCGCGATGATGGTGGAGAACATCGTGGAGACGAACCCGGAGTTCTGGACGCCGATGACGTTGACGAACGCCAGCCCGAGCGCCGCGATGAAGAAGGCGACTTCGAGCGCGCCGATGATCGCCCACCGGCTCCCCGACAGCAGGAACCAGTTCGCGAACGGGCCGTCGCGCTCCCCCTCGCTGAGGAAGCCGGCGACGACCGTGACGCCGATGAACACGACCCGCGCGAACACGCGGAGGAACTGGACGGCCACCGACACCACGCGGCCGAGCAGCGACAGCGCGTCCCGCGCCGACGCGGACACCTCCGGCGCGTCCCGCGCCGACGCGGACACCTCCGGCGCGTCCCGCGGCGCGTCGCCCGCACCGCCACCGTCGGCAGCGACGTCGCTGCTTCGGTTCGCGTCGCTGCCGGCGTCGCTGCCGCGGTCGACGTCGCTGTCGCGGCCCGCGTCGTCGCCGTCGGCGGCGCGGTCGGCGGAGCCGGTTCGTCTCCGTTCGATGCGGTCGAGTGTGCGGTCGGGTGTGCGGTCGGGTGTGTCGTCGGTCATAGCAGTGGGAGGACGTCGAAGAACGGCCGGAGCGTGCTGCCGCGTTCGACCCGGGAGAGCACCATCGCGGTGACGGCGATGAGGGTGAGCAGGGCGACGGCGCGCCGCAGCAGGACGCCGCGGGCGCGCTTCAGTTCCTGCCACTCGGTCGGCCGGTAGCCGAGGTACCACAGCGACGTGATGCCGGCGAGGTTGATGGCGGCGATGTTCGCGGTGATGACGGCGAGCGAGCCGACGATGACCACCGGCTCCATCCAGGCGACGCCGACGCCGAGGACGCCGATGGGCGGCATCAGCGCCGCGGCGACCATGACGCCGACCAGTTCGGTGGAGCCGCTCGTCGACAGCGCGATGGCGCCGGCGACACCGGAGCCGACCGCGATGGTGACGAGCAGGAACGCCGGCGAGGTGTGCTGGCTGATGCTCAGCACCGACCGGACGTCGACGGTGATGTCGCCGACGGTCTTGGCGGTCCACGCGAAGATGACGGCGACCAGCACCGACACGGCGAGCCCCTTCAACTGGAAGTCGATGCCGCGCCGGAACAGGCCGCGGTCGTCGATGACGGTGGAGACGGACGTCGCCATCGCGGGGCCGAGCAGCGGCGCGATGACCATCGACCCGATGAGCACCGACGTCGACTCGAGCAGCACCCCCGAGGTCGCGACGACGGAGCTGATGGCGGTCATCAGCACGTAGATGACGAAGTCCGGGATGAGGTCGGCCGCCTTCGAGTGGAGTTCGCGGCGGGAGATGCGGCCCGGGGCGAGCGCGCCGACGTGCTCCGGGCCGGTCTCGTTGACGAACCGGTCGGAGACGATGGCCTCCGGGTTGTAGACGACCGTGTAGATGGAGTCGCGGATGCCGATTTCGGTGAACCGCTCCTGTATCGGCTCGACGCCGTGAGCGGGGAGCGGAAACGAGATTTTCGCGGACGCCTCCGGCTTGTCCGAGCGGTCGTTGAGGCTGTAATCGAGCCCCTCGTCGTCGAGAACGCCGAGTACGGCCTCCCGCGCTTCGGGACTCAGGATCATGACCTCCACCAGCCGCATGTCCTGCCGAGCCATGCTAGTCTCCACGGGGGGAGGGCGCTTCGGCCGGCTGTGTGTGTGCGTGAATCATCGTCGGTCGACTGACGCCAGCGCAGCGCAGACGGTTCGGCGTCACCGAATCGCGGCGACGCGAGCGAGCGGGCGGCAGACGGACGCCGGCGGTCACTCGCCGACGCCGTACCCGGTTTCGATGACGACCTGCTCGACGCGGCCCCGGTCGACGTCGTCGCCGGCGACGCGGACGGTCCCGGCGACGTGGTCGGCGTCGACGGACGTGACGCCCTCGACGGCGCCGACGCGGTCTTCGAGGAGCTGTTCGCAGCTGCCGCACGACAGTCCGGTCACGGGAACGACGAACGACGTCATACCCGAACCGACGCGCCGCCGCTACCTCAAGGCCGGAAAACCGTGGGGGTCCCGGCGAACCCGGCGACCGAACGGACGGGCCGGCGGCGACCGGTCGACGGCCAGCATCGCCCGACTGCGACCGCCCCGAGCGAACCGGAGCGCGAATCGCGTCGCGGAGGCTGCGCGGTCGTGCGGGAGCCCCAGGCCGTCGCCGACGCGGTCGCTGCGGGGTTACAGCGGAAGAAATCGGAGGGCGTGGCTGACGGGAGCCGGTCGGCGTCGTCGCCGACGCGGAGCGGGTCAGCCGTCGACCGTGTAGCCGGTTTCGGTGATGGCCTGCTCGACGCGGTCGCGGAGCGAATCGTCGGCTCGCTCGTCGTCCGCGCGGACGACGACGCGGTCGCGGGCGGCGTCCGATTCGACGGCCGCGACGCCGTCGAGGCCCGTGACGGCCTGCGTCACGAGGGCTTCACAGCTCGCACACTGCATGCCGGTGACGGTGAGTTCGTGCGTTTCCATCGCACCTGCGACGTGCGTCGCCGCGACAATCAATCGCGGAAATCCGCCGCGGCCCGGCGGCGGCGGTCGGACTCCGCCACGGCAGGGTCGTTCCGGGCGGCGCTCGGTGGCGACGGGCGGTGTTCGGCGGTTCTGCGGCCTATACCCGGCGAGGCGGCGTATCGGGAGCCATGTCGCCGTCGCTGTCCCGTTCGGCCGACGCGGACCGACCCGGTAACCGCTACTGGCTGGCGCTCGTCGGCTACCTGGCCGTGACGGTCGTCGGCGCGGCGCTGCTCGTCGCCGTCGTCGTCGAAACCGGCTCCGTCACCGACTTCGGCGTCGCGCTGGTCGCGGTCGCCGGCGTCGTGGTCGTCGCGGCCGCCGCGTCCGTCCCGGCGCTCGTCGCCGACGCGGTCGGGCTGGCGCGCGACGGCGCGTGGGTGCCGCGGTGGTACCTGTACGTCGCCGCCGAGACGGCGCTCCCCGTCGGAACGTACCTCGTCGCCGACGCCGCCGTTCCGTCGACGGTCGCCGCGCTCGCCGCCGCCGCGGCGCTCGTCGCGGTCACGGTCGTCGGCTCCGGCCAGTATCTCGCTCACCGCCGCCGCAACGTCGGGCTTCGCTGAGCCTCGGCTACTCCTCGCCCGGCAGCGTCGACAGCGACTCCACCTGGCTCGCGAGCGCCGCCGCGTCCGCCGCGACGGCGTCGTAGTCGGCGCCCGCGTCGTCCGCGACGACCCGGAGGTGCGTCGCCAGAAGCGTCAGCGCCTCCAGTTCCGGGCGGTCGTCGCCGCGGTCGTCACCGTCGCCGCCGACCCGTGCGGCCGCCGTGTCGACCTCGCCGCCGCGGACGACGCCGAGGTGGAACGCCGTGACGTCGTCGCCGGTGAGGGTCCGCCGGGCCGCCGCGCGCGCCGCGTCGAACTCGGCGGTGCCGGAAGTATCGAGAGTGTCGTCGGTATCGTCGGCGTCCGTGGATTCGGCGGCCGCGGCCGGGTCGTCGCCGGAGGAGTCGGTGCTGGCGCTGTCGGCGGGGGAGCCGTCGCTCATGGGTGGCGGTGGTGAGCGGCGCGAGAAAAGCCCGGCGGCGCTGCGGCGGGCGGCGAGCGGCGTTACTCGTCGGGCCGCGGCCGGGAGGTGAACAGCGTCGTGACGATGCTGAACGGCTCGTACACCGACTGGTGGCACGGGCAGTACACTTCGTCCGCGGCCGCGAACTTCGCGGAGCCGGCGTTCTGCTTGAAGCCGGGGACACAGCAGAAGTGCGTGCACTTGTTGAGCCACGCGATGAACCCTTTACTGGTCGACGCCTGCAGCCACTTCTGGACGTCCGAGGGGACCTCGTACGTCTCGCCGTCGGCGCCCTGCGCGGAGCCGGTCGCGGCGAGTTTCTCGATGATGGGCGAGCGGAGAATCTGGACCGGGATGGTGTCCTCCGCTCCCTTCGACCGCCAGTTCGCGGTCGCCGGCTTCCCGAGGCCGCTGACGCCGATGCCGTTCCCCCACGTCTCGTAGTCGGAGAACATGTCGACGGTGAACTGGTCGCCCTGGCTCATCACTTCGGACTGCCACTCGTAGCCCGGGTTCGCTCCGACGTAGAAGTAGTTCCCGCCCTCCGGCTCGTACCCCGGCTGAATCCCGGTGTACGTCTCGACGCCGCAGTACTGAAACCACTCCGAGGAGTACGTCTTCCCGCCGAGTTCGGTCTGTGCGACCTTGATGGAGACGCCGCCCTGCTCGACGGTCTTGACGTCCGGCCAGACGCCGCGGATGAAGCCGTCGCTGTCGATTTCGATGGGGATCTGCGGCATCCCGCGCGGCGCCGGGCCGTCGGTGTTCTCGATGGCCATCGCCTCGGTCGCGCCGCCGCCTTTCCCGGGCGAGGTGGTGACGCTGTTGACGGAGGCCGACCCTACCACGCTGACTCCCGCGAGGGCCGCGCCGCCGACGACGCCCTTCACGAACCGGCGACGCCCCGAGTCGCCGGGGTACTTGTCGTCGTCTACGCTCATACGTCGGAGTCGGAAGCCGCCACGCAAAAGCCTGACGAAAGGCCGAACACGGCCGCAGACGCCGGGTTTCCACCGGCACGTACCGCTCCATAGCCGTCCGGACGGCTCATAGCGAACTACTTCCGTCCGTCCGACCGTCGCTGAACCGGCGCGAGCCCCTGGGAGTCCGCGCCAGTCTGCGCGAGTCTGCACCGATTCCGTGTCCATCGCGGCCGCACCCCTGCGGCCGCACCGTTCATCGCCCGCACAGCGCCGGCTCTCGTCGGTTCCACCGTCGACCGCTGGCCGCGTCGCCGCGCCGCCACCGCCGCCGCGTTGCCACCGCCGCTACCGCCGCTACCGCCGCCACCGCCGCCGGTCGTTCCGGATTCGGACCGCTCTTGTCGTCGGCGCCCGTTCCTCTCGGCAGTGAGACTGTCCCGCGTCCCGCGTCGGCTCGGCGGCGGCGAGCGGCGCGGCGTCCTCGCGTCGGTCGCGTTCGGGTGGTTCCTGACGCTCGGCCTGCGGTTCCTGCTGCCCGCGCTGCTCCCGCAGATTCAGGGCGCGTTCCGCATCGACGACAGCACCGCCGGCGTCGCCATCACGGTCGTCTGGGCCGGCTACGGCGTCATGCAGTTCCCCGCGGGGCTGCTCGTCGACCGGCTGGACGAGCGGACGCTGCTGAGCCTGAGCCTCGCGCTCGCCGCCGGCAGCCTCTGTGTCATCGCCGCGGCGCCGGTGTTCGCGGTGTTCCTCGTCGCCTGCGGGCTGTTCGGGCTCGCGACCGGGCTGTACGGGACGACGCGCGGCATCGCGCTCTCGCGGTTCTTCCGGTCGAACAGCGGCCGGGCGTTCGGCATCACGCTCGCCGCCGGCAGCCTCGGCTCGGCGGCGCTCCCCGTCTTCGGCAGCACCGCGACCGACCACGTCGGCTGGCGGGCCGCCGTCGGGCTGACCGTCCCGCTGTTCGCCGTCACCGCGGTCGGCGCCTGGCTGACCATCCCCGGCGGCGACGCCGACGACGCAGACGCCGACGACGACGCAGCCAGTGTCGGCAACGACGAGGACGGCGATGGCGACGAGGACGGCGATGGTGACGAGGACGGCGAAAGCGGGAACGGCGAGGTGAGCGTTCGGCGGACGCTTCACACTGTGTTCACGGACCGGACCATCGTGGTCGCGTTCGTCGGGATGACGCTGATGCTGTTCACGTTTCAGGCGCTGACGGCGTTCCTGCCGACGTACCTGCTGGAGGAGAAGACGCTCGCGGAGGGCGCGCCGAGCGCGCTGTTCGCGCTGCTGTTCGTCGGCGGCGCCGGGTTCCAACTCGCCGGCGGCGCGGCCGTCGACCGGGTCGGGACGCGCCGGGTCATCCTCGTCGTCGCCGCGGTCGGCGTCGCGACGCTCGCGCTGCTCCCGCACGTCTCCGGCCTCGTGCCGCTCGCGCTGCTCGTCGTCGCGCTGTCGTCGCGAATCGCGGTCTCGTCGGTGCTGAATCCGTACATCATCGACGCGCTGCCGGACGAGGCCACCGGGTCGACGTGGGGGCTGCTCCGCACGCTGTTCTTCCTCATCGGCGCCACCGGCTCCACGATCGTCGGCGTCATGTCCGACCTCGGCCTGTTCGACGAGGCGTTCTACCTGCTGGCGGGCGTCACCGCCGTCGCCGCGGTGCTGTTCGTGCTGCTCCCGAAGCGCTGACCCGCCGCAGCCGACCGGCGTCTTCACGCTGAAAACGGCTCGCCGGGACGGCTCGACCGAGAATCGTCCGACAGCCGTCGATTCGCGCCGGATTGGCCGCGAAGTCACGTTCGTTTTCTGAAAAATTCGGTTCCGAGGTAATTCTTCGTCGAACCGGAACTACTGTGGCCCCCGGGGCAGTCTTGGTAGCGTATGACGAGCCACGAGCGGGACGTCCGGCAGGACGTCCGCGAACTCGGCGCACTGCTCGGCGACGTCCTCGAACGGCAGACGTCGACGGCGGCGTTCGACACCGTCGAGGACGTCCGCACCGCCTCCATCGACTACCGGCGCGGGGAGACCGACAGCCGCGACCCGGTCAGGGAGCGACTCGACGGCCTCGACCCGGAGACGACCCGCACCGTCGCGCGGGCGTTCGCGGCCTACTTCGAACTGGTGAACGTCGCCGAGGAGCGCGAACGGGTCCGCGCGATTCGCCGGCGACGCGAGAAGGGCGCGCTCGAAGACGGCGTGCAGGCCGCCGCCGCGGCGCTCGCCGAAGCCGACCCGGAGGACGCCGCGCAGGCGCTCGCTGACACGCGCGTCGTCCCGACGTTCACGGCGCACCCGACGGAGGCGCGCCGCAAGACCGTGAAGGCGAAGCTGCGCCGCGTCGCCGAGGACCTCGCCGACCTCGACGAGCGCCGCCTCATCGACGAGGAGGAAGACGACCTGGTCGACGACGTCGAAGCCGAAGTCGAGTCGCTGTGGGCGACCCGGCAGGTCCGGCCGCACCGGCCGACGCCGACCGACGAGGCGCGCGACGTCCGCTGGTACCTCGAAGAGACGCTGTTCGACGTCGTCTCCGACGCCTACGAGTCGCTGGAGGACGGCCTCGACGCCGCCGACGCCGACGTCGACGGGGACGTCCCGCAGCTGCTGGAGTTCCGGTCGTGGGCGGGCAGCGACCGCGACGGCAACCCGTTCGTGACGCCCGACGTCACCACCGACACGCTCGACGCTCAGCGCAACGCGGTCCTCGACCGGTACGACGGCGAACTGCAGGCGCTGCTCGGCGACGTCAGCCAGGAGGGCGACCGGCTCACCCACACCGACGAGTTCGAGGCGCGGCTCGCCGCCGAGCGCGACGCGGTGCCGTCGGCCGCCGAGACCGCCGACGAGCGCTACCCGGCGGAGCCGTACCGGCGCTACGTCGAACTGGTCCGCGAGCGCGTCGCCCGCGTCGACGACCTCCGGTCGGGCGAGTACGGCGACCCGGACGAGTTCGTTTCGGCGCTCGAAACGCTCGCCGCCGACCTCCGCGCGAACGGCCACGACGCGGTCGCCGCAGAGCGCGTCGACCCGCTGGTCCGCCGCGTCGAGACGTTCGGGTTCACGCTCGCCGCGCTCGACCTCCGCGACCACCAGGAGAACCACACGGAGGCCGTCTCGGCGCTGCTCGACCGCGAGGGCGTCGACTACGCCGACATGGACGAGGACGACCGCGTTGACGTGCTGACGCGGTCCATCCTCGACGACGACGGCGTCGGCAGCCTCGACGTCGACGACGACCTCTCCGACACCGCCGCGCGGGTGTGCCGCCGGTTCGACGCGCTCGGCGACTGGCACCGCGAGTACGGCGCCGACGCCATCGACACGTACTGCATCTCGATGACCGAAGCGCCGTCGCACGTCCTCGAAGTGCTGTACCTCGCGGACCTCGCCGGCGTCGTCTCGCTCCCCGAACACTGCGGGCTGGACGTCGTTCCGCTGCTCGAAACGGCGTCGGCGCTCGCGAACGCCCGCGACATCCTCGGGACGCTCGTCGACAACGACGCCTACGGCGCCGCTCTCGACGCCCGCGGCGACGTCCAGGAAGTGATGCTCGGCTACTCCGACTCGAACAAGGAGAACGGGCCGTTCGCGGCGGCGTGGGACCTCCACCAGAACGCCCGGCGGCTCGCGGAGGTCGCCGACGACGTCGGTGTGGAACTCCGGCTGTTCCACGGCCGCGGCGGCTCCATCTCCCGCGGCGGCGGCCCGATGAACGAGGCGCTGCTCGCGCTGCCGCCCGAGACCGCCACGGGCGAAGTGAAGTTCACCGAGCAGGGCGAAGCCATCGCCGAGAAGTACGCGAACCCGCGGGTCGCAGAGCGCGAGCTGGAGCAGATGCTGGACGCGCAGATCCGCGCGCGGCTCCGCCGCATCCAGGGCGACACGCCGGCGGTCCACGACGAGTGGGAGGCGGCCATGGACGTCGCCGGCGAGGCCGCCCGCGACGCCTACCGCGACCTGCTCGACACCGACGGCTTCGTCGAGTTCTTCGAGGCCGCGACGCCCATCACGGTCATCGAGGACCTCAACATGGGGTCGCGGCCGGCGTCCCGGTCCGGCGACCGCACCGTCGAGGACCTCCGCGCGATTCCGTGGGTGTTCTCGTGGACGCAGAGCCGCGCCATCCTCCCCGGCTGGTTCTCCACCGCCGCCGGGCTGGACGCCTACCTGGACGACGGCGGCGACGTCGAGACGCTCCGGGAGATGTACCGGCAGTGGCCGTTCTTCCGGACGACCATCGACCACATCGCGCTGTCGCTCGCCCGCACCGAACTCGACATCGCCGCCGAGTACGCCGACCTGGCCCCGGAGGACCTCCGCGCGGAGTTCTTCCCGCGCATCGAAGCGGAGTACGACCGCGCCGTCGAACTGGTGAAGCAGGTCACCCAGCGCGACTCGCTGCTTCGCCGCGAGTGGCTCGCCGAGAGCCTCGAACGCCGGAACCCCTACGTCGACCCGCTGAACCTCCTACAGATAGACCTGCTCGGCCGCAGCCACCGCACCGACGCCGAAGAGCGCGCGCTCCGACTCACCGTGAAAGGAATCGCCGCCGGCATGAAGAACACCGGGTAGCCGCCGCGGACGTGCTCGACGGCGGCTCGACGGCCTACGCGAAGTCGGCTTCGAGACGCCGGCGCATTCTGTCGCGACCGTTCAAAAGAAGCCTCGATACCAAGCCATCAGCGGTAAGCGGGTCGTGGACGAAGGGACGACGCAGTTCGGACCGGTTCTCGGACTGCGATTCGGGGGAACGCCTCGCATTCCGGCACTCCTGACAGGAGGCACGCGGGCGGCGCACCCGAGCCGCCCGTTTCCGCGGCGCCGACTTTCTGCGGCTCCGCACCATCGAGTCAGGAGCCGTTGCCGTCGCAGTTTGCGGCCCCGTTCGCGCTGTTCCCGTCCGGTTCGCGTGGTCCGTCCGGTCTCAGCGACAGCGCAGCGTCGCCGCCGCGGATGGGCGAGCGGTTGGTCGCCGAGAAAACACGGGTGCCGACGCAGCCCGCTCGGTGCAGTCAGTCGACCTGGTTCCAGGGCGCTTCCTCGAAGTCGACGAGGCGGCGCTCCTCGTCGATGTCGTCGATTCGGGCGACGTCTTCGGCGTCGAGTTCGAGGGCGGCGCCGGCGAGGTTGTCGCGGATGTGCTCCTCGCTGGTTGCTTTCGGGATGGCGGCGACGTTGTCCTTCGCGAGCAGCCACGCGATGGAGACCTGCGCGGGGGTCGCGTCGTGCTTGTCGGCGACGTCACGGACGACGTCGACGTCGGCGACGTCGTTGCGGGCGATGGGGCAGTACGCGACGAGCCAGTGGTCGTGTTCGACGGCGTACTCGCGGAGTTCGTCCTGCTGGAGCAGCGGGTGGCACTCGACCTGGTGGGCGAACAGCGGGACGTCGAGCGCGTCGCGGGCGGCGTCGAGCTGGTCGACGCGGAAGTTCGAGAGGCCGACGCGGTCGACGACGCCGTCGGCGACGAGTTCGTTCAGCGCGCGCGTCGTCTCCTCTACGTCGTAGGTGTTGATGGGCCAGTGGACGTACAGCAGGTCGATGCTGTCGACGCCGAGGCGCGCGCGGCTCTCGTGGGCCGTGGCGACGGCGTCCTCGTAGCCGAGGTTGTCGGTCTGCAGCTTCGTCGCGACGAACAGGTCGTTCGGGTCGGCGCCGGCGCGCTCGATGCCCTCGCGGACGAGCGCCTCGTTCTGGTAGCCCTGCGCCGTGTCGATGGCGTCGTAGCCGGCGTCGACCGCGGTGGCGACGCTCTCGGCGCACTGTTCGCCGCGGAGCTGGTACGTCCCCTGACCGAACCGCTGGAACTCGGACATGCGTGTCGCGTCCGCGGCGCGGCCCGTGAAGCCGTCGGTGTGCCGCGGTCGACGTACCGCCGCCGGTTCTCGTCGCTGAGAGCCGGCGCGTCGCGGCGGGCGCGTCTATAAAACGGTTGTCGGTAACGCTTAACACGGTAACGTCCCGCATGGTCGAGTGCGCAGCATGTTCGAACGGTTCTCCACCGGCTACTACCTGGGGCGGCTGTACGTCCAGCCCCGCGACACCGACAGCGCGGCCATCAAGCGGGCCGACCACGAACGGGTGAACGAGCAACTGTACGCCACCGGCGAAGGCGTCGAGCGGCTCGACAGCCCGCTGGTGATGAAGCTCGGCACGAAACACTTCCCGGTCGTCGGCGACGACGACGTCCCGACCGGGACGCTCACCGTCCCGCGAGAGACGGTGCCGGAGGACCTCGCGTACGAGCTTCCGGGGCGCCGCGAGGTGTTCCTCGCGAACCCGGACCGCGCCGACGAACTGCTGCAGTACGCCGGCTGGGAGCCGGCCGACGCCGCCTGAACGCCGGCCGTCGGCAGCCCACGGCGTCGCCGCCCGCGGACCGCCGCGTCGCCGTCGGCAGACCGCGGCTCGTCGACCGGAACGACCGGCGGCTTCGGCCGGAGCGCCGACGCGACCCTTTTTAGTTCGGCACGTCACCGGTGCGGTATGCTCGACCGACTGCTCGGCCGCGCGAGCCTGAAAGAGCGCGTCGCCGAGCTCGAATCGGAGCGCGACTCGCTGCGCGCCCAGCTCGACGCCGAGGAGGAGCGCCGCAGCGAGGCCGCGCGGAAGCGGCAGGAGGCCGAAGAGCGCGTGAACCGGCTCGAGGACCGAATCGAGGAGCTGGAAGACCGCGTCGGCCGCGCGGAGGCGGGCGTCGACCGGGAGGCGACGGTTCGCGGCACGGAGGAGCTCCGCCGCGACCGCCGGGACGCCGTGCTCGACCGGCTCCGCAGCGTCGACGCCGGCGTCGAAGGCGCGCTGTCGGCGTACGTCGACGACGCGGACTCGCTGCCGGACGCCGTCGCGGACGCGTTCGGCGACCGGGCGCCGCTGGTCCGGCGCGCCGCGCCGACGCTGGTGTACCGCGACGACGCCGGCATCGTCGCCTGCGCCGTCGACCCGCCGGTGGCGCCTGCGCCGTTCTGCGAGTGGCGCGACGGCTTCCGCGTCCGGGACGAGTGGTTCCGGCCGACCGGCCGGTTCGCGTTCGGGCTCGCCCGGTCGGACACATTCGCCGTCGGGGTGTACGAGGGCGACGAGCGCGTCGACCTCCAGACGGTGGAGACGGACGTGATGGACGAACACGACAAGGGCGGCTTCTCGCAGGGCCGGTTCGAGCGGCAGCGCGACGCCCAGATCGACGCGCACCTGGAGGAGTGCGAGGCGGCGCTGGCGTCGCTGCCGGACGACCTCGACCGCGTCGTCCTCGTCGGCGAACGCACCGTCCTGCCGGAGCTCCGGGAGTACGCGGACGTCACCGCCGGCAGCGACGCGACCGGCCGGGCGGCGGACGCGCTCGACGACGCCTTCGACGACTTCTGGACCGCGACGCTGCGGCTGCTCTAGCCGGCCGGTCGATGCCCGGCGCGGTCAACAGGAGCAGTAGTAGTCGCGGTCGGTGAACTCGCCGTCGAGCAGTTTCGCGGCCGGCGCCGGGTCGGACGGCCGGTACAGCCCGGTGGTCAGCCGGTCGTCCGCCTCGAAGTCGCCGGACAGCAGCGCGGTCCAGTCGTCGCGGGAGAGGACGTCCCAGAACGCCGAGTCGGTGAGGCACAGTTCGAGGTAGTCGCGGAGGTACACCCAGCGCGCCTCGCCGGGTTCGCCGGGGTCGTACTGGACGTCGGCGGCGTCGAGGTCGGCGACGGCGTCGCGGTACGCGGCGAGCGGGAGGTTCGCGCCGGCCTGCACCGGCATCGAGACCCACTTCCACGGCCGCGTGTTGATGTCGAGCAGCACGTACTCCTCGCGGTCGACGTCGTAGACGAACTCGGACTCGCTGATGCCGTGGTAGTCCGTCGCCTCCAGGACGGCGAGCGCGCGGTCGCGGACCGCCGGTTCGTCGACCGTTTCGACGAGACACGACGTCCCGAACTCGCGCGGGAACCGGACGGCCGCGTTGGCGACGACGCCGAGCGCGTCGCCGTCCGGCGACACGTAGCTGCCGAACGACGCGTCCGCGCCGACTTCGACGTTCACCTTCTCCTGGAGGAGCACGGTCGCGTCGGCCGCGGCGGCGTCGGCGACGACCCGGTCCAGTTCGTCGCGGCCGTCCACCTCGATGACGTTCGTGCCGAACGCCTCCTCGAACTTCCGCTTGTGCGCCGGCTTCACGACGAGCGGGAAGCCGAGCGCGTCAACCGCGGCGTCGACCGCGGCGTCGCGGTCGTCGTGGCCGTCGAGGCGGTGCGTCTCCGGGTACGGGACGCCGAGCTCCTCACAGCGCCGGTAGAGGTTGTCCTTGTCGAGCACGCGCTCGATGCCGTCGTGGTCCGAGAAGGGCAGGACGACGCCGTCCGGTTCGGTCTCGGCGAAGCCGCGCACCCAGTCGTCCATGCACGGGAAGGCGACGCAGGCGACGCCGGCGGCGTCGGCGACGCGCTCCACGTCGCGTCGGAAGCCGTCGAGGTCGTCGAGCGGATACGTGACTTCGCCGGCGAACGCCACCGCGTCGGACGGCGGCGCGTAGCCGTCGCCGTTCCGGTCGAGCGCGATGACCGGAACGTCGCGTGCGGCGAGCGCGCGAGCGACGCTGACGCCCGTGATGTGGGCGTTCGCGACGAGCGCGGGCGGCCGGTCGAAGTCGGCCGCCTCCACCGCCGCGACGAGGCTGTCGGTGTCGAGGAACGAATCTGCCATGCCGACGCAAACGGCGTCCCGGCCTAAAGTGTCGCGTTCGGCGGCGCGCTCTGCCGTCGACTGCGACGTTCCCAGCGGCGTCGAGTCGCGCTGTCCCCCGCGTCAGTCGCCGGGGTTCGCTGACGCGTCCGCGTCGGCGCGGTACACCCTCGGGTCGTTCAGGCGCCAGTGCATCCCCAGCCCCGCCGTCGCGGCGAACGCGACGACCAGCAGGAACGTCCCCGACGAGTGCGCCGTCCACGCGTCGGCGGCGCCGAGCAGGGCTGCGGCGGCCTGCAGGAGCCACGGCGTGACGACCGCGACGAACGACGCGACGACGAGATACGGCGACGTGACGGCGTCGGCGGACGCGACCGCGTCCCGCCAACTGTCGCTGTGGGCGTACATCGCGTACAGCCGGCTGACCAGCCCCGCGAGGCCGAGGAGCTGCGCGGCCGTGAGTTTCCCGGCCAGCCGCGCCAGCGCGCCCTCGACGGCGAACCCGAAGCCGATGGCGCAGAGCCCGGACAGGACGAGCGCGAGCTGCTCCGTGTTCGGCGTGCCGGCCTGCTCTTCGGGGAGGGAGACGGCGAGTTCGACGAGCGACGTTTGACATCCTCCCCGCGCTAAAGCGCGAGGATTCCTCCGTTGGGGGTTCGGCTACCGACCCACGGAGCCAACTTGCGGGTTTGTGCGCACTTCTTTGGGACCCGGGACGAGAATCATCGGGTCGACGGTCGGCCGCCGCCGGGAAAACGGCGCGCGAACCGTTCGACTCCGGCGGCTCCCGTCTCCTGTTCCAGCGGCGACCTGTGCAGTTCCAACGGCACCGTGGGTGTTCCAGCGGCGCCCGTGTACCGCTGCGTCGACGCTGCGGAGCCGGTGAGCGGTGGTGCGCGCGCGGCGGACCACGACTCATTTGTCCGTTCACCGGGAACGCCGGGTATGGAGCTCCCCGAACGCATCGTCGTTGCCGAGTCGGCGTCGCCGCCGCCCGAGTACCTCCGCGAGTCCATGTCGGACCTGCCGGTGCCGGTCGTCGTCGGGGCGCCGGCGGACGTCCGCGACGGCGACGCGGTCGTCACGTTCAGCCACGACGACGCCTTCCTGCGGGCGGACTGGGTGCACTGCGTCCGCGCGGGCTACGACGAGTTCCCGGTCGACGACTACGAGGCGGCCGGGACGGCGCTGACGAACAGCACCGGCATTCACGGCACCGCAATCGGCGAGACCGTCGCCGGCTACATGCTGTCGTTCGCGCGGCGCCTCCACCGCTACCGCGACGCGCAGGCGGACGCCGAGTGGTCGCCGCCGGCGTACGACGCGCCGTTCACGCTGGAAGGCGAGCGGCTCTGCGTCGTCGGCCTCGGCACGCTCGGCCGCGGCATCGCGACTCGGGCGAACGCGCTCGGCATGGACGTCGTCGGCGTCAGGCGCTCGGCGGAACCGGTCGACGGCGTCGAGACAGTGTACGAACCGGACGACCTGCAGACCGCCGTGGCGGACGCCCGGTTCGTCGCGCTCGCGGTGCCGCTCACCGACGAGACGGAGGAGATGGTCGGCGCCGCCGAACTCGACGCGATGCGGACGGACGCGTACCTCGTGAACGTCGCCCGCGGCCCCGTCGTCGACACCGATGCGCTCGTCGACGCGCTCGACAGCGGCGGCGTCGCCGGCGCCGCGCTCGACGCGTTCGACGAGGAGCCGCTCCCCGCGGAGTCGCCGCTGTGGGGGTACGACGAGGTCATCGTGACGCCGCACTGCGGGGCGTTCACGCGCGACTACCACGAGGACATCGCGGCGCTGGTCCGCGAGAACGTCGACCGCATCCGGCGCGGCGACCCGCTGCACAACCGCGTCGCCTGAGCCGCGGACGCCGCGTCAGCGGCCGCCGACGGCCGTCCCGGCCGCGTCGCCGTCGGTTCCACAAGATACACAAGCCCCTAATTACATGTTATTACCGTGCTGCCGAGCGACTCCATCGACCGCGCCGACGCGCTGCTGACGGTGATTCCGGCCGCGTTCGTCGTCGCCGCCGCGGTGACCGCGGCGACCGCGCTGCCGTTCGTCGCCGCCGCCGTCCTCGGCTCGACGGTCGCCGGCGCCGCGATGGTCGACGGCCTGCTCGTGAATCCGCCGACCTCGGAGTGAGCCGCGCCGCGCGGCGACGCCGCGCGCAGTGGAATCAGTTCTCTCGTCGCCTCCGCCGCCGCCAGCACCGTCGCCGCTGACAGCCGCCGGCCCACAGCACCGTTACTGCGGCCGCTGCCAGCACCGTTACCGCGACCACTGCAAGCACCGTCACCGCGGCCGCGACGCTGCCGTCGCCGTTCTGGTCACGAAACCGCGCCGGTCAGAGCCGGTCGAGTCCGGCGTCGAAACGGTGCGGAGCGGCGTCGCTGCCGAATGTAAGCGAAAAAGCGGGGTGCGAGCCGCGGAAAGAGAGCGGCTCGCACCCCGCTCGAATTGGTCCCCGCTGACGCTTCGGCCCTCCAGACGAAGCGTCACCAGAGAACAGTGGCTACTCTCACTTAACGATGACGCCAACGGCGGGAAGCCCCGGCTCGAATCCGTCCGCGGTTGTGCGGTTCCGTCGCCGAACCGTCGCGGGCTACCGGCGCGCCGGGTGGTCCGCGGGGAGCCGCGGCCCCTCGCCGAACAGCCGTTCGCGCAGCGTCTCGTCCGGGTCGGCGTCGCGGAGCAGGCCGCGCCGCCGGAGTTCCGGGCAGACCAGGTCGACGAAGTCGTCGAGGCTCCCGGTCCGCACCACCTCCTTGACGTTGAAGCCGTCGACGCCGACCTCGCGGTACCAGTACTCCAGTTCGTCCGCGACCTGCTCGGGCGTCCCGACGACGACCGGCGACGTCGTTCCGAGCCCGGAGAACTCCGCCACCTCGCGGACGGTCCACTCGCGGTCCGGGTCCGACTGCGTGAACGCGTTCATCGTCCCCTGAATCGCGTCGGTCTCGATGTGCTCGATGCGCTGGTCCGGGTCGAGCGCCGAGAGGTCCATGTCGAGGAAGCCGGAGAGCAGCGCGAGCGTCGCCTCCACGTCGACGCCGTCTTTCAGCCGCTCGTGTTTCGCCTCCGCGGCCGCCTCGGTTTCGCCGACGACCGGGACGACGCCCGGGAAGAACGCCAGCGAGTCCGGGTCGCGGCCGCGGTCGGCGGCGCGGCCGCGCAGGTCCTCCATGTACTCGCGGACGCCGTGTTCGGTCGGCTGCGAACAGAACACGGCCTCGGCGTTCGCCGCCGCGAACGCGCGGCCGCGGTCGGACGACCCCGCCTGGAAGACGACGGGGGTGCGCTGGGGCGACGGCTCACAGCCGTGCGGCCCGGGCACCGAGAAGAACTCGCCGTCGTGGTCGATGTCGTGGACGCCGTCGGGGTCGGTGAAGACGCCGCTGTCGGCGTCGCGCACCACGGCGTCGTCGTCCCACGACTCCTCCCAGAGCTGGTAGCAGACGTCGAGGAACTCCGCGGCGCGGTCGTACCGCGTCTCCTTGTCCATCCGCTCGTCGAGCCCGAGGTTCCGCGCCGCCGACGCCAGATACGACGTGACGACGTTGAACGCGACGCGGCCGTCCGTCAGGTGGTCGAGCGTCGAGAACTCCCGCGCGAGCTGGTACGGATGGGTGTACGTCGTCGACTTCGTCACGGCGAACCCGAGCGTCTCCGTCACCTCCGCCATCGCCGGCACCAGGTAGCTCGGGTCGTTCGACGGCGTCTGCACCGCCTTCTCGACGGCGACGTCGCGGTCGTCGCCGTACACGTCGTAGATGCCGCGGACGTCCGCGAAGAACACGGCGTCGAAGCCGCCGCGCTCCGCCGTCCGCGCCACGTCGGTCCAGTACTCCCGGTCGGTGTACGCCGCCGACCGGTCGCCCGGGTGCCGCCACGACCCCGGCGACACGTGCTCGACGGAGTTCATCGTGAACAGATTGAGGCGCATCCCGCCCTCGTCGTCGCTCATACCGCACCGTCGTCGCCCCGGGCCGTAAGCCCCGGCGGAATCGGCCGTCTGTGCCGGCAGTGGGCCGCGCCGACGTCACTCCCCGCGGACCGAATGGACGTCACTCTCGGCGGACCGCGGGGGCGACCAGCCCGACGAGCGCGAACAGCAGCCCGAGGCCGACGGCCACGGCGCCGACGTTCACGGAGTGCGGGTCGATTATCGAGCCGGACGCCGCGACGACGAGGTCGCGGAGGCCGCCGGCGAGGACGAGCGCGATACCGAACAGTTGGAGCCGCGTCGCTGTGGAGGGCACACGCCACGGTACGGCGAGTCGTCACGTATGCTTTGGGCCGACGGATGCCGTGCTCGAATCGGCGCGGATCGGCGCCGCCGGCAGGCACGAATCAGCGCGACCGACTCGCGCGGGTCTCGGCGCCGGTCTCGGCGGGACCGGCCGGCTGGGAGCGATTTAAGCCGCGGGTCGCCGTTGGCGGAGCCGTGAACGAACGGGTCGTCATCCTCGCACACGAGAAGTTCCCCGGGCGGTCGAAGACCGCGAACGGCGTCCTGCGGTACGGCGACCGCGACGTCGCCGCGGTGCTCGACCGCGACCACGCCGGCGAGCGCGTCGCCGACCACCTCCCCGACGTCCAGGACGCGCCCATCGTGGCGTCGTTCGGCGACGTCGACGGCGACGTCGACGCGCTCGTCATCGGCGTCGCGCCAATCGGCGGCGGCTTCGACGAGTCGTGGCGGCCGGACGTCCGCGCGGCGCTCGAAGCCGGCTGCGACGTCGTCTCCGGGCTGCACTACTTCCTCCGCGACGACGAGGAGTTCGCGACGCTCGCCGCCGAACACGGCGCGGAGCTCCGCGACGTCCGGCGGCCGCACGAGGGGCTCACGGTCGCGGAGGGCCGCGCCGACGAGGTCGACGCCGACGTCGTCTGCACGGTCGGGACGGACTGCTCGGTCGGGAAGATGACGGCGACGATGGAGCTCGCGGAGGCGGCCGCGGACGCCGGCGTCGACGCCTGCGTCGTCCCGACCGGCCAGACCGGCATCATGATCGAAGGCTGGGGGAACCCGGTCGACCGCGTCGTCGCCGACTTCGCCGCCGGCGCCGTCGAGGAGATGGTGCTGGAGAAGGGCGACGACCACGACCTGCTCGTCGTCGAGGGGCAGGGGAGCGTCGTCCATCCGGCGTACTCCCCGGTCACGCTCGGCATCCTCCACGGCGCGATGCCGGACCGGCTCGTGCTGTGCCACGAGGCCGGCCGCGACGCGATTCACGGCTACGAAGACACCGCGATTCCGCCGATTCCGGAGTACGTCGACCTGTACGAGTCGCTCGCGGCGCCGGTGCACGACGCCGACGTCGTCGCCGGCGCGCTCAACACGTCCGGCATCGACGACGACGCGGCGGCCCGCGACGCCGTCGACGACTTCGCGGCGACGCTGGACGCGCCAGCGACCGACCTGCTCCGGTTCGGGCCGGGCGGGCTCGTGGAGGCGGTTCGGTGAGCATCGACGCCGCGTTCGAGCGCGTGTCGCTGCCGCTCGAACACGACTTCACCATCGCCCGCGGCACCACGACGACCGCCGAGAACGTCGTCGTCCGGCTCACCGACGAGGGCGGCATGACCGGCGTCGGCGCCGCCGCGCCGTCGGCGCACTACGGCGAAACCGCAGCCACCGTCGAGGCAGTCATGCCGGACCTGCTCGCGGAGGTCGAGGCCGTCGGCGACCCGCACGCGTTCGCCGAAATCGAGTCGCGGCTCCGCGGCGTCGTCGCGGACAACCCGGCGGCCCGCTGCGCCGTCAGCGTCGCGCTGCACGACCTCGCGGCGAAGCGGCTCGGCGTCCCGCTGTACCGGCTGTGGGGGCTCAACCCCACGGCGGCGCCGGAGACGTCGTTCACGGTCGGGCTCGACGACATCGACGCGATGCGCGAGAAGACCCGCGACGCCGTCGACGCCGGCTACGGCACCCTGAAACTGAAACTCGGGACGGACCGCGACCGCGACGTCGTCGACGCGGTCCGCGAGGAGGCGCCCGACGCGACCATCCGCGTCGACGCGAACGAGGCGTGGACGCCGCGGGAGACCGTCGAGAACAGCGAGTGGCTCGCCGACCACGGCGTCGAGTTCATCGAACAGCCCGTGCCGGCCTCGGACCCCGACGGGCTGCGGTTCGCCTACGAGCGCTCTGCGCTCCCCATCGCCGCCGACGAGTCGTGCGTCACGCTCGCGGACGTCCCGGCGGTCGCGGACCGCTGTGACATCGCGAACCTGAAACTGATGAAGTGCGGCGGGCTGCTGGAGGCGAAACGGATGATTCACGCCGCGCGCGCCGAGGGGCTCGACGTCATGCTCGGCTGCATGGTCGAGACGAACGCCGCCATCGCCGCCGCCCACCACCTCGCGCCGCTGCTCGACTACGCCGACCTGGACGGTAGCCTGCTGCTCGCCGACGACCCGTTCGACGGCGTCCCGCTCCCGAACGGCGAAATCCGGCTCGGCGAACTGGACCGGCCGGGGACGGGCGCCGTCGAACGCTGAGTGAAGGCGAACGGGGGCCGGCCAGCGCCGCGTCGGTCGTCCGGAAAAGCGAGCGCAGGCGTCAGTCGTCGCCGACCAGGTCCTCGTACTGCGCGCCGGTCTGTTTGAGGGTCTCGGTGGAGTAGAGCCGTTCGTGGTCGAACGGGAGGTAGTCGGCGGCGAGCTCGTCGATTTTGGCGTCGACGACGTCGGCTTCGCGGCCGTGCACCATCGTGAACAGGCTGTAGTTCCAGCCCTGCTCGGGGCGGCGCGGCCGGTGGTAACACAGCGTCACGTACGGGAGTTCGCCGACGCGTTCGCCGAGTTCGTCGAGGCGGTCGTCGGGGACGTCCCACACGACCATGCAGTTGTTCCGGAAGCCGGTGACGACGTGGTTGACGACGCAGCCGATTCGCTTGATGCAGCCGGTGTCGGCGAGCCGTTCGACGGCGGCGAGCACGTCCGCGACGTCGGCGTCGACGGCGTCGGCGACGTCGCGGTACGGCGTCGCGGTGAGCGGGAAGCCGTCCTGGATTTCGAGCAGCAGCCGCGCCTCCAGCGCCGAGAGGTCGCCGACGGCGTCCTCCGAAATCCGGGTCGCCGACGCCTCCGTCGCCGCGTCCGCGGCGGTTCCGGCGCCGCTGCGCGTGACGCCCTCCCGGGCGAACGCGTCGTCGTTGAACACCGGGAACTCCAGGTCGATGTAGTAGTCCGTCAGCATCGGGAGGTTCAGCACGTCGCAGTCGGTCCGCTCTTCGACGTCCGCGAGGATTTCGTCGCGACGGCCGCGGGTGCCGGCGGTGACGACGAACCACATGTTCCACTCGTGGTCGCGGCGGTAGTTGTGGTTCACCTGCCGGTAGCCGTTGACGACGGCGGCCACCTCGTCGAAGCGGTCTTCGGGGGCGCGGACGGCAGCGAGCGTGGACGACCCGATGACCGGCGGATTCAACACGGCGCCGAACCGGCGGAAGACGCCGCGGTCGCGGAGCCGCCGGACGCGGTCGAGGACGGCGGACTCGTCGACGCCGAGGTCGGCGGCGACCGCGCGGAACGGCCGCTGTTCGACCGGGAAGCCGCTCTGGTACTCGTCGACGAGTCGCGCGTCGACGCCGTCGAGGCCCTCGCGCCAGTCGTCGACCGCCGGGGAACGCATCACCCTGAGTTCGTCGTCGTCGTACCTACGGTTTTCGTTCCCGGCGTTCCGGCCGGCCGGGCGAAGCGCGGCGGGGCGCGCCGCGTCGCATCGGGCCGCACCGGGACCCGCCGCGCCGCACTGGGCGGCCGTCCAGTTCCGCGCCGCGAACGGGACGTTTTTGCGCCGACAGGTCGAAGCCTCGCGTATGGCTCACGCGACGCAGGAGCTCGGCGACTGGCCGCTGAAACGGCTGATGACGGAGGTCTGCGGCTCCGGGCCGAAGTCGGCCGACGACATGACTCGCGCGCAGGCGACGGAGGCGCTCCGGCGCATCTTCGCCGACGAACCCGACCGCACGACGCTCGGCGCGTTCTGGCTCGCGAACCGCTGGAAGCGCAACAACCCGGAGGAGCTGGCGGCGTACGTCGACGAGATGTGTTCGCGCGTCGAGTACGCCGAGCCGGACGCCGACCCCGTCGACTGCGGCGCGAACTACGACGGGAAGGGCGAGACCGCCATCCTCGGCGTCGCCGCCGGCATCGTCGCCGCCGGTGCCGGCACCCCGGTCGTCGCTCACTCCGGCGACCGCGTCCCGACGCAGAAACAGGACGCCTACAAGCACGTCCTGGACGAACTCGGCGTCGCGACCGAGTTGACGCCGAGCGACTCCGCCAACATGGTCGACGAGACCGGGTTCGGCTTCTACTACCAGCCGACGTTCAACCCCGACGTCCACGCGCTGGCCGAGCGGCGCGACGCGATGGGCGTCCGGACGTTCGTGAACACCGTCGAGACGCTCGCGAACCCCGCGAACGCCGACGTCCACCTCGGCTCCTTCTACCACCTCGCGTTCGCGAAGAAGGTGGTCGACACCTTCGAGCGGAGCGAGCACCACGACCTCCACCGCGTCATCATGTTCCAGGGGATGGAGGGGTACGACGACATCCGCCCCGGCTACACGAAGGTGGCCGAGTGGACCGACGGCGACTTCGACGACTACGAAATCGAGACGCCGGAGTACGGCATGGACTTCGAGGAGGCCGACCTCGAAGTCGACGACGTCGCCGCCGACTCCGCCCGCATCGCCGAGGAGGTCGTCGCCGGCGACCGCGACGACCACTGGCGGGACGCCGTCGCGCTGAACGCCGCGTTCCGCATCTACGCCCGCGAGGACGCCGACGACCTGCAGGACGGCCTCGACCAGGCGCGCGCCGCCATCGACGACGGCGCCGCCGAAGCCGTCCTCGACGACCTCCGCGCGTTCTGACCGCGACCCCCGATTTCTCGGCGCTGATAGCCGGCACGAGACAGTTATGTAGGAGGTCGGGCGAGACGCACGCGTGACGGTCGGCCCAGAGAGCTGGTACGGGCTGTTCTTCCTGGCGGCCAGCGCCGTCGTCGTCCTGCTGGCGCTGTCCACGCACGTGCTCGGCCGGATGGTCGGCCACGAGCGCGCGCTCCCCGCCGTGCTCGGGCTCGTCGGCGGCTTCACGCTCGTCGGCGCGCTCGGCGGCCTCCCGGCGAGCGCCGCGACGCATCCACTGCTGCTCGGGTTCGCGTTCCTGTACGTCCCGGTCGGCGTCGGCGCGGTCGTCGCGAAAGGCGTGACTGCGCGGCGCTGGCGGGCGGTGTGCCGGCTGCTGCTCGGCGGCTGGATGGCGGCGCTGGTGTTCGCGCTGGTGACGCAGGCCGCCGGCGCCTCCCTCGACGTCGTCATCGGCTGGACGCCGGCGCTGTTCGGCGTCGACTGGTACGTCGGCTTCCTCGGCTACATGACGCTGCTCGGCGTCGTCGCCGGCGCCGCCACCGTCGGCCTCTTACGGCGCACCGACGGCTCGTCGCCGCCCCCCGTCTCCGCCGGGCAGCTCGACTCGTGACGGCGCAGCCGGAGCCGGATTCGTCTCGTTGTGCGCCCCGGATTCAGTCGTCGAGCCGGAGCGCGACGCCGACGAGCGTCTCGCCGGCCGTGACCGTCGCCTCCCGCGTCACGGAGTAGACGACGCCGGCGCGGTCCGCGGTCGCCTCCTGCAGCGTCTCGTACGTCGTCGGGTCGAACACCTCGCCGACGACGTCGCCGTCGCTCACCTCGTCGCCGATTTCGAGCCCGTCTGCGGCGCGGAACAGCCCGGAGTCTGCGGCTTTCACGCGGCCAAGGTGGTTGCGGGCGCGGACGCCGTCCCACGGCGGCACCGACTCCGGCGCGCCGTCCGCGTCGGCGGCGAGCACGCCGGTGTGCCGGAGGACGCGCCGCAGCCCGGAGACGCCGGCGTCGATGGCGTCCTCGACGAGCTCCTTGTTGTGCGCCAGTTCGGGCGTGATGGACGGGATGCCTTCGCGGGTCGCGGCGACGCGGAGCTTCCCGCCGAAGCTGCGCTGCTCCCACTCCTCGTCGGCGTCCTCGCCGGCGGGTTCGGCGAGCAGCAGGTCCGTGCCGAACGCCTCCGCGAGCCCGCGGCTCGCCTCGTCGCCTTTCAGGTACACTGTGTGGGTCAGCATGTCGCGGCTCCCGGTGTGCAGGTCGACGATGAAGTCCGCGTCGCCGGCGTACTCCCACAGCGCCGCCGCCATCCGCTCGTGCAGCGTGCCGTCCGGGTCGCCCGGCCAGCACCGGTTCATGTTCGCGTTCACCGAGTCGTACGCCTCCGGCGTCGTGTACGACACGAAGTCGAAGGTGAGCGGGTCCGCCACCGGCACCGCGACCAGCGTCCCGTCGAACGGCGCGTCCACGAGGTCGTCGTGGAGCCGCCGCAGCACCGCCGCGCCGTTGATTTCCCGGCCGTGCTGGGCCGCCTGCGCGTACACCACCGGGTCGCCCGACCCGTACACGTGAACGGTGGTTTCGACGGCGACGCCGGACGGCAGTCGCGCGAGCGTCACCCGCTCGCGTCGGTAGTCGGCCATGCCGCGAACCAGGTGACGTGGCGGCTTGTAGCTACTCCCCGCGGCTCCAACAGCCCCCCACACCCCAACAGTCTCCGCAGGCGCAGCCGCGCGTCCCGGCGCCGAGTGTGTGCGTCGCAGCGAGTTGCCGCAATTTATGCCGGCCGGGGCTGTCCTGCCGATATGAACCGCATCGTCGGCGAACGCGACATCGAGGAGTCGCCGTTCGACGCGGCGGACGCGCGAGCGGCGCTCACCGACATGGTCCGGACCCGCCGGTTCGACGAGCGCGCCGTCGCGCTCCAGCGCCGCGGCTGGATGAGCGGCTACCCGCCGTACGAGGGGCAGGAGGCGGCGCAGGTCGGCGCGGCGCACGCGATGCGCGGCGACGACTGGCTGTTCCCGACCTACCGGTCGAACGCGCTCCAGATCGCGCGCGGCGTCCCGATGAGCGACATCCTGCTGTTCCGCCGCGGCTTCCCCGAGTACCACTCCGACCACGACGTCCCGGTGTTCCCGCAGGCCGTCCCCATCGCGAGCCAGCTCCCGCACGCCGTCGGCGCCGGCATGGCCGCGAACTACGCCGACGAGGACTACGCGTCGCTGGTGTGTTTCGGCGACGGCGCCACCTCCGAAGGCGACTTCCACGAGGCGCTGAACTTCGCCGGCGTCTTCGAGACGCCGACGGTGTTCCTCTGTGAGAACAACGGCTGGGCCATCTCGCTCCCCCGGGAGCGGCAGACCGCCAGCGACTCCATCGCCGTGAAAGCCGAGGCGTACGGCTTCGACGGCGTCCAGGTCGACGGCAACGACCCGCTCGCCGTCCGGGAGACCGTGGAGGCCGCGCTCGACGCCGCCCGCGCCGGCGACCCGGTGCTGGTGGAGGCGCTGACGTACCGCCGCGGCGCACACACCACCGCCGACGATCCGTCGGCGTACCGCGACGAGGAGCCGGACCTGCCGGAGTGGCGCCGCCGCGACCCGCTCGACCGCTTCACCGAGTGGTGCCGCGAACAGGGCGTCATCGACGAAGGGTTCGTCGACGACGCGACCGCCTCCGCGAACGAGGAACTCGCCGAGGCGGTCGCCGTCGCCGAGGACGTTCCGCGGCCCGAGCCGGCGGACATGTTCGAGCACGCCTACGGGTCGCTGCCGCCCGAAATCGAGCGACAGCGGGACGAGGCGGAGGCGTTCGCGGAGACGCACGACACATACGAACTCGACCGGTAGCGACCGCTCGCTGCGTCCGCGTCGCCGCGGCGGATCCGGTGCCGCGGCGGATGCGGTGCTGCGGCGAACGGAGTTCTGCGTCAGTCGCTCATCGCGACGTACGTCCGGGTGTCGGTGACGCCGTCGACGCCGCCGATGGCCGTCGCCGCGGTGTCGAGCACCTCCCACACCTCGTCGGCCGCGACTTCGGCGACGAGGTCGTAGTCGCCGGCGACGACGTGCGCCTCCGTCACCGTCGGGAGGCTCCGGATGGCTGCGGCGGCGGCCTCGGCGCCGCCGGCCCCCGTTTTCACCATGACGAACGCCTGAACCATACGTATGCTAACTTCTACCACGACCTAAAGCCTTCCGAGGGTTCGGGGGCAACGTTAATTCCGTGGGTCGCCATAGCACACCACATGCGTTTCGTCATCATCGGCGCCGGCCGGGTCGGCCTCCGCACCGCACGCGTCCTCCACGAGGAAGGCCACGACGTCGTCATCGTCGAGCGGGACGAGGACCGCGCCGCCCGCGCCCGCACCGAGTCGTTCGAGGTCGTCGAAGGCGACGGCTCCCACGAGGCGACGCTCGTCGACGCCGGCGTCGACGACGCCGACGCGCTCGGCGCGCTCTCGGGCGACCTGAACGCGAACTTCGCGGCGTGCATGATCGCGAAACACCACGGCTGCCGCACCGTGATGCGCATCGACGAGGACTACCGCGAAGAGATCTACCAGAAGTACGCCGACGAGGTCGACGAGGTCGTCTACCCGGAGCGGCTCGGCGCCATCGGCGCGAAGAACGCGCTGCTCGGCGGGAACATCCAGGCCATCGCCGACATCGCCGAGCACCTCCAGGTGCTGCTGTTCACGGTGACGGAGTCGTCGCCGATGCGCGGCTACACGCTCAGCGAGGTCGCGCTACCGAGCCAGGCGCGGCTGCTCGCGTTCGGGAAGGAGGGCGAACCGATGGGGCTGCCGTTCCCCGACGACTCGCTGGAGGTCGGCGACCGCATCGCAGTACTCGCCGACTTCGAAGTGCTCGGCGACGTGAGGCAGTTGCTCGTCGGCGACGACGCCGGCGAGACGCTCGCGTCGGCCGCCGGCGGAGCGCCCGGCCCGGGCGGCGCCGACGGAGGTGACGCCCGATGACGGTGACCGCGTACGTGATGGTGAAGGCGTCGAGCGGCGACGCCGACCGCATCCGGACGGCCATCGCCGACCTCGACGGCGTCGAGGAGGTCCACATCGTCGCCGGCGACATGGACCTCATCGCGAAGGTCCGCGTCGACGGCCCCGGCGACGTCAAAACCGTCGCTGCGACCGGGATTCAGGGCATCGACGGCGTCGAGGACACGCAGACGTACATCGCGATGGACTGACCCGGAGAACGCGAGGCGAGCGAAGGACGGGTCGTCCGCGACCGCGGCCGCGACGTTCCGCTCTCCAATTGTGGTTCCTCTACCGTTCTCCGGTCAGATGCCGTCGCTGTTGGCGGCGGCGCGGGCGGTGTCGATGAGGCCGCTGACGGGCTCCTCGTAGTCGTAGCCGGGGATGACGCCCTGGACGTAGGTCCCTCCGACGTAGTCGATGACGGCGGCGGCGTCGTTGACGCCGCGGCGCTCGTCGAGGTCCGTGAACGCGGCGGTCACGGTCGCGTCGCCGTCGCCGCGGACGGTCGACGGCGAGAGGTCGCGGTCGGCCTCGGTGACGGCGCCGATGTCGGCGACGCGGCGCTCGAACGTCTCGTACCAGCCGTCCGCGACGACGTCCGCGACGTCGCCGGCCGTGACCGCCTGCAGCGTCGGCACCGTGACGGTGACGTCGAACGCGACGCGGCCGTCGTCGCGCTCGGCGGCCGTCACCACCGCGTCGAACGCCGTGCTCGTCGACTCGTAGGCGCCGTCGACCGGTTCGTCCGCGAACGCGTCGTGGTCCCGGAAGGCGCGTCCCACGCGCCCCGAACTGTCGCTCATACCCGTTCGTGAGGCGGTCCCGGCGGATAAGCGGCGCGGCATCGCGGCGCCGCGGCGTCGCGGCATCGCCGACGGAGCGGCAGAAGCAGCGGCGGCTTACCGGGTGAGCGGCGCGCCGAACGACGGCTCCTCGGAGACGACGAGCTCCCAGGTGCGTTCGCAGTCGCACGACACCTGCTCGAACACCGACGGGTCCTGCCGGAGGTCGAAGTCCTTGATGGCCTTCTGGACGCGGTCGTCGCAGTCGCCGCAGTTGTGCGGGCCGCGGTCGGAGCCGTGGCCGACCGGGTCGGAGACGACGATGGCGTCGGCGTCGGCGGTGCGTTCGAGCACCGCGGCGACCGACCAGAGCCACGGCGGCCGGTAGCCGCCCCGGAAGTGGAGTTCGTCGACCATCGTGTACCGCTGGACGTTACACGGGTTCATCGAGACGGTGTGGCAGTTGTCGACGGCGGCGCAGCGCTCGACCGACGACACCATGTCGTCGACGGCTTCGCCCTCGGTGAGGAACGGCGGCTTCATCAGCAGGTACGCCTTCACGCCGGCGCCGGCGTCTCCGGCCTCCGCGCAGGCGGCTTCGAAGTCCGCGAAGTCGAAGTACTTGTTCACGCAGTCGTGCCGGACGCGGTCGGTCGCGGTTTCGAGGCCGACGGCGACGTCGGCGTCGAGGCCGCGGTCCGTGAAGTCGCGGAGCTTGTCGGCGTCGACGAAGTCCGGCAGCGACTCCAGCACGACGCGTTCGCGGTCCGCGAACGTCTCGGCGACGGCGTCGCGGGTCTCCGCGGCGACCTCGCGCTCGTCGAGGAACGACCCTGAGGTGTATATCTTGACGAGCGGCGCCGGCTCGTCGGCCTCCTCGGCCTCGTGGTCGAGACACGCCTGAATCTGGTCCATCATGGCGTCGTGCGGCACCGACCCGCCCTCGACGGACTCGGCGACGTAGCCGCACATGGTGCAGCCGCCGGCGCGCGCCCACCGGCAGCCGCCGGTGTTGAGGATGATGGTGAGACTCCGCTTCACGCCGCCCGGCGTGTTGTCCTCGTCGAGCCACACCCGCGTCGGCTCGTGCGGGTCGTACTCGGCCTCCTTCTCCGACCGGATGTTGCGCATCACCTGGTTGTGCGCGTCCATCCCGCGTCCCCGCTCGTACACTTCGGGGCTCGGCTTACTCATTGCTGAGACGTGGGCGGCACCAGCGGAAAACGGCTTCGTTCGGCTCACGCGCCCGGACGCGGCCCCGCCCGCCCGCCGCGGAGCCGCAGCCACGCAGCCCGACCCGCCGCACCGACGACGGCGCCGGCGCAGTTCACGGCGGCGTCGACGGCCGACGGGTGCCGCGTCGGCACCGCGAACTGGAGCAGTTCCACGGCGCCGCCGAGCAGCGCCGCGGCGGCGACGACGACCGCCAGCCCGGCCGCAGTTCGGACGCGGGCCGCCCACGCGACCGACGACGCGACGGCCGCGTAGCCCGCCGCGTGCAGCAGTTCGTCGCCGACGCCCGCGAGCAGCGACGACGCGCCGCTCCCGCCGCCGACCGGCGCCAGCGACGCCCCGACGACGGCCCCGCAGACCGCTCCCGCGACCATCAGCCGACGATTCACACCGACCGTCGACCCCCGACCACCGAAAACCGCTCGGTGCGACCGAACCACAGACGACGACCGCCCACCCGGCCGCACAGCGATGACTGCTCGTCCGGCCACGCAGCGACGACCGCTCGTCCGGGCATCGGGTGGGACTGGAAGGGGCCGAGCGGTCGCGCGGCGAGACCCCGCAAGCACCGCAGCCGCCGAGCGAAGCGAGGCGGCGAGGCGCGCAGCGCGGGGCGCAGCCCGCGAGCGCGAGGGGGCTTCCGCGGTCGGTGTCGCCGCCGGATTCGCCGTCGTCGCGTCGCCGCGCGGAAGCCGCCAAGTCGCCGGCGCGGATACGACCAAGTCTCCGAATCACTCGACACGGCAGCAGACACGCCGCCGCACCACGCCACAAAACCGCCGATACCAGACCTCTCAAACCGCAGGGATTTATGCGGGCGGCCGAGACAGGTCGCCGCATGAGCGAGTCCCCGCAGTCCCTCCGAGAGACGCTCGGCGGCGGCGTCGGCTTCGCCGCGGCCGCACTGTTCGTGCTGCTCGTGTTGTACTCGTTGCTCGTCGCCGGGAACGTCTTGCTGCCGTTTTCGCTGCTGTTACCGGCGCTGTTCCTGTATCTCGCCTACCGGTTCGTGCTCGCGCACGAGCGCGTCGCGGCGGCGCAGGAGCGCCGCGCCGACGCCGCAGAACACCGCGCAGGGCTGGCCGACGACGAGGAGGAAGCGGACGAGACGGAAGCGGACGAGGAAGCGGACGGCGACGGCCTCGCGGCCGACCGCGACTCGGACGAAGAAGACGCAGACCGCGACCGCGGCGACGACGCGGACGAAGAAGACGCAGACCGCGACCGCGGCGCCGGCGAGAAGACGGACTGACGGTTCGACGAATTACAGCAGGAACCGGGTGACGTGGAGCGCGGCCATGCCGGCGGCGACGGTCCACAGCACGTCCTCGGTGTACCACGCCGCGACGACTGCGGCGGCGCCGCCGACGATTCGCGGGTCGAGCACCGCGGCGACGGTCGGCGCGGCCGGGACGAACGACGGCGCGACGAGCGCCGCGAGCACGGCCGGCGGGACGTACCGGAGCGCCAGTTGCAGCCGCGGCGGGACGGCGTCGATGTCGCCGAACAGGTGGA
The DNA here is from genome assembly GCF_051195135.1 of Halobaculum sp. D14. Lineage (NCBI taxonomy): Archaea > Methanobacteriati > Methanobacteriota > Halobacteria > Halobacteriales > Haloferacaceae > Halobaculum > Halobaculum sp. D14. Next base: position 461,437 of record NZ_JBNTKA010000001.1, on the reverse strand, counting down.
TGAACGACAGCCGAATCAGGTATGTGGCGACGCCGGCGGCGACGATGACCGCCCAGATTTCGGCGGCGCCGTACGTCGTCGTCACTCCCCCACCTCCGCGTCGTCAGTTCCGCCGCGGTCGCCGGGCGCGCCCCACGCCCACTCGGCGACCAGTCCGGCGGCGACGCCGGCGACGGCGCCGACGAGCAGCCCCGCCTGGAACGGGAGGCCGGCGCCGACGACCGCGACCGCGGCCGCGACCGCGCCGGCGACGAGGCTGTTCCGGTCGCCGACCGCCGGGACGAGCAGCGCGAGGAACACCAGCGGGACGGCGAAGCCGAGCCGCCACGAGTCGGGGACGCCGGCGCCGAACACGACGCCGACGACCGTGCCGAGCTGCCAGACGACCCAGAGCGTGCCGCCGACGGCGAGGTAGTACAGCGGCCGGCGGCCGTCGACGTCGTCGTCGGTGTAGCGGGCGAGCGACAGCGCGTACGCCTGGTCCGTGAGCAGGTAGGCGCAGCCGGCGCGGAGCCGCGCGGACAGGCCGCGGAAGTGCGGCGCGATGCTCGCCGAGTACATCAGCATCCTGAGGTTGATGACGACGGCCGTCAGCACCACCACCCAAAGCGCCGCGTTCTCGCCGAGCAGGTTCATCGCGGCGAGCTGGGAGGCGCCGGCGAACACGACGACCGACATCCCGACGGTCTGCAGCGGCGTCAGCCCGGCGTCGATGCCGGCGACCCCGGCGACGAGCGCGAACGGCACGATGCCGAGCAAAAGTGGGAGCGTGTCCCGGACGCCGTCGCGGACGTCCGGCGGAAGCGGGTCCATACTCGGTCGGCGGGCCGCGGCCGTGAAACGACCGTCGATTCCGCAGCCGTCGTCCGCGCGGGCGCCGCGGCGGCGCTCGCGGCGCGAATCGCCACCGGTAAACCCCCGAGCGCCCCAGTTCCACCGATGAGCGACACCGTCGACCGCGACCTGTACGAGCGGACGAAGGCGCTGTTGGAGCCCGGCGACATCGAGCTCGTCGGCGCCGTCGTCCACACCGACCTCGCGAGCGACCAGGACCTCGAGATGCACGAGCTCACCGTCGACCTGAACGAGGTCGTCGCCGAGCGCGCCGACCGCGGCGAGACGTACATCTACGCCGGCAACGACGACCCGGAGTTCGCGTCGAACCAGTTCCAGGGGCTGACGCTGGAGGGCGAGGAGTTCGTCTGGGAGTGCCAGCAGCTCCTCCGGAACGGGACGTTCGACATCGTGTTCTACTACGAGGCCGACGTCGACCAGGCCGCCGTCGTCGACGCCATCGCGGCGCTCGACCACGTCGACCGCGTCACGCCGGTCCCGGACGATAGCGTCGAATAGCGGCCGGCGACGCCGCGGTACCGCCGGCCGCGAACCCGGCGGCCGCGGTGCCCCGAGCGCGACGCTTATAGGCGACGCGTCCCGACCGACGGGCATGCACGAAGTCGGCGCTGACGCGTCGCTCTCCACGCTGGAGCGCGCCGTCGTCAACGCGTTTCAGGGCGGCTTCCCGGTGGTCGAATCGCCGTGGGAGCCGGCGGCCGCGGCGCTGGCCGACCGCGGAGTCGACGTGGACGGCGACGAGCTGCTCGCGACGGTGCAGTCGCTCGACGACCGCGGCATCCTCTCGCGGTTCGGCGCGCTCGTCAACGCCGAGGAGATCGGCGGCACCGCGACGCTCGTCGCGATGCACGCCCCCGAATCGCGGTTCGACGAGGTCGCGGAGACGGTCAACGGCTTCCGGGAGGTCGCGCACAACTACGAGCGCGAACACCCGCACCTCAACATGTGGTTCGTCGTGTCGGTCGCCGACGAGGCCGAGGTGGCGCGCGTCCTCGGCGACATCGAGGAGGCGACCGGGCAGGAGACGTACAACCTCCCGAAGCAGCGCGAGTTCCACGTCGGCGCGAAGTTCCTGCTCGACGGCCCGGTGGCCGACGGCGACCTCGACCTGTCCGGGCTCGGCCCGGACGTGACGCCGACCGACCGGCGCGGGCTGACGCCGGCCGAACGCGACCTCGTCGTCGAGATTCAGGGCGGCCTCCCGGTCACGGCGACCCCGTACCGGGACGTCGCCGACGCGGTTGGCCAGCCGGTCGAGTGGGTCGTCGAGACCGTAAAGCGGTTCGAGGCGGAGGGGAAGGTGCGCCGCGTCGGCGTCATCCCGAACCACTACGCGCTCGGCTACACGGAGAACGGCATGACCGTCTGGGACGTCCCGGACGACCGCGTCGACGAGGTCGGCGAGGCGGTCGCGTCGCTCGGGTTCGTCACGCACTGCTACCGGCGGCCGCGGCACGACGGCGTCTGGCCGTACAACTTCTTCGCGATGACGCACGGCCGCGACGAGGCGGAGAGCGAGCGGCGGGTCCGCGAGGTCCGCGACGTCATGGCTGACCACTGGGACGTCGGCGACGACGACTGGGACACGCTGTTTTCGACGCGCATCCTCAAGAAGACGGGAATCCGAATCGACGACCGCGCCGACGCGCAGGTCGACGCCGACGGCGACGCCGACGACCCGGACGCCGAGTCCGCCGCCGCGGACCCGGAGGCGTGACCCGGCCGTGACGACGCAGCCTCCGGCCGAGCGAACGCCGGCGACAGCGGCCGCGACGACGACGCGGACCGCGGCGGCGACGCGCACCGCGACAGCAACGACGACGCAGACCGTGACCGCGACCGCGACGTTGCCGCCGGCGGCAACGTTGCCGGCGGCGGGGACGGCGACGGCCGGGGTTCGGCGGTGGTCGGCGTGATTCCGCTGCTGCACGACTTCGTCGGCGAGACGGTGCTGGTGGTCGGCGGCGGCCCGGTCGGCGCGCGGAAGGCGCGGACGTTCGCCCGCGAGGCCGACGTCGTCGTGGTGAGCCCGGCGTTCGACGGCGACGACTTCGGCGGCGCGGAACTGGTCCGTGCGGCGCCGACGCCGGCGGACGTGGCGGAGTGGGTCGACCGGCTCTCGCCGGCGCTCGTCGTCGCCGCGACGGACGACGCCGCCGTCAACGACGCGGCTGCCGAGGCGGCGCGCGACCGGGGGGCGCTCGTGAACCGCGCCGACGAGTCCGGCGGCCGCGACGCCGGGAGCGTCGTGGTGCCGGCGACCGTCCGCGACGACCCGGTCGTCGCCGCGGTCGCGACCGGCGGCGTCGCGCCGGCGCTCTCGGCGGAGCTCCGGCGGCGCATCGAGGGGGAACTGGCGGGCGCCGGCGCGATGGCGGAACTGGTCGGCGAGATTCGCGAGGAACTGAAGCGGCGTGACGTCGACGCGTCGGCGCGCCGTGATGCGGTTCGGGCGGTCGTTTCGAACCCCGCGGTTTGGAAGGCTTTACAAGACGGCGACGCCAACGCTCGGGAAGAGGCTGACAACGTAATGGAGGCGGGACTCGATGACTGAGACGGGCGTCATCTCCGGGGTGAGCGTGAGCCATCCGCACGCGGACGTCGAGGAGATCGAATCCGCGCAGCGCGACTCCACCGTCGGCGTCATCGCGGACCTGCTCGGCCGCGACGGCGTCTCGGAGGCGTTCGCGATTCAGACGTGCAACCGGGCGGAGGCGTACGTCGTCACGGCGGACGCCGCCGACGGCCGGGAGGCGCTCGCCGGGTTCGCGCCGGAGGTCCGCGACGGCGTCGTCACGACCCTCGACCACGAGGCGTCGCTGCGGCACCTGATGCGGGTCGCCGCCGGGCTGGAGTCGCTGGTGCTCGGCGAGGACCAGATTCTCGGGCAGCTCAAGCGCGCGCTGTCGGAGGCGCAGGCCGCCGGCGGCGTCGGCGACGTGCTCGGCGACGCGGTCGCGAAAGCCATCCACGTCGGCGAGCGCGCCCGCACCGAAACCCGAATCAACGAGGGGTCGGTGTCGCTCGGCTCGGCCGCCGTCGACCTGGCGCGCCGCGAAACCGACCTCGACGGCGCGGCCGCCGCGGTCGTCGGCGCCGGCGAGATGGGGACGCTCGCGGCGCGGGCGCTCGCGGACACCGAGGTGTCCCGCGTCGTCGTCGCGAACCGGACGGTGCCGCGCGCAGAGCACGTCGCCGCGGACCTCGCCGCTGACGCCGCCGCGACGGGGCTGGACGCGCTGCCGTCGGTCGTCGCCGACGCGGACGTCCTGATTTCGGCGACCGGCGCCGCAGGGCACGTCATCGGCGCCGACGAACTCGCGGACGCCGGCGACACCGTCTGCATCGACCTCGGGCAGCCGCGCGACGTCGACCCGGCGGCCGAGTCGGTCGCCGACGGCGTCGACCTGTTCGACATCGACGCGCTGGAGGCCGTGACGGCCGAGACGGAGCAGCAGCGGCGGGAGGCCGCCGAGACCGTCGAGTCGATGATCGACGACGAGTTCGACCGGCTGCTCGAGTCGTTCAAGCGGAAGCGCGCCGACGAAGCCATCTCCGCGATGTACGAGGCCGCCGAGGCGACGAAGCGCCGCGAGCTCGACGAGGCGCTCGCGAAACTGGAGGCGCAGGGCGGGCTGAGCGACGAGCAGCGCGACACCGTCGAGGGGCTGGCGGACGCGCTCGTCGGGCAGTTGCTGGCGGCGCCGACCCGGAGCCTCCGGGAGGCGGCCGCCGAGGACGACTGGACGACGATTCACACGGCGATGCGGCTGTTCGACCCCGAGTTCGACGCGGCGCCGAACGTCGCCGAGGGCGAGTCGGGCGCGCCGTCGCGGCACGTCCTCGAAGAAGCGTCAGACGACTGACGACGGCAGTTTTCTCCGGTCGTCGCCGCGGGGGAAAGGGTGATGTGTGATGCGGACACACACTGTGGTATGTACGGTTCGAGCAGCGGCGTCGGTCGGCTGTCGACTGTGCCCGTCGAACAGCGGGTGGAGTCCATCTGCCGCGTCACCGACTGCGGCCACCCGGAGCTGGCGGCGGCGCTCGTCGTGCTCGCGCTGACCGCGGCGTTCCTGCTGCTCGCCGGCGCGGTGCTGGTTCGGCTCACGGACGCCCGCGACGCCATCGACGTGGAGCGGAGCAGGGCGCGGACCGAACGGGACGCGTTCGAGCGGTTCCGGCGGCGGCTCGCCGGGCTCGACGCCGCGGCGCCCACGCCGCCGAGCCCAGACCCGCCCGGCGGCGGCGCGCTCGCGGTGAGCGGCAGCGCGGCGGGCCGCAGCGGCACCGGCGGCGCCGACCTGCAGGCGGCGCGGGACGCCTACCGGGACACCGTGATGGCGACGCCGCACTACGACGAGGAGTACGACGAGTCGCTCGCGGAGAACCTCGCCGCCGAGTACAACGCGACGGTCGCCGGCGCGGTCGTCGACGGCGACGGGCTGACGCCGCAGCTGCACGCGACGCTCGCGAGCGGCGCCGTCCGCGCCCGCGAGGAGCGCGACGACCTCCTCGGGTCGCTCGACGCCGAGGAGACCGACGTCGAGGAGGCGGAGCGGACGCTCGCGCCGGCGGTCGAGGCCGCAGACCGCGTCCGCGACGCCGACGTCGACGACGCGACCTACACGGACCTCGTCGCGGACTACGAGCGGCTGGAGTGGCACGAGCGCCGCGTCGAGTCGCTGCTCGCCGACCGGCAAGACCGGATTCACGACCGCGAGGCGGAGCGGCCGCACTGGTACGACTACCTGTTCGAGTCGCTGCAGTCGCCGTATCCGGTGCTGTCGGCGGCGACCGGGGCGCTCGACCGGCTCGAGTCGGCGCGCGAGCGGCTCGCGCACGCGGCGAGCCAGCGGTAGCGGACGCCGCGAGTACGCTTTTCCCGTCGGCGCCCCACGTCCCGGCCATGAGCGACGTGCTCTCCGCGGACGAGATCGACGACCGGCTCCCGGACGGCTGGAGCCGCGACGGCGACGAAATCGTTCGGACGTTCGAGTTCGACTCCTACCTCGAAGGCGTCGGCTTCGCGGCCGGCGCCGGCGGCCTCGCCGAGGAGGCGTTCCACCACCCGACGATGACGGTTGAGTGGCGCGAAGTCGAGGTCCGGCTGACCACCCACGACGCCGGCGGCGTCACCGAGAAGGACCTCGACCTCGCCGGCCGGCTCGACGAACTCGCGGACTGACCGCGGATGGACGCGAGCTACGTGTTCCGGGTCCGGTTCACGGTGGCCGTCGGCGACGGCCGAATCGACCCGGAAGCGTTCGAGACGGTGCTGCGGATTCCGGCGGCCGACCCGGGCGAGGAGGGGTGGCTGCTGTTCCGCGACGCGCTGTGGCGCGGCGAAGCCAACGACGCGGCGCACGCGCGCCGGCTCGCCGAGGAGCGGTTCGGCGCCGGCGTCGAGGTGCTGGACGCGGCGTTCCGCGAGTTCGAGACCGACGACGAGTACCTCGACGCGCTGAAAGCCGAAATCGAGGCGGACCTCGACCCGTTCCGGGCCGACTCGGTGCGCGAGGTGCTGCACAAGTACTTCGGGTCGTCCATCCACGTCCAGTAGCCGCCGGGTCCGGCGCGCCTGCCCGGCCGCGACAGGTGACGAGGGGCGGCCGACGACAGGCGACCGACAAGGGACGGCCGACGACGGACAGGTGAGCGGTTCGGCGCACGGGAAGACACTTATCCGAGAATCACGTACTGCTCATCCTCGATGGTTCCCGACGAGTACGACTTCTGGCTGTTCGACCTCGACGGGACGGTGGTGGACGCCGAGTGGTCGTACACCCGCGAGGTGTTCGACCGCGTCGGCGACCGCCTCGGTCGGGAGTTCTCCGACCGCGAAGCGGAGACGCTGTGGCACGGCCTCGGCGGGTCGCGCGACCCGATGCTGCGGGAGTGGGGCGTCGACCCCGAGGAGTTCTGGCCGGCGTTCCACGCCGTCGAGGACCCGCAGGCCCGCGCGGAGGCGACGTACCTGCACGACGACGCGGCGCGGCTGGTGGAGTCGCTGCGCGGCCGCGACCGGCCGGTCGGCGTCGTCACGCACTGCGCGGAGTTCCTCGCGACGCCGGTCGCGGAGCACCTCGACATCGCCGACTGGTTCGACACGTTCCTGTGCTGTTCGGCCGACACCGGCTGGAAGCCCGACCCGGAGCCGCTCCGGGTCGCGATGACGGACATGGGCGTCGACGCCGACGGCGGCCGCGGCGTCTACCTCGGCGACGGCGCCAGCGACGTCGGCGCCGCCTGGAACGCCGGCCTCGACGCGGTCCACGTCGAGCGGCACGCGCCGGACCGCCGCGGGCGGTGCGTCCGCGCCGACCACCGCGTCACGTCGTTCGACGACCTCCCCCGCGCCGGCGACGTCGACTGGGACGTCACCGTCGACACCGTCGGCGCCGGCGGCGTCGAAGCCGGCGACCGCTCCGACTGAGTCGGCGGCGTCAGACGCCGCGTCGAGGCGGCGGTGTGCCGCCGAGACGCCGCGGTCAGTCGTCGGCGGGGGCGTCCGCGTCGTCGCCGGCCGCTTCTTCGTCGTGGATGCGTTCGCCGCGCATCAGCCGCGCCGCGATGCTGAACGTCTGTTCGCGCTCGCGCCGCGTCGGGTAGTGCGCCGCCATGTAGCGCGCCGCGGCGACGAGCATGTCGCGCTGTTCGTCGGTGACGCCGGCGACGCCGTCGGCCGCGCGCAGGTCGAACTGGCGGCACGCCGCCTCGTACGCCTGGAACGTGTGGAAGCCGGTGTCCTCTTTCAGCAGCGCGTTCCCGAGTTCGGCTTTCAGCCGCTCCGGGTCGCCGCCGGCGTCGAGGTAGTGGGCGGCGTGCCGCCCGGCGTCGTTCACCTTCCCCTGCTGTTCGAACGCCAGCCGGAGCGCCTCCAGTTCCTCGTCCGGGTCGGCGTCCGGGTTCGGCGACGGCTCGGGCGCCGGCGGCGTGTTCAAGAACCGGTCGAGGTAGACGTTGACGGCGACGTCGAAGACGCCGCGGTACAGTTCGGTGGCGTCGGTGCGCTGGGCGGCGCGGTGGACGGCGTTGGCGTACGTGAAGGTGTGGTGGACCGTGTTCCAGTCGTTGAACTCGTTGCTGGTGGCGAACAGCGCGACGCGGCGGCCCGCGGCATACGCCAGCGCCGACGCGAGCTGCTCGACGGTCGCGCCCTCCCGGATGGCTTCCTCGACGGCCGCGAACACCTCCGCCGGGTCTTCGTGGTGGAGCCGCTCGGTGAAGTCGTCGGGCTGGTCCCACTGTTCGTCCTCGCCGGCGGCGACGAGCTCGTCGAGCCGGTCGAAGCTGTCCTCGCACATCGACGCGAGGTCGACGGGCTGCCGCCACGACGACCGCTCTTCGGCGCGGTCGGCGGTCGCGAGGTTCCGGACGGTCGAAGCGAGGACGTCGGCGGCGTGGTCGTGCTCCCAGCCGACGAGGTCGAGCGCCTCGGTGGCCTTGTTGACGTAGTCGAAGGTGTGGCCGGTGTCGAGGTAGCGGTGGTCGGTGCCGGCGGCGACGAGCAGCTCGGTGAGCTGGGCGGGCGAACAGCCCTCGGCGACCGCGGTGCGGAGGACGCGCTCGGCGCCGTCGGGGTCGCGGACCTCGACGTTCTCGCGGAACCACGACTTCAGTCGGCCGAACGGGACGTCGCGCGCCGCGAACTCCTCCTGGTCGAACTTCGGCGGCTGGTCGGCGCAGTCGCCGGCGACCTCGGTAAGCCCCTGGTAGAGCGCCCGCTTGCGGTCCTGGTCGTCGAGGTCGTCGAGGCGGTTCGCGAGCGCGACGAGGATGGTGAGCCCGGAGCTCCAGCCGCCCTCGCGGTAGCGCGTCCCGAACAGCACCCCGGTCTCCACCTGCTCGGCCGGGTCGACGCCGGCGTCCTGCAGCGCGACCGCGGCCTTCGCGAGGACGAGCCGGAGGTTCTGTTCGAGGCCGTCGTCGAGCCGGTCGCGCCAGTGGACCGACGGCGGCTCGGTCCGGTTCGGCTCCGGGTTCACGTACACGTCGCCGTCGCGGACCTCCGTCGGGTACGTGTCGACGTCGTCGGCCCACGGGTCGAAGGTGTCGCCGCAGGACAGCTCGAACCGGGCGTGGTGCCAGTGGCACGTGAGGACGCCCTCCTCGACGCTGCCCTCAGTGAGCGGGAACCCCATGTGCGGGCAGCGGTTGTTGACGGCGCGGATTTCGCCTTCGTGGTAGAACAGCGCGATCGGCGTGCCGTCGGCCGCCGTGAGGGCGCGGCCGTCTGCTCGAAGCTCGTCGAGCGACACCGCCTTCTGGAACGGGTCGTCCATACCGACGCATTGGCACGGAGTCACATGAAGGCTCTCGGAAGCCGGTTTCTGTAACCGTCCTGATTAATCGTCCGGGTCGTCCGCGTCGTCAGCGTCAGGCGTGTCGGCGACGGGCGTCCCGGACACCGCCTCGACGCCGTCGGGGCCGGTCGTCCCCGGCCGCTCCGCGTCGCGTGCGGCGTCGGAGTCGAAGTCGGCGTCGGCCGGAGTGTCGGCGTCGCCGTCGGCCGGAGCATCGGTGCCGCGGCGGCCGGCCTCATCGTCGACGTACGCCTCGGAGTCCGGGTGGACGTACGCGAGGTTGTCGTAGGGGACGAAGCCGACGTGTTCGCCGTCCTCGTTCAGCAGGAACGCGCCGTGTTCGCCTTCGGCGACGTCGTGGACGCGGACCGCGGCGGACGACTCCTCGATTCGGACGATGAGTTCCGACATACGGGGACGGTCGGCGCGGACCCGAAAAAGCAGGGGCGACGTTCAGAATCGGCGACACGTCAGTCGCGGCGCGGGCCGCCGCTCAAGCGGGCGTTTCGTCGAGCGCTTCGAGCGTCATCGTCCCCATCGCGGCGGCGAGCAGGATGCCCCAGAGGAACGCGAGCATGCCGAGCGGCTGGACGCCGGTGACGGCCTGCAGGACGAGCGTCCCGGGGAGGAGCCACTGGCCGAGGACGTAGCCCCAGACGACGACGGTTTCGCGCGTCCCGCTGGTGCCGTAGTGGTCGACGGCGAACCCGGTGGCGACCGCGAGGATGCCGAGCACGCCGAAGTGGGCGTGCGCCCCGACGATCTGCGCCCAGTTGTCGGGCGTCCCGACCATGTGGCTCGCGACGTTCCCGATCCCCCAGAGCATCTGCACGGTCAGTCCCAAGAATCCTGATACTTTGAGCGTTCGTGACATGGACGATTCATGTGCCGAGACTATAATAAATGTTTGTGTCTATTGATAGAACCCGGCCAGCCCGGATTACGTCCTGCGTTTTTATTGGCGAGGAGGCCAGTTTCTTTCCATCAAAATTCTAGGCAATAGAGTCGGGTCGGCGCGAAAACTTCGGCTGGCGGTCCGGCTTCGCGGCGTCGACATCCGCGCGCGGCCGCCGCTCCGGCCGCCCCGATTCCGCGGTTCCGGTCAGTTGTACTCGCGCCACCGGTTCCCGCACTCGGTGCACTTGAAAAATCGGGTCGGCGGTTCGTCGGCGCTGCCGGTCTGCTTGATGGTGTACCAGGCGACGCCGTTGCCGCACTCGTCGCAGGTGACGTCCTCGGAGGTGGGTTTCCCCTCGAAGTTCGCGCCCTCCTCGGTCTCGATGACGTCGTCGGTGCTCTGGGCGTCCGTGGACACGAACTGCTCGGCGCGCTCGGCGTCGCGCTCCTGGGTGGCGCCGCAGCTCGTACACACCATCGTGCCGTCTTCGTTCACCATCATCGACCCGCAGTCGTCGCAGAACTGCATCGCTTCGACGTCGGTGGTCCAGCCCCGTAAATCAGCCGTTCCGGAAGTCCGGCGCGCCGCCCTCCTCGCCGACCATCGGGCAGCCCCGCACCCGGAACTGGTCGCCGTCGAGCACCTCCACGATGTCGGTGCCGTCGTGGGTGCACCGCACCGCCGGCGGCTTCGAGAGGTGCGGGCAGCGCTGGCAGTACTCGCGTTTGTCGACGACGTGCTCCGGACGGGTGTCGTCGCCGCCGACGCGCTCCGCCTCGCCGCCGACCGGCGCCGCCTCGTCGGGCTCGCTGGCGAGCAGCGACTCCCACACCTCCTCGCTGTCCAGTTCGGACACCTCCATCTGCTCGAACGGGTCCTCGCCGGAGTCGCGCCGGCGCCGCTCGCCGACCTCCGCCGCGAGCGACCCGAACGGCGCGTCCGCCCGGTCCTCGGCGTCGCCGCCGGCGTCGACGTCGCCGGAGCCGACTCCCTGCCACGCCGCCGACGACCCCGACGGCTCCGCGCCCGATTCGCCGTCCGGCTCCGCGAACGGATTCTCGACTCGCGGCGTCGACTCGGTCCGCTCCCGGGAGCCGTCGGCGTCGACGCGGCTGTCGTCGGTGCCCTCGGTGTCCGTGTCGCCGTCGGTGTCGCGGTCGACGTCGTCGCCGGCGTCACCGCCGCTACCGGCGTCGTCGTCGGTGTCGTTCGGCGGCGCGTCGTCGGTCATGTCAGGAGTGCTCCTCGAAGACGTCCTCCGGTTCGAGTTCCTCGGCGACGTCGCCTTCGAGCGCCGGGCGCTCCCCGACGGTGAGCGTCGCGGAGCCGAAGAAGCCGGAGGCCGGCTCGATTCCCTCGAAGGTGCCGCCGCAGTGCGGGCACTCCGGCGCCGTCAGGAGGCCGAGCCGGACCTTCGAGTTGCAGGCGGCGCAGGCGGCGGCTTCGACGCCGGCGCGGTTCGCCTCTCGTTTCAGTTCGTCCGCGGCGCGGCGGCGCGCCTCCCGCGCCTCCAGCTTCCCGAACCGGTTTTTCACGTCGGCGTACACCGACGCCAGCCGCAGCAGCTTCTCGTCGTGTTCCTCCGCGGTGTCCGTGAGGTACTCGAGGACGTCCTCGTAGTTCGCGAAGCCGTCCTCGAACTTGGTTTCGAGCGCGTCCAGGTCGTCGCGGAGGTCCTCCAGGTCGTCGGCGAGCACCGTCGCCGTCTCGGCGGCCTGCCGGAGCTCCGGGTGGTCGTGGTCCGCCTCCGCCTTCGCGTCCGTCTCCCGTTTCACCTGGACGATGCGGTCGCGGACGTCGTCGATTTTCTCGTCGAGCGTCGCCTCCACGCCGTCGACGCGGCGCTCGACGTGGTTCACGCGGTCCGCGAGCTCGTCGACGGCGGCGGCGTCGGCGCCGGACGGCTCCGGCAGCAGCTCCTCGTGCTCGTCGAGGAGGCGGTACGCGGCCGCTGCACGCACTAACACTTCGTTGGGGTCCCGTCCGGTCTCCGCGGCGCGCGACTCCACCCACTCGCGGAGCGCGTCCGGAAGCCCCTCCACCTGCTCACCGGCCATTCGACTGTTCTGAGAGCGGCGTAGGTAAAATAGCTCCGCAAGACGCCACGTTCGCGCCGGCGGCGCCGGCAGCCCCGGGCGAGCAGCACGCCGCCTCACGACTGAGCCGCCGTCCGAGCCGAGTCGGGCGGGCGCAGTCACCGGATTTTCCGGACGTCGCTGATGTCGAGGCCGCTGTCGTGAATCTCGGTTTCGAACCGGACGATGTTCTCCGATTCGAGCTGGGAGAGCACGCCGCGGAACTCCCGGACGACCATCGTCCGGGCGCGCTTGGAGCCGCCGGTCTCCCAGCTGAACTGCAGCGTCCCGCCGCCGCCGTCGACGAGCTGGCCGAGCTGCCGGTCCGTGATGGTGTCGGTGTTCACGAGCGCGAGCAGCATGCCGCCCCACGAGTGCGCCGCCTTCCCGAGCCCGCGGACCAGCGTCGCGACGTCCTCCCACTCGACGTCGCCGCCGCTCGCGCCGATGAGGTCCGTGATTGAGTCGATGACGACGAGGTTCCCGGCGGCGTGCTCGCTGAGGTACTCGCCGAGCGTCGTCAGCACGTCCTCGCGGTTCCCGGCCTTCCCGAGGTCCGACAGCGACGTCGTCTCGCCCATGTACCACTCGCGCGGAATCGACGAGAGCTGGAAGTACTCCGGCGCGAGGTCGACGAACTCGATTTCGGGCGCCGCGGCGTCGACGATTTCGTCGGCCATCGTGTAGCGGAGCTCCCGCTCCAGGTAGTCCTGCCCCGCCGTGAACGACAGGTAGTGGACCGCAGGCGGCACCTCGGCGTCCGGGTTCAGGTCGCCGTAGTAGAGGTCGAACAGGTCCTCGTCGGCCCGCGCGAGCGCGTTCATCGCCGCGCTCGTGTACACGAACTCGCGGCCGCCGGCCCCGGACTCCTCCGCGACCAGCACGACGTTCCCCGCGGGAGCGCCGCCGCTCAGCACCGAATCCAGCTGCGAGACACCGAACGGGACGCGCGTCATGCACCACCGTCGCGCCCCGGCGCGCTTAGTCGTTGTGCCGCACGCACGACGGCGGACGAGGCGGCCGGTCGACGGCGCGGGCGGAGGGTCGGCGGTGATGACGGACGGCCAGCGGTTCGCGGCGGCGACGACGCCGTCGGCGTCCGTATTGTCCGCTGTCGAAACCGACACGGCCCGGGGCGGTGAAGCGTGCGCCACGCACAGATGACGTCGGACTCCGGGGCGGGTCGCGTCGAGGTGGCCGCCGGCGCGCGGCTGCACTTCGGCTTCGCGAACCTCTCGCTGGCGCACGAACGGCTGTACGGCGCGGCGGGCGTCGCGCTCGACGAGCCGCGGGTCCGCGTCGAAGCCGCGCCCGCCGCCGGCGTCGACTGCGAACACGGCGAGGCTCGCGGCTACGCGGCCGCCGCCTGCGACCTGCTCGGCGTCGACGGCGCCCGCGTCCGGGTCCGCGAGCCGCTGCCGCGACACATGGGGCTCGGCAGCGGGACGCAGCTCGCGCTCGCGACGCTGACGGCGGTCGCGCGGGCGCACGGCCGCGACCCGGAGGTGAGGGCGCGGGCGCCCGACCTCGGCCGCGGCGGCCGCTCCGGCGTCGGCGTCGCCGCGTTCGAGCGCGGCGGCGTGCTGCTCGACGCCGGCCACCCGACCGAGCGGTTCACCGCGGAGCCGCCGGCGCAGGGCGACTGGACGGTGCCGCCGGTCGTCGCCCGCCACCCGGTGCCGGACGACTGGCGGTTCCTGCTCGTCGTCCCGGACGCCGACCCGGGGCGCTGCGGCGGCGACGAGGACGCCTCGATTCGCCGGGTTGTCGAGGCCGCGGACCCGGCCGTCGCCGACCGCGTCGCCGGCGTCCTCCAGCGGAAGCTGCTTCCCGCCGTCGTCGACGGCTCCGTCGAGCGGTTCGGGGACGCCGTCCGCGCCGTCGGTCGGCTGAACGGGACGTGGTTCGCGGACGCGCAGGGCGGCGTCTACCGGCCGCCGGTCGGCGACCTCGTCGCGGAGCTCGGCGACGCGCCGGCCGTGTTCGGCGCCGGTCAGTCCTCGTGGGGGCCGACGGTGTACGGCGTCACGGACGCCGCCCGCGCCGACGACGCCCGGGACGCCGGCCGCGACGCGCTCGACGCCGCCGGCGTCGACGGCGACGTCGCGGTCGTCCGCGGCCGCAACGACGGCGCCGCCGTCGCCGGACTCGACGGCGAATAGTGGCCGGCTACGGCTACCGCAGAGGCTGGAGGCTGGAAGCTGGCCGCGACCGGCGGCAGCGGACGTCAGGCGATGAGGATAGCCACCGAAACACTGTTCCGCGGCGGCGGCAACGACGAACCGTCCCGACATGACGCCGCCGTTCCTCCAGTCGCCGTACAGCTACGTGTTCTGGGCGACGTACGCCGCCTGGGTGGTCCCCGAGTTCGTCGACGCCCTGCGTCGCGACGGCGGCGGCGCGGACCACGACGCGAACTCGAAGTACGTGCTGTACGCCACCTTCGGCGTCGCCGCCGGCGTCGCGTTCGTGCTCGGCTTCGTCGCGCCCGAGTGGGCGACGTTCGACGCAGCCGCGGTCCCGCTGTTCTGGGTCGGCATCGCGTTCCAGGTCGGCGGCGCCGCGCTCCGCTGGTACACCGTGGCGCTGCTCGGCGACGCCTTCTCCCGGACGGTCACGGTCTCGGCGTCGCAGGGCGTCGTCGACTCCGGGCCGTACGCCGTCGTCCGGCACCCGACGTACACCGCCGGCGTCCTGCTGTACGTGGGGCTGAGTCTCGCGCTCGGCACGTGGCCGGGCGTCGCCGTCACGGTCCCGGCGGTCCTCGCCGGCTACGGCCACCGAATCCGGGTCGAAGAGCGCGCGCTCCGCCGGCACCTCGACGGCTACGACGACTACTGCGACCGCACGCCGTACCGCCTCATCCCCGGCGTCTACTGAGCCGACCGGCCGGTGCAGCGGCGCGGCAGCGCGGCGTCCCCGTCTCGGCGCGGCGGCGCGGCGGAGAGCCTCTCGGCGACGCGGCGCGTTCAGCCACCTGAAACGTTTTTACGGGTACGCCGCCCATCGCCGACAAATGGTGTACGATGCAGTCATCTTCGACAACGACGGCGTGCTCGTCGGCCGGACGAGCTACGACGTGCTCCACGAGGCGGCGTGGGACACGTTCGAGTCGCTGTCGGTCGAAGACCCCGACCCTGACCACGTCGAGTCGATGGTGGTCGGCGTGACCCCCGAGCAGGTCGAGCAGGTGTGTGCGACGTACGACTTGACGCCGCGGGAGTTCTGGGCGGCGCGCGACCGGACCGCCTTCGAGGCGCAGCGCCGCGAGATTCACGCCGGCCGGAAGCGGCTGTACGACGACATCGACACGCTCCGGGAGCTGTCGGCGCCGCTCGGCGTCGTCTCGTCGAACCAGCAGGAGACCGTCGACTACGTCCTCGACCACTACGGCGTCGACGACCTGTTCGGGACGGCGTACGGCCGCGAGCCGACCGTCGAGAGCCTCCGCCGGAAGAAGCCGAACAGCCACTACATCGACCGGGCGCTCGCCGACCTCGACGCGGAGACGGCGCTGTTCGTCGGCGACAACGAAAGCGACGTGGAGGCGGCGCACAACGCCGGCGTCGACTCGGCGTTCATCCGCCGGCCGCACCGCCGGAACTACGACCTGTCCGTGTCGCCGACGTACGACATCGACGACCTCACCGACCTCCCCGCCATCTGCCACTGACGGCCGTTGCGAGCGCGGGCGCCGTGGCGGACGCCGCCGGGGCTGCATTTACCCGTTCTCGCGCCCCACGACAGAGTGTGAGCGACGCCGACACACCGACCGACCGTGACGACGCGGCCAGCGACGACGCCGCCGAAGCGGCGCCCCGCGGCGAAGCGACGCTCCCGGACAGCGACGAGGAGTGGCGCGACCGCCTCACCGACGAGGAGTACGAGGTGCTGCGCGAACGCGGCACGGAGGCGCGGTTCTCCGGGGAGCACGTCGACCGCGACGACGACGGCGTCTACCGCTGTGCGGGCTGTGGCGCCGCCGTCTTCGACTCGGAGACGAAGTTCGACGCCGGCTGCGGCTGGCCGAGCTTCTACGCCGCCGACGAGGACGCCGTGACGCTCCGCGAGGACGACCGCCACGGCATGCAGCGCGTCGAGGTGCTGTGTGCGAACTGCGACGGCCACCTCGGCCACGTCTTCTCCGACGGCCCCGAGCCGACCGGCGAACGGTTCTGCATCAACTCGGTCGCGCTCGACTTCGACCCGGCGGACGAGTGACGACGCGGCGACGAACGGCGACGCGCAACGGGTGACGACGCGGCGACGAACGGCGACGCGCAACGGGTGACGGCACCGTGACCGGGCGCGTCCGCACGGCACCCGCGGACTGCCCCCCGGCGTCCGTCGGTCGCCGTCCCTGCTCGCCGTGGTCCGCCGCGTCTCCTCGGTTCTCGCGGCCTTACGGGGAGCGCGGCCGACCGTGGCGCCATGGGCGAGCAGACCGAGTCGGCGGCGACGCCGACCCCGTTTTCGACGCGGCTCCGCGACGGCGCGGCGGCGCGGCTCCACCGGGTCGCTGCGACGCTCGAAGGGCTCCTCCCGGAGACGCCCGACCCGGACGTCGTCCGGCGGATAGACGAGGTGTTCAGCCGGAAGATGCTCGGCTCCGTCGTCGTCGGCTCCACGGTGTCGCAGATGCTCTCGAAGAGCGTGCTGCTCACCGTCGGCACCGACTACGGCGCCCAGCTCGTCGCGTGGGCGGCGCTGTTCGTCGCGGCGCTCGCACTGTTCGTCTACTGGGAGCACGTCGAAGAGAGCACGTCGAAGACGGCGCAGCGAACCGCCGAGAAGGCCTCGGAGGCCGCGAAGAAGGCCGCCGAGACCGTCGCCGACGACGCGGAGGCCGCGAAGGAAGCCGCCGCGGCCGCGACCGACGAGACGTCCGGCGACGGCGGCGGCGACGAGCCGGACGAGGCCGACGAGTCCGACGAGCCGGACTGAAAGCCGCGGCGCCGTCAGTGCGTCAGGACGAGCAGCCGGTCGTCGGTCCGGACGAGACAGAGCGGCCCGGACGGCGGGTCGCCGAACGACACCCGGTCGTCGTCGGTGACGAACAGCCGGTCGAACGCGCGGTCGCACGCCGGGCAGCCGAGCCCTTCGGGGTTCGCGAGCGTCATCGACCCGGCGTCCTGCCGGAGGAGCTTCAGGTTCGCGCGGTGGTCGTGGACGTCGAAGCCGTCGGAGACGTCGAGGCGGGTCACGGCGCCGGGTTCGTGACGGCGGGAAAAAGCGCTGCCGCTCCGCGCCTCACTCCTGAGAATCCGCGGTCTCGTACTCGTATCTGAGCTGTTCGGCGACGGTGCGGTCGTTGTCGGCGGCGCGCTCGCGGACCGCCTCGGCGGTCGCCGCCGGGTCGTGGCCGGTCTCAGCCATCTCGCGCTGCAGGCTCCGGCTGACGTGCGCCCGCGGGTGGTCTGCGGTGCCGGGCGGCGGCGACTCCACCGTCAGCTCCTCGACGACCGACTCCAGCGTCTCCTCGCCGGACTCGATGCGGTCGCGGAGCTCCGCGAAGAAGCCGTCGTCGCTCCCGTCGTCGCTCTCCTCGTCGCTTCCGCTCATACGTCTGTGACCGGCCGCCACGCCGAAACCGCTTGTGGCGGCGCGGGTCCCGGGACGGGGGCGGTGCGGCGGGGCCGTCGAACGATGCGGGGAGAAGAAACCGGGGTCGCCGCCTCAGACGGGGCGGGCGAACGCGAGGTTGCCGGAGATGTTGTGGACGTAGGCGTTCACGACGTCGCCTTCGCGGGCGCCGGAGACGAAGATGGTGAACTTGCCTTTCTCGGCGACGCCGTCGCCTTTCCGGCCGGTGCCGGTGATTTTGAGTTCGTACGTCTCGCCCTCCTCGATGTCGGGGGTCGCGGCCGAGCGGGACGCCGAGCCGGAGCGCTTCTCGACGGGGCGGAACGCGCCGCAGGCCTGACAGCGGAGCATGTTGACGCCGTCTTCGGTCTTGAGGACGGTGTCGGGGAGGCCGCACTCGGAGCAGGTGACGTACTCGGTGACGTACTCGTCGATGGCGGCCTCGAAGTCGGCGACCGTGAACGAGCCGTTGTAGCGGGCGACGCCGTTTTCGAACTGGCCGTTCGTCCCGAACTCGCGCTGGATGGCGCTGTGGAGGTGGTCGGCGTCGCGGGAGAGCGCGTCCGCGATGGCGTCGAGGTTGGTGAGTCGCGTGAACGCGCCGTCGGTCTGGCCTTCGGGGTCGGGGACCTGGAGGCGGTCGCCGGCTTCCGCGGGGGTCTCCGGCAGGTCGTCGTACGCCCTGTCGAGGGCGTCGTCGTAGCTGAGATTCATTACGTGTTCGAGGCGACTCCGACGTATAGGCGTTCCGAGACAGGGAGTGACGTGACCGCGGCCGCGACGCGCCGCAGTCGTGCGGTTTTCGCCGCGGCTCCGGGCGGCGCCGGTTTCGGCCGCGGCGGGCGCGGGCGCGACCCGTGCGAACGCTCGCCACGGCGCCGTCGGGTAGAAACCCTTTCGTTCGTCAGCGGCCCAGCGAGGCCAATGAGCTACAAGGTCGGCCTCGTCGGGAAGCCCTCGGTGGGGAAGTCCAGTTTCTTCAACGCGGCGACGATGAACGACGTCCCGGAGGGCGCCTACCCGTTCACGACCATCGACCCGAGCATCGGCGAGGCGTACGTCGGCATCGACTGCGCCGCCCCGGAGTTCGACGAGACGTGCGAACCGAACCACGGCTTCTGCGAGGACGGCACCCGGTTCGTCCCGGTGAAACTGGTGGACGTCGCCGGGCTCATCCCCGGCGCCCACGAGGGGAACGGCCTCGGCAACCAGTTCCTCTCCGACCTGAACGAGGCCGACGTCCTCGTGCACGTCGTCGACTTCTCCGGCGAGACCGACATCGAAGGCGAGCCGACCGAGGGCCACGACCCCCGCGACGACATCGACTTCCTCGAAGCCGAACTGGACCAGTGGTACCTCGGCATCCTCGAGAAGGGCATCGAGAAGTTCCAGTCGATGTACCAGGGGCCGAACCCGGGCGACGAAATCACGCTCGAATCCGTGCTCGCCGAGCAGCTCAGCGCGTTCAAGACCAACAAGGACGAAATCAAGCAGGTCGTGCTGTCGCTCGGACTCGAACTCGACCCGGAGCCGTGGGACGACGACGACCGGTTCGCGCTCGCACAGGAGATTCGGAAGCGGACCAAGCCGATGGTGGTCGCGGCGAACAAGATGGACACGGCGGCCGCACAGGAGAACTACGACGAGATCACGTCGGACCCGGAGTACGACCACCTCACGGTCGTGCCGACGAGCGCGCACGCCGAGAAGGCGCTGAAGAAGGCCGCCGAGGGCGGCGTCGTCGACTACACGCAGGGCGACGACGGCTTCGACATCGTCGGCGACGTCTCCGCCGAGCAGGAGCGCGGGCTCGAACAGATACGGGAGTTCGTGGAGGCGTTCGACGGCACCGGCGTCCAGCGGGTCATCGAGGCGGCGCTGTTCGACGAACTCGACGCGAAGGCCGTCTTCCCCGGCAGCGCCAACGGCGACTGGAGCAAGGGGCCGTTCCGCGACTGCTTCGTGCTGCCCGGCTACGCCACCGCCGAGGACTTCGCGTACCACCTGCACTCGGACATCGGCGACGGCTTCCTCCACGGCATCGACTGCCGGACGAACCGGCAGGTCGGCGCCGACACCGAACTGGAACACCGCGACGTCGTCGAAATCGTCACGACGGGCTGAGCCGGCCGCCGGCCGCCGCCGCTACGCTTCGAGCAGCCGTTCGAGTTCCGCGACGGTGAGCGTCTCGCCGCGCTCGTACCGCTCCGGCTCCGCACAGTCCGCCCGTCGCCGGCCGGACTCGCCGCGACGCTCGCCGCGACGCTCGCGACGGCGCTCCCCGCCCGGTCGCGGTTCGCACTCGACGCGCTCGACCGGTTCGTACTCGACCGGCTCGTACTCGACCGGCTCGTACTCGACGCGGCGTTCCGCTCGCGGTTCGACGGGCTCGCAGTCGACCCGGGTTCGCGCCGCGGGAATCCGGGTGACGGGGAGGCGGCGGAGTCGTTCGCGGCGACGCTCCGCCGTGATTTCGTCGAGCTGTTCGACCAGCGCGGTGTCACAGCGGTCGCGTCGCTCGATGAGTTCGACGAGTTCGGCGCGGCTGAGCCGGTCGACGAGCGCCTCGACGAGCAGCGTGCACACCTGTCCGCGTTCCGCCGGCTGCTCGTCCGGGGTCGGCTCGGGCTGCTCGGGCGGGTGGTGCGGCGGCCGGTTCACGACGGTGCCGGCGTTCCCGACGACGACGTCCGGGTAGCCGAGCGCCAGCGCGAGCAGGTCGCTCCCGGTCGGGGTCGGCACCGACGTCCACTCGCCGCCGCTGACGGGGCGCTCGTAGATGGCGCCGTCCGCGAGCACGACGATTCGGCCGCCGTGGACGTCGACGGACCGGAGCGCATTCTGGCCGACGCGGACCGGCGTCCACTCGCCGGAGTCGTCGTAGCGGTACAGGCGGCCGTCGCCGGCGGCGACGTAGACGCCCTCCGGGCCGGCGTAGATGTCGTTGAACGCAAGCTGCACTTCGAGGCTGCCGATGGCGCTCCAGCCGGAGCCGGCGTTCTCGTAGGCGCGACCGGAGGTGTCGACGGCGTAGGCGACCCCGCTCGGTGCGGCCTGGACGGCGCGAATCGTCGCTCCGTCGCCGGGTTTCGGGGTCGCGCCGAACGTCACGTCCGTCCCGGTGACCGAGAACTCGACGACGGCGCCGGAGCCGTTCGCGACGTAGGCGCGCTCCTCGCCGACCGGGCCGGTGACGGTGACGTCGTGCCACTCCGGGCTGGCGTCGCCGTCGTAGGTGTAGTTGTACTTTCGTCGTTCGTCGAGGTCGTACGCGCCGATGGCGCCGGAGGCGCCGACGAACCAGACACGCCGCCCGTCGTCGGTGACGGCGGCGGCCTTCAGGGTGCTGTTGTTGTCGGCGGGGCCGGTGTCGACGACGGCCTCCCAGCCGCCGCCGCGCTTCCCGGCGACGACGCCGCTGGTCCCGACCGCGTACGGGCCGTCGGCGGCGTGAACGACGTCGGTCAGGTCCGCGCTGAACGGGGTGTACACCGGCTTCCACTCGGCGTCCGTCTCGGGGGGCGTCGGCATGGACGGACCGACGGCCGGCACCCGGATAACCGGGGGTGACGTTCCGGATTTCCGGACCGTCCGCGCCGCGCGGAGTCGAGCGCGGCCGACGCATCACTTTTTATCGGTCCGGCCGTTGCCACGGCCGTGCCCTCCAATTCACCGACCGACGACGACGCAGACCCGGACGGCGCCGAAGCCGAGCCGTCGGAGGCCGAAACCGGGCTGTCGGAGGCGGAGGTCGAACGGGTCGCCCGCCGCGTCGCCCGCGAGGAACTGGACGGTCGCGGCCACCCGGTGCTGACGATTCTGGCCGGAATCGCGGTCGGCGTGCTCGTGCTGGTGCCGCTGGCCGGGGTCGTGGTGTCGACGCTGTGGTCCGCAGGCGTCCCGACGTGGGCGCTGGCAATCGCCGCGCTTCTCGCCGCGTCCGCGCTGGTGGCGTACGCGTGGCGGCTCCCGCCGTTCGAGTGACCGCGTCCGCGAGCAGCGCGAGCCGGACAAACCGCGCGAGCCGCACGCCGACCGGCCGCGGTTCGGTAGCCGCCGGTGCGTACGCTTAAGCCCGCAGCGACCCGATTCTCCGGTATGCAGGCCGACGTCCTCGGCGACACCTACGACATCGACGAGTCCGTGCTCGGCGTCTCGGCCGCGGCGCTCCGTCGCCAGCTCCGCGAGTACGAGACCGGCGACCGGCGGACGTTCGACGTCGACGTCGCGTTCCCGGACGGGCTCCTCGGCGACGTGATGCGCGCCATGGCGGCCATCCCGTACGGCGAAACCCGGACGTACGGCGAACTCGCGTCGGAGGTCGGGAGCGCCGCGCAGGCCGTCGGGCAGGCGTGCGGCGCGAACCCGGTGCCGGTGGTCGTGCCGTGTCACCGCGTCGTCGGCGCGTCGTCGCTCGGCGGCTTCTCGGCGCACGGCGGCGTCGACGCGAAGCGCGCGCTGCTCGCGTTCGAGCGCGGCGAGTCGCTCGACGCGTTCTGACGGCGGCCGGGAGAAGCGAATCAGGCAGAACAGGGCGAGGAGCGGCGCAGGAGCAGCGGCGGCAGTCTGCGGTCAGAAGTCGTCGAGTCCGGACTGTTCTGCGGCGGCGAGCACGTCGTCGCAGGTGCTCCACGACCGGCGGGCGCAGTCGGGGAGGTCGCCGTGGGCGGCGACGTAGCCGCTGAGGAACTCGCGGGTCGTCGGGTCGGACGGGTAGCCGCTGCCGACGTCGCCGTCGGCGGCGTACTCGTCGGCGATGGCGGCGACGCGGCGGTCGCGCTCCACCTTCGCGACGACGGACGCGGCGGCGACCACCGGGTACGACTCGTCGGCGCCGTGTTCGCCCGCGACGGCGACGTCGACGCCGCGGTCGGCGACGCCCTCGCGGACGCGGCGCGCGAACCGCGACTCGCTGGTGTCGCCGGCGTCGACGACCGCCTCGTCGCCGTCGGCGGCGACCGCGGCGAGCGCCTCGGCCTGCCCGTCGACGGTCAGCGTGTTCATGTCGGTGTCGGGCGCGTCGATGCGGTCGACCGGAATCACCGCGACGGCGACGTCGACGGCCGGGTCGTCGCGGAGCGCCGCGTCCAGCGCCTCGCGGCGCGCTGCGGAGAGCCGTTTCGAGTCGTCGACGCCGTCCGGGAGCGCGTCGCTCGGGGCGCGGACCGCAGCGGCGACCATCGGCCCGAGCACGGGCCCCTTTCCGGCTTCGTCGGCGCCGAGCACGACCGGCAGGTGGGCGAGCGCGGACTAAGCCGTTGTCATCTCCCGAACGCCGGGACGGGCGGTGGCGGGCTGCTACGAGTCCGGTTCCCAGCCGCCGCGGCCGCGTTCGATGCGGTGGGCCTCCCGGACGAGCGCCGTCTGGTTCCGCGCGAGGTCGGTGACGGTGACGACGCCGACGAGGTCGATGCCGTCGACGACGACCAGTTTCTTGACGTCCTCGGCGCGCATCCGGTTGGCGGCGCGTCGCGTCGTCGCCGACGGCGGAATCGTCACGGGGTCCCGCGTCATCGCCTTCGTGACTGGGATGTCGGCGAACCGGCGCTCCGCGAGGTAGCCGGCCTTCAGCGCGTCGGTCTCCGTCAGAATCCCGGCCGGGTCGTCGCCGCTGGTGACCACGACGCTCCCGATTCCCTCGCGGAGCATCCGTCCGACCGCCGTCTGCACCGACGCGTCGACGTCGACCGTCACCGGGTCGTCGCTCATCACCTCACGGACCTGCATGTCGCGGCGTTCCGTGCCAACACACTTCACGGTTCGGCCGCGCGTATCGCCGATGAGAAGGCCGCTGCGCGCAGGCGCGCTGTCCCCTGCCGGCTACCAGGCGTACGCGTCCCGCGGGTCGACGGCGTCGGCCTCGCGGTCGAAGACGTGTTCGCCGTCGACGACGACGTGCTGAGTGCGGGTGTCGAACCGGTAGAACGGGCCGTCCCAGACGGCGATGTCGGCGTCGCTCCCGGTGGCGAGCGTGCCGACGCGGTGGTCGATACCGAGAATCTCTGCGGGGTTCGTCGTCACGACGTCCAGCGCGGCGTCCTCCGGCAGCCCTTCGCGGACCGCGAGGCCGACGCAGACGTCGAGGTGCTGCTGGGGGACGACCGGCGCGTCCGTCTGGATGGCGACCTGGACGCCGGCCTCGTGGAGGATGCCGGGCGTCTCGAACGTGATGTTCCGGAGTTCGTACTTCGACGCGCTCGAAATCGACGGCCCGACGATGGCCGGCACGTCGCGGTCGACGAACTCGTCTGCGACGACGTGGCCCTCCGTCGCGTGCTCGATGGAGAGGTCGTCGATGCCGAACTCGGCGGCGACGCGGAACACCGTCATGATGTCGTCGGCGCGGTGGGCGTGCACGCGCAGCGGCAGGTCGCCCTCAAGCACCCGCGCGAGGTTCTCGTTGCCGAGGTCGCGCTCGAACGGCTCGCCCTCGTCCTCGGCGCTCCGCTTCCGGTCGAGGTAGTCTTCGGCGGCCATGAACGACTGCCGGAGCGTCGCGGCGACGCCGGGCCGCGTGGACGGCTGGCGCCCCTCGCGTTCGCCGTGGAACCGCTTCGGGTTCTCGCCCATCGCCGCCTTCATGCCGTCCTCGCGGATGAGCATCTCGTCGGCGACGCTGCCGTACGTCTTCATCGAGCAGATGACGCCGCCGATGACGTTCCCGCTCCCCATCCGCGAGGAGACCGCGGTGACGCCGTTCTGGAAGGCGTGTTTCAGTTCCTCGTCGCGCGGGTGGAAGCCGTCGAGCGCGTTCACGTGCGGCGTCGTCGCGCTCGTCCCCTCGTTGAAGTCGCCGTCCTCCGGTTCGCCCCACTCGGCCATGCCGGCGTGGCTGTGCGCGTCGATGAGCCCGGGCGTGACGTGCAGCCCGGACGCGTCGATGACCTCGGCGTCCGCGGGCGCGTCGACATCGCCGACCGCGACGATTTCGCCGCCCTCGACGTGGACGTCGCCCTCGATGGTGCCGCGGTCCGTCTGCGTGTGAACCGTCCCGTTTTCGATGACCAGCGTGGTTCCCATGGGGAGGGTGAGGCGGAAGCCGAGCCAAAGCGTTTCGGTTCGAAACAGGGTCGTCGCGGCGGCGCGGTCGCGGGTGCTGTCGCGGTCACGGTCGACGTGGGTGTCGGCGGCGCGGTCGCGGTCGACGCGGCAGGGAGCGAACGGCGGCGAAAACGGGCCGTCGCGATGGCGCGGCGCCGGCGTTACAGGGCGCCGACGTCGATGGCGCGCATCTGCTCTTTGTACCGGTTCCGCACGGTGACGACCGTCACGTCGGCGGTGTCGGCGATTTCTGACTGGGTCCGCTTCTCGTTGCTCAGCATCGACGCGAGGTAGATGGCGGCGGCGGCGAAGCCGGTCGGCGACTTCCCGGCGTGCAGCCCCTGCTCGGTCGTCTCCTCGACGATGCGGGTGGCGCGCCGCTCGACGTCGTCCGAGAGGTCGAGCTCCGAGCAGAACCGCGGGACGTGCTTCTTCGGGTCGACCGGCTTCAGCTCCAGGTCGAGTTCGCCGGAGATGTAGCGGTACGCCCGCGCGATTTCTCGGCGGCCGACCCGCGCGACGCCGACGAAGTCGTCGAGGCTGCGCGGGATGCCCTCCTGCCGGCAGGAGGCGTACAGCGACGCCGTCGCCATCGCCTCGATGCTGCGCCCGCGGATGAGGTCCTCGTCGAGCGCGCGCCGGTAGATGACCGAGGCGACCTCCCGGACCGACTTCGGGACGCCCTGCGCCGACGACATCCGCTCGATCTCGCTGAGCGCGAGCTGGAGGTTGCGCTCGCCGGAGTCCTGCGTCCGGATGCGCTCTTGCCACGTCCGCAGCCGCTCCATCTGGCTGCGCTTCTCCGAGGAGAGCTGGCGGCCGCTGGAGTCTTTGTTCCGCCAGTCGATGCTCGTCGTCAGCCCCTTGTCGTGCATCGTCTGGGTCATCGGGGAGCCGACGCGGCTCTTCTCGTCGCGCTCGGCGGCGTCGAACGCGCGCCACTCCGGGCCGTGGTCGACGTTGTCCTCGTCGACCACCAGCCCGGTGTCCTCGTGGATGAGTTCGCCGTCCTCGGTGCGGACCAGCTGGTCGTCGTCGACCTCGTCGGGGTCCACCGGTTCTGCGTCCTGTTCGTCTGCGTGCTCGCGCCCGTAGCGAGTCGTCGTCATCGTCCTCCGCGCGAACGAGACGGACGGGGCCGCGTAGCCCGGGGTTCCACAGTCGTGTCCCAGCACCCACTGGGTTCGGCGCGGGGCCCACAGCCCCCGCGCCGCGTGATGATGCATTCCGGCATTCCACGTCGTTCGTGACGGCTACACAGAAAGAGGGTTGGGCCTACAATGTTTGGGTCTCCCCTGCGACCCCGGCCGAGTCACCGGGTTCGCGGCGTCGAGCCGGACGGAGCCGCCGGGGCGCGCCCGCTGTACCGGCCACGGCGAGCCGTGTCACGTCCCCACACGCCAACCGAACGGTTAAGTGTTACCCGGTAAACAGCCCAGGTGACGCGAGTCGACCGATACCCCATGACCACCACCACCGCACTCGGCGCACGCCTCACCGGGGCGAGCGCCGCGTATGGCGGGTGGCGGCCGTGCACCCCGAACGCCGACGCGGGGATGCAGGGGAAGCGGTTCGACGTACCGTCCGTCTCCATCGCCGCGTAAGCGACGACGTGTTCGGGGTGACCCGAACGGAGGCGGACGACGTTTTCCGTGCCCGTTCAGTTCACCCCGGAGCGTCTCGCATGCGCGGCTCCCGTGGCTCCGCCACGACTCCCCGGGAGCCGGCCCGCAGGCGCGTTCGAGTCGCGCCGGGAGCCTATGTCGGTCCAACTCAGCCGACTGGCCGACGCCAGCATGACAGTCGCAGTGTCCCGCGCAGCCCCCGGCGACCTCGCCGAGGGCGTCGAAACGAAACTCGGTCGCCTCGACGGCGTCGACGCCGTCGAGTCGGTCGACCTCCGCGGCATCGAACCCGGTCTGAACGACCTGACGGTGCAGGCGGACGCGACGCTCGCGCTCGCCGGCGACGCCGACGGCGACGCCGACGCGCTCGCCGAGGCGTTCGAGGCGACGTTCGGCGTCAACGACGTCCGCGTCGACGGCGTCAGGCAGCGCCCGCCCGACCCGGGGGACGGCGCCGCCGCCGACGCCGCGTAGCCGCAGCGCCGCAGACACGCCGCCGGCGACGGTTCGGCGAACCGGAACGTCGCCCCCGCTTTTCCGCCGGTGCGGCGTACGGCGAGCCGTGACCCGAACGATTCGCGCACTGGCGCTGTTCCTGCTCGGCACGCTCCTGCTCGCCGCGCTCGCCGGCGTCGCCGCGGTCCGTCGACGGCTCGGCCGCGGCGGCGACGAGTCCACGTCGTACGCGGCGGCGGTGCGTCGGCGACACCGACGACGCCGGCTGCGCGCGAGGAGCCGCGACAGGGCGGCGTCCGGCGCCGACGCGAACGAAAGAGTGTAACGGCGGCCGCGACGATGAACGCGGTATGGACGACATCGACGTGCTCGCCGCGGCCCGGCGGCTGCTCCGCACCGGGCCGCTCTGTGACAACTGCCTCGGCCGCCCGTTCGCCGAGCGCTCGTTCGGCCTCGGGAACGCCGAGCGCGGCCGCGGCCTCCGGGTCGCCGTCGCGCTCGCCGACGACGAGGACTTCTCGGCGGGCGCCCCCGAGGACTGCTGGGTGTGCGAGGGGCGCTGCGCCGAGTTCGACCGGTGGGCCGAACGCGCCGCCGACGCCGCCGACGGCTACGAGACCCGGACGTACCAGGTCGGGACGCGCGTCCCGGCGCTCGCCGAGGAGAACGACGTGCTGCTTCGCGAGGACGCCGGGCTCGACCCGGACGCCGGCGAGCCGCTCCGCAAGGAGTTCAACCGCGAGGTCGGCAAGCGCGTCGGCCGGCTGCTCGACGCCGAGGTCGACTTCGACCGGCCCGAGGTCCAGTTCCTGCTCGACCTCGACGACGACCGCGTCGACGCCACCGTCAACTCCGCGTTCGTCTACGGCCGCTACCGGAAGCTGGAGCGCGACATCCCGCAGACCGAGTGGCCGTGCTCGGACTGCCACGGCACCGGCCGCGCCGGCAGCGAGACCTGCGACACCTGCGACGGCACCGGCTACCTGTACCCCGAGAGCGTCCAGCAGCTCACGGCGCCGGTCGTCGAGGACGTCATGGAGGGCGTCGACTCGGTGTTCCACGGCGCGGGCCGCGAGGACGTCGACGCGCTGATGCTCGGCACCGGCCGGCCGTTCGTCATCGAGGTGGAGGAGCCGCGGCGCCGCAGCGTCGACGCCGAGCGGCTCGAAGCCGACATCAACGCCTTCGCCGACGGGAAGGTCGAAGTCGAGGGGCTGCGCCGCTGCACCCACGACATGGTGGAGCGCGTGAAGCGGCTCGACGCCAGCAAGCGCTACCGCGCGCAGGTCGAGTTCGACGGCGACGTCGACGCGGACGCGCTCGCCGACGCCGCGGAGACCCTGGAGGGCGCGACGGTCGAGCAGTTCACGCCGAACCGCGTCGACCACCGCCGCGCCGCGAAGACGCGGACCCGCGACGTGTACGACGTCGACGCCGAACTCGACGACGACCGGCACGCCACCGTCGAAATCCACGGCGAGGGCGGCCTCTACATCAAGGAGCTGATTTCGGGCGACGAGGGCCGGACGGAGCCGAGCCTCGCGGGCCTGCTCGGCGTCGGCGCCGTCGTCACCGCCCTCGACGTCCTCGCCGTCGAAGGAGAGGACGAGCCGTTCGAGGACGAGGACTTCTTCCTGGACTGACCGCGGACGGAGCGGCGCCCGCAGGAGTCGGCGCGGGCCGGAGCGGTGCCGGCCGAAGTCGGTACCGATCGGAGCGGTGTCGGCAGACGCCCGCGTTCCGGTCGGGGCGCCGCGTCACTCGACGAGAATCGTCGTCGTCGCGGCCGGCTTCTCGGCGGCGGTCGCGACGTAGACGCGGAGGTCGTGTTCGCCGGGGGCGAGCGGCTCCCAGCGTTCGGTGCCGTCGCCGTCGACGTGTTTGACGAGGCCGTCCCACGTCCACGTCACCGTCTTCGGCTCGCGGGCGCGGAACGAGAAGGCGCCGGTGCCGCCGGGGTCGCGGCGCGGTTCGTCGCTCGCCTCCAGGAGGCCGTCGACGGTCCAGCCCCAGCGGCGGCGGGACGCGGTTTCGACCTCGACCGGGACCGGGTAGCGGTTCCGGATGGTGGCGCGGATTTCGACCGGGTCGCCGGGGGCGTAGCTGTCGCGGTCGGTGTCGACGGAGACGGCGAGCGCGCCGCGGACGAGTCGGCGCGGGAGGAGCCGCGAGACGGCGGCGCCGAGGTAGTCGCGGGTGTCGTCGAAGCCGAACCGGTCGGCCTCGTCGGGGGCGTGACGCGGCTGTGGCACGGCGACGGGTAGGCGACGCGCCGCCATTCATCTGTCGCTTGCGCCGGGAGCGGCACGAGGGACGGTCCGAGGCGCTCCCTGCGGTAGAACTAAGTGCGAGTGTAAAGTACACTTTCCTGTAAAGCGCTCTTTACGGAACGGGGCTTTACGTCCACACCATGAACTCGACTGAACACTCCGCGACGAATCGGCCCTCCAGGCGCCGGCGGTACCGCCGGCTGATGTACGGCAGCGTCGGCGTCGGCACGCTCGGCTTCGTCGCCGGGTCGTCCGCCGGCTACCCGGTGGTCGGCGTCGGCGTCTACTGGCTCGGCTTCATCGCGTTCCTCGCGCTCTGTTTCCTGTCGCCCGTCACCGTCTTCGACGAGCGCGACACGCAACTGGAGCGGCGCGCCAGCACCGCGACGCTCACCGCCTCCGCGCTCGTCATGATATTCGCCGGGCCCGGGCTGGTCGTCGCCGACGAAATCGGGCTGTACGCGCTCTCGCCGGTGTTCGAGGGCGCGCTGTACACGGTGTCGCTGCAGGGGCTGCTGTTCGGCGCCGTCTACCTCTGGCTCCGCCACCGGCCATGAACAACGACCTCCGCGAGCGGCGCGACGAGGCCGGCCTGAGCCAGGCGGACCTCGCCGCCGCCGTCGACGTCACGAGACAGACCATCAACGCCATCGAGCGGGAGCGGTACGACCCGTCGCTCGAACTGGCGTTCAAGCTCGCGGCGTACTTCGACTGCCCCGTCGAAGCGCTGTTCGACCCCGACCTCGGCGACGTCGAACGCGGCGGCGGCGTCCCCGACGAACAGACCGAAAACTAGGTCCTCGGCGGCGCCGCCGGCTCAGTAGCCCTGCGCGTTGCCGTCCTTCCGCGGCTCGGTCGCCCCGGACAGCGTGCCGTCCTCGTTTCTGACGATCTGCGCGCCGCCGAACAGCGCCGCCGGCAGCGTCTCCACGTCGTGGCCCTTCCGGACCAGTTTCGCCGCGGCGTGCGAGTCGAAGTGCGGTTCGAGCGCGAGCGCGCCGTCCTCGCGGTAGCGCCACCGCGGCCGGTCGAGCGCCGCCTGCAGCGGCAGGTCGTAGTCGACGACGTTCGAAATTACCTGCAGGTGCCCCTGCGGCTGCATGTAGCCGCCCATGACGCCGAACGCCGCCCAGTCGTCCCGCTCGTCGTCGTCGGGCGCGAAGTCCGCGAGCGCCGGGATGAGCGTGTGGAACGGGCGCTTGCCGGGCGCCAGCGAGTTCGGGTGCTCCGGGTCGAGCGAGAAGCTGGAGCCGCGGTTCTGCAGCGCGATGCCGGTGTCGCCGGCGACCAGCCCGGAGCCGAAACCGGCGAACCGGGAGTTGATGTACGAGACGACGTTCCCCTCGTCGTCGGCGACGCACAGCAGCACCGTGTCGGCGTCCTCGGCGTTCGCGTCGGGGACGCCGAAGGAGACGTCGTGGTTGGCGGTGTCGCCGACCTGCTCGGCGCGCCGCTTCGCCCACCGCTTGCTGCCGAGCGGCGGGTGGTCTTCGAACTCGGGGTCGGTGATGTAGCGGTGGCCGTCGTGGAACGCGAGCTTCATCGCCTCCGCGAAGTAGTGGACGCGCTCGGGCGAGTCCAGGTCGTAGTCGCCGGCGCCGACCTCCTCGGCGACGTTCAGCGCTTCGAGCGCGATGAGCCCCTGGTTGTTCGGCGGGAGTTCGTACACCTCAGCGCCGTTGTACGTCGTCGACACCGGGTCGAGGAACTCCGGTTCGAACGACGCGAGGTCGTCGACGGTGAGGAAGCCGCCGTGCCGCTGCACCTCGTCGGCGATCTGTTCGGCGACGTCGCCCTCGTAGACGACGTCCGCGCCCTCCTCGGCGATGCGCTCCATCGTGTCCGCGAGCCGCGGCAGCGTCACGGTCTGGCCGGTCGACGGCGCCTCGCCGTCGAACAGGAACGCCTCGCGGGCGTTGTCGTCCTCGAACAGCTCCTCGCCGTGCTGCCACTGCGCGGAGACGACCTCGGACACCGGGTAGCCGTCGCGGGCGTACTGAATCGCCGGGCGGAGCAGCTCCGACAGCGACTTCTCGCCGAAGGTCTTCGCCGTCGTCTCCCAGCCGCGGGCGGTGCCGGGGACCGTGACGGCGTGCGCGCCGGTGTCCGGCATCTCCGCGTCGCTCGGGTCGACGCCCTGCTCGTCGGCGACGGCGTCCCGGACGTTCTCGATGGTGGCGTCCTGCGGCGCGGGGCCGCACGACCGCATCGCGCCGACCTCGCCGTCGGCGGTGCGGTACAGCGCGAACACGTCGCCGCCCAGCCCGGTCGACGTCGGCTCGACGACGTTCAGCGCCGCGGCGGTCGCGACGGCGGCGTCGAAGGCGTTTCCGCCGTCCTCCAGCACCGAGATGCCGGCCTGTGAGGCGAGCGGCTGGCTCGTGGCGACGACGCCGCGCTGCCCGTAGACGGTCGAGCGGCGCGACGAGAACTCGTCGAGGTCGGGTTCGGTCATGGCTCCGGGTACGGGCGGCAGCCGTAAAGTCACCACCGAAGACGGCGGGTGCGGCCGACTTCGCGCCGTGTCAGATGTCGGCGGACACCTGTTCGGCGCTCACGACCTCCGGAATGACGACTTCGTCGGCGCCGACGCGGCGCGCGACGGCCTCGATGACCCAGCTCGGCCTACTCACGGCCCCCCTCGCCGGCCCTCGAATCGTGAATCGGACAGACGCCAGGAATAGTTGTTCGTGAGCCAGGTATCGTACAGTTCATGAGCCAACTACGCCATATGTGCGGAGTTAAATATAGATTCGTACGTGATAAACAATCCTGATGGTATGGAGGTGCGGGAGAGCGACGCCGGACGCGGAGCCGGGCGAGCGATCCGAACGAAGGAGCATCGACCCGAACGCGGGGCAGCGGGCCGTCGCTCGGAAGGCGGCTACTCCAGGTCGTCGTACGGCCAGCGGCCGCCGAGTTTGAGTTCCTGTTCGTAGCCGGGGTCGATGGCGTCGCGCATCGCTTCGCGGCTGCGGTGGGGCGTGTCGGCGTCGTCGGCGGCGAGGCGGGCGACGGCTTCGGCGACGAGCGTGGCGACGTCGCGGAGGTCGCGGGAGTCGAGTTTGTCGAGCGTGTCGGCGTGGGTGTGTCCCCAGCCGCGGCCGGACTGCTCGGAGACGGTGGACGCCATCACCGCCGGGACGCCCTCCTGGACGAACGCCCACTGGTCGCCGTGCGGCGAGATGGTGTCGTCGGTGACGAGCGGCGCGTCGAAGTCGGCGGTGACGCCGGCGAACACGCGCTTCACGCTGTCGAAGCCGTTCGTGTGGACGCGGAGGCTGCGCGAGGAGCCGGCGCCGTCGAGGTTGACGACGCAGCGCACGTCGTCGAGGTCGAGCGCGTCGGCGGCGTGGTAGGCGCCCCACAGCCCGATTTCCTCGGAGCCGAACGTGATGAGTCGGACGCGGGTGTCGAGGTCGACGTCGGTGAGCAGCCGGCCGACCTCGGCGACGATGGCGGAGCCGGCGCCGTTGTCGTTGGCGCCTTCGCTGACGTCGTGGGCGTCGACGTGCGCGGTGAGCAGCACCGCCTCGTCGGTGTCCGGGCCGACGTCGGCGACGACGTTCCGCGAGGTCGTCGGCTCGTTCCGGCAGTCGACGGAGACCGTGACTTCACAGCCGGCGTCGGCGTACCGGGCGAGCCGCATGCCGACCTCGCAGGAGACGCCGACAGCGGGGATGTCGCCGGGGCGTTCGTGGTAGCCGACTTCGCCGGTCGGCGGCAGCGACCCGTCGAGGTGGTTCCGGAAGACGAAGGCGTCGGCGCCGCGCGCCGCGGCGTTGACGTACTTCTCCATGCGGTGAATCCAGCGGTCCGCCGACTCCGGGGTGTCGGAGGACGCGAGCACGACGGCGCCGTCGAGGTCGCCGGCGGCGTCGAACTCGGCTTCGGTGCCGTCGCCGACGTCGACGACGCGGCCGGTCGCCTCGCCGGCGGTGCAGCCCGGCAGCGCCAGGACGTCCTGCTGGCCGTCGTGGACGCGGCGGTGCGGCTCGTGGACTTCGAGCGACGAGGAGCCGCGCCACCACCCCGGAATCTCGAACTCCTCGACGTGCGGGTCGCGGCAGCCGGCGTCGTCGAAGGCGTCGCGGACGACGGTTGCGCCGCGCCGTTCGCCCTCCTGGCCCGCCATCCGGTTCCCGACGTCGACCAGTTCGGTGAGCGTCCGCCAGGCGAACCCGCTCGTCTGTGCGTCCCCGACGACCGCGGAGGGTAGTCGCATGCGATGTGCGTCCGCCGCGTCGCTCTTGAGTGTCCGGGTCCCGGCGGAGCAGGGCGCCTACTTCCGGCAGCCACCGCGGGACGCGGCAGAAACGCGGCGTCGCCGCGGGGCGGGCGGCGGACGAGTGGCGGCGCCGCGGCCAGGCGGCGACCCGCCGCCAACGTTTTGTTCCGTGCCAACTAGTACCACACTATGCCGCCTTCAGCCACGCTCACCGACGCCGACCGCCGCGTCCTCGCCTACCTGGCCGCCGACGGCCCGGACTACCCCGCGCTCGTCGCCGGGAACACCGGCCTGCACGTCCCGCTCGTCGAGCGCCGAATCGAGTCGCTCACCGCGCTCGGCTACCTCGAAGCCGTCAGCGGCGAGAGCATCTACCGGACCACCGCCGCCGGCCGCGACGCGCTCGACGGAGAGCGGACCGTCGCGTCGACCGACGAGGGCGGCGGAGCGGACGCGGCCGCGGTCGCTGACGGCGGCAACGTCGACGGCAGCGTTGACGACGCCGTGGACGACGCCGACGGCGGAGACGCCGCGCGGCCGGAGGAGTCGGCGTAGCGACTCAGGCGTCGAGCGCGGTTTCGAAGGCGATTCGGACGGCGTCGGTCTGCAGGTCCAGCGGGAGGCTCGGCGTGACGCTTCCGCCGCGGGCCGCGGCGTCGTCGCCCGCTTTTCTCGCTGCCTGTTCGGGCGTCGCCGGCAGGTGAACGAACCCGGCAGGGACGCCGGTGCCGTCCAGCGCGGCCAGCGTCTCGTACAGCACGTCGTTACAGAGGTGCGTCCCGGCGGTGTTGGAGACGCGCGCCGGGACGCCGGCGTCGAGGCACGCCTCGACGGTTCGGCGCACGGGCAGCGTGGCGAGGTAGCCGTCGCGGCCGTCCGGGTCGATTCGGTCGTCGACCGGGTCGTTGCCGTCGTTGTCCGGCGTTCCCGCCGTGTCCGCGACGTTGACCGCGACGCGCTCGACGGACACCGCCGAGCGGCCCGCGGCGAGGCCCGTCGCGACGACCGCGGACGGGTCGTGTTCGTCGATGAGCGCCCGGACCCGGCCGCCGGCGTCACCGAGAACGACCGGCAGGACGTCGCCGACGACGTCGTTGCCCGAAACCGTCGCGCCGTCGAGTTCGCGGGCGACCGCGCCCGACGGGTTCGTTTCGTGGTCGCCGAACGGCTCGTATCCGGTGCAGAGAATGGTCATACCAGTGCGCAGCGGCCCGGCAGGAAAAGGGTTCGTTCGGCGGAGGTTCGGCGCATCAGTCGTCGGCGGGCGCGGAGTCAGAGTCCGCGCCGACGCCGTCGCCGAGGTTCACGGCGCCGTGTTCGTCGCGGTGGAGGTGGCAGGCGGCGCGGTGTTCGGCGGTCCCGAACTCCGAGTCGACGGTGTACGCCGGCGTCTCCTCCGCGCAGATGCTCTGCTCTGCGAACGACTCCTGCAGCAGGTCCGCGGCGTCCTCCCAGTCGCCCGCGAGCACGTCGTCGACCGCGTCGGCGACGACGCTGCCGGCGTCGCCGTCCGGGTAGCCGTCCGGGAAGAACGCCTCGTCGACGTCGTCGCGGCCCTCGGCCTCGAACGTCCGGCGCTTCACGGCGCGGGTGAACTCGCGGACCGCCGCCCACTCGTCGTCGCTCATGCCGTACTGGTCGGGCTGGATGAGCTTCGGGCAGCGCGTCCGGAACCGGCAGCCGCTCGGCGGCTCGATGGGCGACGGGACGTCGCCTTCGAGGACGCCGCGCGTCCCGGTCGACCGCGGATCCGGCACCGGAATCGAGTCGAGCAGCGCCTCCGTGTACGGGTGCTGCGGGTTCTCGTACAGCTCCTCCGTCTCCGCGAGTTCGACGACGTTGCCGAGGTACATCACGGCGACGCGGTCGGCGATGTGCCGAATCACGGAGAGGTCGTGCGCGATGAACAGGTACGTCAGCCCGAACTCCTCTTGGAGGTCCTGCATCGTGTTCAGCACCTGCGCCTGAATCGACACGTCGAGCGCCGACACCGGCTCGTCACAGACGATGAAGTCCGGGTTGACCGCGAGCGCCCGCGCGAGGTTGATGCGCTGGCGCTGCCCGCCGCTGAACTGGTGCGGGTAGCGGTTGTAGTGCTGCGGGTCGAGCCCGACCTTCTCGAGCAGGTCGCGGGCGCGCTCCTCGCGTTCGCCCTCGTACAGCCCGTGCGCCTTCATCGGCTCCTCGACGATGGGGCCGACTTTCATCCGCGGGTCCAGGCTCGACTGCGGATCCTGGAAGATCATCTGCATGTTCCGGCGCTGCTCGCGGAGGTCAGAGCCGGACAGCTCCGCGAGGTTCTCGCCGTTCACGTAGACGGCGCCGTCGGTCGGGTCGACCAGCCGGAGCACGGTCCGCGCGAGCGTCGACTTCCCGCAGCCCGACTCGCCGACCAGCCCCAGCGTCTCGCCCTCCATGATGTCGAAGGTGACGCCGTCGACGGCTTTCACCGGCGACTTCGGCCACAGCGCGTCGAGCAGGCCGCTCGACTGGCTGAAGTGCTTCGTGAGGTTCTCGATTCTGACGAGCGGTTCGCGGTCCTCGTGTGTCTCACTCATCGGTCTCACCTCCGTCTCCGCCGGCGCGCATCTCGGTCAGCCCGCCGGCGAACGCGCCGGTCGCCTCGGTTTCGAGCGGCTCGCTGTCGTCGTAGCCGACGTCCTCGAACTTGATGCAGGAGACGCGGTGCGGCTCGGCGTCCTCGTCGCTCACGTCGCCGTACGCCGGATGCACCTCGCGGCACATCTCCCGGGCCTCCGGGCACCGCGTGTGGAACCGGCAGCCGCTCGGCGGATTGATGGCCTCCGGCATCACGCCCGTGATCGGGTCGAGCTCCTCGACCGTCTGGTCGGGGCGCGGAATCGACCGGAGCAACGCCTCCGTGTACGGGTGTTTCGTGTCGTAAAACAGGTCGTCGACGTCGGCCTGCTCGATGACCTCGCCCAGGTACATGACGTTGACGCGGTCGCAGATTTCGGCGACGACGCCCATGTCGTGGGTGACCCAGATGAACGACGTGTCGTACTTGTCCTGGAGGTCGTCGACGAGGTCCAGAATCTGGCCCTCGACGGTGACGTCGAGCGCCGTCGTCGGCTCGTCGGCGATGATGAGGCTCGGCTCGCAGGCGAGCGCCATCGCGATGAGGACGCGCTGGCGCATCCCGCCGGAGAACTGGTGTGGGTACTCGTCGTACCGGACCTCCGGCTCCGGGATGCCGACTTCGCGCAGCATGTCGACGGCGATTTCGCGCGCATCCGCCGTCGTGACGTCCCGGTTCAGTTCGATGAACTCGCGGAGCTGATTGCCGACCTTGAACACCGGGTTCAGCGACTCCATCGGGTCCTGGAAGATGATGGCGATCTCCTTGCCGCGGATG
This sequence comes from Halobaculum sp. D14, assembly GCF_051195135.1. Lineage (NCBI taxonomy): Archaea > Methanobacteriati > Methanobacteriota > Halobacteria > Halobacteriales > Haloferacaceae > Halobaculum > Halobaculum sp. D14. The sequence continues at coordinate 424,724 of NZ_JBNTKA010000001.1, read as the reverse complement.
TCCTGCCGCATCTCCCGCTGGGTCAGCATCTCGTCGGACGGCTCCAGTTTCCCGTCCGGCGTCTCCTCGATGTCGACGAGCTTCCGGCCCTTGAACGTCACCGTGCCGTCGACGATCTGGCCGGGCTCTTCGACGAGCCGCATGATGGACTGAGCGGCGACGGACTTGCCGGCGCCGGACTCGCCGACGAGCCCGACGAGTTCGCCTTCGTTCACTTCGAAGCTCACGCCGTCGACGGCGCGGACGGTGCCTTCCTCGGTGAAGAACTGCGTCTTCAGGTTCTCGACTTTCAGGAGTGGTTCTTCGGTACTCATCAGTTGTTGATGCGGGGGTCGAGTGCGTCTCTGAGGCCGTCACCGAGGAGGTTGAATCCGACCACGGTCACCAGGATGGCGAGGCCGGGCCAGATACTGAACCACGGGTTCGGCAGCATGTAGTCACGGGAGTTCGACAGCATCTGCCCCCACGACGGCGTCGGCGGCTGCGCACCGTAGCCCAAGAACGACAGGCCGGCGACGATGAGGATGGAGACGCCGACCTGCAGCGTCGCCTGCACCAGCACCGGTGCGAAACTGTTCGGGATGACGTGCCGCATGATGATGTTGCGGTCGCGGACGCCGGCGGCGCGCGCCGCCTCGACGTAGTCCTCCTCGCGGACGGACAGCACGCGCGACCGGATGAGCCGCGCGAACGTCGGGATGTTGGCGACGCCGACGCCGATCATCGCGAACGTCAGGTTGCGGCCGAACGCCACCATGAACACGATGACGAGCACGAGGAACGGGATGGCGTACAGCGTCTCGACGCCGCGCATCAGCGCGTCGTCGAGCAGGCCGCCGTAGTAGCCGGCGATAGACCCGATGAGCATCCCTGCGAGCAGCGCGACGCCGGTGGAGACGACGCCGACCGTGATGGCGATTCGGGTGCCGTAAAACAGCCGGACGAGCACGTCGCGGCCGCGGTGGTCGGTGCCGAGCGGGTGGGCGAACGTCCCCGGGTCGTTCGGGTACAGCTGGTTCGTGACGAACATCGGCGGCCGCAGGATGGGCGCGCCGGTTTCGGCGATTGGGCTCACCCACACCGCCTTCGCGATGGCGTACTGCTCGATGCCGAGGTTCGCGAAGAAGGCGTACTGTGCGAGGAACTCGAAGAGGATGCCGTCGATGAACGCGATGACGGCGACGACGATGGCGACGCCGATGATTGCGAGCCCGGCGAGCGCCGTCGGGTCGCGCCGCACCTGCGTCAGCGTGTAGCGCCACCCGACGCGCGCCTCGGGCTGCTCGTCGGCGGCGTCGTCGTGGTCGTCCGTGTTGGTTGTCGTAGCCATGTGTTACTCTGCCTCGTCGAACGTGACTCGCGGGTCGACGTACGCGTACGAGAGGTCGGTGACGATGACACCGACCACGAACACGAGGCCGAACACCAGCGTCGTCCCGACGACCAGCGCGAAGTCCTGGTTGTTGATCGCGGTAATGATGAGCCGCCCCATCCCGTTGATGGAGAAGACGGTCTCGGTCAGCACCGCGCCGCCGATGGCGCTCGTGAGCTGCAGCCCGAGCAGCGTGATCAGCGGGAGCTGTGCGTTCCGGAACGCGTGTTTCCGGAGGATGGTGGTCTCTTTGACGCCGTACGCCCGTGCCAGCTTCACGTACTCCTCGCCGAGCACCTCCAGCATCGACGAGCGCTCGATGCGGGTGAGCGCCGCCATCTGCAGCGTGCCGAGCGACAGCGTCGGCAACAGCAGGTGCTGTGCGGTTTTGATGAGTACGTCGATGCGGCCGGTGGCGCCCTCGACGGAGGCGACCGGTGCCCACGGCATCACGAGGTTCGTCGCCGGCAGCACGCCGAGCCGGTACGAGAAGATGATGATGAGCATCAGGCCGATCCAGAACGACGGCGTGGACACGCCGAGCAGCGCGACGACGCGCGCGACGTGGTCGGTCGGCTTGTTGCGGCGCTTCGCCGAGATGATGCCGAGCGGGATCGACGTGACGATGGCGAACCCGAAGCTCGACGCCAGCAGCAGCAGCGTGACGGGGAGCCGTTCGGCGATCTTCTGGGTCACGGGGACCTTGTAGTAGAGGCTGCGACCCAGGTCGAGCTGCACTGCGTCGATGAGGTAGTTCAGGAACCGCACCCACACCGGCTTGTCGAGCCCGTACTTGGCGCGGATGGCGGCGGCTTGCGATGCGCTCGGCGACGGCCCGAGCATGATGCTCACCGGGTCACCAGGCATCGCTTCCATCAGGAAGTACGTGATGGCGGCGACGCCGATGAGCACCGGTACCGCCTGGAGTATGCGTCGAATCGTGTACTGTGCGCGTCCCATTGTCTAGGTGTGTTCTCGTTGCGGTCGTAACACCGACTTCGGTATAAGTGAACGGAAAGCGGCCCGTGCGGGCCGTGCGCGTTACTTGTCGACCGACACGTTGTTGTGGCCGGTCGTGATGTGGAACGAGTCCACCGGGTGTGACATGAAGTCGTTGACGTAGTTCTTCACGCCGAAGCTGTTCTTCAGGTTGTACGCCGGGAGGTGCGCGCGGTCTTCGAGGATGGTCGTCACCGCCTCGGTGTACAGCTGCTTCCGCTCCGCGCGGTCGGCGGACTCGCGGGCCTGCACGATCTTCTTGGCAGCCTGCTTGCCGCGCTCGCTGTTGGCGCCGTAGTAGGAGCCGTTGGTGACGCCGAGCGTGTCCTTCGTCCGGCCGAACATGTAGTAGGTGAACGCGTCCGGGTCCGGCGTGCCGGACCAGCCGAGCGTGTACATGTTGTAGTCGGACTCATTACCCGTCTTGTACTTCTCCAAGAACGCGCCCCAGTCCAGCCGCTGGACGGAGACGTTCCGGAAGCCGGCCTCTTTCAGACCGTTCCCAACCGAGATACCGATCTGTTCGCGCTTGTCGTCCGGCGGCACGATGATCTTCCACGAGTAGTCCGTCGGGACGCCGGCCTCGTCGAACAGCGCCTTCGCCTCCTCGATGTTCTTGTCGTGCGGAATCTGCTTCCACTCGTCGATGGGGAAGCCCCACTCCTTCGTGATAGACGCCGGGAACGGGCTGTACTGCCGAATCCCGGTCGGCTCGACGTAGTTCGAAACCGCTTCGTCCATGTTGACGCAGTAGTCGATGGCTTCGCGGACCTTCGGGTCCGACGTCGGGCCTTCCTTGCAGTTGAACGCGAGGTAGAAGTAGCCGATTCCGGGCACTTCGTCGATGCTCGCGTCCTCGATGTTGCGGACCGTCGAGTAGAGCTTCGGCGGAATCTGCTCGATGACGTCGTTCTCGCCGTTCCGGAGCGTCGTGACGCGCGTCGTCGCCTCGGTGACCGGCGTGAAGTGGATCTTCTCGAGGTTCGCCATCGGCTCGCCCCAGTAGTCCTCGTACCGGAGCAGGTCGACGTAGCTCCCCTCCTGCCAGCTGTCGAACTTGAACGGGCCGGAGCCGATCGGCGCGGACGTGTTGAACGCCTTCTTGTTGTTCTCGCGGTACTCCTTCGGGACGATGCGCCCCGCCGCGAGCGTGTTCATGAACGGCCCGTACGGGTATTTCAGGTTGAACGTCAGCGTGTCCTCACCTGAAATCTCGATGGTGTCGATCATGTTGAACGTCGAGGCGTTCTCGGTGTCCTCGGCGACCGGCGCCTCGAAGCTGTACTTGACGTCCTCGGGAGTGACGGGCTCGCCGTTGTGGAACGTGGCGTCCGTCGTCATCGTCACCTCGTAGGTGGTGCCGTCCTCGGAGACGGTCGGCTCACCGGTCGCGAGCTCCGGCACGATGCCGGTGCCAGAGTCGTAGGTGTAGAGGCCTTCGAACATCTGGATCGCGACCTGATCGGACGGCACGTCGTTCAGGATGATCGGGTCGAACTCGATGGGGCTCTTGACCTGCGCGAGGTTGAGCGTGTTGCTGGGGGACGCCCCGGGCTGAGAGGTCGGCGTCGAATCGGTGTTACCGTCACCGGAGCTGTCCGTCGGCGTGCTGTCGCCGCCGCTGGAACAGCCAGCCAGGGCCGTTGCGCCTGCTGCACCCGCCCCTGCAAGGAAGGAGCGGCGGTTCATGCGGTCGAAAACGCGGTTGACGTCGTCGTTTGTCATGGGTGTGTCCCTCTATACTGGGATACCCTGACATGGAAACCTGCTGTATATAAAGGTGCCGTTCGGTGAGACAGGGATTTCATCTTTTCCCCCCGGAATACACAATAGTTTGCCAGCCTACAGGAGAACCGTACAGTTACGACCCTCAATTGACAGGACTGTCCGCTGGTGAACCCGAACGAACAGGGGCGTCCGGGTTCGAAGAAGGGTATGAGACAGTTCGTCGTCTGCGGCCACGACGCGCCGACGACCCCCGACTTCCCGCTCGACGACCTCCCCGGCGCCGCCGGGCGACTCGACCTGCTGTGCCGCTGCGTGAACGCCGGCCTGTTCCTCTCGCACGGCATCCGCGAGGACGCCCGCGTCCACCTCGTGCTCGGCGACGAGTACACGGTCCGGTTCGACGGCGAAACAGCCCGCGGACTCCACCCCGACGAGCGCTCCACCGCGGCGCGGGTCCGCGAGGCGCTCGAACAGCGCGAGGACGCCATCGGCCACATGCCGGCCGACGTCAGCCCCGGCGTCGAACTGTACCGAATGGGGCTCGCCGACACGCTCGACGCGCTCTCCGGAACCGTGGTCCAGCTGCACGAGGACGGCGCCGCCGTCGCCGACGCCGACCCGCCGACGGACCCGGTGTTCGTGCTCTCGGACCACAGCGACTTCACCGACGCCGAGGCGGACCTGCTCGCGGACGCCGCCGACCGCCGCGTCCGGCTCGGCCCCGACGCCATCCACGCCGACCACGCCATCTCGGTCGCGCACAACTACCTCGACACCGACGGCTACACCGACTACGGCGGCCCGACGAACTGACCGCGGCGGCGACCCGTCCGGCCGTGCTCCGCGGACCCCGCGCCGCGAGTCCGTGACCGGCTCGCCGGTGAACTATCGACTTCTCGCCGCTGAACCGCGAAATCCACAGAAACCCGGGAGCGACCTGAACGGAAGACGAAACCGAGAAAATTCGAGGCGGTGTCGGGTCGAGGTCGTCGCACGTCGGCGGCGCGGCCGCGGCCGGCCCGGCGTCAGGCGCGTGCCGTCGAAGCGATGCGGCCGCGTGGCCGGCGGCTCGGCCGGCTTATTCGAGGTCGAACCGGTCGAGCTGCATCACTTTGCTCCACGTGTCGACGAAGTCCTCGACGAGCTTCTCCTCGCCGTCCTCGGCCGCGTAGACGTCGGCGTGGGCGCGGAGGCGAGCGTTCGAGCTGAAGATGAGGTCGAAGCGGGTGGCTTCCCACTCCTGCTCGCCGCTGTCGCGGTCGTAGCCCTCGAAGACCTCCTCGTCCTCGTCGACCGGCTCCCACTCGTACTCCATGTCGAGCAGGTTCACGAAGAAGTCGTTCGTGAGCGTCCCCGGCTGGTCGGTGAGGACGCCGCGGTCGGTGTCCTGGTAGGTCGCGCCGAGCGCGCGCATCCCGCCGACGAGCGCGGTCAGCTCCGTCACCGAGAGGTTCAGGAGCTCCGCCTTGTCGACCAGGCGCTCCTCGAGGGAGTCGTAGAGGTCGTCGAAGTCGCCGTCGCCGAGGTAGTTGCGGAAGCCGTCGGTCTTCGGTTCGAGCACCTCGAACGACTCGACGTCGGTCTGCTCCTGCGTGGCGTCCGTGCGGCCCGGTTCGAACGGCACCTCGACGTCGTAGCCGGCGTCGGCCGCCGCCTGCTCGACGGCCGCGTTGCCGCCGAGCACGACGAGGTCCGCGATGGAGACGCGGACGTCGTCCTCACGCGAACTGTTGAAGTCGTCCTGGATCTCCTCGTAGGTCTCGAGGATGGACGCGAGTTCCACGGGCTCGTTGACGTCCCAGCTCTGCTGTGGCTGGAGGCGGATGCGGGCGCCGTTCGCGCCGCCGCGCTTGTCGCTGTCGCGGTACGTCGACGCCGACGCCCACGCGGTCTTTACGAGCTGGGAGCGAGTGAGCTCCGAGTCGAGGATCGTCTCTTTGAGCTCGTCGACCTCCTCGTCGCCGATGATCTCGTAGTCAGCGTCCGGAATCGGGTCCTGCCAGACGAACGTCTCGTCGGGGACCTCCGGGCCGAGCAGGCGCTCGGGCGGACCCATGTCGCGGTGGATGAGCTTGTACCAGGCTTTCGCGAACGCCGCCTGGAACTCGTCGGGGTTCTCCTGGAAGCGCTCCAGGATCTCCCGGTAGTCGTCGTCGCGCTTGAGGGCGACGTCCGTCGTCAGCATCATCGGCTCCTCGGACTCGTCGAAGTCCTGGGCGTCCGGGGCCTTCTCGATGGTCTCGCGGTCCTCCTCGCTGGCGGGCCGCCACTGCCAGGCGCCGCCGGGGCCTTTGTGCGGCTCCCACTCGTAGTCGAGCAGGTTGTCGAGGTAGCCGGTGTCCCACATCGTCGGCGTTGCGTTCCACGGTCCCTCTATTCCGCTCGTGATCATTCCGGCCTTCTCGAACTCGTGATCCCAGCCGAGGCCCTGCTCCTCGATCGGTGCGGCCTCGGGTTCGGGGCCGACTTCCGTCTCGTCGTCCGCGCCGTGGACCTTCCCGAAGGTGTGGCCGCCGGCGATGAGCGCGACGGTCTCCTCGTCGTCCATCGCCATTCTGTCGAACTCCTCGCGGATGTTCGCCGCGGAGCCCTCGACGTCGGGTTCGCCGTACGGGCCCTCGGGGTTCACGTAGATGAGGCCCATCACGGTGTTCGCGAGCGGGTCCTTGAGGTTGCCCACCTCGCCGTCCTCGAAGCGCTCGGGCGAAGTCGTCTCCCACTCGGTCTCGGGGCCCCACTCGGTGGCCTCGTTGGACTTGTACTCGTCCACGCGGCCGCCGGCGAAGCCGAACGTCTCGAAGCCCATCGACTCCAGCGCGACGTTCCCGGCGAGGACGATGAGGTCGCCCCACGAGAGCTTCCGGCCGTACTTGTGCTTGACCGGCTGGAGCAGGCGGCGGGCCTTGTCGAGGTTGACGTTGTCCGGCCAGCTACTCTCCGGCGGGAGGCGCTGCAGGCCGCCGGACGCGCCGGCGCGGCCGTCGCTGGTGCGGTACGTCCCGGCGCTGTGCCACGCCATCCGGATGAAGAACGGGCCGTAGTGGCCGTAGTCGGCCGGCCACCAGTCCTTCGAGTCCGTCATGACGTCCTCGATGTCGGATTTCACCTCGTCGAGGTCGAGCTTCTGGAACTCCTCGGCGTAGTCGAAGTCCTCGCCGTACGGGTCGAGTTCCGCGGCGTTGTCGTCGAGGATGTCGACGTCCAGCAGGTCCGGCCACCAGTCGGCGGTCCCTCGCGCCATTACCGGGCACCTCCCGAGCCGCCGTCGCTCGCGCCGGTGGACGATACCGCGTCCACCGCGTCCGTCACCGTTCCGTCGTTGGATTCGTCGGCTTGCATTCTGTGACTCCCTGTTTCGTTTTGGCGGACCAAATATCATAAAGGTGCCGATGCAGTTGTGGATTCCGCCCCTTTCATTCCCAGGTAGAAACTCTTTGTTTGTCTTTCGGCAGAATATCTTTTCCTTCTCTCGTGTTCGGTTGTTGGAGCCGACACCGCTCGGACCGCCGTCAGGATTTTCGCCCGATACCGACTCCGCAATCTGCACGCCTCAGTAGCCCCCGGAGGATGTCGGTTCAGCCCGAAGGCGGCCGAATCAGTTCGCGCGCCGCTCGTGAAGAATCTTTATCAGGAGTGACGTTGAATCCCGGACGAAATGTCCCCGACAGTTGACATCGGCGACGCGCTGACCTCCGGCGTCGAACGGCTCGCGACCCGCGGCGGCGCGATACTCGCCGTGCTGTACGTAGCGTACCAGCTCGTGTTCCAGGTGTTCTACCAGTCCGCAGTGGTAGAAGTGTACAGGCGGTACCTCCCCGCGGACGTCGTAGAGCAGTCAGCCGAGTCGCTCCCGTTCGCCCTGGACATCCCGCTCGTCGTCTCCATCGTCGTCGTCCTGCTGGCCATGGTTGGCGGCGTCGCGCTCTCGCTCGTCGCCCTCCGCGCGCTCCACGAGGACATCAACCAGTTCCCGACCGCGACGCACACCCGCCGGCTCGCAGCAGCGACCGGCGTCGGCATCGTCGTCAACATCCTCACTTTCATCGCCGTCTTCGTCGGGCTGATCTTCCTCTTCGTCCCGGGGCTGTACATCGCCATCAGCCTCATGTTCGCGCTGCCGTTCGTCGCCCTCGAAGACGCCGGCATCACCGACTCGCTCAGCCGGAGCTGGGAGCTCGCCACCGGCCACCGCTGGCGGCTGTTCTTCCTCGGCATCATCCTCGCCGTCATCGGCTTCGTCATCGGGCTCGTCCCCGGCATCCTCTCCGTCCTCGCGCCGGCCGTCGGACAGGCGCTCAGCAGCGTCATCTCGGGCGTCACGACGGTGTTCTCGCTCGCCGTCCTCGTCACGGTCTACGAGCAGCTCACCGGCGGCAACGCCGCGACCGCCGACGAGCCCGGAACCGACGCTCCCGGCGCGCTCGGCCCCGACGACCTCGACGCCTGAACCCCCTTTCGGAAGCGTTAAAGGAACGGCTGACCTTCGAACAGGTGCGGGCCGGTGGGGTAGCTTGGTATCCTTCGGCCTTCGGGTGGCCGTAACCGCGATTCAAATTCGCGCCGGCCCACTAACTATCCCAGCCATTTTGGAGTCGAGGAAAATCGCCATATAGCTTGGGGTTCACCGGGTCTCAGTACCGCCAGACGAGTTACAGCACACTAACGCTCCCGGCCACACACCGCGCCGTCACGCGGTTTTCTAGAGCCGAAATTCGCGCTGCGCGTCCGAACAGCTACCACGCTTCTCGCGCCGCGCGCCGCTGACTGGAGAGGCGTCGACGCGCCTCGGAAGTGACCTGGGGCGCCTCCGCGCGCGGAGAAACCTACAGGAAGTATGATAAAGATGTGGAAAATCAGGTCTTCGAGTTACCTGAAGGCATTTACATAATGAAAGTATATTGGGTACTAGATGGTACCGAACGCCTCGCACGGCGAACTTATCTATCTCCCTATCTTCAGGGATGGCCGGAACGAGCGGGAGGTAATGGAGGAGTTCTCAGGTCTGAATCGGTTCGGGGAACTCCGGGAGGGGAAACTCCTCTATCCCCTCCTTGAGCTTACGGACACCGAGGACTTGCAGAACCTCAATACGTACCGACAGGCAGGCGATAAGTTGTTGATCGAACTCCCGGAATACCTCGCCGAACAGGAAAACCACGCCCTCAAGGAGGAAATCGACGCCCTTCTGGAACGCTACGGCGGACAGAACGAGTTCTACCGGGAACATGCTGACGAGATCGACGTTCCCGTGATCTCTGGCCGACCGAACGACGAACTCCTCGACTCCTACGACCAAGCAAAAGAGCGATTCGATGAGGTCGCAGTCCGACTTCTCCTTTCGAAGGGCGGTGAGAACGGAGAACTCGCGGGGGCAAACGAACTCGGTCTCGAAATCGATTCATCCGATTTCGTCATTCTCGACCTCCTCGATACGGCTAATCTGGAGGAAGGTGGGTACAGCTACCTTGACGCACTCTCGGACATCTTTGCGGAGAACCGTGCTGTCGTAGCAAATGCGCTGAACGTGTACGAGGGCGAAGCGTACAACTGGGGCCCGGAGATTGCTGGTGAGTATGGTTTTGACGGTTTCGGTGACTTCGCTGTCGGGGGGCGATACCCACCGATTATTCCGAGCCTCCACGAAGCACAGAAGAAATACCGCCAGTACGGTGTCAGTGATTTCGAAATCAGGGAGTTCGAGGGTGAGACGTACGAGGAGGCCGTACAAGAGCTTGAAGCGTGGGGGCGGTGGCGCCAGAATCACTGTCCCTTCTGTCAGCAACTCGGCTCGCGCGAGCGTGAATGTACCTCACATATGGCGAAGCAGGCTCGCGTGGGCCACTACATCCACTCCGTCTTCGAGAATGACCTCGAGTGGCTGACTGAACAGCGGACATAACTCCTATTGTGAGCCATCCGAGTCATCATCAATCATATCTCCAAATACACTATCTATCTTATTCATAACATATTTCGATTCTTCCTCGGGACTCATTTCCTCGTCGTCATAACGACTTCTATAAATTCCAGAAGAGTTCAGTTTCTCTATCTGCTCGATATCAATATGTCGTTCGATTCGCCACGCAGATGACGGCTCGAAGGATTCACGCCGTAATCCTCAATTCCGACGCTTCCCCTCGATTTCCATAGATACCGGAAAACGATGAAAGGCTAGCGTTTATACCGCTGACAGACTTACTTTTTGATACGATAGGGATGTTAGCAATCGACATTGAGACAGTGCCGGCCGATCCTGATGCAGACGGTACTGATCCCGACTTTCTCGATAGCCTGGAGTTTAGGCTCTTGGGGGTCGGCCTCGGTGTCCGGTCACGCGAAACGGACGGCCGCGAGGTCGAAGTGCTCTTCCGCGAAGACATCGATCCGCACTCGGAAGTCCGCCTCCTCAAGCGTATCTGCGACTGGATTCAACAGTACGACGACGTCGATACCATCATCACGTTCAACGGGACGAGCTTCGACTTCCGGCATCTCCTCGGTCGCGCTGAAATCCTCGCGCAAGAAACCAACGCCGAGCAGCTACCCGCGACAGTCGCCAAGTCCTTGTCGCTGCCGTCGCATCGTGACCTCTTTCACGAGTACCAGCGCCGGCACAGTTCGTGGGCTTCGCTCGAAGACGCGCTCGACGAGTACGGACTCAACGTGCCAGACCCGGTCTACTGGGACGACGAGAAAGTCACGAACGCGCGGATCCCTCAACTCGGCACCGACTACCTCTGTGGCCGAGCCGGCCTATCCTCCGACGTCCCGGTTGACGCGCTCGAGGAAACCCTCCGAGAGTACACACGACGAGATGTCGAGCCCCTGTTCGACCTCGCCGGCGAGATGGAGATCGGACGGCTACAACGAAGGTGGCAACAGAAGGCGCTCAGCGGCGCCGACTGGTAACAGCTCGGATCCCAATAATCTCTGAACGTCGAAAAACCTCGAGGAGCGGTGATGGCCAGTCCGGCCGTTTCCTCGCCTCGAAACCCAACTACACGCACTCTCACCACCGGACAATGATTGAGCTCATCGATCACGCCGGCGTCATCATCGTGCACACGGTCGATCGCGCCGGCCGGGAAGCATGGTACACAGCGAAGCGACATCCAGCTCCACCCAATGGTGGCCGAGTTGAGGACATCCTCATCGACGTCGACGGGACGATGTCGAGGTATACGAAAGACTGCCTCCGGGAGCGCGGTATCGGCGTCGTCGGCCCGCGAGCCGCCCGGCCACAGCGATATGCGCCAGAATACCAGAACCAGGCGACAGCTGACGGGTAAGGTGACTGGCGAGGCGAGCACGCGCGCCCTGTGTTCCGACGGGTCGCGACCTCGGTGCGACCGTAGCGCCGAAGGGACACTCCGAGTGCCATCGTTTCACTCGGCGTGACGCTATTACTCTGAGGTAGCGGACATAGCGAAGTCGGTAAAGGAAAGAGGACGAAACAATATCGCAGTCATTTACGATAGCTGGGGAGCACGGGGTGCAGATATCATATTTTGAAGGTCCCCGTCCTCAGGCAACCTGTGTCCGGAGTACTCGCGCTTCAGCTTTACGTAGGTGTTCAGCGATTGTACTCGGCGCACTGTCCAATTCGACGGCAATGTCTTCCTGACTGGCAGTCCGCGGAATGTCGTAGTATCCCAAGTCCACTGCCGTTTCGACGACTTCGCGCTGGCGATCGGTAAGAAGGGTCTCGACAGCAGCAGTCGTTCCGGGGAGACCGCCCACCGCTTCGATAGTCACGTCAACCGGGACGGAGATGCGTTCAATCGCATCCTGTAGCTCGTCATCAGGACCGAATATCGAGAGCACCACGGTCCCATCAGGGTCGTATTTGATCGGGGGAACGACGACCAGGCCGCCAGAGGTTATTGGCTTGAACATTTCTTGAAGTGAGTCGGTTGTCGCGTCCCGGACGTACACGTAACAGGACCGCTCGTCGATTCGTTCAATGTCGTATCCGACGACCTCAGGGATCTCTTGCATCGCGCTCTCGAGCGCGTCGGCGTCGCCCACGACGTAATGGAGGATTCCCAGTGCGTCACCAGTGTAGTTCCACTGGATTGCCGTCGCTCGCTCGATGAACGGTGCTTCGGTCATCACGCCGTACATCGGGTGGATATCACCCGCCTGTCCATGGGCCGTGATCCGTACCCGAATGTGTTTCATAACCGATGGTACGCGATTTATGTCTTAAACCTACCGAGCCCACTCGGCAGTAACCACTCGGCTCGACGGGACGAATTACCTCCTATGGTTCGAACACTAGTGACCGGTGCAACAGGGACGCTCGGGATGGCACTCCGGTCGCGGCTCAGAGCCGCGGGTCATACTGTCCGGGCGGCGAGTCGTTCGCCTCCCGACGAGACCGACGGTGACCTCGACTGGGTGGAGTTCGACGTAACCGAGGACACTGGTATCGAGACAGCGCTCGAAAGCGTCGAGGTCGTCATTCACGCTGCGACAGCCCCGCAGGGCGACACAGCGGCGGTTGACGTCCAGGGTACAAAACGCCTGCTCGAAGCAGCCGAGGAGGCCGACGTGGAGCATTTCCTCTACCCGTCTATCGTCGGGATCGACGACATCCCTTTCTCTTACTACAATCACAAGCGTACCGCCGAGACGGCAGTCGAGGAAAGTGATGTCCCGGCGACGATCGTCCGTGCGACGCAGTTCCATTCGTTCGTCGCGGAGATGCTCGGCTATGTGGCGAAACTTCCGGTGTGGCCGCTGCCGACAAACATGCAGATTCAGCCCATTGCTGCCGGCGAGGTCGCAGATGTTATCGTGGATCACACGACGCTGTCAGCGAGCGGTCGAGTCGGTCCCATCGGTGGTCCGGAAATTCACTCAGTAGGCGAGCTCGCACGGGCATACCGCGATGCGCGTAGCCTCTGCCGTCCTGTCATCAGGTTTCCCATCCCCGACAAGACTGTGAGAGCGTTTCGAGCTGGTCACGCAACCTGTCCAGATCACTTGGTGGGGACAGTTACGTGGGCCGAGTGGCTCGCCGAACGGCACGCGAACGGAGTCGGCGGAACCGACTCTCGCGCGCAGTCACCAATGTAATCGCCGATGGTACGACAGACACTCCCTCTCGTCGCGGTGGCTGGCCATCTGGTGCTGACAGCGTTACACGGACTGGTTCACGTAGCAATTCCGATCCTCCCGACTGGATGGATAGCGGCCTTCGCCGCGGTCTCGTTATACGGTCTCCCTCTCGTGGGTGCAGCGCTCATTGTGACTGGTCACCACCGGGTCGGAGCAATAGGTTTATTCGGTGCTGGCGTCGCCAGTTTTGTTTTCGAAGGGGCGTTCCACTTCCTGATCAGCAATCCCGACCATATTGCATATGTCGCAGATCATCACGCGTTGTTCAGCTTGACAGCAATTCTGACAACCGTCGGCAATCTCCTCTTGGTTGGAGCAGCCTGGTTTTCAGTCCAGGATACGGGGCAACCTGAGAACGGAATCAGTCCCCTCTCAAGCACAGAGTAGTCGAGGAGAGAGGCGTTGCGCATTCTCGGAAAGAGTGGGTATCGTGCGCTTCTCCTCTGTCAGGCCTATTTCGTTGATCTCAGTTTGAATGGTCAGTCACGCAGACATCCAACCCTTGGACTTCGACTGGACGGACGTCTGGGGCGTCAACTACCGCTTGGCCCTTGTCGAAGGTGACAATCTGGTCTTCGTAGTCAGCCGGAATGCGGATACGCTCGACAACCTCAGGTTGGAGACCGAGGTAGATGCGCGTGTTCGTCTGTTTGAGGATTTCGTCGTCGATATCCTGCGGATTCTGCGTGACCATGTACAGACCGAACTTGTCTTTCCGACCGCGTTTCGCTGCTTGGCGGAAGTTCTGGACGAGGTATTGCTCGCGGGGGCGGTTCGTACTGGAGAGGTACTCGTGGGCCTCGTCGACGCAGAGGAGCAGCGGCGTTCCTTTGATTTGAGGATGATCGACGCCAGTGTCGATTTTGTTCTCGACGATGTGCGTCATCAGCGCTAACAGAACCAACTGTTCCGTTTCGCCGCGAAGGTGGCCAGTCGGAACCACGGTCACTTGCCCGCGGTTGAATATGTCGTTCGTATAATCTTCAAGGCTGGTCGTTCCGTGGTCGAAAACCCGGTCGTAGATCGGGCCAGTCACCCGGCGTTCGACTGCGGAGAGGATGTTGTCGTTCTGAACGAACTGGTCTCCGTGCTGGTAGAACCAGGATTTGAAGTCCTCGTATGTTGGTTCATCGTCACCATCCTCGTCGAATTTGTCGAAGTAGGCGTTCAGGATGTCCCGGAGCGCGTTGAACGTCGGATCTTCAGCTCGTGACGAGAGCAGGAGTTGTGGGCGATCTTCGACGATGGAGAAGGGAATACTGAAGGTTCGAATATTGTCGAGTGTCGGCTGACTGTTCGACGTGACTGGAGCAAACACCTGAAGGTCATCGCCGAGGCCACCAACGGCGATGTCTTTATTCTCGAGTTCTTCGATTTTCTCTTGCGACAGCTCCGGGTTGTCATCGCGCATTTCGACGTACTCGTTTTCGGGGTCGATCACGAACAGGTTCAAATACCGGCTGCGGACGTCATCTTCGATACCGAACTTTTCCTGTTCTTCCGGCGGGATCTCGATTGGGTACTGTTTCGAGACGGCGCATTGGCGGAGGATGTTCTTTGAGAAGTGGGTTTTCCCTTTGCCAGTACTCCCTGCCACGAGGAGATGACGGAAGATAGCGGGCTCTCCTTCATCTTCGGTCCCATCGGTTACGTTTGGATTCGACAGCAGGTACGTTAGAGGCTCGTCGTCATTCGGGATGAGGTCGCCGCTGACGGCCATGTCGCCGATGTAGATGCCGTCACTGGGGATATTGAGGCCGATTCGGAGGACTTCTTCGTCCTCGATCAGATGGACATCTTCCCCGGGTTTCGGCGGTCGATCGACGGTCTGTCTGGTTAGAGCATCTTCGAGGCGATCGTGTTCGACGATGGCGATCGGGTCGAGATGGGAGACGTAGGCGAGGTTCTGCTCGCCGAAGTCACTGTAGCCGCCACCATCCACCCAGTCATTGATTTCGGTGATTGGCCGGTATTCGAGGCGGTCGATCGCGGCGAGCAGGACTTCGTCTTCATTCGGCGCAGTTGTCGCGTCAGGATACGGGATGCAGACGTAGTTGCCGACGCGGAGCCCATCGCGTTCGCGCTGGTCGATATACGCGACGATCTGCATCTCGCTCCGCCCGACGAACAACTGGGAGTCTTTGAGCGCAACGTGTCCGAGACTTTCGTCGACGAGAACAGGGTCTGCCATCGCTTCGTCTCCGGGTTCATCCTCGGTACTGTCTTGGTCACCGTACTTTGCTGCCATATCGTCTGTTGAATCAGTCATCGTGAATCACTCCTGGTCGTTCAGGTCGTTATAGCCGCGGAGCTGGTTGTAGGTGCGAACCGATGTCGCGTGTTGGAGTTCCCGCCGGAGCCGCTGTCGGTTCTCCCGGCTAATTGTGGCGGCTTCATCCGCGGCTTCGATCGCAAAGGGAATACTTCGAGTCGCGGCGATTTCAGCAAGGACTTTCCGTTGAAGTCGCTCGCGGTCGGTTTCGTCTCGAACCATCATCAGCGGGGCTTCGACGCGGACGACGGTGTTTTGAAGCGGGATGCGAGCGTAGAAGAACGCCGTCTGGTATTCGGCGGCATCGCCGCGACGAAATTCGACGCCGTCGAGACCTTCCAAGGGGACGAACGCGCTGTCCGCTTGCGCGGGCGTCATCTGACGTTGGACGAGCCACGTCGTGTAGCTGATGACGGCGCCGTCGTCACCGTACCAGTCGTCGGGATTGTACAGGGCTTCGCTGAAGAACAGGTTATCGTTCCCCCAGCGTAGCGGCGTGTCTACCTCGTCTGGCGCTTTTGCCTCAATCGCGGAGACGACCTGGGTGCTGGTCGGAGATTTGACGACCCCGGCGACGGGGAGGTCGGCTTGGTCCTGGCCTTCGACGACCCGGAGGTAGTTAGTGACGATGTCGTCGATCATGTCCGGCCAGAAGTCCAGCGGTGTCTCTCTGGAGTCCGGGGTTTGTGCGAACATCGTCCAGAGCAGTACCCGACTCGGGTACAGCGGGCCGTCGATGAACAGGGGCCCGTTGATGTCGTCTAGGTGGCGGCGGGCGTGCCGTCCCTCCGCGTACGTTCGTGCAATCCCGGTCACCCAGTCGGCGAGGTCACGCTGGCGAGACGAGATGGTTGGGAACCGGAACACGTCGGCGTCAACGTTGTCGTACTCCGGGCGAAGGTCATCGATATCGAACTCCTCATTGTCGAAGTAGACGACGGTTGTCAGGGTGCTTTCCTTGGCGAGGTCAGCGCGATCTGTCTGGCCACCGATCCCGAGTTTGGCGTTGGCAGCCCCGAGGAGGAGGCCATTGCTGAATTGGAGCGGCTGCGTGGTGCTCGCGTCAACGCCGTAGGTCACCGGCCACGGGTCATCCCAATCTTGGACGTCGTCAACGAGCTCGTGGTTGATCGCTGGCTGTTCAAGCGTTTCAATGTCACCGCCGGGGCGGGCAACGTATTCGAACAGCTCAGTAGCGGGGCGGTCCTCTTCGTCAGCAGCGTCGTCAACACGGCCGTCGATGGAGCTGAAGACATCCCGGAGCGCTCCGAGTGTATTTGGATCAGTCATCGTCCCCGGCGACGCCTCCTGTTCCTGGCCCCCCATGCGTCGGTGTGACCGTACTCGCATCCTCAGCGGGGTCTTTCTCGACGTGGAGCGCGGCGTCGGCGTTCTGGATGAGGCGGTCGTTGTGGCTCACGACGAGAATCTGCGGGACGTTCCATTCGGAGATTGCTTGGATGACGGAGTGGAGCTCGTCGACGTGGTCGTCGTCGAGGAAGCTCGTCGGTTCATCGAGGATGAACGGTGGGAGACGGTCACCTCCGGAGCTGTCGCGCTTAGCCACAAGGCGGTAGACGCCGGCACGCAGCGCGAGGTTGACGACCGTGCTCTCGCCCCCGCTCGTGACTTCGGGCTTCATGTGGGCGCCATCGCTGGTCACGAGGCTGATTGTGTAATCTTGGTCGATGTGAACGCCGGCGTAGCTCTGGTTCTGGTACAGGTCGTTGAAGACCTCGTTCGTGTAGGCGTTCAGCAGTTCGACGTTCTCCTTGCGTAGCTGGGTTTTGACGTCCTCATAGCCCGCGATGATGTCGTTGATATCCTCCACGACGGTGTCGCCCCACTCTTTCTGCTCGGTGAGGGTCTCGACGCGCTCCTCCTGCTGTTCAACCGTGTTGAGCGCCGCCTTCTTGTCCGCGCGTTCCTGCACGAGCCGTTCGTGTTCCTCTTCCGCGGCTTCCTTCTCCTCGACCGCGGTTTCCCGGTAGCCTTCGTACTCGTCAATCTTCGCCTCCAACTCTTCGACATCGATATCCGCGAGCTCGTCGTCTATCTCGTCGATCTCGTCTTCGAGGTCGTCGATGTCCTCGAGAAGCGCGCGCCGCATTTCGCGGGCGTGTTCGATAGTCTGCTCGTACTGGTCGATGTCTCCCGCGAGATCATCGATTGCCTCGTATTTCTCGCAGGCTTCCTCGACGGGCTCTTTGACGTCCTCAAGTTCGTCGATCCGATTCTCGACAGCCTCCAGGTCGTCCTCGAGCTCTTCGACGCGGTCCTGCGCGTCTGCTAGTTCTTCTTGGGCCGCTTCGAATTCCTCTTCAGCCTCCTCTATCGCTGCCTCCTGGTCTTCGAGCTCGCCTTCCAAGCGCTCGATTTCCTCTTGGACATCCTCTAAGTCACTCTCCAGGTCCTGAACGGTTTCCTGCTTTGCCAGCGCGTCGTTGACATCCTCTCGGAGGTCTGAGAGGGTGTCCCGCTGCTCACTCAGCCGCTCGCGTTCCTCGTGTAAGTCCTCGATGTCCGCCTGTGTGTCAGCGAGCGCTTGATCGACGCTTCGGCCGTCGGCTGTGTGGCCGCCCTCATGTTCAGCGCCACAAACCGGGCAGACACCATCGTCGCCGAGGTCGCTCAGTTGTTCTTCTTTCGTCTGGAGGCGCCCAATCTTGTTCCCGAGTTCTTCGCGCTCGTCGGCCAACTCGTCACGGGCGTCTGGAATTTCGTCGTCACGAAGCGTTTCCAACGCGGCATCCTCCGGGACTGGGAGGTCCGCGGCTCGCGCTCGAACCTCGTCAACCGCGGCTTCAGCTTCGGAGTCGGCCTCTGCAAGCTCCACCTCCAACCGTTCTTCTTCCTCGCGCTCTGCTTCCAGATTCTCTTCGAGTCGTTCGTATTCGCGCTCGGCTTCTTCCAAGTCCTCCGCGCGCTCGTCTTTCTCACCCTCCAGTCGTTCGACTTCCTGCTTCGCGTTCCGGAGGTCGGCAGTGATACCTGCTTTTTCCTCCTGCTCGTCGCTCAGCTCTGCTTCGATATCGTCGAGTGCCGCTTCGGCGGCCTCACCCGAGGACAAGTCGTACGCATCAACAGAGTCATCGAGTTCTGAGATCCGCTCGCGCGCCTCCGACTGCTTCCGTTCGGCCGCCTCTTTGTTCTCCTTCGCTCCTTCCAGGTCCTCACCGTGGGACTCGTATTCCCCGCGTTTCTCTTCCAACTCGGCTGCCAGCTCCTCGCGGTCGCCCTTCAGGTCGTCAACCGTCTCGAGTTGCTCGCGCCAGCCCTCTAACTGCTCATCGATATCCTCAATGTCGTCGTCGTACTCTTCGATCTCGGCTGCCTTCTCGTCGATTTGCTCGCTCAGGTCAGCAATCTCCGCTTGGAGGGTGTCTTTCTCCGGGGGGTCGTCGAGCTGGTCACGTGCCTCGGCAAGGCGGTTCTTCGCCTCGTCCCGCGTGTTTTTCGCCTCCCTGCGCGCCTTCACTGCGCGGTCGATCAAATCATCGACGCGACTCAGGCCAAGGAGGCCATCAAGAATCCCTTTCCGGGTGTCTTCGTCAGCGTGAACGAGACGCGCAATATCCCCCTGCTGGACGTAGACGCTGCTGACGAACGATGACGCGTCCATCCCGAGCAGATCCTGGCTAACTGTGTTCTCGACCTTTCGAACACCGGACACCGGTTCGGTTAGTGCGTCCGACCGGAGTTCGCAGGAGTCCGTGCTACCGTCAG
This sequence comes from Halobaculum sp. D14, assembly GCF_051195135.1. NCBI lineage: Archaea > Methanobacteriati > Methanobacteriota > Halobacteria > Halobacteriales > Haloferacaceae > Halobaculum > Halobaculum sp. D14. The sequence goes on along the minus strand of NZ_JBNTKA010000001.1, from coordinate 405,504 downwards.
CATCGATGACCCACTCGACAGTGTAGTCCCGTCCACCGGCTTCGAATGTGAGTTCGATGCGGCCTGGCTCTTCGTCGTGGCGCACGAAGTCAGCGAGATTGAAATCCGCGCCAATCTCGTGCTTGCCGCTCTGGGGGAAGAGCGCGCCGAATACACTCCGGAATATCGTCGATTTCCCGGCGCCGTTCTTCCCGTAGATGAGCGTCTCGCCGTCCCCGAAGTCGATCGTTTCGTGCGTGTAACTCTGGATGTTCTCGATGGTGAGTTCGCGCAGAAGCATTACGCATCACCCGCCGTTTGCTGGTCCTCCTCGATGTCGTCGAACCGCGCTTCACGCTCCTCTTCGAGGATCTCCTCGACGTCGTTCCGGATGTGCGAATCCTTGGTCGCGTCCGTTGCCCGAACGACCTCCTCGATGCGTGAACTCGTTGGTTGGATGTCTAACTCGCTGATCGTCTCGTCGATGAGTGACTGGATATCCGCGACATCCGTTTCCCCACCTTCGAAGTCGAGATCGACGCTCGCGCGGCGTTTGTCTTGAACGTGGACGACGCCTGCACCCCGGGAGGCAACCAGCTCGTAGACATCGCGCTGGGAAACCGTCGTGTCATCCCCGTGTAGTTCGACGACCACGAGCTGTTCGTCGAGGGTCTCATCGGGGCCGAGTGCTTCCTCAAGGCGCTGCTCGACGAATCCGAGCCCGTCTTGTTCGCCGAATTGCACCGGGACTTGGAGGAAGTCACGTGGTGCTTCGCCCGCCGGAGTGTCGAGTGTGCGTCGACGGATTTCGAGGTCACCGGCTTCGGCCTCGAGCAGCAGGACGCCTCGAGGCGCTGATTCCTTGGTGGAACAGCGCTCAGTCGAACCGGGATAGAACGCCTGCACGCCGTCCACCGTTTCCTCTGTGTAGCCGTGGTAGTCGCCGAGCGCAATCGCCGTCGGAGTGATATTCAGCTGGTCGATGACCTCCTGGAGTTCGTAGTTCGCCTGCTGCGGCGGGACGAGTTCCTCGAAGAGGTGGTGCATACAGACGATAGTCACGTCCGCCGAGGCCGGAGGGTCCTCCAGGTCGAATTCGTAGGTATTCCAGGATGGCGCTCGGATGGCGTCGATACCGTAGAGGGCGACATCGTCGTTCATTAGGGTTGGTGTTTCGTCGAGATGGTGGACGAGGTCGAATCGATCGATGAGGTCGAGCCACTGCTCGTCTAATTTGCGTTCGTGATTTCCGACGATTCCGTAGAAGGGGATGCCGGCGTCGTTCAGTTTGGCGAGCGTGTCGAGACACCGGTTCACATCTGGGACGCCTGGCTGTGGGTCGTCGAATAAGTCGCCGGTGTGGATGACAGCGTCTACTTGTTCGTCGATGGCGAGGTCGATTGCTGCGTCGAAGGCGTCAGCGAAGTCCTCACGACGGGTGTCATCGCCGTATTGGCGTTTCCCGAGGTGAGTGTCGCTAACATGGAGGATACGAGTCATGAATCTTGGTTGGAATAACAAGTAGAAGGGTCATAATGTTGGCTCTATCGGGGTGAAAGTAGTTAGTATCGTCAGTTAGCTTCATATCCGATTTGTAAGCCTAGTCCGAAATCCGGTGGAAGACGCCTACGGAGTGATACCGAGCCACTCCTGGAACCGATCAGGGTTCCGATAGCGGTTGAACGCCCGCGGGGCAAAGCGCAGATGTTGTCTTTCCTCTAATACTGGCATCTGGCTATCATCCGTCAAACGGTGACATATGGAAATTCAAATGCGGAAAACTACGCTGATGAACGCCGTTCCCAGTGAAGTCCCTGTCCAGCTACGTGGTCATGCTACCTGAGAACTGCTAGTAGTTCACCACGCTGAGAAAGTAGATACGAACCGGGTATCTGTCAGGAACTGCGTGCGAGATGTAGGGAGTGTATTCATCACAAGAAGTATACTGACAAACGAGACAGACAGAAGATATACACAATGCTTTAACTTATCGAAAGTCAGTCAGATCATTCTCGTTGAGTTCCCACATCGTAATCTCAGCATTTCGGATCTTCGCGGATCGGGCGTGCTCGTCACTCGTAAGGTCCGTCCAATCAAGCAGCCCGGGAAAAATAAGCGGGATCGAATACGTCGAAATATCACTCCAATTCGGCTCATCGCCAGTGAACTCCTCGGCGACGAGTTCCGCAGTTCCTTGTGCAGAGTGTTCTCCCCGGTAGTTCGGTTCGACGCCGAGTCCGAGTTTATACGGATACGCGACCCAGTGCCAGCGCTGGCCAGCCCCGTGGTGGACCGCAGGTGTCCAAGTGTACACGCCCCCAGGCTCCAATTGCTTCGTATCCAGCGGATGATCCGTCTCCAGATCGCGCCACATCTCGACGGTCCACTCACCGCTCTCCCAGACGCCGCTGCCCCGCCAGTCAGCAGCGCTCCCGAATGGTTCCTGAAGCGGACGACGGGGAATCATCGCCCCCTCCCACTCCGCTACCTCTGGGTCGAACGTGACGGCGTCCTCCAACTCTAGCGCGTATGTGCCTGTTTGCTGGTCCGGGAAGTTTCCCTTCTGGATCTCGTGATAGTCAAGTGCCCCGCCAGTGACGACCTCGGGATCCCACATAAGCTCGGGTCCATCGTCCGGGTCCCAGTCCTGTGTCGTGTAGGTATTCTGCCCCTGATCACTATGTCGGTAGTCGAGAACGTGATGGTCGGTTCCGTATCCTTTCGGGTTGCTGCGGTGGGCCCGCCACATTGGGAGGTCCAGGAACACGCCGTCTCGCTTGAGCTGATCAAGCTCGTGTTGCGATCTGATCTCCCGCCAGTCGTTCTCCCACCACTCACCCTCGCACGCTTGCGGGATGTACTTTCGAATGTCAGTCTTATCGAGCCCCGCCGAGCCGAAATGGTCGTGGGCCTGTACTTCGGATTCCGGTACTTCGCTGGGCATCGACCGCATCCCGGTGTGGACGGTCAACCAGCCGCCGAATTCCTCGAAACCCGTGACTGACCCGTCGTCGAGGAGGAAGCTCACCCGATCCTCGTAGAACCCAGTGTGGTCTGGGTTATCGCCCTCTGCTACCCACGGCGATGGGTTCGCAAATCGCGTCCACTCGCCATCACGGTACACGAGCATGTCGTGGATCCAGCCGCCGGGGTTCGGCTGCTCCCATCGAAAGCGGAAGTAGATCCGGTCCGAGTTGAACGCAATCTGCGTCCGAAGCTGCTTCACGTTCTCCGCGGGCCGCCACTCCCCGTTCATCCCGAATCGCTCCGTCGCCGTTCGACGATGGCTTCCATGTTGGTGAGTGCGGCCTTCGCCTCTTGCCGATTCGCCGCCAGTTCCGTCGTGATTTCATCGGACAGCTCCAGTTCGGTCGCCAACAGCAATAGCCGGTCGAGGACCGTGATCTCGAACCGTTCGTTCAGCATCCCGGTACTCAGAACGTCCAGGTCTCGAAGCGGTGCTGCTGCATCCGTCGAGACGATCTCGTCTTTCTCGGCGAGGATCCCCTCCATGACCGGACTGCCCGCTGCCTCCGGTTCTTCGCCAAGCTCCTCGAAGATCCCCTCGATCCGGTGGATCTGTTCGACGGTGTCCGATTCGTGATCGGTAAACAGCGCCTCAACCTCGTCGCTGACGGCGGCCTCTGCGAGGTCGGCATGGAGGTCGAGAATTTCGAGTTCTGCGTGATAGAGCTTCCGTAGCTCCCGTTCGAACATGTCGGCGCGAGTTGTCGTCGTCATGAGTTAGTCCTCACTAGTGGCGATGGACGCATTCGGTGTTGTCGAGTCTACTCGATGCGAGGGGCCGGGGGTTCGGAGTCTACCGTTACTCATCGTCGAACACCTGTCTGCGGACGTGTTCCTGTACGTCCTGGATATCCACGTGTTCGCTTTCGAGGAGTGCCCGAAGTTCCCGGGGCGACAGCTCTTCTCCTGCTTTCAGGTCCTCCAGAAGCGACGCTTGGGGAAGGTCTACAGCGTCGATGTCGAGTTCGACGTTCTCGACGAGGATTCCGTCTTTCTGCCCCGCCCGATCGAGTGCTTCGGTGAGTACCCACTCTGCGACGGGTTCTGAACTGCCATCGGCACCCATCAGCGAGGTGATTCCCGTGTTGTACAGGAGGAACGCGAGCGCGTCACGGATTCCGTGCGTCAACTCTCGGTCGTCAGTAAGCGATTTCTGCTTCGTCCCGGGCGTCCCGAACAACTTCTCCCGTTCGTCGGCTTCCAGATGTTCGAAGAGAATGGTGAAATCGAGCAGCGAATTGTAGACCCGGTCCCGGATATCTCGGCGGCGCTGGTAGCGCTGTTGTTTGGCGTGTTCCCCTTCATAGTGCTTCTCACCTGTCAGCCACCGTCGGTCTTCGGTCGTGAGCATCGCATTCTTCCGGTCGGTCATAGCTTGATTTGTACGCCTTGACCGCGAGATATGACCTGCTGTGGTAAATCAATAGTGGTTAGTAATATGTGGAAATTTATTTACCTCGGAAGCATGAACTGCGCATATGACCACGGTCGCGTTCGTTTGCCTCGGTAACGCCGGCCGCAGTCAGATGGCGACTGCGTTTGCCGAACGGGAGCGCGAGCAGCGTGGACTTGACGACACGCTCGAGATCGTTACTGGAGGTACCGACCCACACGATCATGTCCACGCCGACGTGATCGAAGTACTACGCGAGAAGGGAATCGATATCAGCGACCGCACTCCCAGCCAGATAACGGCCGCCGAAGTGACAGATGCCGCGTACATCGTGACGATGGGTTGTTCGGTCGATGAGTTCGTGCCGGACGACTGGGACGGAACGGCCGAACGGTGGGAGCTTGAACATCCGGGAGGTAATGATTTAGATGCCGTTCGGGATCAGCGCGACGAGATCCGGCGTCGCGTCGAAGAGTTCTTTGATCGCATCGGGCTCTCGAACGAGTAACCACTGTACCAGTCCCATGAGTCAGGAACAAGTCTCGGTTGAAGCGGACGAAACGACGCCATTGGATACGTTTCGTCAGTTCTTCGCGCTCGAGCGGGACGTGCTCGTGCTGTCGCTGGCGATGTTCGCGTTCAGCCTCGGCTTCCAGATGACCAGCCGATACATCCCCGAGTACATCGTCGCCCTCGGCGCGTCCGGATTCGTCGTCGGCCTCTTCGGGACAGTCAGCAACATCGTCTCGGCGGTGTTCCCGTATCCTGGCGGCGCGATCTCGGACCGACTCGGGTCACGGTATGCGCTCACGCTGTTCGGGTTGATTTCGACGCTCGGATTCGGGGTCTGGCTCGTCGCGCCGCATCTCGGTGTGATTACCGTCGCCGGCGTTACGATACAGCCTTGGATCTGGATTTTCGTCGGCCTGCTGCTCGCACAGGGCTGGAAGTCGTTCGGGTTGGGTGCAACGTTTGCGGTCGTCAAGCAGGCGACCGATCCCTCGCAGTTGGCCGCTGGCTTCGCCAGCACTGAGACGTTCCGGCGAACGGCCTTCCTCATTGGGCCGGTACTCGCGGCCGTCCTCATCAGTTTCCATCCGGACTTTACGGTGAGTTTCCAGTACGTCCTCGCCGTCGCCGTCGTCTTCGGAATCATCGGGACAGTCGCTCAGCACATCCTCTACGACGCCAGCGAGGACTCCATCGGTGACTCGTTCGAGGGGCTGGCACAGGTTCGGACGGACCTCCGGGAGATGCCGTCGGCGCTCCGGCCACTGCTCGTCGGTGACACGCTCGTCCGGTTCGCCAACGGAATGGTGTACGTCTTCTTCGTTCTCGTGATCACTCGGGTCTATCAGGTTGGCTTCGAGACGACCGTCTCACTGGCTGGCTTCTCATACGCAATTGATCTCTCCCCGGAGGCGTTCTTCGGGTTCCTGCTCGGCGTCGAGATGTTGATTGCGCTCATCTCGATGGCACCTGCTGCGAAAGTCGCCGAGCGAGTCGGACTCAAACCCGTCGTCGCGTTGGGGTTCGCTGTCTACGCCCTGTTCCCTCTCGTACTCATCAGTGGGCCAGAGGTTCTCACGGCGGTACTGCCGCTTCAGTGGGCGATGGTACTCATCTTCGCGTTCTCCGGGCTTCGGTTCGCTGGTCTACCCTCGCACAAGGCGTTGATCGTCGGTCCCGCCGAGCAAGGTTCGAGCGGCCGTGTGACTGGTACGTACTATTTGCTGCGGAACACGGTCGTTATCCCGAGCGCCGCGTTGGGGGGCTATCTCTGGGAGTTCGTGAGTCCGGAAATCGCGTTCACAATCGCAGCGGTGATCGGCGTCATCGGGACTGGCTACTTCCTCGCATTTGGAGAGGAATTCGAAGCCTACATCTGAATCGATCCGGAACGTAACGCAGTTCTTGGGCTGACTACCCCCTGTCCCCCAGCTGAATTCCTGACAAGAATCAGCAAATTTGCGTCGGCATGTGGGGGTCGCTGTATCGACTGATTACGACGCCTGCTAATATGGGTTCACTCAGTGGGAGATATGCGCCTCCCTATCTTGCACGCAAGTCTTGACAAGGCCTAGACAATCGGAGCGTGCAGAGTATTCTATGACACGTTCTTGAATGGCCGCCTAAGCCGAACTGCTTGATGAAGGCGAAGTTGGAGCGTCTGATGAGATGTGTTCGTACCCAGACTGACCTAACATCGCAACGTATGCGTGATCAATATCCCGCCCCGAGAGGTGGACGTAGCGTCCGGGAACACGTGACCCGCGCGCCCAGCCGAACCACTCACACATCTGCGCTTCTGTGAGATAGTTTGCGAGGTACGTCGCGCGACTGTGCCTGAAATGGTGCGGATTCACCGGCTTCTCGATACCAGCGCGTTCACGCGCACGGTCAAGGATGCGTAATCGGATATACTGGTAGCTGATTTGTTCGTCAGGGGATCCCTGGTTGAGATCCACTTTACTCCATAGAGGGGCGTCCAACTTTGGATCGGGATGCGTTGCGAGCCAGGCGTCGAGATAGGCGCCGGATTCGAGCAGCAGGAGCCGACGTGATCCAGTCTTGCCAGAGACGACAGCGTGCTTGCCGATGAGTGAGTCTTCGATATCACCCACTTGGAGGTCAATTAGTTCGCCGATTCGAGCGCCGGTTTCCCACAGGACAGCGATGAATGCGCGATCGCGGTCATTCTGACACTCCGCAATCAGTCGTTGAACATCGCGGGGCGTGAGGAGACTGTGGGGCAGCAATGTCGTGTAGGCGTTCTTGGACCGACGGATCCACTTTGTCTCCTCGGGGTCCTCCCCGTCGTTCATCCACTTCCAGAGCTGCTTGATCGCCTGTTTGTAATCGGTGATCGTGGATTCCTTTGTCCCACGGGTGTAGAGCCAGGCGACCAGGTCCACGAGGTCTTCTTTCTCCATATCCTCGAACCGGGTTTGACCGATGTGTTCGGCGAGTACCTTGTAGTGGGACGTCAGCTTCTGCTGTTGGGCGGCGCTAATGTCGGAGAGGATCATGTCCCGGTGGTAGTCGTGGATAACCTGCTTGTTGTCCGGGTGGATGATCGGCGAGGCATCAATGTGCGCGAGCGTCCGAGCGACTGCGCCTTCGAAATCCATCGTCGGCATAAGAGATTCTACTAGGTCGGCAGGCGAGATAATCTGAGCGTCCCAGGCAATCGATTATAATGAAGGGTATTCGTCTCTTCGACAGAACTCGGTGGTTTCGAGTGGAAACCACCGGGTTCGCAGTGCCACTCAGCTAGTCGAAATCTGGGAGATAATCCCGCCGCTGCTGCATCTTCTGCTGAAGCGACCGCTTGTCGTAGCTGCGGTCGAGCACCTCCTGCGACACGTCCATCCTATCCGACACTACGCCGTCTGGCGTATCCTCACTCAGGAAGTGGGTAATCGCGCCACTTCGCACAGCGTGCGGACTCACTGAGTCCGGACACTTGCTGGCCGCATGCCGGATTTCTGTCGCCTCACATTCGTCGGGGTCGCGGCCGTGCGGGCACTCCCGGCCCGCCATACAGGGACGCGACAGTTGGTACACGTGGTACCGGAACGTGTTGACGGTCATTCTGCCGAATTTCGTGGTTAGGAGTGGTTCCCGGCCGTGGTCATCGGTGACGTCGTGCCGGTACGTCTCCACGTAGTCGTCGATCGTCGCGCACGCCGCGGCGGACAGCGCTATATCACGTTCCCCGCCCTCGCCGTTCTTCAACGGCGTGTCGGTCTCTGGGCGGTGGCGGATGCTCGCATACCCGGCCTGCGTGTGGACGTCATCCAGGTCGAGCGCGCGGATTGAGCCGGTTCGCGCCCCGCTCTCCCAGAGTAATCTGAGGATCGTATGCTGCGGGGTCGCGTACTCGTACTTGTCCAGGAATTCGAGGATGTGCTGGGCTCTATCTGGATGCAGGATCGCGTCACTGGACCGCTCGTCGGGTTCCAGGCGGGGGATGATGACGCTCTCAGCGAGTCCATCCCGAACGGCGTCGATGGATTCGCAGAACCGCAGGAATACGCGGAGCGTGTCCAGCTGGCTCTTCAGCGTCGTCTTCTTGACCTCCGACTTGCGGCTCATCTTGTACCGTTGAAGGGCCCGCCCGCTCAGCTCGTTCAGATTCTCGATGTCGTTCGCGTCGCACCATTCGACGAATCGTTCGACGCGATAGCCGTGCGACCGCAAGGTTGCATCGGAGACTTCCCCCCGTCGATTCTCTTGGAACAGCGCTTTGCCTTCCGCCGGAGTCAGTGGTTCGAGGTCGTCCATGGGTTCTTACTCGCTCCGGCTGGTACGAGTTAGTGCGCGCGGCGGCGCGGTCCGTGCCACACGGTCGGACGGCGCGGCACCGTGGTGGCCCGACCGCTCGGAAGCCCGGCACGACGCGCGACCGCAGGGAGCGCGCCGCGCCCGGAACGTGGCAACCGGCACGGTTAGCGCCGGTGCCCCGTGGAAGCGGAAGCCCGCCCGAGCGGCCCGTCAGGGCCGCTCCGGCAGGAACCGACACCCGCGAAACCGAGTGGAGCGTGCCGGACAGAGCGCCGGCCCACTTCTCCCGCATTCTCCGCCGCACAGTCACGGTAGCGGCGACGCCGGCGGTTCCGTCGGTCACTGTCGTCGCGGGTTCGGCGACTGATTCGCCAACAAGACACTTACCGCAGGCGTTCGGGGTGCCGACCGATGCGTCACCGTGCCCTCCACGCGGTCCTGTTCGCTGCGCTCGTCGTCTCGGCCGGCTGTCTCGGGACGTCCGGCGGGTCGCCGACACCGACTGCGTCGCCGACGACTCCGCACGGGTCCCCGTCGGAGTCGCCGACCGGCGGACCGTTGACGCCGCTGCCGGATTCGACGCCGGCGTTCCCGGACGGTCCGAAGGAGCGCCCGGCGATTCCGGACGAACTGTCGACGGCGACGGCGGCGTCGTTCGCGAAGACGCACGAGCGGCGCTGGGTGTATAACACGCTGTACGGCGGCCCGAGCAGCGACGTCTCCATCGAGTGCAGCGTCGATTCGGCGGCGCGCGTCTCGGTCGGCTACCGGGTCGTGGTGAGCTGCACCGCGTCGGCGACGACCGGCGGCGAGCCGCTTCCGAACAGCACCGCGACGTCGACGGTCGTCCACGCGGACTGGTTCACGCAGACGTTCGTCTACCTCGTCGACGAGGACTCCGTGGTCCGTCAGCGCCCCGCCGGCGACCGGTGAGTCCGGGGAGCGGTAAACCCGACGAGCGATGAGTCGGGCAAGCGACAAGCCCGGCTATCGGTGGGTCCGGAGCGCGGTGCGGTGTGTGGCCACGCCGCAGGTGAGTCGGCGGAGCGGAACGGATTTGGGGCCGCCGGTGCTCCGTCGACCTGAGACAATGGCGGACACAACGCGGCTCTTCGTCGTCTGCGGGTTGCCGGGCGCGGGCAAGACGACGGTGTCGGCGGCCGTCGCAGAGCGCGTCGACGCGCCCCTGCTGCGCACCGACGTCGTCCGGAAAGAGGAGTTCCCCGAGCCCGACTACACGGACGAGGAAACCGCGGCGGTGTACGACGAACTGCTCGACCGGGCCGGCGACGCGCTCGGCCGCGACGGCGTCGCCGTGCTCGACGGGACGTTCAGGCGAGCCGACCTGCGCGACCGCGCCCGCGACGTCGCCGACGCCCACGGCGCCTCGGTCGTCCTCGTGAAAGTGGAGTGCGACGAGGCGGTCGCCCGGGACCGAATCGCGGCCCGCGAAGGCGACGAGAGCGACGCCGACGCCGGCGTGTACGAACTGCTCCGCGCGGAGTTCGAGCCGGTCGCCGGCGACCACGCCGTCGTCGACAACTCCGGGTCGCTCGCGGAGACGCGCGGCCAAATCGACGAACTGCTCCGCCGCGTCGACGCCGCGGCCCCGGTCGACGAGCCGGCCTGACGGCGACGACCGCCCGTCCGGCCGCCAACCACGACCGCCCGTCCGACCGCCAACGACAACTCCCTTTCCAGCCGCCAGCGACGACTCCCCGTCCGGGCCCCGGGCGGGACTGAAAGGGGCCGGCGGTGGCGAGGACGGCGGCCGACGCAAGCACCGCAGCGCGAGCGCAGCGAGCGCGAGGCGCGCAGCGAGGCCCCCGACTCGCCACCGCCGGGGGCTTTCGCGGTCAGCGGCGCGGTCCCGCAGTCAGCGGTGACGGCGTTCGCAGACACCGACGCGGCCGCCACCGAGCCAACCGGAATCTCGGCGTGCCCGTCTCGTCCGTCCGGCGATGACAGAAGGCTTTTGCTCCGATGCCGACTTCGCTCGGTCGATGAGGGTGGACCGCGGGGCGCAGTTGTTGCTCGCCGGCGTGGTGCTGTTCGGTCTGACTATCGCGGTGAGCGCGGCGGTCGCGCCGGACCGCGGCCACGTCGGCGGGACGGCCGCCGGGGAGTCGCCGCAGACGCTGGTCGGGTCGCAGGGCGGCGGCGCCGGGTGGCACGAGTACGGCAGCGTCTACCTGCTGAACGGGACGGACGTGGCGTGGCGCGAGGGCTCCGCGGACAGCTACTTCGACGTGCAGCGGCTCAACAACGGGAACGTCCTCGCCGGGTTCATGCACAACGGCTACGAGCGGTGCGGCCCGTACGACTCGCCGTGCGCCCGCACCGGCTACCGCATCATCGACCCGGACGCGTCGGGCGGCCCGACGGTCGTCGACGAGTACAGCTTCCCGGTGCGGACCCAGAAGAACAGCGAGGTTCACGACGCCGAGCCGCTGCCGGGCGGCGGGTTCGTGATGACCGACATGGACCGCGAACGCATCGTGGTGGTGCGCGACGAACAGGTGGTGTGGCAGTGGAACGCCTCCAGCGTCTACGACGCGCCGGCGGACCCGACGACGACCGACTGGCTGCACGTCAACGACGTCGACCGCATCGGCGACGGCCGGTTCCTCGTGTCGGTGCGGAACGCGAACCAGCTGGTCGTCGTTCAGCGCACCGCCGACGGCGGCAGCGAGGTCGTCGAAATCATCAACGCCGACGCCGCGGGCAGCAGCGACGCGTCGTGCCGCGGCGGCGGCCAGCTCCGCGACACGGACGGCGACGGCGACGTGCGCTGTGGCGACCCGGACGTGTTGAACCACCAGCACAATCCGCAGTGGCTCGGCGCGGGCGCCGTGCTGGTCGCCGACTCCGACAACGACCGCGTCGTCGAACTCCACCGCGGCGACGACGGGAACTGGTCGGTCGCGTGGACGCTCACCGAGGCCGCCGGGCTGGAGCTTCGCTGGCCGCGCGACGCCGACCGGCTGCCGAACGGCAACACGCTCATCACGGACACGCTGAACAAGCGCATCGTCGAGGTCGACGAGAACGGCACCGTCGTCTGGCGGTACGCGACCGAGCGCATCCCGTACGAGGCGGACCGCGTGCCGCGCGAGCTCCGCGGCGACGGGCTCCCGCGGATGAACGCCGACGGCGACGCGGCGGACACGCCCGAAGCCGGTGACGACACCGCGCCGGAGGGCGGCGTCCCGGTGCTCTCGTCGCTCGTCGTGCTGGTGCGCGCCGCGGCGCCGTGGGCGCCGGTGTGGTTCGCGGAGCCGCAGGTCGCCGCGACGCTCGTCTCGCTCGCGCTCGTCATCGCCGGCGCGGTCGTCAGCGTCCGCGACTGACCCGACCCGGCCGAGTCGGCGGACTTCAGCGGCTTTTTCGGCGGACGACGCGACGCTCCGGTATGACCGGCAGCGACGCTGCGGGCGACCGCCCCGACGACCCAGACGACGCCGACGGCCCGGACGACGGTTTGGCGTGGGAGACGCTGGACTCCGGCGTCGACTACGCCTGCCCCGGGTTCGACGTCCGCGTGGACGACGTACGGCTTCCGGACGGCACCGAAGGCGAGTACCACTACGTCGACGAGCCGGGAGCCGTCGTGGTGCTCCCGTTCACCGCCGACGGAGCGGCCGACGAATCCGGCGACGGGCGGAGCGACGAGGTCGTACTCATCGAGGAGTGGCGGCAGGCGGTCGGCCGCGTGAACCGCGGGCTGCCCGCCGGGTCGCTCGAAGGCGACGAGGAGCCGGCGGCGGCGGCGCGCCGCGAACTCCGCGAAGAGACCGGCTACGAGGCCGGCGCGGTCGAGCACCTCGCGTCGGTGGAGCCGAGCAACGGCGTCTCGAACTCGGTCCACCACCACTTCGTCGCGTCCGGCTGCACCCCGACCGCGTCGACCGACTTCGACGACGACGAGAGCATCCGGCCAGTCGCCGCCGACTACGACGACTTCCGCGACGCAGTCTTCGCCGGCGACGTCCGCGACGGCCGCGCCGTCATCGCCGTCTCGCAGTACGAGGCCGGCGCGCACCGCGACGACTGACCGGCCGAGCCACCACGTCCGGGCGACAGTCGGACGACGACGAACAGGCTAGAACCAGCCGAAGAACCGACGCCGACCGAGAGTCCGGGATTCGGGCACTGCGAGAGTCGGCAGTGGCAAGCGTCTTTGCGTCCGCCCGCAAGCCCCCTGCATGGTCACGCTCTCCCCCCGCGTCCGGTCGCTCGGCGTGGGGTACGGTCTCGGCGTCGCCGGCGCGGTGCTGGCGATCGTGTTGGCGTTCCCCGCGGTTCTGGCGCTGGACGCGCTCGGCGTCGCGTCCGTGTCGGTCCGGCTGGCGGCGCTGTTCGTGTTCGGCCAGTATCTCCCGTTCATGGCGTTCCCGCTGCTGTACCTCCGGTGGCGCGGCTTCGACTGGGCGGGGGTCCGCGAGTACCTCGGCGTCCGGGTGCCGTCGCTGAAGGAGGTCGGCGTCGTCGGCGCCGGGTTCCTCGCCGTGTTCGCGTTGACGCTCGGGATGACGCTGCTCATCACGGAGGTGCTCGGGCTGCCGACGGCGGAGAACTCCACGGCCCAGCTCGCACAGCAGCTCCCGCGCATCATCCCGCTGCTCGTCGTCGCCTCCATCGTCGTCATCGGGCCGTGCGAGGAGACGCTGTTCCGCGGCGCCGTCCACAACCGTCTCCGGGAGGCGTTCGACGCGCCGGCCGCGGTCGTGCTGTCGTCTGCGCTGTTCGCCGCCATCCACGTGACGGCGCTCACCGGGTCGCTCGGCGCGCGACTCACCACCATCGTCATCCTGTTCGTGCCGAGCCTCGTGTTCGGCACCGTCTACGAGTACACCGACAACCTCGTCGTCCCGGCGCTCATCCACGGGCTCTGGGACGCGTTCCTCTTCACGGCCATCTACGTCACCGTCGTCTACGGCCCCGGCATGAGTCAGGCGGTGCTGCCGCTGTAAGCCGCTGCCGCCGAACTCGACGGCTGCGCGACGACGCGGCGACGCCCGCCCGTCCGTTGGTCAGTCGGCTCGGTCAGCCGCGTCTCGGTCAGTCGTCGCGGACGGTGAGGCCGGCCGCTTCGAACGCCGCTCGTCCGCGGAGGAACGCCTCGTCGCCGTTCGGCGTGTACCGCGACGGCATGTTCACGTAGCGCCGGCGCTCGCGGCCGCCGGACTCGTAGCGGACGACGAACCGCGGCCGCGTCAACCCCTTCGTCCCCTCGACGGCGACGACCTCGGTGACCGCAGCCAGCGGAATCCGGTCGGCGGTCGTGACGCCGCGCACGACGCGCTGATAGGCGGCGACAGCCAGCAGCACACCGGCGAGCGCGCCGACGACGAGCAGTTCGTGGCCGCCGTCGGAGGCAGCCAGCGACGCCACCCCCGTCGGGAGCGCGAGAACGAACCCGACGAACACCGCCTTCCGCCACCACTCGTCGCTCCGCCAGTAGCTCCGGTACAGATTCCGGAGGTAGCCGCGGACGCTTCCAGACACCCGGATTTCGTCGTCGTCGACGACGCACTCGCCGCGCTTCGTCGGGAACCGCCGCACGTCCCCGGACGCTGCGTCGCCGCCGCGGTCGGCGGTGCTGTCGCGGTCCGCGTCGCTGCCGCGGTCCGCGTCGCTGCCGCGGTCCGCGTCGCTGGCGGCGTCGACGGTGCCGCCGCGGTCAGCGGCGTCGCTTCGCCCGGCAGCGTCGCTTCCGCGGTCCGCGTCGCCTCGGCGGTCGTCGTTCGCGTCGTCGCTGGAGGGCATCACTCGGTTCGTTCGACCGACAGAGGAAAGACCACACGGTCGCTACGGCTCCGCATGAGCGACCTGGACGCCGACGTGCAGACCGCGAGCGACTTCGGCGGGGAGGGGCCGCCGGTGGAGGAGAAGCCGTACAAGATCATCTTCGAGGCGAACGCCTGCTTCGGCGCCGGGAAGTGCGCGGAGGTCGCGGACAACTGGGAGATGGACATCGCCTCCGGGATGGCGCGGCCGAAGTCGTACTACGTCGGCGAGGACGAACTGGACGAGAACATCCGCGCCGCGGAGGTGTGTCCGGCGAAGAAGGGCGTCGGCTGCATCCACGTCGTCGACCGCCGCACCGACGAGGAGCTGGCGCCGGACCCGCACGGCGACGGCACCCTCAGCGTCGACTGGTGACGCCGCCGAGCCGCACCGCTACTTGTTGAGCGACACCGTCTCCTGCCCGGCGACCCGGGGGTTGACCTTGGCGACGGTGTGCGGCCGGAACCCCTCGACGTAGTCTTTCACGCCGAAGCTGTTCTTGAGGTTGTACACCGGCAGGTGCGCGCGGTCCTCCAGGATGGAGGTCACGGCGTCGGTGTACAGCCGTTTGCGCTCGGCGTGGTCCGCGGTCCGCCGCGCCTGCTCCAGCTGCGTCATCACTTCGTCGTTCTCGTAGTAGCAGCCGTTCGTGGAGCCCTCCTCGGACTCGTGGAACAGGTAGTAGAGGTAGCCGTCCGGGTCGACCTCGTCGACCCAGCCGAGCGTGTACATGTTGTAGTCGGACTCCTTGCCGGTCGCGTACTTGTCGAGGAACGCGCCCCAGTCGAGCCGGGTGACGCTGACGTTCGTGTAGCCGAGTTCCTGCAGGCTGTTGCCGACGGAGATGCCGATCTGTTCGCGCTTGTCGTCCGGCGGCACGATGATCTTCCACGAGTAGTCCGTCGGGACGCCGGCCTCGTCGAGGAGCCGCTGGGCCTCGTCGAGGTCTTTGTCGTGCGGAATCTGCTCCCACTCGTCGGTCGGGAAGCCCCACGGCTCGGTCACCGAGTCCGGCATCGGCGCCGTGAGGCGCTTTCCGGCCGGCTCGACGTAGTTCTTCACGGCTTCGTCCATCGAGACGGCGTAGTCGATGGCTTCGCGGACCTTCGGGTCCGCCGTCGGGCCCTCGTTGCAGTTGAACGAGAGGTAGTAGTAGCCGAGGCCTTCGCGCTCTTCGACGCTGGCGCCCTCCTGGTTCTGCACCGCGGAGTAGAGCTTCGGCGGAATGGTCTGGACGATGTCGTGCTCGCCGTTCCGGAGCGTCGTGACGCGCGTCGTCGGCTCCTCGACGGGCGCGAACGTCACGCCGTCGAGCACCGGCTGCTTCCCGTGGTAGTCCTCCCACTTCGACAGCTCGACCGACTGGCCCTCCGTGAACGACTCCAGCGTGAACGGCCCGGAGCCGACCGGGTTCTTGTTGAACGCCTTCTTGTTGTTCTCGCGGTGCTCCTTCGGCACCGGCGACCACGCCAGCTTGTGCCGGAACGGCCCGAACGGGTACTTCAGGTCGAACTGGACGGCGCGGTCGTCCACCTCGGTGATGGAGTCGACCATCGTGAACTCCGAGCCGTTCGACGTCTCCTCGCGGCCCGGCGCCAGGAACGAGTACTTCACGTCCTCGGCGGTGATCGGCGTCCCGTTCTGGAACGTGACGTCGTCGCGGAGCTCCACGACGTACCGCGTCGCGTCCTTCGACACCTCGGGCTCGCCGGCGGCGAGCTGCGGCACCAGCGCCGTCCCCTCGCTGTACGTGTACAGGCTGTCGAACAGCCGTTCGACCACCTGCAGCGACGGGACGTCGTTCGCCTGCATCGGGTCGAGGTCGAGCGGCGACTTCGTCTGCGCGAAGCTCAGCCGGCCGCCCGGCGTCGGCGTCGGTGACGCCGTGTCGGTGCCGCCGGTTCCGGTGTCGGCGCCGTCGGTCGGCGTCCCGCTGCCGTCGCCGCCGAAGCAGCCCGCGAGCCCGGCGGCGCCCGCCGCACCCGCACCGGCGAGTAGTCGGCGTCTCGTAACGCGGTCCGGGACGTCCCGGCCGTTCGTGTCGGTCATACCCGTGTACTGGGTGCCGAGAGGGATGCCGGTGTCGCTCCCCGTCTCGTTCGCCGGCGTCTCCGACCGAAACCCACTTGCGGTCCCCGCGGGAAGCGACGACCCGCGCGAGGGTGGCTGAGCCAGGCCAAAAGCGGCGGACTTAAGATCCGCTCCCGTAGGGGTTCAGGGGTTCAAATCCCTTCCCTCGCATCAGACGACGACTGGGGATGGCGTGCTCCGTTCGAGCGCGATTCGGGGAGATTACCTCGCCGAGGCCGAGCCGCGCGGACCGCTCCGCGTCCGAGGTGCCGGCGGAACTGTCTGGTTCTTCGCGGTCAGGTCGCGTCGGCGCCGACGAACTCGAAGCGTGCGCCGCCGTCGTCGCTGTCCGTGACGGAGACGTTCCAGCCGTGGCCCGCCGCGATTTCTTTCACGATCGCGAGGCCGAAGCCGCTGCCGCCCTGCCGCGTCGTGAAGCCGTACTCGAAGACGCTGTCGCGGTTCTCCGGCGGGATTCCGGGGCCGTCGTCCGCGACGTAGAAGCCGAGTCGGCCCGGGAGCGGGCCGACCGTGACGGTGACGTCGCTGCCGCCGTGTTCGACCGCGTTCCGGAAGAGGTTCTCGAACAGCCGGAGGAGCCGCGACCGGTCGCCCTCGACGGTTTCGAGGTCGTCCGCCACCCGGAGCGTCCCGGCGTCGTCGCCGGCGAGCGACCACGCCTCCGCGGCGACGTCCGGAATCGACACCGGCTCGGTCTCCTCCATCGACCGGCTCATCCGGGCGAACTCCAGCATCTCCTCGATGCGGGTGAACGCCCGCTCCAGCGCCTCCGCGGCGGCGTCGATGTCGTCGTCGGGGCCGTAGCGGTCCGCGGCGAGCTCCAGTCTGCCCTGCACGACGTTCAGCGGGTTCCGCAGGTCGTGGCTGACCGCGCTCGCGAACTGGTCGAGCCGCTGGTTCTGCCGTTCGAGCTCCTGCTGGTACCGGCGCTGTTCGAGTTCGTAGCCCAGCCACCGGCTCGCCAGCTCCACGAACGTCCGCTCGCTCTCCGTGAAGTCGGCGTCGCGCGCCTCCCGGGAGGCGAAACACAGCGTCCCGAACAGGTCGCCGTCGACGACGAGCTTCCCGCCGACGTAGCTGCCGAGCCCGAATTTCTCGTACGCCGGGTCGGACTCCCAGCCGGCGGCGACGGCGTCGTCGATGGCGAGCAGGCCGTCCGTGTCGATGGTCTTCCGGCAGTACGACTCCTCGATGGGGCACGACTCGCCGGCCTGCAGCAGCTCGTGGTCGCCCTCGGCGGCGAGGATTATCTGTCTCGACTCCGTGGTGCGGGTGACGAAGCCGTACGGGAGGTCGAGCCGCGTCCGGCCGAGCCGCAGCACGCGGCCGACCTTCTCGTCGAACGTCAGGTCGGTGTCGGAGGCGATTTCGTACAGTTCGTGCAGCGCCGAGACGCTGGCTTCGAGCTCCGACTGGAGCCGCCGGTTCGCCGTGACGTCGCGGGAGTTGACGACGAAGCCGCCGATGGAGTCGGCGGCCGACCGGCTTCCGACGGCTTCGAGCCACACCCACGAGCCGTCGGCGTGTTTGAACCGGAACCGCGCCGTCCGCGTCGTCTCGTCGTCGCCGGCGACGACCTCCATGAACGTCTCGCGGACCTCGTCGCGGTCGTCCGGGTGGACGTAGTCGAACGCGGACTCGCCGACGAGCTCGCCCGGCTCGTAGCCGAGCACGCGCTCGATGGCCGGGCTCTTGTACTGGAACACGCCGGATTCGTCGAGCACCGAGAGGATGTCCTCGGAGTAGCGAACGAGCGCCTCCAGGTCGGAGTCGAGCTGTTGTGTCGTCATTAGGGGTGGGTCGTCGTCCGCGCCGCGTCCGGAGCGGATTCGTTCAGGTCAGTACGGAAGAGCCCCGTGAACATATATCTTGTAACCAGTCGGTGGCAGGGCCGCGCTGATTTCCCAGGATAGTCGGTGAGTTCGTCGGGTCGGCGCGGTCAGGCGAACGCCCGGAGGACGCCCTGGCCGTCGACGCCGCCGACGTCGGGGAGGGTGGCGCGCTCGGGGTGGGGCATCATGACGGCGACCGTCTCGCGGGCGCCGAGGATGCCGGCGACGTTGTCGGTGGAGCCGTTCGGGTTCGCGTCGTCCGTGACGTCGCCGTCGGCGTCGCAGTAGCGGAACAGGACGCGGTCGTCCGCCCGGAGGTCGGCGAGGCGGTCCTCGCGGATTTCGAAGCGGCCCTCGCCGTGGGCGATGGGGACTTCGATGACGTCGCCGCGGTCGTAGGCGGCGGTCCACGGCGTGTCCGCGCGCTCGACGCGGAGGTGGACGCGTTCGCACTGGAACCGCGCCGAGCGGTTCGTCGTGAACGCGCCGTCGGTGAGGCCGGCCTCGCAGCCGATCTGGGCGCCGTTGCAGACGCCGAGCACCGGGACGCCGTCGTCAGCGGCGGCGCGGACCTCGTCCATGATCGGGGTGCGGGCGGCCATGGCGCCGGCGCGGAGGTAGTCGCCGTAGCTGAAGCCGCCGGGGATGACGACGCCGTCGGTGTCGTCGGGGAGGCCGTCTGCGTGCCAGACGCGTTCGGCGTCGACGCCGAGGTGTTCGAGCGCGCGGACGGCGTCGCGGTCGCAGTTCG
The DNA here is from genome assembly GCF_051195135.1 of Halobaculum sp. D14. Lineage (NCBI taxonomy): Archaea > Methanobacteriati > Methanobacteriota > Halobacteria > Halobacteriales > Haloferacaceae > Halobaculum > Halobaculum sp. D14. The sequence goes on along the minus strand of NZ_JBNTKA010000001.1, from coordinate 386,354 downwards.
ACCCGCCGAACTGCACGACCGAAATCATCGCTCCTCGACGGCGACGTCGTAGTCGTGGATGGTCGGGTTCGCGAGGAGCCGTTCGGCCATCTCGCCGGCGCGGTCGCGGGCCGCGTCGGCGTCGGCGGCGTCGAACTCCAGTTCGAAGCGGTCCGCAGACCGGAGCGCGTCCAGTTCGAAGCCGAGGCGTTCGAGCGCCTGCTTCGTGGTTTCGGCCTCCGGGTCGAGCACGCCGCGCTTCAGCCGGACGGTCACCGTCGCGGTGTAGGCGGTCATCGGGTGCAGGTGCGTAGTCGTGCCTAAAATCCGTTTTGGGTCTCGGTCGCTGTACACGTTCGTGGATGGCAACCGTCGCGGAGAGCGACAACGGCATACCGCAGGCCGCCCTCGCCACTCCATGGTCAGACTCGACCAGCGCGAGGTGAACCGCCGATGAGACACACCGAGATCGTCGTCGTGGGAGCCGACGCGACCGGACTGGTGGCGCAGGTCACCTCGCTGCTGTTCGAGCGCGGCTGCAACATCGAGGACCTCGACCAGGACGTCCGCGACGGCGTGTTCCGGATGCGGCTGCACGCCGACACGTCCGAGATGGTGTGCAAGCCGCAGACGCTCCGAGAGGACTTCGCCGACCTCGCCGACGACCTCGACGTCGACATCCAGGTGCGGTTCCCGCACGAACAGGAGGGGAGCCGCATCGGCCTGCTCGTCACCCGCGAGGAGCACGCGCCCCGCGCCGTCCTCGAAGCCTGCGAGGACGGGACGCTCGACGCCGAAGTCGCGGTCGTCGCCGGGAACCACGACACTCTGGCGCCGCTCGCCGACGAGTTCGACGTGCCGTTCGCGGACGTCGGCGACGAGTCCGGCAGCCACGACGAGGACCGGCTGCTGGACCTGCTCGACGACCACGACGTCGACTGCGTCGCGCTCGCCCGGTTCATGCGCATCCTCTCGCCGGAGGTCGTGTTCCGCTACGAGGGCCGCATCGTCAACGTCCACCCGTCGCTGCTCCCGGCGTTCCCGGGCGCTGAGGCGTACCGGCAGGCCGTCGAGGGCGGCGCGCGCGTCGCCGGCGTCACCGCCCACTACGTCACCACCGACCTCGACCAGGGCCCGATCATCGCCCAGCGCGGCTTCGCGGTGCCGCCGACCGCCGACGTCGACGACCTGAAGGCGCGCGGACAGCCGCTGGAGGCGGAGGCGCTCGTCGAGGCGCTCCGCGCGCACCTCGACGACGCGCTCGTCGTCCGCCGCGGCCGCGTCGACCTCCGCGACGGCGTCGACGCCGACGAGTACGACCTCGGCGCGGTCGCCGAGTCGACGCCGACCGCCGCGGCGCCGCCCGCCGAGTAACCGCCGCGACGCTGCCCCGCTCGCGCTCGCCTTCGTTCTCGCTGTGTCACTCGCCGCCGCTGTTCTTCGCGCCCCGCCGCACCGAGGCGCCGTTCACGCGCCCGGTTCGCGAGATGCTCGACATCGTCGGAGCGGTCGAGCGCGTCGACGCCGCAGTTCAGAGGTCGCGGACGCGGTCGACGGCGGCGTCGATGCCGGGCGCGTCGAACCAGTCGGTGCCGGTGTAGGCGTTGGCGCCGGCGGCGTACATGTCGGCGACGGCGTCGACGACGTCGGCGGAGAGCGGCGGCGGCGACGCCGAACAGAGCCCGCGCCAGTCGGCGACGCCCTCGCGGTCGGCGCGGGCTTTCGCGTCGCTGACGGCGTCGACCCAGTCGGGGTGTTCGCGCTTGTAGTGCTGTCTGACGACCTCTTTCGACACTTCCTGGCCGCCGTAGGCGAACCGGTTCTCGTCGAAGGTGCCGACGACGTCCGCGACGACGACGTCGCCGTCGACGGACGCGCACTCGATTTTGCCGTCCTCGTGGACGAAGCCGGCGTCGGCGGCGCGCGCCGTGACGACGTCGTTGACGCGGCGCGCGAGCGCTTCGAGGTCGGCGACGTCGGCGGCGCCGGCGATGCGGTCCGCTTCGGCGCGGTCGAGGTAGCGGTCCTGCTCTTCGTACTTCGTGGAGAACTCGACGACCGGCTCCGGGAGGTCGACGGGGCCGGCGGGCCAGTCGTCGCGGTCGACGCCGACGTCGCGCGGGTCGGCGCGGCGCCGGAGGCTGGAGCCGACGGGGACCGTGTTGCGGAACACGATTTCGAGCGGCACGAGGTAGTTGCTGCCGGCGTCGGCGTGGAAGGCGTCGTAGTCGTAGCCGTCGCCGTCGCCGCAGAACGGGAGTTCGGGTACCTGCACGAGGTCGACGGCGAGTTCGCGCGGCGGGTCGTCGACGGCGGCGAGCGGGGCCGCGTCGGCGCCGACGCCGCGGTAGTGGGTCGGGACGCCGGCGGCTTCGAGCCGCTCGAAGTTGTACGCGCCCATCGTGCACAGCGACGCGCCCTTCCCGGGAATCGGGTCGGGCATCTTCCCCCAGTCGAAGACGGAGTAGTCGTCGGTGAACGCGAACCGGCCGGCGCCGGGCGAGTCGGCGGTCGGCTCGCGGTCGACGAGGAACTCCTTGACGCTCGTCATGCGTGGAGGCGCGGCGCCACGGCACATGAATCTTTCACTCCTGTGCCCACAGACGCGCCGAATCGCGGCGGAGGTATGCGTGTTCGTGCAGGGTTCCGGGGACCGCCTCACTTTTGACGGTTCGGCCGCACCGTCCAGTCCATGAGCGGACCGTCAGCGGCCGAGTTGGACCCCGACGACTTCGGCTTCGAACACGTCCCCGAGACCGACCAGTCGTTCGAGAACGCGCTGGCGAAGGCGCGCGACGGCGTCCGGCTGACGGTCGACGACGGCGTCGAACTGCTCACCACCGGCACCGACGCGGACGGCATCGACCAGCGGCGGAAAGAGCAGGTGCTCGAACTCGCGGACCGCCGCCGCGCCGAGCGGGTCGGCGAGGCGGTGACGTTCGTCGCGAACGTCAACAACAACGTCACGACGGCCTGCAACACGGGCTGTCTGTTCTGCAACTTCAAGGACACCGCCCACCAGTTCGAGGCGGACCACGACGGCGACCACGCCGGCTTCACGAAGACGCCCGCCGAGTCCCGCGACGTCGTCCGCGCGGCCGTCGACCGCGGCGTCTCCGAGGTCACGTCGGTGTCCGGGCTCCACCCGGCGTTCGCGCTCACCGACGAGCACCACGAGATTCTGCGCGGCCACGACGACCCGGCGCGCGACGTGAACTACAAGCCGCCCGAGCGCTACGCCGTCGACCCCGGGACGTACGTCGAGCAGATGCGGGCGATGTCGGTCGACGACGTCCACCTCCACTCGGTGACGCCGGAGGAGGCGTACCACGCCCGCCGCGGCACCGACTGGAGCTACCGCGAGGTGTACGAGACGCTCGCGGACGCCGGCCTCGACTCGGCGCCCGGCACCGCCGCCGAGATTCTCGTCGACGAGGTGCGCGACGTCATCTGCCCCGGCAAAATCGACACGGCGGGCTGGATGGACGCCATCCGCGGCGCCGTCGACGCCGGCCTCGACGTCACTTCCACGATGATGTACGGCCACGTCGAAACCGAGATGCACCGCGTCGTCCACCTGAAACGCATCCGCGACCTGCAGGACGAAACCGGCGGCATCACCGAGTTCGTCCCGCTGTCGTTCGTCCACGAGCGCACGCCGCTGTTCGAACACGGCGTCGTCGACGGCGGCGCCTCCGACGACGAGGACGAACTGCTCATCGCCGTCGCCCGGCTGTTTCTGGACAACGTCGACAACATCCAGACGTCGTGGGTGAAGTACGGCGACGAGAAGGCGCTGAAGACGCTGTCGTGCGGCGCGAACGACTTCATGGGCACCATCCTCTCGGAGGAGATCACGAAGCGCGCCGGCGGGAGCTTCGGCGAGTTCCGCAGCTTCGACGACTACGTCGAGATGGTGACGAGCGTCGGCCGCGTCCCCGTCGAGCGCTCGACCGACTACCGGACCACCCGCCGCATCCACCCGGACGACGCGCCGCACGGCCCGACGCTCGGCCCGAGAGCCGACGGGACGCCGCTGCTCGGCCCGGACGAACGCGCCGAGCGCGTCGGCGACGACCCGGACCGGGGCGATACGGACCGCGGCGACGCCACCGCCGACGACTGACTACTCCGCGTCGTCGACGCCGTACCGGTCCGCCGCCGCCGACGCCGTGAGTTTGCCGAGCCGGAGGTCCCGCAGGACGGCGTCGCGGTCGCGGTCGGCGGGGTCGCCGTAGCCGCCGCCGCCGGGCGTCCGGACGCTGACCACGTCGCCGTCGCCGAGGTCGCGGGTGTGTTTCGCCGCCAGTTTCTCCAGGTCGTCGCCGTCGTCGTCGACGAGGTACGCCGCGCCGTTCGCGCCGTCGTCGCCGCCGGCCAGCCCGTACGGCCGGGAGACGTGGCGGTCGGCGAGCAGGCTGAACCGGGCGGTGTGCCCGCGGACGCGGATGTCCCGGCGGAGGCCGAGGCCGCCGCGGTGCTCGCCGGCGCCGCCGGAGTCCGGCCGGAGTTCGTAGCGGTCGACGCGGAGCGGGTACGCCGTCTCCAGCACCTCGGCGGGCGTGTTCAGCGTGTTCGACATGTGGACGTGGACGCCGTCCATGCCGTCGCCGCCGGCGCGGCCGCCGAAGCCGCCGCCCTGCGTCTCGTAGAAGGCGTACGGCGTCCCGGTGCGCGGGTCCGTACCGCCGAACGTGACGTTGTTCATCGTCCCCTGCCCAGCAGCCGCGACGGCGCCCGGCGCGGCCTGCGCGAGCGCGCCGAGCACGGCGTCGGTGACGCGCTGGGACGTCTCCAGGTTCCCGCCGACGACGGCGGCCGGCGGCTCCGGGTTCACGATGGTGCCCGCCGGCGCGTCGATGTCGATGGGTCGGTAACAGCCGTGGTTCGGCGGGATGTCCGGGTCGGTGACGCAGCGCACCGCGTAGTACGTCGCCGAGGCGGTGACGGCGAAGACGGCGTTCACCGGGCCGTCGGTCTGCGCGGCGGTGCCGTCGAAGTCGACCGCGACGCCGTCGCCGTCGATTTCTAGCGTCACGTCCACCGCGAGCTCCGTGTTGCCGCGGCCGTCGTCGTCGAGCACGTCGCGGAACTCGTAGACGCCGTCGGGGAGGTCGCGGATTTCGGCGCGCATCCGGCGCTCGGAGTAGTCCTTGATGGCGTCGAGCGCCGGCGCGAAGTCGTCGCCGTGTTCGCGGGCGACCTCGCGGAGTCGGCGCCGCCCGGTCGCGTTCGCCGCGATCTGCGCGCGCAGGTCGCCGCGGCGCTCCTCGGGCGTCCGGACGTTCGCCAGAATCATCGACAGCACGTCGTCGCGAACCTCGCCCGCCGCCTCCGCGGCCGCGACGTCGGCCGCGTCGCCGTCGCTGCCGCCGCCGTCAGCCGTGCCGCCAGCACCGTCGTCGACGGCGCCAGCCGCGCCGCCCGTTTCGAGTTTCACCGGCGGAATCCGGAGGCCCTCCTGGTAGATTTCGGTGGAGTCCGCGGCGACGCTGCCGGCGGTGGAGCCGCCGATGTCGGCGTGGTGCGCCCGGTTCGCGGCGAACCCGAGCAGTTCCGGGCCGCCATCGCCGTCCACGCCGTCGGCGCCGCCGGAGCCGTCGTCGTCGCGGCCGCGGTCGTCGAAGACGGGCGTGACGAGCGTCAGGTCCGGGAGGTGTGCGCCGCCGCGGAACGGGTCGTTCAGCAGCACCGAGTCGCCCGGCGACAGCGTCTCCGGCGGGAACGCCTCCACGGCGGCCGCGACGGAGTACGGCATCGCGCCGAGGTGAACCGGCATCGTCTCGGCCTGCGCCACCATCTCGCCGTCGGCGTCGAACAGCGCCGTCGAGCAGTCCTGCCGCTCTTTGATGTTCGGCGAGTAGCCCGTCCGGACGAGCGTCGCGTTCATCTCCTCGGCGACCGCCTCGCAGGCGTTCCGCAGCACCTCCAGCGTCACCGAATCGACGCCGGCGTCAGCATTGGCGTCGGCGCCGACTCCGACGCCGTCCTCGGCTTCGGCGTCCCGCGCCGCGTCCCGGTCGGTCATTCGCCGTCACCTCCGGTGGCGACGACGAGGTTCGCGTCGCCGTCGACGCTCGCGGTCTGCCCGGGGTGGACGACGACGGTGCTCTCGGGGCCTTCGACGACCGCCGGGCCGTCGACGGCGGCGTCGGTCGGCAGCGCGGTCCGGTCGTACACCGGAGTCGCGTGGTCGTCGCCGCCGAAGACGACGCGGCGCGTCTCCCGGACCGCGTCGTCGACGTCGCCGTCGCGGTGCGCCGCGGCGAGGTCCGGCGGTTCGACGAGGCCGCGGGCGCGGAGCCGAACCGTCACCAGTTCGACCGGTTCGTCGCGGGCCGCGTGGCCGTACCGGCGCTCGTGGGCGTCGTGGAACCGCTCGGCGATGGCGTCGAGGTCGAACGCCGCCCCGTCGGCGCCGCCGGTGTCGCTGGCTGCGTCGCCGGCGGTGCCTGCTGCGTCGCCGGCGCCGGCGTCGGCGACCGGAACGGAGAGGTCGAACGACTGGCCGGCGTACCGGAGGTCGACGGTGCGCTCGAACCGCATCTCGTCGACGTCGCGGCCGGCGGCGGCCAGTTCCTCGCGGCCCGACCGCTCGAACTCCTCGTAGACGGCGGCGAGGTCGGCGGCGTCGACCGCGTCCCACTCGCGCACCATCGACGTGGAGTAGTCGTAGACGACGTCGCTGATGAGCAGGCCGAGCGCGGAGAGCACGCCGGCGGCGCGCGGCACGACGACCTCGGGGATGCCGAGGCTCTCGGCGAGCGCCGTGGCGTGCAGCGGGCCGGCGCCGCCGAACGCGACGAGCGCGAACTCGCGGGGGTCGAAGCCGCGCTCGACGCTGACGACGCGGAGCGCGCGCTCCATGTCGGCGTTGGCGACCCGGAGGACGCCGGCGGCCGCGTCCTCGACGTCGCCGCCGACGGCGGCCGCGAGCGGTTCGAAGGCGTCGCGGACCGCGTCGGCGTCGCGGCCGAGCGCGTCCGGCAGGAACCCCGCCGGGTCGATGCGGCCGAGCAGCAGGTGCGCGTCAGTGATGGTCGGGCGGGCGCCGCCGCGGCCGTAGCAGATTGGGCCGGGGTCGGCGCCGGCGGAGGCGGGGCCGACGCGGAGCGCGCCGCCGGCGTCGACGTGGGCGACCGACCCGCCGCCGGCGCCGACGGTGTGGACGTCGACGGTCGGGACCGACACCGGGTAGTCGCCGACCTCGGTGTCGGTGGTGACGAGCGGGTCGCCGCCGCGGACCAGCGAGACGTCGCAGGACGTCCCGCCCATGTCCATCGTGACGAGGTCGTCGACGCCGCGGCGGCCCGCGACGTAGGTGGCGCCGCGGACGCCGGCGGCCGGGCCGGACAGCAGCGTGTTGACCGGGCGGTCGCGGGCCGCCTCGGCCGCCATCAGGCCGCCGTTCGACCCCATGACGCGCAGCGGGGCGGTGAGTCCGCGGTCGGCGGCGCCGTCGGCGAGCGCGCCGAGGTAGTCGTCCATCACCGGCTTCAGCGCCGCGTTCAGCGCCGTCGCGAGCGTCCGCTCATACTCGCGAATCTCCGGGAGGACGTCGCTCGACAGCGACACGGAGGCGTCGACGCCGGCCGCCCGGAGCAGGTCGCGGACGCGGCGCTCGTGGTCGGGGCGTTCGAAGCTGAACAGCAGCGAGACGGCGACGCTGTCCACGTCGCGCTCGCGGAGGTCGGCGGCGAGGTCGCGGACCGCGGCCTCGTCGAGCGGTTCGAGCACGTCGCCGCGCTCGTCGACGCGCTCGGGCACCTCGAACCGCCGGTCGCGTTCGACCACCGGCGCGGGCTTCTCCGCGTCGAAGTCGTAGATGTCGGGGCGGTCCTGCCGGCCGATTTCGAGCGCGTCGCGGAAGCCCTCGGTGGTGACGAGCGCCGTGTCGGCCCACTCGCCCTCCAGGACGGCGTTCGTCGCGACCGTCGTTCCGTGGCCGAAGAAGTCGACGTCGCCGAGCGGCGCGTCGAGGTCCTGCAGGCCGGTCAGCACGCCGCGTTCGGGCGCGGCCGGCGTCGACGGCGTCTTGTCCACGCGGACGCGGCCGTCGCGCACCGTCACGAGGTCCGTGAAGGTGCCGCCGACGTCGACGCCGACGCGGGTCTCCGGGTCCGAATCGTCCATACGGGTCGCTGTGCCGCCGGGGACGTATGCGTTCGCTTCCCGGTCAGCCGGCCGGTCGGCCGTCGGTAACGGAGCGGCGACGGCGGCTCACGCCGAGTCGGCGCGTCGCTCCCGCGCGACCGCGGCGCCCGCGACGCCGGCGACGACGAGGGAGGAGCGGGGGACCATGCCCGCAGGAGGTGTCGGCTCGCCGTTATTTGTTTCGTTCGCGGAGCCGCTCGCGGGCGGTCTCCGCGTCGGCGTCCTCGGTCTCCAGGAGCGTGTCGAGCCGCTGTTCGAACTCCACGTCGTCGATGTCGCCGGCGGCGTACCGCTGCCGGAGCCGCTCGACCGGGTCGGCCGCCTCGGCGTCGCGCTCCGCGCCGACGGCGTCCGACTGCGACTGCGACCGCGACCGCGACAGGGACGCAGCCGTCTCCGAGTCGTCGTCGCCGACGAAGACGTCGCCGAGTATCGCGGACAGCGGAGTGAGCAGGAGCCAGCCGACCACGGCGACCGCCGCGCCGGCGCCGCCGCCTCCGAATATGCCCGCGAGCGCGGCGAAGCCGACGGTCGCCACCGCGATGACGCCGGGCGCCGCCTCGACGAGCCGGTGCTGCCGTGGTGTCACGTCCGGGATGATTCAGCAGTGTCGACAAAAATCTCTCGGTGCGGCGTCTCCGTCCGGTTCGGCGCCGTGGCGTTCGGCGCGAATCCGCCCGCCGTCGGGTGCTGTCGGCGTCCGTCGAATCGTTCGCTCCCTTTTCGGTGGCCCGCCACCGTCCGAGCATGAAGTGGCGCGACGACCTCCCCGACGACTGGGACGACGCCCCGAACCAGCCGCCGGCCGTCGACCGGCCGGACGCCGAACTCGTCGCCGTCGACGGCGGCGCCGTGTTCCGGCCGGCCGAACCACCCGACCGCGGCGACATCGAGACGCACAGCCTGTTCTGCGACGGCCTGACGGTCCCCGGCCACGACGACGCGGCCGTCGACGGAACCGACGCCGCAGACGGCGACGTGGCTGCGGACGGCGACGCGGACGCCGACGGGCCCGAGTGGTGGACGCGAGACGACGGCGAGTTCGCGCCGGACGCCTGGGACTGGTCGACCGAAGACGCCGACTGAGCCGCGGTCTACTGCTCCAGGTCGATGCCGTCGCGGAACTCCTCGAACGCGTCGTCGAGTTCGTTCTTGATGGCCTCCCGTTCGTCGTCGGTGAGTTCGCGGTTCTCCTGGGCCGCCAGGACGGCGCGCGCCAGCAGTTCGTTGTTCATCCGCATCGACGGGTGCGCGAAGTTCGCCGAGAGGTCCTGGCGGTCGCGCGACATCTGGTTCCACACGCCGCCCTCCGTGTACAGGTAGGTGAATATCAGCGTGCCGACGAGGGTGACGCCGATGAGCGGCCACGCGTACTCGCCGTGGCCGTACTGCCTGAGCGTGAGCGTCGCGGTGGAGAGCCCGGTCAGGCCGAGCATCGCCAGCCGAATCATCCCCGAGACGCCGTCGACGCGCGCGAGCCAGCGGGCGGCGAGCCGCACCCACCAGCGGTCTGCTGTCATGAGCGGACCTGACGCGGTCGACCCGTAAAACCGGCTTGGACTGTCAGTTCGCGGATGCGTTCGGGGTGCCGGGGCTGCCGCAGCGCGGTGTCGCCGCGGCGCCGTAACGCCGTGACGCGCTCTCGTGCGGACGCTCAGCGCTCCTCGACGTGCCGGACCTGGACGGCGATGCCGCGGGTGGAGTCGCGCATCTCGGCGCCGAACATCTCCGCGCGGCCGACGGCGAACGCCTTCGGCCCCTCCACGACGACCTCGTCGCCGACGCGGATGTCGTCGTCAGCGTCGACGACGCCGGGCGCGAGCACGCTTCCCTGCGGCACGAAGCCGTCGATTTCGACGGTCTTGGTCGGCGCGTCGCTGTCGACCCAGCGGCGGGCGCCGGCGAGCGTGAAGGCGAGGACGCCGTAGTTCGGCACCATCGTCGCGAGCTGTTCGCCGTCGCCGTCGCGGACCTGCAGTTTCGGGTAGCGGCTCTTCGTGTGCAGGTCCGAAAACAGGTCGTCGCCGGCGCCGTCGCCGAGCATGTAGTCGGCGAGCGCGCGCACCGTGTTGTGCTGGCGCTCCCGCTTCGTGTACTTCAGTTCGCCGTCGAGCGTCCGCATCAGGTTCCCGATGGACTCCGTCGTCGTCGGGTGGTCGTCGACGGTGTACTCGAACGGGACGTCGACCTGCGACTCGACGCGCTCGCAGATCTCTCGGTAGCCGTCCGCCGGGACGTGCGCGATGACGCGCGGGTAGTCGTTCCGCTCCAGGTACCGGCGGAGCACCGTCGCGACGAACTGCGTTTCGTCCTCGGACCACCGGCCGGTGACGACGGTGTCGTAGTGCTGTGCCGGGTACGTCAGTTCGAGCTCCTGCGGGACGACGCCGATGGGGGACGTCATCGACGCGGTGTGCGCGCGGTACTGGACGGCGTCCTGGAACTGCCGGTGGCTCTGGCTCTCGGAGTACGGTTTCCGGGCGGAACACGGCACCAGCACCAGCGGATTCCGGAACCGGTTCCGGTAGCGGGTCGTGACGCGCTCGGCGAACCGCTGGATTTCGACGCGGCGCAGCGTGTCGCTCGTCGCCGCCGTCAGTTCGGTGTCGCGGACCACCGGCGTCCGCTCCTCCAGGTAGCCGTACTGCTGGTCGAGTTCGCGGAACGTCGCGGTGAGCCACTGCTCGTGTCGCGCCTGCCCCTCGACGTAGTCGCGGAGCCGGCCTTCGCGGATGCGCTGGCGGACCCGGCGGAGCTCCGCGGCGAGCGCGTTCACGTTGTGGGCCTCGCAGTCGCGCCGGTCGAACGACTCGCGGGGCACCTGACACGCCGGACAGGAGCACGGTAGTTCGTCGAGGTCGTCGAGGAACCGCTCGCCGTCCGTCGTGAGGTACCGGCCCTGCGAGCCCTTGATGCGGGCGCGGGTCGCGTCCAGCAGGTCGACGCCGGCGTAGACGAGCGTCGCGGCGTTCGCGGGCGTCGCGACGCCGGAGAGGTACAGCGCGGTGTCGGTCGGCGTCGCCTCACGGACGGAGACGACGGCGTCGACGAACGCGGCGGCGTGCCCGACGAACCCCTGCGCGTCCGAGACGACGTAGGCGTCGACCGGGGCCTCGTCGGCGCCGCCGGCGGTCGGCGCGTCGCTCTTCACGACGGCCGCCGTCGCGGCGTCGACGTCGGGGTACTCCGCGGCGAACGACTCCACGACCTCGTCGCGGGTGCCCGCCGGGAACGACCGGTGCGGGAGCACGGTCAGCGCGTCGTCGTCGCCCTCCGGGACGGTCCGGTCGGCGCTCCACAGGCTCCCGGCGTCGACGACGCGGACACCGTCGAGGTCGATTTCGGCGGACGCGCCGTCGGCTGCCGCGTCGGCAGCGACGTCCGCGGCCGCGTCGGCGACGCTGCCGCCGTCGGCGTCCGCCACGGTGTCCGCGAGCGCCGGCGTCGTCACCGGCGAGGCGAGCCGGAGCTCCCCGAGCCGGGCGGCGGCGTCCCGCTCGTGGACCTCGAAGTAGTCAGTCATGCGAACACGTCCGTGACCGACGGTTTATTCGCTTTCGTTCCCGTCGCCGCCCAGCCCGGCGAGGTTCTCCAGTTCGACGCCGTTGGGGACGCGGGCGAGCGCGTCGGCGCTCCAGTCGTCGTGTGCGAGCGTCACGTCCGCGTCCGGGTTCGCCGCGACGAGCGCCGCGACGCCGTCGGCGGCGGCGCGCTCTGCGGCCTCGTCAGTCCGGTCGGGGAGTTCGGCGGTGAGCGGGTACGTCTCCGAGAGCGCCCGCGGGAACGGCCCGAACGGCGGCTCGACGCGCCACACCTCGTCGTAGGTGTGCTCGGAGGGCGTCCCGTACTCCGAGAGCAGCAGGCTGTCAGGGACGGCGAGCCGGTCGAGCCGGTCGTGGTGCCGCCGCACCTCGGGGCGCCGCGCCGACTCGTGTGACAGCCCGAAGAACGCGCCCTTGCTGGCGCGGTCCTCGCGTTCGAGCTGGTCGGCGTGCTCCAGCATGGCGCGGTAGCCGTCGAGCATCGCCGGGTGGCCGCGGGCGCGCTTCTCCACCAGTTCGAGCAGGTCGCCGTCGCGGATGGCTTGTTTCACGCGGCGCAGCTCCTCGAACGTGACGTGGAGGTTGTGTTCGGCGAGCAGCCGCTCCTGCTCGTCGGCGTCGGCGGCGCGGAGGTCCGCCGGCGTGTGGCGGTGACACACCGGGCAGGCGCACGGCATGTACTCGAGGTCGTCGAGCTGTTCGGTGCCGGAGACGGTGAGGTAGCGGCCGTCGCGGGCGTACAGCGCGTAGGCCGCGGAGTCGAACAGGTCGCAGCCGAGCGCGACGGCGAGCGCGAACATCATCGGGTGGCCGGCGCCGAACAGGTGGACCGGGCAGTCCGCGTCGAGGCCGCGTTTCGCGGCGGCGACGGCGTCCACCATGTCGTCGTAGCGGTAGCTGTTCATCATCGGCACGACCGCGCCGACCGGGAACACGTCGAGGTCGGACGCCGCCGCCTCCCGACCGGCCTGTTCTCGCAGGTCCGGGTAGGTGGCGCCCTGCACCGGCGCGTTCACCAGCATGTCGCCGACGTCGACATCCTCGGCGTCGCGGAGCGCCTGCCGCGTCGTTTCGAGGTCGGCCGCCGCCTGCTCGCGGCTCACGTCCGGCGGCGTCGGCACGTCCACCGGCGTCCCGATGTCGCTGCCGATGTCGCGCTGGAACTCCAGAATCTCCGTCGTCGACGTGTCGATTTCGCCGTACTCCGCGAGCTGGAACGACCCGGAGTCGGTCATGATGGCGCCCGAGAAGTCGAGCATCTCGTGGAGGCCCTCGTCGAGCGCGCGCTCGGCGAGGTCGTCGTCGCCGCGGATGATGTACGAGTTCGTGATGAGGATTTCGGCGCCGAACGTCGACTCCAGTTTCGCCGGTTCGACGGTGAGGATGTTCGGGTTGATGACCGGGAGCAGCGCGGGCGTCTCCACGGTCGTCCCCGCGCGGGGAACCGTCAGCTCCCCGATGCGGCCCGCGGCGTCGTGCGCCCGGACCTCGAAGGTGTCGCGCATGCATCGCCGTCCGCGGCCGGAACGGGAAGGGGTTGCGGTCGGCCGTCCGCGCGGCCGTTCAGGCAGCCGTTGCGCAGCGGGCCGTCTACGCGTCCCACTCGACCTCTTCGACCTGCTCGGTCGACCGGAGGATGAACGGGCCGATGGAGAGCGTGTGTTTCGTGACGGTCGCGATCCGGAGGACGTACGCGAGCAGCACCAAGAACGGCAGCATGGCGAGCGTCGCCGTGACGGCGATGACGGCGACGAGCGTCTCGACGCCGAACAGCGTGGCGTGGTACGTCGCGTCGTTGAAGAAGGCGACCATGACGCCGGAGATGACCAGCGCCGGCACCGCCGAGATGAGGATGGTGCGCGAGAGGTTGATGAGCTCCCACTGGAAGTACAGCGTCTTGAAGTGTTCGCGCGCCGGACCGAACAGCTCCAGGACGTCCGTCAGCCGGTCGAGGGTGTCGCTCGCCTCGTCGCTCATGCCGTCGCCGTACTCGCCGCGGATGCGCTGGGCGGCGTACACCTTCCACGAGTAGTTGAAGTTCAGCGCCGCCGACAGCACGTCGAACTCGCCGAACCGGGCGCCGTCGAGGCTGTCGCCGACCTCGGCGGCGTTCTCGACGAGGCTGCCGGCGAGGTTGTCGACGGCCTCACGGAGGTCGTCGTCGTCGCTGTCGGCGACCGCGGCGCGGAGCTCCTCGGCGCGCGACCCGGCGACCTGCACGAGCGCCCGCAGGAACTGCGCGGGCCGCGCCGGGGCCACCGGCGCGTCGATGAGGTCGGCCGCGTCCTCGCGGAACCCGAGCGCGCCGCGCATCCGTTCGCGCTGGTCGCCGACGGCGCCGAGTTCCTGCGACAGCACGAGCTGGTTCAGGGTCAACACGAGCGTCACGCCGGTGATGGTGGCCGTGAGAAAACCCTGAAACAGCGTGTCGACGGAGTCGCTCGTCCGAATCGCGCCCTCCGCGGTCGGGATGGCGTAGCCGGCGGCGAGAAACGAGACGAGCAGCACGGCGAGCAGCGTCCCCGTGACCAGCCGCCGGTCCGCCTCCAGCAGGAACCAGAGCTTCCAGCGGCTCTCGGAGGCGCGTTCGCGGAGCAGGTCGCTCGGCTGGTCGCTCGCGTCAGTCACACCTCTGCTTCAGGCGACACCGACAAGAAACGTCCGGCAGTCGCCGAGCCGATGGACAGCCGCACCGTCGCGGCACCGCTTCACGCGCTCCCCGCTACTTCGACTGCGTCGACTCCTCTTCCTCGCGGAGCTCTTCGAGTTCCGCCTCGACCTCCTCGTCGGACGGCTCGACGTCGGCGTCGACGTCGAGCTCGGAGTCCACGTCGGTGTCGGCGTCCGCGTCGACCTCGGCTTCCGCCGTCTCGTCCGCCTCGTCCGCCGCGGTCGCGCCGCCGCCGAGTTCGGACTTCAGCGTTTCGAGCTCCGCGTCGACCTCGCGGTCGGCCTTCCCGGATTCGAGCTCCCGGTCGATCTCGTCTTTGTCCGAGAGCGCGTCGTCGAACGCGCCGGTGTCCTGGAGTTCGTCCATCGCCTGCGACCGCGCCTCCATCTCCTCGGTGCGGCCCTCGGCGCGTTCGATTGCGCGGCTCACGTCCTCCATCTCGTCGCCGACGCCGGTCATCGCCTCGGACACCCGCGTCGACGCCTCGGCGGCCTCGTAGCGCGCCTTCATCGTCTCCTTTTTCGTCTTGAACTCGTCGATGCGGCTCTGCAGCTCCTCTTTCTTCTCGACGAGCTGGTCCTGCGTCGACTGGAGGTCCTGAATCTGCCCTTCCAGCTCCTCGATCTGGTTCATCTTCGACTTCTTCTTTTCGAGCGCGCGCCGCGCGAGGTCGTCGCGGTCCTGCTGGACGGCCTCCCGCGCCTGCTCGTTGTGCTTTTCGACGTTCTCCTCCAGCCGCCGCTTCTGGATTTCGAGCCGCTTCTTCTGGGTCGTGAGGTCCGCGATGCCCTGCTTGACGTCCTGCAGTTCGTCCCGCATCTGCTCGTAGCTGTAATCGAGCGTCTCGGTCGGGTCTTCAGCCCTATTGAGGACGGCGTTCACTTTCGAGCGGAGGACGTACGAAGCGCGAGAGAGGATTCCCATACCCGACGGTTAGGCGACTGACCGTATAAATTTCACCCGACAAACGGGTTCGGCCGCCGACCGGTCGGGATTCCCGCTACTGTTTTCGTCCCTCGCCGCGGACGCCGAGCCGTGACCGACGACACCGTCCTGATTCCCGGCGGCCGCGACGTCCGCGCCACCCTCGACCGCGCCGCCGACGCCGCACCCACCGCCGACGAAGCCGCTGCTGCTGCCGCAGCGGACGCCTGCGTGGTCGCGTGCCCGCCGCATCCGCAGCACCGCGGCCACCGCGGCGACCAGCGGCTCCGCGCGGTGAGCGACGCCCTGACGGACGCCGGCGTCGACTGCCTCCGGTTCGACTACGGCGAGTGGGACGAAGGGTACGGCGAGTGCGCCGACGCCCGGAACGCGGCCGCGTGGGCCGCCGACCGGTACGAGTCGGTCGGCCTGTTCGGCTTCAGCTTCGGCGGCTGCGTCGCGCTGCTCACCGCCGCCGACGACCGGACCGACCCGGAGGTCGCCGCGGTCTCCGCGCTCGCGCCGACGGCGCGGCTCGCCGCCGACCTCGACTGCGCCGCGGCCGTCCCGGAGATCCGGTGCCCGGTGCAGGTCGTCTACGGCGCCCGCGACGACACCGCCGACTGGGAGCCGGTCGTGGACGCGGCGCGCGACGCGGGCGCCGACGTGACGGAACTCGCCGCGGACCACTTCTTCGTCGGGCAGGCCGACGCCGTCGGCGACGCGGTCGGGTCGTGGCTCGCGCACCGCGTCTGAACCCCCGCGGTCAGCGGCGAGCAGCGCGGCGACCGCGTCGACAGCGACGGCGAGCAGCGCGGCGACCGCGGCAACGGCGCTGTGCGGGTCGAAAGAACAGGAGAACGGCGGGTGCGGCGGTCGGAGTCGCTTCGGGGGCGCTCCAGGGTCGCGTCGGAGCCGCGTCAGTCGGCCGCGACGGGCTCGGCGGTTCGTTCCGCGAGCGAGAGCACGTCGTCGAAGAAGTCGAGCGAGTCGTGCGGACCGGGGTTCGCTTCGGGGTGGTACTGGCGGGTGATGACGTCGTACTGTTCGCTCGCGAGCCCCTCGGCGGTGTCGTCGTTGACGTTGACCTGGGTGACGTCGAGCGACCCGGGGTCGGCGACGGAGTAGCCGTGGTTCTGGGTCGTCATGACGACCCGGCCGGTTTCGAGGTCCTGCACCGGCTGGTTGACGCCGCGGTGGCCGAACGCCATCTTCTCGGTTTCGCCGCCGAACGCGCGGGCGACGATCTGCTGGCCGAGGCAGATGCCGGCGAGCGGAAGTTCGCCGGCGAACTCCTCGACGAGCGCCTGTGCGGCCTCGAAGTTCGCGGGGTCGCCCGGGCCGTTCGAGACGAACAGGACGTCCGGCTCGACGGCGGCGACGTCGGCGGGGTCCGCGTCGTACGGGAGGACGTGGACCGTCGCGCCGCGCTCGGTGAGCGACGAGACGATGGAGCCTTTCGCGCCGCAGTCGACGAGCGCGACGTCGACGTCGCCGTCGGCCTCGACGGTGTACGGCTCGTCCGTCGACACCTGCGCGCCGATGTCGGTGTGTTCGGACATCCCCTTGCAGTCGGCGAGTTCGGCTTTCGCGTCGGCCGGCGTCGCGTCGGGGCCGGCGGCGATGCCGCACTTCATCGCGCCCTCCTCGCGGACGGACGTGACGAGTTCGCGGGTGTCGAGGTGGTCGACGGCCGGCACGCCCTCGTCGGTGAGCCAGTCGGCGACGTCGTCGGTGAGTTCGCGAGCGATGGCCGCGTTCGGGTGGACGCAGCCGGACTCGAATCGCTCGTCTCGGACGCCGTAGTTCCCGATCAACGGGTAGGAGAACGTGAGGACCTGCTCCTCGTAGGAGGGGTCCGTGAGGCTCTCCTCGTACCCGGTGTACGCGGTTGTGAACACCAGTTCACCACGTGTGCGGCCCGGCGCACGGGCGCGTCCTGCGAAGACACGGCCGTCCGCGAGCGCGACGTAGGCGTCCGCCATTACGAGATACATACACAGGCCTGGATAATAAGTGCGTCGTTCGAAGCATCGTTACGAAATTCGTAATCGGTTTGTGTCGGCGGCCGCATCCACGTGCATGGACGACCTCGACCGCCGAATCCTGAACGTCCTCCGACACGACGCGCGGACGCCGTACACGGAGATCGCCGACCGCGTCGGCACCAGCGAAGGCACGGTCAGGAACCGCGTCGACCGGATGACCGACGAGGGCGTCATCGAACGGTTCACCGTCACTACGCGCACGGGGAACGTCAAGGCGATGGTCGAAATCTCGGTCGACATGAACGTCGACACCAGCAGCGTCTCCGACCAGCTCGCAGACTGGGAGGAGGTCGACTTCGTCTGGCAGGTGTCCGGCGAGGAGGACATCGTGCTCATCGTCGACTGCGTCGACACACGCGCCGTCAACCAACTCATCACGCGCGCGAGAGAGATGAGCGAAGTGGAGGGCACGAAGACGCGGCTGATTCTCGACGAACGCCTCGGCTGACCGGGCGCGGAAGCGAAGCCATCATGGTGCGTCCTCACGCACCCGAAGGCATGAGCACGGACGACGCCGCCGCGGCGGACGACGCGACGGAGGAGGCATCGGTCGGCGAGCCGGACCACGAGAACGCGCTCCAGGACGTCATCGCCGTCGACGGCGACGACAACCCCGAGGGGACCGTGAACCGACTGGACGCGCACACCGGCGACGGCATCCGCCACCGGGCGTTCACCTGCCTCGTCTTCGACGGCGAGGGGCGGCTGCTGCTCGGCCAGCGCGCGCCCGGCAAGCGGCTCTGGGACACCCACTGGGACGGCACCGTCGCCTCCCACCCGGTCGAAGGGCAGACCCAGCGGGAGGCGACCCGGCAGCGTCTGGAGGAGGAACTCGGCGTCACCCCCGACCAGTACGGCGACCTGCGCGTCACGGACCGCTTCGAGTACAAGCGCTACTACGAGAACGCCGGACTGGAGTGGGAGGTGTGTGCGGTGCTGAAGGTGACGCTCGACGACACCGCGCTCGACCCGGACGAAGACGAGATCGCGGGGCTGCTCTGGGTGGACTACGAGCACCTCCACGAGCACCCGGAGTGGTACCGCCAGCTCCGCCTCTGCCCGTGGTTCGAAATCGCGATGCGGCGCGACTTCGAGTAGGCCGCCCGCCCGAACGCGACCCGGAGGCGCTCCGGCAACGCGGCGACGACGCGGGACCGACTCCGGCACCGCCACGGCAACGCGGCGACCCGAACCGACTCCGCTTCCGTGGCGGCTCCGTGTCGAAACCCCGTAATCCCCGGAGCACGAAGCGGGCCGTATGACCGACGACGCGGCCGAGTCGACGCCCGAACCGACGCTGTACGACGACCTCGACGGGCAGGTGGCGCTGGTCACCGGCGCGAACCGCGGCATCGGCCGCGAAATCGCGTCTTCGCTGTCCGACCGCGGCGCGACGGTGTACGCCGGCGTCCGCAGCGTCACCTACGACATCCCCGACGAGTGGCGGCGGCTCACCCTCGACGTCTCGCAGGAGGGCGACGTGCAAGACGCGCTGAACCGCGTCGGCGACGACGAGGACCGGCTCGACGTCCTCGTGAACAACGCCGGCGTCGGGCACTTCGGCGAGCCGCTCCACGAGGAGCGCACCGCCCACATCGACCACACCATCTCCGTGAACCTCCGCGGCCCGATGCTGCTGTGCAAGTACGCGATTCCGCCGCTGCTGAACGCCGAGACGCCCCGCATCGTCAACGTCTCCTCCGGGATGGGCGCGCTCGGCGAGGCGCAGAGCGGCGGCTCGCCGGCGTACCGCGTCACCAAAACCGCGCTGAACGGCCTCACGAAGTACCTCCACGGCGAGTACGCCGACGACGGCCTCATCGCGAACGCGGTGTGTCCCGGCTGGGTCGACACCGAACTCGGCGGCGAGGAGGCGCCGCGGAGCCCGGAACGCGGCGCCGAAACCCCGGCGTGGCTCGCCCGGTTCCGCGACGGCCCCGGCGGCCTGTTCTGGCGCGACAAGCAGGTAATCGACTGGTGAGCCGCGGACGCGGGACGCGCCGCCGAGTCGACGACGCGACCGATTCCGGGACCCGCAGCGTTTAGCGGGAGCCGCCACCACCTCCGCGCATGGACATCGCGCCGTTCGAACTGGAGCGCTGGTTCGCGGAGTACGAACACGAGGCGGACATCATGCTGGCGGAGTCCGGAATCCGGTCGCTCCGCGCCGACCGGTTCGACCTCGACCCGGGGAAGCTGGGGTACGTGATTCCGACGAACGGCGACCCCGAGTTCCGCGCCGACGTCGCGTCGCGGTACGGCCGGTCGGCCGACGAGGTGCTGTTCACCTGCGGGACGCAGGAGGCGAACTTCCTCGCGTTCCTGTCGCTGCTGAACGCCGGCCACGGCGACCACGCGGTGGTCGTGACGCCGACGTACCAGGCGCTGCACGCCGTCCCGGACGCCTTCGGCGACGCGACGCGGGTGCCGCTGGAGCCGCCGGAGTGGGAGCTCTCCGTCGACGCCGTCGCCGACGCGGTCACCGACGACACGGCGGTCGTCGTCGTCAACAACCCGAACAATCCGACGGGGCGGTACCACCCGGAGTCGGTGATGCGGGAGCTGTACGACGTCGCCGCCGCCCACGACGCCTACCTGCTCTGTGACGAGGTGTACCGGCTGCTGGCGGACGAGCCGATTCCGCCGGCGGCGTCGTTCGGCGAGTACGGCGTCTCCACGACCAGTCTGACGAAGGCGTACGGGCTCGCGGGCACCCGGTTCGGCTGGCTCGCCGGGCCGCAGGACGTCGTCGACGCGGCGTGGCGGTGGAAGGACTACACGACGATTTCGCCGTCGCTGTTCGGCCAGCACGTCGCGAAGCAGGCGCTCGGCGAGCAGGAGGACGACATCCTCGCGGAGAACCGCGCGCTCGCCCGGAAACACCACGGCATCGTCGCGGACTGGCTGGACGACCACGGCCTCGACTGGCACGACCCGGTCGGCGTCAACGGCTTCATCACCGTCCCGGACGGCTTCGACGGCTCCCGGGCGTTCTGCCGCGCCGTCGTCGAGGACGCCTCGGTCGTGCTGGCGCCGGGCGACGTGTTCGGCTACGACGACTACTTTCGGCTCGGCTTCGGCCACGAGACCGACGAACTCAGGGAGGGGCTGTCCCGCGTCGGCGACGTCATCAGCGGCTGACCCGGCCGGCCGGAAGCCGCGAATCCCGGGGGAAACCGGCTGGAAGCCGCGCTGTCGGGCGGAGCCGCGACGCGCTATCAAACCGTTTATACCGCCGCCGCGGGAAATCCGGTGTATGCCGAAAGAGCAGAAGCAGGTCCGGGAACTGCAGGAGGGAAGCTACGTCATGATGGACGACTCCCCCTGTAAAATCAACCATTACAGCACCGCGAAGCCGGGGAAACACGGCAGCGCGAAGGCCCGCATCGAGGGGAAGGGCGTCTTCGACGACAAGAAGCGGTCGCTGTCCCAGCCGGTGGACGCGAAGGTGTGGGTACCGATAATCGAGCGGAAGCAGGGCCAGGTCGTCTCCGTCTCCGGGGAGGACGCCCAGATCATGGACCTCGACACCTACGAGACGTTCACGATGCGCGTCCCGGAGGACGAGGAGTTCGAGCCGGACCAGAACATCGAGTACCTCGAGTACGAAGGCCAGCGGAAAGTCCTCGGGTAAGCCGATGTTCCCGGGCGCCGTCGCGGACCGAGGGGACGCCGACTACGTCGTCGTCGGCGCGCCGCTCGACGCCACGACGACGTTCCAGCCGGGAACCCGATTCGGCCCCGACCGCGTCCGGCGGTTCGCCGAGCCGTTCGACGACTACGACCGCCGGACCGACTCGTTCTTCTCCGACTGCGCGGTTCACGACGCCGGCGACGTCCCGCCGTGGGACGCCGTCGGCGACTACCTCGACCACCTCGCCGCCGAACTCAGAGCCGCCGCCCTCGACGACGCCGTCCCGGTGACGGTCGGCGGCGAACACACCGTGACGTGGAGCGGCGTCCGCGCCACCGACCCGGACGTCCTCGTCACGCTCGACGCCCACCTCGACCTCCGCGACGACTACGACGGGAATCCGCTGAGCCACGCCTGCGTCGCGCGGCGCTGCCTCGACGGCGGCGACGAGAGCGGCGACGAGAGCGCGAGCACCGACGCGGAGCACGCGACCGTCGACGAACTGGTCGTGCTCGGCGCGCGCACTGGGAGCCGCGAGGAGTGGGAGCGCGCGGACGCCCCCGACGTCACCGTCGTCCCGCCGGCGGACGTCGCCGACTGGACCCCCGAGTTCGGCGACCGCGACGTCTACCTCTCGGTCGACGTCGACGCCGCCGACCCCGGGTTCGCGCCCGGGACCGGGACGATGGAGCCGTTCGGGCTGACGCCGCGAGCGATGCGGCGCGTCGTCCGCGCGGTCGCGCCCCGGTGTGTCGGCGCCGACGTCGTCGAGGTGAACGACCGCGACGACGGCCAGACCGCCGCCCTCGCCGCGAAGCTCCTCCGCGAGTTCGTGTTCAGCCACGCCGACGGCGACGCGGACTGACGCGCCGGCAGCGACGGAGATTGACACCCGGCGGCGACGCGGACCGCGACGGCGACGACGGTTCCGCCGGCGACGTCACCGACCGCGGGGACGCGCAGGCTACAAGCCGCTCGCGGTCGAAGCCCGCCGCATGACGATGAAGCTCTCGGAGTTCTCTGCGCGGCTCGACGAGAAACTGGACACGGCGGCGTACGCCGACCTCGACGCGTCGCCGAACGGCCTGCAGGTCGGCCCGGACGACCGCGAAATCGAGACGGCGGCGTTCGCGGTCGACGCCGCGGTGGCGACCGTCGAAGCCGCGGCGGCCCGGGGCGCCGACGTGCTGGTGACGCACCACGGACTGGTCTGGGGGGGCCTCGACCGCGTCACCGGCCAGGAGTACCACCGCATCGCGCCGCTCGTCGTGAACGACGTCGCGCTGTACGTCTCACACCTCCCGCTGGACGGCCACCAGGAGCTCGGGAACGCCGCCGGCGTCGCCGACGTCCTCGGACTCGAAGACCGCGAGCCGTTCGGCGAACTCGGCCCGGAGTACGTCGGGCAGCGCGGCGCCGCGGCCGAGCCGTACACGGCGCCGGAGCTCGCCGGGACGCTCGAACGCGAACTCGACCACGACGGCGAGGGCGTGCAGACGCTGGATTTCGGCCCGGAGCGCATCGAGGACGTCGCCGTCGTCACCGGAAGCGGCG
Organism: Halobaculum sp. D14; assembly: GCF_051195135.1. Lineage (NCBI taxonomy): Archaea > Methanobacteriati > Methanobacteriota > Halobacteria > Halobacteriales > Haloferacaceae > Halobaculum > Halobaculum sp. D14. The sequence continues at coordinate 363,848 of NZ_JBNTKA010000001.1, read as the reverse complement.
CGGACTGGCTCGGCGAGGCCGCCGCCGCCGGCGTCGACGCCGTCGTCACCGGCGAAGGCAAACAGAAGCTGTACCACGAGGCCCGCGAGGCCGGCGTCACCGTGTTCCTCGCCGGCCACTACGCCACCGAGACGTTCGGCGTGCAGTCGCTGCAGGCGCTCGCGGACGACTGGGGGCTGGAGACGGTGTTCGTCGACCACCCGACCGGGCTGTAGGCGGGGCCGTCGGCGGCAGCCACCGGGTCCGCCGTCCGCCCTCGCCGCCCGGCGCTCGTCGCCCCGATTCGGCTCGCGCGTCGCGCACGACCGAGGTAGCCTTAACACGGAGTAGTCGCGCCGAAATCGTCGTTGATACTTGGCGCCCCGGTTTCAAGGGGCAGGACCTGCTGTGGTTGTCCGATGAGTTTCACGAGTGCGTGGCGCGCACTCACACCTGACTGGCTGCAGCGACGATACGCGGCGAAGCTGACGGTCGCCCTGCTGGTGGTCGTCTCGCTCACCGTCGCGTTCGGCGTCGTGGTCCACGTCCAGACCGACCAGCAGCTCCAGTCGGACGTCAACGCCGAATTGGCGTCGACGGCGCAGGTGCGTGCCGACACCCTCGACACCTGGCTCGCGGGCGTACAGAAACAGACCGTGCTGACCTCGCGGCACCCGGCCGTCACGTCCGGCGACCCGGGCCGCGTCAAGCAGCATCTGAAGCGGCTTCAAGAGACCGGGGTGTTGCCGTCCGGCGTCGCCGCCGTCCACTACTACGACACCGGCGACAAGCGCATCGTGGCGTCGACCGCGGCGGAGATGGTCGGCGTCAGCCCCGCCGAGCAGGGCGCGCCGTTCGCCGAGTCGCCGCCGTCGTTCTCCGGCCCCGACGACACGTACGTCACGCAGCCGTTCGAGGTGCCGGTCGTCGACCACCCGGTGGTCGCCGTCATCTCGCCGGTGCCCGGCGTCGACGACCGCGCGCTCATCTACATGGTGAACGTCGAGGCGAAGGCGGCGGCGGTCACCGGCGGGTCCGCCAGCGAGACGATGGTCGTCGACGGCGACGGCGAGTTCGTCGCGCACCCGAACCCGTCGAAGATCACGTCGCCGTTCGCGGCCGCCGACGCCGTGCTCGGCGACGACGGCGTCGTGCAGCGGGACGGGCAGGTGCTCGCGTCGGCGTCGCTCTCGCAGACCGACTGGACGGTCGTGACGCGGACGCCGGCGGCGTCGGCGTACGCGCTCGGCGACGCTGTGACGTCGAGCATCCTCGGGCTGATTCTGCTCACCGTCATCGGGCTGGCAGTCGTCGGCGTCACCGTCGGGTCGAACACCGCGATATCGCTGCGCCGGCTCGCGGAGCGCGCAGACGAGATGGCGGCCGGGGACCTGGACGTGGAGATGGAGACGCGGCGCGCCGACGAGTTCGGCACCGTCGTCGACTCCTTCGACACGATGCGGGGGTCGCTCCGGTCGACGCTCGCCGACGCGGAGGCGGCGCGGTCGGACGCCGAAGCCGCCCGGTCCGAGGCGCAGGCGACCGCCGACCGGCTGGAGGCGACCGCAGCGGAGTACGAGGACGTGATGCGGGCGGTCGCCGACGGCGACCTGACGCGCCGGGTCGACCCGGACGCCGACAGCGACGCGATGCGGGCCATCGGCGAGGCGTTCAACGGCATGGTCACCGAAATCGAGGGGACGCTCGCGGACGTCAAGCAGTTCTCCGCGCACGTCGTCGACGCCGCCGAAACCGCAGACGAGAACACGATGGAGGCCCGGGAGGCCAGCAGCGCCGTCGCCGACTCCGTCGCCGAAATCTCGACGGGCGCCGACGAGCAGGCCGACCACCTCCACGACGTCGAAGGCGAGATGTCTCAGCTCGCCGCGTCCGCCGAGGAGGTCGCCGCGACCGTCGAGTCCGTCGCGGACACCGCGAGCAGCGCGGCCGCCGCCGGCGCGGACGGACAGGACACCGCCGAGGAGGCGCTCACCGAGATGGACGCCGTCCGCGACCGCACCGACGAGACGATGCGGGAACTGGAGTCGCTCGACGACGAGGTCGCCGAGATCGGCGAAATCGCGGAGGTCATCACCGACATCGCGGAGCAGACGAACCTGCTCGCGCTGAACGCCTCCATCGAGGCGGCGCGGACGGGCGCCGACGGCGACGGCTTCGCGGTCGTCGCCGACGAGGTGAAAGCGCTCGCCGAGGAGACGAAAGAGTCCGCCGAGGAGGTCGAAAACCGAATCGAGCGGATTCAGGCCCGGACGGAGGAGACCGTCGGCGGGATGCGCGAGACCGGCGAGCGCGTCCGCGCCGGCGTCGAGACGGTCGAAGGCGCCATCGAGTCGCTCTCCACCGTCGCCGGCCACGTCGAAGGCATCGACGCCGACCTCGCCGAAATCGAGCGGGCGACCGAAGAGCAGGCGCGCGCCGTCGACTCCGTCGTCGAGATGGCGGAGGACGTCTCCGCAATCGGCGACCAGACCACGGCGGAAGCCGCGCGCGCAGCCGAGAAGACCGACGAACAGACCGACGCGCTCGCCGACGTCGACGCCGCGGCCACCGACCTGGCGACGCGAGCCAGGCGGCTCCGCGGCCTCCTCGGCGAGTTCGACGTCGACGCCGCCGCGAGCGTCGACGCGCACGCGACCGCCGCGGCCCGAACGGAGGCTGACGACTGATGTTCGAACTCACGATACAGACCTGGCTCACCGTCGGTTTCGCCGGGATGGCGCTCGGAACGCTGCCGCCGCTGTGGCAGTCCCGCGCCGACCCGGAGCACCGCACCCACTACGCGATTCTCACCGCGATCACGGCCGTCGCCGCCGTCGCCTACCTCGGCATGCGGTTCGGCGTCGGCACCGTCACCGTCAGCGGCCGGCCGCTGTACCTGCTGCGGTACGCCGACTGGTTCGTGACGACGCTGCTACTGATGGGCTACCTGTGGCTGCTCACGAACGCCGGCCGCGCCGCGCTCGCCCGGCTGTTGGTGTTCGACGCGCTCGTCATCGGCTTCGGCGTCGCCGCCGTGCTGCTTCCGACGCCGATTCGGTTCGCGGCGTTCGCCGCCGGCGGCGTCGCGTTCCTCGCGCTCGTACGCGAACTCGTGGTCCGGCTCCCGGCGCTCGCGTCGTTCCGGCCGGCGCGTCGCCGCGCGACGTTCGAGAAGCTCCGGAACGTCACGGTCGTGCTGTGGACGCTCTACCCGGTCGTCTGGCTGCTCGGGCCGGCCGGCCTCGGGCTGTTGCAGCCGGCGACGGAGGTGCTGGTGTTCGTCTACCTCGACGTCGTCGCGAAGGGCGGCTTCGTCGTCATGGCGGTCAACGGCCTCGCCGGCCTCACCGACGGCGGTGACGATCGCGAGAGCGCGACCGACGACGCCGAGCCGGTGACCGCCGACTGACCGCCGACTGACCGCTGAACCGAGTGCCGGCGGGCCACTGCTGACGCGACGGGCGCGTCCGGCCGGAAAACCACGCGGTTCAAACGCTTCGCGGCCGCACCGTCGACCATGCGCGACGAGGACGCCGCCGGCGGAGACGACGGCGGACACGGCGACGAGACCGACCACGAGGGCCACCGCGAGCCGAGCCGCGAGGCGTTCAGCCACGACCCGCTCGGGCACGCCGACGTCACCGGCGGCATGACCGTCGCAGAGCTCGTCGACCAGTACGGCCACGCCGGCATCGGCGCCGAGTCGGTGCACGAGGCCGCGGACGTGCTCGCGGAGATGCTCAGCGACGACGACTGCACCGTGTTCCTGTCGCTCGCCGGCGCGATGGTGCCGACCGGGATGCGCCGCATCGTCGCCGACCTCATCCGCGACGGCCACGTCGACGCGCTCGTCACCACCGGCGCGAACCTCACCCACGACGCCATCGAAGCCATCGGCGGGAAACACCACCACGGCGAGACGCATCAGGCCGGGAAGTCGATGCGCGAACACGACGAACAGCTCCGCGACGAGGAGGTCGACCGCATCTACAACGTCTACCTGCCGCAGGAGCACTTCGCTCAGTTCGAGTCGCACCTCCGCGAAGAGGTGTTCCCGCCGCTCGTCGACCGCGACGGCGCCGTCAGCATCGCCGAGCTCTGCGCCGAACTCGGCCGCGCTAACGCAGACGTCAACGACCGCGACGACGTCGCGGAAGGCCCCGGCGTGGCCGCCGCCGCCTACGAGCACGACGTCCCGGTGTACTGCCCCGCCGTCCAGGACTCCGTGCTCGGCCTGCAGGCGTGGATGTACAGCCAGACCGCCGACCTGACGCTCGACGCGCTCGCCGACATGACGCCGCTCACCGACCAGGCGTTCGACGCCGACGACGCCGGCTGCCTGCTCGTCGGCGGCGGCGTCCCGAAGAACTTCACGCTGCAGACGATGCTGGTGACGCCGCGCGCGTACAACTACGCCGTCCAGATTACGATGGACCCCGAAGCGACCGGCGGGCTGTCCGGCGCCACGCTGGAAGAGGCGCGCTCGTGGGGGAAACTGGAGAAAGACGCCCGCAACGCCTCCGTCTACGGCGACGCCACGGTGTACCTTCCGCTGCTCGTCGCGGCCGCACGCGAACGAATCGACGGGTAGCCGACTGGTCGCCGACTACTCCTCAGAACCGCCCTGTACGTGTCGTCGAAGCTCCGATTCGGACTCGAACGCCCTGCCACAGTCGTGACAGAACAGTCGGTTGGACCCGGTGAGACTCATTGGGTACCGCTTCCATACGACACCCTCCGTTTCAAGCCTGCGGCTCGCGGTACTTTTTACCGAGCCGCGAGTACGTCCACGTGGCCGATGACGAGGCAACCGGGCCGAGCCGGGGTGGCACCCGCGCGACGACGAGCCCTATGAGTGCCGAGGCCGCTATTTTTGACGTTAGAGGTCGTATCTGAGGGAATTTGAGTATGGCCACGGTAGACATAGGCCCCGGGCAGGTTCCCATCGAGCGAGCGGACACGGATTTATGAACGTTGCCGAGTAATCACACTATATGGCTGCCGAAATTTCCAACCGGGTTCGAGAAATCGCGGAAGCTCGCGGCCTTCCGGAGTCGGAGGTGTTCGAACGAGCACTCGAACGCGGTCTTGAAGACCTGTGGGAGGACCTCGTACTCGCACAGTACCTCGAATGCGAACTCGACCGCGAGGAAGCCATCGAGCGCGTCGGTCGGACGAAAGTCGAACGAGCGGACCGAGAGCGTGAGGTCGTGGAGGAAGACGTGGACTGGGGTCTGAACGCGTGACGCTTGCGGCTGTCTCGGACGCGGGACCGCTCATTCACCTCGCCGAAATCGATTCACTTGAACTGTTCTCGACGTTTGACACACTACTTGTTCCAGAGACGGTTTACGAGGAAGTCGAGGCCGGCGGTGTTCCGGACAGTTTGCCCGACCTCTCGTACGAACTCGTCGAAGCCGATGAAAGCCGAGTCGGGGCCGAAGAACTGGACGCTGGAGAACGCGCCGCGATTGCGGTCGCTGAAGAGCGAGGAATCGTTCTTCTAACCGACGACCTCGCCGCTCGGCGGACAGCGTCCGACGCGGGCGTCGAAGTGCACGGCTCTATCGGCGTCATCGCGCTCGGTTACGACCGCGGATTGCTGGATGGAGACGAGGCGGCGTCACTCATGCGAGCACTCCAGCGTGAGACGAGTGTCTTCGTGACCGAAGCGGTCGTGGAGCGCGGTATCCGGATGTTGGACGAGCAGTAACGGAACGAGCGGGCGCTATAGACGCGCTAAACACATTCACTATGGATAGATTGTGATCGGGAGTGCCGAGGCCCACTCCCGATTCTCCGCGCCAGCCACGTACTCACTCGGATTCCGCGCCGCCGGCCGATTCGCCGGTCTCTTCGGTCAGCCCGCGCCGAATCCCGCGGACGAGTACCTCCAGGTCCTCGGGGTCGGCGTCGAGGTCGACGCCGAGCGAGAGCGCGTGACCGTCCGCATCACCGTTCGGCGCGGCGCCGTCCGCCTCGGACTGTGCGGCGGTGCCGTCGACGGCTTCGACGGCCTGCTGTGCGACCGTCGCGGCCTCTTCGGCGTCCTCGGCGGCGTCCATCGCATCCTGAGCGGCGGCCTCGATTTCGGCGACGAGCGACGCGACGTCGGACGCCGAAACCTCGCCGGCGTCGCCGACGTCGATGGCGGCATCCGTGTCGAGTCGTTCTTCGGCTCCGTCCCGCTGCTCGTCCGCTTCGCCGGCTTCTGTACCCTGCTCGTCCGCCTCTTCGGTCGCCGACTCCTCCGTCGGTTCCGCCGCGCCTTCCTCCGCGCGCTCTGCAGCCGCGTCGCCTGACTCCTCATCCGTCTCCGCCTCCTCGGCGGCCCCGTGCTCCTCGGCCGTCTCCGACCCGTCGCCCGATTCGGCCGCAACTTCCTCGTCGGGTGATTCGGTACCGGATTCGCCGCCCGACTCGTCGGAGACGGAGACCGTGATTCCGGGGCCGGCGTCGATTTCGATGGTGACCGCGTCGCCGGCTTCCGACACCCGGACGTCGTCGTCGCCGTCGACCCCGTCGGTGCCGCCGTCCGTCCGGAGGTCGTCGGCGTCGATGTCAGTGACGGCGTCCGGGATGCCGTGGAGCGTGACGTCGTCGCGCGACCGGAGGTCCGCGAGGTCGACGTCGCCGTCGACGGTGATTTCGATGCCGCCGTCCGCGGCGCCGATGCTGACGCCGGTGCCGTCACCGAGCTCGAATTCGACCGCCGGCTGCGACCCGTCGGCGGCCTCTCGCTCTGATTCGTCGCCGCCGGCTGTTTCCGCGTCGGCGTCGGCGTCGCCGTCGATGACGCCGACCTGCTCGACGCCGTCGCGTCGGCCCGCCGGCTCCGGCTCTCCGGGTTCGGTCGCCTCGACGACAGACTCGGTTTCGCCGGTCTCCACGGACGCCGGCTCGGGCGCTTCGGCCGGTTCGACCGCTTCGGGGGATTCGGCGCGTTCCGACTCGGCCGCCGGCCTGGAGTCCGCCTCAGTCGGCGGCACACCGCTCGGTTCGACGGCTTCGCCGCCGGGGACCGCTCCGCGCTCCGGCGGCGACTCCGGCGTCGGTTCTGACTCCGATTCCGGCCGCTCCTCGGCTTCTGCCGCCGGCTCTCCCGCCGTTGCGCCGAGTTCCCGGGCCTGCTCGGTGACCGCGTCGAGTTCGTCGGCGGCCGCCTCGACCGCGTCTTCGAGCGCCTCCACCCGGTCTGCGACTTCGTCGGCCGACTCGGCCGTCTCGTCCACCGTCGACTCCGCCGTGTCGGCCCGGTCAGCGACCGCGTCGAGGCGGTCGTGGACGCGTTCGGCGGCTGCCTCGATTTCGTCCGCGGACGCCGCGGCCGACGCTTCTGCGTCCGCCGCGCGTTCCGCGGCTCGCTCCGCTTCGGCGGCGACCCGTTCGAGCGCTGCCGTCGCCGTCGACTCGGCGGTCGTCGCGGGCCGGCCCGCCGTACTCCCCTGTTCGTCGGCGCCGGCTCGGTCGGCCTCCGGGAGCCGGTAGCGGCCGTCGTCGTCGCGTGCGAGCAGGTCGGCCCACTCGAACAGGTCCAGCAGCGTCGTGAGGCCGTTGCGGACGCGCTCGTCGGCGGCGTCCTGTCCCGTGACGGCCGCGAGGAGGGGGACGAGCGCCTCCTGGTCGGTCGGGTTGTCGCGGACGACGCCCCGGAGCTCCTCGGTGACCGGCCAGTCTGCGAGCAGGTCGCGGGCGCGGCCCTTCGCGCGCTCGTCGTCGCCGACGGCCAGCGCGCCGGCGAGCGCCTGGCCGCGGTCGGTCAGCCGGTGTTTCTGCCCCTCTTCGGCGAGCACCCCGAGTTCTTCGAGGAACCGGCTCTGCCGGCCGACCGCGTCCGAGATGCCCGTGGCCTCCTCCACGTCCGCGGTGTGTTTCGGCTCGGCCGCCGCGCCGACGGCGTCCCAGCCGGCGATGACGTCCGTGAGCGTGTCGAAACTCACCCCCTTCGGAATGTGGTGCGTCGCCATCGTCGGCTGTCCGCGCGGCTCCCGCAAAAATCGAGCGGCCGCCCGAACGCCGCCGCGCTCGCGGCCGTCGTCCCGCGCTCGGGGACGGGCGGCCGGACGCGAGTCGGAAACCGCGGGTTCGTCGGAAGCCTCGGGCGATTGTTCCGAGAACGGCACCGTGTCCCGCTGAACGGCCACGTCCGCGGACAAATGTATCCGAAGTCAGTTTGTCGCTAGTCGTTCTTCCAGTAATTTTTCGTCTGAGAAAACATAGTCGGAACCCTTATCCGTGTACCCGGCGTTCGTTTGGTTGCAATGGCAAACGGTAAGGTTGATTTCTTCAACGACACAGGCGGCTACGGTTTCATCGAGACGGACGACGCTGACGACGACGTATTCTTCCACATGGAGGACGTTGGTGGCGAGGACCTGACGGAGGGGACCGAGATCGAATTCGACATCGAACAGGCCCCGAAGGGCCCGCGCGCGACGAACGTCGTCCGCGCATAACGAGGGTTCCGCTCCGCCGAGAGGCGACATAGCGTAACTCGATTTTCTGAACACTACGCCCGGCAGTGACGTCGCTCTGGGGCGCCGGACGCTCGCTATCGCATCGAAGTCGAAGCATCCGTCAGCGACGCGGCTCGCGACGCACGGACGTCGAGAGAAAGCGGCGCCGGCGGCGGGTCAGCGCGCCGGCGCGTCGGCAGCCACGGTCAGCATGGAGCACCTGCGACGCCGGTGGCGGAGCCGGCGGTCGCGTCGCGGGTCGTCAGTCGTCGTCGGTGCTGATGGGGTCGGATTCCTCCTCCGAGAAGCCCTCGGACTCCTCCATGCGCTTTTTCGCCTCCGGGTCGAACTCGGCTTCGATGTCCTGGTAGCGCGAGACGAACGAGAGTTCGTGGTGGCTCTCGGTCTCGTGGCCGATGTAGCGCTGCTCCAGGTCGAACTGGCCCTGCTCGTCCTCTTCGGCGAGCGTCTTGAAGTCCTCGTAGACGCTGTGGGCGCCCGAGTGCAGCCCGAACAGCGTGATGAAGATGTACTTGTAGCCGAGGTCGCCGAGCTCCTGGAACGTGAGCGGGTCGTCCTCGGCGCTCCACTCGAACGACGACGAGTAGTTGAACGCGAGGTCGAGGTCCGGGTGGGTTTCGTGGATGGTTTCGGCGTACTCGACGGCGTCTTCGCGGCTCGGGTCCGGCATCTCCGGCCAGACCATGTCGACGCCGGCGTCGGCGTAGATGCGGCCGCGTTCGAGGTGTTCCTCCCAGTCGCCGTTCGCGGAGCCGTACGCGTCCGTCCGGGCGATGATGACGGTGTCCTCGGACTGCTTCGCGTCGACGGCGGCCTCGAACCGGGCCCGGGCGTCCTCCTGGGAGACGATCTGCTTGCCGGCGATGTGGCCGCAGCGCTTCGGCGTCGTCTGGTCTTCGATGTGGATGGCGGCGACGCCGGCCTTCTCGTACTCGCGGACGGCGCGGCGGACGTTGTGGATGCCGCCGTAGCCGGTGTCGCAGTCGGCGATGACCGGAATGTTGGTGGCTTCGACCATCCGCTTGGCGTTCTCGACCATCTCGGTCATCGTCACCATCTCGAGGTCCGGGAAGCCGAACTGGCCGAGGACCGTCGAGTAGCCGCTCATGTAGGCGGCGTCGTGGCCGGTCATCTCGGCGAGCCGCGCGTCGAGCGCGTGGTACATGCCGGGCGCGAACACGAAGTCCTGCGAGTCGAACATCTCGCGGAGTTCGCGGGCTTTCGGGTTGTCGATGTCGCGGGTGAAGACGTCGTCGTCGAGTTCAGTCGGGTTCATCAGATATCCTCCGTGTCGGGCTGCATCGCTCGTTCGATGCTGTCGAGTCGGCTACGAATCGCTGCGAGTTCGAATCGGAGTTCGTCGGTGTCGGGTCGCTCGCGCCGACGCAGGTCGGGGACGAGGGGCGCTTCGGTTCGCAGTTCTTCGGTTCGTGGGTCGGTCTTTGTCATCGGGGTGGTGTTCATGTCGGCGGCTGGGGTGGTCTGGTGGTCGATTCACGGGTCGGTCGGCCGGATGCGTGGGTGCGTACAGCCATCGTGTTGACCTCATCTGCCGCGTCCTCCCGCCAACAGAAAAACATTATGAACGATAATGATAATATACATTCATCCACTATTTCGTCCTTAGCGTGTTTAATTGGGACGTCAACTCATACCACGAACCGCGGCGGCTGGCGAACCCACGGCTACGGACAAATCGCTCGGGAATCCGTTCCGAGAACGCAAAAACAGCGGTCTGCCGCGGTACGGAGTGACCGTCCGGCGGCCGGCTACTCGCCGAACTCCGAAATCTCGACGTCGTGGCCGCACTGCGGACAGTCGACGTACGCCCCCGTCGGTTTGTCGCCGGTGTACTCCCACTTCTCGCCGCAGTTGTCACAGAACAGTGCGACCATGCGGCGCGGTTCGGCCGCGGCGAAGGTCAACGTTCGGGCCGATTCGGGGCGCGTTCGACGGGACCGCGAGTCCGCGCCGGACCCGCGGCGGCAACCGCTTTCCGTTCAGCGGCCGACGCCACGGCCGTGTTCGTGCTGCTCTGCGGACTTCCGGCGTCGGGGAAGACGACGCTCGCGACGGGGCTGCAGCGCCGACTGGCCGACGCGGGCTACACGTTCGAACTGCTGCACTCGGACGACTACCGGCGCCGCACGTACGAGCGCATGTACGAGCGGGTCGCCGGCAGCGACGCCGACTGGATTCTCGACGGCACCTTCCACAGGCGGGAGTGGCGCGTCCGGTTCCAGACGCTCCGGAACGTCTACGTCGTCTGGGTGGACGCCGCCGTGGAGACGTGCGTCGCCCGGAACCGCGCCCGCGACGAGCCGATCTCGGAGCGCGGCGTGTACGCCGTCGACGCGGCGTTCGAACCGCCGCGGGCCGACCTGACGCTCGACACCGACGAACTCACCGTCGAAGCAGCGCTCGACCGCCTCGAAGCCGCCGCCGTCGACTGGCTCGACGCCGAACGCGGCGACTAACCGCTACAGTTCCTCGCGGACGTGCTCGAAGAACGCCTCCTCCTGGTCGGCGATGTCCGCGAGCGTCGCCGCGGCCCGGTCGAGCGCGGCGACGCGGGCGTCCGTCTCGTACGCCTCCGCGGCGTCCGCGAGGTGGTCTGCGAACGCCTCCCACTCGTCGGCGACGTCGTCCATCTTCCCCGACTGTCCGCCGCCGACGCCGGCCTCCGACGCCAGCACCGTCAGCGACTCGGCGTACAGCCGGCGGTACGCGGCGCCGCGGCCGTGCTCGGTGACGGCGCGCCGGAGCAGCCTGATCGCCGACTCGTCGCCCGGGTCCGTCCAGCCGTCGAGGTCGGCTGCGAGCGACCGGAGCGCGTCGGGGCCGTGGTCGCCGTAATCGTCGGAGCCGCCGAGCGTCCGGTCGTACGTCGCGGTGTCGAGGACGTAGCCGGTGGTCTCGCGGAGCGCCCGGTTCGCCGCCGTTTCGAGGTCCGCGTCGGCGCCGAACTCCGCGACGACGTACCGGTTCGCGGTCGACACCGGGGCGTCGACGGACCACGCCGCCTCCAGCGTCTCGCGGTCGAGTTCGACCGGTTCGTCCCGGGTCGGGTCCGACACGAGCATGCTGTCGTCGCCGACGCCGATGGCGACGACGGTGTGCGCCGGCACCGACTGCGTCCGCGGCACGTGCCGCAGCTCGGCCGGGTCGAGCGTCAACAGCGGCGGCTCCTCGGCGTCGACGCGCCCCGCGACGTTCTCCCACGCCGTCCCGAAGTCGAACCCGTCGCGGACGCGGTACGTCACGTCGATGGACTCGAAGAACTGCTCGTCGAGCCACGGCACCCGCCCGAGGAAGCCGGGTCGGTCGCCCTCGGGCCGGTCGACCGCGACGGACGCGACACCGCCGCCAAGCCCGAACGCCGTCGCCTCGTCCAGTTCCCAGTCGTAGTACTCCGCGAGGTTTCGGAGCGACCCCGACCCGGCGTCGCGACCGGTCCGGTGGTCGAACTCGGCTAACTGATTCATTGCGCTGTACGGACCGTCCAGCGGGCGCTGTTTGGAGATTGTGGCCAATCTCGTCGAGCCACCGAGAATCGGTCCGTCGCGGCGCGGAAAACGCAGCGAGCCGAATCGGACTCGGCCGGGTCGGGCCGGGGGAGGCCGGACCGGGCGGAGCCGTCAGCGGTCGGTGAGGAGCGCGCGCAGGATGTCGCCGTAGGCGGGCCGGGTGATGAGGACGCCGACCAGCACGCCGAGGATGGTGAAGATGGCGAACCCCTGCAGGTCGCCGAGCGACAGCACGGCGAGCGGCGACATCGCGACGATGGTGGTCGCGGCGGCGGCGCCGATGACCCAGAACGCCTTCCGGAAGCGCGACTGGAAGACGCGGCGACTGTTCACGTCGCCCTCGCTCATCACCTCGTCGGCGATGATGACGAGGTCGTCGACACCGGTCCCGATGACGGCGATGAACCCGGCGATGACCGACAGGTCCAGCGGGTACTTGATGAGCGCCGCGATGCCGAGCAGCACGTACACCTCCGCCATCGCGGTGACGATCATCGGCAGCGCGACCTCGGCCTCGCCGTACCGGAAGAACACGACGGCGCTCACGGTGAGCACCGCGACGAGCCCGATGAGCAGCGAGTCGGTCTTGAACCGCTCACCCTGCGCGGGCGAGATGTACGACGACGTCCCTTCGCCGCCTTCACCGACGTCGAGCGGCGCGGGGAGCGCGCCGGCGCGGAGGTCGACGGCGACCTGCTGCGCCTCGGAGAGGTTCTGCGTCGACAGCCGGAACGCCGGGTCCTTCGCCCACTCGCCCTGCCGCATCGACTGGGCGAGACTCGGCGTCATCCCGAACGAGGAGACGACGCGGCCGTCGCGGATGACCAGGATGCACGGCTCCGTGCTGTTACTCGGGAAGGTACACTGCGACCCGCCCTGCTGTGCGACGCCGGTTTCGACGAACAGGCGCTGGACCCGTTCTGCCTCGGAGTCCTCGACGGCCACCGGGACGTACGCGCCGGGGCCGGACTGCGCCTCCTTCGCGGACCCGATGCGTTTGAAGTCGCCCTGCGTGAGGACGGTGGTGTTGACGTACGACCCGTTCACCTGGTGGTAGGCCGTGATACGGACCGTCCCGCGGCGGTTCACCAGGTCGATGACGCTCTGGCGGTCCTGGCCCGGCACCTCGACGATGATGAAGTGCTCGCCGCCCGCCGTCGTCGACACGCGGACCGTGCCGCCGGACAGCCCCGCCTCGTTGATCTTCGATTCGAGGACGCGGACGATTTCCTGCCGCGTCGCCTCGGTCACGCCGTCGCGGATGGTCGCGTACTCGTAGCCGGCCTCCTGGAGGGCGGTTCCGAGTTCGGTCTGCGTGACGTTCTCGGTGACGACCTCCACGGTGCCCTGCGTCTGGGTGGTGCGGCGCGCGATGACGTCGGTCGCGTCGACGCCCTCGATGTTCGCCGCCACCGCGGCTTCGACTTCGCTCACCGGGGTCTGGCCGAACTGGACCTCCTCGGCGGTGATGCCGACCGGGGGCGCGCGGACGCGCGCACCGCCGGAGAGCTGGAGGCCGTACTTCAGGTTCGTCGGCCGGTCGGCGGCCTGCCCTTCACCGCCGACGGGGGCCTGCGGCGCGAACCCGGGCGCGAACAGGAACACCGTGGAGCCGAGCAGCACGAGGATGAGCAGCCCGACCCGCCAGTTGTCCTTGACGGAGTCGACGACGCTCATCGCGCCACCCCCTCGAACTTGTACCAGCGAAGCAGACTGAGGTTCAGCATATACGTGTTCATCAGGTCGGCGGCCAGCCCGAACACCAGGATGATGCCGATGCTGGAGAGCAGTCCGATGCCGAGCAGCGTCGCGGCGACCGCCATCACGGCCATCGCGGCGAGCGACGTCAGCGTCATCGTCACACCCGTCCGCATCGCGCGGTGGGTGGACTCGTAGAAGTCACCCGAGCGCCGGAGGACGTGGTTGTTCAGGAGGATGTCGGAGTCGACGGAGTACCCGATGAGCATCAGGAGCGCCGCGACCGTCCCGAGCGTGAGTTCGATGCCGAGGAGGTTCATCAGCGCCACCGGGATGACGATGTCGGAGAACGCCGAGACGACGACGGCGATGGACGGGACGAACGACCGGAACATCCCGAACACCAGCACCGACATGCCGAGGAACGCGACGACGACCCCGCCGAGCGCGAGCCACTGCGTCTGCTGGCCGAAGCCAGCGGAGACGTTCTCGGTCGACTGGACGGTGAAGCCGGCCTGCTGGGCCTGCTGTTCGAGCTGCGTCGCGGAGACGTCGCTCTTCTCGAACGTCACGATGTAGATGTCGCTTCCCTGCACCGACTGGATGGTGTCGGGCGTCGCCGAGAACGCCGCCCGTATCTGTTCTTGGGCCTGCCCGCTCGGCGCGTCGACCGCGACGCGGAGCTGCGTGCCGCCGGTGAAGTCGATCCCGGGGTCCACCGGCGCGCCCGTCGCGACGAACATCCCGCCGATGACGACGAGGGCGACGGCGAGCACCGCGAGCGGGACGGCGGCGAGCTGCCGGTTCGTGTACCGGGTGTAATCGACCTCCGGTACCTCGAATCGAGCCATGCAGGCGACTCCCCCCGCGCGCCGAATAAGCCTTCTTCTTCGCCGATGCGCCCGTCTGACGCGGCCACGGACGGACCGGAACCGTATCGGCGCGGAGCGGCTGTCCCTCGTCGTGGACCCGAATCAGTCGTCCGGCAGCGCTGCTGGTGTGCCACAGTGAGAGTCAAAGCTCGCTCCCCAACACGATAAATCGAATATAGCGATATCAAACCAGCTCGGCAGTGCGCAGCCAGGGTTTCGCGGAGCCTATACTTCCGGGGCCGCACGGTTGGGGTATGGACCCGGAGACCAACCACCGCGGCTGGGCGGAACGCTCGGGCGACTACTCCCCGGCGTACTACGCCGAGCGCGGCCCGAACGAGGTGAGCGACGTGCTCGCGGACGTCTTCGACCTGTACGTCGACGAGGACGCCGCGGTCCTCGAAGTCGGCTGTAGCTCCGGCCGCCACCTCGCGCACCTCCGCGAGCGCGGCTACGAGAACCTCACCGGCGTCGACCTCAACGACGAGTCGTTCGACGTGATGGCGGAGTACTTCCCGCGGCTCGCCGAAACCGGGACGTTCCACGTCGGCGCGCTCGAAGACCTGGTCCCGGAGTTCGACGACGACGCGTTCGACGTGGTGTTCTCCGTCGAGACGCTCCAGCACGTCCACCCCGACGACGAGTGGGTGTTCGACGAGCTGGCGCGCGTCGCGTCGAACCTGCTCGTCACCGCCGAGAACGAGGGGAACAGCCCGGAGCGCGGCCGAGAGGGCGCGGAGGTGAGCTACGTGCAAGACGAGTTCCCGCTGTACCACCGGAACTGGAAGCGCGTGTTCTCCGACCGCGGGCTGGCGCAGCTGCTCGAAGAACCGGGCGACCGGGACACGGTCCGGGTGTTCCGGGTGCTCTGAGTCTGGCTCGACGGGTCTGCGGCGCGGGCGGCCGCATCGGCGTCGCCAGAACAGCTATCCCCGCGGGCTGACGTGGCTCCGACATGGCAGCCATCGAAGTGTCCGACCTCACCAAGCGGTACGGCGAGGTCGTCGGCGTCGACTCGCTGTCGTTCACGGTCGAGGAGGGCGAAATCCTCGGCTTTCTCGGGCCGAACGGCGCCGGGAAGACGACGGCGATTCGGACGCTGCTCGGGATTCAGACGCCGACGTCGGGGACCGCGACCGTCCTCGGCGCGGACGTCCGGGCGGAGCGCGACCTGCTGGAGGCGAAGCGGCGACTCGGCTACGTCCCGGCGAGCCCGACGTTCGACGCGGGGTCGACCGGCGCGGAGATTCTCGACCTGCACGGCGACGTCAAAGGCGACAGCCGACGCGCCGAACTGCTCGACCGGTTCGACGTGCCGCTCGACCGGCCGGTCCGGGACTACTCGACCGGGAACGTCCAGAAGCTCGCCGTCGTGCAGGCGTTCATGCACGACCCGGCGCTCGTCATCATGGACGAGCCGACGTCCGGGCTCGACCCGCTCGTCCAGCGGGAGTTCAACGACTTCGTGCAGGCCGAGCGGAGCCGCGGCGTCACCGTGTTCTTCTCGTCGCACGTGCTGAGCGAGGTGCGGCGGCTCTGCGACCGCGTCGCCGTGCTCCGCGACGGCGAACTCGTCGCGACCGAGTCCGTCTCGGAGCTGCTGACCCGGAGCGGGAAGGTCGTCAGGCTCCGCGTCGTCGGCGAGCCGCCGGCGTCGACGTTCGACTTCGACGGCGTCCACGACCTCGACCGGCGCGTCGTCCGCGGCGCCGGCACAGACGCCGACCAGGTGGAGACCGACGTGTCGTTCACGTTCACCGGCGACGTCAACGACCTCACGGCCGCCGTCGCCGACCTGGAGCTCCGCGAGTTCGACGTGGAGGAGGCGCCGCTCGACGAGGTGTTCATGCGGTTTTACGGGGGCGACGATGCTTGAAATCGCCGCGTACGAGGCGCGAAAGCGGCTGCGGGGCGCCGCCGCGATGGCGGCGCTGCTCGGCGTCGCCGCCGCGTTCTTCGTGTCGGTGTACCCGTCGTTCGCGGTGAGCCTGACGCCCGAGCAGCTCGACCAGCTCCTGTCGGCGTACCCGGACGCGCTGATGGAGGCGTTCAACGTTCGGTCGCTCACCACCATCGAGGGGTTCCTCGCGACGGAGCTGTACACGGCCGGCTGGATGCTGCTCGTCGGTATCTACGTGGCGTACGCGGCGGCGGGCGTCGTCGCCGACGACGTCGACCGCGGCCACATCGACCTGCTGCTGTCGCTGCCGGTGTCGCGTGCGCGGCTCGTCGCCGAGAAGTTCGCGGCGCTTCTCGTGCCCATCGTCGCCATCAACGTCACGACGCCGGTCGTCGTGGTCGTCGCCTCGTCGGCCGTCGGCTACCCGGTCGACGTCGTCGCGGTCGCGATGATGCACCTGCTGTCGATTCCGTACCTGCTGTGCTGTGCCGCCATCGGGCTGACGCTGTCGGTGAGCGTCGACCGCGCGTCGACCGCCCAGCGCGGCGCGCTCGGCGTCGTGTTCGGGCTGTACCTGCTCGAAACCGTGGTGTCCGGCGCCGACTACGCGTGGGTCGGGAACGTCGCGCCGATGCGGTACCTCGACCCGAACGCGATCCTGCTCGACCACACCTACGACCTCGTCGGCGCCGGCGTCCTGCTCGGCGCCGCGGTCGTCCTCGTCGCAGCCAGCCAGCTCTGGTTCTCGCGGCGGGACCTGAGCTGAGCCGGGCGGCGACCGCCGATTCGGCGCCGCGCAGGCTCGCCGGTCCGCCCGGACGCAGCCTTTAGGGCGACTCGGGCGAGTGGTCCGGCGTGCGCCCTCCAGACCGGACTATCGTGCTGCAGGACGTCGCGGTCGCCGCGACGAACATCGCCGTCGGCTTCGTGCTGATGACGACCACCGGGGTCGCGACGGAGCTGTGGTGGGTCGGCGTCGCCGCGGCCGCCGTGTTCGCGGCGCTGACGATGGCGTCCGACCGGAGCCGCAAAGGGGTGTGGCTGCTCGGGGCGTCGGGCGCCGCGCTCATCGTCGCCATCGCCGCGGGCCTCTTCACGGACACGGTGCCGTTTTCGGTGCTGCCGATACTGCTGGTCGGCCTCGGCGTCGGCTTCCTCTGCGTCCGCGTCGCGTTCGGCGTCCTCCGGCCGATTCCGGAGGTCCGGCGGCGACGCGCCGAGTAGCGAAACGGCCGAATCGAGCGCCGACGAACCGGTTTTTCTCTGTGGCTCCGCGTTCCGCGAAGCGGCTGTGACGACTGACTTCCGAGGATTCGATATCGCGACAGGCAGTTTATGTTCAGTGGTGGCGAAGGAATCCCTCGGCTGCGGAGTCGTCGAGAGAACCGCAGACAGCGCCGAAATCCGGAAGTCAGGGGAGGTATCGGACGACGACGACGCCGGGTGCGGTCCGGACTTCGACGCGGTTGACGCCGAGTCGGGCCGCGCGGCTGAGCGTCGTGTCGCGGTCGTCGAGGACATCCGCGGCGGCGTCGGCGGTGTCGGCTTCGGGGACCGTGATGACGTGGAGTTCGCCGTCGCCGGCGCGTTCGGTGCGGGTGAGTTCGCCGACGTCCTGGTCGGCGGCGATGTCGAGGGCGTTCTGGGTCGGCGACTGGTCGCTGTCGACGAGTTCGATGCTGCGGCGCGACTCCACCTCGACGAGCTGCCAGGAGACGTTCATCGGCGGGTCGGGCGCGACGACGCCCTCGATGGCTTCGCCGGCGTCGACGCCGGGGTTCGACGACAGCGTGTGGACCTGTCCGGAGGTGACGTCGCGGAGCACCGCGGAGTCCTCGTCGGCGTGGGTGACGAGGAACGTCCCTTCCTTCTCGCCGCTCGGGTCGGCGGGCTCCGCGTCGGACGCCGATTCGAGCGCGTCGGTGAGCGCGTCCATGTCGATGTCTCGGTCTGTCATTGCCCGGTGTACGCGGCGGAGGCATTTCCCGGTTTCGCGGCGCGTCGACCGTGGATGGTCGGTCGGCGGCAGGCCGCTCGCGGAGGGTCGGCGGCGTGGCCAGTGGTCGCAGCCCGGGGTCAGCGGCGGAGGCGGTGTGCGGCCCAGATGAGCGCCGACCCGGTGACGGGGAACGCGAGCGCGGCTATCGACGGCAGGTCGTACAGCGCGGCGACGACGGGGCCGGTGGCGGGCGATCGGAGCGACGGCGGCGCCGCGGTGACCGCGCCGAGGTACAGCGACGCGAGGAACAGGTAGCCGGCCGCGGCGAGCGCGGCGTCGTAGCCGTCCCGGCGGCTGATTCCGCGGCGGTGCGACCGGGCGACGAGCAGCACCGGCGTCACCGTCGGGCCGACGGCGGCGAGGCCGACGAGGAAGAAGAACGCGCGGGCGACCGAGAAGCGGGCGCCGGCGGTCGCGCCGAACAGCGTGACGAGCGCCAGCGCGAACAGCACCGTCAACAGCAGCGCCGCGACGCCGCCGACGACCGCGTACGACCGGAACAGCAGCGAGTCGCTGCGCCGGAAGGCGTACGGGAACGCCCCGAACAGCCCCCGGTAGCTCCCCCCGGCGTCGTCGCCGTCTGTCATGACCGACGGTTCAGTCCGGTTCGGCATAAGCCCCGCGTCACGCGCGCCACGACCGCGGCGTGCTGGCTCGGCGAGCCGTCTCGGCGTCCCGACTCGGCGGCGGACGGCAGAGTTTTCGGGGCGGCGCCCCCCGTCTCGGCTATGCGAGCGGACATCGGGAACGCGCTGGACGGGGCGCTCGGCCTCGACCGCGCGGCCCTCGACGACCTCGACGACCGCGTCGCCGACGCGCACGACCGCATCGAGCGCGGCCGCCGCGACGCGGAGCACGGCTACGCCGCCCTGAATCTGCCGTCGACGTGCGACCCGGCGCCGATTCGCCGCGTCGCCGCCGGCTTCGACCCGGAGTCGGTGCTGACGGTCGGCATCGGCGGGAGCGCGCTCGGCGCCGCCACCATCACCGACGCGCTCGACTCGCCGGTCGACGCGTACGCGCTCGACAACGTCGACCCGGCGTGGGTGACGGCGCTGCTCGACGACCTCGACCTCGCCGAGACGGTCGTAAACGTCGTCTCGCGCTCCGGGACGACCGCGGAGACGCTCGCGAACTTCCTCGTCGTCCGCGACGCGATGGACGCCGCCGGCGTCGACTGGACCGAGCGGACCGTCGTGACGACCGGCCCCGACGGGAACCTCCGCGAGCTCGCCGACCGCCACGACCTGCCGACGCTCGCCGTCCCAGACGGCGTCCCCGGGCGGTTCTCGGCGCTGTCGCCCGTCGGGCTGTTCGCCGCCGCGGTGTGCGGCCACGACCTCGACGCGCTGCTCGCCGGCGCCGCCGACGAGGCCGCGAAGCTGTCCGGGAGCCTCACCGAGTCGCCGGGGTACGCCTACGGCGCCGTGTCGTACGCGCTCGCCGAACGCGGCGCCGCGACGAACGCCGTGATGCCGTACGCCGAGTCGCTCGAACGGTTCGCGGAGTGGTTCGCGCAGCTGTGGGCCGAGTCGCTCGGGAAAGACGGCCGCGGGCAGACGCCGGCGCGGGCGCTCGGCGTCACCGACCAGCACAGCCAGCTCCAGCTGTACCGCGCCGGCCCGGCCGACAAGCTCGTCACGCTGATTCGGCCGACGGAGACCGCGGACCGCGAGATTCCGGCGACCGACCTCGAGGGCCTGGACTACCTCGGCGGGTCGTCGCTCGGCGACCTGCTGGACGCGGAGTTCCGCGCGACGGAGGCGAGCCTCGCCGCCGCTGGCCGCGAGAACGTCCGGCTGGAAATCGACCGTGTGGACGAGCGCGGCGTCGGCGAACTGCTGTACGCGACCGAGGCGGCCTGCGTCCTGTACGGCGAACTCGCGGACGTGGAGACGTTCACCCAGCCCGCAGTCGAGTGGGGGAAGCGCGCCGCGCGCGGGCTGCTCGGCGGCGGCGAGTTCGCGGAGGCCGACGCGGTCGCCGACAAGCGGCGGCTGGACGTGGAGTGACGATGACGGACGACAGCGACGCGGCGGACGCCGGCGGCGTCGAACCGGGAGCCGTCGCGATTCGGCTCGGCCAGGCGGTGCTCGCGGTGTTCGCGGCGTTCGTCGCCGCGGCGGCGCTCGTTCCGATTGCCGCCGACGTCGGGCGGTTTCTCGGCGCGACGCAGGGGTCGCCGGCGCTCGCGGTCGCGGAGACCATCGGGCAGACCGTCGGCTTCGCCGCCGCCGCGGTGCTGTTTCTCGTCTACGCCGGCGACCGCGAACTGCTGCGGATTCGGTGGCCGACGCGGCGCGAATCTGGGTTCGTCGTCGGCGGCGCCGTCGTGCTGCTCGTCGCCCAGTACGCGTTGCTGCTCGCGCTCAGCGCCGTCGGCGTCGACGTCGCGCAGAACCGCGCGCTGTCGCCCGGCGCCGACGCCCCGGTGTACTTCCTCTACATGGTCGTCGTGTCGGTGCTGTTCGTCGGCCCGGCGGAGGAACTGCTGTTCCGCGGCGTCGCGCAGGGCGAACTCCGGCGGGCGCTCCCCGCGCCGGCCGCCGTCGCCGTCGCCGGCTTCCTCTTCGGCAGCATCCACTTCTTCGCGGGCACCGGAACCGCGACCCAGCAGGCCGCGTACGTCCTCGTCGCCACGCTGCTCGGCTGCGTCCTCGGCTCCCTCTACGAGGACACCGGGAACCTCGTCGTCCCGGCGCTGGCACACGGCGCGTACAACGGCGTCCTGTTCCTGATTCAGTACCTCGCAGCGTAGGACGGAATCTGTGCGAAGCACTCGACTTCTCGGTTTCTTCGTTCAGGGGAGAAAACCGCGGTACTGCGAGAGGAATCGGAGAATATTCGGCAGCGTCGACGCGGAGCGGAATCCGGCCGGAGCAGCCGCTCCGAGTGTGGACGTTGTCGGCGCCGAATTAGGGTGAGTACTGGGTCGTCGGGTCGTGTTCAGGCGACGGTTTCGCGCTGCAGGTCGCTGCCGCAGACCGGGCAGCGGTCGCGTTCCTCGTCGAACTCGCGGCCGCAGCCGACACAGGAGAACGTGGCGTTGCCGTCGTCGACCGCGCCCGCGCCGATGAGTCGGACGTCGACGCCGAGCCGTTCGGCGACGGTCCGGAGTTCCCGGTCGGCCGTGACGAGCGTCCCGTCGAGTTCGAACGCGGCCGCGACGAGTCGGACGTCGGTGTCCGAGAGGTCGGCGTCCGCCTCGGCGGCGGCGCGGGACACCTTCTCGACAGTCGGGTCGTCCGGGACGTGAATGTGCATCCCGGAGCCCTCCATGGCGTCGAAGCGGAACGCCGGCTCGCCGTCCAGTTCCTCCTGGACGAGCGGGATGGACGCGGTGTCGGCGTCGGTGTGGTACTCCTCGGTGAACGCGGACGTGTCGAGAACCTGCATCTGCCCTTACGTCCGTACGACGATGTAGTCTTTCACGGCCTGCACGCGGCCGACCGGGACGTGGATGCGACCGGACTCGTCGCGGTCGAACGGAATCTGCGCCGGCGAGAGGTTCTCGTTCGGCGTGACCAGCAGGTCCGACAGCGACCCCGTCTTCAGGTCCATCGTGATGTTGTACAGCATGCCGAGCTCCGTGCCGTCAGAGCCCATCACGGCCTTCCCGGAGAGGTTTTCGGCGAGGATGTCTGCCATACCTCGGTACTCTCGGGCTATCGGCATAAACGCCACGCCGTCGTCTGACGGTGAGCCGACGGCGACGCGCCGCGTACAGCCGCCACGACGCCGAACCGCCGCTCCCGAGAGACGAAGACCGGACTCCGACTACGTACTCGGATTGAGCTGAAAACACGAATCTTGTGAAAACCCGCAGACTCCGCTGTGTTTCGGAGAATACGCCCCGGTCGTGGTGGCCGTGCTCGGGCGAGTCGAAGCCCTTACTTCGCGTCCGCGCCGACTACTCCGTAACCAACCGTTCTTCGGGGGTCAGCTGCCATGTCAGATACGAACGCAGACACCGACGCGACTACCGACGCCGACTCCCTCCGCACGCCGATCGTGGCGGTGCTGGGGCACGTCGACCACGGGAAGACGACGCTGCTCGACCGCATCCGCGGCTCCGCCGTCCAGGAGGGCGAAGCGGGCGCTATCACGCAGCACATCGGCGCGACGGCCGTACCGCTCGACACGATTTCGGAGATGGCGGGCGCGCTCGTCGACCCGACCGACTTCGACCTGCCCGGGCTGCTGTTCATCGACACGCCCGGCCACCACTCCTTTTCGACGCTCCGCTCGCGCGGCGGCGCGCTCGCCGACATCGCGGTGCTGGTCGTCGACGTCAACGACGGCTTCCAGCCGCAGACCGAGGAGGCCATCGCCATCCTGAAACGCACCGGGACGCCGTTCGTCGTCGCCGCCAACAAGGTGGACACGACGCCCGGCTGGAACCCCCAGCGCGGCGCCCCGATTCAGCAGAGCCTCGAAGCGCAGTCCGAGCGCGCCGAGTCGGCGCTGAACGAGAACCTCTACGAGCTCATCGGCGACCTCTCGGACGCCGGCTTCTCCGCGGACTTCTACTGGCGCGTCCAGGACTTCCGGAACAACATCGGCGTCGTGCCGCTGTCGGCGATGACCAGCGAAGGCATCCCGGACCTGCTGACGGTGCTGATGGGGCTCTCCCAGCGGTACATGAAAGACGAGATGGAGATCGACGTCGCCGGCCCCGGGAAAGGGACGGTGCTCGAAGTGAAAGAGGAGCGCGGCTTCGGGTCGACGCTCGACGTCGTGCTGTACGACGGCGTCGTCCGCACCGGCGACACCATCGTCGTCGGCGGCCAGAACGAGCCCATCGTCACGGAGGTCCGGGCGCTGTTACAGCCGCGGCCGAACGCCGAAATCCGGACCGAAAAGCAGTTCGAGACCGTCGACGAGGTGGCGGCGGCGGCCGGCGTGAAAATCGCGGCGCCCGACCTCGACGACGCGATGGCGGGCGCGCCGGTCCGGGTCGTCCGCGGCGACGACGTCGACGCCGTCATCGAGGAGGTGCGCGAAGAGCTCGCACAGATCGAAGTGGAGACCGCCGAGGACGGCGTCGTCGTGAAAGCCGACACGCTCGGCAGCCTCGAAGCGATGGCGAACGCGCTCGACGAAGCCGAAATCCCGATTCTGCGCGCCGAAGTCGGCGACGTGGCGCCGCGGGACGTCGCGGTCGCCGAAACCGCGAACGAGGAGACGAACCGGGTCATCCTCGGATTCAACGTCGACGTGCTGTCGAACGCCGCCGACGAACTGGAGGAGAGCGAAGTCAAACTGTTCAGCGACGACGTCATCTACCAGCTCGTCGAGGAGTACGAGCGGTACGTCGACGAACTGGAGCGCGCCCAGCAGGAGACGGTGCTCGACAAGATCCACCGGCCCGCGAAGGTCCGCATCCTCCCGGACCACACGTTCCGGCAGAACGACCCGGCGGTCGTCGGCGTCGAGGTGCTGTCGGGCGTCCTCCAGAACAACCGGAACCTCGCGACGTTCGACGGCGCCGAACCGGACCGCGTCGGGACGCTGTCGGGCATCCAGAAGCAGGGCGACGACGTCGACGAGGCGCGCGCCGGCGAACGCGTCTCCATCGCCATCGACGGCCCGACGGTCGGCCGGCAGATCGAGGAGGGCGACGAACTGTGGGTCGACCTCCCGGAGAAACACGCCAAGATCCTGGAGCAGGAACTCTCCGGCGAAATCTCAGCGACCGAAGTGGAGGCGCTGAACGCCTACCTCGACAAGCGCCGGAAGCAGAACCCGTTCTGGGGGAAGTAGCGCGGGGAGGGCAGCGAGGACGACGGTGAGGAGGAACGGCGGCGGACCGCGAATTTTCCGGGTCGATTCGGTGGCGAGCGGCGGCCGTGACGAACGGGTTACCGCGCGGTCGGTTCGAGGTCGTCGCCGACGGCCTCCATCACCTGTGCGGCGGCGCTGGCGGCGAGTCCCTGCGCGACCTCGGTGCGGTCGTCGTCGTCGAGGCCGGCTTCGAGGTCGTCGAGTTCCGGCGAGAAGCCGGCGCTGACGGGGTGGCCGACCGGGGGGCGGACGGCGACGGTGGCCTGCGGGCCGTTCGCGCCGTACGAGAGCTCCGAGCCGACGGCGTAGCCCTCGGGGAGGTACGACTCGGTCCGGGTGACGATGCCGGCGACCGCCCGGCGGAGCGACTCCTTCTGCTCCGTCGAGAGGTCGACGTCCTCGGGCCGACCGGCTTCGACGACGCCGGGCGCCCCCGCGTACGGGTTGTTGCCGTTCATTAGGATACGATGCGGATAGGCGGTTCCGGGGGATAAAAGCGTCGGCGCCCCGGATTCGTGCCGCGACCGGCCTCAGGCGACCGGTTCGCTCTCGCCGTAGGCGGCGACGACGACGGCGGCCGTGTAGGCGTCCTCGTCGGTCGGCGCGGTCGCCACCACGGAGTCCTCGGCGTCGAGCGTCCAGCCGCGGAGCTCCGCCCCGGCGGCGAGCCCCTCTAGCACCGTCTCCCGGACGGCGTCAGGGTCCGTGCCGTCGGCCTCGTAGAACAGCCCCGGGCCGGGGCCGGTCGCCCACGCCAGCGCGGCGCTCACGCGGTCCGTCTCGTGGGCGTCCGACGGCGTCGCGTCCGCGCGCCCCTGCACGACCGTCAGCCGGTTCCCGGCGGGGCCGAGGTCCGGCGCCTCGTCGACGACGCGGACGTCGGCGTCCGCCGGGACGATGGAGGAGACGGAGACGAGGTTGTAGTTGTGGAGGTTCGCGTCCGCGAGCGCGGCGTCGTAGGCGGCCATCGCGGTCGGGGCGTGGCCGGTGCCGCTGGCGACGTGAATCTGCATACGTCGACTGCGGCGGCCCGGAAAGAAGTGGGTGTCGACACTCCGGCCGGACGCGGAGCCGACGTGCGGGGTCAGTCAGTGAGGAGTGCGGGGGAGTCGACGTGGACTGCGAGCGGCGAAGAACGGAGTCGTCGCGGCGGTGACGGCCGCGGCCGCCGGCTCAGTACTGGTAGGCGCCGAAGGCGTTGTCGTCGGTGACGGCGCCTTCGTCGTCGGTTTCGACCTTCTCGCGGGCCTGGTCGAAGTCCTCGCGGCGGACCTCGGTGCGGTCGTCGCGGATGGCGAACATGCCGGCTTCGGTGGTGAGCGCGGCGATGTCGGCGCCGCTGTACCCGTCGAGTTCGGCGGCGAGGTCGGCGAAGTCGACGTCGTCGGCGACCGTCATGTCCTCGGTGTGGATGGCGAGGATGCGTTCGCGGCCCTCGGCGCCGGGCTTCGGCACCTCGATGAGCCGGTCGAACCGGCCGGGGCGCAAGATGGCTTCGTCGAGCATGTCGAACCGGTTCGTCGCGGCCATGATGCGGACCTCGCCGCGGTCGTCGAAGCCGTCCATCTCCGAGAGCAGCTGCATCATCGTGCGCTGCACCTCGGCGTCGCCAGACGTCTTCGAGTCCGTGCGCTTGGAGGCGACGGCGTCGATCTCGTCGATGAAGATGACCGCGGGCTCGCGTTCGTTCGCGAGCTCGAACAGGTCGCGGACGAGCCGGGCGCCCTCGCCGATGAACTTCCGGACGAGTTCGGAGCCGGCCATCTTGATGAACGTCGCGTCCGTCTCGTTCGCGACGGCCTTCGCCAGCATCGTCTTCCCGGTGCCCGGCGGCCCGTGCAGCAGCACGCCGCTCGGCGGCTCGATGCCGATTTCGCGGAACTGCTCGGCGTTCACGAGCGGGTCCTCGACGGCCTCGCGGACCTCCCGGACCTGGTCTTCGATGCCGCCGATGTCGTCGTAGGTGACCTCCGGGGAGGCGTCGACCTCCATCGCCTGCGCCCGGGCGTCGGTCTCGTCGTCCAGCACGGTCTGGACGCTGAACGAGTCGTTGATGGCGACGCGGTCGCCCGCTTCGAGTTCGTCGGCGAGCCGCGGCGACAGCTCCGTCAGCACCTCCTGGTTGTTGCCGTGCTGCTTGATGACCGCGCCGTCGTCGGTGAGTTCCTCGACGGTCGCGATGTACAGCGACGACGTCTTCAGCGCCTCGTTGCGCTCCTTCAGGTCCTCGACCTCCTCGCGGAGGTCTTCCCGCTGCGTCTCGGCCTCGTCGAGCCGGCCGTCCAGCTCCTCGTTCACCTGGACGATGCGCTCGAAGTGCTGCCGAAGCGCCTCCAGCCGCTCCGCCTTGCTCATGTCCGGGTCGAGTTCGAGGCGGGGGCGGTCGGGGAGGGACGGACTCCGTGACATTTCTCGATTTCGCTAGGGGGCCGCCGTTAATGTGGCTTTGGGTCTCCCGGGATTTTTCGGGTTCGCACACCGCGGCGGCGACGCGGTGTGTGAATCGCGCGGCGAAGCCGGCGAGAGCCGGACGAACGAGGAGCGAAACCGGCCGGCGACGCGACGAGTGCGGCGCGGTGCGGGCTGCGAGTCGAAGCCGAAGGCCGAACGGTACAGGTCGAGCGGTGCAGGTCGAGCGGGCTGGGGAGAGCAGACCGGGGGAGCGGCTACAGGTCGAGCAGTTCCTCGGCGCGGCCGAGGTACTCGTCGTAGACGCCGATTGCGGACTCGATGGGGTCGGCGGACGTCATGTCGATGCCGGCGATGTCGAGTACGTCGATGGGGTACTCGCTGCCGCCGGCTTTCAGCGCGTCGCGGTAGTCCGCGGCGGCGTCCTCGCCGCCGTCGAGGATGCGTTCGACGATTGCGGCGGCCGCCGAGATGCCCGTCGAGTACTGGTAGACGTAGAAGTTGTAGTAGAAGTGCGGGATGCGCATCCACTCGCGGCGGATGTGGTCGTCGACGTGGGCGTTCGCGTAGAACTCCTCTTTCAGGCCGCCGTAGTAGTCGTCGAAGACGTCCGGCGTCAGCGGCTTGCCGTCCTCGACGTGCTCGTGAATCTGCTGTTCGAACGCCGCGAACATCGTCTGGCGGAACAGCGTCGACCGGAACCGTTCGAGGTACTGGTCGAGCGCGTGCAGGCGGAGTTCGTCGGAGTCGGCGTTCTCCAGCAGGTGCTGGGTGAGCAGCGTCTCGTTCACCGTCGAGGCGACCTCGGCGACGAATATCTCGTAGTTCGCGTACTGCCACGGCTGCGCCTCCTTCGCCAGTTCGGAGTGCATCGAGTGGCCGAGTTCGTGCGCCAGCGTGTACATCGAGGAGACGTCGTCCTGGTAGTTCATCATGATGAACGGCTGGGTGTCGTACGTGCCGGCGGAGTAGGCGCCGCTGCGCTTCCCGCGGTTCTCGTAGACGTCGACCCAGCGGGACTCCAGCCCCTCGGCCATCCGACGCTGGTACGGCTCGCCGAGCGGCGCGACGGCCTCGACGACCATGTCCGTCGCCTCCTCGTAGCTGACGTCGGGGCCCTCCTCGCCGGTCAGCGACATGTAGACGTCCCACATTTCGAGGTCGTCGACGTCGAGGGCGCGCCGCTTCAGTTCGGCGTGCCGCTGGAGCGAGTCGAGGTTGTCGCGGACCGTCCCGACGAGGTTGTCGTACACCTCGACCGGGACGTTCGGGCCGTCGAGCGCCGCCTCCCGGGCGGAGTTGTAGTTCCGGGCCTCGGCGAGCTTCACGTCCTTCTTCGTCGACTTCGCGAGCGTCGTCCCGACCGTGTTGCGGACGTCCGCCCACTCCTCGTAGAACGACTCGTGGACGCGCCGGCGGAAGTCGCGGTCGGGCTTCTGCAGCAGCGTCGTGAAGTTCCCCTGTGACACCTCGATCTCCTCGCCGTCCGGCCCCTCGACGGACGGGAACGTCATGTCGGCGTCCGACAGCATCGAGTACGTCTCGCTCGGCGCGTTCGTGACCTCCGAAAGGTCGGCGAGCAGCTCCTCCACCTCGGCGGAGCGGGTGTGCGGCTTCATCCGGAGCGCGTCGTCGAAGTAGTGTTCGTACTCGGCGAGCGCCGGCTCCTCGTCGATGAACGACTCGACGTCGTCCCAGTCGAGCTGCTGGAGTTCCGGCTCGATGAAGCTCGACGCGCTCGACGCCTCCGCCGACAGCGACTGCGCCTTCGACGCCATCGCCTGGTACTCCTGGTTCCGGGTGTCCTCGTTCGACCGGAGGTTCGCGTACTGCGTCACCGTCGCGACCTCCCGCATCACGTCCTCGTACGTCTCCAGCAGTTCACGGAGCGTCGCCGCCGACTCCGTCACTCTGCCCTCGTAGGCGCGGACGTCGTCGATGCGCTCTCGAACCGACTCGTAGGCGTCCTCCCACTCCTCGTCCGAGGCGTAGATGGAGCCGATGCTCCACTTGTACTCCTCGTCGATTTCGGACCGCTCGGGAAGCGAACTCATAGCCGGACCTTCCCGTGCGCGCCGGTAAGTCTTACCAAACGCCCGGATTTCCGGTTCTCGAACGCCGCGCGCCGGCCGTCGCACCCGACGCGCCGAACGTACCCCAAATCCGCGCGTATAAACTATATTTCGCGATATCAAATCCCGAGTTCGTGGCGCCGACCCGAGACCGGCGCCGCTTCGGCCGTCGTTCCGCGCTGCGTCACTCGGTTCGCCAGCCGAGTCCGGGGTAGTCGGCGATGATGCCGTCGACGCCGGCGTCGCGGAGGGCGTCGGCTTCGCGCCACGTGGTCACCGTCCAGACGTTCACGTCGTAGCCCTCGTCGGCCGCGACGCCCACGAGGTCGGTGCCGCCGAACGCCGACCGCGGCGGGAGGTGCGCGTCGTCGATTCGGGCGTCGCCGACGGCGGTTTTCGGCGGGTGGATGGCGTCGGCGTCGTACCGGCGCGCGAGCGCCAGGCCGGCGTCCGGGTCGTCCCAGAGCAGCACGGCGAGCGGCGTCTCCGGCGTGGCGTCGCGCGCGGCGGCGAGCGCGCCCTCACAGAACGACGACAGCAGCACGTCGTTGTCGGCCTCGGCGGCGGCGTCCGCGACGGCGTCGACCAGCGGCCGCCAGACCCCGGCGCGTTCGAGCCGCGCGGCGTCGTCGAGCAGTTCGCCGGGCCGGAGGTCGGTGCGGCCGGGGTTCTTCAGTTCGACGTTGACGGCGGTGTCGTCCGGGAGCGCATCGAACAGGTCGCGGAGCGTCGGCACCGGCTCGCCGCTGTCGAACACCGACAGGTCGGCGAGGTCCGCGGCGGTGGACTCCCAGACGTAGCCGTCGCCGTCGGTGACGCCGCGCGAGCCGGCGCGGTCGTCCAGGCGGTCGTCGTGGAACAGGACCGCGTCGCCGTCGGCGGAGAGCTGCGCGTCGACCTCGACGGCGTCGGCGTGCTCGGCGGCGGCGACCGCGGCCGCGACGGTGTTCTCCGGGGCGACGCCGGCGAACCCGCGGTGGGCGATACGGCGCGTCATCGGTCCGGCTCCGAGCCGCCGTCCGGTTCCGGGGCGGCTGCTCGCTCCCCGGGACTGTCCGCCGGCGGTTCGGCGCTCGGAGTCGACGCCGCGGGCCACTCGTCGCCGTCGACGACGTGGATTCCGGCCGGGTCGACGCCGACCGAGACGGTGGCCCCGACCGCCGGCACCGGGTCGTGGCGGCCGAGTTCCGCCGTCAGTTCCGGGCCGCCGTCGACGTCGAGGACGACCTCGGTTTTCTCGCCGAGGTAGAAGCGGTCCGCGACCGTCGCCGTCGCGTCCCCGGCCGGCGGTCCGGCGTCGGAGCCGTCCGCCGCGACGACGACGTCGTCCGGGCGGACCGTGACGGTCACGTCGCCAGCGCGGTCGGCGACATCGCCGTCACCGTCGTCGTCCGCGTTGCCGCCGCCGTCCGCGCTGTCGGCGTCGTAGTCGAAGTCGACCGCCGAGTCGCGCGGAGCGTCGACCGCGGTGAAGCCGAAGTCGAGCGCGCCGTCGCGGACCGTCGCCGTGAGGAGGTTCGAGGTGCCGACGAAGTCGGCGACGAACGCGGAGGTCGGCCGTTCGTACACCGCCTCCGGCGTCCCGACCTGCTCGACGACGCCGTCGTTCATGACGGCGATGCGGTCGCACATCGCCATCGCCTGCTCCTGGTCGTGGGTGACGTACAGCGTCGTGACGTCGAGGTCGTCGAGCAGCGCGCCGATTTCGGCGCGGAGCTGGTGTTTCAGTTTCGCGTCAAGCCCGGTCATCGGCTCGTCGAGCAGCAGCACCCGCGGTTCGACGGCGAGCGCGCGGGCGAGGCCGACGCGCTGCTGCTGGCCGCCGGAGAGCGTCCGCGGGTCGCGCTCGGCGAGGTCGGCGATGCCGAGCATCCGGAGCAGCCGGAGCGCGCCGTGGACCCGGTCGGCCGCCGGGACGCCGTGCATCTTCATGCCGAACTCGACGTTGCCGCGGACTGTCATGTTGTCGAACAGCGCGTACGACTGGAAGACGAGCCCGACGGTTCGGCGCTCGGGCGGGACGTGCGTGACGTCCTCGCCGTCGAACCTGACGACGCCGCCCGTCGGGGTTTCGAAGCCGGCGAGCAGCCGGAGCGTCGTCGTCTTCCCGCAGCCGGACGGGCCGACGACGCCGAGCGTCTCGCCGTCGCGGATAGTGAGCGAGACGTCGTCTACGGCGGTCGTGTCGGCGAAGCGTTTCGTGACGGAGTCGAGCGTGATTTCGGACATGGGATCAGGTTCGGGTGGTTCGGTCCCAGCCGCCGACGGCCTGCAGCAGCAGCGTGACGGCGCCGACGAGCAGGAAGAACACGGAGACGGCGGCGGCGGTCGTCAGGAACGAGCTGTTCGAGATGTGCGCTTTCAGAAACAGCGCGAGCGGCGGCGTGCCGCGCGAGAACACGATGTACGAGAAGTTGAACTCGGCGGCGGCGAGCGTCCAGCAGATGATGGAGCCGGAGACGATGCCGGTGCGGGCGTTCGGGACGATGACGGTGAGGAACGTCCGCGGCCACGACGCGCCGAGCGACCGGGCGCTCTCCTCCAGTTGCCGGAGCGGCATCGACTCGAAACTGGACTGGACGGCCATCACCATGTACGGCGCTTTCAGCAGCGAGTAGCCGACGACGAGCCCGAGCACGGACCCGGATATTTCGGGGTACGCGCGGAGGAACGCGACGCCGAGGATGATGCCGGGCGCGAGCGGCAGCACGGCGAAGGCGTTCACCCACTCGCGGCCCGCGAAGTCGTACCGCGAGACGGCGTACGCGACGGGGACGCCGACGACGAGGTTGATGAGGACGCCGCCGAGCGCCAGCCCGACCGAGAACAGCAGCGGGTTCTCCCACGGCGGCCACTGCGTCACGCCGAGCGAGCGCTCCGCGGCGCCGGTGACGCCGTCGCTCAGCCCGAGCACCGACGCCCAGTGCGTCGTCGTGACGAACCCGGACGGGAGCGCGCCGGTCCACGACCGGGCGAACGAACTCACGAACGTCGCCAGGACGGGCGCCGCGAGGAAGACGAGCGTCGCGACCAGCACGGCGACGACGAACGACCGGCCGAACCGCGCCGACAGCGACGCGGCGCCGAACCCCGACGGAGATCCCGGGTTCCGCGTCGTCGCGGCCGCGGTGCCGCCGGCGTCGGCGTCGGCGTCGGCGGAGGCTGCCGCGTCCCCCGCGTCGTCCGCGATTGCGGCGTCCGCGGCGTCGGTCGTCACATCCCCACCTCCGCGTCGGTGTACCGGAGGCCGAGGACGGTGAATCCGAGGACGAACGCGAACCAGACGGTCGCCATCGCGGAGGCGACGCGGATGTTGAAGCCGTTCGCGAGTTCGCGGTTGATCTGGAGCGTCCACACCGGCGGCTGAATCGCCGTCAGAATCAGGACGGTGCCGAAGATGGCGAACGCCGTCCGCAGCGACAGGATGCCGGCGCCGACGACGCCCGACCGGATCTGCGGGAACGTCACGTACCGGAACGTCCGCCACGGCGACGCGCCGAGCGCCCGCGCGGCCTCCTCGGCGTCGGTGTTCACTTCGGCGTACGTGCCGCGCAACAGCAGCAGCGCCCGCGGCACCATCGTGTACAGGTAGCCGAAGAACAGCCCGACCACGGACGTCGCGACGGCGAGCGACGTCGGCGGCCGCCCGGAGAGGAACGCGAGCAGGTTCGTGACGAGCCCGGCGTTCCCGGCGAGCACGATAATCATGAACGCGGCGACGATGCCGGGGAGGCTGTTCGGGAACGACAGCACCGTGAGGACCGCGCCCTTCGCCGGCAGGTCGTACTTCTCGAGCGCGTGCGCCACCGGCACCGCGACGGCGAGCGCGCCGAGCGTCGTCGCGACCGCGAACCACACCGTGTTCACCGCGACCGCGCGGTAGTAGCCGTCGGTGAACAGCGTCCGGTACGCCTCGACGGAGACGCCGGGGAACGACGGCTGAAGCCGCCGGGCGCTGGTGGCGACGACGTCGACGACGTTCACCGTGGTCGTGAACTGCTGGGTGGACAGGCTGATTTTCAGCATCTCCCACAGCGGGTAGAAGCCGGCCACGGCCGCCAGCGACGCGAACGGCAGACACAGCAGCACGAGCCGCCGACGCGCCCGGTCTCGCTCGGTGACCGGCACGACGACGCCGCGGAGCGCCGCGAGCGCCCGCGCCGCTCGGCCGGGGGAGGCGCGGCCCGTCGAGAGCCCGGTGTGCTCGCCGCCCGACTCCGTGTCGGTCGCCATCGCCTACAGGTTCGCCTCGCGGTTGATCTGCTGGATGATGCCCTCCTGCTTGTTCACGAGTTCGGCGTAGTCGACCTGGAACTCGGTGGCGGCGTAGACGTCCTGGGACGGGAACTGCTCGGGCATTTCGAGTTCCGGCGCACGGATGGGCCGGACGAACGCGTCGAGGAACTTCCGCTGGCCTTCGAGCGACAGGACGTAGTCCATGAACAGTTTGCAGGCGCCGGGGTTCGGTGCGCCCTTCAGCATCCCGAAGCCGTACGGCTGATTGAACGCGCCCTTGTTGCCGTTCTTCCCCTTGAGCAGCGCGACGCCGACGTTCTCCTTCGGGATGTCCGGGTTGTTGTACTTGAGGTTCAGCCCGGAGTAGTCGTACCGGATGAACGTCGAGTACTCGCCTTTCGTGAACTGCGCGAGGAAGTTGTCGGTGAACTCGGCGCCGCCGGACTTGAGCTGCTTGTAGTAGTCGATGACCGGCTGGAGGTCGTCGAGGCTGCCGCCGCGGGCGTTGTTCACCGACAGCGCGGAGGCGAGGCCGACGGCCGCGGTCGGCGTCTGCAGCGCGAGGTCTTTCGTGATGTCCGGGTTCAGGAGGTCCTCCCACGTCTCCGGGGCGTCGAGGCCGCGCTCCTCGTAGATGTCCTTCCGGTAGGTGACCGCCGTCGTCATGCGGCGCGTCGCCGTCATGTGGCCGTTGTCGGTTTTCAGTTTGGACGGCACCTTGTCCCAGTTCGCCGGCTTGTACGCCTGCGTCAGCCCGTCGTTCATCGCGAGGATGCCGTAGGTGTAGCCGCCGTTGTACGCCGAGTGCGTCGGGTTGTTGGCGTGCGCCCGGAGGTCTTTCAGCGCCTCGCCGGACGACCGGTCGTCGTCGTTGAGCGCGACGCCGTACTGCTGTTCGAACGCCTTCATGATGGCCGGCCAGTTCGACCAGCCCGACTGGACGGCGTAGACGTACAGCGTGTCGGGGAAGTTCGCGGCGTTCACCGTCGTCCGGTAGTCGCCGTAGCCGACCTGGTACGTCTCGCCGCCGCTGCCGCTGGTCCCGCCGCTGCCGCTGGTTTCGCTGCTTCCGCTGGTACCGTTGCTTCCGCCGGAAGCCGCGTTCTGGCTGTTGGAGGAGCCGTCGGTACAGCCGGCGAGTCCGCTCGCCAGCGCGAGCCCGGAGGAGGCGAGGACTGCGCGTCGCGTCCGCTTGTCGTCGTGCATGACGTCCGGTGGTCGACGAGACACCCGAATAAACGTCGCTAAGAGGGGTATGCGCCGCTATGTAGCGCCCGGGAGCGATGCCGAGCAGTCGGCAGTCGCCGGTCGGCAGTCAGCGGTCAGTGGTCAGTTCTCAGCCTGCGACGCCGCGCCGGCGGACCGCGCCGCCGACGACGGCGCCGACGGACGCGAGCAGGAGCGACCCGGCGACGTACAGCGCGACGTACGGCCACAGCGGCGCGTCGAGCGGTCGCGTCGTCCGCGTCAGGTCGAACAGCACCCACGCGACGAAGCCGACGGGCGGGCCGGCGGCCGCCGGAATCCAGGTCGAAACCGGGGCGCCGCCGGCGGTCGCGGCCGCGGCGTACACCGGCGGGAGCAGCGCGCCGACCCACAGCGTCGCCGCCGGAACCGGGGAGGCGACGCCGGCGTCGGAAGCCGCGAAGCCGGCGACGGTGCAGGCCGCCGCGACGACGCCGACCGCGACCGAACCGCGAACCGTTCCGGCGGAGCGGGACCAGTTGGGGGACACGGCCGCACAGACGGACGCGCGGTACATAACCGTCCGTGCCGCATCGCGGTCCGGGTGGTCGCCGTGACGGCGAGTATCACCCGAGAACCACGACATTAAACCGAGTCCCGACGGAATCTCCGTGTATGACTACCTACGAGCACCTGAAGGGGTTCCGTGACTTCTACGCGCCGGAGATGGCGGCGCGGCGGGAGGTCATCGACACCGTGGAGGGCGTCGCGGAGCGGTACGGCTTCCGCGAAATCGGGACGCCGCGGCTCGAGCGCGCCGCGATGTGGACGGACAAGAGCGGCGACGAAATCGTCGACGAACTGTACGCGTTCGAGGACCACGGCGGCCGGCACGTCACCTTGACGCCGGAGCTGACGCCGACGGTCGCGCGGATGTACGCCGCGAAGTCCCAGGAGCTCAGCAAGCCCGTGAAGTGGGTGTCGACGCGGCCGTTCTGGCGGTACGAGGCGGTCCAGCAGGGCCGGTTCCGCGAGTTCTACCAGACGAACGTCGACATCTTCGGGTCGTCGGACCCGTCGGCCGACGCCGAGGTGCTGGCGGTCGCCGCCGACGCGCTGACGGCGCTGGGGCTGGACGCCGACGACTTCGAGTTCCGGGTGAGCCACCGCGACATCCTCGGGAGCCTCCTGCGGTCGTTCGACGCCGACGTCGACGTCGAGGACGCCATCCGCGCCGTCGACAAGTCCGAGAAGGTGAGCGAGAACGAGTACCTCGACCTGCTGGCGGACGCCGGCCTCGGCTACGACGAGGCGCGTGAGTTCGACGACCTGCTCGGCGTCACCGACCCGGCGAACCTCGACGAACTCACCGAGTTCGCGGACTCCGCGGCGCTCGACGACGCCGTCGAGAACCTCCGCGCCGTCCTCGCGGCCGCCGACGACTTCGGCGTCGGCGAGCACTGCGACCTGTCGCTGCGCACCGCCCGCGGCCTCGACTACTACACCGGCACCGTCTTCGAGTGCTTCGACTCGAAGGGCCGCGTCTCCCGCTCCGTCTTCGGCGGCGGCCGCTACGACGACCTCATCGAGCAGTTCGGCGGGCAGCCGACGCCGGCCGTCGGGGTCGCGCCGGGCCACTCGACGCTCCACCTGCTGCTCGAGGAGGCCGGCGTCTACCCGGACGAGGAGCTGGCGACGGACTACTACGTCCTCCAGGTAGGCGACACCCGCGGCGTCGCCGCCCGCGTCGCCCGCGACCTGCGCGCGAAGGGCCACGTCGTCGAGACCGACGTCTCCGACCGGAGCTTCGGCGCGCAGATGGGGTACGCCGACTCCATCAACGCCGAGACGGTCGTCATCGTCGGCGAGCAGGACCTCGCGAACGACGAGGTGACGCTGAAGGACATGGCGTCGGGCGACCAGACCACGGCGCCGGTCGACGACTTCCCGGGGGACCGCGACCGGCCGACGTACGGCGACTACGCCTGAGCGTGCCCCGCGCCGCCCCGCGTCGCCCGACGCTGCCCCGCGCCGCCCCGCGCCGCCCGGACGGATGATGCGCGCCTACCGCGTCGCCTACGACGGCCGTCCGTACTTCGGGTTTCAGCGCCAGCCAGACGTCCCGACCGTCGAGGACACGCTGTTCGACGCGCTCGCCGACCTCGGCGTGCACGACCCGGACGACCCGAAGCCGGTGGGCTACGCCGCCGCGGGCCGCACCGACGCCAGCGTCTCGGCCGTCGCGCAGACCGTCGCGTTCGACGCGCCGAAGTGGCTGACGCCGCGCGCCGTCTGCTCTGAACTCCCCGGCGACGTCCGGGTGTGGGCGGCCGCCGACGTCCCCGACGACTTCCACGCCACCCACGACGCCGCGCGCCGCGTCTACCGCTACCACCTCCACGCGCCGGACGCGTCGCTCGACCGCGCCCGCGACGCCGCCGTGGCGCTCTCCGGCGAACACGACTTCCGCAACCTCACCACCGACGACACCGGCACCGTCCGCGACGTCTCCGTCGAGGTCTACCGCGACCGCAGCAGCGACAGCGACCGCAGCAGCGACCGCGGTGGCAACACCGACAGCGACAGCGGCGGCGACGACGAGTTTCTGGTTCTCCGTGTCGCCGCCGGCGGCTTCCCGCGGGAGTTCGTCCGCCGACTCGCCTCCGTCGTCCGCGGCGTCGCCGTCGGCGACACCGACCGCGGCCGCGTCGACGAGGTGCTCGGCGCGGAGCGGCTCGCCGGGCCGGCGGGGATCGCCGCCGCGCCGCCCGAACCGCTGGTGCTCGTCGGCGTCGACTACCCCGGCGTCGCGTTCGCGGCCGACCCGCCCGCAGTCGAAACTATCCGGGACGTGTTCGGCGAGCGCCGCGTCGACGGGCTCGTCCGCGCCCGCGTCGCCCGCGACGTCCTCGACGGCGTTTCGGCGCCGGAAACCGAGCGAGGCTGAACGGACCTCGGGAGTCGTGAGAGCAACGGAGGAGCCGCGCGAACCACGGACGAGTCACGGAGGAGCCGTGCGACGCCGACGGAGCCCGGCGGACGCCCCGGAATCCGCCTGGCTTACCGGCGCTGCGGCCGACAGTCCGGGCCGTGATTCGACGCGAGGTGTGCTGGGACGCCGCCGTCCGCGCCGCGTTCGGCGCGTTCACGGTCGTCGTCGCCGAGGCGGTCGGCGACTGGCTCGCCGGCGCGCCGCTGGTCGGTCCGCTGGTCGACCTCGCAGCCGTCGGCGCCGCGCTCGTCTACGGCGCCTTCCACGTCGCCCGCGGCGTCTGGCTCGTCGTCGAAGCCGCTGTCCGCGAGGTCGAAGAGGGCGAACCGGAGGACCCGTTGGTGTAGCGGTGGCGCGCCGCGTCGACGCCGGTCAGTCCCAGTCGTCGGGCCACAGCCCGGCTGCGCGCATCCCCGGTTCGAAGTCGGCGTCCCGGAACGCCTCCTCCAGGTCGTACGCGTCGAGCGCCGGCACCTCGGTGTCGTCACGGCCGAGTTCGCGGACGAGTAGCGCGGCGAGCGCGCCGTGTTCGCGGACGTTCCGGTCGTCGACCTTGTCGCGGGTGTCGGCGTGGGTGTGCCCCCAGCCCCGGCCGCGTTCGCCGCTGTCAGAGTGCAGTTGCAGCGCCGGGACGCCGCGCCGGACGAACGGCCACTGGTCCGAAAACGGGTGCGGCTCCTCGCGCACCGACACCGGGTGGCGGGTGCCGTCGGCGACGCGGCGCGCCACGTCCGCCGTCGCCTCGGAGGTGTGCGTCATCGCGACCAGGTCGCGGAACCGGCCGGCGCCGTCGATGTTGACGACGGCTTTCACGCCGTCGAGGTCGGTCTCCGCGGCGAGGTGTTCGGCGCCGAGCAGGCCGGTCTCCTCGCAGCCGACAGCGGCGAACCGGACCGCGGTGTCGAGGTCGACGGCGGCGAGAATCCGGGCCGCCGTGACGAGCGTCGCGATGCCGCAGCCGTTGTCGAGTGCGCCCTCCGCGATGTCGTGGGCGTCGTAGTGCGCCGTCACCAGCACCGCCTCGTCGGTGTCGGGGCCGGTCCGGCCGAGGACGTTCTGGCTCTCGCCGTCGACGGTCTCCGCGTCGACCGACAGCGCCAGTTCGCCGTCGCCGGCGTACTCGGTGAGCCACGCCCCGGTCTCCTTGCTCACCCCGACCGCCGGAATCGCGGCCTCCTCGCCGAACGTCAGCGACCCGGTCGGCGGCAGTTGCCCGGCGACGTGGTTGACGAACACGAACGCCTCCGCGCCCGCGTCGGCCGCGTAGCCGAACTTCTCCATCCGGTGGATGAACCGGCTCCCCTTCGGCGTCGTCGTCGACGCCACCGCGATTTTCCCGTCGACGTCCGCCTCGTCGATCTCGTCGGGGGTGCCGTAGCCGACGTCGACGAACTCGGCTTCCACCTCGCCGGGCGGGCAGTACGGCAGCGCGATGGCCTCGAACGACCGGCGCTCCGGCGTCACCAGTTCGAGGTCCGTGGCGCCGCGCCGCCACTCACGCATCCCGAACGGCTGGTCGCGCACCCGGTCGAGCCCGGCGTCGCGGAAGGCGTCGGCGACCAGCGCCGCTGCGCGCCGCTCCCCGTCGCTGCCGCCCATCCGGCCGCCGATGGCCGTCAACTCGGTGAGGAACTCCCACGGCCGGTCGTCGACCCACGTCCGGCCAACCGCCTCCGCCATGTCGGCGTCGTCCATGGACGGACTGAGCGCAGCCACGGCAAAAAGCCGTGGGACGAGCGGACGACGCAGCGAGGCCTGGCGGCGGCAGCGGTCGGCGAAACCGGGGCTAGATGGCGAGCATCGTGACGCCGGCGACGGCGAGCGCGGCGGCGGCGAGCCGGATTCCGAGGTGCTTCTCGCCGAGGACGACGCCGCCGAGGATGACCGCGACGACGGCCTGCGTGTTCACGATGGGCGAGGCGATGCTGGCCGGGACGGCGGCGAACGCGACCGCGGTGAGGTGCTCCGCGGCGGCGACGACGAGGCCGGCGGCCGCGAACGTCCGGTACTCCAGGGGTCCGTCCGGCCACGACCGGACGGCGAGCGGCAGCAGCACCAGCGGGACGCCGACGAGCGACGTGAGCACGAGCGCCTGCGGCGGCAGGCCGACGTCGGAGACGACGGCGCGCTTGGCGACGTCACCGACCGCGTACGCCATCGCCGACAGCAGCGCGAGCCGCGCCGGCGTCGACGTGGCGGCGCGGCGGAGCGGCGCGGCGAGGTCGCCGCCGCGGTAGTTCGCGACGTAGACGGCGGCGGTGACGACGACGACGCCGGCGACCGCGAGCGGCGGAATCGTCTCGTCGAGCAGCACCACCTCCAGCGGCAGCACGAACACCGGGACGACCTTGTTTATCGGGGCGACGTAGGAGACGTCGCCGCCGTCGAGCGCCTCGATGAACAGGACGTAGCCGGCGGCGACACCTCCGACGACGGCGGCGAGCGCGGCGGCGCCGCTCCAGCCGATTTGGGCGGGCGATGGGAGCGCGGCGACGTCGACGGTGGCCGCGGCGACCGGCGCGTACCACGCCAGCGCCGCGACGTCGACGAGGACGACGAGCACCGACGCCGGGTAGGCGGAGAAACTGTACTTCAGCGAGAAGAGGTAGCCGCCCCACAGCACCGCGGCGGCGACCGCGGCGGCGAGGCCGAAATCGAGCGGCAGAGTCACGTCCGCTGCTGCGTCGGGGGCGGTGGAAAACAACCCGGTTTCGGGTTCAGTCGCGGCGGCCGCGGACGTACGTCTGCTCGTGGTTCGGGAAGACGTCGTCGACGGCGCCGGGGCCGTACTCGTCGGCGAGCAGCGCCCTGAGTTCGCCCTCGTAGTCCGCCTTCGGCACCTGCTCGCTCGGCCCGACATCGACGTCGAAACTGGCGTCGACGAGGCGGTCGACGGCGTCGCGGCCGAAGCCGGCGAGCGGCGACAGGTAGTCGACGCCGTGGCGGTCCTCGAGCGACTGCGCGAACGCGCGGGACACCGTCGGGACGCGGTCGTCGCGGCGGGTGCCGTCGGCGACCGCGTCGACGTCGGTTCCGGCGACGGATTCGAGGGCGTGTTCGTGCACCTGCTGGATGCCGTTGCGGGGGTAGCCGTCCTCGTACATCGTCTCGACGGCGTCGGCGGCGACCGCCGGGTCGAGTTCGTGGACCGCGAACGGGAATCCGAGCGACTCGGCGGCGCGGCGGGCGTGCTCGTGGTCGTCGGTGACGCCGAACTGCGCAGTGACGAGCGTCACGTCGTAGAACCGTTCGAGGACGAGCGCGGCGAGCGAGGAGTCTTTCCCCCCGCTGTACAGCAGCGCGAGCTCCATTCAGCGCCGGCGGATGTCGAAGCTCTTCTGGTCGGGCTGCAGCTCGCGGAGCAGGGACTTCATCTGGTCCTCGTCGATGCGGTCGTTGATGCGGCCGCTGCGGGCGAGCGCGACGACCTGCTGTTTCACCTTCTTCGCGAACTCGGGCTTGCTCATCTCGACGGCGTTCAGCCGCTGGCGGGCGCCGTCGGTGAGGTGCTGTTTCAGCATCGCCTCCTGCTGCTGTTCGGCCTGCTGCTGGGCGGCCTGCTGAGCCTCCTCGTCGCCGCCCTGCTCCGCGCGGTCCTGCAGCTGCTCCATCTTCTTC
The DNA here is from genome assembly GCF_051195135.1 of Halobaculum sp. D14. NCBI lineage: Archaea > Methanobacteriati > Methanobacteriota > Halobacteria > Halobacteriales > Haloferacaceae > Halobaculum > Halobaculum sp. D14. The sequence continues at coordinate 323,100 of NZ_JBNTKA010000001.1, read as the reverse complement.
TGCCGAAGCTCCTCCAGTCGCTCGTCGTCCGGGTTTTCGCTCATGGAGGGTCGTAACTGGTGGGGCGGCAAAACCGTTGCGGGGACGGCGAGGTGCGAGCGAAGCGAGCACCTCGACCAACCGCGGCGAGCTTGCGGGCGAGCCGCGGACCTGCTGTCCCCCGAGCGAAGCGAGCACCTCGACCACCCGCGGCGAGCTTGCGGGCGAGCCGCGGACCCGCTGTCCCCCGAGCGAAGCGAGCACCTCGACCACCCGCGGCGAGCTTGCGGGCGAGCCGCGGACCCGCTGTCACCGAACGTAGCGAGCACCTCGACCACCCGCGGGCTCGGTGCCGAGGGCTACGCGGGAGGAGCGGTGACTGAAACGGAATCAGCGGCTACCGGGTCGGAGAAATCGGGGTCCGGCGGCGGAGTTACGCGTAGCGTTCGAGTTCCGGGCGGTCGAGGTCTTCGAGGACGTCGCCGGCCGTGTCGTCGAGGAACGCGCGGCCGTCGGCGGTGATGCGGCGGCCCTCGCCCTTCGCGGTCTCGACGAGGCCTTCCTCTTCGAGCTGCTGGAGCGCGACGCGGATGATTTTCCGGGAGCCGCCGCGGTGGTCCGGCGGCGAGACGACGTAGCGGTTGGAGCCGTGTTTGGCGCCGCCGTAGCTGGTGGCGAGCCGCTCGATGCCGATGGGGCCGTTGTCGGCGACCTTCCGGAGCACGGACGCTGCGCGGACGTACCAGAAGTCCTCCTGCTGGGGCGGGAGTTCGCGGTCCGTTCCGGTCTTCGTGAACTGCACCCAGTCCGGTTCGTCGATTCGGTCCTCGAGCCGGGCGGCGACCTCCTCGATGAGGTCCTCCGCCGGGACGTCGTAGAGGGTGACCATACCGACGGATTCTACGCCGCGCTGTTTAAAGCCGTCGTATCACGGTCGTACGGCGGTACGGGACCGCCTCACGCACGTCGGCGGCGGAGCGGTTCGCGGTCAGCCGAGTCGGTCCGCGCCGACGACGCTGACGACGACGCCACCGATGGCGACCGGGACCCAGTAGACCGCGCCGCGGTAGATGACGACCGCGGCGAGCGCGGTGCTGGTCGTGATGCCGATGCCGGGGAGCGCGGCGAGCACCGCGACGAGGACGGCTTCGATGCCGCCCGCGCCGCCCGGGAGCGGCGTCACGCCGGCGATAGCGCCCATCGGGACGACGAACAGCAGGACGTGCATCGGGACGGTGACGCCGATGGCCTGGAAGGCGAGCCACAGCCCGACCATCTGGAACCCCCAGCCGACCGTGGAGGCGGCGAGCGACAGCGCGAGGCCCCTCCGGTTCGTGGCGACGCGTTCGATGGCGCCGAAGAAGTGGCCGATGCGGGACTCGATGGCCGCCTCGTCCGGCGCGGAGACGCCGGGGACGAAGTCGGCGATGCGGGAGACGGCCGGCGTGAACGTCGAGACGGCTTTGTGTTCGAGCCGGTAGCGGTACTGCCAGCCGAGGTAGACGAGCCCCGGGACGACGACCGCGAGCGCGACGACGACGCCGGTGGCGAACCGGAGCCGCTGGCCGAACGTCGTTTCGGTGGCGAAGTAGGCGGCGCCGATGAGCGCGAGCGTCACCGACGGCACGAAGTTCAGCGTGTCGACGGAGGCGATGGCGGCGAGGCCGCGTTCGTACTCCGTGTCGGCGGTGCGGGAGATGAGCAGCGCCGCGACCGGTTCGCCGCCGGCCTGCCCGAACGGCGTGATGTTGTTCGAGAACATCGCGCCGCAGAACACGAAGAACGACTTGACGACGGACAGCTTCACGCCGAGCACCGACAGCACGGTGCGGAGCGCGACCCCCCACGCGACGAGCCAGCACACCGTGACGGCGACGACGAGCAGCACCGTGTCGGTGTCGGCCCGCGCGAGCTCGGCGACGAGCGTGTCGACGCCACCACTGAGGTACAGCAGCGCGGCGAGGACAGCGAACGCGCCGAGGAACCCGACCGCGGTGGCGCGAAGCTGGTCCGTATCCATGCGTCCGGCCTGGGGTGGCCGAGGTATCAAGCCGTCGAAAGCGGTGGCCGCGGCCCGACGAGTCGGTGGCTCGACTGCCGTCGGTGCGCCGGACTCGGCCGTGGGTGGTCGAAGGGAAACGGGTTTCCCGGTGCCGGCGCGACTCGGAGGCGATGGACGAACGCGAGGCGCTGCGGCTGCTCGGCGGGTCGGTGCCGGCCGCCGGAGACGACTGCGCCGTCGTCGGCGACCGGGTGTTGACGACCGACATGCTCCACGAGTCGACGGACTTCCCGGCGGGCGTCACGCGCTACACGGCCGGGTGGCGGAGCGTCGCCGCGTCGCTGTCGGACGTCGCGGCGATGGGCGCCGACGCCGAAGCGGCCGTCGCCGTCTACGCCGCGCCGACGTTCGAGGAGTCGGAGCTGACGGCGTTCGTTCGCGGCGCGACGGACGTCTGCGCGGCGGTCGACGCCGAGTACGTCGGCGGGGACCTGGACGAGGCCGCGGAGTTCACCGCGGCGACGACGGCGCTCGGCGAAGCCGAGTCGCCGGTACGGCGCTCCGGCGCCGAACCGGGAGACGCCGTCTGCGTCACCGGGTCGTTCGGGCGGTCTGCGGCCGCGCTCCGCCGGTTCGCCGCCGGCGACGTCGACCGCGGCAACGACCTGTTTCGGTTCACGCCGCGCGTCGCGGCCGGCGTCGCGCTCCGTCAGTACGCGTCCGCGATGATGGATTCGAGCGACGGGCTGGCCCGGTCGCTCCACCAGCTCGCCGAGGCGAGCGACTGCGGGTTCGCCGTCGAGGAGGCCGCCGTTCCCGTCGACCCCGCGGTCGACGAGGCGCTCGAAGCGACCGGCGCAGGCACAGACGACGGCAACGACGGCGGCAACGACGGCGGCGCGGGAGACGCGACGGCGCGGCGGGAGGCGGCGCTGTTCTTCGGCGAGGACTTCGAACTCGTGTTCACGGTTCCGGCGGACGACGTCGACGCGGCGGTGGCGGCGTCGCCGACGCAGGTGACCCGGCTCGGAACCGTGACGGAGGCGGAGCGCGGCGTCCGAATGGACGGCGACCCGCTCCCCGACCGCGGATACGGCCACGGGTCGTAACAGCGGCGAATCCGGCTCAGACCACGACGACTTCGATGGGGACCAGCAGGAAGCAGAGCAGGCCGAGCGCGAACGTGAGGACGCCGAGCGCCTTCCGCTTCGGGCCGAGCGCCGAGTCGTCGATGGGGTTGGCGGGGCCGCGGTAGGCGATGAACGCTGAGAACAGCCCCCAGAACGCCCAGAGGCCGACGGAGTCGTTCAGCGACAGTCCGCGGCCGAAGTGGAGGTAGGCGGCGATGCCGAACAGCGCGAGCGGGACGAGCGAAGCCACCGTCTCCTGGCGTTCGCCGACCATCGCGCGGACGATGTGTCCGCCGTCGAGCTGGCCGACCGGGAGGAGGTTCAGCACGGTGAAGAACATCCCGACCCACGCGCCCATGATGACCGGGTGGACGGTGAGCCCGGGCTGTTCGTAGCTGGTCTGCCGGCCGAGCGCGTCCGCGATGAGGTCGAGCAGCGGCGGGTCGTGGAACTGGATGACCTGCGCGCCCTCCGAGAGGAGTTCCGCCGGCACCGGGAACGGGCCGAGCGACAGCCCGACGACGGTGACGACGACGGTGGCGGCGAGCCCGGCGAGGGGGCCGGCGACGCCGATGTCGAACAGCGCCTCGCGGTCCGGCATCTGGCCGCGCATCCGGATGATGGCGCCCATCGTCCCGAACGGGAGGACGAACGGGATGACGTACGGCAGCGACACGTCGACGCCGTGGTACCGGCCCACGACGTAGTGGCCGAGTTCGTGCGTCAGCAGGACGCCGAGCACGGCGGCCGTGAACGGCCACGCCTCCAGCGCCAGCAGCGGATTGTCGAGGATGGCGCCGAACGGGATGTAGTACCAGGAGGTCGCGCCGACGAGCAGCGTCGACAGCAGCGTCGCACACAGCAGCGCGACGTTCGTCCACGGGACGCCGTCGACGCCGGTGGAGTACGGGCGGGCGACGACGACGTCGAGGCCGCGGTCGGTGCGGGCGACCTGCACCTCGTACCCCTGTTCGCGGAACGCCGGCCAGACGCGACGGGTCAGCTCCTCCTCGTCGACGTCGCTGACGCCGTAGTACAGCACCCGGTCGCCGTCGGTTCTGACGTCGGAGACGTGGAAGACTGCGTCGAGCTGCGGCGGGCGGGGAACCTGCTGAGAGTCCGCGTCGCTCATCGGCGGTGTTTCTCGTCGCACCGGGATAAGTCCTGCTCGCGAGCCGACCCACCGCGGGCGCGACGCGGCCCGTGACTCCGGGGCGACAGCCATCCTCCGGCGCCGGCCATCCGAGGAGGTTTCAGTCGGCGCGCCGGCTGTCCGGGTATGGAGAAGGTGAATCTGGCGTCCGCGTTCGCGTCGTTCGACGAGCACTGGTCGCCGCGGCTCGCCGCCGAGCCGAACGGGCAGGCCGTGAAGCTCGCGAAGGCCGACGGCGAGTTCGTCTGGCACCACCACGAGGACGCGGACGAGCTGTTCCTGGTGGTTTCGGGCCGCCTCCGCATCGAGTTCCGCGACGACCCCCCGGTCGTGCTCGAGGAGGGCGAACTGATCGTGGTGCCGCGCGGCGTCGAACACCGGCCCGTCGCGGAGACGGAGACCGAGATGCTGCTGTTCGAGCCGAGCGACACCCGGAACACCGGGAACGTCGAGTCGGCGGAGACGCAGACCGACCTGGAACGGGTGGAGTAAGCGGCTGCGTTCGGAGCGGAGAAAACCGCGGAGAAAGCGGGGCGGAGCGGGGACCGCCGCGAGAAGCGGGGCGGGTCGCGTGAGCGTCGGTGTCGTCGTGCCGGGTGTGCCAGTCGTCGGGGCCGTGCTGCCCGTCGCGGAGCGGTCAGTCAGGCCGAGTTCGGTTCGACGCGCCACGTGGTCGCGCTCGTGTACGACCACTTCTCGATGGTGAGGTCCGTCGCGGAGTCTTTGAGCTTCACCATGAGGGCGCCGATCTCCTTCGGGGAGAGGTCGACCTCCTCGGCGATGAACTTGCTCTTGAAGTACAGCTCGCCGTCCTGCGCCTTCTCGCGCAGGAACGCGGTGAGCCGTTCTTCCTTGGAGGGGCTATCTGCGTCGGTGGAGGGGTTTGCGGTTGCGCTCATCCTGAGTCACCTCGATTGCTCCTATGCAGCCAGGGGATGTTATAAAGGAGAGTCCGTTGGCGGTAATTCGGCCCCGTTCACGGCGACACGACCGTGAAATGACGAAAACCAAACCGTTCACGACCGTTCGAGAACCCGCGAGACATTTTACAACCGATTCTGAGGCTCTTTCGTCGTTTCACGCTCAGGTGGACGCGAAGCTGCATCGAGAGATTATTTCTCCAGAGTACACGCGAATGAATTTCGTCAGACGGCCGGTTTCGGGGTCACGCGCGGTCGTGAACCCAGAACTCCTCGGACTCCGTGGTCTCCTTCTTGAAGATGGGGACTTCGTCCTTCAGGCGGTCGATGCCGTCCTCCACGGCGCGGAACGCCTCCCGGCGGTGTCCGGCGAGCACGACGACGAACACGATGTCTTCGCCGTCCTCGATGACGCCGACGCGGTGGTGGAGTCGGACGTCGAGGACGCCGTCGCGGTCCGCGAGTTCGCGTTCGATGCGGCCGAGCCTGTCGGCGGCGACGCCCTCGTACTTCTCGAACGCGAGGTGGGTCGTCCGGTCGTCGTCCGGGGCATCTTTCGCGCGGACGCGGCCGGTGAACGTCGCGATGGCGCCGGCGCGGTCCGCCTGCTCGCTGCGCTTGACGCGCGCCACCAGTTCCTCGAGCGTCACGTACGGTTCCACGTCGTCGATTTCGGCGGCGAGCGCGGCCGGGTCGAGGTCGGCCGCGTCGTCGACGCGGCGGACGACGTCGCCGGGGACCTCCGCGTCGCCGACGACGACCGTCGGCAGCCGAAGCCGGGAGAAGCCGCTGACGAGACAGTAGTCGTGTGCGGGCGCGAGGCGGTCGAGCGCGTCCGTGAACGAGCCGTCGACGCCCGAGGCGACCCAGTCGCCGTCCGGCGCGAGGTCGACCGCGGCGTCGACGCCGCCCGGAGCCGCCGCCTGCGGGCGTTCAGTGTCGGGGTCGTCTCCGACGGCGTCGGCCGTCTCGGTGCGGCGAACCGTCGCGACGCGCCCGTCAAGTCGCTCGGCGACCGCGTCGGCGACGCCGTCGGCGCCCGACCCGACGATGCTCAGCGTCTGCATGGGCGGAACGCGGTCGGCGAGCGGCTTAGACCTTCGGCACCGGAGCCGCGACGCCGGCCGCGATGAGGCGTTGACGCCGGCCGCGACGCAGACAGCGACGGGCCGACGCACCGAGAGGGCCGACGCGACCGCGTCGGTCCCGGTTCGGGAGCCTTAAGAGCGAATCGCGGCAAGCCGAACGTAATGAGAGTCGTCCTTTCGCTCGGCGGAAGCGTGCTCGCGCCCGAACTCGACCCGGAGCGGGTGTCGGGCCACGCCGCCGTCATCGAGCGACTGGTGGAGGAAGGGTGTGAACTCGGCGCCGTCGTCGGCGGTGGCGGCGTCGCCCGCGACTACATCGGTGCGGCGCGCGAACTCGGCGCCAACGAGGTCCAGCTCGACCAGATCGGGATCGACGTGACGCGCATCAACGCCCGGCTGCTCATCGCGGCGCTCGGCGCGACCGTCGACCCGACGCCGGCGCACGACTACGACGAGGCCGGCGACGCCATCCGCCGCGGCGACGTCTCCGTGATGGGCGGCGTGATGCCGGGGCAGACCACCGACGCCGTCGCCGCCGCGCTCGCGGAGTACATCGACGCCGACCTGCTGGTGTACGCGACCAGCGCGAACGGCATCTACGACGCGGACCCGAACGAGGACGAAGAGGCGGTCCAGTTCGGCGAACTGACGCCGGCCGAACTCGTCGAGGTCATCGCGCCGATGAGCCGCGACGCGGGCGCGTCCGCCCCGGTCGACCTGCTCGCCGCGAAGCTCATCGAGCGGTCCGGGATGCGGACCATCGTCCTCGACGGAACGAACCCCGAAGTGATCGAGGGAGCCGTGCTGCGCGGCGAACACACCGGAACCAACATCGTTCCGAGCGGCGGCGGCGAGCCGACGTACTGGGCGCAGCAATGAGCGCGGACTCCGACGCCGACGACGCTGGCGACGACGTTCGCGCCGGCGCCGACGCGGAGCCGGCCGAGGTCGACCCGCACGCGGTCGGCCGCGGAGGCGGGGGCGGCGACGGCGAGGGCGACTACCGCGCCTTCTGGGCCGACGCGGTCGCCGACGAAATCGAGGCGCGGGACCCCGACGAACCGGTCGTCATCAAGGGCGGCGTCTCGCCGTCCGGCATCGCGCACATCGGGAACTTCAACGAGATCATCCGCGGCTACTTCGTCGCGGCGGTGCTGCGCGAACGCGGCTGGACGGTTCGGCAGGTGTTCACCAGCGACGACAAGGACGCGCTGCGGAGGCTCCCGCGGAAGCTCGCGGACACCGACGGCGACGTCGTCGACCTCGGCGACGTGAACGCCGGCGCGCTCGGGAAGAACCTCGGGAAGCCGTACACCGACATCCCCGACCCGTTCGACGACGGCCACGAGTCGTACGCCGCGCACTTCGCGGCGCTGCTGGAGGCCGACGCCGAGGCGCTCGACATCCCCGTCGAGATGGTGTCGAACACCGACCTGTACGCCGACGGCGACTTCGACGACGTCGTCGAGCGCGTCCTGCGGAACGCGGACGCCGCCCGCGAGACGCTCGCGAAGTACCAGGACAAAGTCGACGAGGACTACGTGCCGTTCATGGCGCAGTGCAGCGAGTGCGGCGTGCTGACCCAGGACGTCCGCGGCGTCGACGTCGACGCCGGCACGGTCGACTACCGCTGCTCCGGCATCGACGCCGGCGGCCGCCACATCGAGGGCTGCGGCCACGAGGGCACCGCGACGTTCCGGGAGGGGAAGCTGCCGTGGCGGTTCGAGTGGCCCGGCCAGTGGGAGGTGCTCGACGTCGACTTCGAGCCGTTCGGGAAGGACCACGCCGAGGGGTCGTGGCCGAGCGGCGTCGACATCGCGCGGACCGTGCTCGGGAACGAGCCGCCGGTGCCGATGGTGTACGAGTGGTTCACGCTGAACGGCGAGCCGCTGTCCTCCTCGGAGGGCCACGTCGTCACCGTCCAGGAGGTGCTCGACCTCATCGAGCCGGAGGTGCTCCGGTACTTCTTCGCGCGGAACCCGAAGAAGGCGAAGGACTTCAACGTCGAGCGGCTCGACCTGCTGGTCGACGAGTTCGACCGGTTCGAGGAGGTGTACTTCGGCGAGACCGCCGACGAGGAGCTGAAGCCGCTCGCCGACCGGGCGTACCCGTTCGTCGTCGACGAGCCGCGGGGGGACCGCGTCAGGCTCCCGTACACGTTCGCGGCGGTGCTCGGCATGGTCGACGACCGGGACTTCCGCGTGAAGCTGGCGACCGACGAGGGCCACTTCGACGAGGACACGCCGGAGTGGGCCATCGAGGACGCGCTCGAACGCGTCGAGCGGGCGCGGCGCTGGGCGGAGCGCTGCGACAACGAGTACAACTACCGGCTGCAGACCGACCTGCCGGAGCACGACTTCGACGACGACGTCGAAGCCGCCCTCGACGACCTCGCCGCGTTCGTGGCGGACGGCCACACCGGCGAGGAGATTCAGGGCGAAATCTACGAGACGGCGCGGCGACACGACGTCGAAGTCAGCGACTTCTTCGAGGCTGGCTACCGGCTGTTCTTCGACGAGACGCAGGGGCCGCGGCTCGGCGAGTTCCTCGGCGAACTCGAACGGGAGTTCGTCGTGACGCGGCTCCGCCGGGACGGGTAGGCCGTCGGCGCCCGGGCCGGCGACGGCGACTCACCGAGCCCCGCTCCGCCGAGCCGCCGATTCTCCCGAAAGTGCGGCTACCGAAACCCTTACCCTCCGAACTCGGGAAGTGACTGCTAATGCGGAAGAGCGGCCCGCCGCGTGGCCTCATCGCGTACATCGTGCTCGAACTCCTCGAGGAGAAGCCGCGGTACGGCTACGAGATTCTCAAGGAGATTACGGACATCAGCGGCGGCCACTGGGAGCCGTCGTACGGCTCCGTCTACCCGATTCTGTACAAGTTCGAAGAGGAGGGGTGGGCCGAGCGAATCGAACGCGAGGACGAACCGGACCGGAAGTACTTCGCGCTCACCGACGCCGGCCACGACCACCTCGCGGAGAAGCGCGCCGAGGCGGGCGGGAAGGCCCGCGAGTTCGCCGACGTCATCCTCGGCTTCTACCACCTGTACGTCGCGTTCGCGACCGACGACCGGTTCCAGACCGACCCGTCCGACGAGGACTGGCAGTTCGACGACACCTACTCGGCGTGGATCGCAGAGCAGGTCATCCGGCACCACGAGCGCGACTTCGGCGAGTTCGAGCGCATCCCGGACACGCCCGAGGAGTTCTACGAGCGCCACGGCGCCCCCGAAGCCGCCGACGGCGACGACGAGGACGAGGCGGCGACCGACGACGACGCGGACAGCGGAGCGGACGCCGGCGACGTCGACGACCAGCCGTCCGAGGTCGAAGCGAACGGCTCCGCCACCGACGACTGAACCGCCGGCCGCGACGACGCAGATTTCTCACCCGCCGCAGCGCCACTTCTCCCGCGGCGACGCTCGACGACCGCCAGCGACGCGACCGAACGGCCGACTGCGACGACCGCTCGACGGCGCCCCGGTGAGCGGTTCGCGTTCTGGTCGCGTCGCTGCCGCGGTCGTCGTCGTTGTTGTTGCGGTCACAGTCATAGTCGGCGTCGCTGCCGTGGTCGTCGTCGCTGTCACTGTCGGAGGTCGCTCCTGAAGTCGGTGAGAACGGCCGAGGGGCGGCGAATCGGGTCGCGGGTCAGCCGGCGAGGAACTGCGGCGCGAACACGATGACGAGCAGCGCGGCGAGCATCACGAGGCCGACGGAGGTGGTGATGGCGCTGACGAGTCGGTGCCGGTCGTCGACGGGGAGCCGCGACACCAGTCCCTCGGCGGCCATCCGGAGGATGCGGCCGCCGTCGAGCGGGTAGCCGGGGATGCAGTTGAAGACGGCGAGCTGGATGTTGATCCAGGCCGTCCAGAACAGGACGTTCGCGAGGACGAACACGGTCGGTTCGCCGAGCGCGGCGAGCGGGCCGCTGACGTCGTAGAAGTTCGCGAACGGGCCGTAGAAGCCGGCGAAGTTGTACGGGAGGAGGCCGGTGGCGCCCGCGAGCGGGAGCAGCAGCGCGATGAACGCGAGCGTCAGCATCGAGTTCCCGAACACGGTGAGGCCGCTCGGGATGTCGCCGGAGCCGAGCAGCGAGAGGTAGAGGTCGGTCGGGTACGGCTGGATGCCGAAGGACTCGACGGTGAGCCCGGAGACGCCGGGGGCAACGCGGACGCCGAGCAGGACGTCGTTCTCGGCGGCGGTCCCCGTGTCCGGCTGGAGCGTCACGTCGTACTCGCGGAACTCGCCGTCGACGTACAGCCGGACGGAGACGGTGTCGCCGGGGCTGTACCGGTCGAGCGCGCCGGTGAGGTCGGTCGCGTCGACGACGCGGTCGCCGCCGATTCGAGTGACGACGCCGGAGGCGTTCGCGAGCGCGCCGCCGCTGGCTTCCGCGAGCGAGCCGCCCTGCTGAATCGTCGTGACGTACGCGCCGAGCGCGACGGTCCGGGGGCCTTCGCTGGTGGAGAGCCGCGCGAGTTCGTGTGACTCGGCGGCGTCGCGGAACGCGGACATGGTCCGGACCGACGTGCCGTTGACCGCGGAGATGCGAATCGGGTCCTCGGACGGGTCGACCGAGAGGTTTGCCGGGTTCCCCCGGACGGAGCCGACGACGACCACGGACCGGTGGACCGTCGTGGTGCGCTCGCCGTCGACCTCGACGGTGACGTTCGGCGGTGCGGCGGCGAGCGCGGCATCGAGTTCGGTGGTGTTCGACACCGGGGTGCCGCCGACTTCGGTGATGCGGTCGCCGCCGGAGATGCCGGCCTGCGCCGCGGGCGCACCGGGGTAGGCGCCGCCGACGGCGACGCCCGGCGCGGCGACGACGGAGCCGATGACGGGGCCGAACAGCAGCGCGAACGCGACGGCGGTGACGACGATGTTGTTGGTGACGCCGGCGGCGAACATCCGGGTGCGGGCGCCGCGGGAGGCGCCGCGCTGGCTCTCCTCGTCCGGTTCGACGAACGCGCCGACCGGGATGAGCGCGAACAGGACGACGCCGAGCGAGTCGATGTCGATGTTCTCGACGCGGCACAGCAGGCCGTGGCCGCCCTCGTGGACGACCAGCGCGACGAGCAGGCCGAGCAGAATCTCCGGGGCGACCGCCCACGGTAGGAAGTCGTTGACGCCGGGGATGATGAGGAAGTTCGACGGCTTGTTCGCCTGCGTCTGAACCGGATGCCGTAGCGTCGTCGCGGCGGCGTTCAGCAGGAACGCGAACATGCCGACCATCACGACGACGGCGATGCCGACGCCGACGTTGCTCCACGCGCGCCAGAACCGCTTCGGCCGGGAGAGCCGGTCGAGCAGCCGCCGGCCGTACGTCGTGTGAATCGTCGTCAGCGGGCCCTGAACGTTGACCGCGTTCGGCAGATACCCCTTCGACTGGAGGGCAGTCGCGGCCAGCGTGTACGCGAGCACCCCCGCGAGAATCCACAGGAGCGTATTCATTGCTCGGACGAAAACGGCGCGCGGGCAAAGACGTTCGGGTACGCGGATTCGCCGTCGTCGTCGAGGCGGGGCGGGGCGAGGCCGAGCGGCGCCCGGCGAGACGGCGAGTCGGCGGCGTCGCCCCGGAGCGAACAGCCGGAACCCCTCCATTTCAACTAGAAACCCGGTGCAGCGGTCGACGTCCGGAGCGCCGGCGTCCACTTTCACCGCCCGCTCGGCCGAGTCACCTGGAGTCGAAGCGGACGTGGAAACGGATGCCGAGCCCGACGAGGAAACGGACGACGAGCCGGGTAGCGAAGCGGTTGCCGAACGTGGAAGCAGATGACGAGTCGAGTGGAGAAGCGGCGGCGACGGTGCCAGTCGGAGGCGGCGCGGCTGAGTCCCGTCGGTCGCGGTCGGGTCAGTTCTCGGCTCCGCCGTCGCCACCGCCGTCTCCGTCGCCGGTCCGAATCTCGAAGCGCGCTCCACCGGCGTCGCTCCCGGCGACCGAGACGGTCCAGCCGTGCGCCCGGGCGATTTCGCGGACGATGGGGAGGCCGAAGCCGGTGCCGTCCTCCTCGGTCGTGTAGCCGCGTTCGAACACGTCGTCGCGGTCAGCCTCGGGGATGCCGGGGCCGTCGTCGGCGACGTAGAAGCCGGCGCCGTCCGCGAGGCGGCCGACCTCGACGTCGACGTCGCTGCCGCCGTGTTCGACGGCGTTCCGCATCAGGTTCTCCAGGAGTTCGCGGAGCCGGGTGTCGTCGGCGTCGACGGTGCCGAGCGCCGAGTCGACCGCGACGTCGCCGCCGCCGCTGACGGCGCCCCAGGTGTCGCGAGCGAGCGACGGCAGCGGGACGGGCGCCGTCTCGCCGACGGACCGGCCGGTGCGGGCGAGCGCGAGCAGGTCCTCGATGAGCGCCTCCATTCGGCCGTGCGCCTCCTCGATGTGGTCGAGGTGCGGGCTGTCCACGGAGTCCATCAGGAGTTCGAGTCTGCCCTGCGCGACGTTCAGCGGGTTCCGGAGGTCGTGGCTGACGACGGACGCGAACTCTTCGAGCCGGTCGTTCTGCCGTTCGAGCGCGGTTTCGCGGCGGCGGAGCACCGCTTCGCGCTCGGCGCGGCCGAGCGCGGCCTCGACGTTGTCGGCGAACACCTGCGCGAGCGCGACGTCCGCGTCGTCGAAGGCGCCGCGGTCGGGGGAGCCCGCGATGAACAGGCCGTGGTCGCCGAGCGGCACGACGAGTTCGCTCCGGACCGGCGTCTCCGAGCCCTCGACGTCCGCGTAGGCGGTCACGTCGTCGTAGACGGCGGCCTCGCCGGACTCGAAGGCGCGCCAGGCGAGCCCGTCCGGCCGGATGTCGGTGACGTCGCCGAACATGTCGCGCGCCTCGCTGGTGACGCTCACCGGGACGAGCCGGTCCCCGTCCGAGCCGAGCAGGTAGACGGCGTTCACGCGCAGCCGCAACACCTCGTGGGCCGTGTTGGTCGCGGCCGCCGCCACCGACGCGGTGTCGCGCGCCGTCATCAGTTCGCGGGCGGCCTTGTGGAGTTCGTCGAGCCGGCGTTCGCGCTCGAGCCGGTCGAGCGCGACCGCGGTGTTGTCGGCGAGCAAGCTCGCCAGTTCGAGCCGCGTCTCGTCGACCGCGCGGTCGCGGTCGGCGCCGGCGAGGATGACGCCGTGGGTCCCGATGGGGACGACGACGCCCTGCCAGTCGTGGTCGCCGTCGGCGTCGAGCGCCCACAGCGGCTCGCCGCCCTCGAACACCTCCCAGACGTCGCTGCCGCGGCGGAACGTCGGCGGGTCGCCGCCGTACGACTCGCGAGTCTGGTCGGTGACCGCGACCGGCGCGAGCGCGTCGCCGTCGCGGAGATTGACGCCGGTGAGCCGGAAGCCGAGGATGTCCTTCGCCGCGCTGACCACGACGCCGCAGACGGCCTCGGGGGTCTCGGCGGTCATCAGCTCCTCGGTCGCCGCGTACAGCGAGCGTGCCATGTCGAGGCCGCCGTCCGCGGCGTTCCCGGCGTTCATCGACGCTCGGTACCGAACCGGCCGTGATAAAACCAGGTACTCGGGCATCGTTCCTGATAGCGGGACCGCCGGACGCGACCCGGATTCCGTGCGGGATTCCGCGGCAGTTCCGCGGGCCGCGGCGGCCCGTGTCGGCTCAGGCGAGGAAGACGTGTCGCGGCCGGTCGGCGAGGACGTCGCGGCCCCACTCGACGGTGTCGGTGAACTCGTCGCTCCGGAAGAACGCCATGGCGTCCTCGCGGGAGCGCCACTGGCTCGCGATGAACATGTCGTTGTCGTCTTCGACGTTCACCATCAGGTCGGTCTCGAAGTGGCCGTCCATCTCGTCGAGCAGTTCGCCGACGCCGGCGAACGTGTCGACGAAGTCCTCGCGGTGCTCCGGCTTCACGGTGTAGAACATCCCCATCGTGCCGAAGCCGGACTCCTCGCCGGCGCGCTCGACGATGCCGGGGAGTTCCGAGAGGAACCCGGCGGCCGTCTCGGCGGCGCTCGCGGTCTCCCAGATGGAGACGACCGCCGACCGGACGTCCTCGGCGTCGGCGCCGGCGGCCGCGCCGCCCTCGTACACCGCGGTTTTGACGTGCGTCCCGTAGTGCTCGAAGTTCCCGCGCAGCCCCTCGACCTCCTCGAACAGCTCGTCGGTGTCGGCTTCGGAGTACAGCACCGTCGCGAACACGTCCTCGCCGTGCGGCTTCCCGGCGTAGATGTCGAGGTCTTCGAGCTCCGAACGGATGCTCTCCTCGTCGGTCGCCGCGTCGCCGTCTTCGTCTCCAGCGCCATCTCCGTGGTGACTGTCACCGTCGCCGTGGTGCCCGCCGTCGTCGCCGTGGTGATGTTCGCTGTCGTCGCCGCCGTGGTGGTGTCCGCCCTCTCCGTGGCTGTCGCCGTGGGCGTGGCTGCCGGCGGTCGCGTCGCCGTGGCCGTCGCCGCCGTGTTCGGCGGTCGGGACGGGGTCGCCGGCGAGGTACGCGCCGAGGTCGGTCGGCGGGAAGCGGCGGCCGACGTAGAAGTCGCCGAACTCGCCGTAGCGCGCGGACGCCTCGTCGAACCGCATCTCGTAGACGATGTCTTTGATGTCGGTCGGGTCGGCGCCGAACAGCGTGACGCCCCACTCGTGGTCGTCGAAGCCGACGGACGACGAGATGACCTGCTTGATTTTCCCGGCGTACTCGCGGCCGACGTCGCCGTGGCCCGACATCAGTTCGGCCCGCTCGTCGAAGTCGAGCATGTACCAGTTGTCCTCGCCCGACCGGCGCTTGCTCATCGGGTAGAACGAGACGTACTCGCCGTCCGGGATGTCCGGCTGCATCTTCCCTTCGATGTAGCGGCGCAGGCCCTCGTCGATGTCCGCGTCGTCGCCTTCGAAGTAGTCGTCGGAGACGTACCCGGACACTTCGGTGACGGAGACGTACGACGTCGGCTGCTCCGTGAACGACGCGAACGCCGTCGACTCGAACCGGCGCTCGGCGGTCGACAGCGCGTCGAGCGTCGGGCGGAAGTGCAACACGAGCAGGTCCGCCTTGTGGCCGAGCACGGAGAACACCGCGGAGGTGCCGTCGGCGGCGTCCTCGACGGCCTCGTGGCGCTCGAGGTAGGCGACGCCCTCGTCGAGGGCGCGTTCGCGTTCGCGCTCGGGGGCGTCCCGCCACGCGTCCCAGTCCACCGTTCGGAAGTCGTGGAGGACGAACCAGCCTTCGTCCGTCTGAGGGGCTTCCGGCATAGCCCACGGTTCGGCGTCCGGAGGCTTCCCTGTTTTCCTTCGCCGGCGCCGGTGCCGGCGTCGACTCCCGGCCGTCCTGCCGCTCCGGGCGGCCGAGTCGGGTCGGGCCGTCCGCGGTCAGTTCGCCTCGATGGCGTCGATGACGATTGCGGCGATGACGACGAGCCGCGGGTCGACGTCGCCGACGACGTCGATGTCGTAGCGGTCGCGCAGCGAGAGCTGCCCGGAGATGTCGGCGACGGTGGTGCCGTCCGGGGTTTCGACGTCGTAGGCGAACGGCAGCAGGCCGACGACGTTCCGGCGGACGAACGCCCGGACCCAGTTGTCCTCTTTCACGGTCGCGACGTGGTCGCCGTCGGGGCCGAGCAGCTGGTACTCGTGTTTGAACATCGACATCAGGCTGCGTTTCACGGAGCCGATTCGCTCCCCGGTCCGAGAGTCGACGGCGTCGTAGGCCGCGGCGGCGTCGAGGACGCTGTCCGCTTTCACCTGAAACACCTCCTCGCCCGAGTCGACGTCCGTGAACCGGAAGTCCTCCTTCAGCCGCAGCTTCTTCTGTTTCGACTGGAGGATGTCGGCCCCCTCCTCGCTCACGACGTACTTGTTGCCGATGGAGACCTTCTGGCGGACCTCGTAGTGGGAACCGTCGAACATACCGCTTCTGTCGCGCCATCCGGCAAGAACGTTCTGGCACAGCGAGGCGTCCGCGGGGCCCGCGGGCCGCGCCGAGTTTATCCGGCCGCGGAGCGTATTCCGCGGTATGATGGCCACAACGCACGCCCTCGCGGGCGTGCTCGTCGGGCTGGCCGCGCTGGCGGTCGCGCCCGGCGCCGGCCCCGTCGTCGTGCTCGCCGCCGCGCTCGGCGGCGTCGCCCCGGACGTCGACCTGCTCGGCGCACACCGCAAGACGCTGCACTTCCCGGGCTACAACGCCGTCGCGGCGCTGCTCGCCGTCGCCGTCGCCGCGCTCGCGCCGTCGACGACGACCGTCGCGCTCGCCGCGTTCCTCGCGGCCGCCGGCCTGCACGCCGTCTCGGACCTGTTCGGCGGCGACCTCGAACTCCGACCGTGGGAGCTCGCCGGCGACCGCGCCGTCTACGAGCACGTCCGCGGCCGGTGGCACCCGCCGCGCCGCTGGATCCGGTACGACGGCGCCCCCGAGGACGCCTTCCTGGCGCTCGCGCTGGCGCTTCCGGCGTACGCGGCGCTCGACGGCGTCGCCCAGCAGGCCGTCGTGGCGCTCGCCGCCGTCTCCGTCGTCTACGCCGCGCTCCGCCGGTCGCTCGTCGACCACGGCCGGTGGCTCGTCCGGCGGCTCCCGCCGCGGTTCCTCCGGCTCATCCCGGAGACGCTGATTGCGGACCTCCGCTGACCGCGGCCGTCTCGGATCCGAGACGGCCGCGAATCGGGGGCCGTCACCGTCGACCGGCCGGTGAACCCGGTGGCGCCCGGTGACATCGATGTCAGCGAGCGGCTAAGTGTCCGGAGTCCGTACGATGGGCCATGACGGCAGACGACTCCGACATTCCGGTCACCGCCGAGGCGCCCGACAGCGCGTTCTCGGTGACGGGCACCGACCACATCACCGTAATCGGCAGCAACGAGGAGGACACCGTGGAGTTCTACCGCGACGTCCTCGGGATGCCGCTGGTGCTTCGCCAGCCGAACCTGGACGCGCCGGACGTCACGCACCTGTTTTTCGACACCGGCGACGGCCGCATCCTGACGTTCTTCGTCGAGGAGAGTCGCGACTCCAGCCAGGCGCCCCAGCGGACGCCGCTCGGCGGCGTTCACCACCTCGCGTTCAGCATCGAGGCGTCCGAACTCCAGAACATCAAGGAGGCGCTCCAGGAGCGCAACCACGGCTTCAACGAGTTCGACCGCGGCGCGTTCCACTCGCTGTACACTCGCGACCACAACGGCCTCACCATCGAACTCGTCGTCGACAAGTACGCGATTCCGGACGACCGGCGCGGCGAGGTGCTCGCGCTCGCGCACGGCAAGCGCGTGGAGGCCGGGGACGACTACGTCGACGACCCGCACATGGAGGCCGCCATCGAGGAACTCGGCCTCGACGTCGAGCGCGCAGACATCCCGGACGCCGCCACCGGCACCGGCTACGACGACTGAGCGACGCCGCCAGCGGCGCAGACACCACGCCGACCCGCCACACCGAACCGCCGCGCCGGCTCGCCGCGCCGACCGACGCCGCACTTTTTGGCCGTCGCTCCCACGCGACACCCATGGTTTCGAGACGCAGCGTCGTCCGCACGGTGTTCGGTGCCGCCGGGTTCGCGGCCGCCGCGGGACGGACCGCCGCAGCGACGACTGACGAGTCCAACGCGGACGCGGCGGCAGCCGACACGGACGGCGAACCGTGGGCGCCGACCGACGACCCGACGCCGGCGACCGACACCTACGCGACGTTCCGCGACAGCGACTACGAGGTCCGCGTCGACTGGAGCGCCTACCGGTTCGCGTCGGTGTCGCTCGCCAGCGTCTCGCGGTTCGACGGCTTCGTCGAACCGACGCTCCGGGTGGAGACTGACTACGTCGAAATCAGCGGCGCCGACGTCCGCGTCGCCGGCCGCGACGCAGACGGCGACGTCGTCGACGAGACCGTAGACGGCGACGTCGACGTCGACGAACGCAGCACCGAGTTCGTCTCGGCGCTGCTCACGGACCCGGACGACCAGGTCAGGACGATTCGGGTCACGCTCCACTGAGTCGGACACGCAGCCGGCACCGGACCGTTTCTGACCCACCGAAGCCGGAGAGTACGCTCCGCGACCGCATCACCCGCCAGCCGCAGGCCTGACAGCAGGCCGTGTCGATCGAAGTCGTTTCGGAGTTCACCCGAAGCCGCAACTACACACCGACACAGTCAGAGAGAACACCAAACGGGCAGCGCGCGACGACCCGAGTAGGTGACAGCCTAGGCCGGGATGTGTACATCATATTCATAGTCTCACTTATCATATTGAAGTTATCGGCATGAGCAACACCAGAGCAAACGTCGAGTCCCTCCGCGAACGCATCCAAGACTCCAGCGACCTCAGCGACGACGACCGGGCTGCTCTCCTCAAGTTCAGCGACACACTGTACCTCCTGAAGTCCGAATACACCGAATACCGACACGAGAAACTCCTGCGCCACTGTACTCGTATGGCCGAAATCGTTGGCGATCTCGCAAAGTCTCTCGATAATAAGGGTGCCGCAGAGGACCTCGTCCGATGGATCAACATCACCTACGAGAACGAGAACACCAACCACGACTACCGGACGGCACTGCGTGTATTCGGCAACCGTGTGACCGACGAAGAGGGGATCCCAGACAGCCTCGAATGGATCCCGTCGGGGACCTCTAACAGTCACAATCCCGTCCCGAACCCGGCTGACATGCTTGAGTGGGAAGACGATGTCATCCCGATGATCGAAACTTGTCGGAACTCCCGAGACAAGGCACTCCTCGCTGTCGCGTTCGACTCCGGCGCACGGAGTGGAGAGCTCCAAGAGCTCACCGTCGGGGACGTCAACGACCACCGACACGGTATGCAGATCATGGTGGACGGAAAGACCGGGCAGCGGTCTGTCTCGCTCATACCCAGCGTCCCCTACCTCCAGCGGTGGATGAGCGACCACCCGGACTCGACCGATGGAGACGCTCCACTGTGGTCGAAACTCGACGATGCCGAGGAGATGTCCTACCGGTGCTACCTCAACATCTTCAAGCGGGCGGGAAGGAACGCGGGTATCTCGAAGCCGACCACGCCGACCAACTTTCGCAAGTCGAACGCCACCTATCTCGCCGAGAAGGGGATGAACGAGTCGTTCATCAACGACCGCCAGGGCCGGACGCGAGGGAGTAAGGCAACCGCCCACTACGTGGCGAAGTTCGGCGGTCGAGCCGAGGACGAATACGCCCGGTTGCAGGGACTCGAAGTCGACGAGGAAGAACCGGAACCGATTGGTCCGGTCAAGTGCCCTCGTTGCGGGAACGATACCCCGCGCCACGAGCCCGCTTGCGTTCACTGTCAGCAGGCGCTCAGTCACGGTGCAGTCGAATCCATCGAGAAGGAAGAGCGGGAGGTTCGAGACGTATTCTTCCGATTCGCCCGGGAGAACCCAGGTGTCTTGGAGGACTACCAAAACTCTCGGGACTTCACGGAACTGCTCGAAAGTAATCCGGAGCTCTTCGAGGACGCACACGCGTTCGTCGAAGCGCTCGCGGATCAGTAGCATCGCCTAGCGAGCGTTCAGCTTGAGCCGGTCCAGCTCGCTCTGGACGTCTTCCAGCCCTTCGGTGTCCCCTGCGTTCGCGAGGAGAGCCAGAGCGTACGCCCGCGCTTCCTCGTTACCGCAGGCGAGGATCCGGCTGAGCATATCGCTGTTCTTCGCCACGTAGTCCTGGATGCTGTCCGCGGCGCTCACTTCAGGTCCTCCAGCGCCTGCAGGGTTGCCAGGGACCGGCGAAGAGGTTCGGTTACTTCGAGGACCGTGTTGATGTAGGTCGGTGAGATCGGCTCGACGAACTCCCCTCCTTCGTTGGTGAGCTCGTCGTGGAGGTCTTCTATGACCACCATCGAGGATTCGATCTCGCGGGTAGCCGATTGATAGATTTCCGACTCGGACTTCGTGAGCCAGACCGGCGTCGGAGAGTTGTATACGTTGCTTGCCTTGTCGAAGGTGTTGTCTTCCATTTGGGTTCTTCGTGGTGCCCATTCCCGGCTGAGCACGTCGACGAGCAAGCGCGGCTAGCCAGCGAAGCCTTATTACGAACCCCTCCAACGTGTGGAGTAGGATCGTCGGCTTCGCCGATGTCCTGCTCGTCGTGCCGTCGTTCAGACCCGGGTATACGTTTGGACCCGTGCACCCAGGTCGGTCAGTTCTCCGGCACGACGTCACCACGTCGCTACCGGCTGGTTCTATCGTATTCGGGGGGATACCATAACTGTTTGTTTCCTGTTTGCTTACATGATTTTCTGGAGTAAAACCGCTAGACGGCGGCGGGTAATTGGTGGGCAAATGTTTATGTACTCTAATATTCTGTCCTCTCTAATCAGACAGATTTCATCGTAGGTCTCGGGTCGGATCATAGACCGATTCCTCGAGGTCGGGAGTTCGGACATTCCTGTCACTAGGTCGGTCCCGCTTCCCTCCTGAGTTGGTCGGTGAAGAGAAAACATCGTCAGGATCCTCGTCAAGGTAGTGGAGAATTGCTCGACGGACGATGTCTGAACGGACAGTGCTTTCTGTCGTTGCTGCCGCATCCACGCGTTCACCGAGGTCGCGCGGAAGGCGGCAGGAGACGTGTGTTGTCACCGTATATACGGAGGGATACGAGTGTATTGTAGATTAGTGAGAATTGGCGGTTGGTCGGGTCGATAGCCCTCCAATTATCCCGCGAGACCGCAATAATCAGAGGTACAGAGTATTTATCAGTGGACGCGATCATTCCTCAACCCCAAAGCTGGTGAAGTAGCCCGAGAACTACGGAATCGAATTCTGCAGATGGTGAATCTCTTTCAACAAAACATTAATAAGTATCAATTTACTTTTTGGTCCCAGTGAACACGCACCGCAACGAGGATCCGGATTCCCTGTGGTGGTTTGAGGAAGTTCCCTGCGGCCGCTCCCGGAAGCAGGGACTGATCCAAAAGAAGACGTTCAGTCGAGATCTGGAGACCTTCGTACGGGAGATCCTTCAAAATTCGACGGACGCGAGGGAAGATCCAGACGACCCGATCAAGGTCTCGTTTTGCCTTCACGAATTTGACGACCGCAGTGCGTTCGAAGAGGCCTTGCAGTGGGACGAACTGTACCGCCACGTAAAGGCTGGTGGGAAGGATCAGGACGGACACGGCCTCAAAGACTACGTAGAGTACTTGGAAGACGGAGGTACGTTCAGGATCCTGATCGTAGAAGAGGAGAACGGCAAAGGTATCCAAGGGAACGAGGAGGACCAGGACTCGGACTACGCAGCGCTGATTCGTGATCCGGGTGCGAGTAACAAGGGAGGAAGCACGGGCGGCCGTCACGGGCTGGGAAGCACGCTTCTCTGGGTTGCCTCCGGCTTTCAAACCGTCCTGTTCAATTCTACTCTGGCTGAGGAGATGGAAGGCCAGACCTCTCCCCGATTGGTCGGTCGGTGTTTCATTCCGACACACGAAATATCAGAAGGGGAGTGTTACGCGAACGACGGGTGGTTCGGTTCCCGGTCGGGAATGGAGCGTGAAGAGCTCCAACGACCGGAGTCTATCTGGGGTGAAGCGGCCAGCGACTTGGCGGACGATCTCAAGATGGGCCGGCCAAACAGTAACGGGACGACGATCATGATTCCCGGGTTCCGTGACCCGTCCGATCCAGCCATGGACGACCAGCCCTCACCGGAGGAGCTGTGCCACGAGTTCGAAAAATCGACAGCGGACTACTTCTGGCCGGCGATCCGGGCGGGTGACTTGGAAGTCGAAATCGACATGTGCGGGCACAGTTCCGCGCTCACGGAAGACACTATTGAGGATCACGAGAGGATCGCTCCGTTCGTCACCTGCTACGACCAGATGCGTGAGGCGCCGGACTCGTTCAAAGGGCCTGGAACGGTAGCGAAGACCGACGAAGAGTACAGTATCGTTAGCAAGAAAGAAGACGAGTGTGAGGACGACGAAGAGTATCCGACACCGTCTGACGGGTACGTGACTATCGCCGCCCGGAAGGCTAACCCGAGCGATACCGAGGGACCAGCCTCCGAGCAACTCGGTGAGATTGCCATGTTCAGAGGTCCGGGCATGGTCGTGAAGTATAAATCGGGCCACTATCTCGGCCACTCTGGAAATTATCACGCCCTCCTCGCGGCCGGGAAGGCGCGCACGCCCCCGGGAGAGTCCCACGACCCCGTTGACGAAGCCATCGACGATTTTCTAGCGATGGCCGAGCCGCCGATGCACGACCGCTGGTACGGCGAGAAGAACGACGAGCTGAAGGCGAAATACAAGTACGGCGCGAAGGGGCCAGCTGACGCCCTTTCGACCAAGATTCTCCGTAACGGCCTCTCGAAGATACTGTATAACCGATCACGCCGAGCGGGATCGCTGACGCGACCCGGTCGCGATATACTTCCGAAAACACGTTCGGACCTCGCAGACGACGGGCGCAAACGCCCCCCGACACCGACCACCCCTCCACTGCTCGACTGGGAGATCGACGACGACATTGTCGGAAACAAGTGGATGTTCACTGGCAGCATCGGTCCGAATACTGAGCGGAAACAGATAGCAGATAATCCCGTAGATCGCTGGGAGGCGACTTTCGAGATCGTTGCGCTCTTCGAAGACGACAAAGAGGCCGACACGGTCCTCATCGAAGACGTGGACGCCGAGATCGTGACTGGGAGTGGGTCAATCACGATGACCGTCCTAGACGACGGTGAGAAAGGACGCATAGAAGCCCAGGGCGACGTCAAGATGGTAGAGTACGAGTTCGAAGCTCAGCTCCCGGGCCGTCGGGCGCGATTGGGAGACGTTTCGAAGACTAGGTTCAAGCTGACGGATGGCTCGGTGGAGGTGAGTAGCTGAATATGTCCAGCACACTCCAGCTCAATCGGTCACTCAAGTACGAAACGTTCCCCCACCATTGTGAGCTGGGAGAGTTAGACTTCTGGATCGAAGAGTACGCGGTTGACGACGATGATGGTGTCAAGCCAGAAGACGATCGCCGGCTCGATCTCACCGATTACCAAGGTTGGTCGGAGATCAAGTTCACCCTCTGTGTAGACGTCCCGGATTCGCTCATCGGCAAAGTCCTTCCAGAGGTCGGGGAGAGTACCGCGGGCGATCCCCCAAAGAAGGGTCCCGCGAACGTCGTCGTGGCTGGTCACTGTGTGAGCACCTACACACGAGCAGGGACGGTTCTGAACGAAGGGGGAGAAATCGGTGCCGGAACGGTGGCCGACACGCTCACAATCTCCTCGGAAGACATTGCGGATAAACTCGTTCTCCGTCCCTACCTCCTCCGGTCGGAACCCCTCAAACCGGAAACTGAATCCTCACTCGGCTTGGGTTCGGGACACGACTACGCGACTGAACCCGGGGTCCTCCTCTCCGACGGCATCAAGTGCAGGATCGAGATTACAGAGGAAGACCCCGGGAGCGACGACGTTCTACAAGTTGAGCGGACATCCTTCGAGAGGGAGAACGAGGCCGAGGAGACGCCGTTCCCGCCAGCCGATCGGATGTATTACCTAGACCTGAGACGAGACCCGAACAACCCGGTCCTCTACTTCAACGAAGATCACGAGCAGGTGGTCGACATCGTATGGAACGGCGACGGCACTTACGACGACCTCACGGCCGAGTTAATCTGGGATCAAGTGATGACACCAGTGTGGACCAGAATGACTCAGGTCGCCGCCGCCGAGTACGATTCCGAATCAGAAGAGTGGACTCCAGAGTGGCAGCCAGCGGTTTTCGAGATGTTGAGCGAGTATCTGTACGAAGGAGAAGATAAGTCTCCACAGAAAGCCGCAGAGTCGCTGCAAAAAGAACTGGAAGAGAGCCCTGTGTCCGCAACAGAAAGAATCGATCAGGCGGTCCAAGGACTGCTAAAACCTGCCGAGCAGGTCAGTAACCACGCACAACGGGTGGGAGATCGATGAACGCTTGGGATCCTGACGCGGATTTGGAGGACGGACAAGAGCTGGTCCGACTCGCGGACGGGGCAGAGAGTCTCCTCAGTAAGTACGACGATTTCCTGAGGGGCAATCACGACAGTATCCCCTTATCGGAGTTGGAGCCCCACATCCAGTCGACCGAACTGACGGCCGATTTAGCGACGCTCGAAGAGGAATTGAGAGCCATCGAATCGGACACGACCCCGGAAACTGCGCAAGCAGACCCTGAATCTGCCGCCGTCGTACATCGTCACGTTGACCTGACTCGAGCGGAGGCGTCCGATTCGGGGATCTGGAGCGCGTTCTCGATGTTGTACTATCCCTGGTTCGTTGACCATCGATGGGCGTTCAACAGCGTTTCGGCGATGAAAGAGAAGTTTTGGACGCAGGCCAAAGCTCTCGACGGTAAAGCCAGCACCTTCGAGCGGGCGTGGTGGATAGCCGAACTGACGTGTGAGGAAAATGAAGACGGAAGCGTTGACTACGAACCCACACGACGTGCACTCAGCAAGCGACGGTTCTCGCTTCTGGTTTTCGATACACCGATGGCCCGGTACGAGCCAGCAGTGAGGGCTCTACTTGAAGTCTTGTACGACGAACCGGAGGACGACGGTGAAGATGGAGAGTTGGCCGGTCAAGAAATCATCGGAGAGACCGTCAAGCGGTTTAGGAAGTCTGGATCAATCTTCCCGTACGAGGGCCAGCGGAGGTCCGATTTGGAAGAGACGCTCCGAGATATCCGCAGTGAGGTAGAGAAGTCGACCGAAGCCAACGAGTCGTAGAAGACCGTCCAGGATTCCAAAGACGGAATTCTACACCGTGGAAATTGTCTTTTTGGCTTCCGTACGCTTGAACGAAGCCCGTATTCAGAACATACTCCGCCCCCCAAGAAAGACGTCGTAGGGATTGTTGGCCCACTCGGGGATGAACCCCCACTTGAGCATGTCGAACTCTTCAGGAGCGTCGTTCTGAACCGCGACGAGGTCCTCTCCCGGGCCAGTGTTGTACCATTCGGAGATTTCGACGCCAGAGCGAGGCTCAGCGTCAAACCGACGACTGAAAACGTCCGTCGGAACCGCGAGAGATGTGCGACCGCACATTCTCTGGCCTTCTCCCCTGCGGGCATTAACACTGGCTCCGGAACTTCACTCAATTGAATGTCGATCGGGAGGGAACTGGCTTCAACCGACGCCCTACCCCTTGAAAGTTGATTCTTCGATTATCTTTATACTCTACCGATGGTTGGTACTCCATATGTACTTCTGCGACGACTGTGGGAGCATCATTACCCCACAGACCGGGAGTGGTGAGTGTGGATCTTGCGGTGCAGAGTACAAGGTTGACGGAGCGGAGACCGAATCTTTCGACAAAGATCGCGGCCGTGCAGATGGGGGGGAAGCGACGAAGACAGAACTGGAGTCCCTTCCGACGACCAAGTCCGGAACGGTTCCGAAGTCCGAGGCCATGGACTGGCTGAAGAACCGGGACCGACCGTCGGGGGCGGAGATGCGGCGAGCGACGATAGAAAAGCCCAGCGACTTCGAGGGGAGCTCCTACCCCGCGGACATCTCCAACATCCGGGTCACGGGCAGCCCCCAGTTCATCGAGACCATCGCCGGACTGTTCTCGTGGATCATCGATATGGAAGACTACAGTCGCCGGGTTGAAATCAACCTGAAAGAGACCGAAGACCGGGAGACGGGTGAAGAGACGGGGAACTACGCCCTCTACTTGTCCGTCGCGGAACGTGGTTGATTCTACGAAGTCGTAGGTGTTTGACTTTCCGGCCGTCCACGATTGTTGTCTGAGACAATATATTTATGCAATAGGAAATCGCTACATTACCGCGAGTGACAGTGTCGAACTATCCCTCCAGCTCGGCGAAGAGTCGGTTCTGGCAGAGAGGGAGCCGCTCGAGAAGGTGGTGTAGGTGAGTTCTGAAGAACCTCCAGGTGGGGAAGATATCGGTTGGGGCTTCCCCTCACTATCGAAGCGTGGTGCCGGGCAAGGGGGCGACCTCACACAGTTCACGATGGAGGGGGACCTCGAGACGTTCGTTCGAGAGGTCCTCCAGAACGCCAACGACGCCGGCTTGGAAGACTCAGACGAACCGGTAGACGTCACGTTCGAGATCAAGGAGCTGGCCGACGACGATCTGAGACGCTTCAAACGAGCGTTTCGGTGGGACGACTGGTACGAGCAAGTCGCTGCTGCTGCCGAGAACAACCAGATCGGCCGTCGTATCCAACAGTTTGCCGACGGCGTCGAAGAAGAAGGCTCTCTCCGTCTCCTCACCGTAAGAGACGAGAATACTCAGGGTTTGACCGGACCGGACGCGGCAGAGCCGGGGCGTGGGAGTACGAACTTCTCCGCACTAGTCCGGGACAGTCTCGAGTCGAACAAGGACGAAGAGTCGGCCGGCGGGAAGTTCGGCTTGGGGAAAGCGGTTCTTCGGATCTTCTCGGGTACGTCGACGATCCTGTTCAATTCGGTGCTAAGCGAACCCGATCCGGTTCCGTACAATCCACGCGTCATCGGTCGGACTCGACTCCCACAGTATTGGAAGGATCAGACTAGGCACAACGGCCAAGGGTTCTTCGGCGACACCTCCCAGCAGGACGACGAACACGCTCCTGCGGCCTCCGTATGGAGTAGTGATGCCGAGGAGCTCGCGGGTGCACTTCAGATCGATCGAGAGGACTACGACAAGCCAGGAACAAGCATCTCTGTCGTTGGCTTCCGAGACCCGGTGAGGGAAGAGCCGAGGGGGGTCGATGAACTCGCGGCAGAGATCCGAGAGGAGGCCGTGAAGTGGTTCTGGCCTGCGATCGTCCGTGACGAGCTTCGTGTGAGCGTTAAGACGGAGGCAGAAACCTACGAGGGGACGGTAGACGCAGTCCCTTCCGTTCGTCCCTTCGTCAATAGTCTGACCTCCTCACCAGACGAACAGCTGGAGGAGGAGGGAGACGTAGTCTACGGATACGAAACTATCGACGTCCCGGACATGGTCGACGACGAGAACGTTTCTCCACCGACCATCGAGGGCGAAGCGGTTACCTCCATGCCGAGTGAGGGGGCCGTCGGTCTCGCAGTTCGACTCACAGAGGACGGTGACGGTGAATTCGACAATAGCGTCGCGCTGGTCCGCGGTTCGGGGATGGTCGTTCGCTACTGGGACCGCGATAAGCTAGTACACGGGAGCCGCGGTTTCCACGCAGTCGCCCTCGGTGGGAAGGCACGGGCGTGGTTGGAGTCGGACGAAACCACCACAGACGACCACCTGATGGAGCGCTTCCTGAAAGACGCAGAGCCGCCCACACACGACAGGTGGGAGCAGACGAGCGCTACTCGAGACGACTACAAGCAGGGAACGAAGAGAGCGATAGATGGACTGCACGACCAGATATCCGAGACGGTCGGTTCCGTCGTCGGACCGAACGTCGACAGGGGGACGCTGGGGCCAGAACTCCTGGCCAATCGATTCCCAATAACGAATCAGGGGCGAAAGACAGAGCCGGAGACGGACCCCCGAATAGAGGGGAAGACACACGTGACGTACAACAGCGAGGAGCGTAAGTGGAAATTCGAAGGTCAGGTCAGCCCCTTGAAGAGTGAGTACGAACTCACGGAAGTGACAATTTCACTTCGACGGATGGGTGAAGAGAGACAGACGAACGACTACATCTCCATCCACAACTTCTCGGAACTGTCCGAGGGGTGCACCATGACTACTGGTGAAGACGGCTACGAGAAGCGATTCAACGTCCCGGATGACGTTCGAACTTTCGAGTTCATCGGCTGGTCGGACCCCGACTACAGGAAAACGAAGATGCGGCTCAACGTGGACGCGAAAGTGGTCAAGAAAGAGGGAGGTGAAAGCTGATGGTGGACACGCAGAACGAACCGAAATCTGGACACCTCCACACAGAGGGATTCCCGCACAACTACCTCCAAGACAAGCTGAACTGTAAAGTCGGGTCTCTGGAAGTCACTAAGGGGCCAGAAGCTCCGGAAGACGCGTATCAAATCGTTAAATCCGACAGAAGGCTATCGGCCGTTGCTGTTCAAGAGTGGGAGGAAATGTCGATCGGTGGCTCCATCCACGTTCCGGAGGAGGTGTTCTCCGGTACACTACCCTTCGAAGAGAGGGATGAGCCGCCGGTGAGTCTGGTCATCGCCGTTCGGGCGTCACAGACGATGTTGAGGTTCGGAATATCCGAACGAGAATTGGACGTGGATGTAGACGGTGAGGGTGACTACGAGTTCAGTGTCGAACTGAAACGGGACTCCCTCCGAGGTGAAGTGAAGATCAAACCGTACCTGGTCAGGGGGGAACCACAGGACATCAACGAGGACTACGCCACCGATTACGGCGATCGCTTAGCGTCCGACGAAGCTTGGACGGTAGAGATCGACCGTGAGCAGGAAGACGGAGGCTTCCTTCACCCACGTATAGAACCGTTCGACCACTTCGATTCGTTCCCGAACGGCGAGAACCTCCACTACCTACACTTTGAGGACCCCTCCACACCCAAATTGTTCCTAAACGCGAATCACCAGCAGCTGATCGGAGTGCTTCAATCAGACGGAGCTGTGGGACACGACGCTCGATTCAGAGACGTGCTCTACGACTACATCGAACAGTCTGTCTGGCAAGAGCTTCTGCTTCGGACTGCGTCGGATGCCGATCCCGACGGTGGTGAGCTGAAATACCCGTGGCAGGAGGAAGTCGTAGAGCTATTCGAAGACGAGTTGTTCGACGTAGAGGATTACGAAGACGTAGTGCGTCGATTGGGAGAGCTCGCGTCGTCAGGTGAAGACGTTGACGTTCTCGCAAAGGAGATAGACGCAGCGATTCAAAAACGGGTAGACCACCCGACGCAAGCACTTAAGCTACTTCAAGAGGGGATCGAAATTGACTGAACTACTGAGACTCAAAGAGAGCGGAAAGGCGCTGGTCAGTGAGGAATTCCTCGAAGGCGAGGAAGATCTTAACGAGAGCGACCTGGAGCCGTACCTCAAGAAGACGGGGATCGAGGTGGACCTCTCAAGACTCGACGAGGCGATCAAGGAGATTCTGCAAAGCGGCGAGTTCGACGGCCGTAAGTCGGAGATTGGTGCTGAATTAGCCCCGGTCATCCACAGGAACATCGACATCACGCGTCGCAAAGCCGCTATCGACGGTATCTGGCACTACCTCACTTTGGTCCGGTACCCCGAGTTCGTCCGGTATCGATGGAGTAGCAAGATGAGGGAGAAATTCCTCGAAGGTGGGGAAGACATATACTCCAACGCGATCCACCGACTCTGGTGGATTGCAGAGATAAGCCGTGACGGTGACGATTACGGCCGAACCGAGTCTATGCTCGGACAACAAGAGCTTGCGAACGACATCGCCGACCGTTGGTTCGGCCGGCACAAGCCAGTTACTCACGCTTGTATCGACTTACTCGAGAAAGAGGAAGTGGAGCGATTCGAGCCCGCAAACACCGATATCATAAGCGACACTACGACCCAGCTGCGCGAGAACCTCACGGTAGTTTGTGCGGAGAGTCTAGACTACGAGCAGGCCTACTCCCTCGTCGAAGAGACGCGTGAGGGTGTCCTCGAAGAGCTGCGTTAGTTACCTTCGGAGTCGCCTTCACCGCCGATAGTGAAATCGGATAGCTGACTGTTGTCGGCTTCTCGGCGTCCGGTCTCCATCCGCTCGTCGTAGTCCGAGTAGTCTACTCGGTCCTGCGTAACCCCTTGCTCTTCCTCGTAAACAGCTAGCCACGCCCTAATCAGGTACTGGATGAAGGGCGCCGGTATCGTATTCTTGGCTATGTGTTGCTTAGCGTAGGGTCTCGGATCGTATCCCTTGGCCGACGCCCACCACTCTTTCGACCGTTCCGAGAAGAAGAACGACGAAGTTTCTGTCGTGTCGGAAGGTCCCTCGGTAGTAAGGAACGCTCTCTCACGCGGTGGCTGAGGGACGTGGAACGACGTCTCAAACGCCCGCTCGTACTCTATCGGGAGCCCGAACATCCGTCCGCTGAGGATCGTCGGGTCCCGAAGCGGTTCGGCTTTCGGTACGTTCTCGATAACGTAGTGGTCGCAGTAGTCCTGGGCGATGGACCGAGCACTCGGGATCATGTTCTCGTGCTCGTCGGGGTCTCCGGAGATGCTCGTCGTCGCCGCCCACTTCGTGCAGACAGGGTGGAAGACTCCGAGGTCAAACGTCACGTCGTCCTTGATTGGGAAGCCCCAGTCTTTCTCTTCGTCGCCCTCTGGCAGGAGGTGAGCGTCTGCAGTGATGGGCTCGCTCTCGTTCGTGTCCTGGGCGTCGATGCTCACTCGAACAACGTCACCGAAGTTCGAGAGCACTTCCGACTCCGTGCCCTTGTCCGCAAAACAATGCAGAATCGTCGGACGGTCGTCGCCGTAACTACTCATCGTTCACCTCGGAGGGAGCTAGTAGAGTCGCTCTCCACGTTAGAGGACGAGCGGGAGCGTTCAGACGTCCGGTAGCCGGCCATCTTACCCGGACTCGGTGCGGGGCAGGTATATTTCCCTCGCTAGGAATCGGGAGGCCGGGAAGTCAGTCTGCAGCCGAAGGTTCCGCTGACGTCTCGCTCCCGCCCTCGTAGTGCGAGAGGATGGACTCGCCGATCCGTCGACCGAGTAGTGGAGGCACGGCGTTCCCGATTATCCTGCCCAGGTGGGTGATAGACGCCTCGTCCCAGTCCTCAACGAACTCGTAGTCATGGGGGAACGTCTGAATCATCGCACCCTCGAGGAGCGAGAGCGCGCGGTCCTGATCAGTGTCGTAGTGGCCGAAGCGTCCGCTCCCGTAGTTGTAGAACTGCGTCGTGATCGTCGGCGCTGGCTCGTCAGGCGACATCCGTCCGTACGGCGCCCGGTAGCTCCGGCCACTCGCCTTCATGTGACAGTCAAGGAGGAGGTGCTCTTTCCCTTCCTCTTCCCAGACGGTCCAGTCCTCTCCGGCCCTCATGTTCCGAATCCGCTCTTCGTTCAGTTCAGAGAGGTCACGGGACTGGTGCAGCTTCCGTTCCGGATCGGCCTCCCCGTTGTCGAGGCTCGGTAGGTGGCCGATCGCGTCGCGAACGGTGGGGTACTCCGACTCGTCCTCGTTCTCCGGCTCACCGAGCTCGATAGTGCCGTCGCGAGAGGCGATCAGTACCCACCGCTTCCGCTTCTGAGGGATGCCATACTCGGGACAGTAGACGTTCTTGTCTTCGTCGCTGTTCACGGAGTACCCCATCCGTTCGAGCGTCTCTTCGAAGATCTCGTACGGTCGGTGGTTCCGAACTTCGAAGACGTTCTCCATCACGACGACGTCGGGACGGACGTACTCAACGACGTCGCGGAACTCACCGAGCATCCCGTACTTGTCGTGCTGGCTACTGTCGCCTCCGTGGTTCAGTGGCGAGAACGGCTGACAGGGCGCACAGCCGGCCAGTACCCGGATGTCGGCGTCTCGCTCGAACTGTGCAGCGATTCTCTCCGGGTTCTTCGCAAGGGGCCGGATGTCGGTCAGGCGGAAGTCCGCGTCGTTGTTCTCCTCGTACGGGTACTTGCACGCGGGATCGACGTCGATCCCGACAGAGACGTCGACGCCGGCGTCTTCGAGGCCTCGCGTGAGACCACCGGCTCCGCAGAAGAGGTCAACGGCGGATACTTTCATACACTATTCTCCTCAAGGTAGACGTTAAATCTTCTGTGCGATTTCCCCGCCATCTCTCGGAAAGACGGACCAGAGTGGAAATAGTCATCTCTTCGACTCGAACCGACGCGGTAAAACCACCCTCGATATATTGAACGTACAGGACATGATTCACCAACCTGAGCCACACCATCGAGAGGGGCGCCGCAATCCAGAAAGGCGGCGCGCTCCGGTGAAAGAAGGCCTAGAGATCCGGAGAGGTGGTTCATGAACACCGAGAACCTCGCACAAGAAGTAGGGTGGCACTTCTACGACGGCGGACAGAGCGCACCACGGTTCGGCGGGGACCCGACCAAACACGCGGTCGACCACAACACGGAGAGTTTCGTCCGGGAGGTCCTGCAAAACGCGAACGACCAGGCTCTGCCGAACGACATGCCGGTCGAGGTGACGTTCCGCTTGGTGGAGCTCTCGGGTGGCGAACTCCGCGAGTTCCTCGAAGCGATCGGTTGGGAGAGTGAGTTACGGGAGCGGATCGGTGCAGTAGCTGAATCGGACAGAGGCCGAGGCTTCAAACAATTCCAGGAGACGTTGGAAGACGAGGAGCCGTCACTACGGGTGCTCGTCGTCGAAGACAAGAACACGACGGGCCTCACCGGCAGCTGGAGTGAAGATTCGAACTACGCCGCCCTCGTTCGGGACGAACTCTACAGCCAGAAACAAGACGAGACGGCAGGGGGGTCGTACGGACTCGGGAAGTCAGTTCTCTGGACGTTCTCCGGAGCATCTACGGTCGTCTTCAACTCGTATCTGAGCGAGCCTTCCGACCGAGGAGACCGTCGACGACTCATCGCCCGGACCAAGCTTCCGACACACAGCCTGAGCGGCGACGACACGGAGTACCAGGGCGCAGGTTGGCTCTGCACCATCGACGACACAGAAGAAGATCCGAAGCCTCGTTCCTTGTGGGGAGCGACGGCCGAATCACTGGCCGAACGACTCGGTGTCGACCGACCGAGCACTCCGGGAACGAGTGCGATGGTCGTTGGGTTCCGGGACCCAGCACGAGATCACACGCCGAGCCTCGAGAGCCTCGGGCGGGAGCTCGTCGACGCCGCCGCGAAGTACTTCTGGCCCGCGATGTACCGAGACGACCTCGAAGTGAACGTCCAGGTCGGTTCTGAGACGACGGAGGTCGACGTAGACGACCACTCCGCGGTACAACCATTCGTCGACGCCTACGCGAACCGGTACAACGGTGAAACGCGGCTGGAGACGCCCGGCGACGTCGCCGGGCGCGACATCGAGGTAGACCTCCCGAAGAAGGACGACGGGACCGAGAGTGAGAGTGGTCCCGTCAGGCTCGCCGCACGTCTCGCCTCACCCATCGACGACCCGACGCTCCGTAACCACGTCGCCATGTTCAGAGGTGCGGGGATGGTCGTGAAGTACTACGACCAGAGTCGCGTGTCCTTCGGAGACCGGAACTTCTTCGGGGTCCTCGCAGCAGGCACCGCACGGTCTACTGGTGCGCCCCGGAAGTCGGACGATGAGATCGACCGTTTCCTCCGATTCGCCGAACCCCCCGAACACGACGAGTGGCGTTCGACAGAGAACCTGAAACAGCAATACATGCAGGGCTACCGGAAGGCGATCGTCAACCTCGAAGCGGACATCCGGGAAGAGCTTCGGAACCTCGTCTCGCGAAGCGGGCGAGGCGAGCGTGACCTCCCGGAGAACGTCCTGAAGAAGTTCCCCATCCACGGGCAGGGCCGCCGGAGCAGCTCTCCGGCGAACTCGCAGTCGTTCGAACTGGACGGGACAGCGTTCTTCGAACGGAACCGCTGGCGTTTCAGTGGAAGCGTCGAACCCGAGGCCGACGACCACTCCGGCTGGACGGCCGAAGTCTCGCTCACGGGAGTCGGTGAGGACGGGACGAAGTACCGACAGGTCCCGATAGACTCGGTCAACGTCGACGTGGAAGGCGTCGACGTCGTTGAGGAGGACGGAGCGATGGTTCTGCGAGCGTCACCGAGTGTCGGGAGAGTAGAGTTCCAGGGAGAGTCACGCTTGATCGGACACGTGGACTTCTTCGACGGGTCCGTCGGGGAGACACGTCTGGAAGTAGACGCCGAAGTTCGACTCGGAGGTGGTGACTGATGGCCGACTCCAAGAGCCAGAAGTTACGCCAGACGGCTCTTCCGTACCCGTATCGAGAGAACGGGCTCTCGCTCAAGCTGGAGGGGTGTCAGGTAGAGGGAGAGCAGCCAGTCGAGTTCGACGAGGAACGTGAGAGTTCGACCGTCGACCTCGCAGTCGACGAGAGCGACCCGTGGGAGCGGGCTACGCTTCGAGGGGAGGTGACTCTCCCAGAAGAAGTAGTGGAGTCGGTCTTTCCACCAGACGAACGGTCCTCTCCTCCGGGGAAACTCTACGTGGCTGTTCGCTGCCCGGACGCTATCTACCGTGATCGGGTGGACGTCGACACTAGTGGAACTGAGGGTTGTGTCGACCCAGGCGTCCACGACGTCGAAGTCTCACTCCGCAGTGATCGTCTCCGCGAGGAAGTCCGTCTGATTCCGTTTCTCGTCCGTTCTTCGGAGGGCGAGAGCGACGGCACGTTCGCGACGACGCCGAACGTCAGGCTAGCGAGCGGTGAGCCGTGGACGGTCGTCGTTGACGAGGAGGAAGAGAATGGGAACAGCCTCATCGACGGCGAGGAAGCCGAGTTCAGTGAGCACGACCACCTCCCCGGTGAGAAGCGACTGTACCACCTGGACTTCCGGAACGCCGACAGCCCGAAGCTCTGGATCAACAGCGACCACAGTCGAATCGTCGACATCCTCCACGCGAACGGCTCGGTCGGTGCGGAGGCCCGAATGCGGGACGTCGTACTCGACCAGATCCAGCAAGGGGTCTGGTCCCAGCTCGTAATGCGCGCGATATCCGACGTTGACGAAGAAGGTGAACCCCGCCACGACTGGGAACAGGCCGTCCTCAACATCTTCGCACGAGACCTGACCGACGAAGACGACGTAGCTCGGGCGTCAATCCAGCTCCGCGAGGAACTTGACGATCCGGAGGGCGTCGCTGTTCTGATGGAACGACTGGACGGGTCGATCCAGGACTACATCGACCCGCGGGACCAGCTGATCAACCTCGTCGAAGAAGGACTTCAACTATAATGAGCGAACAACGACTACGACGATTAACAGCCGATGGACGGCGACTGATCGAGGAAGGGTTCCTCAAAGGGGAGGAAGACGCGATCGCGGACGACGAGCTCGCAGAGTACCTCGAACTCGAGCCGTCCGGGGAACAGGTCCAGTTGAGTCAGCTGGACGAGGAACTGGAGTCGATAGTCGACTCGTACGCTCAGTTCGACACGTCGATCGATGCCGCCGCAGCACCCGTGGTTCGAGAGTCGCTGAACATGTCGCGGCGTGTCGCGGCAGATCCCGGAGTCTGGCACTTCCTCGCGACCGTTCGGTACCCGGACTTCGTCCGTCACCGGTGGGAGTTCACTAGCAAGAAGGCGATGACCGAGAAGTTCCTGGGCGCGGGGACGGACATCTACTCGAACGCCCTCCACCGCCTCTGGTGGATCGCCGAACTCACTCGCGACGGTGACGACTACACTCTGACCGAAGAGGTCCTCTCTAACCAGACGCTGGCGAACAAGATCTTCGACCGCTGGTTCGCCCGTTACGAACCGGCCGCGAAGGTCTGTTCGGAGAAGCTACTCGGGGAACCCTCCGACGTCGTCGACGAGGCGACTCGTCGGTTCAACCACGCACTCACGAATCTCCAACTAGAGGGGCTGGACGATGAGGACATCGAGCGTGTGATGGACCGCATCCTCGAGGACGTCAAGTGAGTCAGTTCACTCCCTACTCGTAGCGTAGTCACAGTACTCGAACGCAAAGCAGTCGTCGCAGCCGGGATCCCGTTTCGTACAGACCAGCGCTCCAACGTCGAGTAGCCCGAGGTTGTACATTCTGACGTCGTCCGGGTCCTCCGGGAGCATCTCGGTGCAGAATCGCTCCCTCTCCGAGCGGCTGTCGGGGTACTCGTCACCGAAGACGCGAGTGTACACCCGTTCGACGTTACGGTCCAAGATCGGTAACTTGGCGCAGTCGGCGAAACAGAGTGTCGCGTTCGCGACGTAAGGGCCGACCCGTTCGAGTTCTTGCAGTTGATCGGAAGTGTCCGGCAGTTCGTCTACGGACTCGGCGATCGAGTTCAACGCCTGTGCACGCATTCGCTGGAAGCCGAGTGGCTCTATCACGGACTCGATCTTTTCGACCTCTGCCTCCCTGATCGCGTTGAGAGACGGGTATCGATCAAGGAATTTCGGGTACACGCCGGCGACGTTGTCCGCGGGCGTCTGAGTCAGAAAGAACTCCGCGACAAAAACCTCGTACCGGGACCGCTCCCGCTCTCGCCACGGGTACTCCCGGGCGTTCTCGCTCGCCCACCGGAGCAGCGATCGTCGGAACTCTTCGGCAGTCTCGGGAAGCAGCATGGCGGTCGTAACGAGGTTGGGCGCTCCGTAGCATAAGTATTCAAGGCCCCGTCGATTCCAGTCGAAACCTGGGCAGTGCGCCGTGACTCTATCACGAGCGCTATTCGGACCAGTCTTCATGTGTAAGGGGCACAAGCTGTTGGCTATGGTGGAAGAATTCGATGACCCTGTCGCGATCGCCTGCCAGAATAACGCGGTTCCGGCTGCGTCTCAGAGGCAGTACATCGCCCGTGGACTCTGGGTGGTCAATTTCGACACTGGATACTCGTTCAAGAGTAGCGACGCTCCGTCTTCCGGCAGAAGGGAGGCCGGGGAAGTCTTCAATTGATTCGAAGAGGCCTCTCGCGCGGGAGGGATCGGCACATTACGGTCTGACGACTCTCGGCTGATTGCCGTCGGTCGGTTCGGAACGAACGGCATCTGTCTCCTTGACAACGTGGGAGACAGCACGAGCAAGAAGAAAGGACTCCAGTTCTCCGAGTTCACTGTCCTGGGCCCAGGAGACCCGAAGTACGAGGAAGCGAGGGACATCGGTGGAACTCTCGGAGGAACCGTCGCGAGCCTCAAAGGTCGGGGAGACAAGCGAGAACGTCTGGAAGATCTACTCGATCAGCTCGAAGACGCCGGTTACCTTCGTCAACCGGTTCGATAAGTGATGGCTACTCACCGTGGCACCTACGTATTCCGACTCTCGTGGGAGTTATTGACACTCCCGACACGGGTTGTGAAGTAGAAGAGTTACTCAGATACTTCGATCACTGCCACGGTTACCTCTTCGTCTGCGTACTCTGTCCCGAGAGTGATCCTGCCCCGGGAGTCGGTCTTCTTGGTCACGATAGCCCGCGGAATCACGACCCGAGTATCTTCCGCTTCCTTCATTCCCCGCCCCCGAGCTTCTCCATCAGCTCGATTGCAGTCTCGAGACAGTACTCTTCCCCGTTGCAGGGCTGGCTCTCCACGTCGCCGACCAGTCGCCACATCTGCGGGTTCTTCTCGTCGCCGTCTCCTTCGAAGGCCACCTCTTCAGCACCTACGACGGAGGGATCGTCGACAGAGTACCCGACACGGAGTTCCTTCTCCGAATGTACCCACTCATGGGCGAACAGATTCCCGCCGGTGTGGGCTAGGTCGCCACCCTCCCATCCAGCGGGTGCGATGTCCACTTCTTCACCGTGTTCGCTGACCTCGTTTGCGTCCATACGATCCAATCCACCCACAATAAGATAATCTCTCCCCATAATCACCCACGCGAATCTGGAGGGTAAGGCCATCATTGTAGAGACAGCTAGAACTCAGTAGATCCTGCTGGCCGGCTGAGGGAATCTAAACTAAACCGTTCCCACCGACCAGACCGTTACCCCACGTTTCAGCTGGAAGAGCGGAAACCGGAGCGGAGTATTTTGATTTAGTGCCCTTAGGCACACCTCTAACGGGAAATCAAACCTCCTGGGTTGATATCGAGACGGGCGACTCCTCCTGAGTGATAGATCGATCCCGCTCTATGAATCAAAGTCAGCTGCTGAGTGGCTAATTCCGGAAGAATACACCGCTAGATAGATGCTCGGACAGTGTTGCCACTCTCAAACCAATTCGCTATCCTGGGTTCAGGTACCGCCACACATCGGACACACCACCGTTGCTGAATTGGAGCTGAGCCATGCGGAACCGCTCAGTCGGGAGGCCAGCTTCCCGCCAGATGCGGAACCCTTCTTTGATAGCCCGACGTGTATCTCTCCCGGCCTCACCAACCCGAAGCTGCATCCGTGCCTCGCGCCGGCTCAGCGCGTCGTTGACGTCGATGCCGTGCCGAGCTGCCCAAGCAATGAAGACACCCATCGTTTCCTCCATCCCCTGTTCGGCAACTCGGATAGCCTTCGCTCCAGTCTCGGCAGCGCGCCTGATGGCCTCTTGTGCCTCTTGGACAGCGTCATGGACTAGCTCAGCGACGTAGCTCGACCGTAGACTTACCTTCGCATATTCGCGGACCACGAGGTCCTCAATCCCGCGCAGTGCTCTCCTGACACTCTCCACGTGGCGGCCGTGCTCGTCCGCGATATCCGCCGGTGAAACCACACCACCGTCAGTGACGAGCGTCTGTAGGCTCTCCCACTGTACGGGGCTGAGGCCATCAACGAGGTGTCTAATGACAACGCTCTCCTGAGTACTCCGTATGTGTGTTAGATCAAGCCCAATCGGCTCGGGGGTATCCAGAATTGTCTCTGCCGCGAAGTACGCATCCGGAACGAACGGGCCTGATCCTTCCAATGGTGCGATGTCGAGGCCAGCGTCTGCCAGAACAGACAGAACCGTCTGGTCAAGTTCACGCTCCAGTTGGTCCAATTCCTCTGGGGTCACGCCCAACTTCTCGTCCCATCGACTCACCTGATAGGATGCGCCGACCTTCGGATGTGCGAGGGGAGAGTCCTCTCCCTGACTGAGAGCCTCTCTCGCGAAGTAGTGCTTGATCTCTTTGGGGAGCGCGTGGCCTGGGAACGCTTCACGAATTCGACGAGGGCCGAGTGTAACGGTGTGATAGTATCCCGGCAGATTCCGGCCATGGTCGTCATCGT
Organism: Halobaculum sp. D14; assembly: GCF_051195135.1. NCBI lineage: Archaea > Methanobacteriati > Methanobacteriota > Halobacteria > Halobacteriales > Haloferacaceae > Halobaculum > Halobaculum sp. D14. Next base: position 284,224 of record NZ_JBNTKA010000001.1, on the reverse strand, counting down.
CATTCTGCACCACCTTCCGGTAGCCCTGCCGGTCTGATTCGAGCAGATGACCCATCGAGGCAATCGGACCTTCACGAGAGTGCACAGGCCCACTGGCGTCCTCGCGGACGCGTACGTATCGCTCTGCGTCTTGAACGTTGCTGTATTCGTGGGGTTCTTCGAAGTAGTCCGCTCGGATTCCGACCGCCAATGCGGCCGACTGAAGAATGTGTATATATCGGTGAAAGGCGACGTTAGACCCCTGAATTTTCACGTTAACAGCTTCGTGAATCCCCTGCGGAACCGAGTAGTCGGAAACCGTCCCGTCACTCTTCTCGACTTTCATTCCTTGCCATCGAGGCGTGATGTGGGCGTTGAAGCTCTGCTGTCCGACCGGGTCCTCTTCACTGTGGCGCTTGACCTTCAGCCGGAACTCGCGCATCTCGTCAAGGCGCCACTCCGTTCCGGTTGGGAGTCGAGAGCCGGGATGAACGACGTTGCTGTCCTGGTAGTACAGCGTAACCGTCCATCGCTCTCCGCGGTCGCAGAACTCGGAACGTTGGCTTCCGCCGCCGGTTTTCACTCGCGAGTCGGCGGCGAAGAACGGGGCTAGCCCGTTCGCGTCGAAAAGGTAGTTCGCGGCGAACTCGTGGGGAGCCGGCTCTATGTAGCCGGTCACGCCGACCACCTCGCACAACCCGCGTCCACCAATTGATTGGTGGTATACTCGGGTCTACGGAAGGTGTAACCGGGATGTGAAGGAAACGATTCAAGCCTAGGCCGGGATTTGAACCCGGGGTCTCGTCCTTACCAAGGACGCGCTTTACCGCTAAGCTACCCAGGCAGGCAACCATCGGTTCGCCGCTTGCGACTTTAGGGGTTTCGATTACGGATTCCGTGCGGCGTCACGAATCCGCGGAGGAGGCGATGCGTTCCTCGGCGAGTTTGGCGATTCGGTCGGATGCGGCGTCGGGGAGCGCGCCTTCGGCGGGCATCCGGTCGTCGTCGCCGGCGGCGAGGTCGGCGGCGTAGCTGAGGAGTTCGTCGGGTGCGGTGGCGCCGACGGCGGCGGTGCCGGCGACGACGGCGAGTTCGAACACGTCGGCTTCGAGGTTCCGGTCGCGGTCCGCCGGGTCGTCGTCGTCGCCGCGGCGGGTCTGGTCGGCGCCGAAGCGGCGGACGGTGTCGACGGCTTTCTCGGCGGCGTCGGTGCGGGCGAGCAGGTAGAAGCCGCGGGAGACGAACACGTCGGCGGCGAGCACGTCGAGGTCGGCGTCGATGTCGCCGGCGGCGTCGAGGTCGACGGCGTTCCACGGCTCGTCGTGTGCGAGCGTCCGGGTGAGCCGGAGGCCCTCGTAAATCAGTTGGACGCCCGCGGCGTGTTCTGCGACGCCGGCCAGGTCGGCGTCAGCGTCGAGCGCCCTGGCGCTGACGAGCGTGAGCGCCCCCGGCGTCATCTCCGCGTCCGCGATGCGCTCCGTCACGGCGGCGTTCAGGCGGTCCGGTTCGATGTCCGCCAGCGCCGTCGTCGCAGCGTCCCGGACCCGCACGGCGTCGTCCATCGGCACAGGGTTGCTCCGGCACACGCAAAGACCTTTGGAAACCGCGTGCAACCGCGGTGCATGCTCCGCTCTGCGACCGGCGACGACGGCGACTACCGGGTCGTGACGTTCGACCGACCGGCGGCTCGGAACGCGCTTCGACCCGCCGACCTGGACGCGCTCGAAGCCGCCGTCACCGAGGCGTCGGAGCCGGTGGTGTTGCTCCGCGGCGCCGGCGACGCGTTCTGCGCCGGCGCGGACCTCGACGTCGTCGAACGGCTGGATGACCCGGCGGCGTTCGCGGCGCACGGCCAGCGCGTCGCCGCCGCCATCGAGGCCGCGGACAGCGTCGTCGTCGCCGGCGTCGACGGGGCGGCCCGCGGCGGCGGCGTCGAGCTCGCGCTCGCCTGCGACGTCCGCGTCGCCACGCCGGACGCGACGTTCGCGGAGCCGGGCGTCCAGTTCGGTCTGTTCGGCGCGTGGGGCGGCACGGCTCGGCTCCCGCGCGTCCTCGGGGAGGGCGACGCGATGGACTTCGCGCTCTCCGGCCGCGTCGTCGACGCGGACGAGGCCCGCCGCACGGGGCTGGTGTCCCGCGTCGTCCCCGACCCGTCCGCCGTCGCCGCCGAACTCGCCGGCAACGACGACGACGCGCTCCGCGCCGTGAAACGGCTCGTCCGCGACCACCGCTCGACCGCCGAGAAAGAGCGCGCCGAACGCGACGAGTTCGCGTCGCTGCACGCAGAACACTTCGGCTGAGCAACGGAGACGTCGACGGAGACGGACGCGTCGACGGGATGCGAACCGCGGGGACGTCGACGGCGCAGGGAGCGAGCCAGTCAGTCGGCGCGGCTGGTCCGGACTGGTCCGAGTCGGTCCGGACCGGGCCGGCCCGGCCCGGGCTACAGCCGGACGTTTTCGGGGGCAGGCGGCATGGCGCGTTTGTGTTTGGAGGCCTCGTACAGCTCTTCGACGCGTTCGACCTCGGCTTCGCTGACGCCGAGGTGCCGGACGGTCGCGGCGGTGGACAGTTCGCCGTCGATGTGGAGCGCGAGGATGGCGTCGAGGGTGTCGTACGTCAGCCCCATCTCCTCCTCGTCGGTCTGCCCGGTCCACATCTCGGCGGACGGCGTCTTCATCACGAGGTCGCGCGGCACGCCGACGTGGTCGGCGAGCTGGCGGACCTGCTGTTTGTAGAGGTTCCCGATTGGGTTGCAGTCGACCGCCTGGTCGCCGTACTTCGTGAAGTAGCCGGTGAGCGCCTCGCTGCGGTTCCCGGTGCCGAGCACCAGCTTGTTCTCGGCGTTCGCCGCGAAGTAGCCGAGGACGGCGCGCACCCGGACGCGGACGTTGCTCTCGGCCATCTTCACGTCGGCCGCCGACGGCAGCGCGTCGTAGAACTGCTCGGCGATGGGCTCGATTTCGACGACGTCGTACTCGACGCCGAGGTCGTCGGCGACGCGCTCGGCGTCGCTCATGTTCTCGGCGGTGTTCTTCTCGCCGGGCATCACGAGCGCGTGCACCGCGTCGGCGCCGAGCGCCTCGACGGCGAGGTACGCGACGGTCGTCGAGTCGATGCCGCCGGACAGGCCGAGCACGGCGCCGTCGGCGTCCGCGTCGTCGACGGTCTCCTCGATGAAGTCGGTGATGTGGCCGTGGGTCTGCTCCAGTTCGAGCGTCGACAGCCGGAGGTCGAGCGGCGTGTCGGACTCGTCCAGCAGGACGGTGTCGCTCATCGTCGACGGCTACACCGCCGGGCGACAAATAGCCTCCCGCCGGCGCGGCGGGCTGGACGAACGTCCAGTTCGGACCCGGCGCCCGGGACCGATTAGTTGAAGTGCGGCGATAGGGTACGAACTGGTGGCTTCAGCGGGGACCGGCCCGCACGGAGCGTCAGCGCGCCGTTGGTCCAGTGGTAGGACAGTGGCTTCCCAAGCCACTAGCCCGGGTTCAATTCCCGGACGGCGCATGACTGTCTCGAACGCCAGTGAAAGACATCACCGCCGACGCTCGGTATGGGCCGACGGTCGGGAACGGCCGATTTATGCTGCGTCCGCGGAACCGCGACGTATGGGTTCACTGGCTCCGGACGCGGCGACGGTCCCGCTCCAGTTTTCGGACGCCGTCACCGGGTTCGCGTTCGTGCTGCTCCGAGTCCTGCTGGCGGCCGCGGTCGCCGTCGCGGTGTTCGGGGCGGCGCGGTGGCTGCTTCCGCGGCTCGCGCGGCGGCTCGCGGCCCGGAACGGCTGGTCCGCGAACGGCGAGGCCGTCGTCGTCGCCGCGTCGACCGGGGCGGCCGCGACCCTCGCCCTCCACCTCGCGCTGTCAGTCGCAGGGGTCGTCGGCTACGCGGGCACCGTGCTGGTGGTCGGCGGCGTCGCCACGGGCGTCGGCGTCGAACGCCGCCGGCTCCGCGTCGTCTCCCCGGTGACTGAGCTGCTCGCTGCGGCGGCGGCGCTGCTCGCAATCGGTATCGTCGTCACGTCCGTCGGCGGGCTCGTCCAGGCCGCCGGGGTGTTCGTCGCGGCCGGCGTGGCCGGCGCACTCGGCCGGGACGCGGTGGCCGTAGTGACGACCGCGTCCCGCGGCGGCGACGCGGACTGACTCCGCGGGCGCAGCAGGACGCCGCCGGGTGCCACAGGACGCCGGCGTCGCGAAGCGGCCTCGAAGCCGTCAGTTCTCGGGGGTCGCCGACGCGGCGTCGCAGCTGTCGGGGTTCTGTTCGTACCAGACGCCGAGCGTGCCGTCGGCGCCGACCCGGATTTCGACGCCGTAGCAGTTCGCGCCGCCGCCGTCGCTGACGTCGAACTGCTTCCAGGTGTCGGCGTCGTCCAGCCGGACGTACACCGAGAACGCGCCGCGGTCGGCCGCCCACGACTTCGTGACGGCCGCCGTCGTCGGCGTGTCCTCGCCGGACGGCAGGTCGTGGCTCGACCAGTGTACCGGGTCGCCGCCGCGCTGCACCAGGACGTGCACCGTGTGTGGCTCGCCGTGCCAGTTCGCCACTCGGACGTACGCCAGCCGCGACGCCGCCGCGTCGCCGCCGGCCTCCGCTCCCGAGGCGTCGAGACAGCCCGCGACGCCCGCCACGCCGGCGGCGCCGACGCCGGCCAAAAGCCGCCTCCGCGTCGTTTCCATACCCGTACGAGCGACGGTGACGCCGATAAACCCCGCGCCAGCGTCCGACGGCCGTCTGACTCCGGGCGCGCCGCTCGCCTCAGACGCCGTACTCGGAGACGCCGAGTATCGCGCCGCAGTTCGAGCACTCCCAGACGGTGGCGTCGCTGAACTGTGCGTCCGTGTCGCTCTCGACGACCTCGACGAGGTCCTCGCCGCAGGCGATGCAGTGACCCATGCCGACTGGTCCGCGCCGCGTGACAAAAACCGGTCGGGAGTCGAGGATTCCGGGCCGGCCGCTGCGGGGTTCCGTCGCTACGGCAGCCACGTCGCCGGGTCGGCGGCGATGCGGTCGCGGAGCGTCCGCGTCGCGTCGGCGTCGAACCGCAGCGGGCGGCGCCACCACGGCCCCTTCCCGGAGTCCGCCGAGAGGTCGGTGACGACGCGGTTCGCGTCGGCGCCGGCGTCCGGCGTCGACAGCGGGACGGCGCGGTCGTACAGCCCCGAGTCGGCCGGGTCGCCGCGCACCAGCACCGCGGCGTCGAACGGCTCTCGGCGGACGTGCGCGTTCGAGTCGAACCGGGCGCGGGTGTCGGCGTCGGCGGCGCGGTAGTCGTCGCCGGTGAGCGTCTCCGCCACCCGGAACTCGCCGACGAGGAAGGCGCCCCACGTCGGCGGCAGCCAGTCCGCCGAGCCGTCGGCGGCGGGGGTGGCGTCGGCCCCGGAGACAGCGTCGTCCCGACCGGTGACGGTGAGCGTCGCGTAGAACAGCAGCCAGTCGCCGGGGTCGAGCGCGGCGAGCGGCCGGGCTTTCACGCCGTGCGGGTCGCCGTACGTGGCGGCGTCGCGGCCGAGCACGCCCGGGAACTCCGGGTCGAGGTGGACCGGGTCGTCCGCGGCGTCGGCCGGGACGGCGTCCGCGAGTCCGAGGTCGCGGTACGTCGCCACCGGCTCCGCCGTCGGCTCGGTCTCCGGAATCGGGACGTAGCGGAACGACCCGTCCGGGTAGACGGGGCCGCGGCGCCCCGGGAGGTTCGTGTTCGCGGCGACGTTGATGGCGACTGCGCGGGCCACGGCGCGCCGTCACTCCTCCGGGTTCGGCGCGTCGACGTCGGCGTCCGGCGGCGTCAGGTCGCGTTCGAACTCGTCGAAGGCGACGAGGTCGTCCGGCAGGTCGTAGTCGATGCGGCGCTCGTCGGCGCGGTTCGTCAGGCGGTCCTCGATGGGGTCGGCGACGGACTCCCAGCCGGGCTTGACCTTGACGCTCCGGGCGGGCGACCCGACGACGATGTGGTGAGCCGGGACGTCGCCCTGCACGACGGACTTCGCGCCGACGACGCTGTTCTCGCCGATTTTCGTGCCGGCGCGGACCATCGTGTCGTAGGTGACGCGGGCGTCGTCCTCGATGATGGTGTGGAAGTTCTCGATTTCGGTCTGGTCGACGACGTCGTGGTCGTGGCTGAACACGTGCGCGTCGTCGGAGATGGAGACGCGGTCGCCGACGGTGAGCTTCCCGCGGTCGTCGAGGTGGACGTTGTCGTGGACGACGACGTTGTCGCCGAGTTCGATGTTGTGGCCGTACGTGAACGTGATGCCCTTGAACAGCCGGAGGCCGTCGCCGGCGTCGGCGAACAGGTGGTTCGCGAGCATCTGCCTGAACCGCAACGCGAACGCGATGTTGTCGGCCATCGGCGTCGCGTCGAACTGCCGCCACAGCCACTGCAGGTGTTTCGACCGCGTGAACCGCTCTTCGTCCTTCTCGGCGTAGTACTCGGATTCGAGCGTCGCGTTGCACGGGTCGTACCCCTGGAGCCGGACGCGCTCTGCGGGCGTCACGTCGCCGCCGCGCTGCCACCGCTCGTAGGCGTCGCGGTCACCGAACAGGTCGACGAGCGTGTCGCGGACGACCTCGCAGGTGTCCTCCTCGCCGGAGAGCCGTTCGTCCACCTGGTCGATGAAGGCCGTAACCCCTTCGTCAGCCTCGGGCGGGAGAGAGACGTGACGCTTGGTCATGTCGAGCGGTTTAGCGGCGGCGACCAAAGGGGTTCGGATGTGCACAGCAACCGCCGGACCGCGTCGGCAGCGCCGCTCGCGACCCGGCAGTCCGTCCGGTCCGCGACGCGCCGGCCGCAGTTCAGGGCGGTCGACGGCCGCAGTTCAGGGCGATCGACGGCCGCAGTTCAGGGCGATCGACGGCCGCAGTTCAGGGCGATCGACGGCCGCGTTCCCGGTTCCCGGGAGACGACCGTTCGGGCTAAGTTCCCGCAGTCCCGAGGCGGACGTATGCAGTATCGCGAACTCGGAGACTCCGGCGTGGAAGTGAGCGAAGTCGGGTTCGGCGCGTGGGTCGTCGGCACCGACTGGTGGGGCGACCGGTCGGACGCCGACGCCGTCGACATGGTGGAGTACGCCCTCGACCAAGGCGTCACGTACTTCGACACGGGCGACGTGTACGGCCACGGCCGCTCGGAGGAACTGATGGGGGAGGCGCTCGCGGAGCACCGCGACGAGGTCACCGTCAGCACGAAGATCGGCTACGACTTCTACAACAATCCGCAGGCGGGCCACGGCGAACTCCCGAAGGACCTGACGCCGTCGTACGTCCGCGAAGCGGTCGACAAGAGCCTCGACCGCCTCGACATGGACTACGTCGACGTGCTGTACCTCCACAACGCCAACGTCGACGAGGTCACCGACGAGGTGCTGGAGACGCTGTACGACCTCCGCGACGAGGGCCGGTTCGACGCGCTCGGCTGGGCGCTCGGCCCGTCCATCGGCTGGCTCGCCGAGGGCGACCGCGCCGTCGAACTCGACTTCGACGTCGTCCAGACGGTGTTCAACCTCCTCGAACAGACCCCGGGGAACCACTTCATCGACACCATCCGCGAGGAGGGCAGCGATACCAGCCTCGTCGCCCGCGTCCCGCACTCCTCGGGCCTCCTGAACAAGCAGGTGACGCCTGAGACGGAGCTCGGCGAGGGCGACCACCGCGCGCACCGCCCGGACCAGTGGTTCGAGACGGGCTGGGAGAAGGTGGAGAAGCTGTCGTTCCTCGAACGCGACGGCGCCCGGACGATGGGGCAGGCGACCATCCAGTGGCTGCTCGCGAACGACGACGTCGCGTCGGTGACGCCGACGTTCCGCACCCGCGACGACGTCGACGAGTGGGCGGCCGCGCCGGAGACGCCGCCGCTCAGCGATGAGGAGTTCGACCGCGTCGCCGACCTGTACGCCGACGACTTCGGCATCGACCGCGACGACGGCATGAACCCCGAGGACTTCCGGACCTCCGTCGGCGGCGACGACCTCGTCGACGCCGGCGTCGTCCCGGCGCCGTCCGGCGACGACTGAGCCTCGCCATGGCCGACCAGCAGCCGCCGGCGTCGCCGCGCGCCCGCGCTCGCCGCGTCCTGCTCCGCGTCGCCGCGGTCACGGCGGTCGCACACGCCCTGCTCGCCGCCGCGGTGTACCGCGACGCCGCCGACCGTGACGTCGCCGCCGGCCGGTGGAGCGGCCTCACGCTCCTCACCGGCGTCTTCGGCGCCGCCGCCTACCGCCGCCGGCGACGCTGACGGCGACGCAGAACGGCGACGACGACCGCGACCAGAGCGGCGACGACACAACCCCGACCACGACGCGACCGGACCACCGCGGTTCAGGGTGCAAGCTTTTGCCACGCCGTAGCATACCACGAGGCATGCGCGTCATCATCGTCGGGTTCGGACGAGTCGGGTCGCGGACGGCTCGCGTGCTGGCTGAGGAGGGACACGACGTCGTCGTCGTCGACAACGACCCGGAGAAGGCGGAGAAGGCACGGGGGCGCGGGCTCCGCGTCGTCGAGGGCGACGGAAGCTCCCCCGCGGTGCTCGAGGAGGCCGGTATCGCCGACGCCGACGCGGTCGGCGGGCTGACCGGCGACCCGAACGTGAACTTCGAGGTGTGCATGGAGGCGAAGGAGTTCGGCTGCCGCACCGTGATGCGCATCTCCGAGGACTTCCGCGCGGAGATATACGAGGAGTACGAGCGCGCCGTCGACGACGTCGTCTACCCCGAGCGGCTCGGCGCCGCCGGCGCGAAGACGGCGCTGCTCGGCGGGAACTTCAACGCAATCGGCGAACTCACCGAGCAGCTGCAGCTGATGGCGGTGACGGTGCCGGCGGACGCGCCCGTCGTCGGCGAGACCGTCCACGACATCGACGTCGACGGCGCGCGGGTGTACGCACACGGCGGGCCGCGCGAGGAACTCACGATTCCGCTCCCCGGAACGACCGTCGAGGCGGACGACCGGCTGGCACTCATCGTCGAAACCGACCGCGCCGACGCGGTCCGGTCGGCGCTGCTCGGCGAGTGAGTCGGCGTCGCGGCCGCGTCCACCGCGTCGACGACGCCGCTCGAAACCGCGAACGCCGCCGCTCGTGAGCGTGATGGACGCGGGCGGGGAGCCGCCGAGGCTCCCCGTCGTGGGGGAATCGCGTGTGGGGGAAACACCGAAATCGGGTGTCGGGTGTGCCGGACACGCACGGAAGGACGCGCGACCAGTACGAGTGGACGCCCGGTTCGCCCGCGGGGGAATGCGGGCGGCCTACAGCGTGTCCAGTCGCCACCTACGGAAGCGCTCCCTTAAATCATCGTCAGACGCACGCCGGTCGTCAGACGCGCGGCACCGGCGACGTCGCCGAATCCGGCCGTGTCGTCAGACGGGCGTCGGCGCCTCGCGTTGGTTTTAGCCGGGGGCCGGTGAAACCGACGTCAGACGCCGCTCGCCCGCGCCGACGCAGTTCCGTCCGCGCCGAATTCATCCCGCGCCGCGGCACCGGCCGGGCGAACACCTATGAGTCGGCCGGCCGACGCCTCGGACGTGAACGGAGTCGGAGTTCCACTGGTCACGCCGTTCGACGAGGATGGCGACGTCGACGAGACGGCGCTGCGCGAACTCGTGGCGTGGGTCGAGACGCGCGGCGTCGACTTCCTCGTGCCGTGCGGGTCGAACAGCGAGGTCGAACTGCTGACCGCCGACGAGCGCGCCCGCGTCGTCGAACTCGTGGCGGCCGAAACGGACCTGCCGGTGCTCGCCGGCACCGGGAGCCCGGGGCGCCGCGAGACGCTGCTGGCGACCGAGGACGCCGCGGACGCCGGCGCGGACGCGGCGCTCGTCGTGACGCCGTTCTACTACGACCACAGCCAGGCGGCGCTCGAAGAGTACTACCGCGAAGTCGCCGACGCCGCGCCGCTCCCGATATACCTCTACTCGGTGCCGGCGTACACCGGCGTCGCGCTCGAACCGGAAACCGTGGGGCGGCTCGCCAGCCACCCGAACGTCGCCGGGATGAAAGACTCCTCGGGCGACGTCGCGTCGTTCATCCAGACGAAGCGGGCGACCGCCGACGCCGACTTCGAACTCATGGTCGGCAGCGGCAGCGTGTTCGCGCAGGCGCTCGACGTCGGCGCGGCCGGCGGCGTTCTGGCGCTCGCGAACGTCGCCCCGGAGGCGGCGAGCGACGTGTACGAGACGCACGCGACCGACCCGGCGGCCGCCCGCGAGCGGAACGCCGGGCTCGTCGGGCTGAACGAGGCGGTGACGAGCGAGTTCGGCATCCCGGGGCTGAAGTGGGCGATGCGCGAACGCGGCGCGCCCGCGGGCCGCGTCCGGTCGCCGCATCAGCCGCCGGACGAAGAGGCGAAGGCGGCCATCGCGGCGCTGCTCGACGAGCTGTAACGGCCGATTTCGCGGGCTGACGCCGCTTTTTACTGCTCGTCGTCGCGCCGCGGCGTCGCCCGCGTCGCGGTCGCTTTGAACGACGCGACGACGGCGGCGTCCGGGGCCAGGCCGAGCCGGTCGGCGCTGTCTGCGGTGACGAGCGCCCGCAGCGGCTCCGCCGCGCCGACGTCGACGGCCACCTCGACGACGGACTCGCCGCGGTCGACCGACTCGACCGCGCCAGAGAACCGGTTCCTGGCGCTGGTCGCGTCCGGCGACGGCGTCTCGTCGGGCGCGTGCAGCGTCACGGCGTCGGCCCGGACGCTGACCTGGACGGCGTCGCCTGCGGCGAGGTCTGCTGCGGCGAGCGCGCGGAGCGGACCGGCGGCGGAGTCGACGGTCGCCAGTTCGCCGTCGCGGGCCGTCACGGCGCCGCCGACGGCGGTTTCGGCGGCGCCGGCTGTCCCGGCGAGCGCGGCGCGGAGTCGGTCGAACTGCGCGAGCACCGCCTCGCCGTTCCGCGCGAGTCGGCTGCCGCCGCCGCCGCTGCCGCCGCGTCGACGCTCCACGAGGTCACCGAAGACCGATTCGAGTTCTTCCAGGCGCGTGAGCGCCCGCGCTCGCGACCGGCCGAGTTCGTCCGAGGCGGCGCTGACGGAGCCGGTTCGGGCGACGGCGCGCAGCAGCGCCGCGTCCGAGCCGTCGAACGTCACGTCGTCGGCGCGGAGGCTCGCCGCGAAGTCCGCGGCGGTCGAATCGTCCGGCCCGGCCGAGTCCGCGGCGGCCCGTTCGCCGTCGGTCACGTCTCTGTCTCCGACCGGCCCCACCAAAACCGTTATGTGGCGACCGACGGTCGATGTATCTATGTCGGAACAACGGTCCTGCGGGGACGTCCGCTCCGACCGGCCGGCCGGGCGGCGGTCGTTCCTCGCGGCCGTCAGCGGCGCCGCGACGGCCGGCGTCGCCGGGTGCGTCGGCGCGGCGAGCGCCGGCCGGAACACGGTCACGGTGTTTCACGCCGGCAGCCTCTCGCCGCCGTTCGCCGCCGCCGAGCCGTCGTTCCAGTCAGAGACCGGGCTGACCGTCCACCGCGAAGCGAAAGGCTCGGTCGGGTCGACGCAGAAAATCACCGAGGAGGGCCGGCACGCGGACGTCCTCGGCGTCTCCGACTTCCGGCTCGTCCGCGACATGATTCTGCCGGCGTTCGCCGACTGGTACGGCGTGTTCGCGACGAACGCGATGGCGGTCGCGTACACCGACGACAGCGCGTACGCCGACGAGTTCGACGCCGGGAACTGGTGGGAAATCCTCTCGCGTGACGACGTCCGGGTCGGCCACTCGGACCCGGCCGTCGACCCGTGCGGCTACCGCTCGGTGATGGCGATGCGGCTCGGCGCCGTCGACTTCGACGGGGAGTCGCTGTACGGCGAACGGACGGCGAGGCGACTCGAAGACAACGCCGTGGTCGCAGCCAGCACGGAGACGGACCTCATCGGCCAGCTCGAAACCGGGTCGCTCGACTACGCCTGGGAGTACCGGTCCGCCGGCGCGACCCACGAGTCGCTGAACGTCACGACCCTCCAGCCGCGCGTGAACCTCGCCGAGCTGTCCGACCGCTACGCGGACCACTACGCGTCGGTGTCGGTCGACGCCGGCGGCGACACCTACACCGGCGCCCCCATCGCGTACGGCATCACGGTGCCGTCGGTCGCGGAGAACCCCGCCGGCGGCCGGAAGTGGGTGGACTACCTGACCGACGGCGCCGGCGAGCGGTTCCTCCGCGAATCCGGGTTCGAGCAGGTGTCGCCGATGGTGGTGCCGGAACGAACCGCTGACGCTGCGCCGCCGCAGGTGCTCGACGGCGCTGCGACGAGAACCCACCTCGGGCCGCTGTCGCTGTGAGGACGAAGACGCCCGCGGCCCGCTCGACGACCGACACATGAATCCGTCTCGCCTCGGTGCCGGCACGCTGACCGCGGCCGTCGTGACCGTGCAGGTCGCGGCGTTCGGCGTCGCCGCCGCGGCCGGCGTCCAGACGCTGTACGTCCCGTTCGCGCTGCTTTCGGCGGTCGCGCTCGGCGTCCGCGCCGACGAAGGGTGGTTCGGCGTGGCGAGCGCCGCGCTCGGCACCGTGTTGCTGCTCGCGCTCGGCGTCCCGCTGCTCGCGTTCGCGTTCCGGCTGAACCCCGACCTCGTCGCCGAGGCGGCGCGGTCGCCGGCGGTTCACCGGATGCTGCTGCTGACGATTTACGGGCCGCTCGTCGCGGCCGGCGGCGCGGTGCTGTTCGGGGTGCCGCTGTCGTACCTGCTGTCGAACGGCTTCCGCGGGCAGTCGGTCGTCGAGAGCCTCGTCGACCTGCCGCTGGTGGTGCCGCACTCGGTCGCCGGCCTGCTGGTCCTGTTCGGGTTCGGCGAGGGCGGCGTCTTCCCGTCGGTGACGGTGCTGACGACGCTCGCCGGGATGGTGCTCGCGCTGGGGTTCGTCTCGGCGCCGTACGCGGTGCACAGCGCCCGCGAGGCGTTCGACGCCGTCGACGACGACCTCCGCAGGGCGGCGCGGTCGCAGGGCGCTTCGCCGTTCGAGACGTTCCGGCGCGTCACGCTGCCGCTCGCCGGGCGCGGCGTCCTGGTCGGCGGCGTGCTGGCGTGGGCGCGCGGCGTCTCGGAGTTCGGCGCCGTCGCGGTCGTCGCCTACACCGTCTACGCGTACGTGCCGGGCGTCGGCAGCGTCGCCGCCCAGCACGCCCCGGTGTTCATCTTCAACACCTACCGGAGCGAGGGGCTGGCGGCGGCGGGCGGCGTCGCCGCGGTGCTGCTCGCCGTCTGCGCCGCGATGTTCCTGCTGGTCCGGTGGCTCACCGCCGGAGGCGACGCGGGTGGTGTCGTATGACCCGCGACGGCGACGACGACGGGCTGGACGCGTCGGTCCGTGCGACGTTCACGGCGCCCGGCGCGGAGCCGTTCACCGTCGAGATGGACGTCTCGGTCGGCGCGGGCGAGACGCTCGTGGTGCTCGGCCCGAGCGGAAGCGGGAAGACGCTGCTGCTCGAAACCGTCGCCGGCTTCCACGACCACGACGGCACGGTCAGGCTGGCCGGACGGGACCTCACCGGAACGCCTCCGGAGAACCGCGGGTTCGGCCTCGTCTTTCAGGAGTACGCGCTCTTCCCCCACATGACCGTCCGGGAGAACGTCGCGTTCGGCGCGCGCTACTACGACGACGTCCGCGACCCCGACGCGCTGCTGGGCGAACTCGGCGTCGCGGACCTCGCCGACAGGACGCCGGCGACGCTGTCGGGCGGCGAGAAGCAGCGGGTGGCGCTGGCGCGGGCGCTCGCCATCCGGCCGGACGCGGTGCTGCTCGACGAGCCGCTGTCGGCGCTCGACGTCCCGACGCGGCAGGCGCTCCGCGACGACCTCGCGGACGCCCTCTCGGACGTCACCGCGGTGTACGTCACGCACAACCGGACGACGGCGCGGGCGCTCGCCGACCGAATCGCGGTCGTCCACGACGGCGCCGTGCTGCAGCGCGGCGCGCCCGACGAGGTGTTCGACGCGCCCGCGTCGCCGTTCGTCGGCGAGTTCGTCGGCGCCAGCGTCGTCCCCGCCGCGGCGCTCCCCGACGCCCCGGAGTGGGCCGACACCGCGGCGGTTCGCCCCGAGTACGTCCGCGTCGACCCGGACGGGCAGGTCGCGGGCGAAGCGGTCCGGGTGACCCGCGCGGACGCCGCGCACCGCGTCCTCGTCGACGTGGATGCTGGGGGGCGTCTCGCGCTGTTCGCGCAGGAGCCGCCGGCGGTCGGCGACCGGATGCGGCTCTCGGTTCCGCCGGAGCGCGTCACGTACTTCGAGGAGTGACTCTCGACGAGGCGCTCGTCCGCGACAGGCCGACCCGGATGGTTCTTTGGCCGGGCGCGACGAGCCACGGGTATGGAGACGTGGGCGTCGCTGTTCGAGCGAGCGGAGCCGTTCGAAGTGACCGACGAGGCGGTTCGAGCGGCGCTTCGGGAGCACCGCGAGGGCGACGATGCCGAGTGAGGAGTCGTCGCCGGCGCGCGTCGTCGCGGACGCGGACGTGCTCGCGGCGGACCTGCTGGTCGGCGACGCGGCGCGGGAGGCGCTGGACGCGCTCCGCCGTCACTCGTGGACGACGCTGGTGGCGAGCGACGCGCTGCTCGACGACGCCGAGGCGGTCGTGGCGTCGCTGGCGGACGCGTCGCTGGCGGCGGACTGGCGGGGGCGAGCCGAGGCGTGGCGCGAACCGGTGTCGCATCCGGCTGACGACCATCCGGCGCTCGGGTCGGCGTACCGCGGCGGCGCGATGCACGTGCTGTCGTTCGACGACCGGCTCACCGGCGCCGGCGCCGCGGCGGGGCTGAACGCCCGGTTCCCGGTGAGCGTCCGGGAGCCGCGGGCGTTCGCGGCGCTGTTCGACCCGGCGAGTCTCTACGCGGAAATGGTCGGCGGGGAGTACCCCGGCCCGGACCGCGACCCGCGGGAGTAGGGCTGACAGGCGGCGATTCGGTCGCTCCCGGCGGGTCGCCGCTCGCCCGCTTCGCCCGGCCGGGAGCCGTCGTCAGGTCACGGCGGAGGTGCCCGCGGCATCCGATAAAAAGTCGAGGAGTGCGTGCGGAGAATCGGCGCGCGGCGGAGCGGTTTGCGGCGGAGCGGGGTGGAGTGCAAGGAGCGGAGTGGAGCCTGGCGGAGCCGTGTGGGAGGTCGCTATCGGCGGTCGGCGAACCACTCGGCGAACTTGGCGAGCGCGCGGCCGCGGTGGGAGACGGCGTTCTTCTCGGCGGCGCTCATCTCCGCGAGCGTCCGGCCGTCGTGTTCGAAAATCGGGTCGTAGCCGAACCCGCTGTCGCCGCGCGGCTCGACGATTCGGCCGCGGACGACGCCCTCGAACAGTTTGACGGGGAGTGCGTGCTCCTCTTCGTCGTCCGGGGTCGCGCCGGTGGCCGCGGCGGCGACGCGGTCGTCGCGGTCCACCGGGTCCGGGCTGGCGTCGAACGCGTCGCCGTCGCAGTAGGCGAGGACGCAGCGGAACTCCGCGCGCGGGTCGTCGCCGAGTTCGCGCCGGGCGAGGTCGCCGACCGCGTCGACGCCGAGCGTCTGCTCGACGAACGCGGAGTACGGCCCGGGGAAGCCGTCGAAGCCGTCGACGAACAGGCCGGCGTCGTCGACGACGACGGGCGCGTCGGCCTGCCGGTAGGCTTCGCGGGCGCCGTAGGCGGCGATGGGGGCGAGGCTGTCCGCCTGTATCTCCGTGTAGTCGAAGTCGAGCTGCTCGACGTCGGCGTCCCCGAGATACTCGCGCGCCTCCCGAATCTTCCCCTCGTTGGTCGTCACGTACCGGAGCATCAGTACCGGAGGTCCGGCCGGGTGCCTGTTAGCGGCATCGATGGCGAGCGGCTCCCGCCGCCGTCTCGGCTGCCGCCGACGAGGAGTCGGCGCGCGACCCCCGACGCCGGCTGGCAGGAACGACCGTGCCCGGGAGCCTTTTGCCGGGGCGGGCCGTGTATCCGTTCATGAGTGACGAGCGCCCGGCGGACCGCAGGGCTGCCGTCGGCGACCCGGTCGTGCGGGGCGACCCGGCGGTCACCGGGCCGCGGGCGGAGACCGCCGTCGGCTTCGACCCGGACGACCCCGAGAGTCTCGCCGAGGCCGGGGAGACGGTCCAGCAGTTCGCGACCGAGACCGTCGGCTCCGCCGACAACGTCCTGATGCTGCGGGGCGCGGCGGCGTGTGCGGCGCTCGTCCGCGGTCACGGCTCGTACAAGGCGGCCGCCGAGGAGGCCGGCGACGGCGTCTCCGTCTCGTTCATCCGGAAGTGGGCGCGCGTCCACGACCTCCCCGAGTCCGTCCGTCGGCACGTCGCCCGCGGCGACATCGCGCCGACGGCCGCGAAACACATCGCCCGCGTCGCCGGCGAGGACCGCTTCACGCTGGCGTTCGCCGCGCTCGACGCCGACCTCACGGTCCGCGACGTCCGGACCATCGCCTCCGAGGTCGGCAACGGGACGCCGGCCGAACAGGCGCTCCGGGACCACGGCGTCACGCCCGGGGAGCTGACGATGCGGCTCCCGATGGACGCCTATCGCCGCCTCCGCGACCGCGCGTCCGTCGAGAACCGGCCGCCCGGCGACGTCGTCGCGGAGGCGCTCGACGCCTACTTCTCGACCGACGAACGGTCCCCGGAGTCGTCGCCGCGGAACTCGTCGTAGCCGGCGGCGTCCGCGAGGAACCGTCGGGCCGTCGCGGCGTACACGCGCCGCGCTCGCTCCACGTCGCGCCACGGCACCGACTCGTCCGGGAAGTGCGCCTGGTCGATGGTGCCGGGGCCGAACAGCACCGCCGGGACGCCGGCGGCGACGTAGTGGCGCGAGTCGGCGCCGTAGGTCGCGCCGGCGACGCCGCGGTCCGGCACGTCGGCGTCGGCCATCGCTCCGCGGAGCGCCTCGACGACCGGTTCGCCGGCGTCGATTTCGGCGGGCTCGAACTGCACTGAGAACCGCTCGAACGTCGGCGGGTGGTCCGCGAGCCAGTCGTCCGCGGCGACGACCTCGGCGAGCCGTCGCTCGAACGCCGCCTCGACCTCGGCCACGGTTTCGCCGGGCGCGACGCCGAGCCGCCACTCCGACTCCAGCGTTCCGGGAACCGTCGACGCCCACGAGCCGGCGCGGACGGTGCCGCAGACCACCGGCCACGGAACCGGGAATGACTCGTACAGCGGGTGCGTGACGGCGGCCGCGCGCTCGGATTCGAGGTCGGCGAACGCCGCGCGGACCGCCTCGAACTTCGGGAGGACGTCGACGCCGCGCCACCGCGTCGCCGCGTGCGCGGAGCGGCCGCGGAGCCGGAGCCGCATCATCACGGAGCCCTCGGTGGCGGTGACCGGCGTCAAGTCGGTCGGTTCCGCGACGACGACGGCGTCTCGGTCGAACGGGTACGGGCTGTCGAGCGTCGACGCCGCGGCGCCGATGCCGCCGTCCTCCTCGCCGGCGACCGCTTCGACGACGACGCGGCCGTTCAAGTCCGCGTCGGCCGCACCGTCGTCCGCGGCGGCGCGAAGGTCCAGCGCGGCGTAGACGCAGGCCGCGAGCCCGGCTTTCATGTCGGCGGCGCCGCGGGCGGTCAGCGTCTCGTCGGCGCCGTCGCGGCGCCAGACGGGGTCGTACGGGTCGGTCTCCCAGAGCTCCGGGTCCGCCGGGACGACGTCGACGTGGCCGTTCAACACGAGCGTCGGGCCGGCGTCGGGGTCTCCGAACTCGGCGACGCCGGCGACGCTCGGCCGCCCCGCGGCGTCGATGTCGGCCGGGTCGTCCGGGAACGACGGGTGGTCGGCGAGCAGCGCCGGGTCGGCCTCCCACTCGTAGACGTCGAACCCGAAGTCGTCGAACCGGCCGGCGAGCCAGTCCGCCGCGGCGGCCTCGTCGCCGGCGGTCGACGCGAAGCCGCAGAGCCGCTCCGCGAACGTCCGGAGGTCGTACGGCGGCGTGGCAGTGTGCATGCAGCCGAGAACCGCCGGCTGATGGTAAGGATTTGGACGCGGACGCCGCGGCGCGCCGACTCGGCGACGGGGACGCGGCGGCGTGTCGGGGCGGCGGCGCAGGGGAACACCTTTCACTTCCTCCGACACAGTCGGAACCATGAGCCTCGACGTCGAACGCGTGCTGGTCCCGGTCGACGGGAGCGACGAGTCCCTGGAGGCTGTCGAGTACGCGGTCGCCATCGCGGACCGGTACGACGCGTCGGTCCACGCGCTGTACGTCCTCGGCGAGGAGGTCGTCCGCGCCATCGAGACCGGCGTCGTCGACGAGGAGGAGGTCGCCGCGGACACGGAGGCGTTCACCGACACCGTCCTCGAGATGGCGGAGGACGCCGGCGTCGGGTCGTCCACGTCCATCGCGTACGGCTTCTCGACGACGCAGAAGACCAGACATCCCGGCTCCGTCATCCTCGACACCGCCGAGGCCATCGAGGCGGACTTCGTGGTCGTGCCGCGCGAACCGCTCACCGGCGAGCCGGGCGAGGTGCTGGAGAAGGCCGCGGAGTACGTCCTGCTGTACGCCAGCCAGCCCGTCCTCTCCGTGTAGCCCGCCCGGGAACTGCGGTCCGGCGCGGGACCGGGACGGAGCGTGGCGACTCTGACGACCTGGCCGCGTCGTCACCGCGACCGAACCGTCACCGCGACGCGCCGAGCCGCGTCACTCGTCGTCCGCGGCCGCGGCGTCCGCGCCGTCGACGCTGCCGCCGTCGAGCAGGAGCGTCATCTCCAGTTCGAACGACTCGGTGTCGCTGGTCTCGAACCCGATTTTCTTGTACAGCGCGACCGCGGCGCGGTTCCACCGTTCGACGGTGAGCCACACCTTCTCGACGCCGTTGGCGGCGCCGTGGCCGAGCAGCGTCTCCAGGACGCGCGTCCCGATTCCGGCGCCCTGGTACTCCTGCAGCACGAAGATGGCGAGTTCGTAGGCGTCGCCGTCCGGGACGAGCGTGGCGTGGCCGGCGGCGTCGTCGCCGTGCCACGCGACGACGTTCCAGCCGCCGTCGCCGAGGATGGTGTCGAGCCAGTCCCGGATGGCCTCCTCGCGGCTCGGCGGGATGCCCTGCGCGCGGTCGCCCGGGTCGAACGACGTGTACATGTCGACGAGCGCCTCGAACTCGTCGTCGGTGCCGCGGTACGCGCGCACCTCGATGTCGCGGCCGTCGCGGTCCTCGAACCGGACCGGCGGCTCCGGGTACGGCCCGGCCGGCTCGTCGGGGTAGATGCGGTCGCTCATCGAACCAGTTTCACCGAGACCGGGGAGTTCAGCAGGACGAACTGTGCGATCTGTCCGAGGTTTATCTTCCCCATCGGGCTGCGCTCGCCGCCGCCGAGCACGACGAGGTCGAACCCTTCCGCCTCCGCGACGTCGACGAGGCGGCTCCCGGCGTCGCCTTCGATGCGCCGGACGTCGGCGTCGAAGTCGGCGTCGGCGAGGACGTCGCGGACCGTCGACTCCAGGTCTGCCTGGTCGGCGTCCGTCTGGGGGTTCTCCACGAGCGCGATGGTGAGGTCGTCGCCGGCGGCCCGCGACCGCTCGACGGTTCGTTCGAGCGCCGTCAGGGAGTCCTCGCTTCCGCCCACTCCCAGGAGCACCTTCATGCGCGCCCCGTCGGAAGCGCCGGACAAAAGGGTGCCGCCGTCCGCCCGCGACGCCGACCGCGACGCCGCCGTCCCGGACGACGCGCGTCAGACGCGCGGGAACGGGTTTTTGAGTGCTCGCCGGGTACGGGCCGCTATGACCGACAACGCCGGACAGGAGCGCGACCGAGTCGACCCCGCGGGCAACGACGTCGACGACGCGGACGCGGCCAGTGGCGACCCGGCCGACGCGACCGGCACCGACGCTGCTGATACCGACGCGACCGAAACCGACGCTGCCGATGCCACCGGTGCCGACGCCACGGACGCGGCCGCCGAGGCTAGAGACGACGCGGACGCGGACGCGGACGCAACGGCGGCCGCCGGAACTGACGCCGGGGACGCCGGCGGCGGGTCGGTTCCGGGGCCGGACGTCGGCGCTGACGTGCCGGAGGACGTCGCGAAGTACGACCGGTTCCAGAAGATGGAGCGCGCCGAGTACGACCGCGTCAACGAGTTCCTCCGCGAGCGCACGTACGTGACGGCGCGCGAGTGGGCCATCGCGCGGCTCTGTGCGGACTTCCGGACGGAGACCGGCGTGGAGATGACGAAGATCGGCGAGAACCTCCCGCGGCTCGTCCCGTTCATGACGGACACGTACACGCCGCAGGCGGTGAACCAGGCGCGCGCGTCGTTCGAGGAGAAGGTGCGGAAAGCGGGCGCCACGTTCCTCTACGGCGCCATGTGCGGCTTCTTCACCGCCGAGGACCTCGACGACACGATGTACGAGGTGACGGAGGTCGCGAAGTTCCTGCTGGAGGTCGAGGGCGTCGACCTCGCCGTCGAGGAGGAACTGGAGGCCGAAGACAAGATTTCGAGCGTGATGCGCGACGTCCGCGAGGCGTCCGCGGAGGTCCGCGGCGAGGAAGTGAAGTGCCCCGAGTGCGGGCACGTCCACGAGCCGGAGTGAGCCGCCGCGGCCGTCGGTGCGGCCGTCGACACCGTCGGTGCGGCCGTCGACGCATCGCGGCGTCCGGCCGGAGCCTCAGTCGATGAAGCCGACGCCGTCCTGGTCGACCTCGGTTTCCACGAAGTCCTTGCCGCGCTCCGTGATGATGTAGTGCGCCTCGACGTCGCCGAGTTGCCGGACGTAGCCGTGTCCGCTGAGCGCCGCGAGCGCCGACAGCACGTCCTGCCGCGACGGCGGGTCGTCCATCCGGTGTTCCAGGTTCGCGAGGACGCCGGCCGGCGAGACGGCGACGCCGGACTGGTAGAGCAGCCGAATCACCGGCTCGGTCGCGTCCGTCCGCCATTCGGAGTTGTTCGCCATACCGTGGCGCTGCCGCCGGCGACTGAAAACGTATCCGGCCGAGACGGCTCCGGCTTCGGCGTGGTTCTCGTACGACTACGGCGTGACTGCGGCCCGGGTGCTCGTGCGGCGGCGGGTCGGTTCCGGTACGGCTACGCGTGACTGCTGGTGCGACGAAACGCCTCGCCCTCCCCAGCCGACTCCGGCGCGGCCTCGCTACCGCTCGGCTGCGCCGTCGCCCCTCGCGCGCTGCCGGCCGCGACGCAGCGCGGCCGCCGCGCGCCACAGCCGGTCTGTGGCTCGGCGCGCGGCGTCGGCTTCTCGGCGCGCAGCGTGGGCTGGTCGTCCGGCTTCAGGTTGGGTGTCGTCAGGCGTCGTCGAAGCCGTCTTCCCAGCGGAACGTCCCGTTTCGCTGGACGACGTCGCCGTCGACGAGCAGCCGGGAGTCCTCGCTGACGTCCGTAATCATGTCGACGTGGACCGCGGAGTCGTTGCCGGATTCGCCGGCCGGGAGGCAGGCGTCGTAGGCGCGGCCGAGCGCGAGGTGGACGGTGTCGCCCATCTTCTCGTCGAACAGGATGTTGTCGGTGAAGCGGTCGATGCCGCGGTTCATCCCGACGCCGAGTTCGCCGAGGCGGCGCGCGCCGTCGTCCGTTTCGAGCACGTCCGCGACCGCGTCTTCGCCCTGCTCGGCGTCGAAGTCGACGACCGCGCCGTCCTCGAAGGTGAGCGAGACGTCGCGGACGCGCCGGTCGTGAATCGTCATCGGGACGTCGAAGAACACCTCGCCCTCGGCGGCGTACGGCGCCGTGAACACCTCGCCGGACGGGAGGTTGTGCGAGTCGTACGCGACCGACGCCGCGGAGTTCACGGCGGTCCGGTCGTCGATGCGCATCGTCAGGTCGGTCCGGCCGGACTCGATTCTGACCTCGCTGCCGTCGTCGAGCACCTGCTTCATGTTCGCCATCTCGTCGGCGAGCGCCTCCCAGTCGCGCAGCACGGCGTCGTAGACGAACTCCTGGTACGCCTCGTAGCTCATGCCGGCCTGCTGGGCGAGCGACCGCGTCGGGTGGACCGTCGACACCCAGTCGGTGTCCATGCGCGCCTCGCGGACCTCGCGGTTCGCGCGGTCGGCGGCGCGACGGCGGTCGCCGGGGACGTCGGCGCCGGCGGTCGTGTTCCTGCCGCCGCCGAGCCGGAGGTAGACGTCCGCGGCGTCGAACAGCGCCAGTTCCGGGTCGCTGGCGTCGAAGTCGCCGTCGTGGCTCCGCAGGTACGCCCGGTCGACTTCGTCGCTGCCGTACGTCGAAAGCAGCGTCGCGCCGCGCTCGCCGACCGCTTCCGCGACGGCGACCGCGAGGTCGTGTGCGCCCTCCGCGACGTCGAGTACGACGTGGTCGTCGGCGTCGACGCGGGCGCTCCAGTCGACAAGTACCTCCGCGTGCGCTCTGACTCGGTCGTCCATGCCGCTCGGTCGGCGGCCGCAGCGAGTAAACCCGGCGGTTGCGGACGAACCGTGGCGCGCCTGGGCCGGTCCGTTGGTTCGTCGGTCCGCCGGTCCGCCGGGCGGCCGGTTCGGGACGCGGGCGGCCGCGCGTCCAATCGCAACGCCTACCCCCCGGGTCTCCGACGCCACACGCATGGAACTCGGCGTTATCGGCCTCGGCCGAATGGGACGCATCGTCGTCGACAGGGTGCTGGACGCGGGCCACGACGTGGTCGCGTTCGACCTGGACGCGGAAGCCACCGCCGCGGCCGCGGACGCCGGCGCGACGCCGGCGGATTCGGTCGCGGACGTCTACGACCGGCTCGGCGAAGGGCGCCGCATCTGGCTGATGGTGCCCGCCGGCGACCCGGTGGACGCGACGATGGCGGACCTCGAACCGCTGTTGACCGACGACGACGTCGTGGTCGACGGCGGCAACAGCCACTTCGAGGACACCGTGCGGCGCGCGGAGGCGACGGACGCCGCGTACCTCGACTGCGGCACCTCCGGCGGCCCCGCCGGCGCCGAACTCGGCTTCTCGCTGATGGTCGGCGGGCCGGCGTGGGCGTACGACGAACTCGTCCCGGTGTTCGACGCCGTCGCGACCGGCCGCGCCGGCCACGACCGGATGGGACCGTCCGGCTCCGGCCACTACGTGAAGATGGTGCACAACGGCGTCGAGTACGCGCTGATGCAGGCGTACGGCGAGGGGTTCGAGCTGCTCCACCGCGGCCGGTACGACCTCGACCTCGAAGCCGTCGCGCGGACGTGGAACAACGGCGCCGTCATCCGGTCGTGGCTGCTCGAACTCTGCGAGGAGGCGT
Organism: Halobaculum sp. D14; assembly: GCF_051195135.1. Taxonomy (NCBI): domain Archaea; kingdom Methanobacteriati; phylum Methanobacteriota; class Halobacteria; order Halobacteriales; family Haloferacaceae; genus Halobaculum; species Halobaculum sp. D14. Next base: position 261,143 of record NZ_JBNTKA010000001.1, on the reverse strand, counting down.
TCCGCGAGGAGGGCGACGACCTCGGCGACGTCGCCGACCGCATCGAGGGCGGGTCGACCGGGACGTGGACGGTGCAGGAGGCGCTCGAACAGGAGGTCGCGCTCCCCATCATCTACCAGGCGCTCGCCGAGCGGTTCGCCTCCCGGGACGAGCGGTTCTCGCGTCGGCTCGCCAGCCGGCTCCGGTACGGCTTCGGCCGGCACGACGTTCCGCGGCGCGACGAGTAATCGGACGGTTAGGAGCGCGCCGAGACCGGCCCGGCCTGGACGAGGCCGCCACGCCGCGGACGACGGGGCGGACCGGAGCCGGCGCGACGGCTGCGGCCGCCTGCACGCAGTTCTGCGACACATCACAACCCTATTCAACCCCCGTTCCGTAGCCGCGAACATGGTTAACCTCGTGGCACTCGGGTTCGGCGCGGGCCTCGTCCTGGTCTTCGTCGCCCTGCACGTCGCCCGCGGCACGGGCTGGGAGCCCACCGCGGACATCTCCGAGGAGGTGCTCGAACACCGCGCCTCCACGGTTCCGGAGACGGACTTCCCGGAGCCCGGTAACCGGGCGGTCGGCGGTGGCGGCGTCGCTGGCGCCGTCGCGGCCGGCGAGGAAGGCGAACTGGAGGGCGAAGCCGGCGGCGAGGAGGAGGCCGGCCCCGGCGACATCCCGGAGGACGAAGTCGAGTACTTCGACGTCGAGTTCGAAAAGGAGGGCGAGACCGTCGAAATCGCGAACAACGAGACGGTGCTGGAGGCGGGCGAGGACGCCGGCATGGACCTCCCGTACGCGTGTCGGCAGGGGCAGTGCGTCTCCTGTGCCGGGCAGATCACGTCCGGCGGGAACGCCGAGGAGTACGTCGAACACGACAACCAGCAGATGCTCGACGACGCCGAACTGGACGACGGCTACACGCTCACCTGCGTCGCCTACCCGCGCTCGGACTTCTCCATCGAGACGGGCGAAGCGCCGTAGTGGCGGAGCCGCGCCGTAGAAGCACCCGTCCGGCGGCGCCGCTTCGCGCGGCGACCGGTCGTCCGCTGCCGGTCCGCTCCGACATCTTTTCACGCTGACGCCGTTTCGAATAGTGTAGTGATGAGCGAGATAAACGGACGGTTACGCGAGGAAGTCGGGGACGACCTCCGGATCGTCGCCCGGTTCGACGGGGACGTGTGTTCGTTTCAGTACCTCCGGGAGGACCTCTCGACCCGGCTGGACGAAGACGACCTCGACCCTGTGCATCAGTGCGTCGTGTTCGACGTGCTCGAAAGGCCGTACTTCGAGCGCGTGTTCGCCACCGCCGGCGGTCACGAGGCGACGATTCGGCAGTTCGAACACGCCTACATCTTCGAGATTCCGACCGGACACCACCACGGCGTCCTCGTGAGCGTCGACCGCGGCGTCGACGAATCCCTCCCGGCGGTGTTCGACCTGTGCCGCGCCGCCATCCAGTGACGGGCGGCGTCTCCGGTCGGCGGTCGAACGGGCCGGCCGGGTCGTCAGCGCGGTGATTCGGCGGTTCGCCGGCCCGTGCTGACCGGTTCCGAACCGTTCAAACCCTCGCCCGCTGAACCGGACCTACGAACCGAAAGTGCCCGAGAAACTCGACACCGGCTCGCTCACCGAAGGGCCGCTCGCGAAGCCGATGTTCGCGCTCGCGTGGCCCATCGTCGCCACACAGCTCCTGCAGGTCGCGTACAACCTGACGGACACGCTGTGGCTCGGCCGCTACTCGACGGACGCCGTCGCCGCCATCAGCCTCGCGTTCCCGCTCATCTACCTGTTCATCTCGGTCGGCGGCGGCTTCACCGTCGCCGGGTCGACGCTGGTCGCGCAGTACACCGGCGCGGAGTCCGAGCGGAACGCCGGCACCGTCGCCGGCCAGACCCTGATGGTCATCACGGTCATCGCCGTCGTCGTCGGCGTCCTCGGGTTCCTGCTCACCGACCCGCTGCTGGCCGTGCTGCCGTCGTCGGCGGCGACCGCCGGGCAGGTGATTCCGCTCGCCGGCGACTACATGCGGGTGTTCTTCCTCGGACTCCCGTTCCTGTTCGGCTTCTTCGTGTTCTCGTCGCTGATGCGCGGCTACGGCAACACGCGGGCACCGATGCTCGTGATGGCCGTCTCTGTGTTCATCAACGTCGTCATCGACCCGCTTCTCATCTTCGGCGTCGGCCCGGTGCCGGAGTTCGGCGTCGCCGGCGCCGCCATCGCCACGGTGTCCTCGCGCGCCGTCGCGTCGCTCATCGGCGTGTACGTCATTCTCCGGACGGACGCCGGGCCGAACGTTCGGCTCCCGGACTTCCGGCCGCGCCCCAGGTTCATCAGGAAAATCGTCTCCGTCGGCGTCCCGTCCGCCGTCGAGCAGTCCGCCTCCGCGCTCGGACTCATCACGCTCACCGCCATCGTCGTGACGTTCCGGCCGGAGGTCGTCGCGGCGTACGGCCTCGGGAACCGACTCACGTCGCTCGTGTTCCTGCCGGCGCTCGGCCTCGGCCGCGCCACCAACACAATCGTCGGACAGAACCTCGGCGCCGACAAGGCCGACCGGGCGGAGCGCGCCGTCTGGACCGCCGCGAAAGTCGCGTCCGGCGTCATGCTCGTCGTCGCCGTCCTCGCGTTCGCGTTCGCCGACACCGTCGTCGGCGTCTTCATCTCCACCGGCACCGACGCCGGCACCGAAACCATCAGGCTCGGCGCCGAATACATCCGGGTCCGCGCCGCCGAGTTCGCGTTCATCGGGCTGCTCCAGGTCGTCCTCGGCGCGTACCGCGGCGCCGGCAACACCCGGACCGCGCTGGCGTTCTCGCTCGTCGCGCTGTGGCTCGGCCGCGTCCCCATCGTCTACGTCCTCGCCATCGACCAGGGGTACGGCCCGTTCGGCATCTGGGTCGGCATGGCCGCCGGCCAAATCATCGGCGCCGTCGCCGCCGCGCTCTGGTTCACCCGCGGCACCTGGAAACACGCCCTCGTCGACGAGGAACCCGAACCGCCGGACGTCGACGGCGGCTAGTCGGAGCCGCCACGTCAGCCACGACCGACCGCCGAACCTCGGTGCGGCCTTTCCGAAGCCTTAAATTCCGAACACCGGTATGGGACACCGAGGGCGGCTAGTTCAGCGGACAGAACGCTTGGTTCCGGACCAAGAGGTCGGGGGTTCAAATCCCTCGCCGCTCGCTGTCTTAACCTTCGTTTCAGGACAAAGCCTAACCAGCCGCAGCCACCCCTGAAACGAAGGTTTTCGGCTGAATCACCCTCTTCAAACGCCCACACGAAATCCGATACCAGTAGGTCCGCCTACGCGCCCCTCCGCAGCCCTGCGATTATCGAAACAAACCGGGGGTGGTCGACGTGACCGCGTTCGTCCCTGCCTCCGACCTGTACGACCCGGAGACCGGGAATCGAATCGCCCACCCGCTCACTGAAGCCACCGACGCGGACGTGCTGGCCGCCCTTACGGAGGTGGACCGATGAGCCGGGACGATACCCTCGCTTCCTTCGGCGGCGGCGTCCCGGCCGACAGCGACGACGACAGCGGGACCGACGACGCCGAAACCGAGACGGAGCCGACCGAGCACGACACGCCTGAGTGCGTCGACTGCGGCCGCTCGACGCCGACGACGACAGAGCGGGTTCCCTACAGCGTCGCCCTGTGTCCGTCGTGCTATCTCGACCGCGAGGGGATAGCATGAGCCGGGCCACCAGCGGCGTTCCCTCGCCGAAAGAGTCCGGTGAAACCGTCGAAGCCGCCGTAATCGACCGGTTCCCGGCACTCGAATACGTCGCCGATAGCCGAGCAGCGTGGCACGACGCCGAAACCGCAGGCGCGCTCACACCGTCGGACGCGCTCACGTTCGGCAGCGTCCCGGTCGTCGGCAGCGGCACCGCGGTCGAAATCAAGGCCGCGCAGGGCCGACAGAGCGGCGGTCAACGCGGCCGCTTCTACTTCCGGCAGCAACAGCACCGCGCCCTCGTCGACGCCGGCGGAGTCTATCTGTTCGTCGTCTACGCACCGACCTACGAGCATCCGCACCTCGCGCGGCTGCTCGTCCCTGCCTCCGTCGTCGACGAACTAATCCCGTCGTGGATCGAGGTCGACGGCCGACTCACCCACGCGAAACTCGCGTGGAGCCGCATTATCGACCCCAACGAGGTGGAACGATGAACGGGGAAGACCGTTCAATCGTCCACCTGTTCGCCGACACGGGCGTTGAGGACGAGGTGCTACATACATTCGGCGACGTTGTCCGCGTCGGTATCGACCCGTCGCCGAACCCGTTCAGCGCAGTCGTGCAGGCCGACGCTCGTGACCCGCCGCTTTCGAATCACTTCGACCTCGCAGTCGCTCACCCACCGTGCCAGCGGTGGAGCGTAGCCACACCAGGTGGCGGGACAGACCCCGAGGAACACCCAGATTATATCGACGATGCCCGGGATGCCTGCCAGCGCCTCGCCGACCACTACATCATCGAGAACGTCCGTGACGCCCCGTTACGCGACCCGGTGATTCTCTCGGGTGGGATGTTCGGCATGGGTATCCATTACCCGCGGGCGTTCGAAACCTCGTTCCCGGTTCCCCACCCGCAGCGTGCCGACCGCTGGCGGCCGGAACGCGGCCCGCTCGCCGAGCAGGGCAAGCACGGTAACGCCTGGGTTGGGACGAACGATGGGTGGCGGCTAGCGAAAGGCTACAGCCACGACTGGCCGGGACGCGAACTGAAGCGGCACGCGGTACCCGCGCCGTACTTGCGACGCCTCCTCTACTGGTGGTTGGCGGCGCTCGACGGGGATACCGCCCCCGCTCAGGCAACCCTCAACGAGGTGAGCCAGCCGTGAGTGGTAGATTCGGCCGCGTGAATCAGCAGATCGCGGTCACTCCCGTCTGGCACGAATTCGCCATGCAGGCGAACTTTGACGGCGGGTTAGACCCCTACTTCGCGGCGGCCCGCATCGTCGCCGACTCCGGTGGGTCACGGGTCACAGAGTTCACCGCCGACGGCGAACGGTGGACCGCGAAGCTCTACTACCAAGAGTCCGGCGTCGTCCACCCCGGCGACCGCACCCCGCAGGGGACGCCGTGGGAGTTCGACACCATCCGCGAATACCGCATCGCCGTCGACCGTCACGGCGACGAAGACCCGACCGGACAGCAGGGCTTCAACGCCCACATCCGGCCGCGCTGGCAGGGCATGAAGGTCGAACGCGACGACGGCACCCGCTTCGAGTTGGATATCCCCGACTCGATCACCGAAGGCGTCAACGTCCGGCTCGACGGCTCCAACGTCGACGCCCGCCGGTACCTCCCGCTGCTGCGGAAGGCGGCGCGGGCGCTCGACCTGAACCCGGACCACTTCGCCGACCCTCACGACTCCAGCAGCGTTCGCGACGCCGAGCGGTACGTCCGACTCGACAAAGACGCGAGCGGCCCCGTTCACGCCCGCGACGGCCCGATTGTGCAACTCGCTCACGTCCTCGAAAACGACCGCGAAGGCTATCGGAAACTCGTTCAGAACGACGAGACCGAACGCGGCGAGAACCAACCGGGGTTCTATCACACCGTCACGCTCGGCCCCGAACGCGTCACCGAGGTATTCCCGTCGCACTCGACGCCTAAAGAGGTGAAACACTACTTCGCGCTCGACGCGGCCGACCGCGACGACAACGACCCGCTCGCCCACCCGAAACTCGGAGCGTCCTATCAGGTGAGTCGGTGGGACGGCAAGATCGGGGTCAGCGACGACGCGCTCGCCCAGCTGGAAACCGAACTCGACGAGACCGTACACGCGGTGCTCGATGAAGCCGGCATGACCATGACCGCCGACGTGGACGGCGACGACCCCGGCAATAGCGACGGAACGTACGTCGTCGATCCGTACTTCCCCGCTGAAAACGGGGAGCACGCGGAGCCACCGGAGCTGAATCTCACGCAGATTCGGAACGAGCAAGAGCACATCGTCGTCCGCGAACTCACCGCGACCGGCGGCCTCAGCCCGGTCCAAGAGGAGATATTCGGCTCGCTCGTCACCGACGGCGGCACGGTCTCGCCGGCCGATATCGCGGAGGAGCACGGTCGGCACGTCGGCAGCGTCCGCCGCGCGCTCCGCGAAATTGACGAACTCGTCGACCGCAAGTACGGCGAGGTAGCCCTGAAGAGCAACTACATCGCCGAGATGGTTCACGAGGCCGTCCAGGAGGCTCGGGAAGCCGAGCGAACCATGGCCGACGCCGCCGGACAGGCGCTGCTCGCCGCCGAGCGCGGCCTCGATGAAGCAACCAGCGCGCTTCAGACGTGGCTCGCAGCGCACGACGTAGAGACCGACAGCCGCCGCGAGGCCGTCGAGAAAATCCGGCTCGGCGAAGTCGGTGACAAGCCGGCCTCGGGGACGTTCAACCGGTATCCGCGCGTCGTCTCCGAGCTCCGCGACGCCCTCAAGCGGTGGACCGACGCCGGCCGCGACGCGGCCGGCTTCCGGCAGGCCGTCGTGACCTGGACGTACGCGGAGAGCCGCGGGAAGCGTCAGCAGACCGTCGCCGACCTGCTCGGGTAGCAGTCCGCTCCCGCGGCGGGCCGATACGCGGCCCGTCGCGGGTAGTGACAACTCTGTTCTGAACCCCCTGAGAACCGCCGATATCGGCCCGAACGACGCCGAACCCCTGTTTCATGTGGAGTAGTTCACCGGCTTCGACCGCGGTGATCGAGCAGCTCCGCGCGACCGAACCCAACGGGGAGGGTTCGGTTCCGCGTTAGGCGTGTGGCTAAAGCCACAGGTCCAAGGGACCACCGCCCCGCCCCGCGACAGCGGCCGCGGTCCCCAAGCGAAGCGAAGGGGGCCGCGCGCCGCGCAAGCGGCGCGCTAGCCGTGGGGGGACCGAGGGTGTTCACAAAACAGGGCTCGTCGGGATCTACGCTGTCGCTTGTGTAACGGGTTCTGTTCCGTCAGCGGGTTCAGCGTCTCCGATGATGCAAACCATGAGTCCGCCGCTTGTGAACAGTAATTTGTTTTCGACGATCACTTCTGTTCCGTCCTTGCGGACTTTACGGGCTTTCCCAATCCATGGCTCTGCATCCATCGCCTCCGGGATCACTCCGTTCTCTACTTCCTGCACCACATTATCACGGTAGAGAATATTCCAGTGTTCTCCGATCAGCTCACAGGAATCATATCCCAACACCGACGCATACGCCTGGTTAACGTGAATGAGCGTCCCGGATTCGTCACAGATAGCAACCCCCTCGTTGACAGCGTCAATTGCTTCGTAGACCTGTTGAATCCGCTGCTCAGTCTCGTACTTCGAGACGTTGTTCTTGATTCGCTTGATCAAGAGTTCGTAGTGGTCCCTGCCACGGCCTTTCTGCACGTAGTCTGAGACCCCTGCCGTAATCGCCTCACTAGCGATTTCTTCGGACCCTTGGCCTGTGTATAGGATGAAGGGGAAGTCTTCAGCGCGGCTCCTAATTGCGTTCAGTAGGGAAATGCCGTTCATTTCAGGCATTCTGTAGTCGCTCACTATGCAGTCTACTTCTTCATCATCGAATTTCTGAATGGCTTCCTCAGCACCCGAAACAGAAACAACGCGAATATCGTCGTCACGCTCAAGATACGTCTTCACGAGGTCAAGGAACGGAGCCTCATCGTCAACGTGAAGAACGGAAATCGTACTTTCTGACATTGTACCACCCTTTCAGGTATACTGACATTCGTTCCTGTAGGCATAAGTGTGTTTGAGGTGAATTATCGCGGTATAGGCTATCTAGGAATTAAATTCGTGATATTAGATGGGTGGCTGACCTACTTCTGGAATGAGGCTAATCGCCGCCTTAGCCTGACTTGTCTTCTGACTCAACAGACATGAATTCTATAATGTGCTGTTGATTCTCTTTTTCATGCTTCTCCTGAAACTCCAGCATGGCGGACTCTTCTTGAAACACTCGTTTAAGGTTGCACTCTGTGCAGGTCACTAAATACGCCATTCAGATACGAAACTATACAGCACGCAATCGGATAAGCTTCAGTCGATTGGACGACCGTTTCACAACTCACCGGACTAAAAAACAGTAGACGGTGGCACCTTCACCTGTTCTCCCTTCTCGTGCTCACCGGCACCGTAGAACGACACCTGAAGCGACTGCGCCCGCACCGACCGCGTCCCCAGCACTCGAATCCCGCGGCCGACCGGCCGGTACTTCACGAACACGTAGCCGCCGCCCTCCCGGGCGAGCCGAGCGTGCTGCTCTTTCCACAGCCGGAATCGAGGCGCGTCCCGCGTCACCAGACAGGCTTTCACGTCCCACGGCCGGCCGTCGTCGTCCACAGCGTCGTGATACGCGTCGTGCTCGGCGTCGAGACCGTACCGCTCGCGAGCGTGCGCCTCGGCGAGCGCGCCGTACCGAGCCGCGTTCTGCGACCGATTCACGCCTGAACACCTGACTTTTGACCCATGACCCCGACACAGCCGCGATTCTGCTCGATTCTCGCAAAAATTCCGTTCGGCACCCCCCGGGCCACCAGCGCGCACCCCCCGGAGACGACCATACTATAATTAGGTATGCGCCACCCCCGGGGGAGGTAGTGGTGGCGACGGCCGAGTCCCGACGCAGTCACGCAGTCTCACCGTCCGGCTTCGCCACGATATCACGGAACTTCCCCGCCTTCCAGTCGCGAATCTGGTTGCCGACCCACGAATCCGACCAATCCACTAATTCGGCCGCCTCCTCGTATGACGCGCCCGAATCGTCGTCCCACGGCTTGCACGCCCGAATCACCGTCCGGCGTGCTTCCCGCTTTTTCACGTCGCTTTCGTCGACGCCGCCGCCGGTTTCGTCGTCGTCATCGACGCCGTGAATCACGAACTCCGAGCCTTCGTGTTCGTCGTACTGCTCGCGCGTGTCGCTGATTCCCTTGTACTCGGTTACCTCCTCGAACTCGTCGGAGTCAGCTTCGGAGTTCAGCAGCTTCGCGCGGCCCGGGTCGTCGCGTGAAGGCTTTTCGACGCCGAACGACGCCAAGTCGCGGAACGCCTTCGCCGTCTTCGTCCGCGTGTGATTCACCATCAGCACGCTCCCGCGTTTCGCATACGGGCCGTGCTCTTCCTCGCGCTTCCGGACGAACGTGAGCGCGTCGCTGAACGCTTCGGCTTGCTTCGAGGACGAGCCGAAGCCGCTCAGTTCCTGGGCGGTCTCGTCGATGACGGCGAGCACCGGGCCGTCGTGGTGCCCCATCGCTTCCAGCAGTTCCGTGTCGGACCTGACCACGTCGTCGAAGCCGTCCCACGACGTATTCCCGACCAACTTCCCGCCTGTGCGAGCCGCCCAGACACGGGCGATATCGAGCGTGAGCGCCGTCTTCCCGGCACCGGGCGGCCCGAGTACGAGGCCGATAGCGCCCTCGTTTTCGAGGCGACCAGCGGCGTCCGACAGGATTTCCCTGCCGTCGTCGCTGCGGTCGGTCAGGCCGACTGCGCCCTGAAGCACGGACGCGTTTCCGTGCTTGAAGGCGCGGTCCATCTGGTGAGTAGCCGCCGACGTGACGATCTCGGTGCCGAGCCGGGTGTCGAGGAAGGATTCGTCTTCGTCGCGCCAGAGCGCACACAGGTAGTTCAGCAGATCCAGCGTCTCTTTGTCGCCGATGAGTCCGGCGAACTCGTGGACGTATTCGGGGTCGTGGCCTTCCAGCTCGCCGGCGAGGAACGTCCGGCCTTGGGCGGCGGCGTAGACGCTGCTGCTGTCCTCGCTCATGGCTCACTCCCTCCGTCGTTCCGGAGCGGGTCGGTCGCGCCGTCGATTTCCGAAGCCGGGTCGAGGGCTTCTTCGTCGTCGAGCAGGTCGATTGAGACGAGTTCCTCGTCGGCGTCGTCGGTGCTGTCCTCGTCGTCGCGCATGTAGTCGGGGAGGGCGCGGTCGGGGACGCGGTCGGCGATCATCTCGTCGATTGGCTTGTCGTCCCACGTCGGCGACACCGTATCCTCAAGGGCTGCGTTCATCGCCTGTGCCCGCCGTTTATCGAGCGCGCGGAGCAGCGACGGCAGCGACTGACGCACCATCCGGCCGTATCGAGCCTCCTGCTCGTGCTCTTCGCGCAACTCCCGGATCTGCCGCATAATCTCGTCGCGGTCCGTCTGCGACGACAGTTCACTCGCCGGCTTCGTCCCCTTCCAGTTGGCGACCGCCGTCCACGTGTCGGGGTTGAATCGGCGGCACTCGTACACGTCGTGCGGGCTGGCGCTCCACGGGTAGAGTTCGCCGTCAACGACCTCCAGCTGCTGCCAGGCTTCATCGTTCAGTTCGTAGATTGCGCCGCCGGTCGCGTCGTGGGCCTCCTGGGCGACGAGGATGGTGCCGACGGGGTCGGGGAGGAGTTCGGCGAGCTTGGAGCCGACGATCCAGCCGACGACGGCGACCGCGATAGCGGCGAGGACGACGAGTTGCCACCACCCGGGGAGCGACGGGAGTTCCGGGTACCCCATCGAGACGAGTTCCATCTCGACGGCGGCGACGTAGCCGACGGCGACGACGATGAGCGTTCGGAGATTGTCTGATATCGCGTCGACGAGCGATTCGGTCAAGGTCATGCGATTCGGTCGGCCTCCGGTTCGTCGGATTCTTCGAGCTTTTCGCGGCCACGGCGGAACGAGTACCAGCCGGAACCGACGGCCGACGCGCCTGCGAGTAAGCCGGCGGTTCCGAAGTCAACGGCCGGCTTCCCGGTTTCAATCGCGTCTGACCGAATCAGGACCGTGCCGCGGGTACTGGCGACGGTGAGGGCTGCGGCGCCGTTGAATTCGACTGCGTCGAATTCGACCGTCGTCCGGCCCGTGATTTCGACGCCGCGGGTCGGGATCTCTGTGACCCCGCCGCCGCTGCCCTCAGACCACGCCCGCATGACCGCGCCGCTGTCCGTGATTTTGACGGCGCTCGGATACTCGGCGTCGAGCGTGAGCGTGAACACGCCGCTCTGGTACCGCCAATCGCGGAGCGTCACAATCGGCCCGATCTGTGCGACGACCTGCTCGCCGTCGTCGCTCGCGGTCTCCGTCGGCGGCGCGGTCGGCGTCGACTGTGCGGCTGCCGTCGACGCGGTCGCCGCGGTCGCGGCGGCGCCGCCGAGCACTTTCAGAGCGGTGCGTCTCGTCGTCGTCGGAGTGTCGTTTTCGGTCATAATGAGGAATAGAGGCGTTTCAGCCCCTCAGTTCGGCGAATAGATTTTCACGACGAGCACGCCGGCCGCCAGCACGATGACCGCCGCGACGCCGACCGACACGCCGAGCACCGCGGCGAGTTGCTTCAACAGCCCGCCGCCGCTGCCGCCGGTTCCACCGCCGCCGGCCTTCGGCTCACGTTCCTCCAACTCGGCGCGCAACTGCCGAATCTGCTGCATCTTATTCATCAATTCGGACGCATTGGAGGTTTTATACACGACTTTCGTCGCTTTCACCGTCTGCATTGACGTGCCATCCTCGGCCGTCATTGAGGTTATCGTGAACTCGCCGTTCATAGTGAGCCGCTCACCGTTGACCGTGACGAGCATCACGTTCCCCGTGATATTCGAGGTGTGGTACGTTCTGCCGACCGTCCACGAACCGTTTGGCGCCTGCTGCGCGAGCACAAGCCCGTGGTAGGTTAGGCCGTTGTATTCAACCGTCATTTGGCCTGTACCGTTGATTTTCGGCATATCAAGCCCCATCGTCGCCAGCGCCGCGGTCGACGTGTAAAGGGAGGTGTCATTCTGGATTGTATCGACGCCGTAGCGGAACATGGCGGTGTTCCGCGAGATAACGTCTGAGGCGTTGATTTTGCCAGTCTGGAACGCCTGCCAAGTTGAATTGACGAACGGCCCGACCTCGGCCTGGAGGTTGCTGTTCTGCTGCTCGATTCGCCGCCAGAGGTCGGCCCAGTCCGCGAAATACAGGTACCTGATACGGTCGGCGCTGCTCATGTGCCCCTGGACGTACACATACTGCACGTCTCCGTACTCTCCACCCGGTGCAAGGCCGGAGTTGATGGTTTTCGTGATAGTGGTAGCGCCCTCAATCGAACCGCAGGGATCTGTTTGGAGCGAGAATGACAGCGCCCGCACGTTCACCGTCGACGAATTAACCAAAGTGACCGTAGAGGAGCTGTTACCGGTGATACTGGTGCTTAGACACTGCTCGCTGTTCGTGGATTTCTGCCGGGCATCCACGAACCCGTTACTGACGTTGCTGCTGGTGTCAGCCTGCTTTTCGAGCGTCCACGTCGACACGACGGTCGTGTTCCACTGCTGAATCAGGTTGATTTGCTTCTTCGCGTAGTATTCAGCAATCGCCTTGCGAGCCTGAGTCTTCGCAATAGCCTTTGACGAGCCGTTTTTGTACGCTTCAGCGATTTCCATTTCGGCCCGCATCCACGCAGCGGATTCGGTATCATTCAGATAGTTCTGATACGTCGTTTTCGTCGTCTCAAGCCGTGACTTCGACGTTACTGCGGCCTGATAGATGGACAGCTGCGTCTCGTTCTTGTCGATTTGCTGCATCTGGTTGATAGCCTCGGCGCGGTGCGATTCGAGGCAGTCAATCGACGTGAGGCCAAGTTTGTTTGTCACGAGGCCCACGCTGCCGACTGAGAACGCCGCCAGTTGCTCGACGCCGCCGCATTGATGCATGGCCGCCGCCGGCTCGACCGCCGACGGGCCGACCGCGCCGGTCATGGCCGCCGAGACGAGCAGCAGCGCCGCGCCGACCCGAACGGCCGCGCCGCGCGCCGGTAGCCGAGGCGACGGCAGCGCGCGCTGTAGCGACCGGTCATGTCCGATTCGGACGCCGAGCGCGACGACAGCGAGCAGCGCGACCGCCAGCGTCGCCGTCACTTCGCCGCGGCGAGCGAGCACGCCGGCCGCGGCGGTTGATGCAACTGCCGAGTACGTGAGTGCCTGATAAATGGATTTCATGGGGTTAGTCCTCCGAAATCCAGAGGTAGCCGCCGATACCGACGACGGCGACCACCAGCAACACCGGCACCCCCTTCACGGAGCCGCCGGGGAGGCCGGTTCCCCCACCGCCGCCGGCTACCATCTGGATCTTGCCTGTCGAAACCGAGACGTTCTCCGGGGAAGCCGTCGAATTATCGAGCACGACAGAGATCCGGACAGCGTCGTACTCGGTCCCGTTCACTGACTGCTCGATCAGCTGCGACGACCCGGGCGCGACGGTCGCGGTTTTCGTGGCGAGAGTCGACGTGACCGAGCCGTTCTCCATCGCCTCGAACGTCACCGTCACATTCGCTGTGGTGTCCGCTTGCGAGGCGTTCACGTCGGCGTAGACGCTCTGAGTGTCGGCGTCGACGGCGACGGTCGGGTTGGCGACGTGGACGTGCGTGTCGCCGGTGCTGTGGGCTGCCGCGCCGCCGACTGCTGCGAACAGCGCGACAGCGAGCATGGCGAGCGTCGCGACGGACGAGGTGGTGAGCCGAGTCATTGGCTCAGTAGATCCATCCGACGGCGACCTGTGCGACGGTCATGAGCGCGATGTAGACGACGCCCCACAGGTCGGATGATTTGAAGAACGACGACACCGCGGGGAAGAACACCCAGCCGACGAGCACGGCGGCGGCGCCGAGCGTCGCGTAGACGTACGCCTCGGCCATGTCCGACTCACGAAGCTCGTCGAGGCCGTCCTTGCTGAACAGCTCGGTGTTGTCGTTCGTGATGACGATGCCGACGAGGGTGGCGACCGACACCACCCACGCGATGCTCGTCTGAATACCGGATACCGTGAAGGTGTCCGACATTCCGACGTTGAACGCTTCAACTGACGCGATTCCGACGAGGACAGCGGAGGCGAAGATACCGAGCACCAGCAGCCCGATATCCTCCGCGTCGAATTCTGTGTAAGCCATGCTGCATCCCGGAAACCCACGCGCAACAGGGGTAGCAGGCTGGTAAGTGGGGGAATAACTCTAGGCGGAGTCGGTGAGTGAATCGGGAGGTAGGCGGTGAAAGGGTGCGGGGTCTACAAGTGGAACGGCGCCGGCCTTCCGGATATGGGTCTCCGGTCACTTTCGGACGACAACGGCACCGCGAAGGTCTCGCTCGACAAATCGGACCTGGAACTTGACGGCGTGCTCGACGAGGACGGAGAAGTGCCGAGCGGGAAGCGCGTTCACTACCAGCGACTCGGTGAGGGCGTGTACGTCATCCGCGACGTGCAGGACGGCGAAGTCGCGGACCTGCCGGCGTCGCTGCGAAGCGAGTAACCCCGCGATGCGGGGGTCTCAGACGCGACACCACGGGGTCGCACTCAGAAGTAACGCCCAACCTCGATGTGCATACCTCGCCCCGTCCGCTCCCGCCGCCCCGTGCATACTCTCACGGGGTGCGGTCCCCGCGGTCGGCCCGAGCGCGTCCGCCCGTCGACACCCGTTGATAAGCACCGCCGCGTTCAGCAACCCGAGCACCGCGGGATTCAGCCCCCGGTGCATACCTGTGACCACATGACCGACCGAACCAGCCTCAAGCTCACCGACGAACGGAAACGAGAATTCGACCGCGCCGCCGAGATCGTCGCCGCCGGCCCCGACGACGACCCACCACGGTCGAAGGTGATCGACGCCGCGCTCCGGCACCTCATCGAGTCGAAAGAGAACATCGAGGACGCCCGGGGCGACGTGGACCCGACGACGATTCAGGAAGTGGCGAACACGTCCGTACTGGGGCTCCGGTATCGGACACGGGTCGAGAGTCGCTATCGGTAGCTCTGTTGAAACCCGATTAGTTCGATACTATCTGTGGTGAAACAGCCGAGAGGTAGGATTGCTAATCGACCGTCGATGGGTCAGGAAACGCCTGCTTCTGGAGTATTACCCCAAAATCACCGCGAATATATTCATTCCAACCGTAATGTACTTTGTCAGGGCTGCTGATGTCGTGGTAGCACCTATGTCTATTTATCGTTCACCGGCGGGTAGACAGGCGCTTGAAACGGTATACGCGGAGGCCGTCGACGAGTTGGATGTCACCGTTGACGAGGAGGAAATCGATACACGGCATGGCTCAACGCATATACTTATGGTAGGGCCAGAACACGGCCAGCCCGTTCTCGTCTTTCACGGTGGAAACGCTACGAATCCGATGACACTGGCGTGGTTTACTGGACTCGCCGATGACTACCGACTCATCTCGCCAGATATCATCGGCCAGCCGGGCCACAGCGCGGAAACACGTCTCGACCCACAAGGAGACGGCTATGGTGAGTGGGTTGTCGATCTCCTTGATGCGTTCGACCTGCATAGTGCGCCGATGATTGGGACATCCTACGGGAGTGGTATCATCCTGCGGACGGCAGCACTTGCTCCCGAGCGCATCGAGCGTGCGGCCCTCGTTGTACCCGCCGGGTTCGGAATAGGGCCACTCCTCCCGATGCTGAAGGTTGGGTTGCCCGCAATCCTGTATCGGTTCCTCGGGAGTGACTGGCTACTCGACCTTGTCTTGAGTGAGATGGTAACCCAAGCAGAGGCTGACCCCGTCGTCCGTGAGACGATTGCGGCGTCCCTCCGCCACGTGGAGCTCGAACGCGAGTTCCCCGAGGCTGACGCAGCCGAACTCGAAGCCTTCACTGCGCCCGTCGCCGTGTTTGCCGCCGAGAATGACCCATTCTTCCCGCCCGACGCGATTATTCCGCGTGCCAGAGACCGAGTCCCCGATCTCACCGAAACCGAAGTTCTCGCCGAGGAGAAGCACATCCTCTCTCCAACGGGACAAGGAAAAGTCACTGAGTCGATTCGCGGATTTTTCGAGACATAAGTTGAGCGCCTCAAAGGCGTCACCTCCCTCCTCTGTACTTACCGACCATCTCTAAATCAATCAAGGGTCAAGGAGTTCAACTGAGCCCTATGGGTAGACCGGTCATCAATTCTCGCCCCGGAGGGACTCACACCTAGCCGGAATTAATTAACCCAATTACTTATTAGAGCACGGCTGTTGGATTCGTGTATATGGCCTCCCGTCACCGTCGAGAGTCTGCCGCGGAGGAATTGGCAGAGCTCACCGACAAGCCGGAAGAGGAATTCGACGCGACGGAGTTCGAACTCCCCGAACTCGACGACCTCGAATCGGTCAGCGAGTCGTAACCCACGTTCTTACTTCGAACGCTCGTGATAGTCGGCGAGTAGGTCTTCATATCGCTCGTCGAAGAAGCGCTCACAGTACGCCGGGGCTCTGTTCACCGGTATCTCAGGGAACCCTTTCTGAACGTCCACCTTCAGATTGCCGTAGGCGTACAGATCGATGTGGAGTCGTTCCTCCGTGATGTCGTGACCCCAATCCATGTGCGGGTGATGATCGAATCGGGCGACGTGCTGCCAGTCGTCTTCAGCTCCGTACTCCGGTGCGTGGTTATACTCCAGCTGAACGATGAACCAGAGCACGTCTCCCTCTTTGACGCCTAGTTCAGTTCGGCGGCGAACCCGACCGTAATCGAGGTGAGCAGTATAGCTCCTGTCGGGGGTTGGCGACTCTAAGTCCCGACCGTCCATCGATTCTCTGGAGCCTGCGGCCTCACTTAGCAGTTGATACTTGGCGATACTCGGCGAAGGATTAGCCGAATCGAAGAATTTTCGGAGTCACAGCTATCTCGACTGTCCAGTTTCCGGTAGCGCGGCGCGGTCCGGCAAACCCGTGCGGTTCGAGGCCGTCCGGCTCCTCGACTACCGACGAAGACGAGTTTCGGACGGTTCCACGGGGAAAATTTATGCCGCGGGGTGAGAGTACTGTGTCGGCGGCACAGCGAATGGTCGCCGCTTGAGTTCCAACTTCGCCTGCCTACCCGGCAGGCGTTCCAGCCGTACGCGTCCGCTGGCAGTTGGTTTTTAGTACCCGCCAACAGTCCCCTAGTCCGCATGAGATTCAAGAAGCTCATCACGGACGACCGCGCGGTGTCGCCGGTCATCGGGGTCATCCTGATGGTGGCGATCACCGTCATCCTCGCGGCCGTCATCGGGACGTTCGTGCTCGGGCTCGGCCAGAACCTGCAGACGAGTCCGCCACAGGCATCGTTCGGCTTCGACTACAACGGAAATGCGTCCGCGGAATACAAAGTCATCGCCACTCACCAAGGCGGGGCGACGCTCAACTCGGATAACACCAAGTCGCTGAACCTGACGGCCGGGAACGGAAACACGACGGACTTCGGGCTTCCAGTCACCGCAGGCGACAGTGCAAACCTGACGAATATCCCGGAAAACACGGACGTCCGCGTGATCTGGACGTCCGCGACCGGTCAGACCTCGCAGACGCTCGCGAAGGGCCAGACGCCGTCCTAACGGACGCGCACCATTTTTGCAGCGCGGAGCGGAACGGGGCGGAGCAGCGGAACTGCTGAGTGCGCTCTCCGCTCACCGCCTCGTCGCTCCGCGGTTCTGAGCGCAATCTGAGTTGTCTCCGGCGGGGCGCGTCGACCACAGCCTCCGAAATCAGCCGTTGCCGCTCGGCCGCTGCTCGCGTGGAGTTCAACCTGGCTCGCATATCTGCGAAGATATTTCCGGTGACGGGCCGTCTGCGCCGGTAATGAGCGACCGGGACGACGGCGACGACGGCGAACTCGGGGTGCTGCGGAGTAAGCGGAACGCGACGCGGTACCAGATTCTCGTGGAGATCGCGGACCGCCAGCCGGCGGTGAGTCAGCGCGAAATCGCGGAGGCCATCGGCGTGACGACGCAGGCGGTCAGCGACTACCTCGGCGACCTGGTGCAGGAGGGGCAGGTGCGGAAGCACGGCCGCGGCCGGTACGAGGTGACGAAGGAGGGGGTCGACTGGCTCATCACGCAGACCGACGACCTCCGCGGGTTCGTCGAGTACGTCTCCGAGGAGGTCATCGAGCAGGTGGACGTCGACGCCGCCATCGCGACCGCGGAGATTTCGGCGGGCGAGCGCGTGACGCTGACGATGCGCGACGGCGTCCAGCACGCGACGCCCGGCGCGTCCGAGGAGACGGGGGAGGCGACCGCGCTCGCCGTCACCGACGCGGCGGCCGAGCAGGACGTCGCGGTCACCGAGTTCGAGGGGATGCTGGACTACGACCCGGGGACGGTGACGGCGCTGTCCGTCCCGCCGGTACAGGACGACGGGAGCGACGCGCTCGACGACGACGCCATCCGGTCGCGGCTCTCGTCGCACGACCTGGTCGCGACCGCGGGCACCGAGGCGCTGGTCGCGGCGCGGCGCGCCGGCGTCACCCCCGACATCCGGTTCGGGACGGCCGGCGCCGTGCCGGAAGCGGCGAGTCGGGGGCTGTCGGTGCTGCTGGTGGTGACGACGGACCTGCTGTCGCGGCACGCCGACCCGCTCCGCGAGCAGAACATCGGCTACGAGGTCGTCGAGTTCGGCGGCGGCGCGGAGTCGTAGCCGGCGCCGCGGGCCGGTCAGCGCGGGTCGAGTCGGCCGCTCGGCCCGAACACGTTCTCGGGGTCCCACTCGGTTTTGGCGTCGCGGAGCCACTCGTAGTTCTCGCCGAACACGGCGCGGGCGGCGGCGGCGCCGGCTTCGTCGCCGGCGAAGTTCGGGAGTTCGCCGTCGTCGCCGCCGGCGCGGTCGCGGACCAGTTCGACGCTGCGCTTCGCCCAGCGGCGCTGCTCGGCGTCGTCCGCCGGGTCTTCCCAGGCGGCCTCGAAGTTGAGGACGAAGTCGGCGTCGCGGCCCGGAATCGCGGTCTCGTCGGGGTCGAAGTCGGCGACGGCGCCGCCGAGCGGCCAGACCACGACGGTGTCGCGGTCGCCCGGCATCCGCCGCATCCGGTCGACGGTCAGTTCGACGAGGTCGTCCGTGAGGTCGTCGACGGCGATGGACTTCCAGTAGTAGCGGTCGCCCTGCGGGGAGTCGCCGCCGAGGAGCCGCTGGAGTTCGAGATACGGGAGGCGCTCGGCGCGGTCAGCGAGCAGCGCGTCGTCGTCGAGTTCCCGGTACGGCCGGAGTTCGGCCTCGCCGCGCTCGGGGTCGCCGGCGTACGCGCCGAGAAAGCAGAGCGCGAGGTCCCCCGCGGCGTCGTCGGGGAACGAAGCGTCAGCCGTAGCGGAGGCCGCGTCGTCGGAAGCGGCGGCACCGTCAGCAACCGAGTCGCCGCCGCGGTCGCCGCTGCGGCCTCCGTCTCCGTCGGCGGATTCGGGGACGACGGCGACGTACGGGGAGACGTTGGTCTCGCGGTCCGCGTCGCGGGTGAGTTCGCGGTACCGGCGGAGCAGCGCGGCGGCGTGGTCGGCGTCGCCGAAGCGGTACCACGTGTCGCACATCGCGACGTCGTGGTCCAGTTCCACGAGGTCGAACTCCAGTTCGACGGCGGCGCCGAAGTTGCCGCCGCCGCCGCGGAGCGCCCGGAACAGGTCGGGGTTCCGGTCGGCGGACGCCGTGACGATCTCGCCGGCTGCGGTGACGACGTCGACGCGGGTGAGCCGGTCGCACGCAAGTCCGTAGCCGCGGGTGAGGTAGCCGGTGCCGCCGCCGAGCGTCAAGCCGGTGACGCCGGTGTCGGGGGCGACGCCGAGCGGGGTGGCGAGTCCGTGCGCCTGGGTCGCCTCGTCGACGTCGCGGAGCGTCGCGCCAGGTTCGACGACCGCGGTTCCGGCGTCCGGGTCGACGGTCACGGCGTCCATCCGCGAGCAGTCGAGGACGACGCCGCCGTCGCAGGTGGAGGCGCCGGCGACCGAGTGGCCGCCGGAGCGCAGCGCGACGCCGAGCCCGGTTTCGCGGGCGGTTTCGACGATTCGGGCGACGTCGGCCGCGTCGGCGGCGTACACGACCGCGGCCGGGTACCGTTCGACCAGTCCGTTCCACACGAGCCGCGCGTCGTCGTAGGCGTCGTCGCCCGGCCGGACGAGGGCCGCGTCGACCTCGGGCCGCCAGTCGGCTGCGTCGTTCGCGTCGTCCGAGTCGTCCGCGCCGTCGTTGCCTCCGAGGCCGTCCGCGTCGGTGGTGCCGCCGGCGGCGGGCGACTCGCCGTCTCCGTCGAGCGCCGCCGCTAGCGCGTCGAACGCGTCGGCGTGCTCCCGGGCGATTTCGGCGGCGTCGGCCGCGGTGAATCCGGCGTCCGCCTCCGCGGTTGAGTCGCTCATATCACCCGGTGTTCGGCACGCGGTGGAAAAGGTGTCGTCACGCGCCGCGGTGACGGCCGCGATTCGGCGACGGTCGGTCTCTGCCGAAGGCGGACGGGAGTGACGGCTACGCGGGCGACGAACGGAACCCATTTCGGCGCGGACGGTCCACCGGGAGCCATGCAGCGCCGCCGCCTCGCCGCGTACGCCCGACTCGGGGTCGCCTACCCGGCGGCCACGGTCGTCGCGGTCGCCGCCGCGTCGTGGGCCGCCGGGGTCGACGTCGGCGTCGCCGTCCTCGGGCTGTCGACGCTCAGCGCCGCCGTGCTGACCGGCGTCTTCCTCGCCGACACCCGCACGCTCCGGTCGGACGAGGCGAACCGCGGCCCCGACCAGCACCGCGGATTCCTCGGCGGCAACAGCGAACCCGGCGCCTCCGCGGTGCCGCGCGGCATCCGCGCCCGCCTCGCGACGTACGCCGCCGGACTGTTCGTCCAGACTGCGACGCTCGTCGTCGTGCTCGGCCGGAACGGCTTCTGAGTCGCGGTGCCAGCGAGACCGCAGGACAGCAGCAGCAACAGCGAGTGTGAATCGGGGAGTCGTGACTGCCGAGTTCTGCGTCGGCGCGAAAAAGTCCGGTGACGTGGTCCGGAAGCCGTGGTCGTCGCAGCGGTGCGGGAGGGGGTCGGTCGGCCGGCGGGCCGATGTGTGACCGGCGCCGCGCCGGTCAGGGTGCGAGGTCGGTCCCCGCGTTTACATCGCGCCGCCCATGCCGCCCATACCGCCCATGCCGCCCATGCCGCCGCCGCCCGGCGGCATCTCCTCGTCGCCGCCGTCGTCGGTGCCGCCGCCCTTGAGGTCGCCGGCAGCGATGACGTCGTCGATGCGGAGGATCATGACGGCCGCCTCGGTGGCGGACTCGATGGCCTGCGTCTTCACGCGGAGCGGCTCCACGACGCCCTCGCTCTCCATGTCGATGACGTCGCCGGTGTAGGCGTCGAGGCCCGCACCGAACGCGCCGCCGTCGTGCTTCGAGCGCAGGTCGACGAGCGAGTCGATCGGGTCGAGACCGGCGTTCTCGGCGAGCGTGCGCGGAATGACTTCCAGCGCGTCGGCGAACGCCTCCACGGCGAGCTGCTCGCGGCCGCCGACGGAGTCGGCGAAGTCGCGGAGTTCGAGCGCGAGCTCGGTTTCGGGGGCGCCGCCGCCCGGCAGCACCTGCCCGTCTTCGAGCGTCGTGCGGACGACGCCGAGCGCGTCGTCGATGGCGCGTTCGACCTCGTCGACGACGTGCTCGGTCCCGCCGCGGAGCACGAGCGTGACGGACTTCGCGTCGTCGACGTCCTCGACGAAGATGCGCTCGTCGCCGCCGATGTCCTTCTGGGCGACGGAGCCGGCGAAGCCGAGGTCGTCCTCGGTGATGTCGTCGAGGCTGGCGACGACGCGGGCGCCCGTCGACCGGGCGAGGCTCGTCAGGTCGGAGTCCTTCGCGCGGCGGACGGCGAGGATGCCCTCCTGTGCGAGGTAGTGCTGGGCCATGTCGTCGATGCCGTCGCCGACGAAGACGACGTCAGCGCCGACGGCCTTGAGCTGGTCGACCATCTCGCGGAGCTGCTTCTCCTCCTGGTCGAGGAACTGCTGGAGCTGGTCGGGGTCCGTGACGTTGACCTCAGCGTCGATCTCGGTCTCCTTCACTTCGAGGGCGCCGTCGTACAGCGCGATGTCGGCGTCCTCGACGGCGTACGGCATGTTGTCGTCGACGCGCTCCTTGTCGACGATGACGCCCTCGATGAGCTCCGAGTTACCGATGGAGCCGCCGACGACCGTCTCGATGGAGACGTTGTCGGTGTCGATGACGCCGTCGTCGTCGCGGACGGCGAGCACGGCGTCGACGACGAGCTGCGAGAGCGCCTCGCGGGCGGACTCGGCGCCCTTGCCGGTCATCGCCGTCGCGGCGATCTTCTCGAGCGTCTCGCGGTCCTCCGCGGTGACGTCGATGGACTTCTCTTCGAGGACCTCGCTGGCCTTCTCGGCGGCCTGTCGGTACCCCTGCGCGATGGTCGTCGCGTGGACGTCCGAGTCGAGGAGTTCCTCGGCCTGGTCGAGCAGTTCACCGGCGATGACGACAGCCGTCGTGGTGCCGTCGCCGACCTCGTCCTCCTGGGTCTCGGACACCTCGACGATCATGTTGGCCGCCGGGTGGTCGATGTCCATCTCCTTCAGGATGGTCACGCCGTCGTTCGTGACGACGACGCCGCCCGAGGAGTCGACGAGCATCTTGTCCATCCCTTTCGGACCGAGCGTGGTCCGAACGGACTCTGCGACGGCCTTGCCGGCCGTGATGTTCATCGACTGCGCGTCCTTTCCGGACGTGCGCTGGCTGTCCTCCGAGAGTACGATCATGGGCTGATTGCCCATCCGCTGACGCTGAGACATGACGGGCGTTGATTGTTTTCGATTCTATAAAAGTGTTACGCTGCGTGCTGCCAACGGGTCGCACGACGCGGTACACCACTGTGTGAATGAGTAACACGAAGAGGTTTATATACTATCGGGAGTCCGTGGCACGGAATCACGCTCCGGGCGAGAAACAGACGCAGAGAGGTCGGTCTTACCGGGTTTCGTCGGCGCTCGGCGGCGCGAGGTCGGGGGAGCCGTGGATTTCGTTGTGTTTGCGTTCGAGGAACGAGTAGACGGCGCCGTGGGGTGCGCCGTCGAGAATCATGCCGGCGGCGCGGCGGACGGCTTCGACTTCCTCGGGCTGGCCGATGACGCCGAGGGTCGTGCCCTTGATGACGACGTCGGCGCCGCTGAGCTGCTCCATGAGTTCGCGGGTGCGGCCGTTCTCGCCGATGAGGCGGCCCTTCTGCCGCTGGAGATCGTTCTTGTTGCGGGTCTGTTCGTCGATGTCGACGAGGTCGAACCGGCGGAGGTCGTGGTCGAGCAGCGACAGCGCCGCCTCCGGCGTGAAGCCGCGGCCGATGGCGCGGACGACGTCGGGCGCGACCATCCCGGTGACGGGGTCGCCGACGGTGTCGATGCCGACCGACCCGGTCTCGGAGTCGATGTCGAGGCGCACCTCGGCGCGCTCCTCGATTTCGCGCATCGTCTCACCCCCTTCGCCGATGAGGACACCGATGCGGTCCTGCGGGACCTTCACGTGTTGCATGTAGTGAAGTTCCCGCTGGACGGTTTTAAGGGTTCCCTCGCCGTGGTGCCGCGGCACCGGCTCACACGGCGCCTGCGCGGCGCTGCGGACCGAACTACTCGTCGGAATCCGTGGTTGCGTCGGCGTCGCCGGAGGCGGTGTCGGCGTTCGCGTCCGCGCTCGGATTCGGGTTCGCGTCCGGGTCCGGTTCGGCCGACGGCGCCGGGTCGGCGTCCGTGACGTACTCGCGGAGGTCGTCGCCGGAGACCTCGATTCCCTGCCGGGAGAAGAACGCGGCGACGTTCTCGCAGTCGCGCTTCAGGAACTCCTCGGCGTTCGGGTGGTGGACGGTGACGGCCTGCCCGAGGTCGATCACGAACAGTTCGCCCTCGTGGATGATCATGTTGTACTCCGAGAGGTCGCCGTGGACCAGTCCGGCCGAGTAGAGGCGGCGGACGTACTCGCGGACGACTTCGTAGGCGGTCTCGGGGTTCTCGACGTTCACCTCCGAGAGCCGGCGCGCGCGGTCTTCGGCGTGCCCGACGAGGTCCATCACGAGGACGTTCCGCTGGACGGCGATGGGTTCGGGGACCCGGACGCCGGCGCGTTTCGCCCGGAGCAGGTTCGCGTACTCCTTGCGGACCCACGCCAGCACGACCTTCTTCTTGTCGCTGCCGATGCCCTCGAACCGCGGGTCGCCCTGCAGGTACTCGCGCATGTGCCGGAAGTTCGAGGTGTTGATGCGGTACACCTTCACGGCGATTTCGCGGTCGTCGCGGCCGAGCGCCTCGTAGACGTTCGCCTCCTTCCCGGTCGAAATCGGGCCGCCGAACGCCGAGATGTAGCCGTCCTGCACCAGTTTGTACAGCGCGGCGAGCGTGGCGTCGTCGAACACCGACGCCTCGACTTTGAACTGCTCGGTGTTCTTCAGCCGCTTCCGGAACTGGTTGAACTCCCGGTCCTGCCGCCGCGCGATCCGGTCGGCTTCGTCGTCGGAGACGTCGAGCGACTCCCACTCGTCGCCGACGCCGTCCGCCTCCTCGGGGGCAACCAGCCCGAACTCTCCTGTCATCTCCCGAAACGTACGTCGCCCGCACTGAAAAGCCCCGTCGGTCGGAAACTCGGCGGCACCCCGGTTCGAGCCGTAGCACTCGGAGCCGTTCCGGAGTCGACGAGTGCGAGAACCGGCGCCGAATCCGTCTACGCGAAGCCGAACTGCCGCATCAGGTTCGTCGCGAGGCCCTTCACGACGAGGCCGGTGCCGACCAGAATCATGGCGAGACCGACCGCGACGACCGGCTGGCTGTAGGCGACGACGGCGAGGCCGGCGACGAGCGTGAGCGCGCCGACGACGCCGGCGGCGCCGAGTCTCTGGAACATACCGGGTCGTCCGGCGCGGCGCGGAAAACACGCTCGGTTCCCCGCGGCCACGCCCGACTCGGCGGCTGCTCGGGTCCGACTCGGAACCGGCTCGGGGGCCGCTCGGGGCGTCGTTCGGCCGCTCCCGGCGGATTTAAAGACCCCACAGGATAATCCGCGGGTATGAGCGACGACGACTCCGGGGGCAGAACGGACCTCAGAATGCCCGACGACGACGAGGTGTTCGCCGAAGTGACGAACATGCTCGGCGCGAACCGCGTCGAAGTCCGCTGCGCGGACGGCACGGAGCGCACCGCGCGCATCCCGGGACGGATGCAGAAACGCGTCTGGATTCGCGAAGGAGACATCGTGCTCGTGGAGCCGTGGGACTGGCAGGACGAGAAGGCCGACGTGACGTTCCGCTACGAGAAGAGCGAAGCCGACCAGCTCCGCGAGGAAGGCCACATCCAGTAGTTCTCGGCCGCTGCGAAACCGGTTTCCCGGCTCAGTCGTCCGCGTTCCGGAGGACTTCGCGGCCGGGCGCGACGAGTTCGTCGAGGTAGTCGGCGAGCGCGCCCTTCGCGTCCGCCGGGTGGAGTTCGCCGGATTCGAGGTCCGACGCGAGCGCCTCGTACGACTCGTATTCGAGGTCGCCGCCGTACTGCTCGGGTCGCTCCACGACGACGCGCTCGAACCGCGGGAACACGTGGTACTGGAAGATTTCGAGCACCGGGTTCTCCCGCTCGTTCCCGTCGTCGTCCGGGTCGGGGTCGCGCGTCGGCGGGCAGAACGCCGACGTCACCTTCTCCTCGATGTCCTCGGCGGAGTCCTCCATCGAGATTGTGACGCCCCCCGACGACGACATCTTCCCGACGCCGGTCGTCAGGTCGGCGAGGATGGGCGTGTGGAGACACGGCCGCGCCTCGTAGTCGTGGTCGCTCTCCCCCGACTCGATGGCCGGAATCTGCTCGCGGTGCAGCATGTGGACCTTCCGCTGGTCGAGGCCGCCGACCGCGAGGTCCAGGTCCAGGTAGACGATGTCGAGCGCCTGCATCAGCGGGTAGACGACGTGACTCACCTTCGCCGTGTCCCCGCCCTGCAGCTCCGCCATGGCGCGCTGCGCCCGGTTCAGCGTCGTCGACACCTCCAGTTGGTGCGTGTCGAGCACGTAGTCGTCGTCGAGCTGGAACGACGACCCGTAGACGAACTCCGTGCTGTCCTCGTCGAGCCCGTACGCCACAAACTGCTGTTTCATCCGCTCTGCCGTCTCGCGAATCTCCGCGAACGTCCCCTTGTCGTTCAGGTACGCGTGGACGTCCGCGAGCAGCACCACGACCTCGAAGCCGGCGTCCTGCAGGTCGATGAGCTTGTTCGCCGTCAGCATGTGCCCGATGTGGAGCACGCCGGACGGCTCGTAGCCGACGTACACCCGCTTCCCGTCTGGGTCGGCGGCGAGCGCCTCGACTTCCTCCTCCGTGACGACCTCGGACGTGTTCCGGGTGATCAGCTCGTGGGCGTCCAGCTCGGTCATGTACGTCCAGATTCGCGTCCGCCGATTACGTCTTTCGGATGTGTGCCGCCGCCTCCCACGTCCGCGCCGCGTCTCAGTCGTGATAGCCGCGCCGTAACGGCTTTTACGCCCCTTCGCCGACCCGGCTCCATGGGAGTGAACCGGCTGTCGAAGGCCGCAACCGGAAGTCTGCTGCTCGTCGCGCTCGCCGCGGCAGCGCTGGCTGCACTGCAAGTCGTCTGAGCCCGCGCGGCGAGTCCGCGTCGCCTCCGACGCCGCCGGCGTGTCACAGCACCGGTGGCTCAACGCCACGGTGACCGAACACGGCGTCCCGTCGCCGCCGCGGAACGCCTCCGTGTACGTGGTCGCCGGCGGCGAACACGACGCCGACGGCGACGGCCCCGACGCGGCGCGGGAGCGCCGACTCGGCACCCACCCGTTCGCGACTGACAGCGACGGAGACGGCCTCCTCGACCGCCGTGAGGCGTCGTCGCTGCCGACGGACCCGGCGCGGGCCGACACCGACGGCGACGGCAGTTCGGACGCGGCCGACGACTTCCCGGCGAACGCGAACCGCTCCATCGAGAGCGGCGTCTCGACGCTGCTTTCCGGCATCTGGGCGGTCGGCGCGCTGCTCGGCGCCGTCACGCTCGGCGCCGCGGCGTCGCGGCTCTCCCGGCGGCTCACCGGAGTCGGCCCCACACTGCTCGCCGACCGGTCCGTTCCGCGCTTCGCCGCCGCGACGCTCGGCGTGTTCCTGCTCTCCGCGCTCGTCATCGCCGCCGAAACCGTCTCGGACAGATCCGCGACGCTCGCCGAGACCGCGTTCAAACTCGGACTGGCGACGTCGTGGACGGCCGCCGGCGCGCTCGGCGCGACCGCCGGCGCGTCCCTGCTCGCTCGGCTCGGACGTCGACTCACCGGAGTCGGCCCCGCGGTTCTCGCCGACCGGTCCGTCCGCCGACTCCTGCTGCTCGCGTTCGTGCTCGCCGCGGGTCCGACGGCGCTCGGCCTGGCGGCCGCCACGGCCGGATACCTCTGATTCGAATCGGCCCGGCAGCGTAACGTCCGCCGGACCTCCAATGTGACAGCGGCCGAGACGCCGTCTACCGGTCCGTTGGTGACCTGAGACAGTCAGGTTATT
Organism: Halobaculum sp. D14; assembly: GCF_051195135.1. Classification (NCBI taxonomy): domain Archaea; kingdom Methanobacteriati; phylum Methanobacteriota; class Halobacteria; order Halobacteriales; family Haloferacaceae; genus Halobaculum; species Halobaculum sp. D14. The sequence continues at coordinate 233,941 of NZ_JBNTKA010000001.1, read as the reverse complement.
ATACGTCGGTTGACTTCACGACGACTAGGAGAGCGCTACAATGATCGAAGAAATCCGAGACGAGGGCACGCTCTACGCACTCGTAATCTACTCTGATTATTCACCCGACGGTGTCGAGTTTTTCACGCCTGGTGAGTTCTCTCAGCAGCTCGGAGTCATGAAGCGGCCCAGCGGACACGAAATCGAGCCGCACTACCACAAGGACGTCGTTCGGGAGGTCGAGCGCACCCAGGAGGTGCTCGTCATCCGGGAGGGGAAAGTCCGCGTCGACATCTACGATGACGACGAGCGCGAGATAGAGAGCCTGACGCTCGAAGACGGCGACGTCATCCTCCTCGCGGCCGGCGGCCACGGCTTCGAGATGCTCGAAGAGACGGAGATGGTCGAAGTGAAACAGGGGCCGTACGCGGGCGAGGACGACAAGGTTCACATCACGAGGAGCGAATCTGGCGACACATGATTCCGGTTAACGTCCCGGACATCGGCGACGAGGCAGCCGAACTCCTCGCTGACTGCGCGGAGACCGGCTGGGTTTCGTCCGCGGGCGAGTACGTGACGGAGTTCGAAGACACCTTCGCGGAGTTCGTCGGCGTCGACCACGCGGTCAGTTGCTGTAACGGAACCGCCGCACTCGAGATGGCGGTCACCGCCCTCGACATCGACGACGGCGACGAGGTCATCATGCCGTCGCACACCATCATTTCGTGTGCGATTGCGGTCGTCGAGAACGGCGGCGTCCCGGTGCTCGTCGACGTCGAACCGGACTCCTGGCAGATGGACGTCGACCAGGTGGAGGCGGCCATCACCGACCGGACGGCGGCGATTATGCCGGTCCACATCTTCGGCCACCCGACCGACATGGAGCCGCTCGTCGAACTCGCCGTCGAGCACGACCTCGCCATCGTTGAGGACGCCGCCGAGTCCCACGGCGCCCAGTACAAGGGGGAGCGGGTCGGGTCGATCGGCGACCTCGGAGTGTTCAGTTTCTACGCGAACAAGATTGTCACGACCGGCGAAGGCGGGATGGTCGTCACCGACGACGACGCGCTCGCGGAGCGGCTCCACGGCGCCCGCAACCTCTTTTTCAGGCCCGACCAGCGGTTCGTCCACGACGAACTCGGCTTCAACTACCGGATGACGAACATGCAGGCAGCGGTCGGCGTCGCGCAGATGAACCGGGTCGACGAGTTCATCGACCGGAAGCGGTGGCAGCGGCGCGAATATATGGACCGGCTCGCCGACGTGGACGGAATCACGCCGCAGACGGTGCAGCCGTGGGCAGACCACGTCAACTGGGTGTTCGGCGTCACCCTCGACGACGACGTCCCGTTCGACGCCTTCGAGTGGGCCGAGCGGCTCGAAGCCGCCGGCGTCGAGACCCGGCCGTTCTTCTGGCCGCTGCACGAACAGCCGGTGTTCGACGAGATGGGGCTGTTCGGAGGCGAGTCGTACCCGGTCGCCGAGCGAATCGCGCGCCGCGGCCTCTACCTGCCGAGCGGAATGGCGCTCACCGAAGAACAGATCGACGACGTCGCGGACGCGGTCATCGAGACGTTACCATGAGCGACGACCGAACCGACTTCACCGAACTGTACGCCAGCGCGTACGACGAGATGTACCGCGAGAAGGACTACGAAGGTGAGGTCAGCTACCTCGAGGCGCTCTGGTCCGACCTCGACGCCGCCCCGGCGTCCGTCCTCGAACTCGGCTGTGGCACTTGCGGACACGGACTCGTGCTCGCCGAGCGCGGATACGACGTCCTCGGCGTGGACCGGTCCGCGGAGATGGTCGAGCGCGCACGGGAGAAAGTCGCGCAGGCGAATCAGGCCGACTCGCTCAGCGTCCAGCATGGGGACCTCGCGTCGTTCGACGCCGACGAGCCGTTCGACGCCGCGATCGCGATGTTCGCCGTGATGGGATACGTCGCCGAGACCGACGCGCTCCGCGAGGCGCTCGAAACCGTCCGGCGGAACCTCTCGCCGGGCGGAACGTTCATCTTCGACACCTGGTACGGCCCCGCCGTCCTCGACGAGGGGCCGGAGACGCGGCTCCGAGAAATCGAGACCGACACCGGGGTGCTCTACCGGTACGCGACGCCCACCCTCGATACGGCCCGGCAGGTCGTCACGGTCGAATACGACCTCGTTCACGTCGACGAGGACGACCACGCGACGGTCGACGAGGAGGCGCACGAGATGCGGTTCTTCTTCCAGCAGGAGATGGAGCTGCTCACCGAAATGACGGGGTTCGACCTCGTCGGCGTTCACCCCTTCCGGGACCGGGAGGCTGACCTCGGAACGGGCACGTGGAACGTGACGTGGGTGCTCGAAAAGAACGCATGAGCGCGGACGCAGCGGACGTCCGGCTCGGCGTCGTCGTCACCGCCGATTCGAGTTACGGCGGCGCGTACCAGTACACGCGGACGGTCATTCAGGCGCTCGAGTCGTCTCCGTACACTCCTCGGTACTTCTACTTCGACGAGAACTGGGAGGATTCAGCATTGTACGGGGAGCGGTGGGAACGGCTCTCCGTCCCGGAGCAGGCTCTCAGGTACGGGGCGAGCAAGCTGTTCGAGCGGACCGGGGTCGACCCGGCCGTGCTCGGCTCCGCCCGGAAGGCGCTGTCGCCGACGCTGCTCCGGTACGACCCGGACCTCACGCTGTACCCGACGCCGTCTCCGATGGCGTTCGAGGTTGGCTTCGACTACCTGATGGCGATTCACGACCTGCAGCACCGCATCAATCCGCAGTTCCCTGAGGTGTCCGCGGGAGGCGAGTACCGTCACCGAGAGTATCTCTTCGGACGGGGGAGCGAGCACGCCGCCGGTATCCTCGCGGACTCCGAAACCGGAAAGCAGGACGTCGTCCGGTTCTACGACGTCGACGAGTCGGCCGTCCACGTACTCCCGTTCGTGCCACCGGACTACCTCGACGACGCCGGCAACGAAGTCGACGACGACCTCGCGGAGCAGCTTCCTGACGAGTACCTGTTTTACCCCGCCCAGTACTGGGAGCACAAGAACCACGTTCGGCTCCTCGAAGCCGTCGCGACGCTCCGGGACGAGCGCGGTATCGAGACGCCGCTCGTGCTGGTCGGCGGCGAGAAGAACGCCTACGAGGACGTCCAGTCCGCCATCGACCAGAACGACCTCGGCGACCTCGTTCACCAGCTCGGCTACGTCGAAAACGAGGCGATGTACACGCTGTACACGCAGGCTACGGCGCTTGTCATGCCGACGTTCTTCGGTCCGACGAACATCCCCGTCCTCGAGGCGTTCAAACTCGGCTGCCCCGTCATCACGTCGGACGTCCACGGAATCCCGGAGCAGGTCGGAGACGCGGGGCTCCTCGTCGACCCCGAGTCCGCGACCGACATCGCGGACGCCGTCGAGCGGCTCTGGACCGACGAGTCGCTCCAGCAGCGACTCGCCGAGCGCGGCCGTGAGCGAGCAGAGACGTACACCCGTGACGACTTCCGAGACCGGCTCGTCGACGCTATCAGCGCCTCGCTGAACTGAACCAGGCCGCCCGACCAGCCGGCGCAATACGCTGCGGGCCGGTGTCAAGTCGGTGCGCCCGGAGGCCGGCTCCGACTGGCCTCCTCGGCCGCAGCCGGAAGCGACGAACAAAAGCGCCTCCGCCCGCTACGTCCGCCGATGAACGTCCGGTTCCTCGGCGGCGCCCGCGAGGTCGGCCGCAGCGCCCTCCTCGTGAACGACTCGCTCCTCCTCGATTTCGGTATGCTCACGGCGGAGCCGCCGCAGTTCCCGGTCGACACGCCGGACCCGGAGGCGGTCGTCGTGTCGCACGGCCACCTCGACCACGTCGGCACGGTTCCGTCGCTGCTGTCCGGCGACGACCGGCCGCCGATTCACTGGACGCCGCCGACCGCCGAGCTGGCGCTGACGCTCGCGCGCGACACGCTGAAGCTGCACGGCGGCTCGTACAACGCCCCGTTCACCGAGAACGACGTGAAGCGCGTCACCGAAGTGTCTCACACGCACGGCTACCGGGAGCCGTTCGAGGCGGCCGGCCACGAGGTGACGTTCTACGACGCGGGCCACATCCCGGGGAGCGCGCACGTCCTCGTCGACGACGGCGACACCCGCTTGCTCTACACCGGCGACTTCCACACCGACGACCAGCGGCTCGTCTCGGGGACGACCGCCCGGCCCGACGCGGACGTCGTCGTCTGCGAGAGCACGTACAGCGACGTCGACCACGACCCGCGGGCCGACATCGAATCGCGGTTCGCAGAGAGCGTCAAGACGACGCTCTGGGAGGGCGGCACCGTCGTCGTCCCGGCGTTCGCCATCGGGCGGACGCAGGAACTACTGCTGGTTTGTGCGGCGCACGACATCCCCTGCTACGTCGACGGCATGGGGAAGGAGGTGACGGAGATGCTTCGCCGGCACCCCGAGTTCGTCCGCGACGCCGACGCGCTCCGCCGCGCGAAGTCGCACGCACGGTTCGTCACTGGCCGCGACGGCCAGCGCAAGCGAATCACCGAGCAGAAGGCGGCCATCGTCACGACCAGCGGGATGCTCTCGGGCGGCCCGGCGATGACGTACATCCCCGAGATCCGGCAGCGGCCGACGAACAAGATCACGATGACCGGCTACCAGGTCGAAGGGACGCCGGGGCGACGCCTGCTCGAGACCGGGAGCGCCGAAATCGACGGCCGCGTCATGCCGGTGAGTGCACAGGTGGAGCAGTACGACTTCTCGGCGCACGCCGACCGCGACGGGCTCCTGTCGTTCCTCGACGCCTACCGGGACGCGACTGTCCTCGTGAACCACGGCGACCGCTGTGCCGACTTCGTCTCGGAGCTGCGCGCCGACGGGTTCGACGCGTCGGCGCCGCGGCTCGGCGAGGAGTTCGCGTCCGGCTGAGACGACGGACGGCGGCGGTCAGGCGTCGAACGGGCTGTCCGCGCCGTCGGGTTCGTCGCCGGGGAGCGTGACGACGTTGCCGCGGCCGACGTTGATTTTCGTGACCTTGTCGTCGTCGGCCATCCGGGAGAGCACGCGGCTCACCTTCGATTTCGACCAGCCGGTCTCGTCGACGAGCGTCGACTGCCGGATGCGGCCGCCGTTCCGACGGAGCACCGCGAGCACCGCGTCCTCGTTCGTGAGCGTGTCGAGCGGCGGCTCGGTCGGCTCCTGTCGAGCGGCCGCAGCGCCTCCCCCGGATTCGCCGGGTTCGCCCGGCGCTCCGTCTGCGTCGCCGGCGACGAAGGCGTCGTTGTCGACGCCCGATTCACCGGGAGTCGCAGGGCCGTCGGCGCCAGCGTCGGCAGCGTCAACGTCCGCGGCGTCGGCGGCGGTAGCGTCGGCCGGCGTCGACCCGGTGAGTGCGGCGGAGACGACGTGAACCCTGTCGCTGAGCCGAGTCGCGGCCGCCGAGAGCCGGGCGGTCACGGGCGAGTCGCACACGCGGCTGCGGACGCGCTCGGGGACGTACGGGAGCCAGCGGCGGCGGGACGCCCAGGCGACGCCGCCGAGCAGGGCGCCGACCACCGGGAGGAGAAGCGGCCACGTCGGGAGGCCCGTGTCGGTGTCGACGGTCGCCGCGTCGCCGCGGCCGTCCCCGTCCGTGTCCGCCGCCGTCGGGTCGGTGCCGAAGCGGTTCACTTCGTCGCCGTCGCCGAGGCCGTCACCGTCCGTGTCGACCCGGTTCGGGTTCGTTCCGTGCCCGTTCACTTCGTCGCCGTCGCCGAGGCCGTCCCCGTCCGTGTCTGCCTTCGTCGGGTCGGTGTTGGTTTCGTACGCCTCGGCGCCGTCGGCGAGGCCGTCGTCGTCCGTGTCGGCCTTCGTCGGGTTCGTGCCGAAGGTGTACACTTCGAGCGCGTCGGCGAGGCCGTCGCCGTCCGTGTCCGCCGCCGTCGGGTTCGTCTCGTGGTCGTTCACCTCCGCGGCGTCGCCGAGGCCGTCACCGTCCGTGTCCGCCGCCGTCGGGTCGGTTTCGTGGGTGTTGCGTTCGAGGGCGTCGGCGAGGCCGTCCCCGTCCGTGTCGGCGCGGTTCGGACTGGTGCCGAAGCGGTTCACTTCGTCGCCGTCGCCGAGGCCGTCCCCGTCCGTGTCGGCCTTCGTCGGGTTCGTCTCGTGCCGGTCGACTTCGTCGCCGTCGCCGAGGCCGTCCCCGTCCGTATCGACCGTCAGCGGGTCCGAGCCGAACGTGTCGAGTTCGAGGCCGTCGAGCAGGCCGTCGCCGTCGGTGTCCGCCTCGGAGAAGTTCGTGCCGACGGTCACTTCGCGGGCGTTCGTCGCGCCGTCGGCGTCCGCGTCGGCCTCCTTTTCGATGACGGCGACCTGGTGGACGGTGCGCGCCGCGACGTCGCGGCTCAGCGTGTCGGCGGTGACGACGACGCTGACGGACTGCGCGCCGCGGAAGCCGTCGGGCCACTGCTCGAAGGTGAACGTGAGTTGGTCGGTGCTGTTGCCCGACAGCACGACCGACCGGCACGCCAGGTCCGCGGTGGAGCCGTTGTCGGCGGGCGTCGACTGGACGCACACCTCGTAGTGCCCCTCCCCTTGCCCCGCCATCGTTTCGAGGGTCACGTCGAGGGTCGTCCGGTCGCCGGCCCAGATGTACGACGTGTTGCCGCGCGTGAACACGACGTCGCCCTCGCCGAACGAGGACGACGCGATGCGGACCTGCTGGTGGTCGGTGGCGGCGACGCCGGTGCTGACTGCTGCTGTCGCGACGCCGGCGGCGACGGGCGCGGCGAGCAGGACGACCGCAAGCAGGAGCGCGGATGCGGCGGGGACGGAGTCGCTTTGTTTGGGAATCACGCGGGCCTCTGTGGTCGTTCAGGCCGTTTCCGCTCGCGGACTTAACCCTTTCGCGCTCTGTTTCGTCCTCTGAGAACCGACGAAACAGTCTGAAACAGTCAGCGAACAATCGGTGGAGACACGCCTACGTACAGCGGTTTTGAGTGAAACGGTCGGGTTTCCGATGAGAAGTGTTCGGCGAGAAGTGGTGGGTGGAGGGCGCGTGCCGCCGGCCGGAACCCCCTACAGTTCGGCCGGCGAGCGGTCGCGAGGACCGGGCCACGTCAGGGGAGTCGTCCCCCCTGAAAGTCGCGTCAGCGACGGCGTGTCACAGTGGCGCCGTCCGCGTCCACGCGCACGACGGCGTCCATCAGCGACGCGAACGTGTCGACGGTGCACTCGTCGTGTGCGCCTGCGACGAGTCCGTAGACGGCGACCGCGTCTTCGGACGCGAGTCGGTTCACGACGGCGTTGCAGAAGCGGTAGCAACGCTGCCGGTCGACGTACTGGAGCAGCGTCGTGAGCGACGGGACCTGACAGTCGATCTGTCCGTCCTCGTCGGCCACGGACGCGAGGAGCTTGTCGATGGCGACCCCGAGTTCCGTGAGGTTCGCTGGCGAGGACACCGGCTCCACAGTCAGCCGGTCCTCGTCCACCTCGACGGTTCCCCCCTGTGGGGTCGCGTCTGCGACGAGCACGGTGCGGCCGTCGGTCGGCCACTCAGCCAGTTGTTCGACGTCGACCTGCGTGAACGCGACGAGCAGCAGCGGACCGTCACCGGCGACGCGGCCGCGTTCCCCTGGCGCGGCGGTCGAGCCGTGCGGTTCATCCAGAACCAACACGTTCGATGCGTCGGCGAGCTGTGACGGCCACGCGCCGCCCTCGGTTACCGTCGTGTGCAACGTCCCTGACATGGCGTCTGCAGCGACGGCGACAGCCGACTAAAACCCGGATAGCCGTCCCGTCTCGTTTCGTCTCACCACCCCCACCATTTCATTCCGTTCCACTCTGTCTAGAAAACATATTTCGGCGCCTCGGGTCCGCCGCCCCGAAACGGACTGAAACACTCCGACGAAATCAGCGAAACAGTCCGTCGCCGTGTTGCGGTTTCGTGGGTCTCCCGCGGCTACAGCCAGCCTTCGCGCTGGAAGTAGGCGACGAGAATCACGGCGACCACTGCCATCCCCAGGAGCGTCGCCGGGTACGCGTACGGCCAGGTCAGCTCCGGCATCACCTCGAAGTTCATGCCGAAGACGCCGGCGATGAACGTCAGCGGCAGCACGATGGTCGCGACGACGGTGAGCCGACGCATCACCTCGTTCGTCGACTGCGACAGCGTGTTCAGGTAGATGTCGCGGGCGCCGCTCGTCAGGTCGCGGTACGTCTCGGTCAGCTCGACGAGCTGCACCAGGTGGTCGTAGGTGTCGCGGTAGTACTTCTCCGTCTCCGGCGTGACGTGCGCGTCGTCGCGGTACAGGACGCCCATCGCGTCCCGGGTCGGCCACACGACGCGCCGCACCGACAGCAGGTCCCGGCGGAGGTCGTTGATGACGCCGAGCGTCTCCGTGTCGGGCGACTCCACGACCCGCTCTTCCACCGTCTCGATGTCGCCTTCCAGTTCGTCGAGCAGGTCGAAGTAGTCGTCGACGACGCGGTCGACGACGAGGTACCCGGTGAAGTCCGGGCCGGACGAGAGCGCGCGCCGCTCGTCGCCCGCGACCCGGTTCCACACGGAGTCCACCGACCCGACGGACTCCACGGTCATCGTGACGAGCCAGTCGTCACCGACGAACACGCCGACCGGCTGCGTCCGCATCTCCTCGAGGAACGTCGTCTCGCCGACACGGAACCGGGCGGCCTTCACCAGCAGGAACGTGTAGTCGTCGAGCACCTCGGCTTTCGGCCGCACGTCGTTCACGACGTCCTCCACGTGCAGCGGGTGGATTCCGAACTCCCGGCCGACCGACTCCAGTTCCGCGCGGTCGTCCGACTCCGCCCACGTCCACGTCGTCCCGGGCGCCGAGATGGCGTCACTCGGCTCGTCGAACGACGACGCCCCCGCCGCGGTGTACGACAGCGACCGGTTCACTGCTCACCTCCGTCGGCGGCGGCCGGCCGGTGATACGTGACCGCCGCGAGCGTCACACCCGCCATCAGGCCGACCAGGCTCGCCTCGCGGCCCGGATACGGCGCGACGACGCCGGCGGCGTAGCCGACGAGCGACGCCGCGGTGAGCGCCGCCGACGCGGCAAACGCACGGTTCATGGCTCACCGTCCCGGCGCAGCGAACTAAACCTTACCCGCGGCCGCACGGCAGAACAGTCCCGCAGTCGAGGCGTCTCAATCGTCGTCGACGATGACCTCGACCGGCTCGTCCTCGGCGTCGGACTCCTCGGCGCCGGACCCGCCGGCGCGTTCCTGGTACAGCAGCGCACCGGCGACCGCGAGCACCACCCACGACCGCCAGCTCGCGAGGTTCAGCGTGTAGCCGATGCCGAACGGCTTCTTCATGACCATCCCCTCCCCCGGCTGCCAGTACGACGACAGCAGCCGGCCGATACTCGGCCGCTCGAAGTTGTACGGGATACCGAACAGCTCCCCGGACTCCGGTTTATCAACCATACGTGACAGGTACGTCCGCACCCGATAAATGGTTTCGGCCTCCCCGCCGACACGACGCCGCGGCCGCCCGTAGTTTCTTCAGCGATGCCGCGGCCAGACGCGCCGTGACGTAGCAGCGACCGCGCGACGTCCAGCGGCTGTGCGGCCACCGTCGCGTGCGCGTCCGGCCGCCTGTCCGCCTACTGGCTCGCCGACTCCGACTCGGTCGCGGCCTGGTAGCGACCGCGCCCCTCCACGGTTCTGAGGCGGTCGAGAACCGCGCCGTCCCCCTCCTCGCGGTAGCCGGCCTCGACCGCTTCGATGAGCGGCTCCGGCGTTTCGGCTGTTCCGACGAGCGACTGCTCGAACACGTGGAGGTCCATCGCGCGGTCCTCGACGTGCTCCGTCGCGTAGCCCAGCCCGAAGTCGATGAGGTACGGCCGGTCGACGTCGCCGCGGTCGGCGTTGTCGCCGCCGTTTCCGGTAGCGTCGCCGCCGCGTCCGACCCTGACGTTCCGTGTCGTCGGGTCGCCGTGTACCGCGCCGGCGGCGTGGAGTCGCGCGAGGTGTCGTCCGACGGTCCGGCACCGCTCCGCCGTGAGCACCGCCGCGAGGTCCGCGTCGCCGACGTGCTGCATCGTCAGCGTCGCCTCCGGCACGTCCACGTCGCGGACGAGCGGCGTCGGCACGCCCGCCTGCCGCGCCTCCGACAGCAGCCGCGCCTCCCGGACCGTCCGGCGCCGCCGCAGCGACGCGTCCAGCTCGGGGTGCCGGTAGCCCTTCGGCACCCGACGCTTGACGACGTCGTCGCCGCGGAGTTCGACGACCGCCTCCGCGCCGCGGAGGTCGCTCGCGCCGCCCGCGCTGGCGCGGCTCACGGACTCGTCCGTGCCGCGCCACGTCACGTCCACCTGGTCCGGCCGGAAGTCGGGGTCCACCGCCGAGTCCGCGACCGGGACCGTGTCGCCGGCGGCGGCCATCTTCGCGCCGAGCACCGCGATCATCCCGGCGTTGTCACGGAGGAACCGCGGCTCCGGCGCGTAGAAGTCCGCGCCGCGCGCCGCGCACATCTCCGAGAGCATCTCCCGCAGCCGGTCGTTCTGCCCGACGCCGCCGCCCAGCACCAGTTCGTCGGTGCCGGTGAGCGACAGCGCCCGCTCGGAGACTTCCGTCAGCATCGCGAACGTGTGCTCCTGCAGCGAGAAGCAGACGTCCTCTACGGGGACGCCGTCGTCGTACGCCTGCTTCGCCGCGGACATGATGCCGGAGAACGAGAAGTCCATCCCCTTGACGACGTACGGCAGGTCGACGTAGCTGCCGTCGGCGGCGTGCGCCTCGATTTTCGGCCCGCCCGGGTGGCTCCAGCCGACGTGCCGCGTGAACTTGTCGAGGGCGTTGCCGACGCCGGTGTCCATCGTTTCGCCGAGCACCCGGTATCGGCCGTTGTGGTAGCCGAGCAGGTGCGCGTTGGCGCCGGAGGCGTTCAGACACACCGGCGAGTCGAACCCGGAGCGGTGCCGGCCGATTTCGAGGTGCGCCACCATGTGGTTCACGCCGACCAGCGGCACGTCGAGCGTCCGCGCCAGCGACCGCGCCGCGGTGCCGACGATGCGGAGACACGGCCCGAGGCCGGGGCCGCGCGAGAACGCGACGGCGTCGATGGCGTCGGCGCCGAACGCCGCTTCGGCGTGGTCCAGCGCCGCCGCGACGACCCGGGGGACCGCGTCGCCCATGTGTTCTGCGGCCTCTCGCGGATGGATGCCGCCGCTCTCCGGCTCGTACGCGTCGGACTCGATGAAAACAGCGTCGTCCTCGGTGTCGTAGACAGCGGCGCTCGCACACCACGCCGTTCCTTCGATGCCGAGGACCCGCATTCGGTTCAGGTCGGGGACGGTGCGGGAGTTACGCCTCTTCGGCTTCGACGTCTTCCTCGGCGCCGATGGCGTTCCGTTCGAGCATGTACTCCTGTTCGACGTCCGCCGCGTGGTCGGCCGACTCGTACACTTTGGCGTAGCCGACGGTCTTCCGCATCCCGAACTTCGTGTCGAGTTCGTGGACGACGACCTCGTCGGCGCCCTTGTCGAGTTTCGCGGCCAGCGAGTCGCGGACCTGCAGGCGCGCAGGGGTGGCTTCGTCGTGCGTCACTTCGAACCGGACGTCAGTCCGGTGCAGCATGGGGTTCTCCTCTTCGGAGATGATGTCGATGTCCATGGTTCAGTTGCCGGAGAATCCGGTTGATAGCGGGAAAAGGATTTCGAAGGGCGGCTCAGAGCCGTGCGAGCGCCGCCTCGGCGTCGCCATCCATGCGGCGGAGCAGGCTCCGGGCCTCCGCGCGCGCCTCGGCGTCGACGTCGACCAGCACCATTCCTTCGTCCGGCTGACCGTACACGACGCTCGCGCCGTCGGGCGCGGCGACGATGGCGGGGAGCGTCGCGAGGTCCTCCTCGCCGTCGACGTAGACGACGACTGGCTCGTCGCGGTCGAGAGCGTCCCGGAGCGCGTCGAGCATCGCCTCTGAGATGGTCGCCGGCGGGTTCTCCACTTCGATGCGAGGGTCGTCGCCGTCGAGCACCGCCGCGATTTCGGTGCTGACCGCTTCGCGTTTCGTCTTCCCGTCGATGACGGCGACGTCCGGGTCGCGGCCGGCGACGCGGAGGTGGTAGGTGACGACGTCGCCGACGGCGACGACGGGGTCGCCGGCGTCCCGGAGCAACGGCTCGGCGTCGGTGTAGACGGCGCCGAGCGGCTCTTTGAACGCCGACCGAAGCGCCTCGGGAAGCGTCAGCATTCCGTTACCGGACTTTCAGCGCGTAGCTGCCCGGCTCGGAGACGTTCATCTCCGGCGCGATCTCGGACTGCTCGGGGTGTGTGATGATGACGTACCCGGCCCAGTCCTCCGTCAGCGACGAGGAGCCGCAGTTCTCGCAGGTCTGCGCGTTCGGGTCGTTCACGTAGTGGCACTCGCGGCAGGCGAGCCGGTCTTCGGCCATTCAGTTCCCCTCCGCGGTCGCTTCGTCGCGCTTTGCGGCCTCGTCTTCGAGCCAGCCGTGCTTGCCGAGCCCGGGCTGTTTCGCGGTGAGCCCGATCTTGGAGTCGCGGGGGTTGCGCTCGTCGATGCTCTTCGTGACGACGCGCACCCGGACCGGGTCTTCGACGCCGAGCGTCTGGTTCGACTCGGTCGACGCGAGCTGCTGGTTCTCGCCGTCGTACGCGAGGTATTCGTCCGAAATCTGCGAGACGTGCAGCAGCCCGTCGACCGGGCCGATGCCGACGAACGCGCCGAACTCGACGACCTCCACCACGTTCCCGTCGACGACTTCCTGCATCTTCGGGTCGAACGTGATGGCGTCGAACTCCGCCTCGTAGTAGACGCCGGGCCGGGAGGGCAGCACGGCGCCCTCGCCGATGTCGGTTACTTCGATGACGCTGACTACGCTGCCGACGTCCTCGTCCATTCGCCCTTCGAGTTTGTCCTGTAGGAGCTTGCGGACCCGGTCGCGGCTGACGTCCGCCAGGTGCTCCGGCGGCACCTCGACCGTGTCCTTGAGTCGTACCCGTTTGTACATCGTTATGGTTCTGTTACCGCCAGTGTGTTCGCGCCCCTTAAACCGATTACGCGTACGTTCCGCGCGAGCAGCCGGTCCCGAAGGGGCTTGTCGTTCGTGACGACGTAGCCGTCGAAGTCGCCGGACGCGAGTTCGACGACGGCGTCGTCAGCGTACTCCGCCTCCGCCTCGACGACGCGGCACCGGTCCGCGAGGTCGCGGCCGACCGAGGCCGCCGTCGCCTCCTCGCCGCCGGATTCCGCCGCCAGTTTCTCCAGTTCGTCGACGACGGCCTGCGCCGTCACCGGCTCGTACACCGTGAGCAGCCGGTCGAGTTCGTCGAACACGCGGACGCCGCCTTCGACCGGCAGCATCAGCGCGTTCGCGTCGAGCAGCGCCGTCGTCGTCATCGCCTCACTCCAGCGTCCCGACGCCGATGAGTCGCCAGCGGGCGCCCATCCGTCGGTTGATCGCGATCTTCGCGCCCTCCTCGGCGCAGACGGGGCGCTTCAGCGACACTTCGCATTCGCCGTCGCGCGCGCTCGTCACGGCGCCGACGGTGGTCGCGGTGCCGACGGTGAGCATCAGCGGCTCGCCTGTCGAAATCTCGTCGACGGCGCCTTCGCCGACGACGCGGTCGAGCAGCTCGACGCTCATCTCGAACTGGTCGCGCGTCGGCGGCAGCGTCCCCGGTTCGCCGGCGACCTGGCCGGCGAGCGCGTCGCCTTTCGTCAGGCTCGGGTCGAGGCCGGTGCCGACGCCGAGCAGGCCGCCGGGCGTCGCCTCCTCGACCGGCTCGCCGCCGGCCTGCAGCGACCGCACCGACGTCTCGATGTCGCGGTACTCGGACTGGCCGCCCTCTTCGACTTCGCGGCCCGGCCGAAGCACCAGTTCGTCGTCTTCCTCCAGCGTCCCCTGGACGAGCGACCCGCCGAGCACGCCGCCGAGCAGGTCGTCGGCCGTCGTGCCGGGACGGTTGATGTCGAACGACCGCGCGACGTACATCTGCGAGGGCAGCGTCTCGTCGCGTTCGGGCGTCGGGATGCGGTCTTCGAGCGCCGAGATGAGCAGGTCCGTGTTGATCTCCTGCTGGGCGCTGATCGGGACGATGGGCGCGTCCTCGGCGACCGTGCCCTCGACGAACTCCTCGATTTCCTGGTAGTTCTCGCGGGCGCGCTCGGCGTCGACGAGGTCGATCTTGTTCTGCGCGATGACGATGTTGTCGATGCCGATGATGTCGAGCGCCATCAGGTGCTCTTCCGTCTGCGCCTGCGGCACCTCCTCGGCGGCCGAAATCACGAGGACGGCGCCGTCCATGATGGACGCCCCCGACAGCATCGTCGCCATCAGCGTCTCGTGGCCCGGCGCGTCGACGAACGAGACGGTCCGCAGGACCTCCGTCTCGACGTCGTGCTCGGGGCACGTCTCTGCGACCGTGAAACACTCGGGCTCGTCACAGTCGGGGCAGCGACGCAGCGTCGCGTCCGCGTAGCCCAGCCTGATGGAGATGCCGCGTTTCATCTCCTCGCTGTGCTGGTCGGTCCACGACCCGGACAACGCCTGTACCAGCGTCGTCTTCCCGTGGTCGACGTGACCGACGAGTCCGATGTTCACCTCCGGTTGTGTATGTTCCGTCACCATTGACCTCCTGAAGGGATAATCTCGTACTAGATTCTCCCCGAACGACTGATAAACCTGCTGTTCTCCGACAACCCGGCTCCCTGCCGCAGTTTTCAGCCACCAGTCGCTGCTCGCGCGCGGGCGTCGCCGACCGTGCCGGCGGCGGCGGTACACGGACCGCACCGGCGACTGCATCGGTCACGGCACGCCGACCGCGCCGGCGACGTAGCCGCGCTGCGTGCCCCCGAGACGAGGCGAAACCCGGGATAGACGAACGGACGCGCTTATACGCCGCGCGCGACAAGAGACGGCCAACTGACCACATCATGCGTTTCGAAAATCTCCCCACGACGCCGCGCTCCGAGGAGCTCCTCGACAAGGCGTTCTCGCGGGCCGCCCGCGCCGGCCGAGCCAAAGGCGGCCGGGAGGCCCAGGAGTCGATGCTGCGGACCGCCGCCAACATCCTCTCGGACAACCTCGAGAACGTCTCCAACGACTGGCCGGACTTCGACTACGACGTCGAGCCGTTCTACTACGAACTCGCGGACGCCATCGTCGACGTCGACGAGCTCCGGCAGGCGCTCTCGGAGGTGAACTGGGCGTCACGGCAGATCGCGGAGCTGCGCTCCGAGTACGCCTCGAAGATTCGGACGGCGGACCCGGACACCGCCCGGAAGCACCGCAAGCAGGCGTTCGCCCGGATGGCGGACATCATGGACGAAATCGAAGACGACCTGCTCCGCGTCGGCGAGGCGCGCGACGCGCTGAAGGGGCTGCCTGACATCCGGCCCGACGAGCCGGCAATCGTCGTCGCCGGCTACCCGAACGTCGGGAAGTCGTCGTTCGTCAACGCCGTCACGCGCGCCTCCAACGACATCGCCTCGTACCCGTTCACGACGAAGGCGGTCCAGATCGGCCACTTCGAGCGCGACCACGTCCGCTACCAGATCATCGACACGCCGGGGCTGCTCGACCGGCCGGCGGACGAGCGCAACGACATCGAACAGCAGGCCGTCTCGGCGCTCACGCACCTCGCGGACGCCGTCGTGTTCGTCGTCGACGCCTCCGGCGACTGCGGCTACCCGCTCGACGCCCAGCTCGGCCTGCTCTCGGAGGTCGAACGCGTCTTCGACGCCCCGGTGCTCGTGGTGTGCAACAAGAGCGACCGCTCACGCGACGTCGAGGCCGACGCGTACATGTCGGTGACGAACGACGAGAACGTCGACGAGGTGCTCGACATGGCCGTCGAAGCCGTCGGCTTCGAACCGGACCTGCCGAGCCGCGAGAACTGAGAGGGTCGACGGTCGCTTAGTAGCAGAAGGGGTCGAATGAACGGCGGGTGAGCACCGGAATCAGCTATTCGAGTTACGACTCCAGTGAGTCCTAGTCGACCTAAATCGTGCAAACACGGGAGACGGTTCTGCTGGTCACTCTCTCATACTGGATTCTCTCGGACACGTGACCGAGAGGGGCCAGTAGACACGGCAATACCTTCGCTACTCAGCCACGGATTTACGGTAGTAATAGATGGTCAGGACACCGAACGCTGGGACGAATAACACCACGAAAGTGAACACAATCGTTGCGAAATCTCCGACCGCTCCTTCCCCGAAGTCCGGCACGAGAGGATCAAGTATCGGTATCAACGCCACTGCTCCGAGGAACATTACTACAGCGAGACCACCCACCCGGGCGATCTGGTTAACGAAAGTCTCAGTATCGCCCCCTTTATTTCTCATAAATGTTCTTAGTTTTTACAATACATACTTCTTCCGGCTGGGAGAGTGGCAGTGTTCAGATACGGATGAAGAGTACAGACACTAGCAATCAGACGCGTAAGAGAGGCTCCGTAGTCTTGTCGGATGTTGTCTATACCTTCTGAACCTCGATAGCGGGTTGGTCAAACAGTGGTTCTTTCGACCGAGGCTCGGCATACCGATCAAAGTCGCGAGTCGTACGGAAGTCAGCAAACCCCCCACCGCCGGCAGTAGTCGCCATTACTGTGGACTTGAACCCGACATCGTAGTTCTTGCTACTGTCGAGATCGGGGAACCTCACATCTTGTGTGTACACTCCTTGCACGGTGCCTGCATTGACAGTCTCGACCGATGATGACTCAGTGACACCATCTGGTTTGGCAAGCGTCACCTCAAACTCGGCAGTGCCGGCAGTCACCTTGCCCTGACGGTAGTACCGGATAGTAAACTCGTACTCACCGTTACTGTCGGGGCTCCAGTTTCTGTTAGCGAACTCAATTGACGCCGTTGCGTTTCCATAGAGGCCAACAGCAGCTTCCAAATTCATCTCGTCAGGCTGTGGATCAACAATGGAAGGCGCCTCAGCACAACTCGTGTAACCGAAGCACTTCTTGACCACATTAACGCTCGTCTGTCCAGTACCACCGGTGGATTCACTGGTCGTTGAGTACCCCAAGGGGATTTCGTCGGTAGTAACTGTAGCCGGCCCCACAGCAGTCTGCGTCCCTGTTTCCGCTGTTGTAACCTCATTGACCTCGGGAAGTTCTGATGAGTCGACTTCTTTGAGCGCTGTGTTTTCAGCACCGATCTTCAAGTCGGTTGCCAGAACCTCCAAGGCAATCTGTTCTGTCGCCTCCCTATCCAAATACTGACGGGTTACCTCACTGTGGAACTCGTTCTGTGAGAGTTTGCCGCTCTCCTTCTTCGGGTATATCTGCTTCATAATGTCGACGGCAACACTAGCTCCCTCCGGCCCATACTTCGTCTCTAGCGTCTTGCGGAACTGGTCCTCATGTGGAATGGAGGTGGAAGCCTCCGCAGAAACAAGCCGATATATTGAACCAACGGTGCCGACTCCAGTTCCAAGTGCGCTCAGTACGGTCCTTCTTCGTATAAATCTTCTATAATTCATCCTAATTTATCTAAGACAGAGATTATATAAATATCTAATTAATAATTCCTGTTACTTCTTCAATAAGACTGTCGGGGCAGTTAACCAAGAACCGCAGGGAAACCAAATAACCCTGAATAAGTAGCTAGTTTATAAACAATAGATCAGTTGCTGACTTGCGATTCGAGCAACAAAACGAATAACAGATTGTGTTAGAACTACCAAAGTGCAGAATATTTCGGCTTGCAGGCTGACTTGATCACACATCGTTACCTCCCGTTCGATTGCTGCGTTGGTATGGGAACTCGGGTAATTTCAGATTGGCCGTCGAGGGCCGATGTTAACTCCAATGTCGCCTCATCGACATCCGATCTACTCCAGTTCGTACGTCACGGTCACCGACGCGCTGACGGTGACCGGGCCGGGTTCGAAGGAGGTGCCGCCGCTGGCCGCGTCGGCGGTGAGCCGGACCTCGTAGGCCGAGTAGTCGGCGGAGCCGACCTGCATCGACAGCTCGGTGCCGACCGAGCGGTTCGCGGCGCCGGCGACCGTCTCGGCCTCGTCGCGGGCGTCGCCGACGGCGGCGGCGAGCGCCTCGCTGCGGAGTTCGGCGCGCTTCTCGTCGCTCAGCGTGAACCGGACGCTCTGGACGGCGCTGGCGCCGTTGTCGACGGCGACGTCGACCGCGTGGCCGGCGTCGTCGGGCGTCGTCTCGAACTGGAAGACGTGGTACGCGCGGAAGCCGGTGCGTTCGCGGGTGTCGCCGGAGTGGTCGTACTGCGGCGACAGCTGGTAGTCGACGGTGTGGACCTCGTAGCCGGCGTCGGCGAGCGCCTCGCGGAGCGCGTTCGCGTCCGCGGCGACCTGCGACCGGGCGGCCGAGGCGTTTTCGGCTGTCGCCTCGACGGCGACCGTGATGACCGCCGTGTCGGGCGACGCGGTCACCGTCGCGGTTCCGGACGCAGTGACGCTGTTCGTCGCGCTGTCCGCGCCGTTCGCGCCGGCCCCGGCGGCCGGCGTGGTCGTCGTGGCGCCCGAGCAGCCCGCGAGCAGGACCACGGCCGCCACGAGGAGGGCAGTGAATGGTTTCGATGCCATACCCGGAGCCACGTCACGGCCGGGGTTGAAGCTGCCTTAGACGCTAGGAGCCGTTTGAGTCACGGCGGCCGCGGCGGCGGTATCGGCAGCGGCGTCAGCGTCGACGGCGACGCTGGCAGCACCGTCGGTGTCGGGGCTGGCGCCGGCGGTGCCGGCGGATTCGATGGTGACGTACCTGACGGTGACGCCGACGGTCGCGTCGCCGCCGATTCCGAACGGCGCCTTCGCGTCGTCCTGGAGCCGCGCGGCGAGTTCGTCCGCGATGCGCGGCGGGTCGACGCCGGGCGGGTGGCCGACCGTCACGGTGACGTGCGTCGGCTGCCTGAACGGGAAGCCGCGGTACTCCACGTCGACGTCGACGACGGTGAGTTCGTCGGCGGTCAGCGCGACGGCCTCGTCGCGGGCGGCGTCCTCGAACTGCGCGCTCTGGTAGGAGGCGACGGTGACGCCGGCGAGGACGGTCGTCGCGAGCAGGATGGCGACGCCGAGGACGGCGATTCGTTTCAGCGTCGCGGTCCGCGCCTGCCCGAGTTTGAAGAAGCTGTCCGGGCGGTAGCCGCGGTACCACAGCACGGCGAGCGCCGCGAAGTTGATTGAGAGGAAGTTCACGACGACGAGCAGCGCGGCGCCGGCGACGGTCAGCGGCGCGCCCCACGCCAGCCCGATGCCGACGACGGCGGTCGGCGGGACGAGCGCCGCGGCGATCATGACGCCGACCAGCGCCGACGAGACCCCCGACGACAGCGACAGCGCGCCCGCGACGCCGGCGCCGAGCGCGATGGGGAGCGACAGCACGTCCGGCGCGAGCCGCTCGCGCACCTCCTGTATCGCGAACACCTCCTGTGCGCTGAACGGGACGATGCGGCCGTACCGCAACACCAGCGCGAACAGCGCCGCCGAGCCGACGGCGAGCAGGCCGCCGACGACCTGGAGTTTCACGCCGCGCCGGAACAGCTCCGGGTCGTCGACGACGGTGCCGACGCTCGTCGCCATCGCCGGGCCGATGAGCGGCGCGATGACCATCGACCCGACGACGACCGCCGGCGAGTCGAGCAGCAACCCCGCGGTCGCGACGACGGCGCTGATGGCTGTCATCACGACGAACGTCACCCACGTCGGCGCCATCTCCTCGGCGCGCGTCACCAGCTCCTCGCGGGCGATGCGGTCGTGGCTCTCCTCGTCGGCCGCGTACCGCTCTTCGAGCTGCTCGAACCGCTTTGAAACGACGGTTTCGGCGTCGAGAACCACCGTGTAGGCGTCCCGCTCCAGCCCGGCCTCGCGGAGCCGTTCGAGCACCGGCTCCACCGCCTCTGTCGGCAGCGGAAACGACACGACGGCGATGTAGTCCCGGCCGCTCGTCTCGTCGGAGAGCACGTAGTCGATGCCCTCCTCGTCGAGCGCGGACAGCACGGACTCGCGCTTGCCGGCCGGCACCATCACTTGGACGAGTCGCACGGCCTCACCTGTTCGCCTGCACCCAAAACACTCCCGGCTCTCGCCGTCCCGGCCCGGCCCGGCCCCCCACCGGTCCCGACCTGGCTCCCACCGGCCTCCGCCCTGATTCACCGGGTTCGTCCGGCGGCGCTCAGCCGTCGCCCGGGTGGAGCCGCTGCAACACCGGAATCTCGGCCAGTTTCTCGTCCGGGAGCGCGTCCCAGTCGACGCCGCCGGGGCGCGGCGGTTTCGCCGCCGAGTCCGGCCGAATCGTCCGCTCCGGCGTACAGATCAGGTCGAGCGGGACGTCGTGGCTGTCCAGTTCGACGTCGCCGGCGGCGTCGACGTCGGCATCGGCGTCGACGACCTGCCGCTCGTGCACCGTCGACGCGACGGTTGTCCAGTCGCCGACGGCGCCGAGTTCCGACAGCACCGCGAACTCCAGGTCCGCGAACCCCTCGCCCTTCCCGACGCGGCCGCCGTCGGGCGTCACGGCGACGCTGCCGGAGACGACGAGGTCGACGTCCGGCACCTCGTCGGGGCCGACCGGGACGCCGTGTTTCGACGCGCCGGACACCGTCGTCGCGTCGTCGACGTCGGGGACCTCGTCGGGCGCGAGCCGCAGAAACGGGTGCTCCTCGCGGAGCCGCGGCACCGCGACGTAGACGGTCTTCCCGGCGCGGAGCGCGGCCCGCCGAACCGGCAACTGCGGCGCGTCGGGGTTGCACTTCAGCACCGCGGCGTCCGCCCACTCGTCGGTCGCCGCGAGCCGGTCGCACGCCGCGTCGGCGCCGGCGAAGTTCGGGATTCTGCCGTGCGGCGGGAACGGGAACCGGGCCTCCCCGGACGCCTCCAGGTCGTCCCAGATGCGCTCGCGGAGCGACTGCTTGTCCATGCCCGACCGTTCGTCCGCGGCGCCGTATATCCTCGCCGACCCGGCCCGACCTGACCTGACCCGACCTGACCCGGCCGGTGCCGACCTCAAGGAGACCGGCGGTGGCGCGCGGCGGCCGCGCTCCGTCGCGGCCGGGAGCGCGCGAGGGACGGCGGCGCACCCGAGCGGCAGCGAGGGCGCGCCGGCGTCGGCTGGGGAGGGCGAGGCCGCGGCCGAGCTGTCCGCCCGGGACCGTCCCAATCGTCGCGCTTAACCTCGGGCGCTCTCGTACGAGGACACAGATGGACCCGCTGTACGCCCGGTATCCGTTCTTCGCGAACGCCCGCGAGGCGGTCCGCCAGTCCGGCGTGGACCTCGCCTCGCTGGTCGCGGACGGCGCGCCCGCGGTGGCGCGCGGCCGGGAGCGGGTCGAACGCGCGCTCGTCGAAGGCACCACCGAACCCGAAGACAGCCACGAGTGGGACACGCGCGAAGAACTGCTGTCGTACCCGATTGCGCGCATCCTGGTGTCGCTTCTGGACTCGCCGGCCGCCATCGAGAAGTACGCCGAAGCGGAGGCGCGCACCGCACACGCCCGGTTCACCGACGACCTCAGCCGCGACCGCGACCGCGGCCGGCGCGAACAGGGCCGCGTCGACTTCGACGCGCTGCTCGCCGAGTTCGACCTGCTCGGCGCCGTCCGCGCCGAAGAGCCGAAACCGGGGCAGGCCGAAGGGACGTGGCTCCGGCTCGCCGTCGGCGACTACCTCGCGTACGTCGACCCGGAGTGGGGCGACGACTGGCGGCTCGTGAACCGCGAACTCGCCGGCGGCGAGGTCCGCGTCGAGCGCAGCGAACTGTACCGGCTGCTCCGCGAAGCCGTCCAGGACCGCGTCGCCGACGGCCTCCCGTTCGACGGCGTCGCCGACGAAATCGCCGACGAGCTCGAAGCCGAACTCTCCGACCTCCGCGACCTGCTCGCCGACCGCACCGCCGCCGCCGACTTCGACGTCGTCGCCCCCGACCTGTTCCCGCCGTGCGTCTCGCGGCTCCTCGACCGCGCCCGCGCCGGCGACGACCTCGACCCGCAGGCCCGCTTCTCGCTGTTCGCGTTCCTCGCCGGCCTCAACCTCGACGCCGACGAAGCCGTCGCGCTCTGCGAGGGCGGCGTCGACCCGGACGACGTCGACACCAGTTTCGCGTACCTCCGCGACGAGTCCGGCGCGCAGTACCCGCCGCCCTCCTGCCGGACGCTCGAAGCCTACGGGCTCTGCGAGAACGAGGACAACCACCGCAGCGTCGCCCCGCACCCGCTGCGCTACTACGCCCGCCGCCTCGCCGAAGCCGACGACGTCACCGACTGGCGAAACCGCGACAGCGACGACGACGGCGGCGACGACAGAAACAGCGACGGTGCAGGCGGCGGCGATAGCAGCGACGCCGAAACCGAGGCGGATGGAGACGCGAGTCCAGACGGGGACCGGAATGTGAACGCGGACGTGGACGCAGAGTCAGCGGCGGGCGGCGACGCTGCCGGCGACTGAGCGTCGGAGAACGCGGCGGAGGACAGTCGCGGCGGTCGGTTCGAGACTCGTGTCGGCGCTCTGCTCAGCGCCAGTCGAGGTACATGCCGGCAGCGCCCATCAGGACCACGAACAGCGCGAGGATGCCGACGATGTAGTACGCGCCGACGAGTTCGAGGTTGTGGTTCGTGGTGTACGTCGACCCGACGGCGACGAGGAGGGCGATGAAGACGGCGACGGCGCCGGTGGAAACCGCGATTTTCCGGCGCATCTCCGCGTCGATATCCATGGGGTTCGCTACCCGTGGACCCGCCAAAAGGGCTTCGAAGCCGCGCGACGCTCCCGCTTCCGGTGCAGCGCCGCCCCCGCCGAACCGAGACCCGGCGTTTCACACCCCGCTCTCGCCGCTCTCTGCGGTTCCGGTTTCGATGGATTTCCACCCGAAACGAGGGTTTAGGCCCGTGCAGCGCGTACGGACAGTGAACGGGAATGACGCACTCCGAATCCACAGCCGCGTCGACCGCCCGTCAGACGCTCCCCGGCGGCGACCACACCGGCCGCGCCGGCCGAGCGCGGACCGAACCGATGACGGTCCGGGCGCTCCGCGGCGACGCGTACCTCGTCGACACCGACAGCGGCCGCTACGACGTCGACTTCGACGCCGGCCGCTGCAGCTGCCCCGACCACGTCGTCCGCGGCGCGCGCTGTAAACACCTGCGCCGCGTCGCCCTCGAAATCGAAGCCGGCGCCGTCGCGCCGCCCGGGCAGCGCCGCGGCGCCTGCGCCGTCTGCGGCGACGACGTGTTCGTCCCGGTCGCCGCCGACAGCGACGCTGACAGCCACCTCTGTGACCGGCACCGCCCCCGCCGCGGCGACGTCGTCCGCGACCGCGAAACCGGGAGTCTGCTCGTCGTCACCGACGTGACGACCGACCGCGCCGACGCCCGCGAAACCGCCGAGGGCCGCCTCGTCGCCGACTACGACACGAACCGCGACTACGGCCGCCACGAGCCGGTCGTCGACGCCGTCTACCTCGAATCGGTCGACGGCACCGACGACACCGACGACGCCGGCGGCGACGCCCCCGACTACGTCTCGGTCGCCGGCCGCCGCCGCTACGGCTTCCCGGCGTCCCGGCTCCGACGCCTCCGCGACGGCGACGCGCCGTCCGTCGCGGTCATCGGCATCTGATTGACCGACGCCCGCCGGTTCAGCGGCTCACTCCAGCATCTCCGCGGCCTCGTCGCTCGTGAGGACGCCCTGTTCGACGGCGTTCAGGACTTCCGCGACGCTCCGGTCGGAGGCGGCGTCGTCGCCGGCGGCGAGCAGGTCGTCGATGGTGTCGCCCGCGTCGACCGCGGTCTCCTTTTTCACGCGGTAGTTCCCGCCGTCGGTGACGTGGAGGTCCGCGGGGTGGAAGAAGTACCAGTCCTCGCGGTCGAACCGGACGCCGATTTTCGGGGCGGCGCCGAAGTTCTGCGAGAAGTAGATGAGCGCTTCGACCTCCTCGCCGCGGAGGTAAATCGGGTCGCCCGAGGACGACTTGGCCTCGACGGCGTAGAACACGGTGCCGTCGCCGGCGAGCACGTCCGGGAGCTCCCGGTCCGTCGACGAGCCGCTGGCCGGCGCGCGCATCACCGCGAACCCGGCGTCGTGGAGCCTGTTGACGAGTTCGCGCTCCCGGCGGTCGCCCTTCGGATTGCCCGGCATCTCTGCCGGGAGTGGGTGACGGGCACCGATAAAGGAGACGGAAGCGCGGTGAAAGTGGCCGACGAGTCGGCGACGGACCGGCGACGGACCGGTGACGGACCAGCGATGGACGGCCGACGCGGCCTACTCGGCGCCGACGAGTTCGTCGACCAGCGCCTCCGGGTCGAACAGCTCGATGTCGTCGTACCCCTGGCCGGTGCCGAGGAACAGAATCGGCTTCCCGGTGACGTACGCGATGGAGATGGCGGCGCCGCCGGAGGAGTCGGCGTCCGCCTTCGTCAGCACCGCGCCGTCGATTTCGGCGGCGTCGTCGAACTGCGTCGCGCGCTGCACCGCGTCCTGCCCGGCGACCGCCTCGTCGACGAACAGCGTCATGTCCGGGTCGACGACGCGGTCGATCTTCTCCAGTTGCGCCATCAGGTCGTTGCTGGTGTGCAGCCGGCCCGCGGTGTCGCCGAGCACGACGTCGATGTCGTTCGCCTCGGCGTACTCGACGCCGTCGTAGATGACGGCCGCCGGGTCGCCGCCCTGCTCGTGCGCGATGAGTTTCCGGTCGAGCCGGTCGGCGTGCTCCCGTATCTGCTCGTTCGCGCCGGCGCGGTACGTGTCGCCGTTCGCCAGCACCGACGAGTAGCCGCGCTCGTCGAGCCACTCCGAGAGCTTCGCGATGGTCGTCGTCTTCCCGACGCCGTTCACGCCGGTGAACACGATCGTGACCGGCTTGTCGGCCTCGGCGATCCGCTCTTCGAAGTCGAACTGGCCGACGCTGATGACGTCGAGCAGCGCGTCGTGCAGCGCCTCCGTCACCAGTTCGTCGGTGGTCTGCACCTGCGCGCGCGTCTCGCCGAGCATCTTCGTCCGCACCGAGTCGAGAATCTCCTCGGCGACGCTCATCTCCACGTCGGACTCGAGCAGCGCCATCTCGAGGTTCCACAGCGGGTCTTCGAGGTCCTCCTCCTCGATGATGACCTTCCCGGTCGCGAACGCCTTCGCGCGCTTCAGCCGCCCCGGGCCGGACCCGGATTCGGACTCCGGTTCGGCTTCCTCGGCAGACTCGGCAGACTCAGCGGCCTCGGCGGTCTCGGCCGTCTCCGTCTCTGCCGCCGCGTCCGTCGCCGCCTCCGGCTCGGCCTCCGCGTCAGCCGCGGCCTCCTCGGCCTTCTCGTCGACCTCCTCGGCGGCGTCCTCGCGGAACGAGGAGAGCTTGTCCTTCAGGCCGTCGAACATCGCCGCTACTCGTCCCCGCCTTCCTCGCTCATCTGCTGCATCTGCTGCATCTGCTGCTGCTGCATCTGCTGTTGCATCTGCTGGGCCTGCTGCTCCAGCTCGGACGCCTCGGCCTCCAGGTCGCGCTTTTCGGACTGCCGTTCCTCGATGCGCTCGTCGAGCGCGTCCTGCTTGCGTTCGAGCGCCTCGACGGCGTCGTCCTCGTCCTGCTCGGCCGCGTAGTCGGCGCCGAGCGACACGATGATTTCGTCGATGTCCTGCACTTCGGCTCGGACGTACGCGCCGCCGCCGAGCGGCACCTGCATCGTCGAGCCGGTTTCGAGTTCGCCGAGCGCCTCGATGGCGTCGTCGATGGCGCGCTGCTCGTCGCGGAGGTCCGCGATGTCCGCTTCGAGCTCCTCGATTTCGCCCTCGACCGCCTGCAGTTCCTGCGAGAGCTGCTGCAGCTGCTGCTGGCCCTGACCGCCGCCACCGAGGCTCATTCTGCGGACACCTCCTCGATGGTGATTTCGGTGCGCTTCAGGTTGTGTTCCGCGCCGAACCGCGAGAACGTGTGCTCCCGCGCGACGTCCTCGTTCTCCGCCTCCACGGTGCGCGTGAAGGGTCGCTGGCCGTCGCGGGTCTGGAACTCGCCGCTCACGGTGAACTGACTCATGTGCCCGAACTGGACGTGGAAGCGGGAAGTACCTTCCGACTCGGCTATCAGAGCGGGCGCGGCGGAAAAGCGGGCGCCGATCAGTCGAGGAAGCCGAGGGTGTCCTCGATGCGGCCGAGTTCCGGCCCGGTGGTGTCCTTGCCGACGACGTAGCCGTCGTCGTTCGCGAGCAGCCCGGAGCCGACGAGCGGCGCGCCGTAGTTCACGGTGCCGAGGTCGGCGTACACGTCGAGGTGGTCTTCGAGCGCCTCGAGTTCGGCCTCGCGGCTCTGCGGGTGACACAGCACGCCCGTGTTGTTCGCGACGGCGGCGGTGCCGACCGTGTTGACGTCGCCGAGCGACCCGCGCTCAACCGGGACGTCGAGGGTGTCGGCGACGACGTCGACGGCGCCGTCCGCCATGTCCGGGTGGACCCAGGCGCCGTAGTCGTTCGCGAGCACGACGTTGCCGGCGGCGTTCAGTTTCCCGGGGAGCCGCGCGACGTCGCAGCCGGTCGCCTCGCGGATGGCGTCCAGTTCGCGGTCGGTCGCCTGCCGGGAGACGACGACGCCGTTCTCGTTGCCGACGGTGAGCGCCCCGACGGTTCCCGAGCCGGCGACCGTGGTCTCGACGGGGTCGACGCCGAGCTCCTCGCCGAGCGACTCGACGAGGTCGTCCTCGGCGTCGGGGCGGACGACGAGGCAGTCACTGGAGACGTGTGCGTAGACGCCGACGTACGACGACCCGCCGAAAGAAGCCCGGAGCACAGTTTAGACGTTACGCCGGCTCTGCTTCGACGACGACCTCGCCGTCCTCGTCGAAGCGCGCGGCGCGCAGTCGGACCTTGCTCGGCGGGTTCGACCGCCCGCGTTCCCAGACGGTCTCGTTGACCGCCGGGTCCAGCCGCACCTCGTCCTCGTCGACGGAGAAGTGCGTGGCGAGGTGCTCGCGGATGAGCGCCATCGCGCGGTCGCCGCGCTCCTGCTTCGGCGCCTGCTTCGCGTCGCGGAGCGGGACGGTGACGACCCGCTCTTCGAAGTCGTTTGCGCTCATTTACTCGTCCGTGTTGCTCCGGCGCCAGTGGCGGCGCTTCGGGTTCTGCGTGACTTCCATGTCGGTCTTCATCATCACCCAGGCCGGGACGCGGCTGTTCTGCCGCTCCAGCTTCGCCAGGCGCTTCTTCTTCGCCTTGGATTTCTTAGTCATGGTATCGCTCAGGTTCGCCACCGCGACATAAATTCTTGTCCATCCGCCGGCGACGCGGCCGATGTGCCGCAGCCGGCGCAGCGACGCTCCAGACGGCGCCGCAGCGGCGACCCCGGGGCTCGGCTCGGACCCGCCGGCGACGGCCTCGGTTCAGAGTCCGCCGACGACGGCGCCGACCGCGACGGCGACGGCGCCGCCGAGCGCGACCCGGACGGCGGCTTCGAGCGCGTCCGCGTCGGCGTACCGCACCCGGAGCCACGTCACGGCGCCGAGGACGGCCGCGACCAGCAGCAGCGCCCCGACGAACGCGACGGTCGTGTCCGGGTGGACGAACGGGGCCACCGGGAGCGCGCCGGCGACGAACGCACCGCCGCCGCCGAGCGCGGCGTCGCGGATCGGGTCGTCGCCCGAGCGGAGCGCGCCGTCGTCGACGTACGCGGCCCTGAAGGCGGCGTGCAGCGCGACCCCGGCCGCGGCGGCGACGCCGACGCGGACCGCGACGGCCGGCCCCGCCGCGAGCGCGGCGGCGAACAGCGCGGCTGGCGGCGCCACGGCGCCGACCGTGAGCCCCGACAGCGCCGGCCGCACCACCCGGTGCAGCCGCGTCGTCTCGGTGCGGCCCGAACGCATACCTCCGCGATTCGACCCGACCGCGATAAAGGCGACGCCGACTCCTGACCGTTACGCGTACACGTCCCGATACTCGTTGAGGCCGATGACGACCACCAGCGACAGCAGCATCGCCGGAATCGTGTAGACGCTCCGCGCACCGAACCAGCCAGCGTAGAGTATCGTTCCGACCCGGAGCGGCAGGTAGCCGCCGTACAGGAAGTACGTGAGCCGCCATCCCCACATTTTCTGGTAGAGGTGGCCGTAGATCAGGACGATAGACGCGAGACCGGTGACGAACACCGGGATTCCGAGCGCGTGAAACAGATCGAGCTGGTACCGCGCCGCACTGTTCATGAATTTCACGCCGTCCATGTAGAACAGCCCAGCTCCGACGAGCATCGCGAGCGACATCCCGTACGCGACCGGTGAGCGGCCGTTCTGGTTTGGAGCGTTTCCCTGCTCAACCTGGACAGAATCCGGCGCTGAGGCTGGAGCACCGAGGTCGACGCCGCATCCCGGACAGAACGTTTCACCGCCGCGGAGTTGTTCACCGCACGAGGAGCAGTAGTTGGCGGTCATGCTCTCCGGGTGTGACACACCGCTAATAAGTTCACGAGTCGATTCTCTCACAGATGATAACCGTTGCCGCTCCGCGCCGCGTCCGCGACGCGAAACCGCCTTAATCCGACGGGCCAACCACTACTCGTGGACGTCGCTGCTATCGCCGTCGACCTGGTGCCGGTCGTCGCGGACGCGCTGGAGCGCGTCGCCCGCATCGCGGTGTTCATCGCCGTCGGCGTGTTCCTCGCGAACCTCGCGGTGTCGTTCGGCGTCGTCGAGCGCGTCGCGGTGCTGTCGCGCTACCTCACGGGCCCGGCGAACCTGCCGGACGAGGTCGGCACCGCGATTCTGACGACCGCGGCGTCGACGACGGCCGGCTACGGGATGCTCGCGGAGTTCCGCGAGGACGGCCGGCTGTCGGACGCGGCGACGCTCGTCGCCGTCACTATCAACACGTTCTTCGGGTTCGTCCAGCACGTCTTCACCTACTACGTCCCGGTGCTCATCCCGATTCTCGGCGCGCGCGTCGGCGTCATGTACGTCGGCGCCCGCGCCGCCATCGCGCTCGCCATCACGCTCACCGGCGTCGTCGCCGGCGCGGTGCTGCTCTCACCGGAGCACGCCGCCGACGGCGACGCAGCGGGTGCCGACGCGGCAGCAGCCGACGACTCGGCGGCCGGTTCGGGAGCCGACGACGCGGCAGACGGCGACGTCGAAGCGGACGCGGACGGCCCGGAGACGACGCGGGAGCGCGTCCGCGACGCCGCGGCGTCGACGTGGGGGAAGCTGACGCGCATCGTTCCGCGGCTCGCGGTCGTCTACACGCTGGTGACGCTGCTCGTCGCGAACGTGGACCTGCGGGCGCTGTCGGCCGCCGCGGGGCCGCTCGCCGAAGTCGCGGGGCTGCCCGCCGCCGCGCTCCCGGTCATCGTCGTGTTCGCGTTCGACACCACCGCCGGCGCCGCGACGGTCGCGCCGCTCGTCGGCGACGCGCTCACACCGAAGCAGGCCGTCGCGACGATGCTCATCGGCGGCATCGTCTCGTTCGCGGTGTCGACGTTCAAGCGCTCCATCCCGTTCCAGTACGGCATCTGGGGCCCCGAGTTCGGCTCGAAGGTCGTCGCCGTCAACACGGCGCTCAAGGTCGTGTTCATCGCCGTCGCCGTCTCCGCGTTCCTGGTCTGAACCGCCGACGGGTCGGCGTCGCCGCCGCCGACCGCTCCGACACACGTGGGTGCAGACGGGGCGAGCGGGCGGACGGAGCGAACGGGTGGACAGGGCGAGCCGGCGGACGGGGCGAACGGATGGCGGGGGACAGGCGGACGCGACGAACAAAGCCTTTACCGCGGCGAGCGCGTACGGTCGGCAAATGGTACTCGACGACCTCGGGAGTTCGCTGCGGGGCACGATGGACACGCTCCGCGGGAAGTCCCGAATCGACGAGGAGGACGTCGAGGAGGTCGTCAAGGAGATTCAGCGCTCCTTGCTCTCCGCCGACGTCGACGTCTCACTCGTCATGGAGCTGTCGGACAGCATCGAGACGCGGGCGCTCGAAGAGGAGCCGGCCGCCGGGACGACTGCGCGCGACCAGATCCTGAAAATCGTCTACGAGGAGATGGTCGACCTCATCGGCGACTCCACGGAGCTGCCGCTGGAGGAGCAGACCATCATGCTCGCCGGGCTGCAGGGCTCCGGGAAGACGACGTCCGCCGCGAAGATGGCGTGGTGGTTCTCGAAGAAGGGGCTGCGCGCAGCCGTCATCCAGACGGACACGTTCCGGCCGGGCGCGTACGACCAGGCGAAGCAGATGTGCGAGCGCGCCGAGGTCGACTTCTACGGCGACCCGGACTGCGACGACCCGGTCCAGATCGCCCGCGACGGCCTCGAAGCGACGGAGGACGCCGACGTCCGCATCGTCGACACGGCGGGGCGGCACGCGCTCGAAGACGACCTCATCGCCGAAATCGAGGACATCGACGACGTCGTGGAGCCGGACCGGTCGCTGCTCGTGCTCGACGCCGCCATCGGGCAAGGCGCGAAAGACCAGGCGCAGGAGTTCGAGACCGCCATCGGCATCGACGGCGTCGTCATCACGAAGCTCGACGGCACCGCGAAGGGCGGCGGGGCGCTGACGGCGGTGAACGAGACGGATTCGTCCATCGCGTTCCTCGGCACCGGCGAGACGGTGCAGGACATCGAGCGGTTCGAGCCGGACGGCTTCATCTCGCGGCTGCTCGGGATGGGCGACCTGAAACAGCTCTCCGAGCGCGTCGAGCGCGCCATGGAGGAGACCCAAGACGAGGAGGACTGGGACCCCGAGGACATGATGGAGGGCGAGTTCACGCTCGAGGACATGCGGAACCAGATGCGCGCCATGGACAAGATGGGGCCGCTCGACCAGGTGATGGACATGATTCCGGGGCTCGGCGGCGGCCTGATGGACCAGCTCCCGGACGACGCCATGGACGTGACACAGGACCGGATGCGGCGCTTCGAAATCCTGATGGACTCCATGACGGACGACGAGCTCCGCGACCCGAGCGTCATCGGCGCCGAGCGGAAACGGCGCATCGCCCGCGGCGCCGGCGTCGACGAGGAGCGGCTCGACGAACTCCTCGAGCAGTTCCAGATGATGAAACGCACCATGGAGCAGTTCCAGGGGATGGGCGACGGCGACATGCAGCGGATGATGAAGAAGATGCAACAGCAGGGCGGCGGTGGCGGAGGCGGCGGCCTCGGCGGCATGGGGCCGTTCGGCGACTGAGACCGCCGACTCGCTCCCCTACGGCTGCCCGTCCGTCGGTGTCGACGACGCTGACGGCGACGCTGGCGGCGACGACGACGGCGTTCCGTTTCTCTGCGACGACTCAGGTCCGGTCCGCGAGCAGCATCGCCGCGAACGTCGCGGCCATGACCAGCGCCGGCGGGACGGCGCTGTCGGTGAGCGAGGCGGTGACGGCACCGGCGCAGACGCCCGCGGCGACGAGCCCGGCGGAGCGCCAGCGAAGTCGGTCGGTCAGGAGTGCGCTCATAGCCGGCGGATTCAGACTGGTTCGTAGTAGAAGTGTCGGACGGACGGCTGGACGGGCGACCGCCGGATTCGCGGCTTACGGAAGTACGAGGAGAAAGCCCCGCCGTTCACGGCGGGGATGAATCCGACAACTCCGCCACAACCGCCGGAATTAACCCCCCTGACAGGGTATCCGAGGCAAGCACAACGGGCAAAATTGGCGGTTGGATTGGGGTCCGCCCGGACGACGAAGGCCACCACACCGTTCCCGAGAGGGCGTCTCCGAGGCCGTGGCGACACGGCAGACAAAAAAGCGACCCTCGCCCGATTGTGCCTGCCCATCGTGGCATGAAGGGCAGGCAGGCCGATGGCACGGCCCGTGCCCGGACGCGGGGAAATCCGCGACCGGGGGCACCCCGCCGTCTCTCCGAGACGAACGGGGTGCACGGTGCAAGCGGATACCGCGTCCGTTCGGACGTTCACAAGACCGAAGGTCTTGTGCAGCCCATCAGAAATCGAAAATTTCTGAGGACGCCGAACACGCCACACCCCTCGCGGGGCCGACGTATCGCGCACGAACCCCGTATCGCCTCGCCGGACCCCGTTCGGCAGGCGAGACGTTGCCAGCGGGGACCTGGGACGGACCCGCTGTCCCGCGTTGGAATCCTCGCGCTTCAGCGCGCGGAGGGTGTCAAGTGCCGTGCTGCCAGGAGCCCATGTATTCGCGCTGTTCGTCGCTGAGCGCGTCGTACTCGACGCCGTCGGCGGCGAGCTTGATTTCGGCGACTTCGCGGTCGAGCCGGTCCGGGACGTCGTGGACGCCGGCGTCGTACGTCTCGCCGTTCTCGACGAGTTCGCGGACGCAGACGGCCTGCACGCCGAAGCTCTGGTCCATCACTTCGACCGGGTGGCCGAGCGCGATGGGCGCCGCGAGGTTGACGAGCCGGCCCTCCGCGAGGACGTTCAGGCGGCGGCCGTCGTCCAGCTCGTACGCCTCGACGCCGTCGCGGGCCTCGTAGCGGTCGGCGGCCATCGCGTCGAGCTGTTCGAGGTTGATTTCGACGTCGAAGTGGCCGGCGTTCGCGAGCAGCACGCCGTCGTTCATCAGTTCGAAGTGCTCGCGGGTGATGACGTCGCGGTTCCCGGTCGTCGTGATGAACACGTCGCCGACCTCGGCGGCCTCCCGCATCGGCATCACGTCGTACCCCTCCATGTGGGCTTCGAGCGCCTTCCGCGGCTCGACCTCCGTGACGATGACGTTCGCGTTCTGGCCGGCCGCCTTCTTCGCGACGCCCTGCCCGCAGTAGCCGTAGCCGGCGACGACGACGTCCTTCCCGGCGAACGACAGGTTCGTCGTCATCGCGATGGTGGCGAGGCTCGCCTCGCCGGTGCCGTGGACGTTGTCGAACAGCCGCTTCATCGGCGTGTCGTTCACCGCGAACACCGGGTAGTCGAGCGCGCCGTCGGCGTCCATCGCGCGGAGCCGGTGGACGCCGGTCGTCGTCTCCTCGCAGCCGCCGACGATGGAGTCGATGAGCTCCGGGTGGTCCTCGTGAATCGCGGCGACCATGTCCATGCCGTCGTCGACGGTCACGGTCGGCTCGTGGTCGATGACGGCCTCGATGGCGGCGTAGTACCCCTCGTCGTCGACGTCGTGGACGGCGTACGACGTGATGGCGTCGTTCGCGTCCAGCGCCGCCGACACGTCGTTGTGCGTCGACAGCGGGTTACAGCCGGTGATGGCGACCTCGGCGCCGCCGAGCGCCAGCAGCTCCACGAGGTTCGCGGTCTTCGCTTCGACGTGCATCGCCATCCCGACGACCTCGCCGGCGAACGGCTGCGACTCCGCGAACTCCTCGCGGAGTTCGGAGAGAATCGGCATGTGCTGAAGCGCCCAGTCCATCTTCCGACGCCCCTCCTCGACGGCCGACTCCGGGTCGTCGAGGTGCTCCGTCACGGGCGGATACGGCTCACTCATATGGAGTCCGGTTCGGGAGTCGCCGTCTTAACCCCGACGAAGCCGGCGGCGCGGACGGAGCGTGGGGCACCACTGGGCCCCTGACGGAACTGGGCTCCGCAGCGTCGACGCGGCCGAACGGACCGCGGACGTCGACCGCTCCGGGACCGTTCCGAAACCGCTCCGGGACCGTTCCGGGCCAGCCGCGGCGACCGCGACCGCGGAAGCCCCCGAGCCGTCGACGGCTGCGACCGCGCTGCGCGCCTCGCGCTCCCTGCGGTCGCGCTGCGGTGCTTGCCGGGTCTCGCTCGCCGACGGCTCGGCCCCTTCCAGTCCCACCCGTAGTTCGGGCGAGTGTCGGCGCCGGCGGCGGTGTGGTCGTCGTCGCTGCGTCGGTAGAATAGGCGTCGTCGCCGGCGGCAGAAGAATCGTCGTCGCTGCAGCGGAGCGGCGGTCGTCGGTGCAGCGGAACGGCGGTCGTCGCCGGCGCCGGCGTCAGTTCTGTGCGCGGTCGACCGCTGCGGCGGCGGCGTCGGCGGCGCGGTCGCGGACGGCGGCCTCGTCGAACCCGAGCACGTCGCGGTCGCGCATCACGACGTCGCCGTCACAGACCGTGTGGCGGACGTCGCTGCCGCGGGCGGCGTACACGAGGTGGGAGACGAGGTCGTGCTGGGGCGTGAGGTGCGGCGCGTCGAGGTCGACGACGGCGAGGTCGGCGGCGGCGCCCGCCTCGATGCGGCCGGCGTCGACGCCGAGCGCGGCGGCGCCGCCTTCGGTCGCCATCTCGACGACTGCGTCGGCGTCGACCGCGGCGGCGTCGTCCGCGGCGAGCTTCCCGACCATCGCGGCGTCGCGCATCTCGTCGAACAGGTCGAGGTCGTTGTTGGAGGCGGCGCCGTCGGTGCCGAGCGCGACCGGGACGCCGGCGTCCAGCATCGCCTGCACCGGCGCCATCCCGGAGGCGAGTTTCATGTTCGACGCCGGGCAGTGGACGACGGCGGTGCCGCGCTCGGCGAGCAGGTCGAGTTCGGCGTCGTCGCTGTGGACGCCGTGGGCGACCCACGTGTCGCCGCCGAGCAGCCCGACGTCGTCGGCGTACGCCGCCGGCCGAGTGCCGCGCTCCTCGACGATCGGAGCGACCTCGTCGCGCGTCTCGTTCAGGTGGAAGTGAATCGGGACGTCGGCGTCGGCGGCGCGGTCGGCGGCGTCGCGCAGGAACGCCTCGCCGACCGTGGTGAGCGAGTGCGGCATCACCGCCGTCCGGACGCGGCCGTCGGCGGCGCCGTCAAGCCGCGCTGCGACCGCGAACGACTCGTCGAGGTCCGCCCACGCCGCGTCGTCGTCCTTCCCGACCGTGACGACGCCGTGGCCGAGCCGGCACCGGATTCCGGCCTGCTCGACCGCCGCGGCGACCTCGCCCACGTGGAAGTACATGTCGGCGAAGGCGGTGACGCCCGACCGAATCAGTTCGACGAGGCCGAGTTCGGTGCCGGCGCGGACGTCCTCGGGGGTCAGCGCGCCCTCGACCGGCCAGACGTCCTCCTGCAGCCACGCGTCGAGCGGCTTGTCGTCGGCGTAGCCGCGCAGCAGCGTCATCGCGGCGTGGCAGTGCGCGTTCACGAGCCCCGGAATCACGAGGCCGCCGTCGGCGTCCAGCGTCTCGTCGGCGTCCGCCGCGAGGTCAGGCTCGACGGCGCGAATCGTCCCGGTGTCGCCGTCGACCAGCACGTCCGCCGCCACGACCGAGTGGTCGGGCAGGAGGACCTGTCCGTCGACGACCGCGAGCGTACTCATGCGTCGGAATGTGCCGGCGCGGCTACTCAATCCGTCGAAGGCCGAGCGGGAGCCGGCCGGTCGTCTGCGAGGCTACCCGTCACCGCCGCCGTGGCTTACGTCGCCCCCGTCGTCCCCACTGCCGTCACCGCTGCCACCGCCGTCGCCGTCGGCTGCGCGGTCGCGGAGCCGGTCGATGCGGTCGCCGAGCGGGACGTTCGCGGAGAGCGGATTCGGGACGCTGCGGCGGGACGGCACCAGCGAGTGCGCGTCGGCGTACCGCTCGAAGGCGTCCGCGAGGACCGCGGCGCCGACGCGGTCGGCCGCGGCGTCGTCGGCGCTTCGAATCCCGCGCCGGGTCGCCCACAGGCCGACGAGCAGCGCGGCGGCGGCGCCGGCGAGCGGAACCACCGAGAGTCCGCCGTCGCCGCCGAACGCGGCGATGAGGAGGACGCCGGCGGCGACGACGGTGCCGATGCGGCGGCCGAGGACGTGCACGGAGCCCTGCGCGGCCTTCGACGCCAGCAGCGCAGCCGCGGTGTCGTCGTCGAAGGCGTCGAGGAACGCGTCCGAGACGAACAGTCGGCGGTAGCCCGGCGGCCCGCGGACGACGAGGGTCGCCGACTCCGCGTCCGTCTCCGCCAGGACGACCGTGTCGCGGACAGAGAGTCCGGCGCGCTCGCGCAGTGCAGCGAGCCGGTCGGCCTCGGCGGCCGTCGGCTCGCGGGTGTCACGGAGCGCAGTAATTACCCACGGCGACGCGACGAGGACGACGGCGGCGACCCCGACGAGCAGCACGGCGAGCGGCACGAGTCCGGCGCCGCCGGCGACGACGCGGCGGAGCGGGACGATGAGGACGGTGAGCAGCGCCGCGACGCCGAGCAGGTAGCGCGCCATACGGCGGACCGCGGACGCCGTCGAGAGGTCGATGTCGCGGACGGCGCGGACGCCCCGAATCGTCGGCGCGTACGCCGCGAGCACGGCGACGGCGGCGGCGAGCCACGTCGCGAAGTCGGCGGCCAGCGCGGCGACGAGTCCGCTCCGCGCGGCGACGCCGGGGAGCACGACGCCGGTGACGGCGGTCCCGAAGTCGAGGACGGCGAGCAGTCCGTACGCGAGGAGGCCGACCGGGAAAACGACGCCGAGGTACAGCAGCCGGTACTTTCCGACGGGGTTCGACAGCCGGCGGGCGACGGCGCTGCCGACCGCGCCGGCGACGACGGCGACGACACAGAGCGCCAGCCAGAACGCGACCGGCGGTCCGAGGGCGGGCGAGGAGGCGGATTGCAGCGGGAGCACACCGGACGTGTCCGCTGCCGAACCAAATCCGTGTCGACTGTCGAAACAGCCCCGGCCGGTCCGGCGCCGCCGAACCGTCCGTCGCGACCCAGCCTGCTCGGCGCCGATTCGGCGGCGCAGTTCGGCGGCGCGGAGCGCCCCGGTACTGAAACTGGAACGGACGCGAACCCCCGTCGGGGGCGGCGACTCGGCAACTTTCACTTTCACCTCGGAGTCGGCAAACGGTTAAGTGGTCAGGGCGGCCACCTCTCAGGTACGATGCCCGGTGACCCCGAGGAGGGGATGCTGTCGTGGGACGAGTCGGTGTTCCGCGACGAACACGTCTTCGAAATCGACTACGTCCCGGAGACGTTCCGGCACCGCGAGAGCCAACTGGAGTCGCTGAAGTACGCGCTCCGGCCGGCCGCCCGCGGCTCTCGCCCCCTCAACACCATCGTCCGCGGCCCGCCCGGCACCGGGAAAACCACGTCCGTCCAGAAGCTGTTCGCCGAGCTGCGCGCGCAGACCGACGTCCGCACCGTCCGCGTGAACTGCCAGGTGGACTCGACGCGGTACGCAGTCTTCTCGCGCATCTTCGAGGAGATATTCGACTACGAGCCGCCCTCCTCCGGCATCTCGTTCAAGAAGCTGTTCGGGCAGATCACCGACCGGCTCGTCGAACGCGACGAGGTGCTGGCGGTCGCGCTCGACGACGTGAACTACCTGTTCTACGAGAACGAGGCGTCCGACGCGCTGTACTCGCTGCTCCGGGCGCACGAGGCGCACAGCGGCGCCAAAATCGGCGTCATCTGCGTCTCCTCGGACCTGTCGCTCGACGTCATCGACGAACTGGACTCGCGGGTCCAGTCCGTCTTCCGGCCGGAGGAGGTGTACTTCCCGGTGTACGACGTCGACGAGATCGTCGACATCCTCCGCGAGCGCGCCAAACGCGGCTTCCACGAGGGCGTGCTCGGCGACACCGAACTCGACCGGGTCGCCGAACTCACCGGCGAGTCCGGCGACCTCCGCGTCGGTATCGACCTGCTGCGGCGCGCCGGCCTGAACGCCGAGATGCGGGCGTCTCGAACCATCTCCGTCGAGGACGTCGACGAGGCGTACGACAAGTCGAAGTACGTCCACCTGTCCCGGAGCCTCCGCGGGCTCTCCGACTCCGAAACCGCGCTGGTGGAGGTGCTCGCCGAACACGACGGCGAGCAGGCCGGCGACGTCTACGAGGCGTTCCACGACCGCACCGACCTCGGCTACACCCGCTACTCCGAGATCATCAACAAGCTCGACCAGCTCGGCATCATCGAAGCCGAGTACGCGGAGGTCGACGGTCGCGGTCGCTCGCGCTCGCTCACGCTCGCGTACGACTCCGACGCGGTCATGGACCGCATCGAGGGCTGACTCGTCGACGGCGCCCGCTCCGTCCGTCGCCCCATCCGACGCGTCACTCCGTCAGCAGCCGCGCGCGGACGCCGAACGTGGAGGCGTCGGCCGCGCCTCGGCGCCTCGGCCACACGGCATAACACGCGGACGGCCCTGAGTGCCGCCCATGGACGGAGACCGTTCCGCTGACCGGATGAACTCCGAAGCCGAGTCGTCCGCCGACGGCGCCGGGCAGCAACCGCGGACGAGCCGACGCGGCGTGCTCCGCGCTGCCGGCGCTGCGTCCGCGGCGCTCGTCGCCGGCGTCGGAGCCGGGACCGGCGTCGCCGCCGCGCAGGACGACACCGGCGGCGACGTGACGACGAAAGCCGCGATTCCGGCGGACACGCCGCAGTTCGACAACGACGACTACACCGGGATGTTCGTCCACGTCGCCGGCGTCGACGACGCCGCGGCCACCGCCGACGTCGGGACGTGCCCGTTCCTCGGCGCCGACGACGAGGTCACGGCGTACGACGCCACGGTCGTCGACCGCGTCGACGCCGACCACCCGCAGGCGGACACGACGCTGTACGCGGCCAGCGGCAACGACGACGTCTCCGCCGGCGCGCTGTTCGTCGTCAACAATCAGCAGCAGTGCGGCGCCGGCACGGTTCAGCTTCGACTCGAAGAGATCGGGGAGGCGGACGTGCGCGTGTCCGAGGAAGCCGACGACGCGGCGGTCGAGACGCCCGGGTTCGGCGTCGGCGCCGCCGTCGCGGGGCTGTTCGGCGGCGCGGCGTACCTGCGGCGCCGCGGCGACTGAGCAGCCGGCGGGTCGGCGGCGGCGAACGTGCCGGCAGCCGGGTCGCCGAAGCGGTGCGGCGCGGCTCAGTCCGGGTGGAACCGCTGCATCGCCTCGCGGACGCCCTCGCGGTGGCCGATGATGGTGATGCGGTCGCCGACCTGCAGCGTGAAGTCGGCGTCCGGGACGTTCGCCTCGCCGTCGCGGTCGACGAGCGCGATGAGGCTCCCGCTCGGGAGCTGCGGGCCGATGTCGCGGACCGTGACGCCCGCCATCTCCTCGGAGGTGATTTCGACCTCCTGGACGTCGCCGCTGCGGCCGATTTCGCCCATCCAGTTCGCGAGCGCCGGCCGCTCGATGTAGTTGTCGATGGCCTGCGCGGTCGCCAGCACCGACGAGACGGTGCGGACGCCGAGATCCTCGAACGCCTCGACGTTGTCGGGGTTGTTCACCCGCGCCAGGATGGTCTCCGGGTCGAACTTCGAGTCGGCGAGCTGGGCGACGAGCAGGTTCACGTCGTCGTCGCCGGTGGCGGCGACCACGACCTTCGCCTTCTCGGCGCCGGCGGCGCGGAGGACGTCGGTGTCGGTGCCGTCACCGATGTGGACCGTGTGGCCCTCGTTCCGCGCCGCCTCCACGACTGTTTCGTCGGTCTCGATCAGGACCACGTTCTCTCCACGGTCTTCGAGGCGTTCGGCGAGCGCACGGCCCACCTTCCCGCCTCCGATGATGAGTACACGCATGGGTATCACGTCGAGTGCTTCCGCGATGCGGCGGGCGAACCCGCCTTCGAGCGCGACGGTCGCGAGGATGACGAGGAACACGGTGCCGACGAGGACGTTCGCCGCCTGGTCCATCCCGGCGTCGGCGAGTTCGACGGCGAACAGCGTCGCGACGGACGCCGGGATGATGCCGCGCGGCCCGACGAACGAGATGAACAGCTTCTCGTTCCGGGTGAACCGGTCGCCGGCGGTCGACAGCATCACCAGCGCCGGCCGGATGACGAACATGACGGCGGCGACGACCGCGAGTCCGCCGAGGCCGACGCGGAGCAGATCCTCGAACCGGAGCAGCGCCGCGAGCGCGATGAACACGAACGACAGCACGACCAGCGTGATGTCGCCTTTGAAGTCCGTGATTTCGGACTCGTACGGGATGTCGACGTTGCCGAGCAGGACGCCGGCGGTCGCGACGGCGGCGATGCCGGCCTCCGTGCTGAGCGTGTCCGCGGCGCCGTACGCGACGAGCGCGCCGGCGAGCACGAGCAGCCGGGCGTTCTGCGGTGCGTTCCCCGGCGACAGGTCGACGTAGTGCAGCGCGTAGTAGACGACGCCGGCGACGATGCCGCCGACGACGACGCCGACGCCGAGCCGCTCGACGAACAGCGTCAGCAGCGTCACCGGGTCGCGCGTCCCGGTCTTGATGGCTTCGAAGATGACGACCGCGAGGATGGCGGCCGTCACGTCGTTCACGATGCCTTCCGTCTCCAGCGCGGCTTCCACGCGGTCGCGCGCCGGCACGACCTCCAGAATCGGCGCGATGACGGTCGGCCCGGTCGCGACGAGCAGCGCGCCGATGAGCCCGGCGACGAGCCAGTCGACGCCGAGCGCGAACTTCACGGCGAGCGCCGTCCCGATGAACGCGACGACGGCGCCGACCGTCACGAGCCGCAGCGTCGCCGCCGGCGCCTCACGGAGCTTGTCGGCGCGGAGGTGGAACGCGCCCTCGAAGACGATGATGGCGACCGACAGGCCGACGATGGCGGGCAGGGCGTCGCCGAACGCCGCCGGCGTCACCAGCGGGTCGAGCCCCGGGACCCACGCGCCGACCCCCTCCGGACCGAGCAGAATCCCGGCGGTGATGAGAAAGATGATGCTCGGGACCTGAAACCGGTCAGAGAGCACCTGTGCAATCACGCCGACCGCGATAATTGCAGCGACGAGTGCGATGAGTCCAGCCGCGCCGGCCATCAGGTCACCTCCATGGCGTAGCCTGCGGCGGCATCCGGTAAAAAATCCACTACTGCGGCGGTCCGCGTGCCGGCCCGTGGCTGGTCGGCGCTCTCGCCCCCGGACTCGTCACTGGTCGTACAGGATTTCGACCTGGTCCGCGTACCGGTCGAGGATGTTCCGGCGTTTCTTCTTCATCGTCGGCGTCAGCATGTCGTTCTCCTCGGTGAACTCCTCGGGCACCAGCCGGAACTGCTTGATCTGCTCGTGCGGCTCGAACTGCTCGTTCACCCGGTCCACCTCGGTCTGAATCAGGTCGCGGACGCGGTCGTCGCGGCACACCGACCGGCGGTCGTCCGGCAGGTCGTACCCCTTCCGCTCGGCCCACGCCTCGACCGCGTCGAAGTCCGGGACGAGCAGCGCCGAGACGAACTTGCGCTCCTCGCCGAGCACCACGGCCTGTTCGACGTACTCGGCGGCCGCGAACGCGTCCTCGATGGCGCCCGGCGGCACGTACTTCCCGGTGGACAGCTTGAACAGCTGCTTCGCGCGCTCGCGGAACCGGATGTAGCCGTCCGGCCGGATTTCGACGACGTCGCCGGTGCGGAACCAGCCGTCGTCGGTGAACGCCTGCTCGGTCTCCTCGGGGAGCTTCCAGTAGCCGTCGAACACGTTCGGCCCCTTCACGAGCAGTTCGCCGACGTCGCCGTCGGACTCGACGGTGCCGGCGACGCTCTCGTCGAGTTTCACGTCGACCTCGACGACCGGCGGCCCGATGGTGCCGACCTTCGGCTCCTCCGGCGGATTCACCGCGATGACAGGCGACGTCTCGGTGAGTCCGTACCCCTCCAGAATCGGGATGCCCATGCCGTGGTACAGTTCGCACAGCTCCGCCGACAGCGACCCGCCGCCGGAGATGAAGAAGTCGACGTTGCCGCCGAGCGCCTCCTTCACCGACGAGAACACGAGCCGGTCCGCGACGGCGTAGCGGGCGCGCAGCCACGCGCCGGGGTCGTCGGCGCGGTGGTGTTCGCGGCCGACCGCGGTCGCCCACTTGAAGATGCGCTCTTTCACCGGCGACTCGCTCGCCTGCTCGCGGATGGCGCCGTACAGCTTCTCGTACACCCGCGGGACGCTGGTCGCCGTCGTCGGCTGCACCAGCCCGAAGTCCTCCTGGAGCGTGTCGGGCGACTCCGCGTACGCGACGGTCGCGCCCGCCGCGAACATCAGGAAGTGGCCGGCGAGCCGTTCGAGGACGTGCGCGAGCGGCAGGTACGACAGCGTCGTCGACGACGCGTCGATGACGGGGACGTCGGTGCCGTCGCGGTCGGGCCGCGGCCCGAACCGCCGGTAGCACTGGTCGACGTTCGCGACGAAGTTCCGGTGGGTGAGTTCGGCGCCCTTCGGCGTCCCGGTGGTGCCGGACGTGTAGATGAGGCTCGCGAGGTCGTCGAGGTCGCGGTCGACCACCCAGCCGTCGCCGGGGTCGGCGTCGCGGCCGCGGTCGTGGACCTCCGCGAGCGTGTACACGTCGTCGCGGTCGTGCGAGTCGCCGTCGACGACGACGAAGAACTCCAGGTCCAGGTCGTCCTCGACGGCGAACACGCGGTCGAGCAGGTCGCGGTTCTCGACGACGACCGCGTCGGCGTCGGGGTCGCCGAGCAGGTGCCGGACCTGCCGCTCGGAGGAGGACGTGTAGACGGTGGTGGTGACCGCGCCGGCGCCGAGCACCGCGAAGTCGGTCTGCGCCCACTCCATGCGGGTGTCGGAGAACAGCCCGACGCGGTCGCCGGCGGCGACGCCGAGGTCGCGAAGCCCGGCGGAGAGCCGGCGCACGACGTCGTGCATCTCGCCGTACGTCAGGTCCGCGAACTCGCCGTCCGGCGCCGCGTCGACGACGCCGCCGCGCACCAGCGACCGGTCGTAGACGCCGCCCTTGTAGCGCTGTGCGACGCGGTCGGCGTTCCGGCGCGCGCTTGCGTCGAACGTCGCCGCGAGCGAGTCCCGCGTGATGTCGGGGTCGAACTCCCGTTCGGCCTGCCGCCAATCCATGGGACTACGTGGCGCGCTGCTGTAATAAAGGACACCGTCACCGCGGCACGTTTCTCGGAGTTGTCGCCTACTCGTCGGCGGCGTCCCGCTGGTTCGCCCGGTAGTCGAGGTAGCCGAGCACGCCGCGCGTGTTCAGCCGTTCCTCGGCGCGCGCCTTCCGCTCGCTCCACTCCTCGATGAGTTTCTCCGGCGCGTGCGCCGCGAAGTGCTCGACGACGGCCTCGTCGTCGCGCTCGGCGGCGCGCCGCTGTTTCACGGCCTCCACCCACTCGACGAGCGTCCGCTTGTAGCCGGCGAGCGCGTCGTCGTCGAACCGCCACGGGCCGAAGTGGCCGAAGCAGACGACGGTCGGCGCGAGGTCGCGAATCAGGTCGACGTCCTCCTGACACTGCCCGAGGTCGAACTGCGAGGGCGGCGTCGTCTGCCGAATCTCGTCGAGCCCCGGGACGTAGATGCCGGCCGCGTCGCCGGCGAACAGGACGTCGTCGCCGCGGTCGTGGACGACCACCTGGTGGGGCGCGTGCCCCGGCGCGTGGTGGACGTCGAGGTCGCGGTCACCGAGGTCGACGGTTTCGCCGCCGGAGAGCGACTCGATGCGGGCTTCCGGTACCGGCTTCGGCTCCACGTAGTACTTCCACTGCGACCCGACGGCCGCCTTCGTCCCTTCGACCAGCCGGGACGGGTCGGCGAGGTGGGGCGCGCCGATCTCGTGCACCACGACCGTCGCGTCCGGGTAGCGCTCCGCGAGGAAGCCGGCGCCGCCGGCGTGGTCGAGGTGGACGTGCGTCGGCAGGATGACATCCGGCGTCACGCCGAGTTCGTCGAGCGCGTCGAAGATGACCTCGTGGTTCGTGCCGATGCCGGTGTCGACGAGCGCCGGCCGCTCCGCGTCGACGACGTAGACGGCGCCGTACTCGTCGGTGTCGTACATGCCG
The DNA here is from genome assembly GCF_051195135.1 of Halobaculum sp. D14. Classification (NCBI taxonomy): domain Archaea; kingdom Methanobacteriati; phylum Methanobacteriota; class Halobacteria; order Halobacteriales; family Haloferacaceae; genus Halobaculum; species Halobaculum sp. D14. The sequence continues at coordinate 190,526 of NZ_JBNTKA010000001.1, read as the reverse complement.
GTGTCGACGCAGTAGACGTCGGTGCTGTCCGGGACCGCCGTGATGTCGCCGCGGCTCATACGTCCATTCCCGCGGGAGACGCGCAAAAGCGTTCTGTCGTCATCCCGGGCCGGCCGCTCGCCGGCGACGACGTCGGCGGCGTCGGCTGCGTCGACGAACCGGGTCGGAGGCGCGTCACGCGTTCACGTCGGGGCCGTCGTCGACGAACCGGACCGTGAATCGGTCGTAGCCGCCGTAGGCGGTTTCGAGCGAGCCAAGCCACCAGTTCCAGCGTTCGACGACGGAGTTGTCGTCGGGGGCGTCGGCCATGTTCGAGACGACGTCGTCGACCGTGAGCTCCTGGCCTCGGTCGTCTGCGAGCTTCCCGGAGTCGGCCAGGTCGCGCGCCTGGCGAACCACTGTCCGGCGGGCGGGCTCGTCGCCGTCGAACTCGCGTTCGAGGGCGGCTTTCAGTTCTCTCGTGTCCACGCCACTCCTTGGCACTGCTCCCTTTTTAGTTCGCGGGGTCTGTGTCAGACGTTCGCACGACCATCGTCTGACGGCGCGGCGGCGTCGCTGCCGGCCGGTCCGGGCGTCAGTTCCCGTCGTGCCACGCATCGTCGCGGCGCTGCTCCGCGGAGTCGTCGCGGAACGGCGCGGGCCGGTTTCCGGGGGACTCGGCGCCCAGCGCGTACGACAGCCAGTTGCCGACGTGCCACGCCGCCGTCTCCGGGTCGAGGTCGCGCAGCGTCACGGTCAGCCGGCGGTACCGCTCGGGCGCGCCGTCGCGGTCCGGGTCCGGGCCGCGGAGCCGGAAACACGCGCAGGCGTCGCCGTCGGCCGGAGTCTCGGCCACCCGAATCACGACGTCGGCGTCGGCCGCGGCGTCGACGCGGTCGAACTGGACGGCGGGCAGCGCGGCCGACTGCTCGACGAAGCCGAGCGCGCCGGCGACCTCGTCGCGAACGGTGCGGCGCTCGGCCGGGGACGACGCGTCCGCCGCGTCGACGGCGACAGTCAGCCGCCGGTCCGCCCACGGGAACGCCCGGTCGGTCGCGTTCCGCCGCGGCGCGGTCGTGACGGCCACGGCGGACTGCATCAGGCCGCGCGGCGCGTCGCCGTGCCGCAGCCCGAGGAGGTGGCCGAACTCGTGTTTCAGCACTCTGACCGTCGAGCGCTCGGTCAGCCCGGATTCGACTTCGACGACCGCGGGGCGGGCGGGCGCCGTCCCGTTCGGCGTCGGTGCGCAACCGACCGGGTTCGTCGCGTTCCCGCACGTCTCGACGTCGTCGACGCGGTGAACGACCACGTCGGCGTCGTCCGCGCCGGAGCCGTTGGCGGCCGCGGCGACCCGGAAGTCGACGGCGTAGCCGGCGTATCGCTCCGCGTTCGCCGCCCAGAACGACGCGGCGCGGCGGACGAGCGGCGCGAACTCGGAGTCAGTCGCGCGCTCGGCGTCGCCGGCGACGACCGCGACTGTCAGCGTCTCCTCGCGCCACGGATTCCGCTCGTCGGATCCCGCGTCGGAGGCGTCAGACGTCGCTTCAGAGGCGTCGGACGCCGCGCCGGGCGCCGGCGACGTCGTCTCGACAGCGGTCGCCGGCGAGGCGCCGGCGTCGCGAGGCGATGCGGAGGAGGCGACACAGCCCGCCGTGACACAGAGGAGGGCGACGAGGAGCGCGGTGGCTCGGCGGCGCATTCATCGTGTGCTTTCTGAACACGCCCGAAAACGTTGCGGTCGCGCTATCGAGACGGATAACGCCGCCCGTTCGGCGTCGTCGCAGTCGCGGTCGACGGTGTCGTCGCGGTCGCGGTCGACGCAGCGGCCGACACTGCGGTCGGCGTCGCTGCTGTCGCCGTCGACGGCGCCGTCGCTGGCGGAGTCAGTGCGGCTGAGGGGAGTAAGCCCCCTTCGGTTCGACCCGACATTCGGCTGAGCGTCCGCGCCAGCGCCCGAACTACCATCGGGGACGCGGCGTCCGAAGGGACGTCGCGTCCCGTCGGCGCGGACTTGCACCGGCGAGGATTCGCCGTTCCATCCGGTCCCGGCGGTCGGCCCTCGGCCGGTTAGCTCCCTCCCCTCTCGGGTCGGTTCGCGGGCCTCATCGGTCGCGCCGGGCGGTGTCGTTTCTGTTCCAGAGCCAGCCGTCTCCGACTCCGGATTTGCATCCGGTCGCCTGTCCGGGCGGTGGGGGGACTTTCCTCATGTCGCGTGTGACGGCGACACGGGGGTCGGGCTCCCTCTGCCGTCTCCGGGTACGCCGCTGCCGCGGTTAAGTGGTTCGCCACGCGACCCGGCTCGGCCGCCGTCGTCGCAGTGGAGCGCTCGGCGGCTGAGCCAGCCGAAATCGGCCGATCGGTCCCTCACGGTCCTTCACATGAAGGGAAGGGTTCAAGTCGAATCAGCCCAACTAAGTGGTATGTCCGAGGCGAAGGCCGTGCGACTTTCCTACGACGATGGGGCACGTGCGGTCGAACTCGCTCGGGAATCCGTGGAATCGTACGTCCTCCAGGGACAGCGGGAACAACCGGGCAGCATGCGGGACGCCTTCTACGCACGGACCGGCGCCTTCGTCCGGCTGCAGTCCACGAGAGGCCGCGGCCGAATGCGGGGCTGTGCCGGGTCGTATCGGGGCTCCGACCAGCTCGGCCACGCCATCGTCGACGCCGCCATCAAGGCCGCGTCCGACGACACCGGCGGCTCCGAAGTCGAACCGAAAGAGCTCGACTCCATCGTGGTCTCCGCCTGCATCGTCTCCGATATCACGCTCACCGCCGACCCGATCGCCGACCTCGAACTCGGCCGGCACGGCGTCGCAATCGACAACAACGGCCACCACGGCTGGCTCTACCCGACGATTCCCGTCGAGAACGACTGGAGCAAAGAGCAGTTCCTCTCGCGGGTCTGCCGCAAGGCGAAGCTCTCGCCGACCGCCTGGCAGGACGAGGACACGATGGTGACGCTCATCGACGGCCAGGTGTTCCGCGAGCGCGCCGACGGCGGCAGCGTCGAAGAACTATAGTCGGACGACAGACGGCTTCTCGCCGCTCCGAACCGCACGCACCGTAGCCTCGGCCTCGCTGCTCATCCTCGGTCGCCGTCAGCGTCGTTGCCGTCGCGGTACGGCCGTAGTGGCACACCGACTACCGGCCAGGCTGTCGCGGCTCGCAGTTCCCCTCAGAGCATCCGCACGTTCAAATACGAAGCCGCGGCCAGAGGCCGCATCGTCAGCTAATAGGTGCGGCGCGCCGGGACGCGGTTGTGCGGCCCGACGGCGCGTCGGTGACGCCCCGAGCACGGCCGCCTGCCAGCCCCCGTCCGTGAGCAGCCGCTCCGCCGCGACGTCACTCGTCGCCGAAACCGGTCCGGTCCGCGTCCGCGAGCGCCCGCTCCGCCGCGTCGTCGATGGAGAACTCCGCGACGAGTTCGCCGTCGCGCAGCACCGGTTCGAGCAGCGACTCGGCGTCTTCGGGGCCGTCGCGGTCGCGGAGACCGACGTGGTGAGCGCCGTCGGCGGTCCGGTACACCGACTTCGCGCCGGAGAGCTTCCCGCGCTTCGACACCGGCTCGCCGTCCACCTCCACGATGTCGAGCGCGAAGTCCACCGGGTCGGCGTTGCTGACGTAGCCGCCGACGCCGAACCCGTCCGCGACGTCCCGTAGCTCCCGCAGCGACGCCGGTCCGAGCCCGCCCGAGAGGAAGACGTCGACGTCGTCCAGTCCGCGCGCGTCGAGTTCCCACTTCACTTCCCGAATGATGTGCCGGAAGTCGCCGCGGCGCGACCCGGTCGTGTCGAGCCGGATGCCGGAGAGCCGGTCGCCGAGCGCCTCGACCGCCCGGATGGCTTCGTCCTTCTCGTCGCTGTAGGTGTCACACAGCGCGATTCGCGGGACGCCCTCCGGGGTCGCCTCGTCGAACGCCTGCCACGCGGCCTCCTGCTGGCCGCGGCCGAAGCAGATGAGCAGCGCGTGCGGCATCGTCCCGGACGCCTCCCGGCCGAGTAGTTCGCCGGCCGCGACGTGCGAGAACCCGTCGAAGCCGCCGAGCAGCGCGCTCCGCTCCACCATCGCGGTCGCCGCCGGATGGACGTGGCGCGCGCCGAACGACAGCACCGTCGAGTCCGGCGCTGCGCGGCGACATTCGAGCGCCGCCGTCGCACAGCCGGACGCGTGCGAGAGAAAGCCGAGCAGCGACGTCTCCAGCCGCGCGAACGCCAGGTAGTCGCCCTCGATTCGGAGCACCGGGCCGCCGTCGAACAGCGTCCCTTCCGGAATCGCGTCGACGTCGACGTCGTGGCCTTCGAGCAGCGCCGCGGCGTCTTTCACGCCGGCGAGCAGTTCGAACTCCCCGGTCGGGAACTGGTCGGCGGTGACCTCGGCGACGACGTGCGGGTTCCGGTCGGCGTGCCGAAGCGTCTCCTCGGTGTGCGCGAAGTAGGCGTCCGTCGCGCGCCCGTCGCGGATGGCGTCGGGCGAAACGACGTCAAAATCGAGCGACGGCGAATCCATTACCGGCGAGTTTGCGCGGCCGGGACAAAAAGACACGCGTCACGGCGGAGACGCGGCCCTACTCGGCTGGCGCCCGGACGCGGCTGAGCGCGTCGACGGTCGGTGCGTTCGTGACGACGACCGTGTCGCCGCGGCGCTCCACCCGGAACGCGTCGGCGAACGGGCCGCTCGGAACCCGGTAGACGCCTGTTCTGACGGTCTCGGCGCCCAGCTGCTCCGTCAACACCGTCCGGTACGCGGACGCGAACTGCGCCGCGTCGGCGCTGCTGTCCCAGCGGAGCGTCCAGACGTAGCCGTACCGGGCGTCGGCGCCGCTCCCGGAGCGATACGGCACCAGCCTGTCGCCCGCCCAGCCGGTCGACGCCGGATGCGAGTAGTCGTACGGCGAGTACGCGCCGTCCCGCTGCGTCAGGGCGCCGCGGTCGACGTAGCGCTGATACCACAGCATCGTGAACACGCCGGTCTCGCCGAGTCGTTCGGCGTGCTGCTGGAGGTCGAACCGTGACCAGCCGTCCGACGACCGGTCGGTCGGCCGAATCCGGGTCGGCGTCTCAGCCGGGTACGCGTCCGGGTGAATCGTCTGCTCGGTCGACACCGGCCGGTCGTCGTACGCCGCGTTGACGGCGGCCCAGCCGCCGCATTCGCGGAGCCGGTGGACGAACTGCGGGCCGTCGGCGTACGGCTGATAGATGTACGTGAACAGCCCCTGGTTCACCGGAGCACCGCCGCCGCCGCCCGCAGACGGCGCGGGACGCGGGACGCACCGCCACTCCGAACGGTTCGCGGCGCAGCGCTCTTCGTACAGCGTCTCGACGTATCTGGCGTCTCCCTCCGTCAGGCCGTCGTGAGCGAGCGCGACGTCGCGGAGCGTCGCGCCGGTGAACCCGAAGTGCTGGTCTTGCAGCGCGTGCAGCAGTTCGTGCGCCAGCGTCGCCCGGTCGAGCACCGGCTCGTCGGCGTCGCTGACCACGACGATTCGGTCGTTTCGGGGCGAGTAGTAGCCCTGCACGGCGCCGCCGTACAGCGCCGCGAAGGCGTCGGTGGCGTTGCGGTCCTCGCCGACGACGAGCGCGGCCTCCCACACCTGATTCCGCCACGAGTGGTAGGCGGCGGACCGGTCGCCGGCGAACACCGACCGGTTCCGGTACTCGGCGCGCGAAATCACCTCGACCGGCACCGTCGCGGTGAACTCGAGGCCCCTGAGCCGCTCGACCCGTGCCGACGTCCGCGCGACGAACGCGCGGCGTTCGGCGGCGCTCAGTCCGTCGGACTGGTTCACGTCGATGGACTCGTTCCACCAGACGCCGGATTCGAACCCGATTCGATCCGTCGGCGGATCCTCGGGCCACTGCCAGCCGTCGCGGAGATTCGGCTGTGCGGCCGGCGCGGCACAGCCCGCGAGAACGAGGAGACAGACGACTGCGGCGACGCGTCTCACGGTCGCAGTCCCGCGGCCACGACGAAAAACGTTGGTGCGGCCGGCGCGGCCGGGCAGTCGACGTCAGCGCCGCCGCGCGAGCAGGCCGGCGAGTGCGACGGCGACGACGGCGACGAGGAAACCGAAGCCGGCGCCGGTCGTCGTCGTCGCGTCGTCAGTCGCGGTTCCGGACGTCGCCGACCCGGGTGTCGCGGTCGTCGGTGTCGGCGTCGTCGGCGTCGAGGTCGGCGTCGCGTTCGGACGGATGTTCTTCACGGCCGACACGGACGGGCCGTTGACGATGGTGACGCGCTTCCCGTCGAGTTTGACGAGGAACGCGTCCGCGAACTGGCCGTCCGGGACGACGTAGTAGCCGGCGTCGGTCCGCCTGACGTCGTGCGCCTCCAGCATCCGGAGGTACGTGTCGTAGAACTCCTCGGCGTCGTCCGCGGTGTCCCACGCCGTCACCCAGACGTAGCCGTACGACGCGTCCTCGCCGGAGCCTTTCTGGTACGGGAACAGCCGGTCGTTCGCCCAGCCGTCGGTCGGCGCGGCGTCGTAGTTGTACGTGTCGTACTGCTTGGTGGTCTCGAACAGCACCTGCGGGTTCACGGTGTCCGCCTGCGCGGTCCGCGCCTGGTACCAGAACATCGCGAACATCGACGCCTCCCCGGTCGTCTCGGAGCCGTTGATTCCCTGCTTCGGGAACGTCTTCCAGCCGTTGCGCGCGTGGTCTTCGAACGATATCGGGCGCGGCTTCTCGTCGGTCAGGTGGATAATCTGCTCGGAGGACGCCGGCGGGTTCACGAACCGCTTCTCGAAGGCGCTCCAACCGCCGCGCTGGACGATGTCGTGGACGTACACCGGGCCGTCGGAGTACGGATTCAGCATCGTCAGCAGGATACCAAGGTTCGGCCCGCCGCCGCCTCCGCCGCCTCCGCCGCCGCTGGACGGCGCGTCCTTGACGCACGACCACGCGCCGCCGCAGCGCGCGGAGTACTTCGCTTCGATGTAGTTCGCTTCGCCCTCGACGACGCCGTTGATGCCGAGTTCGCCGTCCTGCGTCTGCCCGCGGTACCGCGCCCGCGTCAGATTGTAGTGCTGGTCCTGCAGCGCGTGCGTCAGTTCGTGAATCAGCGTCGCGTTGTCGATGGTCGGCGAGTCGGGGGAGGGCGTGATGATCGTGATCTGGTCGTTCGTCGGCGAGTAGAAGCCGGCGACCGACGACCCCGTCGTCTGGGAAATCTGGCTCTCGGAACCGGTGGATTCGCCGACGATGAACAGCGCCTCCCACACCTGGTCGTTCCACTCGTTGAACTCGGTCCGGTTCCCGGAGCCGGCGGCGGTCCGGTTCCGGTAGCGCTCCCGCGAGATGACGTCGACCGGGATGCGCGACTGGAACTCCTGCCGCCGCAGATATTCGACCCGGGCCATGCCGCGCGCCACGTACCGCCGAAGCTCCGCGTCCGAGAGGCCGTCGGACTGGTCGACGGAGACGCTCTCGTTGTGCCAGTAGCCGTCCTCCCATCCCAGGACGTCCGTCGCCGGGTCGGCCGGCGACGGCGCGGCTGCCTGGCGCTGCTCGGGCGCGTCCGCGGCGGTGGCGGCACCTGCGGCCGCCGGCGCCACCGCGGCGACGAGGAGCAGCGCGGCGATGAGAACGGGGACGACTCGGCTCGTGGAGCCGAGCGGGACCGAGCGTCGCATACTCTCGCATGGAACCGGGGGTAAAAGTACCTTGTCCGCCGCGGCGACGCTGCCGGACGGCGGTTGCGGCACGGCGACATCCGCGTCTCCGTGGCCGTCTACGCCGCCCTCACCGCCTGTATCGGCGTCGTGGCCTGCGGCGTCGGCGTCGACACGGCGGAGGGCGTCGGTGGTGCTGCGTCGGCGGTGGCGCGTCGGTGCCGCGTCGGGAGCGCGGTGGCCGAGATTTACGTGCGGAGCGACCCCACGGGGTCGCATGGAGTTCGACCCAGACAGCACCGCGGTCGTCGTCGTCGACATGCAGAACGGGTTCTGCCACCCGGACGGCAGCCTGTACGCGCCACCGAGCGCCGACGCAATCGGCCCGGTGTCGACGCTCGTCGACCGCGCCGCCGACGCGGACGCGCCCGTCGTGTACACGCGCGACGTCCACCCGCCCGGTCAGTTCGACGACGCGCACTACTACGACGAGTTCGACCGGTGGGGCGAACACGTCGTCGAGGGGTCGTGGGACGCCGAACTCGTCGACGACCTCCCGACCGACGACGCCGCCCACGTCGTCGAGAAACACACCTACGACGCCTTCTACCGGACCGGCCTCGACGGCTGGCTCGACACGCACGGCGTCGACGACCTGGTCGTCTGCGGGACGCTCGCGAACGTCTGCGTCCTCCACACCGCCGGCTCAGCGGGCCTCCGCGACTACCGCCCGGTCGTCGTCGAAGACGCCCTCGGCTACATCGACGAGGAGCACCGCGAGTACGCCGTCGAACACGCCGACTGGCTGTTCGGCGAAACCGCGACGCTCGACGACGTCGAATTCGCCTGAACCGTTATGCGTCGCCGCCGTCGTCGGTTCCGCCGTCGCCGCCGTCCGCGTCCGATTCTCCGCCGTCGTCCGCGTCGGCGGTGAACTCCTCCGGCAGCAGGTTCGACGGCTCCTGCTGGGTGAACAGGACGCGGCTGGAGTCGTCGAGCGGCCGGAGGTACGTCCGGAGTTCGCCGATGCGCGCCACCTGCTTCAGCATCGGCGCCGCCTCCGAGACGGCGTAGTACAGCGGGAACACCACGGCGGCGCCGACGGACTCCGATTTCATCGCGACGACGAGGAACACGACGTCGTCGGTCTCCGCGCGGTAGGCGTCGTACTCGTCGAACTCGGCGTCGGTCTCCGCGACGAGCCCCTCCAGCTCCTCGAACTCGTCGCCCGGGAGCAGCACGTCGAGGCCGACGCGGTCCGGCGTCGCCTGCGCGGACGCCGTCGGCAGCGCGGTCACGTCGCCCGGGTGCAGCGCCAGCACGTCCCAGCCGGCGTCCCGGTACTCCTCGGCGGTCGCTTCCATGTCGTCCATGACGTCCTGCCAGAAGTCCTCGACGCCCGCCAACGGGTGACTACCAGCCATGCACGGCTATCGGGGCGCACCCCCTGAAAACCGTTCGCCTTGCCGCGCGGCCGAACGAGCCGCCCGGCCCGCGCGAGCGACGGAGACCACCGCCGACCGTCGCCCCTGGTCCGTCGCCTCCGGCGGTCGTCGCCCCTGAGTCGTCACCCCTGCAATCGTCGCTACCGGCGGACGTTCTCGCCGACGGCGTCGCCGAACGTTTCGTCGTCGCCGCGGGCGTCGTAGGCGACGTGGCCGCGGACGACCGTCAGTTCCGGGAAGACGCCGTCGAACCCCTCGAACGGCGTCCAGCCGCACTTCGAGTGGAGGTCGTCGCCGCGGATTTCGCGGGCGGCGTCGAGGTCGACGACCACGAGGTCGGCGTCGCGGCCGGCGGCGACGCGGCCCTTCCGCGGCAGACCGAAGATGGCGGCGGGGTTCGCCGCGGTGACGTCGCGGACGCGTTCGAGCGTCAGGTCGCCGTCGCGGACCGCCGACAGCAGCAGCGGCAGCATCGTCTCGACGCCCGGGACGCCCGACGGCGCCTCCCAGATACCGGCATCTTTCTCCTCGCGAGTGTGCGGCGCGTGGTCGGTCGCCACCACGTCGACGGTGCCGTCGCGGAGCCGCTCCAGGACGGCCTCGCGGCGCTCCTCGCTCCGCAGCGGCGGGTTCATCCGGCCGAACGTCCCGAGCGCCGGCAGGTCGTCGCGGGACAGGAACAGGTGGTGCGGCGTCACCTCGCAGGTCGCACCGCCGGCGGCGGCCGCGTCGACGCCCTCCGGCGTCGAGGTGTGCGCGATGTGCAGCGCGACGTCCGCGTCCGCGCCGACCTGCACCGCGCGCTTCACCGCCGCGGCCTCCGCCTCCGCGGTCCGGTAAGCGCTCCACGCGTCGGCGTCGGTCCGGCCGCCGTCGTTGCCGTCGCCGTTGTCGCCGCCGTCTCCGCCGCTGCTTCCGCCCGGCTTCACGCTGTCGTTGAACAGGTCGGCGTCCTCGGCGTGGACCGTCACCGGGACGTCGGCGTCGGCGGCGCGCGCGACGGCGTCGGCGAACAGGTCGGCGTCGATGCCCATGTCGCCGGTGGAGTCCGCGAGGAACACCTCGCCGAGCGCGAACAGCGGCCGGTCGAACAGCGACGACGGGTCCCAGTCGGCCGTGACGCCGCCGTTGATGCCGTAGTCGACCAGCGACGCGTCCGCGTACGACTCCTTCTCGTCGAACGCCGCGCCGTCGACCGTCGGCGGCGACGTGTTCGGCTGGTCCACCACCGTGGTGACGCCGCCGGCGGCCGCCGACCGCGACCCGGTCCCCCAGTCCTCCTTGTGGCCGTAGCCGGGCTGCCGGAAGTGGACGTGGACGTCGACCGCGCCGGGCAGCAGGTGTTTGCCGGCGCAGTCGACCACGTCGTCGCCGGCCGCCGCGTCGAGGTCGGCTCCGACCGCGGCGATTTCCTCGCCGTCGACGCGGACGTCCCGCACCCGCCCGTCTGCCAGTGTCGCCTCCCGGAAGAGCATCGCCATGGTAGTCTACCGGGTGATGCAGCGCCGCGCGAAGTAAGTGCCGCGCTTTCCCGGTGTCCCCAGTCTCGGCCGCCGCGGCGGGAAAATCGCCGGCGGCGGTGTCGTCAGCGGCGACGACGACCGCCGGTCGGCGTCGAGCGGTCAGTCAGCGAGCGGTCAGCCGTCGAGCCGGAGGTCGTCGACGTCGCGGTCGACCCGGCCGGCGGCGTCGAAGCCGTCGAGTATCGCGGTTTCGAGCGCGTCGTGGACGGCGTCCGGGTCGGCGGCGCCGCCGGCCGCGGCGACGGAGCCGACCGAATCGGGGTCGAACGGGACGCCGAGCGCGCCGTACACCGGCGAGAGCACGTCGCGGATGCGGTCGCGGCCGTCGACGGTGACGCAGCCCGAGACGAGCGCGGCGCGCTGCCTGACCCGCTGGGCGACGCCGGCGACCTTCCCGCCGCCGACGGCGCGGACCGAGTAGTCGCCCGGGCAGTACGACCGCGGCGGCTCGCCGCGCTCCACGTCGGCGCCGGCGGCGCTGAGGCCGTCGACGACGGCGTTCACCGCCGTCTCGTAGCGCTCGTCGAGCCCCTCGCGCATGTCGGCGAGCGGGAGCGCGTACGCGAACGCCAGCGTCGTCTCCGTGTACGCGACGGCGCGGCCGCCGACCGAGCGCTCGACGACCGGGAAGCCGCGGCGCTCCGCCGCCGCCCGCGCCGCGTCGGCGCCGTCCGCTCGGGCGTCGCGGCGGCCGAACGCGACCTGCGCGCCGGGCGTCCACACCCGCAGCGCCGGCTCGCCGGAGTCGGCGGTGGCGTCGAGCATCGCGGCGGTCGCTCGCCGGTCGGTCTCGCGGTCTGCTCGCCGGCCGCGGTACACCCGGACTCTCACGGCCGGCGGTCGGAGTCGCGGCGCCTAAGCAGTTCCGCCGCGACCCGGGCACATGGACCGGACGCCGGTGTCGCTGCCCGCAGCCGTCCTCCGGCAGTACCGTCGCTTCTCGCTGTACAACTCCCCGTACCCGGCGCACGACCGCGGCCGCGCCGTCGACCTCTACCCGGACGGCGACGTCGCCGCCTCACCGGTCGCCGGCGAAGTCATCGACACGCGGACCGTCGGCTGCCCCGACCGGCCGTACGCCGCCGACAGCGACCACCTGATTCTGGTCGACACCGGTGACCGCGTCGCGCGGCTCCTCCACGTCGACCCGGCGGTGACGGCCGGCGACCGCGTCGCCGTCGGCGACCCGCTCGGCGAACTGGTCCGGTCGGGGTTCTTCGGTCAGTGGGTCGACAACCACCTCCACCTGGAGTTCCGCGACGCCGACCGGAACCCGTACCGGGCGTCCGGGTCGCTGCCGCTGCGCGCCGCGGTCGACGTCGAACCGGTCGCGTGGGACGGCGCCGGAACGGTCGTCGACGTCGGCCCGACCCACGCCCGCCTCGACGCCCCCGGTCGACCCGACACGGCCGAGGACTCGTTCGCGGCGGTCGCCGCAGACGACGGCCGGCCGCTCGACGGCGGCCTCCCGCACTACAGCGCCGGCGGTATCTTCGGCGACGCGGAATCCGCAGACGACGTGTCGCTGTTCGGTCGGCGCGTCGGCGACGCCGCCGGCCGGGACGTCGCCTGGGCCGACGTCGACGTGCTGGCGAACGGCGACCGCGTCACCGGGCTCTCGCTGTTCGCCACCCGGGAGGCGACGGTCGGCGCGAAACTGGTGACGCGGCCCGACGCCGGCGACCCGACGTTCCGCGTCGGCGACGAGGTGACCGTGACGGTGCGGCCGAGCGACGACCCGGTTCGGCTCGACTGAGTCGCCCGGTTCGGCTCGTCCGCCCGGGCTTTCGACGCTCTTTTCTTCATCCGCCGAGTTCGTCCCCGTAATGGCTGAATTCAAAGTCGTCGTCGGCGACGAGACCGGCGACACCCGGCAGTTCGACGTAGAGGGGCAGGACGCGAACCGATTCCTCGGCCGAGACATCGGCGAGGAGGTCGACGGCACCGCGATCGGCGCCGACGGCCTCACGCTGTCGCTGACCGGCGGCTCCGACAAGGCCGGCCGTCCGATGCGCGAGGACGTCCCCGGCTCGAACCTGAAGGAGCTGCTCCTCGACGGCGGCGTCGGCTACGAGCCGAGCCGGCCCGGCGAGCGCAAGCGCGTCACGGTCCGCGGCCGCGAGGTCTCCGAGGAGACCGTCCAGATCAACGCGCAGGTCGTCGACGGCACGCTCGCCGCGGCGCTCGACGAGGACGAGGAGGACGCCGAGGCCGAGGAGGCCGACGCCGACGACGCGGACGAGGAGTAAGCCGCCCCGCGTTCTTCATGCCCGACAGAATCGCCAGCGACGCCGACAGCGTCGACACCTACCGCGCCCGCCTCGCGCGCAGCGGCGGCACTCGGCTCCCGTGTCTCCGCGTCCCGGACGACGCGGCGGTCGAGGACGGCGACGAAATCCGGCTGGTGCTCGACGGCGACGAGCGCCACGCCGAGGTGACGGCGGACTCCTCCGGGCTCGTCGTCCGCGGCGCCTACGACAACCGCCGGCTGCTCCGCGAACGCGGCGGCGACGCCGACAACCGGCTCGTCGAGTGGTGCCGCGACCACGACCGCGAACCCGGCGACGCCGTCGACCTCGACGAGGTCGACCCGGGCTACCTGTACGGGCTTCGCGTCCCCGGCGACCGCGTCGTCTACACGGTCCGCGGCCGCCCGGACGAGAACCTCCAGCGCATCGCGGACTCGCTGCTCGGCGGCGACGAATAGCCCTTTTACGCCTCCGCCGCCCACTACGGCCATGAGCAAACTCGACGAGTTCCTCGCCGGCGACCGCCTCGACGACGTCGCCATCTTCCTGACGCACGACTACCTGGACTCGCAGGGCAAAATCGCGAACATGGGCGAAGCCGTCGACGACGGCGTCGTCCTCGTCGTCCCCGGCGACGACGGCCGGAAGGCGTTCGCCTCCGGCACCGGCATGGACCCGATGGAGTTCGCCCGCGAAGCCATGGACGAAACCGGCACCATCGCGCCCGACCTCGGCGGCGGCGACTGCCCGGCCGCCGGCGACGACGACGAAGAACACGCCGTCCAGTTCATCTTCGCGTTCGCCGAAGAGCAGAACGAGGACGTCGGCGGCATCTACGAGGAGGGCGACGTGATGCACGCGTACGCCCACTGCTCGTGCGGCACCAACTACTCGCACAAGTGGGTGATGGGCGAACGCGCCGCCGACGCCTGAACGACCGGTTCTCGCCCCCGCGGCTCCAAAGCGGCCGGATTGCCAGGCGGCCAGGCGGCCTGACGGCCAGAGGGGCAGACGACCGGAGCGGCGTCTCGATTCTTCAGCGGCCCGTCTCTCACCGCGTAGCAGCCGAGGAGAGCCGATCAGGTCCGAGGAGAGCCGCGTAGCGCTTCGTTCCGCGTTGCGTCCGCTTCAGTCCGCGCGTCGGTCGCGCGGTCAGGCGTCCACGGCGTCCGGGTCGGCGTCCGGGTCGACTTCGGCGGCGAGCCGTTCGAACTCCCGGAGGACGACGCGCTTGGTCGCGCGGCCCTCGGTGCTCCAGTGGTGCGCGAAGTCGAGCATGTCGTCGTAGATGTCGGGCTTGCAGCCGGCCGCCTGCGGGTGGCCGCCGCCGCCGAGCGCCCCCGCGACCTCGTGTGCGCGCTCGAAGCCGCCTTCGGAGCCGCGGATGCTGACGCTGCCGGACGGCTTGACGACGACCGCCGCGTCCATCCCCTGCTGACGGAGCGTCTCGGACACCTCGTTCTGCGAGCAGCGGCCGTAGGTGACGCCGACCGCCCAGTCGCCGACCTCGTGTTCGTCGGCGCGCGCGACCGCCTTCTCGATGAGCTGCTCCTTTTCGATGCGGCGCTGTGCGACGTAGTCCTCGACGACGACGGGGAGGTCGGCGCCGTACGCGCCGACGACCGCGACGTACTCCTCGGCGTCCGACCAGTGGGCGTAGTCCGCCAGGTCGTCGCTGCGCTCGTCCTCGCGGAGCCACAGGTCGTGGTCGCGGGTGACCGCCGCCAGTTCCGCGAACCGCGGCGGGAAGTCGTAGTCGAGCGACCGCAGCGTCACGTCCGTCGAACACTCCTCGTCGCTCTCGCCGACGACGAGGTCGACGCCGAGGTTCCGCACCGACGTCGCGAGGTCGTCGCCCCACTGGTGGTGGTCGTACCACGACACCGAGTCGGCGCGCCGCACCACCGCCGTCAGGTCCTCCTCGATGTACCGGTACTCGTCCGGGCAGATGTCGCAGATGAACACGTCCGCGCCCTCCTCCAGGTACTCCGCGGCGTACTCCAGGTCCTCCTCGAAGCTGTGCGGCCCGGACGGCAGCAGCGCCACCGGCGACTCCGGCAGCGACTCCTCCTCCTCGCCTTCGGCCTCTGCGTCGGCGTCACTGTCGCCGTCGCCCTCCTCGTCGCCGCCGGCGTCCTCGGCGTCGGCGCCGTCGTCCGCTTCGTCCTCGTCGGCGAGCCGTTCGTGGATGCGGTCTTCGAACTCCGCGACATCGACCGCGGCGTCGTACGCCTCCCGGACCAGCGCGACGCAGCCGAGGCCGTCGGCGTCGGAGTCCGTGATGACGACGACGCCGGCGCCCTCCAGCGCCTCCTTCGCGCGCTCCTCGGCGCGGTCCTCGTCCAGCGAGTCGGGGTAGAAGAAGCCCTTGCCCGGGAGCTTCGACTTCCGCTCCAGGGACAGGTCGTCGGTTTCGATGAGTTCGTCGTCCATACCGGCGCGACGCGGCGACGCCTGAAAACTCCCGTGTTCCCCGCCGTGCGGCGGTTCGGGCCGCGCGGGCGACCCGCCCGCTGTGGGTCCGCGGCGCGGTCGCCGTTCCAGCCGCCGGTCTGCGTCGCCGTCAGCGTCGCAGCCGCCAGTCCGCCTCGGCGCCGACCGCGGCGCCGGCGTCGGCGTCGCAGCCGCGGGGGACGTTACGTCACGCCTCGGCTCCGACCGCGGCGCCGGCGTCGCCGCCGGAGTCGCCGTTTTCGCCTTCCAGTTGCCGGACGGTCAACACCGGGACGGGGCAGGTGCGGACGACGCGCTCGGCGACCGAGCCGATGAGGAACCGGTTCTCGCCGTGTCGCCCCCGCGTCCCGGTCGCGACGACGTCGGCGTCGACCTCGCGGGCGTACTCCGAGATTTCGTTCGCGGGGCGGCCCTCGCGGACGACCGCGGTGACGTCGCGGTCGGCCGCCGACTGGACGTCGACGACGGCTTCGCCGCCGCGCTCTTGGAGCGCGTGCCGCATGTCCTCGCGCACCGAGTCGGGCGCCGACTCCACCTCGCCCTCGTCGACGACGGACAGCGCGTGCACCGACGCGTCGAACTGTTCTGCGAGGTCCAGCGCCACGTCGACGGCGCGGGTGACGCTCGCGGAGCCGTCGGTCGCGATGACGATGGTGTCGATCATTACCTGGTCGTTCTGCGGACTCCGGCTTAAATCTCGGTTTCTTCGGCGTGCCGCGGCCGCGACGCCGCCGGCGACGCCGCATCCCCGCCCCGTATCGTAAACGCTTATGCGCGCAGGTCAGTTAGTCCGGGTGAGGGCTGGTAGCTCAGTCAGGTAGAGCGTCCGGCTTTTAACCGGACGGTCGGGGGTTCGACTCCCTCCCAGCCCGCTTCTCGCCGCCTGCGTCACCGCCGCCAGCGCTGCCACGTCGTCGGCTGGTCGAGGCCGTCCGCGGCTACTCCGCCGGCGGCTCGTCGACGAGCTGCGTCGCGAGTTCGTCGGCGTCGAACGTCCAGTGGTCGCCGCCGAGCAGCGCCGACGGCAGTTCGACGGGGTCGGCGCCGTCGCCGGCGACGTAGCGGAACCGGTACGTCGGGGGCTCGTACTCGTCGGGCGACACCACCGGCTCGTTCTTCCGGAAGCGGCGCGCGACGAGCAGCACCGGGGCGCCGCCGGCGGCGGTCCCGGAGAGTTCGCGGAGTTCGTCGAGCCGGTACCACTGCGGGAGGTGTTCGCGGAGCCGCGTGCCGAACCGGGTGTCGCGGAACCGGCCGGCGGCGACGGCGGCGAGCGTCCCGTTCTCGCCGAGCCAGTCGGCGGCGCGTTCGACGTACAGCGCCGACGTGTCGTACGTGTAGTAGGCGGTTTCGTAGTCGGCGTACGCGTCGGCGGCGGGGCCGTCGGCGATGTCGCGCCGGAGCGTTGCCGGGAACCGGCCGACGACGTACGCGTAGTCCTCGCGGTCGAGCGGGCCCGGCTCGGCGTCGGCGTGGGCGGCCGGCGCGGCGAGCGTCGTCTGGCCGTCGTCGCGGCGGAGCGGGTCGACGGCGTACACGCCGAGCGGGTCGATAGTGAATCCGGACTCCTCCCACCGCGCCTCCTGGTAGTCGTCGAGGAGCCGGAGCAGCAGCCGCGTCTCGGTGACGCGGGCGGACAGCGGGTCGTCGTCCGCGGCGGTGAGCCGGTCGCACACCGCGTCGACGCGGCGGCGCGGGTCGGCGTCCTGCGCGTCGAGCCGGGCGAGCAGCCGGTCTGCGGCTTCGAGGACGAAGCGGCCGTCGCCGGCGGCCGGGTCGAGCAGGTCCGCGTCCGCGGCGTCGATGGCTGCGTCCGCGGTGTAGCCGGCGCGGTCGAGCGCCGCCGCCGGGACGGCGTCGTCCGGGTCGTAGTCGAGTTCCGGGAGGTCGACGACGCCGAGCAGCCGGCCGTAGGCGGTGGCGGCGCGGTCGGCGTCGACGTCGAACGCGAAGTGGTTGCAGTACCAGACGACGCGGCCGAGCGCCTCCGCGACGTCGTCGTGGCCGAGCGCCCAGTCGCCGAGCGCCGGGGTGCGGCGCTCGTAGACGTGGCCGAACGACTCCCGGGCGACCCGGAGCAGGTCCGCGACGTCGCGGTCGACGCCGAACGACTCGGCGTACTCCTCGAACCGGTCGACGGCGTCGCCGGTGAGCACGTCGTCTTGCAGCCCCATGCCCTCGGCGACGCGCACCACGAACACGTCTTCGAGCAGCGCGAACGCGGCGACGCGGGCGAACGCCCGTTCGTTCTCGCTGGGCGTGTAGCCGGTGCGGTTCGCGCCGCGCACCCACGAGCCGTAGGCGGCGCGGAGCAGCCGGACGTCCCTGTTCGCGTCGCGGTGGGCGAGCAGGCGGCTCCGCGCGGCGCCGGCGGCCGTGTCGTCGGCGGCGGCGCGGCGGTCCTCGTCGACGGCGGCGCGGAGCGCCTCGGCGCGGTCCTCGTAGCCGTCGACGCGGCCCGACACGTCGTCGAGCGCGGTTTCGACCGCCGGCACCAGCACGTCGGTGAGGCAGTCGCGGAGCGTGCCGACGAGCGTGTCCAGCCCGTCGTCCTCCGCGACCGAGTGCTTCCCGGGGGTGTCGTACTCGTCGTAGCGCTCCTCGGCGGACAGCTCCTCGGGGCGGAGCGCCGTGAGCTTCGCGACGGCGAGCTGCTGGCCGGGGCGGAGCGTCTGGGAGAGCCGTCCGCGGCGGCCGGCGGCGACGACGTCCGCGAGCGGAATGTCGGTGTGGACGCCGGCGGTGACGCCGTGGACCGTCTCGGTCTCCGTGTCGGCGTCGGCGGCGTCGTCGACGCGCTCGAAGACGATGAGCCGGTCGAGCGTCCCGGCGACGACGTAGCGGACGTACGGCTCGCTGCTCGCCGCCTCGAACGCCGGGGAGACGGCGGCCGTCGCCGGCTGGTCACGGCCGGCCGCGGCGAACACGATGGCTGTGTCGCCGGCGTCGTCGCGGAACCGGACGACCGCGCCGTCGGTGTCGACGGCCGCAGCGTCGAATCCGAGCACGCCGCCGAACAGCGCGTCGCGGAGCCGTGCTGCGACCGCGTCGGCCGGGGCCGCCGGGGCGAGTTCGGCCTCGACGCGGTCTGCGGCCTCCACCACCCGCTCGACGAACCCCTGACCGTATGCTCCTTGAGACATGTGAAACCCGATGTGAGTCGGATTTCTCTCTCGGACGGAACTACCTAAATGTGTCTCCGCTCTCATCACGCCTGATTACCGGCGTCCCCGACGCCGACCGCTGTGCCGCCGCTCGGCCCGGAACGCGGCCCGCGGCGGCGCCGCCTCCGCTGTCCAC
This sequence comes from Halobaculum sp. D14, assembly GCF_051195135.1. Classification (NCBI taxonomy): domain Archaea; kingdom Methanobacteriati; phylum Methanobacteriota; class Halobacteria; order Halobacteriales; family Haloferacaceae; genus Halobaculum; species Halobaculum sp. D14. Next base: position 171,964 of record NZ_JBNTKA010000001.1, on the reverse strand, counting down.
CCGAAACCATGGGGAGCGCTCCCGAGCCGTACCGAGCAGTCGGGTCGCCTGTGAAGCCGGACGGACGCTCGGCGGACGCGGCGAACAGCGAACGGCGCGCGCCGAGCGGCGACGCCTGGTTCCCGGGCGCTCCACTCGAAATCATGGGGAACACTCCAGAGTGCTCCGGGAGGCTCCGGAGCGCTCCCGCGGCCGAATCCCGGTCGGCCCGTGGCGTCGCGGTGTTCCTTCCGCGGGCGTGTCAGGTGTCCACAGGCGGCAGAGTTAGGTTGGTCCGGGCCGTTTCGGTGTCTGTGAATCACACCCAGAAAACATTCGTCCGGGTGTCCCCCGTCAGTCACCGATGAGCGACGCCGACGCCGACACCGAGTTCGACGACCGAGCGACGCTGCCGGTCACGGAGGCCGCCGCGCTCACCGACCGGGTCGCCGACAACGTCGGCCGCGTCATCGTCGGCAACGACGACGCCGTCGAGCACGTCCTCGTCACGGTGCTCGCCCGCGGCCACCTCCTCTTGGAGGACGTCCCGGGCGTCGGGAAGACGATGCTCGCCCGCGCGCTGGCCGAGTCCGTGGACTGCGAGTTCCGGCGCGTCCAGTTCACGCCGGACCTGCTGCCCTCGGACGTCACCGGCGTGAACGTCTTCAATCAGCAGACCGGCGAGTTCGACTTCCAGCCCGGCCCCGTGTTCGCGAACATCGTGCTCGGCGACGAGATCAACCGCGCGCCGCCGAAGACGCAGTCGGCGCTGCTCGAAGCGATGGAGGAACAGCAGGTGACCGTCGACGGCGTCACCCGGGAGCTGCCGGCGCCGTTCACCGTCATCGCGACCCAGAACGACGTCGAGCCGGGGCGGACCTACGAGCTTCCGATGGCCGAAATCGACCGGTTCATGAAGAAGCTCCGGCTCGGCTACCCCGACGCGGACGAGGAGGCGGCGATGCTGGAGCGCACCGCCGGCACCCACCCTATCGAGTCGCTGGAGCCGGTCGCGTCCACCGAGGAGCTGCGGCGGGCGCAGGCGACCGTCGGCGACGTCGACGTGTCACAGCCGGTCCGCGAGTACGTCACCGCGCTGGCGACGTACACCCGCGAGAACGCCCAGCTCGGCGTCAGCCCCCGCGGCAGCATCGCGCTCGTCCGGTCGTCGCAGGCCCGCGCCGTGCTGGACGGCCGCGACTACGTCGTCCCGGACGACGTGCAGACCGAGGCGCCGACCGTGTTCGCCCACCGCGTCCGGCCGCGCACCGGCAGCGAATCCGGCCACGACGTCGTGGAGGACGCGCTCGACGCGGTGCCGGTGGAGTAGGCGGATGCGGCTGACCAGACGGGGGAAGGCCGTCGTCGTCGCCGTCGCGGTCGCCGTCGGGTCGGCGGCGCTGTTCGGGCCGCGCGGACTGAACGCCGCCGTCATCCCGGGCGGTATCGCGCTCGGCGCCGCCTACGTCCAGCTTCGCCGCGCGGAGGCGCCGCGCGCCGCACGCGACGTGCCGCCGGACGACCACGTCGGCCGCAGCCACCGCGTCAGGCTGTTCTTCGGCGACCGCGGCGGGCCGCGGCCGGACGAGGAGCACGGCCTGCGGCGGCCGTTCAGCGGCGCGGTCCGCGAGCGCGTCGGCGACGGCGTCGACGCGGACCCGGCGGAGACCCGGGTCGACACCGTCGTCGGCGCCGTCCCCGTCGAGTACGACGTGACCTACGAGTCGCGCGGCCGGCACACGCTCGGCCCGGCGACCGTCACCGCCCGCGACGTCCTCGGGCTGGCGGAGACGGAGCTGTCCACCGCCGAAACCGCGACGGTGCTGGTGTATCCGCGCGTCCACGCCATCGCCGGCTGGGCGCGCCGCGACCTCCGCGCGCTCCACGAGACCGGCGTCCACGAGGAGCGCCGCGAGTTCGACCGGCTCCGCGAGTACGCCCGCGGCGACTCGCTCCGGGACGTCCACTGGAAGTCGACGGCGAAGCGGCAGGAACTCATCGTGAAGGAGTTCGCCGCGGAGGCGGAGACGGAGGCGGTGTCCATCGCCGCCGGCGCCGCCGCCGAGCCGGGCGCCGCCGACGGCATGGCGGAGGCGGTCGCGAGCCTCGCGCTCGCGCTCGTGGCCGACGGCGTCCCGGTGGAGGTGGCGCTGCCCGACGGCGACCTGCGGGTCGGCGCCGAGCGCGGCACGCAGGTGCGGCTGCTCGAACGGCTCGCGGTCGCCGGCGCCGGACGGCTCGCCGACGCCGACGCGGACATCACGGTGTACGGCGAACGCGACCGCGTCCGCGTCGACGTCGGCGACGGCGACACCGACTTCGCGGACCTCACCGCGGCGCACCCGCCGACGTACGGCGTCTCCCGTCCCGCCGACGCGGCCGACGGAGCGGCCGCCGCGGACAGCGACGACGCGGAGGTGGCGGCGTGACCCGCCGCGTCGACCCGGTCGCCCCGGCAGACTCGGCGGGGACGGAGGTGTCGGGATGAGCGGCGGCACCGAGGGGCTGACGTCGATTGCGAAGGACGCGACCGCGGCGGCGACCCGGTCGGACCGCGGCCGCGGAAGCGACGGCCACGGACGGGCGTCCTACCGGGCGCTGGTACGGCCGCCGGCCGCCGGCGTCGCGCTGGTCGTCGCGTCGTTCTTGTCGGTGTTCTTCCACGTCACCGACGTCGTCGGCGGCAGCGGCGTGCTCGCGATGGAGCTGGCGCTGGCGACGCTGGCGGCGGTGTGGCTCGGCCGGACGCTGCGGCCGCGGACCGCGGCGGCGCTCGCGGCCGCCGGGCTCGCGGTCGGTCTCACCGGCTACTTCTTCTCGGTGCCGGAGTCGGCGCGGGCGCTGTTCACGGCGGCCCGGGTGCTCGCGGACCTCCGGGCGCTGCTCACCGGGCTGTCGGTGCTGCGGCTGCTGAACGTCGGCGCGTGGGCGCTGTTCCTCGCGCCGGTGCCGACGTTCCTCGCGGCGGCGCTGACGGTGCGGCGCCGGTACGTCTCCGCGGCGACCGTGGCGGCCGCGACGACCGGCTTTTTCGCGCTGACCGGCGACGCCGGCGTCGGCGCCATCCTCGCCGCCGCCGTCGGCGCGACGCTCACCGCCGGGTTCGCCGGCCTCGACACGGCCGGCTGGCGCGGCGTGTCGGCGCAGTGGGACACGCTCGCCGTCGTCGTCGCCGCGATGGTCGTCGTCACGTCGGCGGTGACGGTCGTCCCGGGCAGCGGCGCCAACCCGGTGCTTCCGGGCGGGCAGTCGCCGACGGTGGAGTCGAGTCTCGTCACGAACAGCGACCGGGTCGGCGTGCTCGGCAGCATCCGGCTGTCGCCGGAGGTCCGGTTCGTCGTCGAGGCCGACCGGTCGGCGTACTGGCGCGTCGGCGCGTACGACCGGTACACCGGCGGCGGCTGGGTGCGGACCGGCGGGACGACGCGGTACAGCGGCGACCTGGCGTCGCCGCCCGGCGAGACCGAGCGCCTGGTCCAGGAGGTGACGGCGAAGGCGAAACTGAACGCGATGCCGGCGGCGTGGAAGCCCGTCTCCGTCCGGAACGCGCCGGTGGACACGATGCAGGTGACGGACCTCGACGGGCTGAAGCCGGGGACGGCGCTGCTCGTCAACGACACGTACACCGTGGTCAGCGAGACGCCGACGGCGACGCCCGCCGAACTCCGTCGCGCCGGCGTCGACTACCCGTCGTCGGTCCAGCAGCGGTACACCGGCCTGCCGGAAAGCACTCCGGACCGCGTCGCGAACCGCACCGCGCGGATACTCGACGAGGCGAACGCGACGACGCCGTACGACGCCGCCGTCGCCGTCGAGCGGTACCTGGAGTCGACGAAGTCGTACTCGCTGGACGTGCCGGCGCCGCGGGGGAGCGTCGCCGACCGGTTCCTCTTCGAGATGGAGTCGGGCTACTGCGTCTACTACGCGACGACGATGGCCGTGATGCTGCGGACGCAGGGCATCCCGGCGCGGTTCGTCACCGGCTACACGCCGGGCCAGCGCGTCGCCGAAGACGAGTGGGTGGTCCGCGGCCTCGACTCGCACGCGTGGGTCGAGGTGTACTTCCCGGAGCACGGCTGGGTCCGGTTCGACCCGACGCCGGGCGGGCCGCGCGAGTCCGCAGAGCAGGAGTCCGTCGAGGAGGCGCGCGCCAGCGGCGAGTCCGGCGTCGACGCCGCGGGCTCCGAAGACGGGACGTACAGCACGCCGACGCCGACGCCGGAGCCGGGGAGCGACAACGGGACGGCGGCCGCCGGCAACATCGGCGTGACGCCGTTCCCGAGCGGCGCCGGCGGCCTCGGCATCACGCCGGCCGGCCCGGGCGGCATCACCGGGAGCCTCGGCCGGCCGACGACCGGCGGCGGCGCGGCGGCCGGCGACGACGGCGGCTGGCAGCCGACCCGGGGGGACGCGGTGCTCATCGGCGCGCTCGTCGTCGGCGTCGTCGCCGGCGCGCGCCGCTTCGGGCTGACCGGCCGGGCGTACCGGGCGGTCTGGCTGCTCCACCAGTCACCGGGCGAGCCCGCGGCCGACGCCGAGCGGGCGTACCGCAGACTGGAGTACCTCGGCGCCGTCGCCTACCGGCCGCGGCAGACCGGCGAGACGCCCCGGCAGTACGTCGACGCGCTCGCCCGCGACGCGTTCGGCGACACCGCCAGAACCGTCGGCTCGGCGTACGAACGCGCCACGTACGGCGGCGGCGTCACGGCTGACGAGGCGGCCACGGCTGTCGACGCCACGGACCGGCTCGTCCGCGAGCACGCCCCGGTTCTGCGCCGGTTCTGACACGCCCGTTTCCGCCGCGGCGACGCGGGAAACCGCGGGACTGCGGCCGGATTCCGCCGGGGATGACAGTACCCGACACTGTTTAATACAGCCGTCCTGTATTTTGTAGTGGAAATGTCTGAGGTATGCTCGACGTGCGGGTTGCCTGAGGAACTCTGCGTCTGCGAGGACGTCGCCAAGGAGTCCCAGGAGATCACGATCCGCATCGACGAGCGAAGGTACGGCAAAGAGGTAACGGTGATCGACGGGTTCGACCCGAAGGACGTAGACATGGATTCGCTCTCGAGCGACCTGAAATCCAAGTTCGCCTGCGGCGGCACGGTCGAGGACGGCTCGATCGAACTGCAGGGGAACCACACGGGCCGCGTCGAGGACTTCCTCCGCGAGAAGGGATTCAACGTCGCGTGACCACCACCCGTACCTGACCCGCCGTCGAGCCACGGTCTTTTTCGCGCGCCGCCACCCGGAGCCGCGAGCCGCGCGTCCGTCGGACGCCGCCCAGAGTCGCCCGGATACCCGCGAGCGCCGCCTAATCTGTCCGCATCAAGGGCGCGCCGGGCGTAGCCGCTGGCATGTCCGACCCCGACTGGAGTTTCGAATCGAGCACCGACCCCGGCCAGTGGCGGCAGGTCGACTCGCCGGTGTCGACGACGCTGTTCGACGCCGCCGCGACCGTGAACGGGCCGGTCGCCGTCGGGAAGAAGGGCGTCGTCGTGGGGCGCGCCGACGACGGCACCTGGGGCGTCGTCGTCGAGAACGGGCCGGCCGCCCGCGGCGCGGCGCTGCACTCGGTCGCCGTCACCGACGACGGGAAGCGGCTCTGGGTCGCCGGGAACTCCGGCGCGCTCGGCTCGTACGACATCCCGACGGAGTCGCGCGAGGACCACTCGGAGCCGAAGGGAATCACCGGGACGCTGAACGCCGTCACGGTGTCCGGCGCGCGCGGCGAGGAGAAGCTGCTCGTCGCCGACAACTCCGGGAACGTCCTGCCGGGCTACGTCACCGACGACGGCGTCGACTGGGAGTTCGAGATGCGGCCGAACGGCGACACCGCCTTCGAGGACCTCGACGCCGACGACGCCGGCTACGGCTACGGCGTCGACGCGAACGCGAACGTCTTCGAGACGACCGCCGACCGGGGGTGGCAGCACGTCGGCGTCGCGGACGCGAGCGTGTCGCTGTACGCGGCCGCCGTCGACGGCGACCGGTTCCTCACCGCCGGCGGCAACGGCCGGGCGTTCGAGACGGTCGACGGCGGCGACGAGTGGACGCCGTACGACCTCGGGAACTTCTCGGTCCACGACGTCGACGTCCGCGACGGCTTCTCGCTGGCGGTCGGCAGCGGCGGCCACATCGTCGTCCGCGACGCCGGCGGCGACTGGGTCGGCGCCGACTGGCGGAAGAGCAAGACGGTCTACGGCTGCGTCGCCGGCGGCGACTCCTTCCCGAGCGTCGCGGTCGGCAGCGGCGGCCGAATCGTCGAACGCGTCTCCGAGCAGTCAGCGGACGGCTCGGGCGACGGCTCCGGCGACGGCTCCGGCGACGCCTGAGTCGTCGCTGCCTGAATCGCCGCTGCCCGAAGCGGCGCTGCCCGGGTCGGCGGCGAGCGCGCCGCGGCCAACCCTTATATTTCGGGTCCGCCTCTGTTCACGCGACTGATGGGTCTCTTCAAGCGGGTCGGTCGGCAGGTCGAACAGTTCAAGCGGACCGCCGAGGAGGCGGCGGCGGAACGCGCGGACTACCGGTGTCGGGACTGCGGCGAGCGGTTCCACGCCGACCACGACTCGTGCCCGGAGTGCGGCGCCGACGCGGTCGAGCGCGTGACCGACGCGGAGTGACCGCTGCCGCGGCGGCGACGCGGCTTCTCAGCGCAGGCCCGACCGATAGCGAGTGAATCGTCGTCGCTGTCGCGGTCGCTGTTGCCGTTGCTGTCGTCGTTGCTGTCGTCGTTGCTGTCGCGGTTCGCCTCGACGCTGTTCCCGTCGCCGTCCTCGACGACCGCCGAAAAGAGCGCGCGGCGAGTTCGGTTTCGCTCGACGCGAGCGACGCGGCCGGGACTCAGTTCTGCGTGTCGCTCGTGGAGCCGTCCGACGTCGAGTCGGTGGAGTCACCGGTCGAGCCGCCCGACGTGCCGTCCGTCGAACCGCCCGACGTGCCGCCGGTGGAGCCGTCCGAGGAGGTGTTCTCGCCGGGGTCGTTGTCGTCGCCGTCGAACGCTTCGCCGGTGCCGTCGTAGTTGTCGCCGTCCGGGCTCTTCCCGGACTGCCGGGTTTCGCCGCGGGGGCGCTGGATGACGACGCCGCCGCTGCCGACGGCGACGTCCGGGTCGCCGAGCGCGAGGCTGAACAGGTCCTTGCTGGTCGGCGAGTGGAGTTTCTCCCAGCGCTCCTTCCCGCTGCGCTGGTAGATGTCGCCGCTGTTGCCGACGACCACCATCTGCTCGGTGCCGTCGTCGCCGCGGTAGATGTCGATGGAGCGCAGCGACCGCTCGCCGACGCCGAGCGGCGTCCAGTCGTGGTAGGAGTCGTCGTACCGGTAGACGCGGCCGTCGCCGGCGGCGATGTACACCTTGTGTTCGGAGCCGGCGTAGATGTCGTAGAACTTCACCTGGGCGTTGACGACGCCGATGTCGTTCCACCCCTCCTCTCGCGTCGTCTTGAACGCGTTCCCGGAGGTGTCGATGCAGTAGCCGTAGCCGTCGGGCGTCGACGCGAGCGCCGCGATCTTCGACGCCTTCTGCGCCGGCTTCCGGACGATTCCCCAGTCGACGTCGTAGCCGTCGATGTAGAACGGCAGCACCTCGCCGGAGCCGTTCGCGGCGAGCAGCTTCTCGCTGCCGGCCTCCCCGGAGACGGTGATGCCCTCCCACGTCGACGTCATCTCGTTCGGGTAGGAGTAGTCGTACTTCCGCTGCTGGACGACGTCGTACATCCCGATGGCGCCGGAGGAGCCGAGGAACCACAGCCGCTTCCCGTCGTCGGTGACGGAGATGCCGTTCAGCGCGTTCTGCCGCGCGTTCGGGCCGTCCTCGATGATGACCTCCCAGCCGTCGCCGCGGTTCGCGACGATGACGCCGCTCTCGCCGACGGCGTACGGACCTTCCTGGGTCGCGACGACCTGCGTCAGTCCGGCGTCGAACGGCGTTTCGACGACCTTCCACTCGGGTCTGTCAGCTTCGGGGCCGAGATTCCACATGCGATTCGTGCGTCGGCCGGAATCGGCATGAAGCCGGAATTCTTCCCGGAGACGCACGGAGAACGGGAATCGTCGACGGCGACCCACTGCTCCTGCCGGCTCCGCACCGCTCCCGACGGATTCGCTCGGGCACGCTGAGTCGGTGTCGACTCGGCTGCCGCCGTGGACGGCGCCGAGCGCGTCGACGCGGGCGCCGCGGTGACAACGCCTTTGCGTCGCACGGCCGAACGCCGGAACCAGATGAGTCGCCGGCTCCGCGCCGCGTTGGTCCTGCTCGTTCTCGTCGCCGCCGCGGGCGCGTCCGCGCCGTCCGCAGCCGACACCGCCGCGGCACCGCAGCCGGGTGAGACGGCCGTATCGGCCACCGCAGCCACAGCGGCCGCAGCGACGTCGACCACGCAGCACGCCGGCACCGCCGCGGCGACGCAGACCGCCGGCAGCGACATCCGACTGGAGACGTCGCTGTCGCTGACGCCGGAGCGCCCCGGCGAAATCACGGTTCGGCTCCGCTTCGCGCCGCCGGACCGGGTGACGTCGCTGACGACGACGATCGACGCCGCCGCGACGGTGGTGTCGTCACAGGGGTTCGACCGCGTCGGCGGCGCCCGGTACGAGTGGGACGGCCGAACCGCGACGCCGACGCTGACCTACCGGCTCCCGGCGAACCGAACCTCGGCGTCCGGCCGGTTCGACGCCGCCGCGACTCCCGGACGGACCGCGACTCCCGGGCAGGCCGCACCGAGCGCGGCTGCTGCGACCCAGCAGTACCTGCTGGCCGACGCCGGGCCGTGGGCCATCGTGTCGATTCCGTGGCCGGCGGCGCAGTGGCGCTACACCGGCGCGACAGTCGGGCTGGAGCGGCGGACCGTCGTCGACGGCGCCGGCGTCGTCGGCACCCGGTTGGCGTTCCTCGGCGAGCACCGCGTCGTCGAGCGCACCGCGTCCGGCCAGACGTTCCGGCTCGTCGTGCCGGCGGCCGCCGACCTGCGCGAGCAGCCGGACGACGTGCTGGCGTCGCTGGCGTCGGCGTCAGCGGCGCTCCGCGTCGGCGACCGCGACCCCGTCGTGACGATGATTGCGGCGCCGACGAGCGTCGACTGGGCGGTCAGAGGGCTGCAGGTCGGGGAGGCGGACGCGTGGGTCCGCGCCGACGAGCGGCTGTCGACCGCCGACAATCCGTGGCTGCACGAGTACGTCCACACCCGCCAGTCGTTCGCGACGACGAACCGGACGAAGTGGGTCGTGGAGGGCAGCGCCGACTACTACGCGGCGCTGCTGACGCTCCGGCAGGACCGCATCGACTTCGAGCGGTTCGCGGCGAACCTCGAACGCGGGAGCAGACAGCCGTACAGCGGCGTCGTGCTCGCCGACCCGGAGACGTGGGTGTCGGGCGCGCAGTACCTGAAAGGCGGGCTGGTCGTCGGCGTGCTCGACCGGCGGATTCGGCTCGCGAGCGACCGGAGCCACTCGTTCGGGTCGGTGTTCTCGGCGCTGAACGGCCGCGACGACGCGGTGACCCAGTCGGCGTTCCTGGCCGCCGTCGCCGCCGCCGGCAACGACTCGGTCGCGGCGGCCGCAGACCGGTTCACGACGACGACGGCGGCGCCGGAGATGTGGACGCAGGCCGAACACGAGGCCGCCTTCGGCGCGCTCCCCGCCCGCGTCGGCTACACGCTCCCCGAGGTCGGCCGGGTGAGCGGCGTCGCCCGGAACGAGACGGTGCGGCCGCCGTTCCTGCTGGCCGCCGGCGAGACGCTGCGGCTCCCCGTCGAGGTCGTGAACGACGGCGGCGCTGCCGGCGAGTACCGCGTCGCGCTCGCGGTCGACAACCGCACCGTCGACGTCGCCGACGGCGAGATTCAGCCGGAGACCGCGACGACGGTGACGCTGTCGCACCGCTTCGACGAGCCCGGCCAGTACCGCGTCGAACTCCGCGGCCGCAGCTACGTCGTCCGCGTGCGCGAGCCGGCGACGCCGACGGTCGCGTCGGTGACGGCGAACCGGTCGACGGTCCGCCCGGGCGGGGCCGTGGCGGTGACGGCGACCGTCGCGAACGACGCGCCGGTGCCGGCGGTCGGCGACCTCCCGGTGACGGTCGACGGCGACCGCCTCCGCACCGAGTCCGTCGCGGTCGCGCCGAACGGCTCCGTGACGCTCCGGGCCGTCGTCGCGTTCGACGAGCCCGGGACGCACCGCGTCGCCGTCGGGAACCGCTCGACGACCGTGACGGTGCAGGAGCCGACGGCCGCCACGTCGACGCGGACACCCGGGTTCGGCGCGGTCGCCGGAGCGCTGGCGGTGCTGCTCTGCGGGCTCGTCGGCGCGGCGAACGCGAAACGGCGGGAGAAGTAGCGGCGCCGGCCGGCTCAGAACGGTGACTGCGGGCCTTCGTCGGCTTCGCCGGCGACCCGTTCTCGGCCGTCGTCCGCGGCGCCGGTCGTCAGTTCGCCGTCCCACTCGGTGAGTCCGCCCGCCATGCTCTCGACGGTGGCGTCTGCGGTCCCCTCGTACGACTGGATGAGCCGCGCGGCCTGCACGCTGGACTTGCCGTGCGGACACACCGTGACGATGCGGTCGGCGCCCGCGAGCGCCTCGACGCGGTCTGCGAGCTCCGGGAACGGGACGTTCTCCGACCCCGGGATGTGGCCGCGGCGGAACGCCGCCGGCTGCCGGATGTCGACGACGCGCACGTCGAGGGCCGCGTCGCCGTCGCCGTTGCTGTCGTCGCGGTCGTCGCCCGCACCGCCGCCGTTCCCTCGTTCGTCGAGCAGCGACTGCACGTCCGCGGGAGCGATTTCGCCGTCCATGGCCGAACGAATCCGGCGGGCGCGGAAAAGCGCGTCGCCGCGCCGGCGTTCGATACCTCCGGCGGGCGCGGAAAAGCGCGTCGCCGCGCCGGCGTTCGATACCTCCGGCGGCCGCGGCGGCGCCGGGTCGCTACAGCAGCCCCTCTTCGGCGGCGAGCAGGACGCCCTCGACGGTCGCGTCGTTCGTCGGCCGTTCGCGGGCGACCGCGGCGGCCTCGTCGACCGGGACGCTGCGCGGCGTCAGGTACTCGTTCGCGTCGAGGTCCTGCTCGGTCGGCGTGAGGTCCTCGGCGAACACGAACGCGCGGCGGTGCCGCAGCACGCCGGTCGCACACTGCACCTCCTGGAGCAGCGCGGTGCTGCCGGCGTCGAACCCGGTCTCCTCGCGGAGTTCGCGGCGCGCCGCCGCCGTGAACGACTCGCCGGCCTCGACGATGCCGGCCGGCAGTTCGAGGTGCGTCTCGCGGATGGTCGGCCGGTACTGCTCGACGAACAGCAGCCGGTCCTCGGCGCGCGCGACGACGACCACCGCGGTCGGCAGCTCCGCCCAGTAGTACCGCTTCGTCGACCCGTCCGGCTGCTCGACGAGGTCGTAGCCGCCGGTGAACCAGCCGGTCTCGTACTCGACGGCGGACTCCACGACCGGCCACTCCGGCGCGCCCGGCCAGTCGTGCCGCCGCCCGTCGTCGAACGCCGGCTCGTCGGAGGTCCAGCCGTCGCCGGCAACGTCGCCCTCGCGGTCCGCGTTGCTGCCGCGGTCAGCGTCGTTGCCGCCGCGGTCCACGTCGTCGCCGTCGCGGTCGGCGTCGTCGCGGTCACCGTCACCGTCGCGGCTCACGGCTGCACCACCTCAACTCGGTAGCGCTCGCCCTCGTACCGGACGAACACGGCGTCGCCGGCGGTGGCGTTCGCCGGCGCGAACGACCGGAGCGACCCGACCTCGTCGAACGGCGAGTTCGCGAACCAGTCCTTCCGGCCGCCGAGCGCCGACCGGTACGCCGACGACCTGCCGTCGTCGCTCTCCAGCGCCTCGAACAGGTACGGGTACCGGCGCTCGGAGAAGTCCGTGACGTTTAGCGCCGGCCCGTCCGCCGCCGGCTCGGCGGTGAGGTAGTACGGGTCCCCCGAGCCGAGATACGACGGCACGGCGCCGAGCGCGAGCAGCAGCACCACGACGGCGGCGAGAAGGAGGAGGAACGAGCGAGTGACGCGTCGCATACCGTCACGTACCGGCTACCTGCGCAAACCGGTTACGGCTCGCCGTCGTCCGCCGCGTCGTCCGGCTCGGCGTCCGACGCAACGTCGTCGTCCGCCGGCCCGTCGGCTGCTGGCTTGTCGTCGCCGCCGCTGTCCTCGTCGCCGCCGCTGTCCTCGTCGCCGCCGCTGTCCTCGTCGCCGCCGCTGTCCTCGTCGCCGCTGTCCTCGTCGCCGTCGAGGTGTTCGCGGTACACGTCGCCGAAGGCGTACCGGCGGAGCGTGCCGAGCGCCGCCTCTCGCTCGTTCTCCCACGTCGCCGCGACGACGACGTCGGCGAACGGGACGGGGTGCCAGACGACGCGGCCGACGTTCCCGCTGCCGATGACGTCGGCGTCGTACGACGGGTGGTCGTCGAGCCAGTCGTCGAACTCCTCGCGGCTGCCGACGTGGACGCGGAGCAGCGACGCGAACAGCGCGTCCCGCACCGTCTCGACGACGTCGCCGGTGACGCGCTCGCTGTACTCGTCGCGGTCGAACTCCATCGCCTTCGCCGTCTCCCGGACCGCGACCTTCGCGGTCGGCACCAGCGCGTCGTACTCGTCGCGGGCGGCCTCGGGCGACTCCGGCGCCAGCGTCCCCTCGGTTTCCATATGCGTGGCTCGGCCCGCCGGCGTCAAGAGTCGTTTCCTTCGTCCGCGTCGCCGGCCGCGTCGTCTGCCGCGTCGCCGGCAGCAACGTCGTTGTCGCCGCCGGCCGCGCCGCCGCCGCTGTCCTCCCCGGGGTTCATGCCGTACATCTCCTCGGTGAGTTCCTGTGCGTCCTGCAGCACGGACTCGACGGCGTCGTCGACGACGCCCTCGGCCATCCCCTCGAAGCCGCCGGCGCCGGCACCCGCACCGGCACCGCCGCCGGCCGGACCGCGGCCAGCCCCGACGTCAGGGCGGCCCTGCGCCGGCCCGTCGCCGTGGTCGTGGCCGGCGTCGCCGTGGCCGTGGTCGTGTGCGGTGTCCTCGAACACCTCGTCGTACTCGGTCTCTTCGGCGTGCTCGGTGACGTCGGCGGCGAGGTCGGCGGGCGTCCGGTCGCCCCAGTCCGCGACGGTGTCGTCGAGCCACGCCTCGTGTTCGTCGCCGTGAAGCATCGCCGTGAACGCGAGGTGGTTCGCGAGGTGCTCGCCGTCGCGCTGCGGCACGTCGCACACCGGACAGGCGTATCCCATGTCCGCCCGTCGGGCGCCGAGACGCAAAACACCTGCCGTCCGCGGCGACCCGCGCGAGGGCGCCCACCGCGGGGAGAACCGGAGTTGCGGGTCGCTCGTCGGCTCAGCCGTCTTCGGGGGCGTCACACCGGTTCGCGGTCCGAATCCACTCGCCGAGGTCGACGGCCATGACGAACGCGTCCTCGCCGTCGCCGTAGTACTGGCTGACGCGGCGCACCGGCTCGAAGCCCTCCGAGCGGTACAGCGACTGCGCGCGGTGGTTGGACTCGCGGACCTCCAGTTTCACGACGCTGGCGCCGACGGTCGCGAGCCGCCGGAGCGCGCGGCGCAGCAGCCGGCGGCCGACGCCGTGGCCCTGCCCGCCGGGCCGCACCGCGATGTCTTTCACGTGGCCGATGTCGCGTCCGTGGTCCCGCAGCACGTCGGCGACGACGTAGCCGAGCACGTCCGCCGCGGCGATGCCGTCCGCTCCGACGTCGGCGGCGGCGTCGGCCGTGGCGACGAAGAACCCCTCGGCGTCGAGCAGGTTCTCGAACGCCGCGAACGGCCACGGCTGCGTGAAGACGGCCTGTTCGATGCGGAACACGGACAGCAGGTCCGCGCGCGTCACGGCTCTGACGTCGATGCCGTCCTCGCCGGGCGCGCCCCCCTCCACGGCTCCGCGTGAAGTGGTCACACCCCCGCTAAGGAGCTACGGTACATAAACACGGTGGCCCCGACGTGTCCGGGGAGCCCGAAAAAGTGCCGCGTCGTCCCGGCTACGCCCCGCGGACGCGGGTGTGCCGGTGCGCTGCGAGCGGGTCGAAGCCGCGGTCAGAGGCGGCGACGCCGCCCCGGTCGGTCCGCGGCGCGGTCGGTCCGCGTTCAGTTCGCGTTCGGTTCGGGGTTCAGTCGTCCGCGGGCGCCGCGCCCGAGCCGGAGTCGTGCTGCGCCTTCGTCCACGAGAGCTTGCCGCCGGCCGCGAGGATGTCGCGCTCGCGTTCGGAGGCGTCGAGGTGGGCGGTCGCCTCCCAGTCGTCGTTCACGCGGATGGTGAACTCCTCCTGGCCGGAGCGGACGCCCGCGCCGACGTCGTCGACGATTTCGACGTCGTCGCCCTGCTCGATCTTCTCGTAGGTCTCCTCGTCGATGGTGAGCGGAACGAGCCCGAAGTTGAACAGGTTCGCCTTGTGGATGCGCGCGAAGCTCTGTGCGAGGACGCCCTCGATGCCGAGGTACATCGGGCACAGCGCCGCGTGTTCGCGCGAGGAGCCCTGCCCGTAGTTCTCGCCGGCGACGAGGAAGCCGCCGTCGGCGTCGAGCGCGCGCTGTGCGAACGTGTCGTCGACGCGCGAGAGCGTGAACTCGGAGAGCTTCTCGATGTTCGAGCGGAACTTCAGGATGTCAGCCGTCGCCGGGATGATGTGGTCGGTGGTGATGTTGTCCTCCATCTTGAGGAGCGCCTCACCCTCGATGTCCGACGCCAGCTCGTCCTTCAGCGGGACGTCGCCGATGTTCGGGCCCTTGACGAGTCCGTCGTCGACGGCCTCGTCGGGGCTGATGATGTCCGGGTCGTCCTGGCCCATGCCGGGGCTGTACTTCGTCCCCATCTCGAGGCCGGGCGCCTCGAGGTCGCCGAGTTCGTCGGCGAGGTCGCGCGGGTCCACGATTTCGCCGGCGATTGCGGCCGCGGTCGCGACCTCCGGCGAGCAGAGGAACACGGAGTCGTCCTCGATGCCGGAGCGACCCTCGAAGTTCCGGTTGAAGGTGCGCAGCGAGACGGAGTCCGACGCCGGGACGTGGCCGATGCCGATACAGGCACCGCACGTCGCCTCGGAGAAGTTGACGCCGGCGGCCATCATCTCGGCCGTCCAGCCCTCGCGAGCGAGCATCTCGGACGCCTGCTTGGAGCCGGGCGCGACGATCATCTCGGTCTTCTTCGCGACCTCGCGGCCCTTCAGCATCTTCGCGCCGGGGAGGATGTCCTCGTAGGCGCCGTTCGTACAGGAGCCGATGATGACCTGCTCGACGTCCTCGCCGGCGACTTCGCGGACCGGGACGACGTTGTCCGGCATCGACGGCTTCGCGATGAGCGGTTCGAGCGAGGACAGGTCGACCTCGATGGTCTCGGCGTACTCGGCGTCCTCGTCCGGCGAGAGGTCGACGTACTCCTCTTCGCGGTCCTGCCGCGCGAGCCAGTCTTTCGTCTTCTCGTCGGTGCCGAAGATGGAGGAGGTCGCCCCCAGCTCCGTCCCGAGGTTCGTGATGGTGGTGCGTTCCGGGATGGTGAGCGTCTCGACGCCGGGGCCGGTGTATTCGAGCACCTTGCCGACGCCGCCCTTGACGCTCAGTTCGCCGAGCAGGTGGAGCGCGACGTCCTTCGCGGTCGCCCACTCGGGGAGTTCGCCGGTCAGTTCGACGTTGACGATCTCCGGCATCTCGACGTAGTAGGGGCCGCCGCCCATCGCGACGGCGATGTCGAGGCCGCCGGCGCCGATGGCGAGCTGGCCGAGGCCGCCGGGCGTCGGCGTGTGGCTGTCGGAGCCGAGCAGCGTCTTGCCGGGCGCCGCGAAGTTCTCCTTGTGGACCTGGTGGCAGATGCCGTTGCCGGGCCGGGAGAAGTACGCGCCGTACGTCCCTGCGGCCGACCGGAGGAAGCGGTGGTCGTCCGTGTTCTTGAAGTCGAACTGGTACGTCTGGTGGTCGCAGTACTGCGCCGCGAGTTCGGTCTGCACTTCGTCGAGGTCGAGCGCCTCGAACTGGAGCCAGACCATGGTGCCCGTGGTGTCCTGGGTGAGCACCTGGTCGATTTCGATTCCGATCTCCTCACCGGGCGTGAGTTCGCCCTCAACGAGGTGGTCGCTGAGGATTTTCTCCGTAATCGTCTCTCCCATATCGTCCGGACTTCGACCTCGCGGAGATATAAATCCGGCGAGTCATCCCACTGTCGTTCGTGAGGAATACGGCCCGTGCGGTCATTCTTGCGGCGAATTTTGTTTTCACTCGGGTGTGAGTTGTGGTTTCGTTGATTCCGCCGGCGACGCGGAACCGGGTCGGCAATCGCGCCGTTTTTGTCCCGACTCGCACAGCCACCGGTATGTACGAATCCGGCGCGTTCGTCGCCGACCACGTCGAACCGCTGCGGGAGGGGCAGGTCCAGCCGAACGGCGTCGACCTCACCGTCGACGCGGTGTACGAACAGACCGCCCCGGGACGCATCGAACGCGGCGACAAGCGCGTCGGCGACCGCCGCGAACTCCGCCCCGTGAACGGCGACGGCGACGGCGCCGGCGAGTACCGCCTCGACCCCGGCGCGTACGTCGTCCAGTACGGCGAGACGCTCCGCGTCCCGGACGGCCACGTCGGCTTCGTCTACCCGCGGTCGTCGCTGCTGCGGAACTCCTGCATGCTGAACACGGCCGTCTGGGACGCCGGCTACGAGGGCCGCGGCGAAGGGCTGCTGCAGGTCGGCCACGCCCTCGAACTGGAGCGGGGCGCCCGCGTCGCCCAGTTCGTGCTCTCCACCGCCGAACACGACGGCCGGTACGACGGCGACTACCAGGGCGAACGGCTGTCCGCCGCCGACGGCGACAGTGACGACGACGGCGGCGACGACGACGACGCCGGCAGCGACGCGGCGTAAGATTACGTGGGCGACTTTGTCTGACGAAAGATTGTTAGTGGTCCATGGGGAACCGAGCGCCACACTCGTGGCTCACGGGAGGGAATCGGCGCCGGACGGGAGCGAACGGCTCCACAGACGCGCGTTTCGCGAAACGACGGATCCGGCGGTCATCGTCGACACCGAGTTCGTCATCGTCGACGTGAACGAGGCGCTCTGCGACCTGACGGGCTACGGCCGCGACGAACTGCTCGGCTCGTCGCCGCTGCGACTCGTCGACGACCCGGCGGTGTACGAGGAAATCGTCGACGCGTTCTCCGCCGGCGAGTCGTGGGCCGGCGACCTGGAGTCCACGACGAAGGACGGCCGGCTCGTCCACACCCGCGGGAGCGCCGCGCCGCTCGACGCCGACGGCGTCGTCCGCGGCTACGTCGTCGTCTTCTCCGACATGACCCGGCAGCGGCGCTACGAGGAGTCGCTGCGCATCCTGAACCGCGTCCTGCGGCACAACATCCGGAACGACGCGAACGTCGTGCTCGGCCACCTCGAGCGCGTCGCGAGCGAGGTCGACGAGGAGCTTCCCGACGCCGCCGGCGACGCCGTCGAGTCGTCGCTCGAAACCGCCGGCAGCCGGGTCCGCGAGATGCTCCACCGCGCGCGGACGACCCGGCGGTTCAGCGGCATCCTCACCGGCGGCGACGCCGACTCCATCCGGCCGGTCGACCTGTCATCGGCGGTGAAGGAGGCCGTCGCGGACGTCCCGGCGACGAACGCCTCCATCTCCGTCCACGGCGTCGACGACGAACTGGACGTGCTCGCCGACGACATGCTCGGGCCGGCGCTCCGCGCCGTCGTCGAGAACGCCGTCGAGCACAACGACAAGGACGCCGCGAAAGTGACGGTGACCGTCGACGTGAACCCGGAGACGGTGACGCTGTCCATCGCCGACAACGGCCCCGGCATCGACCAGCACCGCCGCGACGAGGTACTCGGCCGCGAGGAGCGCACGCAGGTCGAACACGGCGAGGGGCTGAGCCTGTTCTTCGTCGACCGGCTGATGGACGTGTACGGCGGCGACGTCGACGTCCGCGAGAACGACCCCGAGGGGACCGTGTTCGAACTCCGATTTCGCCGGGCGACGGCCGGCGCCGACCCGTACATCGACCACGCCGAAACGCCAGCCCGCCCGGAGACGCCCGAGTCGGACGCCGCTGCCACCGGCGACGGCGGCGTCCCCGCGGCCGACCGCGGCGTCGGCGGCGACGGCGCCGCCGAGAACCCCGACGGTTCGGACGCCGGCGGCGACGCTGCCGCCGGAACCGAAGCCGACGCGGTGCGGCGCGCCTGGACCCGCGGCCGCGCCGCCGGCGCGGACAGCGGTAGCGGGCGGTCCGCCACCGGAACCGGGTCGGGCGCCGAGGCGGCGGACGGAGACAACAGAAGCGGACCGCCGACCGACACGCCGGGCGAGTTCGGCGGCCGCCGCGTCGGCCGCGGGACGTCGGGGACGGACCGCGTCGCGGCGCTCGCGGCCGCGGCCGTCGGCGACTCGGTGACGCGGAGCCGGCTCGCCGGGCAGACCCGGTGGCTGCCGTCGGTGGTGCCGGCGCTCGGCGCGGACGACCAGCCGCACCACCTGCTTCGGCTCCGCCGGTCCGGGCCGCTGGTCCGCGACGGCGAGACGCTGCTGCGCGGCGCCGCCGCCGCGGCGTTCCTCGACGACGCCGTCCTCGTCGCCACCGCGGACGCCCGGTTCGAGGTCGCCTACCAGTCGCTCGCGGCGGTCGGCCGCGTCGACGACGCGCTCCTGCTCGACACGGAGAGCCGGAGCTACCGGCTGCAACTCCCGCGTAGCGGCACCGAAGCCGAGTACGTCGACGCCGCGGTCGCGTTCCTCCGCGACGAACTGCGGCGCTGACCGGTGACGTCCCCGCCAGTCCGTCCCGCGCGGTTCGACAAGACACTTATCCGGACGCCGTGACGCTCGACCGTGTCGCGTCGCCCGCGTCGCCGCGCAGTGGTCGAGACGCTCCGGAGTCCACGGCGAGCGGTTCCGCTGTTGGCGCTGCTCGCGCTGACGCTCCGGCTGTGGGGGCTCGGCGCCCGGGCGATGCACTTCGACGAGGCGCGCGTCGGCTACTGGACGCTGCGCTACCTCGACACCGGCTACTTCGCGTACAGGCCGGTCGTCCACGGGCCGTTTCTCTCCATCGCGACGGCGCCGCTGCTCGACCTGTTCGGCGCCTCGGAGTTCACGGTCCGGCTGCTCCCGGCGGTGCTGGGCGGCCTCCTCCCGCTCGCCGCGTTCGGGTTCCGCGCCGCGCTCGACGACGACGAGACGGTCGCGCTCGCGGCGTTCCTCGCCGTCTCGCCGGTGCTCGTGTTCTTCTCGCGGTTCTTCCGCGAGGACCTGCCGCTGGCCGCGTTCGCGTTCGCCGCGGTCGCCGCGGCGTACCGCGGCTACACCGACGGCCGGCCGTGGCTGCTCGTCGCCGCCGGCGTCCTCTGGGGGCTGGCGCTGACGACGAAGGAGAACGTCGTCGTGTACGCCGCCTGCGTCCTCGGCGCCGTCGGCGTCGCGCTCGCGGTGCGGTGGCGCATCGACGGACGAAGCGGGGTCCGCGCCGCGCTCGCACGGGCACGGCCGCACCTACCGGCGGTTCCGGTCGCGGCCGTGGCCGCGCTCGCCGTCGCGTGGGTGTTCTACGCGCCCCGCGGCTACTCGCCCGGGTTCGACGACCTGCTCGCGACGCCCGTCGCCGCCGTCGCCGCCGGCACCGTCGGCGCGTGGACCACGTTCGCCGGGAGCCTCTGGGTCGGCGGGCACAGCCACCCGTACGCGCCGTACCTGCTGCACCTGCTCGCGACGGTCGCCGTCGGCGCGCCGGCGCTGTACGCCTGCGCGCTGGCCGGCGTCGGCCGGGAGTTCCGAAGATTCGTCCGCGGCGACGCCGCCCGGCCGCTCGTCGTCGCCGCCGGCGCCTGGGGGCTCGTCTCGCTCGCCGGCTACCCGTACGCGACCGACATCAAGGCGCCGTGGCTCGCCGTCCACGCCGCCGTCCCGCTCGCCGTGCCGGCCGCCGTCGGCGCCGTCGCCGTCGGTCGCCTGATTCGCGCGTGGAACGCCGACCGAGTCGCTGGCCGTGACAGCGCGGCCGACTCGGCCGGTCGCGACGCAGACCCGGCCGGCCGCCGCGCCGACGACCGCGTCTCCCCGGGGTTCCGGGTCGCCGTCGCGGTGCTGGTGGTCGCGCTCGTCGCCGCGCAGACCGGGTTCGTGCTGCTCGCCACGTCGTACACGGAGCCGACGCCGCGGGTGAACCTGCTCGCGCAGGGCGCACAGCCCGGCGACGACCTCGACCCGCTGGTCGCCGACGTCGAGGCGGCGGCCGGCGACGGCGGCGTGCTGTACTACGGGTCGTTCTTCCGGCTGCCGAACGAGACGGTCGCGGCCGTGCCGCCGCGGGACGCGGGGCCGTGGCTCGGCCTGTGGCTCCGCCGCCTCCCGCTGACGTGGTACGTCGAGCGCGCCGGGGCGACACACCGGCACGCCGCCGACGCGGAGTCGATTCCGGCGAATCCGCCGCCGGTCGTGTTCGCCGCGCCGGCGGAAGCCGACGAGGTCGCCGGGGCGCTCGACGGCTACCGGCGCCGCGAGTACGACCTCGCGCTGTACGGCAACCCGGTCGTCGTGTTCACCGACGAGGCGGCGCTGCACGGCGACGACGCGTCGACGGAGACGGCACGCAGCCTGCCGACACACACCTCGTCGACGCCGCGGTCGCGGCCCGGCGTCTCGCCACAGCCGCCGGAATCGGCGGTCTGACCCTCGAACGACGCCCGGAGCCGGCTTCGCCGCGGCGGGGGTTCGCGCCAGTCGCTTCGACGCGCTTAACCACCTTCGCCGGCAAGTTCTCGGGGATGAGTGACCCGGCAGTCGACGTGGTCGAACTCCTCGTCACCGCCCACCGATACACCGAGGACCGCGGGCTCGACCCGGACGACCTCCCGCCCCGGTACCGGCGCGTGTTCTGGACGGAGTCGACAGAGGACGAATCGAGCCCAGGGACCGTACAGCGGCCGCTGCACGTCACCGAGGCGGACGCGAAAACCGCGACCGGCGTGGAGCGCCCCTGGGAAGCCGTCTCCGACCTGCTGTTCACGCAGCGCGAGGAGTTCTCCGGCGAGATCTCGCTGACGCAGTCCGGCATGGCCGTCGAGTGGCTGCTCGACCGCGTCGACGACGACCGGCTCCGGTCGAACCCGGTGCTCGCGAAGATCGCCGACGAGTCCGACGAGGCGTTCGAGGCGACCTACGAGGAGGCGAGCGACGAGAACCGGCCGATCCGCGCCGACCGCGTCTGGATCGACGCGCTGCTCGACGAGTACTTCGACGAGGAGGAGGACGCCGAGATGCTCGACCTCGTCACGGTCCGGGCGCCCGAGGAGATCGAGATGACGCTGAAAGACCTCGTGCTCACCGACGACCAGGAGGGCGAGATTCGGAAGCTGATGAAGGCCATCGAGCACCGCGAGTACCTCGCGAACATCGGGCTCCGCGAAATCGGGAAGCTGCTGTTCGTCGGCCCGCCCGGCACCGGGAAGACGACGGCCGCCCGCGCGCTCGCGCACGAACTCGGCCTCCCGTTCGTCGAGGTGAAGCTGTCGATGGTGACGAGCCAGTACCTCGGCGAGACCGCGAAGAACGTCGAGAAGACGTTCGAGGTCGCAAAGCGGCTCGCGCCCTGTATCCTGTTCATCGACGAGTTCGACTCCGTCGCGAAGACCCGCCGCAGCGACGAGCACGCCGCGCTGAAACGCGCCGTCAACACGCTGCTGAAGAGCATCGACGACATCTCGCTGGTCCGCGACGAGGTGCTTCTCATCTCCGCGACGAACCACCCGGACCAGCTCGACGCCGCCGCGTGGCGCCGCTTCGACGAGATCGTGAACTTCCCGAAGCCGGACCGGGAGATGCGCGCGGACATCCTCCGCGTCATCACGCGCCAGATGGAAATCGCGGAGTTCGACCCGGACACCGTCGCCGACCGCACCGAGGGACTCACCGGCTCCGACCTCCGGCTCGTGCTCCGCGAGGCGGTCCTGGAGGCGCTCACCGACGACCGCATGGCCATCACGCAGGAGGACATCATGGACGCCGTCGCCGACTTCGAGGAGCGCGACAACCTCAAGAACATGGACATGATCGAAGGCGAGGGCGCCGAGGTCCCCGAAGTCGCCGGCGACGGCCGCGGCGAACACGACCACGGCGACCACGACGGCCACGACCACAGCCACTGACGGCTTCCGGCTCCGGACTCCCCTCTCTCGACTCCCGGCTCTCGACTCGCGACTCGCGGCCATCGCCCGCCGCCGTCGACCGCCGGCTCCGACACCCCTTACTCCCCCGGCCGCGTTCGCCCGGATAGCGAATGCGCGTCACCCTCCTCGGCACGGGCGACACGACCGGGACGCCGACCGTCGGCTGCGACTGCGACACCTGCCGGGCCGCCCGCGACCGGGGCGTCCAGCGCTCGCGGTTCTCCGTCCACGTCGCGAACGACCGCACCGGCGAGTCGCTGCTCGTCGACTTCTCGCCCGACTTCCGACAGCAGTTCCTGACCCACGACGTCGACGTGCCCGACGCCGGCGTCGTCTCCCACATTCACTTCGACCACCTCGACGGCCTCGGGAACGCCTACCGCGTCGTCGACGACGACCTCCCGGTGTACGCCGCCGACGAGACGGACCCGGTGACCGGCGAGTCCGTCGCGGACACCGTCCGGTCGAAGTACGACTACCTCGACCGCGTCACCGTCCGCGACGCCACGCCGCACCGCGCCGAACGCGTCTGCGGACTGGACGTCACGCTCGTCCCCGTCGACCACCCGCCGCTCGTCTGCTACGGCGTCGTCGTCGAGGACCCCGTCACCGGCGCGAAGCTGTCGCTGACCGGCGACACCAGCTACGACGTCCCCGAGGAGTCGCGCGCGGCGCTCGCCGACCCCGACCTGCTGCTCGCGGACGCCATCGTCCCGGCGTCGCTGTGCGAGAAACATCCGCTCGGCGGGTCGCACCACGACGCCGACGGCGTCCCGCGGACGTTCGGCACGAAACACATGACCCGCGAGGGCGCGCTGTCGCTCGCCGACGACCTCGACGCCGCACGCGCCAGACTCGTCCACGTCGCACACTTCTACCCGGCGGACGAGGCGTTCGACGACCCGATTGCCGTCGACGGCGAGACGTACGACCTGTAGGTCGGTCCCCCGACGGCCGGCCGGTCGACCCGTCTGCACTGCCGCCGGTCAGGCTCGGCGCCGGCCGAGCAGCGCCGCGACCAGCACCGCGGCGGCCGCGACGGCGGCGCCGAAGCCGGCGATAGTCGTCGACGTCTGGGACGGCACCGGCGTCGCCGCGGTCACGGTCCGCTCGTCGCCGTCGCCGCCGGGCGTCGCGGTGGCGAGCGACCGGAAGCCGCCGTCGTGGGTCGTGATGGCGGCCGCGCAGGATTCGAGCGCGGCCGTCTCGGGCGGCGTCGCGTTCGAGAGAGCGTAGGTGCCGCCGCCGCCGATGTCGGCCATCGTCGGGCCGCGGGAGCCGCCGACGTCGCGGTAGCCGTCGGCGTCGAAGCCGGCGGCCGGGACGCGCTCGGCGTCGTAGACGAGCCACGGCGCGTACACCTCCCAGACGACGCGGCCGCGCGGCGTCACCTCCAGCACCCGGTTGTTCCGGGAGTCGCCGAGAAGCGTGTGGCCGTTCCGGAGCCGGTCGGCGTCCCGCGGCCACGACAGCGAGTCGCTCGACCCGACGCGCCACGTCTGCGTCCACTCGCCGCCGCGCTTCGCGTACTCGACGACCCGGTCGTTCTCGGAGTCGGCCACGACGACCGTCGGGTTGCCGGCGTCGCTCCGCAGGAAGTCGGGGTTGTGCTGCCGTTTCATGGTGTCGTAGTCGCCGTCCGACCCGAGTTTCAGTTCGACGTCGCCGGACGACCGGTTCACCAGCAGCACCTGGTCGAAGTTCCGCGGCGACACCAGGAAGTGGGTCGCCCGGTCGCCCTCGCCGTCGGGGTTGACGGCGTCGACGTCGTTCACGTGCGTCCAGTCTTCGGAGTAGTTCCCGCCGGCGGACGCCGGATACCGCGGGTCGAACCGCCAGGTCCACGTGATTTCGTCGGTCTCGCGGTTGTAGACGACGATGCGGTCGTCGTTCGTCCCGTTCGCGACGTCCGGGTTCCGCATGTTCGCGACGACGACGTGCGTCCGGTTCAGCGGGTCGGCGTCGTGGGTGTCCACGAACGGCAGTTCGTCGCGCCACACCGTCTCGCCTGTCGTCGCGTTCAGTTCGTACAGCACCGTCGTGCCGCGCTGCGTCCCGGTGACGAACACGTTCCCGTTCGGCAGCGGGTCGACGTCGTACGACCAGACGACGCCGTGCTTCCGGCCGCTGTGGTGCACCCACAGAATCCCGCCGCGCGGCCCGAACGCGACCAGCCGCGCCGCCGTCTTCCCGCCCTCCTCGCCGAACCGGGCGCCCTGCACCGACACCACCGTGACGCCGTTCGCCGGCTGGCTGACGCGGCCCGCACACACCGGCGCCCCGGTCGCGTTCGACGGCGTCGACGCCGCGGACGCCGCGGCCGACGTGGACGTCGACGTGGGAGTGGACGTCGACAGTGCCGACGCCGACAGCGACGCGGCAGTCGTCGGCGACGACGCCGGCGCCGCCGCAGCGCCGCCGACCGCCGCCGGAGCGACGACGCCGGCCACCAGCAGGACCGCACACAGGAGGGCGAATCGTCTCATAGCGAAGCCTGCCGCCTCGCCGAGTAAGTACCTTCTCGTCCGCCGCCGCCGAACAGTCGCTGAAACGTCGCCGGACGGCGCTGTCGTCGGGTCGTCGGTCAGCGGAAGCGGTCGAGGCCGGCCTGCCGCCGCGAGACGCCGGGCGGGTCGCGTCGCCACGGCGTCCGGGCGTCACGGAGCGCGTCGGCGTCGACGTCGGCGGCGTCGCCGGGGCGGAAGCCGGGGCAGTCGGCGCCGCAGTCCGAGGCCGGGTCGACGACGGCGTCGAAGTGCTCGCAGTGCGGGCGGGCGTCGTCGGTCGCGGCGCAGCGGGCGCACGCCGGGAAGTCGTAGGTCCGCCAGCCCTTCCCGTACGCCCGCTCGGCGATGCGTCGTCTGCGCCGCCGCTTCGCGTCCGCGGAGACGACGTCGACGTCGGTGCGGAGCGGCCGCTCGTCGAGCAGTTCGACGCCCGGCTCGTCCACCGGCAGCGACGCGGCCTCCCGGACCACGTCGCGCTCGCCGGTTTCTGGGTCGAACCGCCAGACTCCGACCGGCTCCGGGATGCGGTTCAGGTGCGCGCCCGTCACGTGGCTCTCCGTCGCCAGCCACACCTCGTCGAACAGCGCGAGGCTCACGTCCAGCCGAAGCTGCCGGCGCAGGTCGCCGGGGCGGCCGAGGTCCGGCTTGTTCTCGACGCCGACCAGCCGCCCGAACCAGTCGTCGGGGTAGCGCGTCGTCTGCCGGACGTACCGTCGGCCGCCGCGCCGCTCCGCCGAGAAGAAGCCGGCGTCGACCGCGGCGTCGACGACGCCGTCGACCCGCTCCGGGTGGCAGTCCAGCGCGTCGCGCGGCCGCCGCGGCTCGCCGACGCCCACCGCGGACTCGATGGCGACGCCCGGAATCGACCGGTCCGTGATGCGGGCGCGGTCGTCGAACTCAGGGCCGGGGGTGACGCCGACGACGTCGACGACGCGGCCGCCGGGGTCGGTGACGCCGCCGCCGAGCTGACGCGCGAGCACCCAGTCGGTGCGCGCTTCGAGGGCGGCACACAGCGCCAGCTCGAACCCGAACTCCATGCGGCCTCCTCGGGCGCCGACGGACAAAAGCACACGGCCACGGAGTCCCGGAGAAATCCCGGCTTGAGCATCCACGCGGCGGAACAGCCCGGCGATGAACCGTCCGAGTCGCAGAACGTTCCTCACGGCCGCCGCAGCGGCCGGAACCGCCGGTCTCGCCGGCTGTACCGACACCGCGGACGACGCGCTTCCGTCCGTCCCGCAGACGCGCCTCTCGGAGGCGGGCTGGACCCGGCTCCGCGAGCAGCGCCGCCCGCTGTTCGACCGCGTCGTCGACGGCGTCGCGGTCAACGCCGTCACGCACGCCGTCCGATTCGGCAACGACGAGCGCTGGCGGCGGCTCCGGAACGCCACGCTCGGCCGCGTCGACGGCCGCCTGAACTCGTTTTTCGCCGGGCGCGTCACGTTCTCCGCGCCGCAGCAGCCGGCGCCGACCGCTGACGCGCTGTGCGCCGCGACGGAGCGGGCCGCCCGCGACGCCTTCAGACGCCGACTCGGCGCGCGAGGCTTCCGCGCCGTCGACGCCGTCGACCGCGGCGAGCTCGCGGCTGCGAACGGCGAAACAGCCCGCACAACGACGTACACCGCCGCGTTCCCCGTCGAGGGGTTCCGGCTCTCGGTCGGCTCCCGGGAGCTCTCGGTTTCGGCGGACGCGATCGACGCGGAGGGGTTTCTCGCCGTCTGGCCGGACGGCGACTCGGTGCTCGCCGCCGGCGGCACCTACGCCGCCGAACGCGGCCGCCGGACCGTCACCGAGCCGCTCACCGACGACATCTCGGTGACCGTCGACGTCGACCTCCAGTTCGACCCGGACCAGTACGCCCGGGATATGCAGCGGCTCGTCGCGGGCGTCACGTAGCGCCACCGAGCCGCAACCGCAGCCGCAGTCGCAGCCGAAACCGCCGCTGCCACGCGCTCCGACCGCGACGGAGGCCTGCGAACGTTTAGATACGAGGACGGGACCAGCGGCTCACGATGTAGTCGCGCCACGCCCACGTCCCCGCTGTGTCAGCCCAGCTGCCCGCGTCGCTCACGGGGTCTCAGGAGATGGACGGCTCGGGTGAAATCCCTCGTCACACGGGGCTCGGTGGGGGTAACCCTCGTCACCGCCGTCCACGACCGGCTACGGCGCCCGGCGGTTTCACTCGTCCGGTTCCGCGTCGTCGCCCCCGTCGTCCCACGCCGCCAGCGCCCGGTGGGTCGCCGCGGTCGCCGCCACGTCGGCCGCGTCGAGTTCGCCGTCCTCGGTGACGACCGTCACGAGGTCTGCGGGCGTCCGGTCGAACAGCGGCGCGTACCCCTCGACGGAGTCCGGAACGTCGAACGCGGCCGACTCCGGGTGGTGCGTCGCCGCTCCGGAGATTTTGTCGCGCGCCGCGGCGACGTACACCGGAACCGACTCGTGAGCGGCCGCTACGGCGGCGGCCCGGGTCCCGGTTTTGTTCGCGACGTCGCCGTCGGGGAACACCGTGTCGGCGCCGACCAGCACCGCCGCCACGTCTCGCTCGGCGAGCACCGCCGCCACCGCTGCGTCCGGGAGCAGCGTCACGTCGCGGCCGTCCTCGCCCGCCGCCAGCGACGCTGCCACCTCGCGTCCCTCGCCGCCCGGCACCGATTCGGCGACGAACACCGGCACGTCGGCGGCGCGAAGCGCGGCGTCGACGGTGCCGGACCGCGACAGCGTCAGCGTCGGGCCGTCGAGCAGCGCCGCCGCCTCCGCGGCTGCTCGGTCGTCCGCCTCGACCGCGGCCGCCACCGCGTCCTCGGCGCGCTCACGGACGGCGTCCGGCGTGCGGTCCGCTTCCGAGAGCACCCGGTTCACTCGGTTCCGGAGCACCGCCATCCCGGGACGGGCGTCGCGGAGCGCCCGCGCCGTTTCCGCGACTTCACTCCACGACTCAGCGCAGGCCGCGTCGTCGCGGAGCGCCTCCAGCGCGCGGACCGAGAGCGTCGCCGAGCCGTGCGTCCGGTCCTGTTCGACGGTTTCGGCGGTCGGCGAAACCGTCCGGTAAGCGTCCCAGAGCCGCGGTACGGTCCGCCGTCTCAGCATCGCGGTCGCCGGGACCCACTCGGAGTCGTCCAGTTCGTCGTTCAGCGACACCGCTCGCGTCTCGCAGTCGAACAGGAACGGGTGGACCGTGAGCTCGCCCTGTTCGTCGTCCACGCCGACCGGGTCGCCGGCGCGGACCAGCGTCAGCGCGGCCTCGTCGACGCCGACCGCCTCGCAGACCTCTCGGCGTGCGTCGTCGAGCGCCTCGGCCGGGTCGCCCTCGACGGAGCCGGAGACGCCGCCCCAGCGGCCGCGGTACGTCCCGACGTCGTCGCTCCGTCGGACGAGCAGCAGGTCGCCGCGGTTCCGCAGGAACGCCGTCACGACGTGCGCCATGTCCGGTGGTCGGCCGGCGGCGACTCGAAGCTGTCGCCGCGGCGCGGAGCGACCGGAACACCGGAGACGCGCGCCACCACCGGCGGCCTTTTGCCGGGGACGGCCGCAGACCCGGTATGGAGCTGTTCGCCGTCCCCGACCTCCCCGAAATCACCGCCGGGGACGACATCGCCGCGCTCGTCTCCGACCGCGTCGACCTCCGCGACGACGACGTCGTCTGCGTCGCCTCGACGGTCGTCTCGAAGGCCGAGGGCCGCGCGGCCGACCTCGACGACTTCCCCGCCGGGCCGCGCGCCAGAGAGGTCGCCGCGAACCTCGAAGCAGCGACGGGCGACGAGAAGGACCCGCGGTTCGCGCAGGCCGTCCTCGAAGAGTCCACGGAGCTGCTGATGGAGTCGCCGTTCCTGCTCACCGAAACACGGTTCGGCCACGTCGGCGTCAACGCCGGCATCGACCGGTCGAACGTCCCGGAGCACGACTTGCTGCTGCTGCCGACGCGGCCGTCGGAGTCGGCGGCCCGCATCCGCGACGGCGTCGCCGCCGACCGCGTCGTCGTCACGGACACCTGCGGCCGGCCGTTCCGGCACGGCCAGCGGGGCGTCGCCATCGGCTGGGCCGGCATGCAGGCGTCGCGCGACTGGCGCGGCGAGCCGGACCGCGACGGCCGCGAACTCGGCGTCACCGTCGAGAACGTCGTCGACGAACTGGCGGCCGCCGCGAACCTCGTCTCCGGCGAGGGCGACGACGGCACGCCGGTCGTCGTCGTCCGCGACTTCGAGTGGGGCGACCACGGCGGCAGCGACCGGCACTTCCGCGACGTCGACGGCGACTTCGTCCGGCAGGCGCTCCGGGGGTGGGAGTTCGATGCGTGACGCCGCCGACGCCGACGCCGAGGAGGACGGCGACGCTGGCGCGGGCGCAGACGGCGACCGGGGCGGCGAGACCGAGCCGGCGCTCGGCATCGAACTCGCGCCGGAGCACTCCGTGAACCGCCTCGTCGACCTCGGCGTCGACGCCGAGGCCGCCGGCTACGACGAGCTGTTCGTCTCGCATCACTACAACAACCGCGATGCCTTCTCCGTGTTGTCGCGGCTCGCGGCGGCCACGTCGACGGCTCGGCTCGGCCCGGGCGTCGCGAACCCGCTGGAGACGCATCCGGTGACGCTCGCCTCGAAAGTCGCGACGCTCGACGAAGCGTCCGGCGGCCGCGCCGTCTTCGGCATCGGCCCGGGCGACCCGACGACGCTCCGGAACCTCGGGCTGGACGACGACCGCGGGCTCCGCCCGGTGCTGGAGGCGTTCAAGGCGGCACAGCGGCTCTGGGCGGGCGAGCGCGTCGACGGCGCGGCCACGTTCGACGCCGACGACGCCGGTCTGAACTACGCGCCGCCGCAGGGCGCCGACATCCCGGTGTACGTCGCCGGCGAGGGGCCGCACATGTGCCGGATGGCCGGCAAGCACGCCGACGGCCTGCTGTTCAACGGGTCGCACCCGGACGACCTCGCGTGGGCGCGCGAGCAGGTTGACCAGGGCGTCGCGGACCGCCCGGCGTCCCGCGGCGGATTCGACCTCGCGGCGTACGCGTCGGTCTCGGTCGCGGCGGACGACGTCGCCGCCCGCGAGGCCGCTCGGCCGCCGGTCGCGTTCATCGCCGCCGGCGCCGCTCCGCCGGTGCTGGAGCGACACGGCGTCGACCCCGACGCAGCCGCCGCCATCGGCGACGACATCGCCGCCGGCGCGTTCACGGACGCCTTCGACCGGGTGACGCCCGCGATGGTCGACGCCTTCAGCATCGCCGGGTCGCCGGACGCGGTCGCAGACCGGATGGCCGCGGTGCTGGAGCACGCTGACTCGCTGGTGGTCGGGTCGCCGCTCGGCCCCGACCTCGAAGAAGCGATTCGGCTCGCCGCCGACGCCTTCCGCGACGCCACGGCGTGACCGGCGGGTCCGCGTCCGCTCGTCTGCGGTTCGCCGTTACCGCGGCTGCCGGCCCGGCGCCGGCTCCAGCGCCCCGATTTCTCGGCCGAGCGCGCCGAGCGCCAGCGCCCCGAGCACGGCGGACGCGCTGAGCACGAACACGGCGCCGACGGCGAGCGACACGAACGCGAGCGGGTCGCGCAGCGCCGCCTCCGTCACGAGCAGCACGACGAGGTCGACGGCGCTGGTAACCAGTCTCGTCAGGAACGCGATGAGCGTAGCCATGCCCGGACGTCGCCGCCGCGGGGACTTGAGCGTTGATGCTTCCGGCACCGATTGCGCCCCGGCCCGCGCGGCGCCGACGGCCCGTCCCGTCGGAGTTATCCCTGCTGCGGCGCTGGCTCCGGTATGCCCACCGACCGCTCGCTCGACGAGTTCGTCGGCGACGCGGCCGACGACGACGCAGACGCAGACGAGGCCCCGTCCCCGGAATCCGACACCGAATCCGGCGAGGTCGCGGCCGCCGGAAGCGACGAAGAGGACGCGGAGCCGGTCGTTCTGGACCCGTCGACGGTCGACCCGGCGGAGCCGACGTACTCGTGGTCCGCCGACGGCGCGGCCTGTGCGGCCTGCGGCGAGCAGGCGACGACGCGGTGGCGGCAGGACGGCGACTACGTCTGCGCCGACTGCAAGGAGTGGTAGCGCGGGCCGCCGGGTCCGCGGCCGGCCGACCCCTTATCGGCGCGCCGAGTCGCGCTCGAAGCCGGCGGCGAGCGTCGCCTCGTCCACGCTGAGCACCGTCGGCCGGCCGTGCGGGCACGCGTACGGCTGCTCGCACTCGCCGAGCCGGCGGAGCAACTTCGTCGCCGCCTCGTCGTCGAGCGCGTCGCCGGCTTTCAGCGACGGGTGACACGCGAGGTCCGCGAGCAGCGCGTCCCGGACGCCCGCGTCTCCGCCGCGGCCGCCGGCGTCGTCGCCGACGGTTCCGGCGTCGTCGCGGAGCGCCGCCAGCACGTCGCGGAGCGCGTCCGCGTCGGCGACGCGGCCGAGCGGCGCCGGCACCGCCGTCACGCGGTACGTGGTGCCGCCGAACGGTTCGACGTCGAAGCCGAGCCGGCCGAGTTCGTCGCGGTACGCTTCGGCTGCGGCGGCCGCGCCGGGGTCGAGCGACACGGTTTCCGCCGGGTCGAGGCTCGCGGACGGCACCGCTTCGTCCGCGAGCGACTCGCGGAGCCGCTCGTAGTTCACGCGCTCGTGGGCGGCGTGCTGGTCGACGACGAGCAGGTCGCCGTCGGCCTCACACAGCAGGTACAGGTCGCGGAACTGCCCGATGACGGCGGCGTCGGCGAAGTCGGAGTCGACGCCGTCGACCGGCGCGAGCGACGAGTCGAGGTCCATCGCCACCTCGCCGCTGCGCCGCAGGTCCGCGGTCGTCAGCGCGTCCCGAACCCCGGATTCGACGGCGTCGGCGACGGCGTCGGCGGCGCGCAGCGCGACGCGCGTCTTCGCCGGGTGGACGTTCGGGTCGACGGCCCACGCCGGCACGTCGAGTCGGAGCGCGGCCACCGGCTCCCGGCCCGACGGCAGCAGCGACCCGTACCCCTGCGCGACGGCGGCGCGGAGCGCCTCGTTCCGGACCGGCCGGCCGTTGACGGCGACGTGGACGTGCTCCCGGGTCGACCGCGTCGTCGACGGGTACGCGAGCGCGCCGTCGACGCGGAGCGCCCCGGTCCGCCCCGCGAAGTCGACGTCCGCGCGGTGCTCGAACGCGGTGGACTGGCTCGCCGTCTCGCGGTCGTAGACGGCGAGTAGCGCGTCCGTCACGCCGGTTCCGGGCGTCGAAACCGTCTCCGTGCCGTCGTGGGTGAGCGAGAACGCGACCCCGGGCCGGAGCACGGCGTACTCCGCGACCAGCGACGAAATCCGGGCGAACTCCCGCGCCGGCGACGCGAGCGACTCCCGGCGCGCCGGCCGGTCGGCGAAGAGATCCGTCACCGTAACCGTGGTTCCTCGGGCGCGGCCGGCGTCGCTGACGCTGACTTCGCCGTCCGCCACGGTGACTTCGGTGCCGACGTCGCCGCCGTCGTTCGTCGTCACCGTCAGGTCCGCGGCGTCGGCGACGCTGGCGAGCGCCTCCCCGCGGAAGCCGAGCGTCCCGACCGATTCGAGGTCGGCGGCGTCGCGGAGTTTGCTGGTCGTGTGCGGCTCCACCGCGAGCGCGGCGTCCGCCCGACTCATTCCGCGGCCGTCGTCGGCGACCCGGATTCGGTCGGTGCCGTCGCCGTCGACCGCGACGTCGACGCGGGTCGCGCCGGCGTCGAGGCTGTTCTCCACCAGTTCGGCGACGACGCGGGACGGCCGCGTCACCACTTCGCCGGCCGCGATTCGCTCCACCGTGGACTCCGGCAGTTCGCGGACCTCCGCGTTGGCGGCAGCGGGTCCGGCGTCGGTATCGGCCGCCGCGTCGGCATCGGCGGCCGCGTCGCCGGCGGCGTCCTCCCGGTCAGCCATCGTCGCCACCCGTCTCGTCGGTGCCGTCCGGGCGGCTCGCGTCGCCGGCGGCGGACGGTTTCGCGGATTCGTCCGGAAGCCGTCGCTGCAGGTCGGACAGCCGATTCAGCGCCTCTATCGGCGTCGTCTCCGCCACGTCGACGCCGCGGAGCGCCGCCAGCACGTCGCGTTCGGCGGCCCGGAGTTCATCGCCCGCGGCGGCGTCGCCGGACGCGGCGGCGGCCCGGTCGGGCGTGCTCGGCGCATCGGCGTCCGCGCCGGCGACGTCCGAGAGCGTGCGCTGAGCGTCGTCGCCGAGCGCGGAGTCCGAGCCTCCCACTCCGTCCCCGCCCGCGTCGCCATCTTCGTCGACGTCCGGGTCGCTGTCCGAGTCGGCGACGTCGGCGGCAGTGTCCGCGTCGGCGTCGACGAACTCGCGGGCGCGGGCGACGACCCGTTCGGGGACGCCGGCGAGGTCCGCGACCTCGACGCCGTACGACGACGAGGCGGCGCCGCGGCGGACCCGGTGGAGGAACGTCACGTCGCCGTCCTCGCGGGTCGCCGCGAAGTGGAGGTTCCTGACGCGGTCGTACCGGTCCGCGAGCGCCGTGAGGTCGTGGTAGTGCGTCGCGAACAGCGTCGTCGCGCCGAGTTCGTCGTGGACGAACTCGACGGCGGCGCGGGCGATGGCGCGGCCGTCCGTGGTCGCGGTGCCGCGGCCGACCTCGTCGAGCAGCACCAGCGAGTCCGCGGTGGCGTCGTGGAGGATGTCGGTGAGTTCGCGCATCTCCCGCATAAACGTCGACTCGCCGCCGGCGATGTCGTCGCTCGCGCCGACCCGCGTGAACACCCGGTCGACGACGGGGAGTTCGGCGGCCTGCGCCGGTACGAAACTGCCGGCCTGCGCCAGCACGACCGCGAGCGCGACCTGCCGCATGTACGTCGACTTCCCGCTCATGTTCGGCCCGGTGATGAGCGCCACGGTCCCGCCGGGCAGGTCCGCGTCGTTCGGCACGAACTCGGGTTCGGTGCGCTCCACCACCGGGTGGCGGCCGCCCTCGATGCGGACGTCGTCGCCGCCGAGTTCCGGCCGGACGTAGTCGCGTTCGACCGCGACGGTCGCGAGCGACGCCAGCGCGTCCAGCCGCGCCAGCGCGTCAGCGAGCGCCTGCACCCGCTCGGCCGACTCCGCGACCTCGGCGCGGACCTCGCAGAACAGTTCGTACTCGAGGCCGTCCGCGCGCTCCTCCGCGCCGAGGATTTCGTCCTCGCGACGCTTCAGCTCCGGCGTGTAGAACCGTTCGCTGTTCTTCAGGGTCTGCCGACGCGTGTAGTCGTCTGGGACGTCGTCGAGCTGGCCGTTCGTCACTTCGATGTAGTAGCCGTGGACCTGGTTGTAGCCGACCTCGAGGTTGTCGATGCCGGTGCGGTCGCGCTCGGCGGCTTCGAGGTCTGCGACCCACTCGCGGCCCTCGCGGGCGGTGGCGCGGACCTCGTCGAGGTCGTCGTCGAAGCCGTCGCGGATGACGCCGCCCTCGGTGAGTTCCTGCGGCGGCTCCTCGACGACGGCCTCGTCGATGCGGTCGCGCAGGTCCGCGAGCGGGTCGACCGCCTCCCGGAGGTCCGCGAGCGCGTCGACGTCGGCCAGTTCCGCGCGGACGTCGGGGACGACGGCGAGCGTCTCGTGGAGCGACCGGAGGTCGCGGGCGTCCGCGCGGCCGCGGCTCACCCGGCCGACGAGCCGTTCGAGGTCGTACGCCGCGGAGAGCCGTTCGCGGACCGCTTCACGGACGAGCGGCCGCGCCGCGAGCGCGTCGACGGCGTCGTGGCGCGCCTCGATGCGGCTCCGGTCGACCAGCGGCCGTCGGAGCCACGCCCGGAGCCGTCGCCGGCCGAGCGCGCAGCGCGTCTCGTCGACGGTGTCGAACAGCGTCTCGCCGGACGGCGCGCGGTTCTCGAACAGTTCGAGGCCGCGGAGCGCCGTCGCGTCGAGCCCGAGCGACTGCCGCGGGTCGTACCGCCGCACCCGGCTCACGTGCCCGAGTTCGTCGCCGCCGCTGCTCCACTCCGCGTACGACAGCACCGCGCCGGCAGCCCGGGTCTCCGCGTCGCCGAAGCGGTCTGCGGCGGCGTACCGGTCGAGCACGGCGCCCGCCGCGTCGGCCCCGAACTGCTCGTCGTCGCCGGCGGCGACCGCGGCGTCACCGACCGCGTCGCCGAAGCGGTCCGCGTCGACGCCGGGGCCGACGAGCAGTTCGGCGGGCGCGGTCCGCGCCAGTTCGGCCTCGACGGCCGCGGCGGAGCCGGCGGTCGCGGCGCACTCCCCGGTCGACACGTCGACGTACGCGAACCCGAACCGGGCGTCGTCGCCCGCGGCGGTGCCGGCGGTGCCGGCGGTTCCGGTGGCGCCGTCGCCGCGGGGCTGTTCGGCGGTGCCGTCCGCGTCACCGCGGGCGACCGCGGCGACGTACGTGTTCGTCCCGGCGGCGAGCAGTTCCTCCTCGACGACGGTGCCGGGCGTCAGAATCTGCGTGACGGCGCGGTCGACCAGCCCGGACGCCTCGTCGGGGTCTTCGACCTGGTCGGCGAGCGCGACGCGGTACTCCGCGTCGAGCAGCCGTTCGAGGTACTTCGGTGCGTTGTCGACCGGGATGCCGCACGCCGTGTACGTCCCGGTGGAGTCCTCCCGCTCGATGCGGGTGAGTTCACAGACCCGCGCGACCTCGTCGGCGGTGTCGCAGAACGACTTGTAGAAGTCGCCGACGCGGAACAGCAGGACGCAGTCGTCGTACGCCTCCGCGAGGTCGACGTACTGGGCCAGCATCGGCGTGAGCTCGTCCCGGCGGTCGAGCATCTTCGCCGGTGCTCCCGTAACCA
Source organism: Halobaculum sp. D14 (assembly GCF_051195135.1). Lineage (NCBI taxonomy): Archaea > Methanobacteriati > Methanobacteriota > Halobacteria > Halobacteriales > Haloferacaceae > Halobaculum > Halobaculum sp. D14. The sequence continues at coordinate 136,645 of NZ_JBNTKA010000001.1, read as the reverse complement.
TGGTCGTGAGGCGGCGGCGGACGCTCGAAAACCTTGCGCACGCCCCGCCGGCCGGCCGCGCGACGCCGCGGCGCCGAGCAACGGCCGGGAACGGGTGTGCGGTTCTCCCTGATTTATCACCGTCCAGCCCGTCCGTGGAGCCATGGCAACGCCCGTCATCGCGGCCGCCGTCAGAACGCCGTTCGGGAAGGCAGGCGGCGTCTTCGCCGACACGCGCAGCGAGGACCTGTCCGTCACGCTCATCGACCACGTCCTCGACGAGCACGGCCTCGACGCCGACGACGTCGACGACCTCATGTGGGGGGTCGCCCAGCAGCGCGGCGAACAGGACAACAACGTCGCGCGCGTCATCGCGCTGCTCTCCGAACTCGGGGAGGGGACGCCGGCGACCACCATCAATCGGTGGTGCGCGTCGTCGATGCAGTCCATCATCTCGGCGTCGGACGCCGTCGCCGCCGGGAACCGCGAGTGCATCATCGCCGGCGGCGTCGAGTCGATGAGCCGCGTCCCGATGGACGGCGACTCCTACCAGCACCTCCACCCGGAGCTGTCCGAGCAGTACAACGTCTTCCAGCTCCAGATGGGGATGACCGCCGAGAAGGTCGCAGAGGAGTACGGCGTCAGCCGCGAAGCGCAAGACGAGTACGCGCTCCGCAGCCACCGACGCGCCGCGGAAGCGACCGACTCCGGCCGCTTCGACGACGAAATCGTCCCGGTGGAGACCGACGAGGGCGTCGTCGACGAGGACGAGGGAATCCGCCGCGACACCGACCTCGAAACGCTGGCGTCGCTCGACCCGGCGTTCACCGGCGACGGCACCGTCACCGCCGGGAACTCCTCGCAGGTCACCGACGGCGCCGCCGCGACGCTCGTCTGCTCCGCCGAGTTCGCCGACGAGCACGACCTGCCGGTGCTCGCCGAAATCGGGACGAACGCCGTCGCCGGCGTCGACCCGACCGTCATGGGAATCGGCCCGGTCCCGGCGACCCGCGGCCTGCTCGAGCGCAGCGGCCTCGACGTCGACGACTACGACCTCGTCGAACTCAACGAGGCGTTCGCCTCCCAGTGCGTCTACGCCCGCCGCGAACTCGGGATTCCCGAGGAGAAGTACAACGTCAACGGCGGCGCCATCGCCATCGGCCACCCGCTCGGCGCCTCCGGCGCGCGCCTCCCCGTGACGCTCATCCACGAGATGCGGAAACGCGACGTCGACCGCGGCCTCGCCACGCTCTGTGTCGGCTTCGGGCAGGGCGCGGCAATCGAGTTCAGCCGCTGACGGCGCCGCCCGCGGCGTCGCCGCCGAATTCGCCGCCACGCGGTCGCCGTCGCGACGTGTTCGGCCAGACGCTCGCGTCCGCCGTCACGCGACCGCCGGCGTCACCGCCGTTCGCGCGGCCGGTCGCTCCTTTTTCGCGGGTCCGTGCCACTCGTTCGAACGGACCCGACACGGTTTTGCGGCGCCCCGCAGAACCGTCGCGCAATGATTTCGCGGCAGCTGCTCCGAGAGGAGCCGGAGACGGTGCGGACGGCGCTCGAACAGAAGGGCGTCGAGGACGTCGACCTCGACCGCGTCGTCGAACTCGACGAGGAGTGGCGCGAACTGAAGGGGCGCGGCGACACGCTGCGGCACGAACGCAACGAGGTGTCCTCGAAGATCGGCCGGCTGAAACAGGAGGGCGACGAGGAGGCGGCTCAGGAGGCCATCGAGCGCAGCCAGGAGCTGAAAGCCGAACTCGCCGAAATCGAGGAGCGCGCGGACGAACTGGAGGCGGAACTCCACGAGGCGATGCTGCGCATCCCGCAGATTCCGCAGGACGACGTCCCGGTCGGCGCCGACGAGGACGAGAACGTCGAGCGGCGACGCGAAGGGTTCGACGACCTGCGCGACCTCCCGGAGCCGGTGACGCCGCACTACGACCTCGGCGAGGAACTGGACGTCCTCGACTTCGACCGCGGCGCGAAAGTCGCCGGCGGCGGCTTCTACTTCGCGAAGGGGGAGGGCGCGATGCTGGAGCACGCGCTCATCCAGTTCATGCTGGAGGTGCACCGCGAGCAGGGGTACGTCGACGTGTTCCCGCCGATTCCGGTGAACAGCGCGTCGATGGAGGGCACCGGGCAGTTCCCGAAGTTCACCGAGGACGCCTACCCGGTCGGCGACACCGACCCCGCGGCGTACGACGACGACGACCTGTGGCTGCTGCCGACCGCCGAGGTCCCGGTGACGAACATGTACCGCGACGAGATTCTGCTGGACGACGACCTGCCGCTGAAACACCAGGCGTACACGCCGAACTTCCGGCGGGAGGCCGGCGAACACGGCACCGAGACCCGCGGCATCGTCCGCGTCCACCAGTTCAACAAGGTGGAGATGGTGAACTTCGTTCGGCCGGAGCGCAGCGACGAGCGGTTCCACGAACTGCTCGACGAGGCCGAGGAGGTGCTGCGGCGCCTCGGCCTGCCGTACCGGATTCTGGAGATGTGCACCGGCGACCTCGGGTTCACGCAGGCGAAGAAGTACGACATCGAGGTGTGGGCGCCCGGCGACGACATGCCCGACGGGCCGGACGCCGGCGGCCGCTGGCTGGAGGTGTCGTCGGTGTCGAACTTCGAGGACTTCCAGGCGCGACGCGCCGGCTTGCGGTACCGGCCGGAGCGCCACGAGAGCGCCGAGTACCTCCACACGCTGAACGGCTCCGGGCTGGCGGTGCCGCGCGTCGTCGTCGCGATTCTGGAGTACTACCAGAACGAGGACGGCACCGTCGACGTCCCCGAGCCGCTCCAGCCGTACATGGGCGGCCGCGAGGTCATCGAAGGCGGCGAGAAGGTCGGCGAGTCCGCGGTCGGCGCCGGCGAGAAGGAGTAGCGCCGCTCGGCGGTCGGCGGCGGCGTCAGAAGAACGGCTGGTGCGGACGCGCCCTGACGCGTCCGCGAGGGACGGCTACCCGATACTGGCCGTCCGCGGTCCGTCGGCCGTCGCCCGGCCGCGCGTCACTTCAGCTGCTCGGGCGGGACGAAGCTCGGCCGGTCGTCGGTGGGGTCGTCCGTCCACCACACCTGGTCGCCCTGTTCGAGTTCGTAGCGCTCCACGATCTCCTTCGGGATGGAGACCGTGAAGCCGCCGTTGGATTCCTGTACGGTTCGACTGTCTGCGTATGGACCGTTGCCCGGCATACACGACCACCGACGGGTGCCGACTGCATAAAGTCCCGGCAGACATTTCCCACAATTTCTGATATGACTAGAAGATACACAAAACCGCAGCACGTAGAGGCCTTTCGCCACAGCAAATCTGTCCGAAGTGTCATAGTTGTCTGCCGTGGTTTCTGCGGGAGACAGGAGAAACAAATCCCCATCGTGTGGGTCAGTGTCACGCGATTATCGGGTGAACGTCCGAAGTTCGACCAGTCGGTCCGCGTCGTCGAACCGGAACACGTCCACGAACGCGAACAGTTCCTCGCCGCCGGCGTCGAACAGGCGGCCGCGCGCCGCGCGCTCCCCAGAGTCGGCGTCGGCGTCGGCGTAGACGGCGTCTACCGAGTGGACGGTGTCCGGGTTCGGCCGCTCGTCGCGCATGAACCGGACGAACCGGTCGCGGCCCTCCAGCGTCCGGTCGGGCCGCCGGTGGACGAAGTCGGCCGAGAGCAGCGAGGCGAGGTCGTCGTAGGCGCCGTCGTCGATGGCTCGGTAGTACGTCCGGACGGCGGCTCCGCGGTCGTCGTCGGTCATGGGTGCTGGTTCGGCCGCGGGTGCTTGAATCGGACGGCCGCGCCGGTCCACCGCCAGGCTCGGTTTCCGCGCCGAACGCGCCGCTGAGTGCGCCGCTGTGCGCCCCGCTGAACGCACCGCTTATCCGCGGCGGCCGCCGAGACGGCGTGTGGAGCTGCACGTCCGGTACGAGGGCGACGACGACCCCGACAAGTGCACGGCCCGGAAGCTCGACCGGTTCGACCTCGCGTCGCTGCACCGGTCGGACCGCGAGACGCCGTACGGCGTCGTGTTGAATCCGCACGCCGAGCGGGCGCTCTCTCCGGCGGACGCACCGGACGGCGTCGCCGCCGCGGAGTCGGACGACGCGCTCGTCGCGCTGGACTGCTCGTGGGAGTCGGCGGGCGAAGCGATGTTCTCGCTGCCGGGAGAGCACCGCGCGCTGCCGTACCTCGTCGCCGCGAACCCCGTGAACTTCGGCCGGCCGATGAAGCTGACGACCGTGGAGGCGCTCGCGGCGGCGCTGTGCGTCTTCGGCGACCGCGAGCACGCCGAGCGGATTCTCGCGAAGTTCACGTGGGGCGAGACGTTCCTCGAACTCAACGACGAGCCGCTGCGGCGGTACGCCGACTGCGCCGACTCCGGCGAGGTCGTCGAGGTTCAACAGGAGTACCTGGACCGCTGACCGCGACGCGGCCGCCGGCGGTTCTCAGCCGTCGAGTCCGGTGGCGTCGTCGACGTCGCGGGCGGCCTGTAACTGGTCGTCAGTCGGGATGAACAGCCGGTCGGTCTCCGGGTCGTAGACGCCGTTCGGCGCCTCGGACGCCGGGACGGCCTCGATGCCGCCGCTCGGATACGTCTCCGGAGCGCCGGCAGCGTCGCCGGCGGCGCCCCCGGCGTCGGTTCCGGTTCCGTCGGCGGACCCGCTCTCGCCGACCGCAGCGGCGACGCTGTCGGCGTTGGCTCGGACGGTGTCCGGGTCGACGCCGCGGCGCGCCGCCCAGTCCGCCGGGTCGGCGCCGGCGTCGCTGACGGCGTAGGCGTCGAGGGCGGCGGCCGCGTCGGCGCCGGCGTCGAGGTACGCCCCGATGCGGTCCAGCGCGTCGGCGGCGGTGGCAGTGTCGCCGGCTGCGTCAGTCCCGGCCGCGCCGTCGTCGGCAGCGCCGCGGCCGACCGCGCCGTCGCCGGATTCGGCTCCGGGTTCGGCCCCGGTTTCGACGTACACCGGGAAGAAGAACGGCTGGTCGCGGTCCTCGGTGACCGACCGCGGGAACGCCAGCGTCCGGTCGTATTCGGCCTGGAACGCCGCGAGGTTCACGGCGGCGACGACGGCGAGCAGCCCCTCGTCGAGTTCGTAGCCGGCGGCGGTGACGGCGTCGCGCAGCTCGTCGAGGTCGAACGCGAACCACGACGAGCCGGGGGCTTCGCGGACGTGGTGGTCGAGCCGGTCGGGGTCGGCGCTGCGTTCGCGTTCGGCGGTGAGCCGGTCGCGGACCGCGTCGTGGACGACGCGCAGCCCGACGCGGACGTCGTGGTCGCCGAAGCCGCTGCGCTCGACGGCGTCCGCGATGTGGTCGTCGTCGATTGCGGGCCGATGCATACCGGATGAGACGCGGCGCCGGCCAAGAAGGTTGTCCTCGAACCGCCGGCTGCGTCGCCGGACGGCGCCGGGCAGCGTCGAACCGCGGCGGGTCAGGCGACGAACTTCAGCAGGTCGTCGCGGTTGTGGTCGTGGAACACGTCGCGGAGCGCCTCGCGCAGCGGGCCGATGCTGCCGCGTTTGGCGGTGACGGGCGCGATTTCGTCCCACTGCTGCCACGGCGGGTACAGCCCGAGGCGGTCGCAGAGTTCGTTCAGGCGTTCGTCTCGGTCGTCGACTTTGTCCATCTTGTTGACGGCGACGACCGGTTGGACGTCGACGTCCTGCAGGAAGCCGAACAGTTCGACGTCGTGCGGGATTTCGCCGTCGCCGCTGTGCCGGTCGATGATGTCGATGACGCTCTTGCCGTCGATGACGAGGACGCCGGCGAGGATGCTGTCGGCGTTCTCCTCGACGTACCGGACGACGTCGGTCTTGATGGCTTCGCGGTGGTCGGCTTCGACGCCGGACATGAAGCCGAACCCGGGCAGGTCGGTGAACATGAAGCTCTCGCTTGACCAGTCGTAGTGGTTCGGCTGCCGGGTGACGCCGGGCTTCTTCCCGGTCGTGAAGTCGTGGCCGGTGAGTTCGCGCATCAGCGTCGACTTCCCGACGTTCGACCGGCCGACCAGGACGACCTCGGCGTCGCAGTTCGGCCGGTTCTCGAAGGGCATACTCGGCGGAAGGGCGCTGAGCCGGATAAACCGCGCGACTGCCGGCGCTGACGGCGGTTCCGGAGTCCGGGCCGCGGGCCTGCACGACGGCGGCCTCGCCCTCCCCAGCCGACGCCGGCGCGCCCTCGCTGCCGCTCGGCCGCGCCGCCGCCCCTCGCGCGCTCCCGGCCGCGACGCAGCGCGGCCGCCGCGCGCCATGATGGAGGGCTGCGGGAAACCCGGCGTGGTGTGGCCGGGCGACGCGGCGCGGGCGGCCGCAATTCCTGCCTGTTTATGGCCCCGGGGGCGGAACGGCGGGGCATGGTCGTCGGAGACATCTCCACCGGGACGGACGTCGCAGTCATCGGCGCGGGGCCGGGCGGCTACGTCGCCGCCATCCGCGCGGCACAGCACGGGCTCGACACGACGCTCATCGAGCGGGACGCCTACGGCGGCACCTGCTTGAACCACGGCTGCATCCCGTCGAAGGCGTTCATTCACGGCGCCGACGTCGCCCACGAGGCGGGGTCCGCCGAGGAGATGGGCATCCACGCCGACCCGGCGGTCGACGTCAGGCAGATGCAAGAGTGGAAGCAGGGCGTCGTCGACCAGCTCACCGGCGGCGTCGAGAAGCTCTGCAAGGCGAACGGCGTCAACCTCGTGCAGGGCACCGCGACGTTCGCCGACGAGAACCGGCTCCGCGTCGCGCACGGCGGCGACGGGCAGGGCAGCGAGTCCATCGAGTTCGACAACGCCGTCATCGCCACCGGGTCGCGCCCCGTCCAGATTCCGGGGTTCGAGTTCGACGGCGAGAACGTCCTCTCCTCGCGGGACCTGCTCGGCATGACCGAGACGCCGGACCGGCTCGTCGTCGTCGGCGCCGGCTACATCGGCATGGAGCTGTCGACGATGCTCGCGAAACTCGGCACCGACGTCACGGTCGTCGAGATGCTCGACGACGTCCTCCCGGGGTACGAGGAGGACGTCCGGAGCGTCGTGCGGCGGCGCGCCGAGGGCCTCGGCGTCGAGTTCAACTTCGGCGAGGGCGCCGCCGAGTGGTACGAGAACGGCGAGGGCGTCACGGTCGCCACCGAAACCGAGGCCGGGGACCGCAGCGAGTACCAGGCCGACGCGGTGCTGGTCGCCGTCGGCCGCTCGCCGGTCACGGACACGCTCGACCTCGACGAAATCGGGCTCGAACCGAACGACGACGGCTTCCTCGAAACGGACCACCAGGCCCGGACGGACGTCGAGCACGTGTTCGCCGTCGGCGACGTCGCCGGCGAGCCGATGCTCGCGCACAAGGCCAGCAAGGAGGGCATCGTCGCCGCCGAAGCGGCGGCCGGTGAGCCGGCGGCGCTCGACCAGCAGGCGATTCCGGCGGCCGTGTTCACCGACCCGGAGATCGCGACCGTCGGCCTCACGGAAGCGGAGGCGGCCGACGACGGCTTCGACCCGGTCGTCGGGCAGATGCCGTTCAACGCCTCCGGCCGCGCCATGACGACCGGCGACACCGACGGCTTCGTCCGCGTCGTCGCCGACGAGGAGTCCGGGTTCGTGCTCGGCGGGCAGATCGTCGGCCCGGACGCCTCCGAACTGATCGCGGAGCTCGCGCTCGCCATCGAGATGGGCGCGACGCTCGAAGACGTCGCCGCCACCGTCCACACCCACCCGACGCTCGCGGAGGCGGTGATGGAGGCGGCCGAGAACGCGCTGGGGCAGGCGATTCACACGCTGAACCGCTGACGGCGACGCGGCCGCCCACCGTCGAGCGGTTCGACTACGTTCGGCCGACCGAGTCGCGGCTCAGCCGAGCGGCTCGCGCCAGACGAACTCGCGGTACTCGCGGCTCCACAGGCCGAGTTCGTCGACGGTCCACTCGACCGGCACCGCCGATTCGATTCTGCCGCGGAGCCGCGCCGTCACCGCCCGGAGCGACGCGTCCGCGCTCCCGTTCTCGCTCCCGTCTCCGTTCCGGCTCCCGTCCCCATTTTCGTTCCCGGGTCCGCTCCAGCCGCGGGCGAGCGTGACGTGCGGCAGGTACGCGTCGCCCTCGACGCGGTCGACGGCGCCGAACTCGGCGGCGAGCCGGCGGTGCAGCCGGACCAGTCCGGGGCTGTCGACCGAGAGGGAGACGACGGCGTCGCCGCTCGGCGCGGCGAGCACGTCGAGGCCGTCGACGCGCGCCGGGAACGGGTCGGTGTCGCGCAACACGGGCCGGAGCGTCTCGCGGAGCGCCGCAGCCGCCGCCGTGTCGTCTCGCGGCTCCGGCCCGCGGTCCGTCGCCGCGGCGTCGCCGAGTCGCTTCACGACGAGCGTGTGGCGGTCGCGGACCGACCGGAAGCCGCCGAGGTCGTCGCGGAGCGCCGCGGCGAGTCGCTGCACGGCGGCCGGGACGGGCGCGTTCAGGCTGTCAACCGGCTCAGATGCGGTCGAGCAGCCACAGCACGATGAGCACCACGACGACGACGCCGAGTATCGACGGGAGCGCGCTGACGACGCCGAGCGCGAAGCCGAGCACCTCGGTGATGATTTCGACGACGAGCCACACGACGACGAGTACGAGCACCAGCTTCAGTAGGTCTTCGACGTCCATACGCCCGGTCTCGGCGCCTGAGAACAAAAACGCGGGGGGGGCCGCGCTGCGCCGGACGCTCCGCGGTCCTGTCTCCCGGCTGTCACCGGGCGTCCGCGGTGACAACCGTTTTGAGTCGGCCGGGCACACCCGGGAGTATGCATCGAGCCGTCGCGGCGCTGCTCGTCGCAGCCCTCCTCGGGTCGGTCGTCGCGCCGGCCGGGGCGGCGAGCGGCTTCGCCGACGGCGGCTTCGCGCAGACCGGCGACGTCGAGGCCGACCAGGTGTCGATGCGCGCCGACGTGGCGGCCGACGGCGACGCCGCCTGGACCATCTCGTATCAGGTCCGCCTCGGCGACGAGAACACGACCGCGGCGTTCCGCGAACTCCAGGCGGACGTCCGCGCGAACACGTCCGCGTACACCGACCAGTTCGCCGCCCGGATGCGGTCGACCGCCGCGGTCGCCGAGAACGCGACCGGCCGCGAGATGTCGATTACGAACGTCTCCGTGACGACCCGAATCCAGCAGGTGCCGACGCGGTACGGCTACGTCGTCTACCGGTTCCGGTGGACGAACTTCGCGGCGACCGAGGGGAACCGGCTGGTCGCCGGCGACGCGCTCGCCGGCCTGTACCTCGACGCCGGAACCTCGTTCACCGTGTCGTGGCCCGACGGCTACGAACTCCGCTCGGTCGACCCGAACCCCGACGACCGCGGCGACACCTACGTGACGTGGCGCGGCGAGCGCGACTTCGGGCCGAATCAGCCCCGGGTGGTCGTGGCCCCGACGTCCGCGCTCCCGATTCGGCCGGCGTATCTCGCGCTCGCCGTCGTCGTCCTGCTCGGCGTCGCGGGCGCCGCGCTGCTCCGACGCCGCGGCGCCTTCCCGCTCGACCGCAGCCACGAACACGGCGAAGCCGCCCGGGACACGGGCTCCGGCGCAGCCGCGGCAGACGCAGCGCCCGGCGACGAGGAGACGGCCGCGGAGTCGACGGCTGCCTCCGGAGCCGAAGCAGGCGGCGGAGCCGCCGAAGAGGCCGAGGAAGGAGAGAAAACTGAGGAAACCGAGCCGGAATCGGGGGGTGCTGCGTCCGAGACGCCGGCGGAGCTGCTGAGTCCGCGCGAACGGGTGCTCAGGCTGGTGGCAGAGCGCGGCGGCCGGATGAAGCAGGCCGAGGTGACCGAGGAACTCGGGTGGAGCGCCGCCCGGACGAGCCAGGTCGTCGGGCAGCTCCGCGACGCCGGCGAACTGGAGAGCTTCCGGCTCGGCCGCGAGAACGTCCTCCGGCTCCCCGAGGAGGACGAGCAGTTCCCCGACAGCGGCTCCGTCGCCGACGACGCTGACGACGGTGGCGACGCAGACGACGGGGACGGCCCGCGAAACCGCTGACGGGCGCCGGGGTGGAGCCGCACGGTCGGCGCGGCTTAACGTCGCTTAACCGCGGTAAATCCGACGGAAGGGAGTGGACGGTATTAGTGGGCGGAGCGCGTCGGGTGAGATATGCGACGCTTGACGGTGCTGTTCGTGGTCGCCGCGGTGCTCGCGGCCGGAGTCCCGGCGACCGCGGCGGTCGCACAGGAGTCCGGCGGGCAACAGCCCGGCGCGACGTTCGCCGGCGTCGTCGGCGTTCAGGGCGCCGAAATCGACGGCGAAGTCGCGAGCCGCGCGCTCAGCCAGCGGCTCGCCGCGGCGGACTCGAACGCCTCGACGGCCGCGGTCGTCGCCGCCGAGTCCGCGTCGGCACGCGACCGGCTGCAGGCGCTTCGCGAACGCCGCGAGACGCTGCGGGCGCAGTACCAGAACGGGACGATGTCCCGCGCCGAATACCGGTCCAAACTGGCGCGGGTCGTCGCCGAGTCACGGGCGCTCGAACGCCAGCTCAACACGACCGCCGAGGTGGCAGACCGGCTCCCCGCCGAGACGCTGCGGGAGCACGGCGTGAACGTCACGGCGCTCCGGCAGCTCCGGCGCGGCGCGGCGGCGATGAACGACGGCGAGGCGGCCGAAGCCGCCCGCGAAATCGCCGGCGAGCGCGTCGGCTCCGGGTTCGGCGGCCCGCCGGAAGCCCCGGGGAACCGCGGGCGGGGGAACGAGTCGGACGGCGACCGACGCGGCCCGCCTGAGGACGCCGGCGGCGACGCGCCGGGCGAGCCGCCGGAGACGCCCGGAAACGCGACGAACAGTTCCCGCGGCGCCGGCGAGCAGGCCGACCGCGCGAACCGCACCGTCGGCGGCGGCGGCGCGGCAGCGAACCGGTCGAACGCCGGCGGCGACCGAGACGCCGGCGGCGACCGAGACGCCGGCGCGGCGAACCGCTCGGCGGGAAACGCGACGTCTGCGGGCGAAGGGTCTTCTGCAGCCGGTGACTCGTCCAGCGGCGGCTCCGGCGGCGCCGGCAACGGTTCGTCCGCCGGAGCGGGCGCCTCGGGCGCGGCGGACGGCGCGGACGGGAACAGCAGCGGTGACGGAAGCGCCGACCCCGGCGCGGGGTCGGGCGACGAGCAGCGCCGAACGGACCGCGATGACGCGCCCGGCGGCGCCGACTCCGGTGCCAGAGGCGCGGACGCCGCCACCGCGACCGCGACGCCGTCGGCCGGCTGAGGCGGCGCCGCCGCGGACGAGTCAGCGCAGCCGAGAACGGCCGGAGCCAGCCGGGCCGCTTAAACCGCGGAGTCGCCTACGACGGCCAACATGAGCGAATCTCGTGGCTCCCGGGAGTTCTGTCCGCGGTGCGGCGACGCCGTACCCGAGCGGGAGGAGCCGCTCCCGGGCGCGCCGCGCGAGCGCGACCGGATGCTGTGTGACGCCTGCTACTTCGAGGACTTCGACCTGGTGGACGCGCCCGACCGCATCGAAGTGATGGTGTGTTCGGGCTGCGGCGCGGTCCACCGCGGCAACCGCTGGGTCGACGTCGGCGCCCGCGACTACACCGACGTCGCCGTCGACGAGGTGTCGGAGGCGCTCGCGGTCCACGTCAACGCCGAGCAGATGCAGTGGGGCGTCGACCCCGAACAGGTCGACCAGAACACCATCCGGATGCACTGTCAGTTCTCCGGCGTCGTCCGCGACACCCCCATCACCGAGGAGGTCGTCGTCCCCGTGAAGATATCCCGACAGACCTGCCAGCGCTGCGGCCGCGTCGCCGGCGGCAGCTACGCCGCCGAGGTCCAGATTCGAGGCCGCGACCGCGTCCCCGACGCCGACGAGCAGCGCGAAGCCGTCGACATCGCCGAGTCGCTCGTCCAGCGCCGGGAGGCCGACGGCGACCGCGACGCGTTCGTCACCGAGATCATCGACCAGCCGGAGGGGAAGGACATCAAGCTCTCGACGAACAAGCTCGGGAAGGCCGTCGCGACCCGCGTCACCGACCGGCTCGGCGGCAGTTTCACCGAAGCGCCGACGCTCGTCACGGAGGACGGCGACGGCAACGAGGTGTACCGCGTCACCTTCCCGGTCCGGCTCCCGAAGTTCCGCCCCGGCGACGTCATCGACCCGGACGACGGCGACGGCCCCGTGCTCGTCCGGTCCGTCCAGGGGAACCTGAAGGGCGTCAGGCTGGCCTCCGGCGACCACTACGAGGCGTCGTTCGAGGAGGGCGAAACCCCGGACGCGGAGAAGGTCGGCGAAGCCGACGACGCCGCCGACACCACCGTCGTCGCCGTCGAGGACGACAACGCGGTGCAGGTGCTCGACCCGGAGACGTTCGAGTCAGTGACGGTGCCGAAGCCGGACTACTTCGACGCCGACGCCGACGACGTCCCCGCGCTGAAGACCGACGCCGGGCTGTACGTGCTGCCCGACGACGAGGACTGACCGAACCGACGCCGCTCCGCAAGACCTGCCGCTGTTCCTCCGGTCGACTGCGCGAAAAGTGCCGGGGAGTCTCGGCTCCGCTCGGATGGTCGCTGCTCGGCTCTCAGTCGGCGTTCGCGGGCCGCGTCGACGACGCCGCAGCCTGCGGGGCCGGGCGGTCCACGCCGAACCGCTCGCACAGCGCCGCGAACCGCCGCTCGGACACGCCCGCGCGCCGGGCCGCCTGCGCGGCTGTCAGTGTTCCCGCGTCGTACAGCGTCAGCGCCGTCTGGGCCGCCTGCCGGCTCATGTCCACTCAATGTGGAAGGTGATACATAATCCTTCGTGAGATAATATGTCATGAAGGGCGCCGGAGCGTGCGGACGGTATTCTCCCACGTACTAGGCACTCCCCACGGCTCGGCCGATGTTGGAGGGCGTCGCTGTCGGGCGGAAACGTAGAACACCGCGGTGTCGCCGCGGCCGCTACTCGCCCCAGACGTCCGACAGCGGATGGTCCGCCATCGGGTCGTCGTCGCCGTCGGAGGACGAGGACGAAGAAGACGAGGCGGTGGACGAGCCGGACGCGGAGCCGATGGACCGCGACGTCGACCCGGCGCCGCCGCGTCCGCCGCCGGCGCTGCTACTGCTGCCGCCGCGGCCGCTGCGTCCGCCGGCGTTACGGCCGCTGCGCGTTCCGCCGGGGGAGCCGCCGGCGATGCCGCTCGGCCCCGGTTCGGCGTCGACGCCGGCGAGCGCGGCCGCCGGGTCGAACTCGGGGAGGTCCGGCGTCGACAGCCGGTCGACCTGGTCGCGGAACCACGACGGCGTGTCGTGCTCCGCGCGGTCGAACAGGTCCAGCAGGCTCGAATCCGCGAGGTACGTGTCGCCGTAGTCGTCCGGCGCGCGGACGACGCGGCCGCACGCCTGAATCACGGTTCGCAGCGCGGCGCGGTGGTACCACGCCCACTGCCCCTCTTCGAGCCGCCGCGCCACCCGCGAGTCGCCGGTGTTGAGGTACGGCGCCTTACACAGCACCTGCCAGCGGCAGAGGTCGCCGCGCAGGTCGAGCGCCTCCTCCATCTTCACGGAGACGAACACCTCCGGGCGGTCGGTCGCCTTCCACTCCTCGAGTTGGGCGTCGCGGTCGGCGCGGCCGTGCGTCCGGACGCGGGCGGCGACGCCGAACTCGCGGAACTTCTCGGCGAGCCGGTCCGCGATGGCGTAGCTGTGCGCGTGAATCAGCCCCTTCTCGTCGGGGTGGCGCGCCATCAGCTGGAGGCAGAGCCGCGCGACCTTCGGCAGCGTCTCGTCGCGGTGCTCGTACGTCATCTTCCCCTGCGTCACGTCGTACAGCGGCCGGTTCTCCACCGGGAAGGTGTGTCCGACGTCGACGAGCGCGACGCGGTCCGGGTCGAGGCCGACCTGCCGGCAGAACGCCGCCTTGTTCAGAATCGTCGCGGACAGCAGCGCGAACTTGTTGCCGCGCTCCCAGACGGTGTGGCTGAGGTACTTCTCGGGGTCGAGCGGCTTCACGGTGAGCGGGCTGTCCGCGCCGCCCGGCTGGTCGACCACCCACGTCGTCGCCGAGTCCCGGTCCCGGTAGTCCTCGACGAAGTAGTTCAGCTCCGAACGGAGCTCCTGCAGCCGGTCGCGGCGCGCCGCCTGCTCCGGCGTCAGTTCGTCGCGCGCGAGCAGGTCGTCTTTCGCGCGCTCGCAGACGCCGGCGAGCTGCTCGGCGAACCGGGAGGTGCGTTCGACCGGACCGACCTCGGCGTTGGTGACGTCCGGGACGGTGACGTCGTCCCAGACCGGTACTGTCTCCGGGCTGAGTTCGATGGCGGCGTACATCTCGGCCCACTCCGCGAGGCCGTGCGCCTCGTCGACGACGACGACGTCGCGCTTCCGGAACACGTCCGAGCCGGCGGTCTGCATGAAGTACGCGAGCGTCATCGCCGCGATGGACCGGTTCGACGCGATGGCCCGGTCGGAGTAGTACGGACACCGGTGTTTCACGGAGCAGTCGTAGCCGCGCTGGCGGGCGCACGGCGCCTGGTTCACCGGCGTCGTCTCCTCGCCCGGCAGGATGCAGGTGTAGTTGGACTTCCCGCGGATGACGTTGAGGTCGTCGAGCAGGTCGTCCGCGGCGACGTCGTCGAGCTGGGACACCTGCGGCGTCGTGTAGTATGCGCCGGTGGCCTGCGCCGGCGACGCCTCCTCGACGGTCCGCGCGGCGCCCGCGATCGCGCGCGCGAGCAACGACTTCCCGCTCCCGGTCGGCGCGCGGACCAGCACGACGTCGTTGCCGGCGGCGAACGCGTCGCGGATGTCGGCCAGCGCGGCCTCCTGGTTCCCGCGGTAGGAGGGCGCCGGGAACGACGAACGGATGCGGTCGGGGTCCACTGTTCGGTGGATGGAACCGCCGGCGCGAGGGTAAGGGTGTCGGATAGCGACCCCGGCGCCGGCGCCGAGGTTCGGGCGCCGCTACGGGTCCGCGTCGCCGAGGGCGTCGACGTGGTCCGCCGTGACCGGCTCGTCGTCCGGGAGCCGGTCGATGCAGTCGTAACAGAGGAACCGCTCGGCGCCGTCGCGTAACTCCAGCGTCAGCCCCCGCGTGCTGCCGGACTCGAACGACCACAGGTCGCCGATGCCGCCGCCGACCCTGACACGCTGCCCGCAGCCGTCACAGCGGCGTTTCGCCATGCGTCGGCTCCGCTCCGCCGCCGGATAAACGCCGCGGCGTCGACGGGTCGGCGAGTCGGAGCCGCGGCGCCGGAGCCGCCCAGTTCTCACGCGGGGCGGCGACGAAATCTGCGCGACAAAGGGGTTATGTCAGCCGGTGCCGATACGCACGGTATGCGAGTCCTCGTGACCGACGCGGCCGGGCCGGTCGGCGGTCGGCTCGTCCCGGCGCTCGCCGCCGCCGGCCACGAGCCGGTCGTGCTGGTCCGCGACGCGGACGCGGTCGACGTCGGCGACGACGTCCGCGTCATCGAAGGCGACCCGGCCGCCCCGGAGTCGTTCCGGCTGGTCACCGGCGCCTCCGCGACCGCCGGCCAGTCGCTCGCCCGCCTCCTCACCGCCGTCGCCGTCGACGCCGCGTACGTCCTCGGCGACGACCCGCTCCTCCCGACCGACGAGTCCCGCGCGGTCGCCGCCGCCGCAGCCGACGCCGCCGCGGCCGCCGGCGTCGACCGAATCGTTACGCTCGGCGCGCTCGGCGACCGCGACCCCGGCACGTCCGACAGCGACGCCGACGGCGACGAAGCCGAGTCGGACGACACGACTGCCGACGTTGCTGCCGGCGGTACTCCCGCGGCGGAGACGGCCGTGACGACGCTCCGGACGGGCGTCGTGGTCGGCGCCGGAGTGCGGAGCTTCGAAATCGCGCGGCGGCTCGCGGCGCGGCACGCCGTCGCGGTGACGCCGCGGTGGGTCCGCACCGACTGCCAGCCGGTCGCCGTCGACGACCTGGTCGCGTCGCTCGTCGCCGCGGTCGACGCCCCCGACGCCGCCGGCGGAACCTTCGACGTCGGCGGGCCGGACGTGGTGACGTTCGGGTCGCTGCTGCGGCGGATTCGGGCGGCGCTCGGCGGGCGGCTGTACGCGCTGCCGGTGCCGGTGGCCGCGCGTCGACTCTCGGCGCGCTGGGTCGCCTCGGCGGCCGACGTCGACGCCGCCGACGCGGCGGCGTTCGTCGACGCCTTCCGCGCGCCGCTCGTCGCCGCGGACGGCGCCGCGCTCCACGACCACGTCGGCGGCGACGCGCCGTCGACGCCGGTGTCGGACGCGGTGGGTCGCGCGCTCGGCGTCGACGACGCTGACGCCGACCCCGGTTCGGCCGGGACCGCCGCGGAGCCGCCGCTCCAGACCTGACGAAGCGGTCGAGCCGGTCGGCCGAGACGCTGGCCGAGCCGCGGGGACAGTCACGAGCCGTGGCTCGGAGGCAGTGGCGTGTCACAAAACCGTGTCGCGGTCGCGGTCGGCTGCCGCGCGGTCGTCGCCGTCCGCCGCTACTCCTGTTTGAGTTCGCGGAACTGGTCGAGCAGCGCGTCGGCGTCGTCGCCGGAGTCGTACGTGAGCGAACCGCGGTACTCCGACCGCTCCTCGGCGAAGTCGGCGTCGACTCTCGTCTTCTGCTCGCGGCGTTCGTGTTCGTCGTCGTACGCACCCATCGACATGGTATGCCAACACTTGGCACTGGTTGGCTTATAGATTCGGGTGAAATTCAAAGTGAGATTGGCCGGAATAAATGTGCGCGGGAGACGGTGGCTTGAAATCGCCGCCGCGACGAGAGACGGTGTGGCCCGTCCCCTCCGGTTCCGATACGCCCCCGGCACCTGGTCGCTCGACCGCGTCCGCGGCGACGTCTACCGGCCGCTCGACGCGAACCTCGGCGCGGAGATGGACAGCCCGTGGTTCAAGGCGCCGAGCGGCTACGACGCCCGCCGGTTCGACATGGACGACGGCAGCCTCGCGCTGTTCTGCTGGACCGACGGCGACGACGGCCCCGAAGGCACCGACGGCGGCCCCGGCGGCTACTGGCTCGGCAACACCGAGACGCCGTCGTCGCTGTGGCGCACCGAGAAGTACGCGCTCGAGTCGGTCCCGTACCCGGTGCAGCGGTGGGCCGAACGCGAACTGACGGCGGTGCTCCACGAGGACGAGCCGTGGCTGGAGTCGTACCCGTACGTGTCGTGGTTCTTCCTCCCCGTGTTCTGCTCGAAGGACGGCGCGGAGACGACGCGGGAGTTCTTCCGGGAGTACGCCGCCGGCTTCCCGGACGCGACGCGCGAGGAGGCGCTGTCGTTCTACGAGGAGTTCCTGTCGACCGGCGTGCTCGACGACGACCGCGAGGAGATGGCGGCGAAGCTCGGCACCTCGGAGTACTTCGACGAGACCCGGATGACGGCGACGATGGGCGAGTTCGACGTGGCGCGGCTGCTCACGCTCGCCGACTACGACATCACGCCCGAAATCGAGGTGACGACCGACCACGTCATCGACTTCCGCGCCGAGCGGCCGGGCGGCAGCGGCGACGACGCCGTGCTGGTGGAGGTGACGCGGCCGGTGGCGCCGAACCGCCGCAGCGCGAACACGCCGACCGCGGCGGTCCGCGACACGGTCGAGACGAAGACGTCCGGGCAGCTCGAAGCGCACGGCGGCGGCGTCACGCTGTTCGTCGACTGCTCGTCGTTCCTCGACGACGACTGGGCGGCCGTCCGCGGCGAGCAGCCCGAGGTCGGCCACCGGCCCGCCGTCGTCTTCCGGTCGCGTCCCAGCGGCCGGACGGAGGCGTACCGGAAGGGGAGCGTGCCGCTGGAGCTGGACGGCGCGCTGGAGTGGGTGTAGCGACGCCGGGGACGGCGACGCAGACGGCGACACCGACAGCGACGCAGCAGCCGCTGCCGTGTTTGCGCCTCGAAAAATCGGGGTTGCCGCGGCGACGACGGAGCCGAGCGCCGCTGTGCGTTCAGAACGAGAGCTGCGTCGGGCCGTCTTCGCCGACGGCGGGCGCGTCGCGGTCGCTGTAGAAGCGTCGGCCGATGGCTTCGGCGCTGACGCCGCCGTACAGCGCGTCGCGGACCTCTTCGGCGGACTCGAAGGTGTCCGGGCCGAGCCGGCCGAGTACCGTCCCGACCGACTCTGCTCCGTCCTGGAGTTCGATGCGGCACTCACCGTAGGCGTCGATGAGTTCCCCGGACGTCGCGGGGTAGCTGTGGTCGGTCAGGTCGGCATCGGTGCCTGTCAGGCGCATACACGAATCCAGCCCGCCGAGATTTATAATGGTTGTCCATGTAGGACATTGGACTGACCCAACGGACTAAGTGACCTTAATGAACCTTAGTTCGGATTCGGTGCATCACAAGGGCTTTCCTCGCCACCGGCGGACACCTCGGCATGGTCGTCGCGGACCTCCACGCACACACGACGGTGTCGGACGGCACGCTCACGCTCGAAACGCTGCCGGCGGCGGCCGACCGCGCCGGCGTCGACGTCGTCGCGCTCACCGACCACGACCGCCTCCACCCCGGGCTCGACGAGCCGGTGTCGACGGTCAGCGGCGTCACCGTCGTCCGCGGCATCGAACTCCGCGTCGAAACCGCGGCCGAACGGGTCGACCTGCTCGGCTACGGCGTCACCGAAACCGACGCGCTCCGCGAGGAGTGCGACCGGCTGCAGCGCGACCGCGTCGACCGCGGCCGCCGCATCATCGAAGCCGTCGAAGCCGAACTCGGCGTCGACCTCGACGTCGAACCGCGCGAGGGGCTCGGCCGCCCGCACATCGCCCGCGCCATCGCCGACAGCGACGCGCCGTACGACGTCGAGCGCGCGTTCGACGAACTCATCGGCGACGACGGCCCCTGCTTCGTGCCGCGCGACGTCACGCCGTTCGACCGCGGCGTCGACCTCCTCCGGGAGGCCTGCGACCTCGTCGGCCTCGCGCACCCGTTCCGCTACGACGACCCCGGCGCCGCCCTGGAGCGGTGCGCCGACCTCGACGCGGTGGAGCGGTTCTACCCGTACGACCGCCACGACGTCGACGAGGACCCGGGGCGAATCGAGGCGGCCGCCGTCGAACACGACCTGCTTCTCACCGGCGGCAGCGACGCCCACGACGAACGGCTCGGCGTCGCCGGCCTCGACCGCGAGCACTGGCACCGCGTCCGCGACCGACTCAGCGGCGTCTGAGCCGCGCGAGGCGGTGAGTCCGGGCCGGGCCGACCCGGCCGCTCCGGGGAAGAGGCTTAACCCCGTGGACCGCGAAGATTCGGGTATGCAGTGCCACTACTGCGAACGCGACGCGGCGTACGCCGCAGAGCAGGGCGGCGTCTCTGTCGGGCTCTGCGAGCAGCACTTCCGCGAGCGCGTCGAGGAACTGACGGAGCACGAGGGGCTGGAGGCGCTCCGCGAGCGCGTCGACGTCACGCAGGCCGACGAGTAACAGCACCGACGGCCGGAGACGTTCGGCGAGACGAACAGCGAACCCGGCACCGAACCGAGGGCGGTGACTCCGGAACGGAATCGTGGAGCGGGTCGCTGCCGGCGGATTCTGCGGACGTGACGGATGCTTCGGAGTCTGCGGCTCAGAACAGGAAGTCGACGCCGGCGAAGTACAGCGCGGCGAGAATCGACTCGAAACACAGCGTGCCGAGCGCCGACAGCGCGAGGAACCGCCGGCCGTCGAGGTCGGAAAAGCCGGCGGGGACCGTCAGCATCCCCCGCGTGAACAGCAGCGAGTTCGACACGGCGACCGCCGCCGGGCCGTGCCGCTCGAACCAGCCGTCGAACCGTTCTATCGACGACTCGCTCACCCGGAACCACCGCTTCGACAGCAGGTACTCCCGGCCGCCGCGACGCGCCACGCGGAACAGCGCGTACTGGCCGGCGGTCGCGCCGAGAACCGCCACGGCGATGATGGCGACGGCGCGCTCGGGCGTCGCGCCGACCAACAGAATCGCGCCGGGGACGAGCAGTTCGCTCGGCATGAAGTACATCAGCATCGCGCCCTCCAGGACGAACACCGCGAACAGCGCCAGCAGCGCGTACTCCGACGTCAACAGCCCTTCCAGCCACTGCGGCATCATCTCTATCGGCGTGGGCTGAGTCACGGCCGTCCGTAGCGACCCGGGCGATAAATCGCTTGTGTCGTGCAGTTCCGGCGCGAACCGCGGCGTTCACCGGCGGCAGCGACGGAGCGGCGCCCCGAGTCGAGGGAGAGTCGGAGTTCGGCGGTCGTCGACGCCGCTTCCGGCGTCAAAGCGTCTCGGCGACGTCCTCGGCGAAGTAGGAGACGATGAGGTCGGCGCCGGCGCGCTTGATGCCGAGCAGCGACTCGCGGGCGGTCGCTTCGAGGTCGAGCCAGCCGCGGTCGGCGGCGGCGTGCAACATCGCGTACTCGCCGGAGACGTTGTAGGCGGCGACCGGCCGGTCGTGGTTCTCGCGGACGTCGGCGACGACGTCGAGGTACGGCAGCGCCGGCTTCACCATCAGGACGTCCGCGCCCTCCTCGGCGTCGATTCGGGTTTCGCGGGCGGCCTCCCGGCGGTTCGCCGGGTCCATCTGGTAGTGCCGCCGGTCGCCGAAGGCGGGGGCGCCGTCGGCGGCGTCGCGGAACGGCCCGTAGAACGCCGACTCGTACTTCGCGGCGTAGCTCATGATCGGCACCTCGGCGTGGCCGGCGTCGTCCAGGCCGTCGCGGATGGCGGCGACCATGCCGTCGGTCATCGACGACGGCGCGACCATGTCGGCGCCCGCGTCGGCGTGCGAGACGGCGGTGCGGGCGAGCAGGTCGAGCGTCTCGTCGTTCTTCACGGTGAGCGTCGGGTCCTCGGCGGCGTGTTCTTCGAGGACGCCGCAGTGGCCGTGGTCGGTGTACTCACAGAGGCAGACGTCGGTGATGACGTACGCGTCGGTCTCCGCGTCGATGCGGCGGACGGCGCGCTGAACGACGCCGTCGTCGGCGTACGCCCGCGACCCCTCGGCGTCCTTCGACGCCGGGATGCCGAAGACGATGACGGCCTCGACGCCGGTCGCCAGCACCTCCTGGACGCGCGCGACCGCCTCGTCCACCGGGACGCGCTCGTGGCCCGGCATCGACTCGATGGGGACGCGCTCGTCCGTGGTCGCGTCCACGAACACCGGGGCGATGAGGTCCGAGGCCGACAGCTCCGTCTCGGAGACGAGCGGCCGGACGCCGTCCGTGCGGAGCCGACGCGGCCGGTCGGTGAGGTTCACGTGTCGGCGTCGGTGCGCCGACCGCAAAACCTCGTCGGACGCCCGCGGAACTGCCGCGGTTCTGCCGTGAGCGCTCGCGGCGGCGCGGCCGGCGGCCCGGTGAACCACGGGAGATAAGTCGGCGCGTCGCCGTGTACCGGCTATGCCGCGGTTCGCGTATCCGTGCCCGGGCTGTCGCACCACGAACAGCCTGCACGACGCGGGCTGTGAGTTCGAAGGGACGGAGTGGCACCACGTCGAGAAGGCGTACACGGACCTGCTCGCCGTCCTGACCCGCGAGACCGTGACCGAGGAGGCACTGCGCCACGCCGTCCACGACGAGTGGTCGGGGCTGCACCGCGCCGCGCTGGACCTGCTGGAGCGGGAGGGCCGCGTCCGCGAGACGGACGCCGGGCTGTCGCTGCTGACGGCGGAGCGGTACCGCGAGGAGGTGTCCGAGCCGACGCGGGAGCCGATGGCGACGATCTACCGCGAAGGGTCGTACCCGGGCTGTCACGACAACGCCGTGTTCGCGCTGGTGGCGTGGTACGAGATGGTCGGGCTGTCGTGGGAGGAGACCAGACAGAACGTCGTGGAGTGGCTGCACAACTCCGGGACGTGGAGCCGCGGCGGCTTCGAGGAGTCGAGCCCGGAGGAGCTCGTCGACAGCAAACGCCACGTCTACGAGGCCGGCTACGGCTGGAAGGAGAAGGCGCAGGCCGCAAAGCGCGTCATCGACCGCCACCGCGGCACCGCGTAGCGCGGAGCGGCCGCGCGACGGAACGGCCGCGATTCGTTCGGAGTCGAGTTCGTTCGAAAAGCGAGCGAGTGACGAGCGGCGGGACTTCGGAGGCCCTCCGGGGGCAGGTCGGGCAGGGCGTCTGGACGGGCGGGCGCGGACCGGGCGGGCGCGGACCGGGCGGGCGCGGCGGCGTCAGTCGCTCTGGATGCGCGGCGCCAGCATGAACGTGACGCGGCCCATGCCTTCGGCGAACTCGTAGTGGAGCTTCACCGGGAACTCCTCGCCGAGTTCGACGCGGACCTCGGCGTCAGACGGAATCGCCTTGTTCATGTCCTTCAGGTAGTCGAGGCTGAACAGCGAGTCCGCCGGGCCGGCCTGCAGGTCGATGAGGTCGTCGCGCTCCAGTTTCAGGTCGACGTCGTCGGTGTCGCCCTCGGCTTCGATGCTGAACGCCTCTTCCGCCTCGTCGACGCGCAGCCGGATGTGGTCGGACACCATGTCGGCGGCCTTGATGCCGCGGTCGAGCTGGGCGCCTTCGAGCACGATTTCGGCGGGGAGGTCGAGGTCCGGGATGTCGGGCTCCTGCCGGATGGAGTCCGGGTCGATGAGCGCGAGCGTGTAGCTCAGCCCCTCCATCTCGATGTGGAGCTTCCGGGTCTCCTCGTCGAGTTCGAGGTGGATGAGGTCGTCCGCGTTCGCCATGCCGGCGATGTCCTCAAGCCGGTTGAGGTTCACGCCGATGACGCCGCCGTCGGCCTCGTACGACTCGAACGCCGCCGCCTCGAGCGTCAGGTCGACCATGCCGACGTTCGCGGGGTCGACGGCGCGGATGGCGAATTCGTCGTCGTTGAGGTGGACCTTGCACTCGTCGACCAGCACGCTCACCGAGTCGAGCGCGTCCCGGAGGGTCGACGCGCTCACGATGGCCTTGAACATATGAGGAAACCTTCGGTTGACCCCCTCAAAATACCCGCGGTTCGGGTGCGCGCGCCCGCGCTCGCGGCGTCAAGATTGGTCGGCTTGGACAACGCGGACTACCGGCGGCTCGACGGCTCGGTGCGGCGGCAGCACGGCAGCGGACCGCGGGACCGCGTTAGCGGCTGCCGCTGCTCGCGCCCGCCAGCAGGTAGTAGACGACGATGAACGGGAGCAGCGGCAGCAGCAGCAGCGCGCACGCGGCTGCGACGATGAGCCCCGCCGCGTTCATGTGCACGACGCGCGCCTTCGCCGCGGGAATCCCGAGTGAGTACTGCGTTTCGTCGGCCATGCCTGGTCGTTCCGCACGGACCGGCTTCAACCCCCCGGAAACGGCGCGTCCGGCCGCCGGAGCGAACGGCATAACCGCTTCGGGCCGCTACTGGAGGGAAATGGGACGAAAGGACGACTACTACAACTACTCGGCCCGATCTGTTGTGACTACTAACTGACCCACTCGACAACACCAATGTAACACCGGTCTATCAACCCGTTTCGAAAAAATGCGCGGATATTCCCAGAACCTCCTCGAAAAACCGCTGTTGCTCACGGATCCAAATTGATTGATCATCAGCAGTGTAGTCGCTTGGATTAATCTGTTCACGCATCCTCATCTCCTCCGTGATGTTTTCCCGTATTTCCCTAAATTCGGACGTAGCCTCTTCGAAGGAATTGAACTGTGGTGGAGATCCCATCAACACTTGCGTTAATCTACTACTCGTCTCCTTAGCGTCCAACCGGTTCATCGTTCTGGGCTCCTCAGAAAAGAACCTCGCTACTGTATCCTCTGGTCTATGGCACACATAATGTTGGTCGCCGTCAAAGGGTGTCGGGGCATTTTCGCAGTCGATGAACGCAGAATGTTGTAGAATCGTCGAATTGCGGGCAAACTGCTGATAATCCATCCATTTAACAAATTCTGGAGCAACGTAGTACACTGGTAAATCTCTTTGAGCCAATCGTGTCAGGATCTCATGTTGCTCGGGTTCCGCTCTATCGTCCGATGTTCTTAGTTTAAAACGGTAGAACCGATCTCCGTATGTGTTCCACTGTTCATCCTTCGCCCGGCCATCGTCAAGTCGCTTCGATCTTTTATATTGGATGAACAGACTTGACACTCCATTACTGAAGTTCAAGTCATACCCTCGATCAGCTTCCTGATTCTGGGTTGGAAAGTGCGGGATTGAACCTGATGGAAATACTTTGGATTCGAGTTCACGAGTGACGCTGTAAGCGAATTGGAATTCGCTAAATTCTGGATCTGGCATATTCCCACAATATATGATATAGTTGATATATTTCACTATTCTCGACTACCGAACGTCTTATCCACCGGCTATTCGATGGGGTTTGGAAAAGTGCTAAATCTAACCGTGACAGCCTTGCTTGGTCTACTAGTTCACTCATAGCTATGCCAGTCAAAACAGAATGGTTTGCTCGTTACCTACCGTTGCTCTGAGGGTTAAGTCTACGAGGGACTGCCGATTTCGGCGGGTGACGAATCTCGATGCAGCACCCCAATTATGTCGTGCGGGAAACCCATTAAGTAACCTCGCTACCGGGACTAAGCATATATGTCGTCTGACCTTGATTACGCGGTTGGGACGTCACCAACCGAACCGGTGGCTGCCAATAGAGTGCGGCAGTTGAGCGGCCTCCGAGAGTGGATGCAGAATTGTATCGACAGGTACGAGAGTGAGGTGGCCGGCTTCGAGTCGAATAAGCCTCGAGGCCGCACCTATGTGGCCGAATCAGTCCGGTACCAGTCCGGGACGGGATTAGCTCAGACGGGGAGTGCTCCCAATTTCTTCGGGGGAGTCTGGAGTCTCGCGACGTGCAAGAAGGGAATGCGAGGGGAACCCACGAAGAGCGATGCCGCCAACCCGAATCATCCGTTCCAGAGATTGTTCAGAGAGCCTGACGAGAAGGGAGTCCGGCGTCCGAAATACCCAGTGTTCATTCTCACCTGTGCGTCCAGAAATTCGAGCTACGACAAGCCGGAGTGGGCAGACTCTCATCGAAACTGGCTGGCCAGCGCCGCGATGATCACTCACGGGTTCGACGAGATGGAGGACTACGGGCAGTACCTCCGCCGAACCTTTGAGGGAGAGGCCGTAAGGCACAGGTTCACCCACGCCTCTCACCGCACGCCTCTCGCGGAGAACCGTGGCGACTGCCACGTTGACGATATGGGAAGCGTCCGGTACCCGCCAGCGGGCCACCAGCACGGCGACGGTGATATGGACGCCGAATGTGGCTGTTCTACAGAGGCAGGGCCACAACCGGAAGATCATATCGACAACAGTCCGCATCACGTCAAGTGCGTCTCAGAACCGGAATACTGGCTCGGGTGGACAAATCCCCGATTTGCCCTGAGACCAGATGAGGAGTTCAATCAAGGCCACCCGAAATCGAAGGGGTTCGCTAAGCTTCTGGAACGATTCGAGCCGGTCGGGGAGGATACCTAATGGGTCTGGTACTCGTGGGCATCGCGGCGGACTCGAATAACGCCTCAAATTGCCCGCCAATCTTCGAGGATGGAACATTCGAGTACATTCCGATTCCCGAACAGTACGAAACGACTGAAACGGCAACCTTCCAGAGCGAGGGATTTGACGAGTACTTAACGCACGTGGTTCACGACGGACAGGAGACCGCGGCATTCGGGAAAGTTCCGATCCATCATGACCCGAACTTCGAATCGCTGACGTTCGGTGACCCGGGAAAGTCCCGGAGCAAGCTCCTCTCACTGGAAGAAAATGACGTTCTCGGATTTTACTGCGGGTTGACCCCTCCGGGTCAGTCCCGGCCGAAGCACCGCTATCTGATCGGCTACTTCACCGTCGATCGGGTCATCGATTTCAATTCGATCGACGTAGACACATTAGAGCGAGAAGTCGAGCGGAATCGCGAAAACGCACACATCAAACGCTTCTTGGCAAGTCGTGACCGGAGCCACCTTTCTGATTTGGCGATCGTACAGGGGAAGCGACCCGGCGGCCTGCTGGACGAGGCCATCAAGCTAAGTGGGGGGCGACAAGATGTGGGGAACTACTACTTCCGGGAGAAGTGGCTGGATGCGTGGAACCCCTCGACGGAGTACCTCGGCGGTATCAAGCCAGTGATTACGTCGGACATCGACAAGCAGGAGTTCTTGGCATCGATCGAGTGAACAAACGTACCCCAATACTGTCCTTGGAGGGTATTGTGAACTCTACGAAGCCCTGTTTTAGCATCTCGGGCCAATAACGATTTCCGGGATGCTCAGCTATGCCGAAGGAGGAACGTCATTCTCCCGCTCGCCCCGGATCGGTCACCGATTTACCCCACTCCTCGTCTAAAACCGGCGTGAGATGCGTATGAAGACCGACCTATTGTGACTACTATACGGGAGAAGGACAGTCTGTCGAATCAGTTAATCCCCGCCGGTACAGTTCCCAACCTACCCGTAGTACCCATTAGTGGACTACACCACTGAAACAAGGCTCATCACTACATCAGCCCGACAAAATCACTTCAGACAGACGCATCAAGTCCTTATGCTTCGTGGCCACCCGTCCAGCGACTGTCTCCATCTCGGATGCGCCGAGATCGCTGATGAAATCATCCAATTCGTCCACATCCAACACTCCCTCGTCGACAAACCACGCAATATTTTCTGCTGAACCGATCTGCAGCCACCGTTGCACAGTCTCTTTGTCGACCTCGCCTTGTAGGTCGTAATCATCAATCAACGACTCTGTTGCGACATCCACAGCATCGAACAAGGCATCCACGTCCTTCTCGGATCATCTGTCAACGTCTCCCGTGCCTCGTCCAGTGACGCAAATCTCGTTGGCATCTCAAGCTCAGAGGGCCCGTCCTGATTGATAAATGCCGGCTTGCAGCATACCCGAATTATCGAAGAGGGATCGCTCCGCTCCCCCAAGCCCACGTACTCGAATATGTTGGAGTGGGGCGCCCCAATTAATCAGTGGAGATGAATGGTGTGCTCGAACTTTTGACCCGCAACTCAGTCAAGAAGTTCATCGGGGCCAACTTCGCAAAGTCGCGGAAACAGCTTGAAATGAAGCGTCCGGTCAACCTGTTACAGCAGTTGGTACCCGCCCACGTTGACGAGATCTAATGACGATCCCAAAAGCCTTCCCAACCCTTTACGGGCTGTGCAAACGTCTCAGATCCTATGCCAACAATCACGGACGACACACGGCTTGAACGCGTTGAACATATACTCTGCAGTGGAACCGGCATCCTTGATTTCGCGATGGCGGGCGAGAAGGACTACTACACATGGCGTGGAAATGAGAACGCGGAGTGGACAGCTGAAGGGGTCGCGTCAGTCGAAAACGACGACGAAGATCGAATGATCATTTATCCGTCAGGGGAGTTCTTCGTCTGCGACATTTCCGCCGACGGAGAAGAGAAAAATTCGGGGCCAGTTCGGTGCTGGTCGGAATAACTTAGAAATAGAGCGTAGATCTTTGTTTTGGTACATCTCAGGAACGGAGCCGGGAATCCGCACCAAGTTTGATGGTAGTCTGATATAAGTCTTAAATATGCGACTTACCGAGTCCGACCGCCAGCTTATAGAGCAAATTGCGTATGGCGAGGAACGAATGCCAACGCGTCTAAACCGGGACACTCTATTTGAGAAGATTGAGCGGCTTTATCCACGGCTAACCGAGATCGCCCATGAAGGGAGAACTACATCCTACTGGGAGGTAACTGATGGATTCACGATCGCCCCCGGTGAGGACATCGGAAAAATTCTCGGTATCATTGGTATCTTTGAGGACGAGCAGGGACGTCCACCTATCTCAGCGGTCGTAATGCGGAAGAACGAGGAAGGGCCGGGGCCGGGGTTTTTCAGCCTGCTTGAAGCGATCGGTGAGAACGTACCCGAGAGCGATGAGAAACGACATCAGATTTGGCGAACACACCTCACCGATGTCCATAAGTTCTGGTCGGAAGCCCAGTTGTCCCATCTCACCGAAGTGACTGCCGTTGACGAGGAACCAACTGATCTGAAACCGCCCCAACGAACCGAGACAGAAGTCAGTCGCATTATTCGCAACACGAGCCTCGTAAAAGAACTCAAACACCGATATTCGCACACCTGTCAGGTATGTGGCGATCGACGGAAACAGGGGCCAGACAATCCCTACGCCGAGGCTCACCATATCAAACCACTCGGCGACCCTCACCACGGCCCCGACGACGAATCGAACATCGTAGTCCTCTGCCCTAATCACCATGCTGACTTCGATTATGGAGTGATTGCCGTTGATCCCGACGACCTTACAATCAGCCACCAGTACGACGGCCGCGTTGACGGCGCACAGCTAAACGTTCGCTCCGACCATAATTTGGCCGCGACATTCCTCTCGTACCACAACGAGACCGTTTCGTCTGTCGAACTATAGTCAGGACGATTGATTCTGGTTTGCTGTTTAGTCCGGAGATGAAGTTCCCCATTGCAGTTCTCGGAGCAAATCATATGCCGGGTGTTTGTATAGCACTTTGTCACACTCCTTGCAGACGGTGTACAGGCTCCCCTTCCGATCCCAGTAGTCCGTCCGTAGGATGACCGCGTCGTCCGAGCGCCCATAGCGACCTCCTTCGAACTGGACGTGTTCGAACTCGGTACTACTACACTCAGGACAGGTATCATCCAGCCCCTCCCAGTCGTCGCGGCGAACGGCCTCGATTTGCAACGAGCGACCGTCAGAGAGAGTCACTGTGTGACGCTGCCGATGGGCGGCCGTCATCGGTTTACGCGTCCAACTCGCCGGCCATAAGGATCTGGGTGAGTCAGAGGAACCCGATATTCTTCCGAAGTTTCGAGGTTGGTGGTAGGTATTCTTCGGCGGCCGCCTCACTTGCCCGGTCGGCATAATAGGTCGTGATCGGGAGTCGGGCAGTTGCACTTATCGCACCGATGTGTGACTGCGAGAGGAGGTACACCTGCGATACGAGTGTCCTAATGTCTGTATCGCCTACTTCCCGTTCCACCTGAATCGGTTGGGGGAGTCCTGTATATTGGCTTGTAGCCTGTGACTCTGGCTTCCCGAACGAGGCGAGGATAGCGTGGTCGTCGCTCTTGTTCAGTGCCGCAACCCCCTTGTCGGGAACGCTCGCTTGGCCGTCTTCAAGGTTAAGGATGCGACCGGGCGACTGTTTTCGGATCTCAACGATATCGTAAGTGATCGAGAGTTCGGCGAGCAGTTCCTCGACAGGGCTCAGATCCTCGTCCATAAATCCGTCGCGGTGGATTACGATGTGGTTCGGATACTCCCCCCGCTCCTGCTTGTAGCCGACGACCGCCTGCCGGACGATATCCTTGAGCTTGCCGGGCGGGATCTTTTCGCCCGCTTGCGGGTTCGCCGATGTGTACCCGAGGATTGTCCCGTCGTCGTAGATGCTCGTGGTTGAAGCAGCGATATGGACGCGGTCGTCGCTATCTTTCGGGTAGCGGTGCGAGACGTCGATCCCGATGATTAGGTCGGCGTCGCCCGGCATTGAGTCCTCGGCGGTGAAGGGGACGCCCCCGGCGGCTGCGATGAGTCCGAGGGCGACGTTCGGCAACGCGTTATCGTCGCCGAGCGTGTCGATGTGTGCCATCTGGCTGTCGATGTGCTTCTGCCTGAGGGCTTTTTTGACCTCGTGGTAGATGTCGCTCGGATCACTCGCCCCGAGGTTGAAGTCGTCAGGCGGCAGGATGACGCATGCCGCGGTGTGGTCGTTCTCGTCCGGGATGTCGCAAATGAGGTCGCCGTAGATCGCGTCGGCTGTGTCATCGATGCTGTACTCATAGCGGTCGACATCGTCGGCCTCGGCACCTATCCGGGAGAGTATCTGCTTGAGGTTCGTCCACCGCTCGGCGTGGGGGCCCCTGTCGGGGTGGACGATGCAGACGTTGAATTCCGAAGGGGGCTGGTAGACAGAATTCGATGTGATCCGCTTTGGGTGGTCTCCAGACTGGCCGTCGCCGAACTGTAGGATGTCGGCGTCGGTCTCGAAGAGGCGTTCGATTGAGTACGTCTCGCTCTCCGACAGCGGTGTCGGGTCGAACGTCACGGCGGAGTCCTGAAGCGGGATCGGATCGAGCCTCTCGACGAACGACGTGCTTCGCTCCAGACACCGCTGTGCGGACAGCCGAGTCTTCCCCTGAGTGGCCTCGTTGAATGCGGGAGCGAACGATTTGAGATTCTCAAAGTGGGGCTGGAGGACGAGCAGCTCTTGCGGGTATGTCTCCGTGTCGAGGCTACCCTGCTTGGTGACCTGCACCACCCGCCGGTCTGCCCGCTCGAACTCGTCGACTGTCCGTTTCGGCACCTGCTTCGCGTCACGGTGGTACTGGACGACGCTCCGGTTGCCCAGCTGGCGGAGCGAGTCGGTAGCCCGCTTCTGCAACAGCTCGTCCAGATACGCTCCCTTCCCCGACTCGCGATACGTCACGTTCACGCGAAGCCCCCGATAGAGTCGGGACTGGTCGACCTCGTCGAGCCCATAGTCCGAGATGATCTTGTGCCGGAAGTCGACGAAGAGGTAGAGGCGCCCCTCGGAGGTCACCGTGAACGAGAGGTTGTATCGCTCGTGGAGCCGGAAATTCTCCTTCTCGACGATCGGCTCCTGCGAGAGGATCTTGTGAATGCCGTGGCGCGTCCGGAAGTCGCCTTCCAACTGGCGCTTCACCTTCGTCTCGAGGAAGTCCTTGAGGATCTGGCGATCTTCTGGCCGGTCATATTTGAGGCGGCGCGTCTCGGCCGCTTCGAGCCGGAAGTCGTCGATGTCGATTGCGTCCCCGTCGATCTCCCCAAGGCTCACCAGTCGGAGCGGGTCGACGACCGCAACGACCGGCCGTTCGTCGTGCTGGCGGACGACCTGCCTGCGAACCTTGTACGTGTCGCGGAGGGCGTCCTCGTCGTCGTCGGGCAAATAGCCGTTGACCGCTACCAACTCGTACTCGTGAACGTTCAGGGAGTCGACGCGACCAGTGCTCGCAAAGCCGGTCAACGCATGCCCTGTTGGCGTGGTCGCCGGGTCGGGAACTTCCGAGAGAGCATCGTCAATATGTTCATCCAGAGAAGGAGGCGCTTCTGTGTGATCCTGTTCCTGTTTCTCTGCGGCAGTGCCTTTGTCGGCGACACCGGGTGAATCCGAAATCGAGCCTTGGGACGCACCGGTCTCGGGCCCCGTTTCGTTTGCGCTATCGACCGCCGGCGGCCCGCGGCTGACCTCCGTCTCCTCGGTCGCGTTCAGATTGTAGAACACTCGCCCGTCCGATTCATTTGTGGTGAACTGGACTGCAGTGAGTGTGTAGCTCACGTCCTGCTTGAAGTCGAAATCGTACACCGGATCGGGTGTGCTGCTCGCCCAGAGGGTGAGGTAGCGCGTCGTCCCGGTGCCGTCGGTGTACTGCAGCTTGCGATTTCCGGAGCCCTGATCTGGGTTGCTATACACGCCCCTGACCGTCACCACGACTGTGTACGTCTGGTACTCTTCGAGGACATTCTGTACGTCGGTTCCCTCCAGCCTGATGATGTCGTCGGTCATGTGTTGGAATCCTCCTTGGGCATCGCGAGGTCGCCCGTGGTTTCGAGCGTGACTCGTGTCCCGGCGTGCAGATTGGCGTTGAACGTGAACGACTCGGTCGCGATGACGCTTCCCCGAACACCCACCACGCGACCCCGCTGTCGGTCGCCCTTCGACAGCTCCGAGTTCCCCGCCACGACCTCGTCGTTCACTTGATTCCCCCTGTCGGGGACGGAGACGACTCGCTTCCGGGTTTCAGCGGCACTCATGTCATGGAGCGTGTAGCATCCGTCGAGTCTGTCCGGGAAGTACTGCCCCGCCTCGTCGGCGGCCTCGACCAGAGACCCGACGGGATCATCGACAGGCACGTACCACGAACTGTCGGCTTTCGAGGGGTACTCCTCCGCGAGGCACATCTCGACGATGCCGGCGACCTTCCGGTTGTGACACTCGCCGATGATGATCGCGTGGGTCGCACCCTGCTCCGCCCAGCGGGCCTGTCTGCGGTCGGCCCGGGTGATTCCGACCTTGATAGTGTCCTTGGCTACGAGGTAGACGACAAACGTGTGGGCGCACGCGTCCCGTTTGTACTCTGGATAGGGACAGTCTCCCCACGAGCATTCTGTTCCCGGACTCCAGATACAGGGAGTCATCGGTGGGGAGTCGGCACAGTCCCAGCAAACGTCTCGGTCGGGATCGACATCGTCGCCACACGACGAGCAGACGCGGTCGTCGTGAACCGTGACTCGGATCTCTTCCCCGATCAGCGCGTCACAGTTGACCGGGTCGCCGAACCCGAAGAACCGCAGGGCGGGCCTACCACTGTGCCACGTGAGATGGTCTAAGTACCCCTCTCGCCGGAATGGGAAGTTTTCTGTCGAGTTTTCGAAGGAATTGAGGCCGACTTGATACCCGTTCATACTAATCTCTTTTAGCGGTCATCGAAGTCGGCCGCCGGGCAGTCCCAGCGGAAGTCACACTCTGCGCAGGTCGCCTCGTCAGGCGCGTCGTCGAAATCGATCTCTGACCAGCTGTCGGCCTCCCGTGCCCGTTCTATCTTCTCCACCGTCGTCTCGAACCGGTCAAGGGCTCCCTCGACCACTCCTTCGGTGAAGTCGACCTCGAATCGAGCCTTCTCAGGGTCGTCCTCGTTGATGAAGTAGACGACCCCCGTGTCGGGATAGTAGCCGTGCTGATTTTTGTAGAGGATGGCATAGACGTACAGCTGCTCGCGGTAGTCTTCTAGTTCGTCCTCGTCATCCGGGTCAGGTCGGTTGCTTGCTTTATAGTCCCAAATCTCTGTCTCGCCACCCGGCTCGTCGGCAAGAACGTCGACTACTCCTTCGAGCCGGTACTCGTCAGCCCCGTGGGTCAGCCGGCGCTCGGTGTCGATGACGCGCGGATAGAGGTTGGGCCCCTCGCGCACGTTGAACCGATGGATGTACTCGAAGGCCGTCTCGACCGCCTCGTTGTTCACTGCGAGGCCGTGCTGCTCGCGGATGGCCGCGACCACGTCGTCGAAGTACTCTCGGAGCTCGTCTTCTGACGGAATCTCGCCGCCCTCGACGCCTTCGATCTCGCCCCGATAATGCTGATGGGCGAAGTCAAGCGTCTCGTGGACGACCTTTCCGTAGAACAGTTGGGTCGTCCGAGTCATCTCGAAACCGTACTCGTTGGCGAACCCGTACTGCCGCAGGCACTTTCGGGCGGCCAACACGTCGCCGACAATGCTGTAGGGTCGGCGGACATCACCGTCGTCTGGCTCACCGACGGTGTCGGATAGGTTAGCGACGTCCTCTGGCTCCTCGACGCGTCGCGTTCCGTCGAACCACTGTGGTGTCACGGCCCGTCCATCCTCGGTGAACCCGAGCGAGGTGAGGGGCTCGTCCGGATTCTCGTCGAGTTCGTCGTCGTGTCCGACCAGTATTAGATTCTCCTCCGCCCTTGAGTAGGCGACGTAGTAGCGACGGATTCTATCGCGCTCCTCGCGGGTTGAGGCTGGAGGTAGACTCCGTCCGCGGACGGGGGCGCGGAAGTTCTCCTCAATCCAGTACGTGCTTCCCACACGTGCTTTGTTGGGAAGGTCGCCCGCGAAGACGACTGGGAACTCCAGTCCCTTTGCCTGATGGACAGTCATGACCTGAACATACCCGGACGGGATCTGGTCGTACTCGTCCTCGGGGTCGTCTAAGTCCATGCCTGAGAGGTACTGCGCGAAGTGCCAGTAGAACTCGCGCAGGAACTTTACGGACACCGTGTCCCAGCGGGGATGCGTCGTGCTGCGGAGCTTCCGGTTACCCGTGAGGCCACTGGCCATGTTCGCGAACGCCTTCAGTAAGTCCGTGAGCCGGCCAAGACGCTTCGCCCGCGCGGGGTCTCGATTGTCTCCCTGCGTCCAGTCCGAAAGAGGGCTGCACGAGCGGATGCGATGGAAGACCTCGAGGGGAGAGACGCCGAGGATGTCGCCGTCGTCGGCGCCGCGCACCATCTCGGCGGTGCGCTCGACATACGCCTCTAGCTCCTCGGCGTCGTGTGTGTCGACAAGCCGGTCATAGGTGGCCTGCCAGTCGTCGAAGTCGTCCGCGAGGCCACCGAGAAGGTTGTCGTCGGCGTACTCCAGCCCGGGGTCGAAACAGCGTGCCATTGCGGCGAGGACAAACTGCGTCTCGTCGTGTTCCATGAAGGCCTTATTCCGGGGATTGTGGACGGGGATGCCCCGATCTTCAAGAGCCCGTACGACCCTCCCGACGAAAGTGATGGAGGTGCCCCACTGCGTCCACTGCTCACGGGTACTCTTGAACAGGAGCGCGACCTGACTGTAGTCCTGAATGTACCCCTCGTCGTGCATGGCCTCAATCGCGTCTGCTACCTGCTCGGCCGTCGCCTGTTCCGTATCTCCCTTAAGTAGCTTGACGCGTGGTTTCTCTGAATCCCGGGTCGGCTCGATAGGCTCCTTGCCGTCCGCGCGGGCGTCGTCCGCCTGCATCGTGGGGTGCTCGCCGATGTAGCGATTACACCACCTGACGATGTCCTCGCGCGACCGATGGTTGCGCCGTAGCTGAATGTGCCGGACGTCATCCTCGGCGATACCGATCCGGTCAGCGATCTCCTCCGGGAAAGTGATAAAGCGGTCGACTGACGAGCCGCGAAATCGGTAGAGTGACTGGTCATCGTCCCCCACAACGGTGATGTTCGGCCGCGACATCGCTTCGGTGAGGCGGAGGTAGATCTCCTGCTGGAGCGGGTTGACGTCGTTGGCCTCGTCGACGAGGAGGTGTCGCAGCGGGGGATAGTCCCGGTCGTCGTCCCCGTGAAGGAACGTCCGGCCGGCGTCGGTGTCGAGGAATTCGAGGAACCGCTCCTGCAGTCGGGCAAAGTCGCAGCGTCGGGCCTCGCGCAGGGCCTCCTCGTACTCCTCGTAGGCTTTGGCGAGCACTCGCTGGTGAGGGACGCTCGAAGAGCCGAGCGCGTCGATGTCCGCTCGGTACTGGGAGATGCGGTTCAAGAGGGTAGTTGCGACTTTCGTGGCCTGATACCGATTTGGCCCGTAGGACTGGTTGACGTTAGCGTCGAAGGCCTCCTCGAACATCCGCCACTGCTCGCCGTCGTCGTAAATTCCGCCCGCGCAGTCCCACTCGTCGAGAACCTCGTCGCCTGCGAGAAAGCCCACGAAGTCGCTCTCGCGGCGGACGAACAGACGCTGGGCGTCCTCGTCTAGCAGCTCGACGTTCTGGTATCCCTCGTAGCGATGCTCTCGCATGATGTCGGCGCACAGCTGGTGGAGCGTACCGATCCACATATCGGCGACGTCGATCTCATCTGCGAGTCCGAGTGCGTTGAGACGATCTTCTAGTCGATCTTGGAGGTTCTGGGCGGCCTTTTCGGTGAAGGTGGTGAGCATAATGCTCTGGGGGTCGGCCCCTTCGACTACCACTAGCTTCAGCGCCCGGGCAACCACGACCTCACTCTTCCCGCTCCCGGGGCCCGCCGTGCAGTAGAGCGGGCCTTTACCGTGGCGGATAGCCTCTCGCTGGGCCGGGTCGAAGGCCCAGTCGTCGTCGGTTCGTTCGCGGTTGATGCGCTCGAGTTCGACGAGCAGGCGATCAACCGTCCATTCCTCTGTGCTGTCGGAGTCGTCTCCATCGGTCATATCTTCAGTTACCTCTTGCTGGAGCGAGTGCCTTCTCCACCCCTCGACACCTTGTGATGCATATCAATACCGCGTCTTCCCTTACTGCGCTCATTGGGCGTATCAATAACGATGCATTACAACCCACTTCAATCTTAGGGTTAGTAACGTCTACAGCAACCCTTTTGCTGTTACGCATAATAGGAGCGGTCATAAGCAGCAAAGACGCACTGCAAGGAGAAGTACGATGCCATCTAACGACGCACCACAAGAGCAGGATGACTCCGATGATACCGTTCGCTACCAACCCCTCCCTTCCATCTACCGTGCCTTCGCTTCGGGAGCGTCAGGCTCTCAGGCGATAGCCGAGACGGTGGACAACAGTATCGACCACGTGCGATCGCGCGTGGAAGAAGGCCACGAACCTCCAGAGAGCCTGCAGGTGACAATCGGCTACTGGCCGACCGGTGAGTGGGACGACGATGAGGACGTCATCGTGATCGAAGACAATGCCGGTGGTGTTCTTCCGGACGAACTCGGGAAGTTTTTCCAGCTGGGGAGATCGGAGACACCTAATCACAGCATCGGCCGGTTCGGGGTCGGGGCGAAGCGGCTCATTGCCGTCGGGAACGAAATCAGCTACCAGTCCCGAGCAGATGGAAGCGACCAAGGCTGGGCATTCGATGTCGATGCGGCCGAATTTCAGACCAATTCCAGCGAGGTTGATGAGGAGATATACGAATCAGAGCGATACGAGGTTGATCTGGAGGAGGGCTGTACCCGGATTGTTATTAGAGAACTGAAAACTGAATGGGAAGATCTGTTGGGCGCCGAGGAGATTGACGACATCGACGACCCCAAGGAGATTGCCCGTGATGGGACTCTCCTCGACTTCGATGGGCTCTACGAGAACATTCTCCGTGATGGGATCGATATTGGCTCGGAGGGCCCGATCGAATTCGAACTGAAATTAGAGGATCCCTCCGGAGAACATAAAATCGAGCCTCCTGAGCGAATTTCATTCAGCTATCTGCCGTTCGATGGACTGAATCCCCGAACGTACACTGAGATCCCCTTCGAGTCGGTCGACGAGTACACTGGCGAAGAGGAGATGCTGCAAGTCGATATTACGGTGGGGTTGATGCTTGACTCTCAACCGAATGACGCTGGCCTAACTATCTCTATGAACAACCGAAATGTCCTGTTTCGGGACACTGAAAACGACCTGTTCTCCTCCTCCTATCTGGGCAAGTTCAGAACGGCACGGGGCCACGGACGGTTGGTCTGTCAGATAGACATTCGAGGATCGTCCCGCGCGATGCCGTGGAACGATCTAAAGACGGGACTTGATCCGACCATGAGCGTCACTGACGATCTACTCCGTGTCGCTGGGAACGCGTTGGCGGAGTACCGACGGCAAGAGTATGAGGCACTTCCGGTCTGGATGCTCTCGGCCTATCCCGAGACGGAGATGCATGCTGCCAATGGGGGTGAAATTGAGACAGTCGACAAGTCGAATTCCAAAAAGAACAATCCCCGATTCAACACGAAACCCGGAAAGGGGATTCGGGGGCGTTCGGCCCGTCGGTACCCGGAACGAGACCGGCTCAAAGGTATTGTCAGACTTCATAGAGAATTGCGTATTATTGACGAAGAATCCACAAAACCCTACGAAAAGCCAGCCTACTTCAACTATTTCGAGGGTATCTCTGATTCCGAGTATGAGCCGAACGACGAGTACACCCCTGACTCCCCAGCCAACGTCACGGGGCCCAGTGAGGACGTACTACCGATCCCTGAAGGAATGCAGGTGGAGTTGTACGAGGGGGCTCTACAGATGTACGCGAATCTTGATGACGACCGCAACCTACCGGTGATTTCCGACATTAAAGCCCTCGTCAACGACCATACTGACCAGCGAGTCCGGGCGACCGATGAGACGGAGGAGTTCAACGAGTGGCAGCTCCCACGGTACGAGGAGGAGATGAAGCGCAGGTTGAATAGAGCGGATCTGTCAGGGCTGGAGGTGTTAGACGAATTGGCGGAGGAAGCCGAGCCCGAGCAAGAGGAAACGACCGTCGAGTCAGATTCAACTGAGGACGGGAGTGACACTTCTCCCTCGAGTAGAAAGGAGCCCGACAGTAAGGAAAGCCCTCAGCCGAAGCAGGAACAGGATTCAGAGGGAGCTAGTACACGAGAAACGACAGTTGCATCACGAGACGCATCAACCACCTCATCCGACTCATCAGAGTCTGCTAATAATAATGCCCAGTCCAGATTAGGGCAGTCTCAACAGGATACTACCCGTGAAACGAAATCCGATACTAACACCGCGACATCGACTCCATCTTATGACGAGCGGGAGACATCGGTAACCCACGAGCCGGAGCAGAGCGGCCTTGTAATTCGAGTCCCGGAGGAGAAGCGGGAAGCATTCTGTCGCGGACTGGGTCTAACAGAGGATGCGGAGCAAGAGGATGTTGAGAATCGTGTAGTTGATCTGTTGACCGGCGAAGTCCCCGAGGAGGCCATTGCCGAGATCGGTGATGAGGATGGCCCCCTGCTCATCGGAGGACTTAGCGGGGATGAAAGAGAAGAACTCTATCGTGTGCTGGAGTTAGACTCAGAAGCCAATCCAGAAGAGGTCGGTGAACGACTCCTTGATGTCATTGAACGGTACCAACGCATCCGCTCAATGATCTCATAAAGCACTCCGATAGCCCTATCTATGCACTCAAAAAGAACTCAAAAACGGTGATCTAATACGTGAGATTCTATCTTCCCGATTGGGACGACAACGTAGACGCAGAGTATAATTTCCTCTACGACGAGAACTCAGAGTTGCGAAAGTCGGAGCGTCCCCTCCACTTCATTTGGGACATTTACGGCCGTGAAGAAGCGCCTCTAGACGGTATTCTGGTCTCCCGAGATCAGATAGAGGACACCAACGCCAAGAGCGAACGCATTCGAAACCACGGTATATACGGTGGACTCGGTGGCGGAATGCCGAACTGGCTTCCGACGATCGTCGATTGTGGTGCATGGGGATACCGGAAGCTTCCCCGCCCCCCGTACACCCCGAAGGGGATTATGGAGTTCTACGACGAAGTCGGGATGACCGTCGGCGTGACCATCGATCACCTCATCATTGACTCTGAGCCGACCTCCCGTCTCTACCTCGACGAGCGGGCCCTGCCAGACGGTTTTGATGAGAATGATCTGCCGGGCAAACTCGGAGAGGACACGCACGAGACTGACGTGATGATCGCTCCGTGGAGAACGGATGAGACGCCGGAAACACTCGACCTCTCTCGATTCTCGACGGAAGACGATCTCATTGATGCGAGCGAGAGTGATCCTCGCCTCGAGTACTTCAGGAACGACCCACAGCACCGATACGAGTTGACCTTAGAGAACGCGGAACAGATGTGGGAACTCTATCAAGAGAACGAAGGACGTCCATTCAGGTTAATGGCCGCTATCCAAGGCTGGTCAGCCGATACGTATGCCGATGCCGCCGAGCGCGTCATCGAAACGGGCTACAACTACATCGGTATCGGTGGGCTCGCAGGAGCTTCCGTGGGATTCGTGAAGGAGGTCGTTGAGGCCGTCGGCGAGGTCATCAACAGGTACCAAGAGGAAGACGAGAGACGGATCGATGCACACATCTTTGGGTTCGCTAAGAACGATGCGTTCGGTCAGATCCGTCGATCGGGCATTTCGAGCTTCGATAGTGCGAGTATGCTCCGGGCGTCGTGGACAGGAGGAAAGAACTATCACCTCGGCCACGAGCGGAAATACGACGCTATAAGGGTTCACCCGTCAACGCCTCAACGCGGCTTCCGCGAGAGCATCGATCTTGAACTCCGCGGTCAGCCGATTCTACAAGCCCTTCGGGCATACGATCAGCGAGACTCAATCATCGAGGCTATGACCGCATGGCGTGACGAGGCGCGAACGACCCTTGATGCTCTACCCGATTATCTCGAGGAAAACCGCCACGAGAACAGGTTTGATGAGTCAAGTCTGACCGATGTCCGTCAGGCCCTCCGAGACGATTTCGAGTACGGACGAGAGCTTGGATCGAGCTTTGGCAACCTACGTCGGGAAATTGCCCGGCTCCTGAGAGAAGACTCGCAGGACTCGCCACTCGCCTTTGAGAAGTATCGCGACCTGATTGACACAACTGAAGAAGTTTGGGAAGAGTGGATGCCGGGGCCGATCCCAATGGCAGAGCAGGCCGCAGCTATCTATGGGGACGATGCTCTCTTCGATCAGCTAATGTGGCTGCTCCGGGAGTACGTGCAGGACTTCGATGAAGAGAGCTATCTGGAAGAGTACTCGCGGACACTCCGTGATCGCCCGTGGGAGGAATGTTCCTGTCCCATCTGTGAGCGGATGGGGATCGACGTTGCCATCTTCCGGCGAAACAACCGTAACCGCCGGCGTGGATTCCACAATATTCATCGATTCTATAGAGAGTTCACCACCGAATTCCCGAAGACGATGATCGTTACCCCAGTAGAGTCAAGCTTGCTGGGATACGAGACTGTCGGCGACTACTTGCGCAACGTCCGGGATACTTTCTGGAGCGCGACCCACGATATTCCGGTCGCCGAACTTGGCGTTCTGAGCGCGGACGGACTTACAGAGTGGTGGGAAGCACCTCCGGACTCGATTTCCGTCGATCCAGTAGCGATGGAAGAGACACTTCAAACAGAGGCGAGTCGGTACGATCACCTGCTGGTACACGGTGAGCTAAACGAAGCCGTCCAACAGTCCGTTGAAGCAAGCGGGTGTACAGTGCAAACCTACGAAACGGCAGATGATCTCCGTGACACCGCTCTCGGACTTGTCGGCAAAGAAGTTGATACGGAGCCAATCACAGACTCTACGATGGGGGAACTCTAAGATGCGCGTCCTCGTCATCGACCAGTGTTCGAACGACAAGGATCTCCCTGACGACTGTGACCGGCTCAGTGAGTCGGAGGTTGACAATCACGATCTAGAGGAACTTCTTCAGAAGGATGACACCGTCTGTCGCCGGGCTCGGAACTTGTATGACGGACGCCAGCAGAGACTTGTCACTGAGGCCGTCGACCAAATGACCACAGCGGAGGTACCCGTCGATCGATACTTCGTGAGCGCCGGCTTCGGGTTAGTGCCCGAGAATCAGGAGCTACCGGCTTACAACGTGAAGTTCCAGAATAATGGCCATGCGCGGCGACGGGGCCGCGAGATGGGACTTCCTGACGATGTAGCCAATCACGTGGAGAAATCAGAGGAGTCCGATATTATCTTCTTCCTCCTCGGGGCGACGTATTACGAGGCGATCGACGTGGAAAACGCCGTGCAGCAGGCCCCAGAAGACGTGTACGTCGTTGTGTTCAACCGTGACGAACTCGTCGCCGACCGCTCTAATGCCCTGTCGTTGACGGCCAACACGAAGACCGGCAGCAAGTACGGCGGCGGCGCAATCGGAGTTAAAGGGACTTACATGAAGAACTTCGCCGCCAACGTCGCTGCCGGAGCGACGGTCACTGATATAACAGACATCGAGAGCTATTGCACAACCCCTCCGACCGAGCAGGCCGGGTTCGAACAGTTCAGCGATCCCTAGGCAGACGCCCGGGTAGCCCGGCGTCATCTGATGGATTAATAGGCCCCCCACTCCTTCACCGAATAACTTGGTATGACGAAGGACGAATATCTCCTTGAAGACAGAGAAGACCAGCGATACGTAGTCGGAGATGCTCTGGAGCAACTACGCGACCTCTCGGGCCGTGCCTCGGTCATCCATCTTGACGACGCATGGGCCAGACCTCACCGAGCGGGTCAGTTTGGGGTCACATATCCAACGCACGATTTTGAGCAGACAGAGGCAATTCTCGATGCTTGCAAGGAAGCTCTTCGACCGGGCGGCTGGTTGATCGCCGACGCGGACGACTGGGTTCTCCCCCACCTCATTCAATACCTGCAAGAAACGTGGGGGAATGTAGCAAAGGAATATCGGGGTGGCGGCTATCGCCGCGTCGGGGGCGTGACCTACGTGACCAAAGAGGGAGAACCAGACTGTAGCACCTCAGGGGCGTACCTCACCAACGGCGGGTACCCCGTCGTGTTCGCCCACAAAGGCGAGACGGAGCGCGTCACGGACATCTCAGCCCGGCAGATCGCGGAGCGACAGCGTGAACAGTTCGACTGGGGCAGCGTCAAGCCGACAGAACCCTACTACGAGTGGCTCCGCGGCCTCTACGATCCCACGGAAGACGGGATGCTCGTCGTACCCTGTGCCGGTACCGCACCTGCAGCAATCGCTGCCGAGCAGCTGTATCACGACGGTATCTACGACACACGACCTCGCTATGTTTGCATCGACTGTGAGGAGGAGGCCCGCGAGGCCTTCCGCCAACGCCGAGATGCCGAACTCAAGCAGCCACCGTCTCGTGTGTCCGACTGATTACTAGGCCACAAAGTCGTCCCACTCCGGCGGATAGTACTGCTCAACACGATCGTGGAAGGCGTGGCCGTCCTCGGTGAGCGCGAGTTCCCCTTCGCGGCGGCGGGCGAAACCGATGGCGCAGAACCAGTTGTAATGCACCTCGGCCCTCGTCTGCCATGCCCCGGAGGAAAGGTCACTGTACTCCTCGATGGAGTCGAGGCGCTCGGAGAAGGACGTCACGTGCCTTCCATCGCTCTGTTTCGCAGGGACGCGTTCGCCCGATAGCTGGTGGGCTGTGGCCAACATTGGAAGCCAGTGATGGCCGAGCAGGAGGCCACGAAATACCTCCTGCTCGGCCGCACCGAGTGAGCCTTTCCGTTCTATCGATACGTCCACCGACGTGACCGGTTGCTGCGCCGGCGGCTGATAGACAGTGGCGAGCCAAATGCCGTTCGGCGTAAGCTTATCCGACTCGTCGATTAGATCAAGCGCCCGTAGGAACCGGAGCTGTCGACTGACCCGCTCCTCGACGTTCGCTTCAACGACTGGGTCAACTGCCGTGATGTCGTTCGCCTCCGGGTACTCCCAGAAGAGGCGGACGACCTCCGTTGTGAATCCCAGCTTCTTCCACTCCGGCTGAACGGTCTCGAAGTATTGGTCGGCACCCTGTGGGAAGTCCCACTCCATGCTACCCGGAATCACACCGCGATGATAAAAATTTGATTGGTTCTTGAACCCTTATTTATGTGGCCGGGGATGTAGTCATCCGATAGGAATGAGTCACTCACAAGCAACCAAAGATGACATAGTTGATAACGAATCGATTGACATCGCCGCAAAAGTCCTCCAACAACGAACCTTCGATGACGGAAACACGCAGGTTCTGCTGGAAGACATCGAGGGGGAGCAGTTAGAGCTGAAGATCTGGGCAGGCGACCTCGAGACCGATGGGCTGGAAGACGGTGAGTGGTACTGTTTCGAGAACGCTGAAGGGGACATATACAATGGAAAGGTCGGCATCGGGTCGAACCGCGGCGAGTTGGAGTTGAGGCATCTTCCGGAGCCGCCCGAAGACGCCGTCATCGAACAGGAACAGGAAGGGCCTATCGAGCAGGTCGAAGGAGATGCGGTCGCCCTTGACATCGAGACCATCAGCCAAGTCTCGGAAGCGGAGTTCGACTTCGAAAACTCGGATCATGTCGAACTCCTGTGTATCGGTGTCGGGTACACGCCGAGCCTCGGGGTGCCGGGTACCTCGGAGGTGCTGTTCCGCTCTGGTACGACGCCAGCAACCGAGACCGCCCTGCTTGAGGAGTTTTGCGGGTACGTTGAGACACGCGATCCTGATCAACTCGTTCTGTTCAAGGGAGACTTCGACAGGCGCCACCTCCTCGGCCGAGCCGAGCGTCTCGTCGACGTTGAGTCCGGGCTCGACGCTCGCGTCGAGGCTTTGTTCGCCGAACGGAAGGTCGTGAATTTGGATCCGTGGGGGTCACTCGAGGAGAACGCCAGCGTGCTGCCGACGTTCTGGGACATCTACGACCACTCGCTTGACCCCGCAGAGTGGCGGACAGATCATCCCCGTTACAGCGGCGATCTCTCCGACCCTAAGGTCACAAACGCCGACATCCCCTATTTCGGGGAGCGATACCTCGAACTGTGCGAGGATGACACAAATGGTGACGAACAGCGGGCGCTTCGGGAACTATTGCGACACTACACGGTCGCAGACATCGATCCTCTGTTTGAGTTAGTTGACTAGCCTCTGGCGGAGTTTCGTTTATTCATCGTCAGTATAGGAGGGGCGTTGTTCATACTCAAGAGGGTCGCTAACCCCGGCTTGTGCAAAGGCCTGCAGGCGGTAGGCGCAAGCATCACAGGTACCACATGCGGGGGCCTCGGAACGATAACAACTCCAAGTCATCTCAAACGGGACATCAAGCTCAAGACCGCGCTGGACGATCTGGGTCTTCGACCACTCGACGAAGGGAGCTACAAGTTCAATCTGAGTATCTGGTTTTGTTCCAACGTCTACGACTTGCTGGAATGCCTCGAAGAACTTCGGTCGACAGTCCGGATAGCCAGAGAAGTCCTCACTATGGGCGCCAATAAACACCGCCTCAGCTTCGTTCGCTTCAGCATAAGATACCGCAATTGCAAGCAGATTCGCGTTCCGAAATGGAACGTATGATGTGGGAATGTCTTCAGAATTCAGATCGGCCTCTTCCACATCCATCTCCCTATCCGTCAGACTTGAGCTACCAATCGCTGCGAGGTATTCCGTATTGATGTGTAGGAAGTCCTCTACGTCAACCTCTGCTGCTATCTGTTCGGCGCATGCATACTCCTTTTCCTCAGTTTGTTGGCCATACGAGGTATGCAGGAAGAGTGGCTCGTACCCGCGATCCATCGCCTCATAGGCAGCAGTGGCACTATCCATCCCACCGGAAACCAAGATCACTGCCCGATCAGATGCAGCACGGTGATTATTCGCCTTCTCATCCGTGGTCAGTCGATTTTTC
Source organism: Halobaculum sp. D14 (assembly GCF_051195135.1). Taxonomy (NCBI): domain Archaea; kingdom Methanobacteriati; phylum Methanobacteriota; class Halobacteria; order Halobacteriales; family Haloferacaceae; genus Halobaculum; species Halobaculum sp. D14. Next base: position 92,217 of record NZ_JBNTKA010000001.1, on the reverse strand, counting down.
TCAGACATAGTTATGTCCCCGGTGCATCGTTCCACAAGTCCACATGAAGGCGGGGGGAGTACCGATATCCGTGTTTTAGTGCCAGTTCTGCCACCGAGTCACTGGTGTCTGCGAGTGACGAGCGTGTTGCCCCCTCTGGCATTAGTAACACGTCCGAATTGTTGATAGTGGTCGCTGTTATATCCCGGACTCGTTCGACGAGATTGTTAATCTCCGAGATATCACCTTGGTCGGTCACCACGAATTTCAGCTGAAATTTGTATGAGTCAATCATCTCTGCAATGGCATCCACGTTTATGCGATGTCGCTCATGATGTTTTGCCTGTTCTCCGTCTCCCATCGGATCTTTCTCTGCCGTTGGGGTGCTACTCGCCAATTTCGGACTAAGGCTGACGAGATCTATTGCGGCATCTCGAACGATGGTTCCATTCGTTTCAACTGTTATGTGGTAGCCGTTGTCCTGCATCCGGTCTATTAACTCGACAGTTTCATCGTGAATCAGCGGCTCTCCACCAGTGACTACAATATGATTGGCACTCTCGTACTCCTGAACCTTCTCGACGATCTTGTCTACTTCCATCAGGTCGTGGATGGGATCCCACGAGGTATGGTACGAGTCACAGAACCAGCAACGGAGATTACATCCGCTCGTTCGGATAAATACAGACGGTGTTCCAGCGAGTTTTCCCTCGCCTTGGAGTGAGTAGAACACCTCGTTGATCGGCAATGAGCGACTATCAGACGAGGAATTACGGGTCAAGTCGGTTTTAGTAGAATTTACAGGCATACTTTAGCAAGTGGCACAGAGTTCCTTGGTTTCTTGAACCTCAACAGTCACCTCAGCAACCGTTTCGGGAAGTCTATTGAGTAGGCGACGTTCAAGAACGACACTCATTACTTCGGCCGTCGGCGGATGATTCAGAACAACCACAGCGTTGCCGTCCCCACTCGCCTCGAATGCGTCAATGAGGGGGTCACCCTCTTCAAGAAGGAAGCGATGATCCCACTGGTCAACAACATCTGTCACCTGTTTCTTGTCGACAATCCATCCCTCTTCACTAAGTTCACCTGTGATTTTGATAGAGATCTCGTAATTGTGACCGTGTGGCCGAGAGCATTTTCCGTCGTGGTGGAGAATCCGATGACCCGCACTAATTCGAAGTGGCTGTGACTGGCCAATTGAGAGGGTTCGTTTTGTGCTGTTTATCACTCCAGTACTATCTAAGCCCTCTTGAGATATTCTTTCAGCCATATCCAAGGGTCATCTGGGTATTATATAAAAGTAGCTCTAACTGGCAGTTGAGGTATGGCTCGATCAACCTAGACGTCACGTAGTCGGCCGTAGACTCCCGGTAATTGAGTGGTGGGTGTCCAGTTCACCTCGACGCGATTAATACTAGGTGACTGGTTGAGAGCGAGGGCTATGGCAACTGTTTCCTCTACTGCCGCAGATATTGAATCTGTTCGAGTTCGTTAATTAGAGTGCCTCGCGAACGATTTCGGTGGTGAGGTGGGGTGCTTCCTTAGCCGCTCCCCGGTCGAGCGTTCTGCTGCAGGCGGCAAGTGCCTGCCGAATATTACCCTGAGAGTGCCGCAGAATCTCCGATAGAGCTTCCTCGGTGAAAGGCTCTATTCCGATGTCATCAGGACGGACAGTATTGAGATATGCAGCAACTAGCTCACGGATGTACTCTTCAGTCAACGGCTTGAGGGCGACCTCCTCGCCGATTCGTTCTGAAAATGCATGGTACTCACTCATCACATCCTGCCAAACTTCAGGCGCACAACCGAACAACAGACACAGGCCCGCACTGTTCTGATCCATTAGATGCCGGATGCTATTCAGTACCGCCTGCTCATCTTTGGGGGTAAGGCGGGAGATACTCTCGAACTCGTCGATAAACACGAACACGCCAGTGTACCCCAGCTCTAGTAGCATCTTCTTCAATGCGGTGAATGCTCGCACGCCTGTTGTGTTATCGTCGAGGGCGCTATGAATCTCCATTTCCTTACGCTGCTCATATCGGATGCCCTCTGCGGTCAACCACTGCCACGCATAGAGGTTCGTATCCTCGTAGACCAGATGGACAATAGCTCGGGCAAAGTCAGCGAACTCAGTCACGTCACTTAGCCGCTGCACCGCCTCTGGGACAATCTCAGACAATAGAGCCTCGCCATCGTCTAATAGTGCTCTCATTTCGTCTGCCGACTCAGGGCTAATATCCGTGACCTCACTTGTGACTCGGGCCAAGTACTCGTAGGCAAGCCGTTGTACTCGGTCGAATCCCAGATCATACATAAACTCGTGGTATATGTCGAGGAAGCCGTCTCCGGGCTGAGAAACATACCCAACCACGACATCGTCGCGGTTCCTCAACAGCGACCGAGTGTACTTCAGAGTATGCGATTTGCCGTTCCCGTATTTTCCGGTGATCACGAGATGGCGGGACTTCCCAGTACTGAGTGTAGTCGAGACAGTAGTTCGAATCGTATCTGTCACATGTTCCTGTCCACAATAGACGAGAGGTTCGTCGTCAGGAACCGGACTATATGGGAACGGATTTCCTTGCAGATTGTACCTTGAATAATCGCTCTTTGTGCCAGTTAGTTGGAATCCCGTCATAGTTTTCCCTCACTTTCTCGTGGAGTGATTGGACGGTCGGGCCGCTGATCAACGAAATAATAGTACTGTCTATTCCGATACTCAATACCACGCAAGACACGGTCTGTTGATTGGACGGTTGTCACTACACCCCCATTTTCGGATAATTGTATACGCTTGATACCTAGAGCCGCATCCTTGGCCGTCGTATCCCGTGGGGCCCCCGTTAGTTCAAGTTTCCCGATATTGCTTTCGACGAGGGCTACCAGTGTCTCGTCAAACACGTCTCGGGTACATTTCAGTCGCTCACAAACGCATTCCCGAAGACGAGGAACAGAAACATAGCGTTGTTGAACATCCAGACCTACTGACCCGTTCAATTCATCGTACTCCGACAGCAGAACAGAGTGAAACTCGGTGTCTAGGCTTTCCCGTGTTTCGACTACATAGTATCGCCCCGAAAATGCGTGTCTCTGCAGATCTCCGAGTCGTTCACCCCAGTCACACACAATATCCACTCCTGTTTCGTTGAAGGTGTATTCTGTCTGTCGCTCTCCCAGCCGTTCAAGAAGTGTGGTCTGTGTCGCTGGCCCCGTCTCTCGCAGTTCTTCTCGGATCACCGCGTAGTGAGGACTATGTTCTGAGAGTAATTCGCTAACCTGTCGCCAATCTTCCTCTCGGATAGCGTATAGGAAGTCCTTCCCAAGCTTAGAGATACGGTATTCTGCAGGGTTTCGGTTGAGTTGTTCAAGTAGCCCGATACGAGCAGCCTCAGCAGTCACCTCGGTGGCTCGTCTATCCGATGTGTCCAGTACATCTCCAATAGTTTCTATCGAGATGGCTGCGTCTTTACAGGTATCCACCGCTTCAACGAGACGAGCGATAGTTACCGGACGAATAGTGGCTCGTTCATCATTCATGATAGTCTCCTCACCTGTTGTTTAGCTTTCTCGTATGCGCGTTTTGTCACGTCATTTCCTTCAAAACGGAGGTCGAGATAGGTCTCGATATCCTTCTCACTCTCGACGACGTATCGGAACCGACGAAGTTCGATAGTCAGTGCCCATAGATTATGGCGAGTAAGCAAGTCCCTGTCTTCCCGGATTGCATCAAGCCGACGGTCGCAGCAGACCGGGCAAGAACAGGGAAGATACTCCAATTGTTCTAAGTCCCGAAGTACATCCCCACCGAACCCGGGAACTAGGTATCTCCGTTTCCCCGCACTTTTGATAAACGAGGTTGAGTCGAAGCTATCCACGCCGAGATACAGCAATAGCGGCTGATATACGTGGCCGCCAAGTCCGTACACGTGGAGATGCTTGTCAGTAGCCGTTCGAGCGGCTAAAACCAATTTAGTCACTTTCTGGTAATCATTCCGAATCGGGACTAAACTTCCTACGGCATATCCGTCGAACTCTCCCTCTCTCTCTAGATAGTCGATATTGTTACGGATAGTCTTTGAATCGTAGCCGTGGACACTGGCAATCAGTAGTCCGGATCCGTCGTGAGCATCACTAGCTCGAAGCGCTAGTTCGAGACCGCGCTCAATTCGGCGGTGGTTCCGTGATTCTCGGCTTGTCGGTTGAAGAGGTAAGTCGACTGTCCCAAATAGATCGGCACCAATCTCTCTCTGGACGGTTATCACTTCTTCCGGCGAAATATCGGGCTCCCCAGAGACAAAATCGAATCCCCCACTATCGGCAAAGACGACTGTTTCTTCATCGACATCCATCTCTTTCCTGAGTCCCTGTCCCTCCACGATCTGTTGCCATTGAGTGTCCCGTTTCTTAACTGCACGGGCGTTTACCATTGCAGTCTGCAAATCAGGGATCGTTCTCGTGTATTCTGGAGTATTGTCGCTTGATCTCTTTCCAATATTGCGTACCGGGAATAGCACAGGTGTTTCGACAGATCCGTGGGGCGTGTTAAGCGTTCTACGTCGATACAACATAGGCTGCGAGCCGGTAAGCTCGCCTCGTACTTCATATTTTATTAATATATCTTACAATTTCTCTAGATGGAAAGAGTTCGTGAAATCCAGTCGCCCTAATAGGGATTAGCATAAGTAGTGATACACTTTCGATGCAGTGAGTCTCGGGATTGTTGCTGTGAGGAAGCGTTTCACGTCGTCAATCGTCTCGAAGAGCCGATTCTTTCGGGCGGCTTTGATCTGGAGCCAGCAGTTCTCCAGTGGATTCAGCTCAGGCGCATACGGTGGTAGATATTCAAGAAGCAGGCCGTCGCCAGCGGCCTGCTTCTTGAGATCCTTGGCGATGAAATACGGCGCGTTGTCCAAGACGATCACGAGCTTCTTGCCGAAGCGATGGCGGAGTGCTCGCAAGAAGTACTTGCTGACCGTGGCGGTGAACGAGGCGGGCGTCAGCGCGACGAAGTGCTCACCAGTGTCAGTAACTGCACCGAGCATATTTATCGCCGCTCGCCCGCCCGAGACCGGCAGTCTCGGGCGGGAGTTTACCGGAAACCACGTCGGTTTCTGATTCGTCGAAACCGCCTCCGTATGCTGATCAATGACCGCAATCGTGTACCCGTCAGCCTTCAGCGCCGACCACTTTTTTTGAACTCGCCACGCCAGCGTGCCTTCTCAGCGGGATCGGCTTTGTAGTGGTACGGCCGGGCTGTCTGCCGTGACAGCCCGGCCTTTTCGAGGAGTCGATACATGTGCGCGTGAGAGTACTCGACGCCGTAGGTGTCGAAGATGTGCGACCGGAGGAGTTGAGGTGACCACGCAGGATCGTCGTAGCCGGCCTCTGTCGGCGACGCGTGCAGCGTCGCCGTCAGTTCCGTCCACTGGTCAGCGGACAGCCGGGGTGCTCGTCCGGCCTTGGGTGCGTCGCCGAGCGCGGTGACGTCGCGCTCGGCGACTACCTCCAACCAATTGTATCCAGTTTGAGCAGGAACACCGAGCAGATCTTCGATTTCATAGGCGGAGAAGCCCGCATCGTAGAGAAGCGCAACCGTCAGTTGCTTGGTCGCTTTCGCATCAGTTTCCCTCCGCAGTTGCTGGCGCAACTGCTCCGGATCGACACCATCCAACTTTGCACCCTCACGAGTCATACTACCCCTACGCGCTCAGAGAGCATCAATACCTCTGCTAATCCCTAATAGAAGGGTGCCCACATCCAAACAGGAGTCGCTCAATATAGGTCGAGGGGTAATCGACGAGTGGTGCTTTCTATTAGAGACTCATCAGAATTGGTGTCTGGATATAGAGACTCTATTCAGGATTCTATCAGTTGATGTGGGGATCATAGTGGAAACATTATATTATTGCCAGTACATCCCCGGATATGGTCGACTCAAACACGGGTAAACAGCGATTGGAATTGTTCGATGACCTATCACTCAATAATAAAGAAGAACGTCGGTTACAGGTTCTTGCTCTCTGGGATTTTTATTCAGAAATCATCTGCATGGTGGGTACTACTTATCTTGACCAGAGTGCGGATTTAAAAGATAAAAATCTGAGGAAGCAATGGAACCGAGTCAGAAATAGACTGAATGCTCTGTCCTCATTCTCTTCAATAGGCGATTATGAAGAGGCCATCAAGGATTTGCACGGAATTCGGAACGACACGTTCCATGACTTTGAACACTGGCCTCAAAAGGATCGTCTACTGGAAATTCGGGAGTTTGCCGAAGAGTTCAGAAATTGGCTGATTGAAAATGGAGAGGAGTATGCAGATACGATAGATGAACTTGACACCCGCGAAACAATGATTAGAATGACAGAACGGAATATAGACGAGACCCTTGACCTGAGGGTTCCGCATGAAGAGCCATTCCGCTCGGAAGTACAAAACCAAAAGAAGAGGGCAAAAGAACTCAAACAACGTTTGGACTCTTTGGGAGACAGAGACGAAGTGACGATGGAACTGGTGAATTTACTAATGAGTTCGATGGAATGCCAGCAAGAGACCACTGAGGCAAACGAGGCTGGTGAATATATTGGATGGGTTCTTGGTGAGATCGCCGAACCGGAAGTTAGTCCAGAAGAATTTGGTCTCTGATTATTTTGGTAGTAATAGATCGAATGATCGAGATTGAAGATACGCGTCCTGTACCTTGTACCGTGCTTAGAATACCAATTATATTTAACAGGAACGTTGGCAGTCAATATATGAGTGTTTAATAACACTCTCGATAGCCAGATACCCTAATTGTGCTGTAAATACCGACTTACAGCCACTTACTCCAATGATAGCAGTCAAATGCTATACTGTGGATTCTTAGTCAATATGCTCCCTGATGATCTTCCTGTTGACCCCGATCAGTTGCTGACGTGGCACACGAAGTGTTGGCAGTGTGGCGAGGACACTCCTGTCGTTTGGCCGCGGCACGATCATCTCGATACACCAATCGGCGATGTCCTTGCGAATTACGACACGCCTGTTGAGCGTGTCTACAGCAACACCCTCGAAAAAGAGGTGTGGGGGAACGTCTGCCAGCACTGTGATTCCTATCAGGGCAATCACTACATTCGCAGGGAAGCGATCGAGATCGATCCTCCTGTGGTCGAGTGTCCAAACTGTGGCGAGGAACACGAGTGGCGACCTGACGAGGGACTCGGCGGTGCCTTTGGACAAGGCTGGGTCTCCTGTCCGGAATACGGTGATGTTCCAGTTGGCGACCCGCGCGAGAACTAACTATCGAAGTCGACCCACACGCGCCACGTCTTGAATGTAAGCTCGAGAGTCCAGATTATCGACATCGCAGCTGGATTGAGCACCCACCCACACACGCCACGTCTTGAATGAAACCCACCCTAGCCCCTCTGTTTCTTGCGGAACTCTAAATCCGCTTGTGACGTACTGATTAGACCCGTGAAGTTGGTATAGTGCCTACGGGGATAGGCCAGAACGCCATCACAGTCGAAGAGACGGCAAAGCAGCTGCAGGCCGGCATTCATTAGGGTTGAGTCATCGGATCCGGATATGCCCGATGACCTTGGGACGACAATGGAGATCCTGAGGAGAAACTACGAAGAGCTGGACAGCAGCACGTCTGACGAGCAGCTACGACACAATATGCAGAACTTTCTGGCAAGCGTGAACTCGCTCGTCGCCCACTCCTATCGAATCGCTGGAGAACACGAGAAGACGGAGGAGTGGGAAGTCGAGCAGAAAATGCGGGAGCTACAGGAGCTATTGGACAGCATCTGAGCCACTGTTACTACTCTCCTCACGGATCCGCTGCCACTCCTGTTCTCGGTATTCACGCAATCTCTCGAATTCTCTCTCGTATTCGTCGTGGAACTCGAGAGCCTGCTCGACAGCTTCCCGCATTTCTTTCTCAACCTCCGGGGAACAGAGATTGGGTGCGAACATATTCACATAGGCGTCGACATCTCCGTCACACACTTTCCGAACGAAATCGACGGCGTGCGTCACCCAAATCCGATGGACACACCCACCATAGACGAGGTTCGGTTTCACGCCACAACACCCGATCCGGTTCTCGATGCGCTCAAACCGTTCTGGCGGCTCAAGGATCACATTTGGGAGATCATCCAATTCAACGTGTGAAGGAATCTCGTCACTCATACTCCACCCAGTCCGACGTTGCAACAAACCGTTCGATCAGTTCATCTTCGTCGTACTCGTCCCGAGCTGCCCGTCGTATCGCTTCCTCTATCTCGCGGTCATCCCGAATCCACTCAGCTGCCTCAAGCGCCTCCTCCTCGTCGACCGGCGCTTCTACAGCCACGGAGAGCAGACCAAACCAAACCATCGGATCATCTGATTCTGGAAGTTCCGAGAAATCGCTCTCCACCCTCTCAAAGTCGGGAAACCCCACGATGGGCGTAGCAGCAGCCGCTACGAAGAACTCGCGGCGTTCCATACTCGGGACAATGCACTGTATGATAGAATATGTTGCCTTTCCGATAACAGAAAGTTCGAGTGAGGGCTCCTCTCTCGCGGAGCGTGATTCGCAATTACATTCAAGACGAGGGGTGTGTGTCCCGGTCGCCAATAGTGACTACACGATGGTGAAAACCTGAGATATTCATTCAAGACGTGGGGTGTGTGTGTCCCTGAATGCTGTTTGTCCCACCGAGATCCCACTCCTGACATAATTCTTATTTACCCGGAGTAGATCCTCGAGGGCAGCACCAGCAGTCGGTGCTATAGAGCGACCACAGGAGACGGGCAAACAATGATCGAAACAGGCATGACTGGCAATCCAAGACCACGATGCAGAGGCACTGACATTCAACCAGCCGGAAGACAGTTATCTGGAAGATTGGCACGATCAGTTGATCGGCCCGGGAGAGACAACCCGTTCATAACCTCTTGCCATCAATTGAGAGAGCTGAAGAGTCGCTTCACCCTCTCCCCAAAGCGATTCCATAGGGGTTGGAGGTGACGCCGATGCGACGCTACCTTCTACGCGATGAGGAGTGCCAACTCGACTACACCTCTTCGAGTTCAGACGACCCGCCGATCTGGTGGCGTGCCGAGAAGTATCTCCGTGAGAAATTCGATCTCGAAAAAGACCACGGGTCATGGTACGATGCCCGGACGCACGAAGGGGAGAAAGTCGAACTCAAATCCTGTCAGTATCGGTACGAAGACGGACAGATAGGCAGCTTCAAGATCTGGTTTGAACAGCTGACGAAGCTGTTTCGGCACGATGGCTATATCGCCCTGTTAGTCTACGTGCCACTGGATCCCCCATCAGTACTCGCAACACAGTTGCTGCCGAACTACGCGATATCGACTGACGAAGCGGTATCGTTCAAGGCGTCACATCCCACGATGGACGGGAAAACGCTCGTCCAGATTCCGTGGACGGAGGCGATCCCATTAGACGCCATTCGTTTGGGGTGTCGCTATGAGTTCCTCAAACACTACTCGGAGAAGGAGTGCGAAGACACGTTCTATTTCGACCCGCCTGCTGGCTCTGAGTAGCTCACCGCTCTCTCAGTTACCCCCCGCTTTTTCCGTAATACCCTCCAGAACAATTTGTCAGGTTTTGGAATGGTTATGGGGTGGTTTTCCAGTGACACCGCTTCGATATCTAGCTCTTGGTAAACTCGAGCCATGCATGCAGTTCAGCATATTGAGTATACATGAGTGGTATTTCGCAGACTGCAGGTGGATTACTGATGTACATTATATCGATGTTTGGTATGCATTGATATCCACTTTCAACCCGTACGGTTCTATACATAAAAAATGGATTGTGTAGGATAGCTTCTTGTGATAGATCGACTGATTCACTATGCAAAATAGCCTCTAAAATGATATCACTTTGGTATGTTCGAATGCGTCAGGTCTCTCGGAATAATTTCCAGATATTGTTGAGATATGGCCTTTGAACCTCACTCTCCCAGAATTGTTGTTGCTCGTGACGATACTCATCGGCTGATTCGTTCCCTTTATCTCCCCTAATGTAATTTCGAAGGTCAGCATCAATGCCACAGTTATCCCGACTACACATTGTTGTAAACCAATGTCTGTAGTAATGAGGTGTAACATTATGCCGCCTTCCTGCACCCACCTCATACCATCCAAATGGCTCTGAACACCGTTTTACGGCATAGAAGACACCTACCCGAGTGAGTGGATATCCGACAACACCATCGTGCCCCTTGTTAGATGTGAACGTGAATAATGGATTCCGCTCGATCTCCGGTGGTGCCGGTGTCCGAGCTGCCAGCCAGTATACCAATGACTGCTTCAGTTCATCATCAATTGGGATCATTGTACTGATTTCACGCTTATTCTGGCTCCTCCCTTTCGGCACGAACAAAGTATCAGGGTGGTCTTCTATCTCCACTCGTGGCCTTGGGAGATGAGTTCTTACTTTTGGATGGTCAAGATGGACATCTTGTAGATTGATATTGGCCGCCTCACTTGCCCTCACTCCTGTTTTAGCTAGCAGTGTGTTGATTGCAAGGTTCAGTGGCTTTTTTATAGACTGGAAAAATTCTCTCATCTCATCAAGATCTATTTTTCGACGGTGTGTTTCGTAGTCGGTATCTGGATCTGACTCTTCAAGCGCCACCGCCATGGGATTCGTTTCAAATGTGCCTCGATTAGAGAAGTATCGGTAAAACTCATTAACGCCAGAGAAATACGCATTGAGGCTTGCTCCGCTGTTGATCTCTTCCTTATTTTGAATGTATTCAATGAATTCGAGACAATCGTATTGGTCTACCTCCGCTGGTTCCAACCCCTGCTCTGATAAAAATTCCCGGAAATGGTTGAGGGCAGTGCGATTTGATAGAAACGTGTTTTGTGATTTGTTCCGCTTACGTTTCTGGAGCCAATAGTTGATCGGATCGGTTGGGTTGGGCGGGCTAGCTTTACTCATTTCGCACATACCCCCCGTAACTAGCCTTGAAGTGGATCCGCCCGCTTGACTCAAGCTGATCAATTTCGCGTGTAATTTCGTCTTTCAATGGCTCTATAATCGCCTCAACGACATCATCCGGCGTTGGAGCGTTGTTGTCACTTCCGACTCCGGATTCTTTTGGAATGACCTCAAGGACTTGGGATTGAAGGGTATCTGACTGCTCAGAATCCGAGGGATGAAGCTGTGCAAATTCTTTGCGACCAGCTTGCACATGCTGACGGATGTACGAGCTTCTATCACTATACCCCATCTCTTCCCGTTCTTCGTCCCACTCCTCTAGGAGATGGCCGCTGATCGTGACCGTTGTGGATAAGGTTTCGGTATCCGAATTGTCAGACATGGATAGTATCCTCCTGACAGTCTTGGCTTTCATTGAGGCCGAGAGTAGGCCCTTCATCCGGGCGCTGACTCAAGCCGCGGGGTTCCACTCTCGTCATGCATTAACACGAAGGGTTGCTAAGTAAAAAGTGTCATTGATACAAAATAAACATAAGTATGAAATGGGGGGTGGACTGAATAGTGATTTTTTGTGTATTGATGTGCGAATCAGCAAGTGGAAATATATCAAATTTTTGATATTTACTATCAACTCTCGAGTTCCTCCGGTTCGATACGGCGGATGTCTGTGGCATGAGGATGTTCCTCGACGTGCTGTTGATCGATCCCGCTGATGTTGTCGTAGACCCACTGCCGATCATCGGGATCCTCGACCGATCGATGGTACGTCTCCTTCTGCTCCTCGGAAAGCTCTCCGTCGACCTTGCTTCGGACTGCACCCCCGATCATCCCGCTCAGGAACACGCGTTTCACGTGGTCGAAGAGATCGGGAACCAATTCGGCAGCATTAGCTGGCGGTAGCTCTTCACGGTATTTCTCCCGAACCGGGTCGTCCTCATCAGTGATGCCGCGATAGATGCGCCACCAGCGCGGGGGCTCGTTGCGCTGCCGGAGCGAGCACTTCGGGCAGTACTCCGCATCCATGTCCACGATGGTGCCGCAGCGAGGACACTCTCGGTGTTCAACGCTGTCGCCATCATCTGTCGGCGCGAAGCCGTGCTTTCTCAAGATACGTTCGGCCTCGTCGATTTCCGTGACGTGCTCATATCTCCCGTGCATCGGAGTGCCCTCCTCCCAATCGAGGATCTGCTCGATGTCTTCCTTGCTGTATTTGTCGGAAGCCCGCATCTCGCTCGCGCGACCGTGCTTGAAGGTGTGCGGGCTGATGTGCTTGGCATCGATCTCCTCGGTTCGACGAGCAATCCGCTTGAGTTGCTGGTGGATGCTATGTGGGTGCAGGTGCTCGGAGGGATCGTCTTGTGGGCGGATTCCGTGGAAGAGAGGGGCCTCGGGATCGTCGGACAGCTCGTGCTCCGATAGCCAGTTGTCCAAGTACCCGCGTGCGAACGTGATGGGCTTCGCCGAGTGCTCGGCACCCTTGAGACCGGTGACGTAGGCGCCGGGAACTTGGACGACGCCGTATCCCTCGCCTTTCGGCTTCCAGTGCTTGATCTTCAGGGAGGCGAGGGCGGTGACGCGACAGCCCGACTCCCAGAGGACGGTGTACATCGCCTTGTCGCGGATGCTTTCGCCGTCGATGAGCGTAAGCAGATCCTCGCGGCTGGGAACTGTCTCGATATCCACGGCGGCATTTTCCAGTCCGACCTGCGGATAGTCGATTTCCGTGGCAGTCTCGACTCGATCGTGCGCGAGAAAGTGGTTACGTACGGTCAGGCAGTAATCTCGCTCGTTGCTTCTTGCCCAGTCGCGTTCGATAGACATCTCGGTGATCAGTTCGGTCACTTGCTCGGGCGTGAGATCGAGGAGACGGTCGGGATAATCGTCGCGTCCTTCGCGACCCGTCCACGTTGTGCCCTCATACTCCACCTCGTCCAGCCCCTGCAGTTGTCCTGCGAGAATGCGGAGATCCCGAGCGTTGTTGCGGATGGTCGCTTTGCTCCACGACGGCTTGGTGCGCTGGTTTGGCTTCGGGCTCGCGATGTTCCCGCGCCGCCCCTTCCGGACAGTTTTCAGGATGTCCGAGCGATTTGGTTCTTGGACGGTGCGCCGAACGCGTTCCACCTGTCGATCGGTGTATTCCTCCACGCGACCGGGGTCACTCCCACTGGGCATATCGATCCCAGCACCTACACGACAATAAATGCCGGCATAGATTCTCTAAAGCCCGCTAAGACTTTCTTCTATCAGAAAGCGAACGGCGATAGAACCGCATATCATACGACCGGGTCGCGCGGATGCCCGCTATGGAACTGACAAGTGCTTGATACCCTGCTAGTCTTGCTCGTGGTTCTCGGCCAGCATTGCGTTGAATAGGACGGCCATGTCTCGGTTGCGCGTTTCCGTTCCGCCAACCAGCGTGGCCGCACTCTGATCCATATCCGCAACCAGTCTCTCTACGCCCTCCTGCGGGTCTTCCCACACGTCGTTTTCAATAAACTGCACGCTGGATTCGCACGCCGAGATCATCAGCCACCTTGCGACTACCTCGGTATCCACTTCGTCTCTCACCCCGTACTCGGCAACAAGCGATACGGCCGCATTCTGTGCGGCCTCGAAGAGTTCGTTGATCGTTACGGGCGACACTCCCAGATCATCCAGTTCCTGACGCGCCTCCGCTACGCTCTCGTATGGAGGTGAGTTTCTCTCCCTGTGCCACCGCTGCTCGCGATAGTCACGTTCGTTGTACACACTCACTCGTAGGAGGGAGAAAAAACTTGAAATTCCGCTTTCCAAAGTCTGAAAGTCCGTAATAGTCTTGATCTGATTGCTTGAGTCCGACGGCAGTTCTATCACAGCCACGCCTCTGGTGAATATATGGAGGACGCCCTGTCACTTGAGGTGTTCACCGGGGCCATCGCTGACGCAGTACCGGCAGTCGACCGAAACACAACCGGGCAGTACGGTGATGGGCTCGGGTCGGAAAACGAAGAACGTCAGGTGGAGTTGCTGCTCGACCATCTCCGCCAGACGGATGACCGCTACGAAGAGGTCAACCGCGAGGTGCCGTATCCTGATAGCACCGAAAAATGCGATCTTGTACTGCCGAACGGGATGCCCGTGGAGGCGAAGCTGATTCGCTACTGGCGGGCGAACGGCGATCCGGAGCCCGCTATGTACCGCCACGTGTTCAGTCCGTTCCACCAGAACACGCTGCTAACGGATGCACGCCGACTTCATGCGTCGGAGTTCAGCGAACGGAGTGGGTTGCTCGGCCTGTTCTACAAGCGTGCCGACGATAATCCAGAGACTGTGGAGGCTCTCCCGGAACGGTACTCTGCGGCGGACATCGCCGAGAAAGTCGTCGATGACATAGAGCATTGGTACGAGATCGATGCGAACGTGTGTTGCATCGCCGATTTCGATAGTCTCCAACACACTGTTCACGGGGCAGGAGCGGTCATTTCGTGGATAGTTGAATAGACGTATCCTGTGGTGTATCTCCGCTGAAAACCACACTTAGAGAAGGGCTCCGGCCTCATGGAAGGAGGCGAGTGCTAGAAAACCATTCCATTCAGGCTATAAGCAGAATCAGCGGCATCCTCGAATAGACCCATCCAGCCGTCCATTAGTTCTTCGGCTCCCTCACGCTCCTCCGGATCCTCTTCCAACATTCGATCTATGAGAGCAGCGATTCCACCACCCATCTCACTAGGAATATCCCCAAGATCTCTCAATACAACGGGAGAAAGGATATCATCGTTCTCGGGTCTTTCAGCAGGATTCCATCCCGTGAAGAGTTCAGCTAGCACAAGACCTAGCTGAAATACATCTGACTTTGGTGTGAGTGGTGATTCATTTTTCCCATATGACACCATATCCGGTGATCTATAAAAATATGGTAGTGCAGATTCTGTACTCTCTTTCCATACCATACCTTCTGTTTCTGAATCAGAGCCCGCCCTCTTCAATAGCCCAAAATCCCCGAGAACGCAGGATGTACCTTTGATGAAAATATTAGATGGTTTGATATCGCGGTGAATGACGGGGGGGCCTAGATTGTGTAAGTGTTTCAAAGACGACAGAAGTTGAACTGCGTAACTAATCCTTTCGGGGATCGGTACTGGATCGCCTCTAATAACGTCTTCCAACGTTTTTGGAAGATATTCTGCAACTAGGAAAGGGTACCCATAATATGAGCCCTTGTCTCGATATGTTAGTATCGACGGGTGGGCTGTATTTTCAAGAAAATTTTGTTCTTCAAAAAATCGTTCTCCACGCTCCTCATTAGAGATATTCTTAAATATTTTCAAGGCAAAATTGTTTCCCTTAAAATCACCCGCCGTCTGGATAACAAGGTAGGTTAGTGCATTCCCACCTTCGCCAACCTCCTGTAATACTCTATACCATCGCTCACTACCATCTCCTGACTCTGCTTTTATTCCCGAACCAATATCGGCATGGTAAGTCGCCATATCCTATCAGGGTAGAGGTATTGGAAAAGTCTTGTTAGGGTTATAACCCGAATTCAGGGATGGAATGATGCCCGACCGTTCGTTGAGAGTGATCGGTCAAAGGGTGCCGGAGAAGATAGGCTAATTCGTCTGAAGATCTGATTACCGCTACGTCACTTCCGATGTCCCTTTCCGCTTCGACGGCGTCCAATAGTGTATGAACGCGAATTCGCTGGCAGCTCCTGCGCGGAACATGTCAAGGAATTTGGTGAGGTAAGCATGACAAATCGTGATAAGTACTACAACCGAGCGAAACAGCAGGGGTACCGCGCCCGGTCCGCGTACAAGCTCCAGCAGCTCGACGACACCGCGGACCTGTTCAGCGCCGGCGACACCGTCGTCGACCTCGGCGCGGCGCCAGGCGGCTGGCTGCAGGTCGCCGCCGAGGAGGTCGGGCCGCAGGGCCGCGTCGTCGGCGTCGACTTCCAGCGCATCGACGAACTCGAAGCGCACCAGGTGTCGACGCTCCGCGGAGACATGACTGAAGAGCGCACCCGCGACCGGCTCCGCGACGAACTCGGCGCCGGCGACGCCGACAGTGACGCCGACGGCACCGGCGACGCGGCGCAGCCGGCCGACCTCGTCATCTCGGACATGGCGCCGGACATGACCGGCGAGTACTCACTCGACCACGCCCGCTCCATCCACCTCGCGCGGCAGGCGTTCGACACGGCGCTCGAACTGCTCCGGCCCGGCGGCGACTTCGTCGTGAAGGTGTTCGACGGCCAGGACCTCGCGCCGTTCCGCGAGGACGTCGAAGCGGAGTTCCAGTACGTCCGGGCGTTCACGCCGGACGCGAGCCGGAAGGAGTCCTCGGAGCGCTACCTCATCGCGAAGGGCCGCGTCGACGCGCCCGTCGAGACAGGCGACCGGCTCACCGTCGACGTCACCGACGTCGGCGACGAGGGCGACGGCATCGCCACCGTCGACGGCTTCACCGTGTTCGTGAAGGGCGCGGACGGGGGGGAGACCGTCGAGGTCAGAGTCGGCGACGTGAAGCCGACGTTCGCGTTCGCCGAACGCCTCGACTGAGGCCGTCTTCGTCCCCCGTCCCTGTCCGTCCCGCGACGCGCCGACTCGGCGCCGTGCTACTGGAGTGATTTCTGCATGTAGGTCGCCGACGACGGACAGGGGTCGGTGAACTCCGTGGTCCGCCAAATTTCTGTCGGCAGTTCGGTGCGCAGATGCGGACCCGATACAGCCCTCGGTGCCGGAGCCGTGGCCGAGTCGAGCAAAACAGAAACGGGAACGGGAGAGTTCGGTGTCGAGCGCGAGCGGGTCGTCCGGCTCGGCTCGTCAGTCACTCAGTTTCCGACGCCGGCGGCTGCGTCGTCGGCGTCGCCGCGGCGCGCGAGGCCGACGGCGGCGTAGACGAGCGGCGTGTCGACGAGCGCGATGAGCAGTTTCAGCGCGTACTGGCCGACGATGAGCGAGCCGACGACGCTCCACGGCAGCGCGGCGCCGGAGCCGAGCACCTGCGGCGCGACGACGAACGCGACGACGGTGAACACGACGGTGTCGATGAACTGGCTGGTCGCGGTGGAGCCGACGTTGCGGAGCCACAGCGCGGCGCCGTCGGTGGCCTCGCGGATGCGGTGGAAGACGATGACGTCCCAGTTCTGGCTGATGACGTAGCCGCACAGCGACCCGGCGACGACGTTCCCGGAGAGCCCGAGCACGGTCGCGAACTTCTCGGGGTCGACCGAGCCCTGCGCCGCCGGCAGCGCGATGGTGGCGAACACGAGCGCGAGCAGCACGAAGTTCATCGTGAACGCGACGTTCACGACCTGCTGGGCGTACCGCTTGCCGTACAGCTCCGAGAGGCAGTCCGAGGCGAAGAACGTCGCGGCGTACGCGAGGGTGCCGCCGGGCGCCGTGACGGCGCCGACGAGCGGCAGCGACAGCGCGAGCAGCTTCGCCGAAATCACCTGCGCCGTCACCAGCGCGGCGACGAACAGCGCCGTCAGCGCGACCGCGGCGGTCGGGACGCCGAGTTTCCGCGGCTCGTTACGCATCGTCGTCCTCGTCGAGCCGGCCGTGCCGGTCGTCGATTTCGTCGAGCACGTCGAGCGTCTTCCGGACGGACGCGCGGATGGCGTCGCTCCGGTTGACGAACTTCCCGTCGTCGCCGACGTGGTCGTCGAGGTCAGCGAGCAGCTCCGCCGGAATCTCGACGCTTATCTTGGGCATACTTTCAGATTCTCTAGGGAATACTTGAGGGTTACTGACCGCGGCTCCGGCGGGCCGTTCGGCGGATGAGCCGGCAGCGGGCCGTCCGGCCGGCGGACCGGCCTGCCACGGGTCAGGTGGCCAGCGGCCGGTTTCACCCTCCCCAGCCGACGCCGGCGCGGCCTCGCTGCCGCTCGGCCGCGCCGCCGCCCCTCGCGCGCCTCCGGCCGCGACACAGCGCGGCCGCCACGCGCCGAACGGCGGACGGTGCCCTCGGTCGCTGAGCGGAGGTGAGGTGTCGACAGAACGAGGTCGGGCGGCGAGGCCGCCGACGTGTCGCCCCGTCAGGACTCCGATTTCGGGGTGCGTTCGAGGTTGACGGTCGGTTCGGCGAGGTTGCGGCGGCCGCCGAGCGTCACCACGAACAGGACGAGGATGCCGACGCCGTAGGCGACCATCAGCGGAATCGTGACGAGGAACATCGTGATGGCGTCGGCGGGGGTGAACAGCGCCGCGAACAGCATGACGGCGACCGTGACTTCGCGCCACCGGCTCCGCATCGACTCGTACGACAGGCCGACCGAGTTCAGGAGTAGCATCAACACCGGGATGTCCGCGAGCAGCCCGACGCCGACGGTCGTGAAGAACACGAGCCAGAAGAAGTCGCTGATGCGGTAGCTGATGACCATGCCGGCGCGCAGCGCGTCGCCGACGAGATACGAGATGATGGTCGGCGCGACGTAGTACGCGCCGAGGTAGAGGCCGCCGGCCAGGCCGACGAGGAGCGCGGCGAGCCAGCCGAACACGAGTTGGCGGCGGCCGCGGACGAACCCGCGGTCACGGAGCGCCGGCCACGCGTAGTAGGCGGCGACCGGGACCGCGGCGACGACCCCGATGATGGTCGAGATCTTCACCTCGAAGATGAGCGCCTCGACCGGGTGGAGCGCGATGACCGCGAAGTTCTGCGCCTCCGGCCCGACGACCTCGGCGGGGAGCCGGTCGACGAAGCTCTCGCGGACCGTCCCGATGCCGCCGGCGTACAGCCACGCGAACACGGAGACCATGACGACGCCGAAGACGGCGACGACGTGGAACATCCGCGAGCGCAGCGAGTCGGCGATGAACGCGAGGTCGTCGTAGTAGCCGCCGATCTCCTCCTCGCCGGACTCGCCGTCGGTGAGCCCTTCGAGGAACGTCCCGGTGGCGCGCGACGCCCGGTCGCCGACGTCCTCGGAAACGCCCGGGACGCTGCCGGCCGCCTCGCTCGCCGACGCCGGCCCGGACTCCGGTTCGCCGGACGCGGCGGCTTCGCGGGCGGCCTGGACGTCGTCGAACCGGTCGAGAATCGCCCGCGCCTTCTCGGAGTCGCCTGCCTCGTTGGCGCTGCTCGCGAGGAAGTTCGCGCGGCGCTCGGAGAGCGCGGCGAACGTCTCGGTCGGCGCGCGACGCACCTGTTCGGCGGACAGCGCCTCGACGTCGACGCCGGTCGGGTCCGTGCCGGCGACGTACGCGAAGTAGACCGCGAGCAGCGCGCCGAGCAGCGCCGCGCCGCCGACGCCGACGGCCGCGAACAGCGCGAGCGCCGCGGCACCGGACACCGGAAGCGCGGCCAGCAGCTCCGCGGCGCTCGTCCCGTACGCGGTGAGGAGCCGGTCGGCGAGCGCCGGCCGCTCGACGAGCGCGTAGCCGACGCCGAACACGAGCACGGCGATGCCGGCGAGCACGTTCCACAGCGCCCGCAGCCGGCTCCGCCAGTCGACGAAGCCGGCGCCGCGCCGGACCGCGCCGACGACGCCGACGTCGGCCGCGAACAGGTCGTGCGTCGGGCCGCTGCGCGTCGGACCGGGCGGCTGGGTCGCGTCCGCGGGGCCGACTTCCCCGGTCTCCGCGGCGCCGGCTTCGCCGCCGGCGGACTGGTCGGCCTCGTCCCACCGGTCGAGGATGGCCTGCGCCTTCCCGTTGTCTCCCTCGTCGATGGCGGCCTGCGCGGCGGCGAGCGCCTCCTCCTCCGAGAGCGCCGCGAACGCCTCGGGCGGCGCCGCCTCGACGCCGGCCTTGTCCAGCGGTTCGAGGTCGATGGCCGCCGGCTCACCCGGCTCCGACAGCTCCGTCACCGCCTCCAGCTCCTGGTAGACGAAGTACGCCAGCGCGACTGCGGCGGCGGCGACGGCGGCGAGGACCGCCAGCGCGGCCGCCCCGGGCGTTCCGAGCGCCGGGACGCGGACCGACGTGAATCCGTCGAGGACGCCGTTGACGGCCGCCGGGCCGCCGCGGGTGAAAAACAGGAACACGGCGGCGGCCGCGGCGACCGCGGCGCCGGCGAGCGCGTTCCAGTGTATCCGGGCGGTCGCGACGGCGTCGATTCGTTCGCTGCCGCGCTTGGCGGTCACGACGACCTTCGCGAGGTACAGCGACGCGGCGTACAGCACCAGCAGCGGCGCCGCCCACATGATCTGCGTGAACGGGTCCGGCGGCGAGAAGACGGCGCCGAACACGAAGATGAGGACGACCGCGTGCCGCCACTTGTCGCGGAACGTCTCGTACGGCACGATTTCGGCGTACGACAGCGCCGTGATGGCGAGCGGCATCTGCGCGGCGAACCCGAACGAGAACGTCAACAGCCCGATGAACTGCGCCCACTTCACGATGGAGTAGCTCGGCTGAATCCCGGCGGAAAGCGCGTTGTTCGCGAGGAACGCGAACATCACCGGGAAGAACACGAGGTAGCCGTACGCGACGCCGACGGCGAACAGCCCGGCCGCCATCAGCGCGATGAGCCCGATTTTCCACCGCGCCACCGGGACGTCCGGCCACAGTCCGCGGGCGACGAGCGCGTCCCGCGAGAAGTAGAGGAACACGGGGAGCGCGACGACGATGCCGACGATGAGCCCGATTTTCGCCTGCAGCAGGATGACGTCGAACGGCGTCTGCGCGATGATTTCGACCTCGCCGGCGGTCAGCGAGTCCAGCCGGGCTTTCGTCACCGACTTCAGGAACGACCAGACGTACAGCCTGAGCGCGTAGAACGTCCCGAGGAACCCGATGAGGAAGACGATGAACACCTTCTGCAGGTCCTTCTGGGCGGCCCGCAGCATGGCGCCGGCGGTCTCCCGCCCCTCCGCCAGCGTCTGCTGGGTGTCCTCGTCGAGCGCGCTCGACATACACGGGTGGAGCCTCCTCCCGGTTATCAACCTTTTTCTTAACGTCCCGCCGACCGCATCGGAAAAGGCCTATAACCGCCCGGGGGTGTAGGTGCGGTAGATGCCCGAGGACTCGGACCCCGCGGAGGACTCGCAGCCGACCGACGGCGGCGACGTCGACCGCGACGGGACCGACTCCGACCTCGACGACGACACCACCGCTAGCGACGACGCCGATACCCCCGACGGCGCCAGCAGCGAGGCGGACGGCGACGACGACGCCGAGAGCCCGGCGGACGACGACGTCAGCACCGACGACGAAGTCGACGCCGGCGACGAACCCGCCGCCGACAGCGACGCTGACGGCGACGCTGACGGCGACGCTGACGGCGACGCTGACGGCGACGCGGACAGCGACGGCGACGGCGAAGGCAACGACGACGACACCGGCGGTGGCGACGAGGAAGCGGAGCCGAGCCACGCCGACGAGCTTCCGGGCGACGAGTCCGACGTGACGGTGCAGGAGCCGGAGGTCGAGCCCGCTGAAGGCGAGTCAGGTGAGGACGAGGCAGACGAGGGCGCGCCGCCCGGCGCCGAGCCGGCGGAGGAGGCAGACACCGTCGGCGCCGAACCCGGCGGCACCGCCGAGGGCGTCGAGCGCGCCGCCGAGGCGGGGATGGACGCCGTCCAGAGCGGCATGGACGCGCTCGGCGGCGGCGAAGGCCCGGAGTCGGACCAGGAGATGCCGCTGACGGCGCACATCGAGGAGATGATGCGGCGGCTCGCCGTCGTGCTCGGAATCGGCGCCGTCGTGTCGCTCACTGTGCTGTTCGTCGGCTCCGCCGTCGACACCGTCACGGTGCCGGGGACGACGCTGCAGCTCCCGGTGCCGAGCGCAGAGGAGCTCATCCGGTACTTCTGGGACTACCACATCGGGCTGGAGCAGTACAAGCCACACGTCTACGGCCCGCTGGAGTTCATCCTCGCGAAACTGAAGGTCGCCGGACTCGCCGGGCTGCTCGTCGGGCTGCCGGTGTTCGTCTACCAGACGTACCGGTTCATGCGCCCCGGGCTGTACCCGCACGAGCGCCGGTACTACCTCGCGGCGGTCCCGACCAGTTTCGTGCTCGGCGTCGTCGGCGCGACGTTCGCGCACGTCGTCGTCCTCCCGTTCGTCTTCGACTACTTCATCAGTTACACCAAGACGACGGCGGTGCTCGCGTTCGGCCTGAAGGAGACGTTCAACCTCATCCTCATCCTGATGGGCTACTTCGCGGTGGTGTTCCAGATTCCGCTGTTCGTCCAGCTCGCCATCACGATGAACGTCGTGAGCCGCGAGTGGATGGAGGAGCGCCGCCTCATCTTCTGGGGCGCGTTCCTCGGGCTCGCGTTCACCTTCATCGCCGTCGACCCGACCGGGTTCGCCCCCATCATCGTCGGCGTCACCATGATCGCGCTGTTCGAGGGGACGCTCGCGCTGCTCCGCTGGACCGGGAACTGACCGGCTGACCACCCGCGAAAACTGTTCTGCGCCGTCGGCCGCGTCGCCGCCTACGACGACGGGTACTCCCGCGAGAGCGCGTCGTCGACGGCCGCACGGTCAACGAGGTTCGGAGCGTCCTCGGCCGCGTCGCCGGCGGCGCTGTCCGCGGCGGTGGTCGCGTCCGCGCCGGGCGCCGTGTCGGTGGCGTCATCGCTGTCGGCGGGGCTGACGCTGCCGGTGCGGTAGCCGCCGAGGTCGAGCGTCACGTGGTCGAAGCCGAGGTCGGTGAGGTGGTCGCGGGCGGCGGCGGCGAACTCGGGGTTCAGCGCGGCCGCCAGTTCGTCGGCGCCGACCTCGATGCGTGCGAGGCCGTCGTGGTCGCGCACCCGGAACTGCGAGAAGCCCCAGGTCCGCAGCAGCTTCTCGGCTTTCTCGATGCGGCTCAGCCGCGCTTCGGTCACTTCGAGCCCGGTCGGGATGCGCGAGGAGAGACACGCCATCGACGGCTTGTCCGCGACGTCGAGCCCGTAGTCGGCGGCGATTTCGCGCACCTCGTCTTTGGTGATGCCGGCGTCGAGCAGCGGCGAGTACACGTCCAGTTCCTCGACGGCCTGCAGCCCGGGGCGGTGGCCCTCGCCGGGGTCGGAGGCGTTCGTGCCGTCACAGACCGTGCCGATGCCGCGCTCGGTCGCCGCCTCGTACATCTTCGACAGCCGCATCGTCCGGCAGTGATAACAGCGGTCGTCGCCGTTCGCGACGAACGCCGGGTCGTCCAGCTCCGAGAACTCCACGAGTTCGTGCGTGATGCCGATGTCGTCGGCGACCCGCGTCGCGTCCCCGAGTTCCTCGGCGGGCAGCGTCTCGCTCTTCGCGGTGCACGCCACGGCGTCCGCGCCGAGCGCGTCGTACGCCAGCGCCGCCACGACGCTGGAGTCCACGCCGCCGGAGAACGCGACCAGCACCCCGTCGCGCTCCGCGAGTTCCTCCCGTACAGCAGCGGCCTTCGCCGCGACGTCGTCGTCCATACTCCGGTTCACGGAGCGCTGACGCAAAAGCCCCGCGACAGCCGGGGGCGTCGCCGGCGCCGCCACAAGCCACTCCCCGCTCCGCCGCCAACCGTGCGGTATGCGACGCGCTGGACCGACCGAAGTCGAAAGCGTCGAGGCCGTCGAACACGCCGACCACCCCGCGGAAATCGAAAACGGCGTCCTGTTCGGCGTGAACACCGAGGGCGCGCCGTTCTACTACGACTCCGAGACCGAGGAGGTCATCGAGCGGAACGCCGCCGGCGAGGAGCACAGCGAGGAGCGGACGAGCGTCGCGCCGGACGCGCTCACCGACTTCATCGAGGAGGTCGAAGAGGCGGTCGGCTGGGACGTCGTCGGCCACGATTCCGGCGGTTCCGACGACGGCGACGGGTAGCGACGGACAGCGACGACGCCGGCAGCGACGACGCCGGCAAGGGCGGCCGCGACGGACAGCGACGACGCCGGCAGCGACGACGCCGGCAAGGGCGGCCGCGACGGATGCGACGGGTAGCCGAATCGGTCGCCGACCAGTTCCTCCGGCCCGCGAAGGTTTTTTACGAAGACGCCGAACCCCGACGCGATGGAGTTCACGTCGATTCCTGGCGTCGGCGAGAAAACGGCCGAGTCGCTCGCGGCGCTCGACGGCGCCGAGGCGGCGCTCCGCGACGGCGACGTGGCGACGCTGGCCCGCGCGCCCGGCGTCTCCGAGGGCCGCGCCGCCGCGATTGCGCGGGGCGCCGTCCGCCGACGCCACGACGACCCCGGCGGCTGGGCCGCCACCGACCGCGCCGCCGAACTCTACGACGACGCGCTCGCGCTGCTTCAAGCGCGCGCCGTCACCGACTACGCAGAACAGCGGCTCCGGACGCTGTACCCGAGCCCGACGCAGTCGCGCATCGACGAGGTGCGCGAGTGGGCGCGCGCCGCCGCCGACCGCGACCCGGACGACGACGTGGTCGCGGCGCTCCGCGGCGTCAAGCCGCTGGCGGAGCCGCGCGGCCTCCGCGTCCGCGACCGGGCGCTCGCCACCACGGACGCCGAGCGCTACGCCGAGGCCGAGGCCGCGTTCCCGGAGCTGTCGGTCGAAGTCGTCGAGGACACCCGCGGGCTCGCCGAACTCGCGCGGTCGTACGCGACCGTCGTCGCGCTCGACGAGGAGTTCGCCGGCGTCGACGTCGACGGCGACGTCCGCGTCCTCCCGGACGCCGAAGATCATCCGGAGGAGGTCGTCCCGGAGCGCCTGCTCGGCTTCTTCGCGAAGAACCGCGAGCGGCTGCACGCCGCGCTCGACGTCCACGACGCAGCCGGCATCGACCCGGCGTGCGACCCCGACGACCTCCGGGACGCGCTCGGCCGCGTCGACGACGACGGCACCGTGCTCGGCGACGACGAACTGGAGCGGCTGAGCGTCGCCGTCGACGACCTCGACGCCGCGGTCGGCACCGCCGAGTCCGTCGCGAACGACCACCTCCGCGACGCCATCCGCGAACGCGACGTCACCATCGAGGGGCAGGACTTCCTCTCGCTCGTCGAGCAGGGCGCCCGCGTCGACCAGCTGCTCTCCCGGGAGCTCGCCGACGAGTACGACGAGGCGGTTCGGAAGGCCCGCGAGCACGTCGTCGACGCGCTGCAGCTCCAGGAGAACGAAGCCGAGTTCACCGAGCGCGTGTTCGCCGGCGACCCGTCGTTCCCGGTCGAGCGCAACGAAGACCCCGTGAACCGGCTGCGAACCGAGCTGAAGGCCGCCCGCGACCAGCGCGCCGCGAAACTGAAAGCCGACCTCGCATCCGACCTCGCGGCGCTCCGCGAGCCGGTCGAGACGCTCGTCCGCGACGCGCTCGAACTCGACGTCGAACTCGCCGTCTCCCGGTTCACCCGCGACTTCGACTGCACGATGCCGGAGTTCGTCGACCGCGACGCGGCGGGGACCGACGGCGACGCCGACGACGCCGACGACGCCGACGACGCGGGCGTCGCGGCCGGCGGCTTCGAGATCGTCGGCGGGCGCTCGCCGCTGCTCGACGTCCCGCACGGCGACGTCGACCCGGTGGACTACGGCGTCGACGGCGTCACGCTGCTGTCGGGCGTCAACTCCGGCGGGAAGACGTCGACGCTGGACCTCGTCGCGCTCGTCGCGACGCTCGCGCACATGGGGCTGCCCGTGCCGGCCGAGTCGGCGCGGCTCCGCCGCGTCTCCGAACTCCACTACTACGCGAAGTCGCAGGGGACGCTCGACGCCGGCGCGTTCGAGTCGACGCTGCGCGACTTCGGCGACCTCGTCGACGGCGCCGAGGGCCGACTGGTGCTCGTCGACGAACTCGAATCTATCACGGAGCCGGGCGCCTCCGCGAAAATCATCGCCGGCATCCTGGAGGCGCTCGACCGGCAGGGCGCCACCGCCGTCTTCGTCTCGCACCTCGCCGGCGACATCCGGGAGGCCGCGGACTTCCCGGTCGCCGTCGACGGCATCGAGGCGGTCGGGCTGGAGGACGGCGAACTGGTCGTGAACCGGTCGCCGAAGAAGAACCACCTCGCGCGGTCGACGCCGGAGCTCATCGTGGAGAAGCTCGCGGACGAAACCGACGGCGACGGCTTCTACGACGGGCTGCTGGAGAAGTTCTGACCGGACGGCGACTGCGGCCCGCCGACCCCTCTGAACAGCGCGTCGTAGTCGTCGGGGCAGAGCCGACACCGGAGTTCGTCCAGTTCGGACTCCAGTTCGTCGCGGCGCCGAGCCAGTTCCGCCCGGTCGACGCCGGCGTCGGCGTCGCCGCGGCCGTCGCGGGTCGCCCGCGTCGCGACCACGTCGTAGTACTGCCGGACCCGCGCCATGTACCGGCCGACGAGCAGCAACTCGGAGACGAGTCCGCGCAGGTCGTCGGGCGCCGCCGTCGTCGTGGTCCGCGGCGCAGCGGTCCGCGTTGCTGCGGCGTCAGCGTCGGCGGCGGCGCCGAGCGCGGAGACGTCGACGCCGGCCGCGTCGGCGTCGGCGCCGGCGACGCAGGCGACCTGCACCGCTTCTGACGCGGCGCGGATGCGCGCGGCCACCGCGTCGGCGTCGACGGTGCCTCGGTCGACGAGCGCGACGTCGAGCCCGCGGTCCGCCGACGCGACGCGGCCGACCGCCTCGTCTCCGGACCCGACGGTTCTGACGCTGTACTCCTGCTCCAGCCGCTCGGCGTAGCGGTCGCGCGCCGACTCCGTGCCCGCCACGACGAGCACGGCTGCCGGCCCGGACGCGTCTCCCGTCATACGTCGCACTCTCGGCCCCGCGGAGTGTCAATCCCGCCGACGCGAAACCCGGATTAAACGGAGTTTACCCCGGAGTCGTCCGTCGGTTCGGCGGCATAGGCGGGGAAGCGTGCGCTGGTGCCCGCGGGTGGCCGGAGCCGGGCCGCCGCGGCTCGAACGGCCAAGTTCATAGCCCCGCCCCGGCTACACACCGGTAATGGACGGCCCGTTGTGGACCGACACGCACGCCCCGTCGCTGTCGGAGGTGCCGCAGGCGGAGGTGCGCGACCGGCTGTCGCGGGCGGCCGCCGAGCCGATGAACCTCGTGGTGCAGGGGCCGCCGGGCGTCGGGAAGACCGCGGCGGTGCGCGCGCTGGCGCGGGAGACGCACGAGGACCCGGACAACGACCTCATCGAGATCAACGTCGCGGACTTCTTCGACCGGACAAAAAAGGAGATTCGGACCGACCCGCGGTTCGCGTCGTTCCTCGAAGGGCGGAGCCGGATGGCGAAACGCGACATGATAAACCGGGTGCTGAAGGAGTCGGCGGCGAACGCGCCGATGAGCGGCGAGTTCAAGACGGTCGTGCTGGACAACGCCGAGGCGATTCGGGAGGACTTCCAGCAGGCGCTGCGCCGCGTCATGGAGCAGCACCACCGGACGACGCAGTTCGTCCTCACGACGCGGCAGCCCTCGAAGCTGATTCCGCCGATTCGGTCGCGGTGCTTCCCGGTGCCGGTGCGGGCGCCGACCACCGACGAGACGATCGCGGTGCTCGCCGACATCTGCGACGACGAGGACGTCGACTACGACGACGACGGCCTGGAGTTCGTCGCGTCCGCGGCCGGCGGCGACCTCCGGGAGGCGGTGTTGTCCGCGCAGGCGACCGCCGTCGACCACGGCGAACTGACGATGCAGGCCGCCTACGAGACGCTGAACGACGTCGGCACCGACGAGGACGTGCTGGACGCCATCACCGCCGCCCGCGACGGCGACCTCGCGGAGGCGCGCAGCGTCGTCGACGACCTGCTTCACGACGCCGGGTTCGACGGCGGCGACCTGCTCCGCGAGGTGCTGCGCGTCGCGCGGTCGAAGTCCGACGCGTCGGCCGACGAGGTCGCGCGGCTCCACAAGCTCGCCGGCGAGGTCGACGTGGAGCTGTCTGAGGGCACCGACGACCGGCTGCACGTCACGCACCTGCTCGCGGCGTGGGCCGCCGGCCGCGACACGACGCGGACCCCGATTCACGCCGAATGAGGCTGGCGCCCGGCGGCCGCAGGTACGCGCTCGCCGCGCTCGTCGCCGCGGCCCCGGCGCTCGTCGTGTTCCCGCCGGCCGCCGCCGCGCTCGTCGCCGCCGCGGCGTTCGTCGTCTGGTTCTTCCGCGACCCGCCGCGCTCCCCGGCGGGCGACGGCGTGCTCTCGCCGGCAGACGGCCACGTCTCCGTGCTCCGCGAGGACGGCGACCGCGTCCGCGTCGGCGTGTTCATGAGCCCGCTCGACGTCCACGTCACGCGCGCCCCGGTCGGCGGCGACGTCACCCGCGTCGACCACCGCGGCGCCGCCCACCGCCCGGCGTTCACGAAGGACTCCAGTCGAAACGAACGCGTCGAGTACCGCGTCGGGGCCGCGGACGGTGCGCTTATCGCAGGCTGGTTCGCCCGCAGAATCACCCCCTACGTTTCACCTGGAGAATCGGTGACACGGGGTGACCGCATCGGCCACATCGCGTTCGGCTCGCGGGCCGACGTGGTCCTCCCGCCGGAGTACGACGTCGCGGACGTCCGCGTCAGCCGCGGCGACGCCGTCCGCGCCGGCGAATCCGTGGTCGCGCGACGCGACGACGAGGACACTGACGGCGGCAACGACGACTGATTCAGGAGCGAGACGACGAAGCGACGACTTCTCAGCGGCGTCGCCGCCGGCTCACTCCCGTTCGAGGACGTGGACGTACCGGACGAGGCTGCGGTGGACGCGGCGCTCGAACGTGTCGGTGACGGTCCAGCCGGCGTCGACGGCCGCCTCGCGCCACGACCGGTCGGCGACCAGGACGCCGCGCGGCGCGATCCGGGCGGCCTCGCGGAGCGCGCCGGCGACGAGGTCCTCCAGCCGGTGCGTCTCGATTTTCGACTGGCGGCCGTACGGCGCGTCGAAGACGACGCCGTCGGCGACGTCGTCGCGGAGGCCGAGCGCGGTGGCGTCGCCGCGGACGACCGCGTGGTCGGCGGCGTGCGCGGCGCGGTCCGCGTCGCCGGAGAGGTAGTGCGCGAGGTTCTCGCGGGCGCCGCGCACCATCTTCCGCTGGGCGTCGTTGCCGACGACGTCGCTGCCGACGAGGCCGGCTTCGATGAGGACGCCGCCGGTGCCGCACATCGGGTCGACGATGCGGGCGTCGGGGCCGGCGCCGGCGAGGTTGGCGTACGCCCGGGCGTCCATCGGCGCCATGCTGCCCGGCTGGAAGAACGGCCGGTCGGTCGGCTTCCGGTCGGCGAAGTCGCGGACGGACTCGGCGGCGACCCAGCCGACGAGGCAGGTGTCGGCGGCGAACAGGACGCGGAGCACGTGGTCGGGGTCGTCGAGGTCGACCGAGAAGCCGCGGTCGGTGAGCGCGGCGCCGCAGGCGCGCTCGGCGTCGCCGGTGGAGACGTCGGCGGAGTCGCGGACGACGCGCGCGCGGACGGCGACGGTGTCGTCGCGGGAGCGGTCGATTTCGGCGGCGTCGACGACGGCGCGGGCGCTCCGCGGGTCCGCGTCGGTGCGGCCGAGCAGGTCCAGCGCGGTCCGCGTGTACGCCAGTCCGGGGACGCGGTCGACGGCGACGGCGTCGGCGACGGCGACGCCCGGCGCCACGACGTCGACGCCGGCCGCTGCGGTCCCGGCCTCCAGCGCCGCGAACTCGTCCTCCTCGCCGGCGAACTCCAGCCCGTACACGTCCCGGTCTGCGGCGCCGCCGGGCTTGAAGGCCGCGGCTCGCCCCGGCCAACCGCGGCCGGGCGCGGCGGTACTACTTTAACCCGGTACCTCCCACGTTTAAATAGAGAGACGATGGTCGACCCCAAGGAGACGATAGAGATTCAGAACGTCGTGGCGTCGACGGGCATCGAGCAGGAGCTCGACCTCCAGACCGTGGCGATGGACCTCGAAGGCGCCGACTACGACCCCGAGCAGTTCCCGGGGCTGGTGTACCGCACGCAGGACCCGAAGAGCGCGGCGCTCATCTTCCGGTCCGGCAAGATCGTCTGCACCGGCGCCGAGTCGACCGAGGACGTCCACGAGGCGCTGCACATCGTGTTCGACGAGCTCCGCGACCTCCAGATTCCCATCGAGGAGGACCCGGAGATCACGGTGCAGAACATCGTGACGTCCGCCGACCTCGGGACGTCGCTGAACCTGAACGCGATCGCCATCGGCCTCGGCCTCGAACACATCGAGTACGAGCCGGAGCAGTTCCCGGGACTGGTGTACCGCATCGACGAGCCGGACGTCGTCGCGCTGCTGTTCGGCTCCGGGAAGCTCGTCATCACCGGCGGGAAGAAGCCCGCCGACGCCGAGGCCGCCGTCGACGTCATCACCGAGCGGCTCTCCGAGCTCGGGCTGCTGGAGTGATGGCGCCGCTGCAGGCCGCGCTCGCCCCGCTCGTCGGCGGCTTCCTGCTCATCGCGCTGCTGTCGACGCTGCTTGCGAACGCCGCCGCGTACTTCGTGATGGGCGACCGCGCCTCCCTCCGGCTCGCCGTCGCCCCGGGCGTCACGATGGCGCTCGTCAGCCTCACCGCCGCCGTCCTCCCGGTGTACGCCGTCATCGCGTTCGCGCTCGTCGCCGACTTCGCCGTCATCTACGCCGTCTACGACCTGCCGGCGCGCAGCACCGCCATCGTCACCGCGATGCACTACGCGCTCACCGTCATCCTCGCCTACTCGGTCAACAGCCTGCTCGCGATCTATCAGACCGCGCCCGGCTGAGCGGCTGCGGAACCGGACGGGCAGCCGACCGCGGAACCGACCGTGGAGTCGACCGCTGGGCCGGCCGCTATTCGACGAGCCGCTCGATTTCGGTGACGAGGATGTCGCTGGCGCCGACGCGCTTCAGGTCCGTGATGACCTCGAACACCTTCCGTTCGTCGACGACGACGTGGACGGCGACGCGGTCCTTCCCGTCGCTTCCCGCCTCGCCGTTCTCGCCGTTTTCTCCCCCGACCGACGCCGGGTCGGCCGAATCCGCGACGTCCATCACGGTCGGGCCGCCCATCCCGGGAATCACGTCTCTGACGTCGTCGAGGCGGTCGCGCGGCGCGTTCATCATCAGGTAGCGTTTGCCGTCGGCGGTCAGCACCGACTCGAAGGCGGTGACGACCTGCTGCACCTTCCCGTCGTCGGCGACGTCCCGCCGCGCGAACAGGTGGACGGAGGAGGAGAGCACCTCGTCGACGACGGCGAGCCGGTTCACCTGCAGCGTCGTCCCGGTCGACGTGATGTCGACGATGGCGTCGGCCATGTCGACGTGCGGCGTCAGTTCGGTCGCGCCCGTCACCTCCACGACTTCGGCGTCGATGCCGAGGTCGTCGAAGTAGCGCCGCGTAATCGTCGGGAACTCGGTGGCGACGGTGCGGCCCGCGACGTCCGCCGGCGACGTGATGTCGCCGTCCTCCGGCGCGGCCAGCACCAGCCGGCAGCGGCCGTACTCCAGGTCGAGCAGGTCCGCGAGGTCGTGGCCGGACTCGCGCGCCTGGTCGAGGCCGGTGACGCCGAGGTCGGCCGCGCCGTCGGCGACGTACTCCGGGATGTCGGCCGCCCGCGCGAACAGCACCGACACGTCCGGGTCGACCGTCTCCGCGTACAGCTGCCGGTCTGCGGTCTGCTCGACGTGCAGCCCCGCCCGCTCCAGCAGCTCCATCGTCGGCTCGTGCAGGCGCCCCTTGTTGGGCACGGCGATGCGCATACGCGAGCCGACGGGGGGAGCCGGGAACTGTCTTTCCCTCCGCACACGGCGCCACGGCACAGCCCGGAGTCGCCGCAGTCGGCGTCCGGCGTCCAAGCGCGGACGGCAACGCTGATTGCGGCGGCGCGATACCGACAGGACGCATGGTCTCCCGCACTTCCCTCCTCGCGGCCGCCGCGGTCGCGTTCGCCGTCGGCGTCGCTGCCGGCGGCGCCGCGACCGCCGTGGCCGTCTCCACGGACAGCCCGTTCGCCTCCCAGCCAGACGCCGCCCTCCAGGAGTTCGACACTGTGAGCGTCGGCTGCGTCGACCCGGCCGCCGAAGGCGCGGTCGACCGCACCGTCAGCGCGCCGAACGGCTCCGGCGCCGACCTGACGCTCCGCGAGAACGTCACCGTCGACGACCCGAACGTCGCGCTCGACGCCCGCTTCGACCGCATCGCGCCCGGCACGTACCGACTCGCCGTCCGAACGGAGCAGCCGGCGAACCGGACCGCCTGCGACGCCGGCCGGCCCGAAGCCCGGTTCGCCGCGAACCTCACGCTCCCGAGTGACTACACGCTGCTACTGACCGTCGACGGCGAGTACGTCGGCGTCAACTACGCCTCCGCCGGCGCGACGAGCGGCAGCGCCGGCGCCGGCCGCAGCGTCTCCGGCGGCGCGAAAAACGAGTCCTGACCGCGCGACTACCGCACCGGTCGGCCGGCGATAATCGGCGTTAGCCGAGCAGTTCGGCGCGGACGGCCGGGTTACCGCCGTTCCCGTTGCCGCCGCCGTTTCCGGCGTTACCGCCGTTTCCGTTGCCCGCTCCGCTGTCGTCGTCGGTGGTCGTGGTTTCCGCGTCGGCGTCGCCGAACCCCCGCTCGAGTTCGACGTCGTCGTCGCCGTCCTCGACGAGCACGGTCAGTTTCGTCGCGTTCGCGGCCACGGCGAACGTCGCGGTGCCGTTGCCGGTCGTCGTCTCGGTCGTCACCGACAGTTCGCCGTCGACGTGCTGGGTGACGCGAACCGAGGCGTTCTCGACCGCGGTGCCGTTCCGCGTCACCGACACGGTGGCGTTCTCGCCGGCCGCGACGCTCCCGACGAACGAGGCGTTCAGCGCCGTCGCCGTCTCGTTCGCGTCGTCACCGGCTCCGCGCTTCTGTTTCTGCTTCTGCGTTTGCTTCTGCTTCCGGTCGCCCGTCTCCCTGATTTCGACCTGGTCGCCCGTGCCGGACTGGCTCACGACGGGCTTCAGGACGTACTTCCCGGAGTTCCCGGCTTTGAACACCGAGATGTCGAAGACGAAGTCGACCTCCTCGCCGTTCCCGACGGTGAACTGCTTCGTGATCTGGAGCTTGCTGGACGGCAGTTTCACCCGCACCGACTCGCCGCTCGTGAGCGTCCCGTCGACGTCGCTGACGTAGACGAACACCTTGTCGTACTGGCCGTCCGGGACGCCGAACGACCCGAGTTTCGAGGCGTTCGCGCCCTGCAGCTCCGTCAGGTCGACCGTGACGTTCGAGACGTCGTACGTGACCTGCCCGTCGGCGCCGGCCTCGGCGGTCGCGTTGGCGTCTGCGTCGCCGTCGGTCGAACTGTTCGCCGCGCCCTCGGCTCTGACGAGCGTCACCTGCGTGACGGTGACGTTGAGGTGTTCGAACTGGTCGATGGCGTTCTGCTGGTCGCTGACGTAGAAGTTCACGGTGCCCGTGCCGTCGCCGCCGCCGGAGCCGGACGGCCCGGTGAGGCCGCCGCTACAGCCCGCGAGCAGCAGCATCAGGGCCGCTCCCACGGCGGCCCAGGTCCTGTGTTCGGTCATGCACGTCGACGTGACGGCCGCGACCCGGTTATAAATAGGACCCCCCGAAGCCCGATTCAGCCGAATTAATCCGGATACGGCGCCGTGAACGGCCGTCGCCGCGGCGCGGCGGTCTCGGGGGCGGTCAGCGGCGGCTGCGGGGACCGGTCCGCGGCGGCGACGGAGCGGCCGCGGTTCGACAGCGTTTCACCGCCGGGCGCCGCAGGTGCGGGCATGACGCTGCGGGTCACTTTCCTCGGGACGAGCGGCGCGGTACCGACCGTGGAGCGCGCGCCGAGCGCGCTGTACGTGAACCGCGAAGGCGACGAACTGCTGTTCGACTGCGGCGAGGGGACCCAGCGGCAGATGATGCGGTTCTCCACGGGCTTCGGCTTCGAGCACGTCTTCTTGACGCACATGCACGGCGACCACATCCTCGGCATCCCGGGGCTCGTCCAGAGCCTCGATTTCAACGACCGCGAGGACCCGCTCACCATCCACGGGCCGCCGGGGTCGAAGCGGACCGTCGAGTCGCTCGTCCGCGCCGGCGACCACGACCCGGGGTTCCCGGTCCGGGTGCGGGAGGTCGCGCCGGGCGACGTCGCCGTCGACCGCGAGGAGTACGAGATACGGACGTTCGAGACGCAGCACCGCACCTCGTCGATGGGGTACGCGCTGGTCGAATCCGACCGGAAGGGCCGGTTCGACCGCGAGAAGGCCGAGGAGGAACTCGGGATTCCGCCGGGGCCGAAGTACGGCACACTGCACAGCGGCGAGCCGGTGGAACTGGACGACGGAACCGTCGTGCAGCCCGACGAAGTGGTCGGGCCGCCGCGGCCCGGCCGGACGTTCGTCTACACCGGCGACACCCGCCCGGTGGAATCGACGGTGGACGCCGCCGCGGACGCGGACCTGCTCGTCCACGACGCGACGTTCACGGAGGCGGACGCCGACCGCGCGCGGCAGACGGCGCACTCGACGGCGAAGGAGGCCGCCGACGTGGCCCGGCGCGCCGACGCGAAACGGCTCGCGCTCGTCCACGTCTCCTCGCGGTACGCCGGCCGCGTCGACGAACTCGAATCGGAGGCGGCGGCGGTGTTCGACGGCGAGGTGTTCGTCCCGGACGACGGCGACGAGGTCGCGGTGCCGTTCCCGGACGGCGACTGACCGGCCGACTCCGCCGCCCGGCCGCCGCGCCGAGCGGCACGGCCAGCACCGTCTCGACGGCCACCGCCGCGACGGCTACCGGCGCGACGAATCCACGTGTACGTTTCTCACACGTGCGCGACGGCTCCCTCATAGCGCCGCTTAAGCCCCGGACGGCGAACCGGTGACGCGATGGCAGCAGCACACGCATCCACGGCGGAGGAGGCCGAACGGACCGTGACGGCGCTGCTCGTGGACCCGCACGAGGAGTTCCGCGCGGCCGCGACGGCGCTGCTCGCACGCGACGACATCGCGGTCACCGGCGCCGCCGGCTTCGACGAGGCCGCACCCGCCGGCGGCGACGTGGACTGCGTCGCGGTCGACCCGCGGGGACGAGACGACGTCGCGCGGGCAGAGTGGGCCGGGCTCGGCGCGCCCGTCGTCGTGGTCACCGGCGCCCGAATCGGCGACGTCCCGGCCGACGTGCGCAGCGCCGCCGCCGCGTACGTCGAGAAGGGGCGCAGTTCGACGTTCCGGCGGTTCGCAGCGACGGTCCGCGGCGTGGTCCGTGCGGACCGGTTCCCGCCGGACCGGGAGCCGTGACCGTCCGACTGCTCCGCGGTGTGACCGTGACCCACGGGGGCCGTGAACACCCGGCAACGGCGCGGAGTTTTTACGCCGCGGCCGACCAATGAACACCGTGAACGCCCGGACGAGCGCGCTCGACTCCGTCGTGTTCGGGGTCGACGTGCAGAGCGGCGACATCCGCGGCGACGCGCCGTCGTACGCACTCGTCGTCTTCGACGGCGAGTCGCTGACGCGGGACGTCGTCAGCCACCGGAAGCTGCGGCGGCTCATCGACTCGGAGGAGCCGGCGCTGGTCGCCACCGACAACATGTACGAGCTCGCGGAGGACAAGTCCGCGCTCGTCCACCTGCTCGGCTCTTTGCCGCACGGCACGCGGCTGGTGCAGGTGACCGGCGCGGAGCGGCCCGAACCGCTCTCGCGGGTCGCCTCCCGCCACGGCGTCCCGTACGGGAAAGAGCCGATGAAGGAGGCCGAGGCCGCCGCGCGGCTCGCCGCCGCGAACGTCGGCTACGAGGTGTCCGCCTTCACCGACACGACGACGGTGAAGGTGTCTCGCGGCCGCTCCACCGGCAAGGGCGGGTGGAGCCAGGACCGGTACACGCGCCGCATCCACGGCAGCGTGAAGCGGCGCGCCCGCCAGGTCGAGTCCGAACTGAAAGACGCGAACCTGGAGTACGACCGCGACGTCACCGAGAAGTACGGCGGCTTCTCGAACGCCGTGTTCACGGTGCAGGGGCGGCCCGAGGACGTCCCGGTGTCCCAGCACCGCTCGGGCGACACCCGCGTCGAAATCGAGCGGGAGCGCCGCGACGGCATCGAGTTCGAGCCGCTGGCGAAGCGCCGCGACCACGTCATCGTCGGCATCGACCCGGGGACGACGACCGCCGCCGCCGTCCTCGACCTGGACGGGAACCCGCTGGACGTGCTGTCGACCCGGACCGCCGACACCGCCGACGTCATCGAGTGGCTCGTCGAGCGCGGCCGCCCGGTCATCGTCGCCGCCGACGTGAACCCGATGCCCGAAACAGTCGAGAAGTTCCGGCGGAGCTTCGACGCCGCCGGCTGGGTGCCCGACGCCGACCTGCCGGTCGACGAGAAGCTCCACCGCACCGAGGACGCCGCCTACGACAACGACCACGAGCGCGACGCGCTCGCCGCCGCGCTGTACGCCTACGACGCCCACGCCGACCAGTTCGACCGCGTCACCCGGAAGGTGCCGGCCGGCATCGAGCGCGGCGAAGTCATCTCGCGCGTCGTCGCCGGCGAGGAGTCGGTCGAGGCCGTGCTGCGCGACCTCTCGGACGACGAGCCGGACGACGACGGCGACGAGGAGCACGAGCAGCGCGAACTCACGGCCGAAGAGCAGCGCATCCGCGACCTGGAGGAGCAGGTCGACCGGCTCCAGTCGCACGTCGACGACCTGAACGACGACCTCGACGCGAAGGACGACCGCATCGAGGAACTCGAAGCGGAGCTGTCGGAGGCGCGCCGCGAGGAGCGCCGCGCGGCCCGCCGGGACCGCAAGGTCACGCGGCTCCGCCGCGACAACGACCGGCTGGAGGACGAACGCGACGAGGCCGAGGCGCGCGTCGAAGAACTGGAGGGGAAACTCGACCGGCTGAAGACGCTGTGGAAGCTCGACCACGACAACTTCGCCGACGTCGCGCAGGGCCGCGACCTCGTCCCGGTGAAGGTGGTCGACCAGTTCACGAAGACCGCCATCGAGCACGCCGACGCCCAGTACGGGCTCGCCGCCGGCGACGTGGTCTACCTCCGCGACGCCTCCGGCGCCGGCCGGGCGACGGCCGAACTGCTCGCGGAGACGGAGCCCCGCGTCGTGCTGCGCTCCGGCGGCCTCTCGGAGGAGGCCGACGAGGTGCTGTTCGACCGCGGCGTCCCGGTCGGCCCCGCGGACGACGTCCAGCTGCAGGAGGTCGACGAGCTCGCCGTCGCCCGCGAGAGCGACGTCGAGGCCGTCGTCGACGACTGGGAGAACCGCGCCGAGGAGCGCGAACGCGAACAGACCGTCGAGATGGTGGACGAAATCATCTCCGAGCACCGCGCCGACGGCGAACGCACCTGACGCGGCCGAGCGCGCCGCGGACCGGGAGCCGGTCGAGCAACACGGACGGCCGGGGCTTCGTGGCACCCCTGATTCTGCGGTCCTTCAGAAAAATATCGGGGAACCGCGTGCAGGCGACGTGACCGCCGCCGCCACAACCCCTCCGTTTCAGGTGGAACGTGACTGTTTACCACGGACCGAAGAAACGGCGGAGCCGGAGCGGGACGCAGCGGCTCCGGCCGGCCTACTCGAGCAGGAGGAGCTGCGGGTTCTCCAGCAGTTCGATGACGCGGTTCGTGAACCGGGCGGCGTCCGCGCCGTCGACGACGCGGTGGTCGATGGAGAGCGACAGCGGCAGCGTGTGCGCCGGGACGACCTGTTCGGACGGCCCGTCGTCGTCCATGAAGCCGCCGTCGTCGACTTCCTTCACGGCCGGGCGCTTTTCGATGGCGCCGAGGCCGAGAATCGCGGTCTCAGGGTAGTTGATGATGGGCGTCGCGTACTCGCCGCCGACGGCGCCGAAGTTCGTGACGGTGAACGTCCCGCCCTGCATCTCCTCGCGGCTCAGCGACCGGTCGCGGGCGCGGCTGGCGAGGTCGTTCACCTCCGACGCGATTTCGAGCAGCCCCTTCTGGTCGACGTCGTCGACGACGGGCACCATCAGGCCGGCGTCGGTCGCGACCGCGATGCCGACGTTGTACTCGGATTTCAGGACGATTTCGTCGTCGTCCTCGCGGAGCTCGGAGTTGAGGTGGCGGTGCTCTTTCAGCGCCGCGACGACGGCTTTCAGCACGAACGGCAGGTAGGTGAGCTTCACGTCGCGTTCGGCGGCGCGCTCTTTGAGTTCGGTCCGCGTCTCCACCAGGTCGTCGATGGTCGCGGTGTCGTGGTGGGTGACGTGCGGCGCCGTGTACTTCGACTGCTGCATCTGCTCGCCGATGGTGCGCCGGACGCCCCGGTACGGAATCGTCTCCGGCTCCGCGCCGGACTCCGCGGCAGCCCCCGATTCTGCGCCGGACTCCGCGGCCGACGGCTCCGCGCCGGACGGTTCGGCTTCCGTCGCCGCTTCGGCCTCCGCCGCTTTCGCTCGCTTCACGGCGTCAGCGTACTGCCGGACCTGCGCCTCGTCGACGAACGCTTCGCCCTCGCGGAGTTCGTCCGTCGGCACGTCGTCGACGTCGACGCCCTCCTCCTCGGCGACGCGGCGGGTGGCCGGCGCGGCGAGCGTCCGGTCGCGGCCCGCGGCTTCGACGCCGCTCGGCGCCGCGCCGCCTTCCTCCGCGCCGCCTGCCGCCGCCGACGCGGACTCCTCGCCGCGCTTCGTCGTCGCCGAGGGCCGCGTCCCGACCTCGACGTCCTTCGGACCGGCCGACTCGGACGCCTCGCCGCCGCCGGATTCGGCGTGCTCGCGGACGTCCGCTTCGGTGATGCGGCCGCTCTGCCCGCTGCCCTGCACGGCCCCGATGTCGACGCCGAGTTCGCGGGCGAGCCGCCGCGCCGACGGCGGCGCGAACACGCGGCCGCTCCCCGGCGCGGGCGCCGCGGACTCCGCAGACTCCGCGGACTCCGCGGACTCCGCGGACTCCTCGGCCGGCGCCGCTTCGGCCTCGGATTCAGCCTCGGCTTCCGCCTCCGTTCCGGCTTCGGCTGCCTCCGAACCGCCTTCCGGTGCTTCTTCGCCGACCTCGAAGGTGATGATGACGTCGCCGACCGGTACCATCTCGCCCTCCTCGGCGAGCAGCTCCTTCACGGTGCCGTCGTACGGGCTCGGCACCTCGACGAGCGCCTTGTCGGTTTCGACCTCGGCGACCGGCTGGTCCTCCGTGACCGTGTCGCCGGGCGAGACGAGCCAGTTGACCAGTTCCCCTTCGGCGACGCCTTCGCCGACGTCGGGGAGTTTGAACTCTTTCGTCGCCATACTCAGAACTCGACCGCCTCCCTGATACCTTCGGCGACCCGCGTCGCGTTCGGCATGTAGTAGTCCTCCATGGCGTACAGCGGGTACGGGACATCGTAGCCCGTGACGCGCTGGACCGGCGCCTCCTGGTACAGCAGCGCCTCCTCCTGGAGAATCGCCGTGATTTCGCCGGCGAGGCCGCCGGTCTTCGGCGCCTCGTGGACGACGCAGGCGCGGCCGGTCTTCTTGAACGACTCGACGATGGCGTCGCGGTCGAGCGGCGAGACGGTGCGGAGGTCGACGACTTCGGCGTCGACGCCGTCCGCTTCGAGTTCCGCCGCGGCGTCCAGCGCGGGCCGGGTCATGGCGCCGTAGCAGAACACGGAGACGTCGCTGCCTTCGCGGCGCACCGCCGCCTCGCCGATGGGGACCTCGTAGTCCGCCTCGGGGACGTCGCCGCGGAACGCGCGGTAGATGAGCTTCGGTTCGAGGAACACGACCGGGTCCGGGTCGCGCATCGCCGAGATGAGCAGCCCCTTCGTGTCGTACGGCGTCGACGGAATCACGACCTTCAGTCCGGCCTCGTGTGCGTAGAACGCCTCCTTCGACTCCGAGTGGTGTTCGGGGGCGCGGATGCCGCCGCCGTACGGGGCGCGCAGCACCATCGGGAGCGTGAACCGGCTCTGCGACCGGGCGCGCAGCCGCGCCATGTGCGAGACGATCTGGTCGAAGCCGGGGTACATGAACCCGGAGAACTGGATTTCCGGGACGGGCTTCATCCCCATCGCCGCCATCCCGATGGCGGTGCCGATGATGCCGGACTCGGCGAGCGGCGTGTCGATGACGCGGTGCTCGCCGAACTCGTCGTACAGGCCCTCGGTGGCGCGGAACACGCCGCCGTTCTTCCCGACGTCTTCGCCCATGACGACGACGTCGTCGTCGCGCTCCATCTCCGTCGCGAGCGCGTCGCGGACCGACTGTACGAGCGTGAGGTTCTGCGTGGCGTCTGTGTCGTGCGTACTCATTGTTACTCCAAGAACGGCTCGTCGCCGTGTTCGTCGCGGAACGCCGCGAACGACTCCGCCTGCTCGCGGAGCCCCGGCGGCTGCTCTGCGTACACGTGGTCGAACATCGATTCGGGGTCGGGGCGCTCCGTGGACTCGGCGGCGTCGATGGCGTCGGCCACCTCGTCTTCGACGGACTCCTGGATGGCGTCGACGCGGTCGTCGTCGAGGATGCCCTGGTTCCGCAGGAACGTCTCCAGCCGCGGAATCGGGTCTTTCGCCTTCCAGCGCTCAACCTCGTCGTCCTCGCGGTACACCGACGGGTCGTCGGCGGTGGTGTGCGCCCCGAACCGGTACTGGACCGCCTCGATGAGCGTCGGGCGGCGCTCGTCCTCGCCGGGGTCTTTCGCCTTCGCGAGCGCCTCCGTCGTCACCTGATACACCGCCAGCGGGTCCATGCCGTCCACGAGAACGCCCTC
This sequence comes from Halobaculum sp. D14, assembly GCF_051195135.1. Lineage (NCBI taxonomy): Archaea > Methanobacteriati > Methanobacteriota > Halobacteria > Halobacteriales > Haloferacaceae > Halobaculum > Halobaculum sp. D14. The sequence goes on along the minus strand of NZ_JBNTKA010000001.1, from coordinate 51,823 downwards.
GAAGCCGTACGCGACGGCTTTCTGCGCGAGCGTCTCGGAGGCCGTCTGCCGTTCGCGCGGCACCGAGATGGCCCACTGGTTGTTGTTGCAGAAGAACACGTTCGGGGTGTCGAAGACGCCGGCGAAGTTCAGCCCCTCGTGGAAGTCGCCTTCGGAGGTGGCGCCGTCCCCGAAGTAGCAGAGGACGGCGGTGTCGGTGTCGCCGCCGTTCCGGAGTTTGTCCGCCCACGCCATCCCGGTGGCGTGCGGAATCTGGGAGGCGATGGGGACGGCGACCGGGAAGATGTTCGCCTCGTCCGGGACGCGGCCGCCGCGGGCGTCGCCCATCCAGTAGAGCAGCGTCTGGTCGAGCGGGAGGCCGCGGACGAGCTGTGCGGCGTGTTCGCGGTACGACGGCACGAGCCAGTCGTCGTCCGCGAGCGCCATCGCGGAGCCGACCTGCGCGCCCTCCTGGCCGGACAGCGGCGGGTACGTCCCCATGCGGCCCTGCCGCTGGAGCGACACGGCGCGCTGGTCGAAGTGGCGGGCCAGCTTCATGTGTCGATACATCGCGACCAGCTCGTCGGCGGACAGGTCCGGGATGTCGCCGACGACGCTGCCGTCCTCGTCGAGCACCTGAACCGTCCCGTCGCGCGGGTCGCGTTCGAGGGTGCTCACGGGTCCCACCTTCGCATGGCTGTAGACTGGCCCGCCCACGGCATAGTGTTTTCGTAAATAGTTTACTGTGAACAGAAATACTGCCGGACGTCGTCGCCCCGTCCAGTTCCCTCCCCGACTTCTGCAAGATTGTCCAGCCAGCCGAGGGACACTTCCGGTGTCGACGGTGAACGACGAAAAATTCCGCTGCGTTCTGGACAAACGATGATTCAGAATACGGGTGGCCCGGCGCGAAGCAGGTGTCGCCGGCGGTCGCCGTCGGCGGCGCGAGTCAGTCGCCGTCGGCGGCGCGCGCCATCGTCCGGGCCTGCTCGGGCGATTCGCCGTCGCGGAGCAGCGCCTCCACGAAGAACTCGCCGGCCTTGTACGACGACCGGACCATCGGGCCGGACGCGCAGTAGAGGAAGCCGAGTTCCTCCTCGGCGACGCACCGCCACGTGTCGAAGACGTCCGGGTGGACGTACTCGGTGACGTCGAGGTGGGACGCCGACGGCTGGAGGTACTGGCCGAGCGTGACGATGTCGACGCCGACCTCCCGGAGGTCGCGGAGCGTCTGGTACACCTCGTGGTCGTACTCGCCGAGGCCGAGCATGATGCTGGTCTTGGTGCGGATGTCGGATTCGCGGTCGACCTGTTCGAGCACGTCGAGCGTCTGCTCGTACGTCGCGCGGCGGTCGCGGACCGGCCACTGGAGCCGGTCGACGGTCTCGACGTTGTGCGCGATGACGTCCGGGCCGGCGTCGATGATTCGGCGGACGGCCGCCTCGTCGCCGCCGAAGTCCGGGATGAGCACCTCGACGAGCGTGTCGGCGTCGCGGCGCTTGATTTCGCGGATGGTCTCGGCGAAGTGCGCCGAGCCGCCGTCGGCGAGGTCGTCGCGGTCGACGGAGGTGAGCACCACGTAGTCCAGCCCGATTTCGGCGACGGCGTCGGCGACGTTCGCGGGCTCGTCGGGGTCGAGCGGCTCCATGCCGCCGGTGGCGACGTCACAGAAGTTACAGCCGCGCGAACACCGGTCGCCCATCAGCATGAACGTCGCGGTACCGGGGCCGTCGCGGCCCGACCAGCAGTCGCCGAGGTTCGGGCAGTTCGCCTCCTCGCAGACGGTGTGGAGGTCGTGCTCGCGCAGCGTGGATTTGATCTCGGTGAAGCGCTGGCCCGCGGGGGGCTGCATCTTCAGCCAGTCCGGCTTCCGCCGCCGACTGCTCATACCGGATGCTTCACCGCCGGCGGCAAAAGGATACGGATGCGTCGACCCCACAGCGACGCGACACGTATCGGTAAATTTTTACTGTCCGGTCAAGAGAAGAAAACGACCGATATGTTCGACGTCTCGACGGAGGAAATAACCGAGGGGTCGCTCGGCAAGGCGCTGGCGTTCCTCTCGATTCCCCTCGTCGCCCAGCAGTTCGCGCTGGTCGCCCAGCAGGTCGTCGACGTGTTCTGGCTCGGCCGGCTGAGCGGCGACGCGGTCGCCGCGGTCGGCCTGACCGCACCGATGATCGGGTTGCTCGCCGCCGTCGTCGGTGCGGTGTACACCGGCGAGCACGTCCTCGTGTCCCAGCGCGTCGGCAACGGCGACGGCGACGGCGCCCGCCGCACCGTGTTCCACGCGCTGCTCGCCGCCGTCGGCAGCATGGCGGTGCTCGCCGTCGTCGCGAACCTCGTCGCGCTCGACGTCACCCGGCTGTTCAACCCCGGCGACGACGTCGCCCGGCTCGCCGCGGTGTACCTCGGCGCCATGGCGGTCGCCTACCTCGTCAGTTCCGTCAGCGACGTCTTCGAGTACGGCTTCCTCGGCGCCGGCGACTCCCGGACGCCGCTCGCGATGAACCTCGTCGCCATCGGCGTCAACATCGTCCTCGACCCGTTCTTCATCTTCGGCTGGAGCGTCTTCCCGCGGCTCGGCATCGCCGGCGCCGCCTACGCGACGCTCGTCGGCTACGCCGTCGGCGGCCTCCTCGGTATCGCGGTGGCGCTGTCGGCCTACGGCGGCTTCGACTTCGACGGCGGCGCGGTCGACGTCGACGTCGCCGAGTTCCGCGAACTCGTCACGGTCGGCGCGCCGAAAGCCGGCCAGAGCATCGCGCGGCAGGTCGCGCGGCTCGTCGTCGTCTCCATCATCTCGGTGACCGGCGGCGCCGCCGCGCTCGCCGCCTACACCGTTGGCGCGCGCGTCGCGACGGTCGCGTTCGTTCCCGCCATCGGGCTGAGCCAGGCGAGCACGACGCTCGTCGGGCAGAACCTCGGCGCCGACCGCGCGGACCGCGCGACGCGAGCGACCTGGCTCGGCGTCGGCGCCGCGACCGTCGGGCTCGGCGCGCTCGGCGCGCTCCAGTGGGCGTTCCCCGGCGTCATCGTCGACCTGTTCATCCCCGGCGCCGACGCCGAAACCGTCCGGTACGCGCTGCTGTACCTGCAGATACTGGCGCTTGGGTACTGGGCGCTCGGCGCCATCTACGCCGTCGAAGCCGGGTTCAACGGCGCCGGCCGCACCGAGGTCAGCATGTACTCGACGATGCTGCAGTACTGGGCGGTCCGCGTCCCGGTCGCCGCCGTCGGCGCGTTCGCGCTCGGCTACGGCGCGCTCGGCCCGTTCTGGGCGGTGACGGTGTCGAACGTCGTCGCCGCGGTCGGCCTCTGCGGCTACTTCCGCTACTCCACCGGCTCCGGCCTGCACGAGCGCGCCGCCGACGACGCCGGGGACTCGTCCGGCACCGCCGCGGACTGAGCCGGTCGTCCGTCCGTCAGAAGTCGACGCCGCGTTCCGGTTCGGGCGGCGCGACCCCGTCGTCGCCGGCGTCGACGTCGAACTCCTCGCTGAGTTCCCGGATGCGGTCGCGGATGTCGGCGGCCAGCTCGAACTCGAGGTTGCTGGCGGCCTCCTCCATCCGGTCTTCGAGCGCCCGAATCCGGGCGTGCGCCTCCTCCTCGTCGGCGACGTCGCTGCCGGCGACGCCGGACGTGTCGGTCTGCGAGCCGGGCAGGTTCGTCTCCCCGACCTCCTTTTCGATGGTCTTGGGTTCGTAGCCGTGCTCCTCGTTGAACTCGCGCTGGATTTCGCGGCGGCGCTGCGTCTCGTCGATGGCGGCCTCCATCGCCTCCGTGGTGTCGTCGGCGTACAGCACGACCTCGCCGTTGACGTTGCGGGCGGCGCGCCCCATCGTCTGCACCAGCGTCGTCTCCGACCGCAAGAACCCCTCCTGGTCCGCGTCGAGGATGGCGACGAGGCTCACCTCCGGAATGTCAAGCCCCTCCCGGAGGAGGTTGATGCCGACGAGCACGTCGATGTCGCCGAGCCGGAGCGACCGGATGAGTTCGTGCCGCTCCAGCGTGTCGGTCTCGTCGTGCATGTACGCGACGTCGACGCCGCTCTCTTCGAGGTACTCGGTGAGGTCTTCGGCCATCCGCTTGGTGAGCGTCGTCACCAGCGTGCGTTCGCCGCGCTCGACGCGGTCGTCGATGCGGTCGAGCAGGTCGTCGACCTGCCCTTTCGCCGGCGCAACCTCGACTTTCGGGTCGACGAGGTGGGTCGGCCGAACGATCTGCTCGACGATCTGCTCGGAGTGCTCCCGCTCGTAGTCGCCCGGGGTGGCCGAGACGTACAGCGTCCGGTTGGTCTTCTCCTGGAACTCCTCGAACGTGAGCGGCCGGTTGTCGTACGCCGTCGGGAGCCGGAACCCGTTCTGCACCAGCGAGTCCTTCCGTGACTTGTCGCCGGCGAACTGCCCCTTTATCTGCGGGATGGTCTGGTGTGACTCGTCGACGACGGTGAGGAAGTCGTCGGGAAAGTAGTCCAGCAGCGTGTACGGGGCGTCGCCGGACTCGCGGTCGGAGAGGTGGACCGAGTAGTTCTCGATGCCGGAGCAGTAGCCGGCCTCCTGCAGCATCTCGATGTCGAACGTGGTGCGCTCTTCGATGCGCTGAGCGGCGACGAGGTCGCCGTTCCGCTCGAAGTACCGCACCCGCTTCTCCATCAGGTCCTCGATCTCGTCGATCGCGGTTTCGAGTTCCGACTCCGGAATCGAGTAGTGCTCCGCCGGGTGGACCATCACGGCCGGCTCCTCGGAGACCACGTCGCCCTGCATCGGGTCGACTTTCAGCATCCGGTCGATCTCGTCGCCCCACAGCTCGATGCGGACGGCGTACCGGCCGTACATCGGGAACACCTCGACGGTGTCGCCGCGGACCCGGAACGTCCCCTGCTGGAAGTCGACGTCGTTGCGCTCGTAGTTGAGGTCGACGAGCCGCGCGAGCAGTTCGTCGCGGCCGACCTGCTCGCCGACCTCCAGTTCGAGCGCCATCGCCCGGTAGTTCGCCGGGTCGCCGAGCCCGTAGATGGCGGAGACGGAGGCGACGACGATGACGTCGTCGCGGGTGAGCAGCGACCGGGTCGCGGAGTGGCGGAGCCGGTCGATCTCCTCGTTGATCGTCATCTCCTTGTCGATGTACGTGTCCGTCTGCTCGACGTACGCCTCCGGCTGGTAGTAGTCGTAGTAGCTGACGAAGTACTCGACGGCGTTGTCCGGGAACAGGTTCTTGAACTCCTCGTACAGCTGCGCCGCCAGCGTCTTGTTGTGCGCGATGACGAGCGTCGGCTGCTGGAGCTGCTCGACGGTCCACGACACCGTGTTCGTCTTCCCGGAGCCGGTGACGCCGAGCAGCGTCTGCTCGGTCATCCCCGACTCGTACCCCTCGACGAGCTGTTCGATGGCTTCCGGCTGGTCGCCGGCCGGGTCGAACGGCGCGTCGACGCGGAACTCGTTGTCCGCTCCGGGCCGGTCCGGCGACAGCGGCCCTTCCGATTCACTCATTGGTCGCGGAAGGCGCCGAAGCCACTTGACGAACGCGGTCGCTCAGCGACCGGTTGGTGGCTGACAGGCGGCACCGTCGGTCCGCTCGCGGAGCAGTGTGCCGCACACCCGCCGTGTGTGCCCCGCGGTCGTCGCTACGTGATACGGGCGTCTGGCCGCGGATTCGTACTTGAACGTTCGGGGCGACTCGGGAGAACAGTCCGCGGTTCGCCGGGCCAGCGGTCCGCGTCCCCGAGAGCGGTGCGGCGTCGGCGGCCGCGCGGTTAGTCGCGGCGAGCGGCCAGCAGCGCAGCACCGACGACCGCGACGACTCCGAGCAGCGCGGTGAACCCGGGGGTAGTGGTCGTAATCGTCGCGTCGGCGGCGGCGCCGGTCTCGGCGTCCGTCGCGGCGGTACCGTCCGCCGTGGTCGTGGCGTCGGTCCCGGCTGAGTCAGAGCCGGGCGAGTCGGTCGGCGTCGCGCCCGGTTCCTCCTGCACCGACGAGTCGACGTTTCGGGCGGCTCCGCGGTTCGGCGCGCCGGCGATTCCGGCGCTGTCTGCGGGCGACACCGTGTTGTTGTCGACGCGGACCGCGCCGGTGGAGCCGTCGAGCGCCGCGTAGCGTATCTGGCCGCTGCTGGCGCCGACGTACAGGATTTCCTGTCGGGCGTCGCCGACCCAGTCGACCGTGGCGACCGGTGCCTTGTCGGCGCCGCCGGCGACCGTGGTCGTGGAGCCGTTCGCGGCGAGCAGCACGACGTCGTTCTCGCCGTCGACGACGGGGAGCCGCGCCTGGCCGTCGCCGTCGAAGTCGGTCAGGGTGCCGACGCCGAGCCCGTTGCTGTCGGCGCCGACGCTGGTGTAGTTCGTCGTCTCGACGTCGCCCGTCGCGCGGTCGAGGTACTTCACCTCGTAGTCGGCGGTCGCGTACACGAGGTCAGCGCCGCCGTCGCCGTCGAACTGGCCGACGCCGAGGACGGCCTGCGCGGGGGAGGCGGGGTCGAGAACGCGGGCGCGCTCGCCGGTCGACGGCTCGACGCGGTAGACGTCGGCGCCGTCGGTCGTCGTGTTGACGTAGACCACCGCGGCGTGACCGTCGCCGTCCCAGTCGGCCGTCGCGAGCCGGGTCAGCTGCTTGTCGGCGACCTGGCTGTCCGTCAGCGCGACCTCCTCGCCGGTCCGGTCGTTGACGTAGACGGTGCCGCTGGAGTCGACGTACGGCACTTCGAGCGCCGGGTCGTCGTCGAGGTCGGCGGGCGGCCCGAGGATTTCGGCGGTCGTGGACTCCTCGACGACGTGGCTCGCGCCGTCGGCGCCGACGAGCGTGAGCTGGCTCGTGCTCGTGTCGACGTACGCGAACGCGACGCCGCCGGAGACGTTCGCGGTGCTGGCGCCGGTGGTGCTGGCGGCGATGCTGGTACTGCCGGTGGTTGCGGCCGCCGGTGACGCGGCCGCTTCGGGCTGGTGAGCGGGGTCGGGTGCCGCCGCGGCTGCTCCGCCGGCCGTCACCGCCGCCAGAACCAGCAGCCCGGTCAGCACCGCCGAACGCAGTCGCTGAGTGGTCTCGTCGGTCATGCTGGGGACACCTGTTGTCGTGTCCAGCGCGGACTCGTCAAAAGGCCTGACGGCCGGGCGGATGCAGCGGGACGGGACGGGGAGGGGACGAGCGGGTTTCCGTGTAGCTGCCGGCTCAGCAGACGTTCTTCGGCTGGACGCCCATGCCTTCGAGCGTGTCGACGTAGTCGTCGTAGGCGGCTTCGACGACGGCGTCGGCGGCGTTGCGGGCGGCGGCCCAGTCGTCGTCGGTGTCGCACAGTTCGGCGAGCAGGTCGAGCGCGTCCTCGCGGCGCCCGTCGAGGTCGTCGCGGTGGCCGCGGAACTCGGCTGCGGTGGTCGGGTCGGCGTCGCCGACGAAGAAGCCGACGGCCTGCGCGACGCGCGTGTGCGCGAGGAGGCACCGGGCGTACAGGCCGCCGGCGCGCGCCGTCGACGCGTCCAGGTCGGCGAGCGTCTCGTACTCCGGGTAGTCGCGGTCCGCCGGCCCGTCGTCCGGCGCGACGGCGTCGCGGGCGTCGCGGGACTCCTCGGCGACGGCGCCGAAGAGCGCCGCCGCGTCGCCGCTCCCCTCGTCGGCGCTCCACGCCTCGAACGTCTCCGCGGCGGCGTCGTACTCGGCGGCGACGGCGCCGCGGACCGCGTCGGCCGCCATCTCGCCGCCCGTCAGCGCGTACAGCGACTTCGACGAGCCGAGCCGGGACAGCGGCGTCTCGTGAGCGTCGCGAACCTCGTCGTCGAAAGCGTCAGCGTCCATGCGGACAGCTAGGTGAGTCGGGCGCTTGAAACCCCCGGCAGCGGGCCGGGCGGCCCCCGAACCGAACTGCTCGCGAGGCGACGGTCGGTCGGCGGTCAGTCTGTCGGTCAGTCGGTCGGCGGTCGGTCCGTCGGCGGTACGCTTAGGGCGGACGGCCGGGAGTGTCCCCACATGTCGGACTCCCCGCCGTCCGTCGGCGGCGCGCTGACCGCCGCCGGCCGCGTCCTCCTCGACCGCCCCGCCGCAGTACTGCCCGCGTACCTGCTCGCGCTCGGCGTCCTGCCGGCGGCGCGCGTCCCGCTGCTGACCGCCGCGGGCGTCGCCGTCGCGCTGCTCGCCCGCGCCGGCCGCATCGAGCCGGTCGCCGAAGCGTACGTCGACGCCCAGCGCGCCGCGGACGACGAATCCATCGTCTCCGGCGGCACGCTGCCGCCCGAACTCACCGAGGCGGCGGCCGGGCTCGCGACGCCGACGGTCGGCGCGCTGCTCGTCGCCGGCCTCCTCGGCGCGGTCGTGGTCGCGCTGCTCGGTCGCGGCGTCGCCGCCGCCATCACCCACGAGACCGTGTTGGCGGCGCTGAACGGCCGCGACGACCCGCTCGCCGCGGGCGTCGCCGGCGCGGCGCGGTGGCGGACGTTCCTCGGACTGACGCTGCTCCGCGGCGCGCTGCCCGTCGCCGGCCTCGGCGTCGCAGTCGTCGCCGCGGTCGGGCTCGCCGCGACCGGCACCGCAGTCGGCGTCGTCGCCGGCGTCCTCGTCGCGCTGCTCGGCGTGCTGTTCGCCGTCGCCGTCGCCTTCCTGCTGGCGTTCGCGCCCGCCGCGGTCGTCGTCGACGACGTCGGCGTCGGCGGCGCGGTCCGCGGCAGCGTCGGCTTCATCCGGCGGCGTCCGGTCCGCGCCGTCGCGTACGCGCTCATCGCCGCGGGCGCCGTGGTCGCCGCCGGCGTCGCCGCCGCGGCGCTGAACGTCGCCGCCGCGGGGCGCGTCGTCGGCGTCGCGGTTCCGCTGCTCCTGACGCCGGTCCTCGACGCGTTCGTCGTCGCGCTGTACGGCGACGCGTCGCTGCCCGCCGCCGACCGCAGCAGCGCGCGGAGCCGCGTCGCGTCGGCGGTCGCGGACGGCTGCCGGGCGCTCGCCGGGTTCGTGCGCGGCCACGTCGCCGCCACCGTCGCCGCCGCGGCCGTGCTGGTTGCCGGTCTCGCCGCGGGCTACGGGCTGACGGCGCCGTACGACGTCCGGCTGCCGGTCCCCGACGACGTCGCCGGGACGTTCGGCGCCGTCCCCGTCGGGCCGTTCGTCACCATCGCCGCGAACAACTGGCTGGTCGGCGTCAGCGGCGCGTTCGGCGGCCTCGCGTTCGGGGTGCCGGCCGTGACCGGTCTGGTGTTCAACGGCGCGCTGATCGGGGCGCTCGCCGGAATCTACGACCGGACGGCGTTCCTCGCGCTCGTCGCGCCCCACGGCGTCGTCGAACTCCCGGCGCTCGCCGTCTCCGCCGCGGTCGGCCTCCACCTCGGCGCCGTCGGGTGGCGCGCCGTCCGCGGCCGGACCACCGCGGCGGCCGTCGCCGACGAACTCCGGCGGGCGACGCGGGTGTTCGTCGGCCTCGCCGTGGTGTTCGTCGCCGCGGCGTTCGTCGAAGCGTTCGTGACGCCGCGCGTCGCGGCGCTCGTGCTCGGCTGAGTCGCGGGCGACGCTGCTCGTCGCCGGAGCGAATCGAGAGGAAACGGGGACGGGGAGACGCGTCGAGGCGGAGAGAAAGCGGAAACAGAGAGACGCGTCGAGACGGGGTCGTCGTCGCGGACGCGGATGGAGGCGGCGGCGTTACTCGCCGCTGCCGGTCTCGATGGGGGCGCGCACGAGGTTGCCCCACTCGGTCCACGAGCCGTCGTAGTTGACGGCCTGGTCGGCGCCGACGAGTTCGTGCAGCGCGAACCAGGCGACGGAGGAGCGTTCGCCGATGCGGCAGTAGGCGACGATTTCGTCGTCGCCCTCGGCGAGCACGTCGCTGTAGAGCTCTTCGAGCTCCTCTGCGGACAGGAACTTGCCCTCTTCGTCGGTGACGTCGGCCCACGAGATGTTGCGGGCGCCGGGGATGTGGCCGCCGCGCTGGGCGGTCTCCTGCAGGCCCGGCGGGGCGAGGACCTCGCCGCTGTACTCCTCGGGCGAGCGGACGTCGACGAGCGGCACGTCGGCGTCGATGGCGTCCTGGACGTCGTCGCGGTACGCGCGGATGGACTCGTCGGCCTCGTCGGCGTCGTAGTCGGTCTCCGGGAACGACGGCACCTCGTCGGTGGTCGGGTAGTCGTTCTCCACCCAGTACTCGCGGCCGCCGTCGACCAGTTTCACGTCGTCGTGGCCGTAGTACTTGTACTCCCAGTAGGTGTACGCGGCGAACCAGTTCGAGTTGTCGCCGTACAGGACGACCGTGGTGTCCTCGGAGATGCCGTGCGACTCGTTCAGTTCCTCGAAGTCGTCCTGCTTGAGGACGTCTCGCTCCACCTGGTCTTGGAGCTGCGTCTCCCAGTTGAAGCCGATGGCGCCGGGGGCGTGGCTCTCGTCGTACGCCTCCGTGTCCACGTCGACTTCGACCAGCCGATACGCCGGGTCGTCGGACTGGAACTCGTCGAGGTGGTCCTCCACCCACTCCGGAGAGACGAGTACGTCCTTCGCGTAGTCTGACATTGCGTTCCGGTGTACGTGTTCGCCCGTCATAATACCCGCAGCACCGGCAGACCCGGCCATTCGTTTCGCGAACAGGCAAGTATTTCTGGTTGTTTCGCGGTGTCGGCGAGGCTACGTCTCGCTCCCCGGACACTGCGGCGGGGTCGCCGTGACGCCGGCGCCAACTTCCGGCAACAAGTTCCGGTTCGGGGGACGCCCGGGAAGGGTCGCCGCGTCGGCCGTGCTTTTCCCCGGGCGGCGCCAAGCGGCGGCATGGACATCTTCGCCTCCGCCGACGCGGTCGCCGACCGCCTCGGCGACGACGACCTGGTCGTCGTGGACGTCCGCGACGGCTGGGAGTACGACGGCATCGGTCACGTCCCCGGCGCCGTCTCGGTTCCGTTCGACGAGTTCCGCGTCGGCGACGACGGCATGCTGCCCGAGCCGGACGACTGGGCCGCGCTGCTGTCGGCCGCCGGCGTCGACGCCGGCGACGACGTCGTCGCCTACGACGACACCCACGGCGTCTTCGCCGCCCGGTTCGTCGTCACCGCGGAGCTGTACGGCCACGACCCCGAGCGGCTCCACGTGCTCGACGGCGACTACAGCAGCTGGAGCCGCGAACACGCCACCAGCACCGACGCGGTCGACCCGGAGCCGACCGACTACGCCGTCGCGGAGCCGACGGACGCCCCGCTGGTCGGCTTCGACGAGGTCGAGCGGCTGCTCGGCCGCGACGACGTCGTGGTCGTCGACACCCGCGAACCCGAGGAGTACGCCGACGCGCACCTCCCCGGCGCCGTCCAGCTCGACTGGAAGGAGCTCGTCGACACCGACACCCGCGGCCTGAAACCGCGGGACGCGCTCGAAACAATCCTCGCCGGCGCCGGCGTCACCCCCGACAGGCGGGTGCTCCTGTACTGCAACACCGCGCGCCGCATCAGCCACACCTACCTCGTGTTGCGACACCTCGGCTACGACGACCTCCTGTTTTACGAGGGCAGCCTCACCGAGTGGACCGACCGCGGCGGCGACGTCGTCTCCGAACGCGACGAGTGACGGCCGCGGTCGCCGCGCTGCGCCGAGTCAGCGCTCGGACGGCTCGTCGCCGCCGGACTGCTCGGTCGGCGTCGCCGCCGCGGACTCCGTCGCCGCAGACCCCGTCGCCGCGGCGGCCGGGTCGACCGGGTCGGGCGGCGCTGATTCGGCGAGGGTCGTCTGCTGTGAGGACGGCCCGGCCGACAGCAGCGCGACGACCTCGGCGAGCAGCGCGACGACGAGCGGCCCGACGACGAAGCCGACGGCGCCGAGCGTCAGCAGGCCGCCGGTGAAGCCGACGAAGTACAGCGACACCGGGAGGTCAGTGGTTTCGCCGGCGAGCCGCGGCCGGATGACGGCGTCGGGCGCGAAGCCGACGAAGACGAGTCCGAGCACCGTGACGAGGAGCGCGCGGACGACGTTGCCGACGACGAGGTCGTAGCCGGCGAGCGCGGCGACGACGATGCTCGGGCCGACGACGGGGACGAACTGGAGGACGCCGGCGGCGACGGCGAGCGCGAACGGCGACTGGTAGCCGAGCGCGGCGAACACGACGAACGCGACCGCGAACGTCCCGACGGCGGTCGCGGCCTGCAGGACGTAGATGGCGCGGAGCGTCTGGGCGGTGCGGCGGTGCAGCGCCAGCACGATGTCGTGGTACTCGGCGGGTGCGAGCCGGAGCATCGCGGCGCGGGGCGCCGACGGGTCGTACAGCAGCCCGTAGACGACGAGCACGAACAGCATCACTTTCAGCGCGAGCACCGGGGCGGCGCTGGCCGCGGCGCGGCCGATGGGTCGGAGGACGTCGACGAGCAGGTCGAACAGGGGCCCGGTTTCGACGACGTAGGTGAAGCCGGCGAGCGTCACCGGGATGGACTCCGGGAGCGACGACAGGAACGTCAGGATGCCGTCGAGTTGCCGGTAGACGAGGTAGACGAGCGGCGCCGCGGTGACGACGACGGCGACGAACGCGGCGCCGGTCGCGGCCGCAGCGGCGACGCGGCGCGAACCGCCGCGCTCGCGGACCTCCCGACGCACCGGGCGGAGGACGTACGCGACCGTGACGGCGAACACGACGGTCTGGACGACCTCGGCGAGCACCACCCCCGTGACGACGAGGAGGCCGGCGAGCAGCCACCCGAGCGCGGCGCGACGGCTGAGTTGCACGTCAGCACAGCCAGCGCCGACCCCCTAAACCGTTCCCCCGACCGGAGGAAGCGCCGAGCCCGAGTCGGCCGTCGGCGTCGGAGGCGGTGACACGCGACCGTAGCCCCTAAACCGTCGCCGCGCGCCGAACGATACGATGGAGGCAACGCTGGATGGCGGCGTCGTCACGGCGGGGGGCGACGCGCGGCAGCGGTTTCACGACTCGCGCGGCTACGGTCGAGCGCGCGGCGCCGAGGTCGACCTGGCGCGCGTCGAGGCCGCACACCTGCTGTACCGCGGCGACATCGACGCCGTCGACGGCATGGGGTTCCGGGAGTTCTTCGTCGACTCCGTCCGCGCCGCCGACCGGTTCGCGGCGCGGTTCCTGACGTACGCCGACGTCCGAGAGCGCGGCTTCTACGTCTCGCCGACCCGCGACGGATGGCCGGGCGGCGCGGCCGCCGGCAGCAGCGGAGGCGACGCAGGCGGCGAAGGCAGCGGAGGGAGCGGCGGCGACCGCGACTCAGACCGCGGAGACGGCGACCGCGACTCAGACCGCGGAGACGGCGACCGCGGCGGCGACGTGGATTTCGCGGTGTACGCCCGCGGGGAGAAGCCCGGCGGCGACGTCGCGTATCGGCTGCGCGTCGTCGGCGAACGCGCCGAACTGGCCGCCGACCGGCTCGACGGCGTGACGCTCGCCGTCGTCGACGAGGAGAGCGAGGTGACGTACTTCGACTGCACCGCCGGCGGCGGCTTCGACGGCGCCACCGACTACGACCTGCCGCGCGGCGTCGAGGCGGACCTGCTGGACGACCGGGCGGTGTGCTGGGAGCCGCCGGCGTCGCTGTACGGCTCGGCGTTCTACGGCCAGCCCGTCTCCGGCCGCGACGCCGCCGCCGTCGACGCGCTCCAACTGTCGCTGCTCGAAGCCGCGGACCTCGCCGAGCGCGGCGCCGTCGACCTCGACGCCGACGACGTCGTCGCCCGCGGCCGCGACGTGGAGGGCGACAGGTTCGACCGGCGGCTCGGCGTCTACCGGCGACTGCGCGACCGCGGCGTCGTCCCGAAGACCGGCTACAAGTTCGGCGCCGACTTCCGGACGTACGACGACGTCGACTCCGTGGAGTCGCTGCCGCACTCGGAGGCGCTTGTCCGGGTGGTGCCGGCGGACCACCGGTTCGACCCGCGGGAACTGGCGCTGGACGTCAGACTGGCGGGCGGCGTCCGGAAGCGAATGGTTTTTGCGCTGGCCGGCGACGACTCGGTCGCGTACCTGACGGTCGCGCGACTCACCCCGTAGCGATGACTGACGATACAGCATGACCGACGACGACACCGCCCCCGACGGGGGTACGACCGACGACGCATCGAGCGCAGCAACCGACGGTGGCGTGGCGCTCGACCCGTGGGGGTCGGCGGCCGTCGACGACTACCCGAAGCTGTTCGAGGAGTTCGGCATCGAGGACTTCGCGGACGTCATCGACGAGACGCCGGACCCGCACTACCTGATGCGGCGGAAGGTCATCTTCGGGCACCGCGGCTACGACGCCGTCGCCGAGGCGCTCCGGAACGACGAGCCGGCCGCGGCGCTGTCCGGCTTCATGCCGACCGGCGACCCGCACATCGGCCACAAGCTCGTCTTCGACGAACTCATCTACCACCAGCGCGCCGGCGCGGACACCTACGGGCTCATCGCGGACCTCGAAGCCCACTCGGCGCGCGGCATGACGTGGGACGACATCGACGAGCACGCCCGCGACTACCTGCTGAGCCTCATCGCGCTCGGCTTCGACCCCGAGGAGGGGACGCTGTACCGGCAGTCCACGAACCGGGAACTCCAGGACCTCGCGTTCGAACTCGGGTCGAAGGCGCGGTACGCCGAGTTCGAAGGCATCTACGGGTTCGGCGGAGAGACGTCGGTGTCGCACATGCAGTCGGTCGTCACGCAGATGGCCGACATCCTCTATCCGCAGCTAGTCGACGAGCCGAAGCCGACCGTCATCCCGGTCGGCCCCGACCAGGACCCGCACGTCCGGTTCGCCCGCGACCTCGCCGCCCGCATGCGGTACTTCAAGGTCACCGAGGCGTACGCGAGCTTCGAACTCGACGACGACGAGCGCCAACTGCTCGCGCAGGTGTACGACTCGCTCGCCGACAGCGACGCGGACGGTGACGACCCAGACGGTGATGACACGGGCGGCGACGGCGACGACGACGCGGACGACACGCTCCGCTGTGAGGACGCCGCGGAGCGGCTCCGGGAAGCCGACACGGACGAGCAGCCGTGGGGAGCCGACCCGGCGACGACGGAGTCGCTGCTCGAAAAGCTCGACAACGCCGGGATGGAGCCGCTCCGGCCGCGCGTCCGGTTCCTCGACCGGAACGCGACCGACGAGGCGTTCGACGCGCTCGTCGACGCCGTCGACGGCGAAAAGCGCGTCTTCGAGGCGCACGTCGACAGCTTCGACCTCGACCGGGCGGCGGCGGAGGCGCTGGCCCGCGAGGTCGAAGTCGACGCCGGCGGCTTCGGCTTCGTCGCGCCGTCGTCCATCTACCACCGCTTCATGACGGGGCTGACCGGCGGGAAGATGTCGTCGTCGGACCCGGCGTCGCACATCTCGCTGCTCGACGACCCCGAGGAGGGGTACGACAAGGTGAAGGCGGCCGCGACCGGCGGCCGCGAGACCGCGGAGAAGCAGCGCGAACTCGGCGGGAAGCCCGACGAGTGCCCGGTGTACGAGCTGTACGCCTACCTGCTCGCCGGCGACGACGACGAGTTCGCCGAGAAGGTGTACGAGGAGTGCGCGAACGGCGACCGGCTCTGCGGCGGCTGCAAGGAGCAGGCCGCCGAACTGATGGAGGAGTTCCTCGCCGAACACCAGGAGAAGCGCGAGGAGGCCGAGGAGCTGCTCGCGGACCTCGACGTCGACCTCGACGTCGCCGAGAGCCGCCGCAGCATCACGCCGAGCGCCGAGGAGTAGCCGCGACCGTCCCTCCGTTTTTCTCGACCGAGCTACCGGGATTCGTCAGCGTCGACGTCGGCGTCAGCATGGTTGCCGACGTCGCCGTTGATGTCAGTATCGCCGCCGCCGTCAGCGTCGGCGTCGGCGTCGCCGTCAACACCATCAGCACCGGCATCGACTTCGGTATCGGCACCGGCATGGTTGTCGGTATCGGCATCGGCTTCGGAATCAGCGGCGGCGTCCGCTGCGTTGTCGTCTCCGGTTGCGTCGTCGCCGCGGAGTCGTTCCGGCGGGGTCTCCGTGGGGGCGTCGAGTTCCTCGCGGACGAACGCGCCGACGTAGCCGCCCGCGGCGCCGAGGACGACGCCGTAGAGGCCGACGGCGACGAACAGGACCAGGAACAGCGCGACGAACACGAGGACGCCGCTCCGCATCCCGGGGCCGACGATGACGAAGACGCTCACGACGAGCGACCCGAAGACGGCGCCGACGACGCCAACGACGACGCCCGAGAGCGCGCCGGTCACGGCGCTGTCGCGTCGGTCAGTGCCCTGCAGGTAGCCCGCAGCCGCCCCGCCGAGCGCCGGCGAGAACGGGAGGAAGAACAGGACGAGCGAGACGACCGCACCGATAGCCGCGTTCAGAGCCGTATCCCCGTCTGACATAGCGGCTACAAGCACCGCTGCGGGGATAAACGGCGCGGCGGCGGGTCGGGCCGTCCGTTCGACCCGGCAGTCTGCCCCTGTTCCGACTCCGCTCGGCCGTCCGGCCAGTGCCGACTCGACTCGGCAGTCGGACCCGGCGGCTCGGCGTCCCCGCAGAATTAAGTCGGCGCGGCCGGAGCCACGGATATGGATTACACACTCGCCATCGACGGGGTCGACACGACGATTCCGGGCGGGACCGGCCTGCTTCTTCTCCACCCCAGCATCGGCGAGACGGACCGCATCGACACGGACTTCCTGAAGACGGACACCGACAACTTCCTCGTCGTCTCCACGCGAACGACGGCCCGCGAAGTCGAGCAGAAACTGGAGCACTACGACGTCGACGAGTCGCGCGCTGACATCCTCGACACCATCTCCGTCGAGCGCGGCTACTCCCGGCGCTCGTCGGACCACCTCCACTACGTCGCCGCCCCCGACGACCTCGACGGCATCGTGGCGCAGGTCGAGTCGTTCCTCGCCGGCCACGAGGGGAAGCGCCGCGTCAGCGTCGACTCGCTCACCGAAATGGCGTACTACGCCGACGTCGACGGGACGTACGACGCCGCCGAAGCCATCCTGGCGCTGCTCGACGGGCACGACGCCGTCGGCCTGTTCCACCTGTCGAAGGAGGTCCACGACGACGAGACGATTCAGCGGTTCCGCGACCTGTTCGGGAACGTCATCGACCTCGACGAGGACGGCGAAGCCACCGTCGACCTGGTGTAGCGTCGTCGACGCCAGTCAGTCAGCGGTCAGTCTTTGTTGTCGGTCCTCGTCGCTCTTCGTCGCTCTTCATCACTCTTCGCCGGTCACCGGCCAATCCCGTCAGTATCGTGGTCCTGCGTCGGTTTCGTCCGTTTCGTCAGTCTTCCGTGAGCGCCGCGAACGTCTTCTCCGCCCACTGGACGGCGTACGGCGCGCCGTGTTCGCGGTAGGCCGCGGTGTCGAGCGCCGCGAACGGCGCCGGCAGGTCGAGGTCGTGTTTCACGGCGGCGCAGGCGTACTCGGTGGCGGCCGCGAAGTCGGTGCGGCCGCGCGCGACGTCCCGCGGCAGGTCGTCGAGCCGGCCGGTCAGGCGGTCGCCGGCGTCGACCCAGGCGTCGTACAGGTCGGGGTGCGGCTCCGCCCACGCCGCGAACTCCTCGCGGGTGTGGAGGCCGACCCAGGCGTCGAACAGCGCCGCCGCGAGCTGGTAGACGTCGGCGGGGCCGAGCGGGACGACGGCGTCGAGTTCGCGGTACTGGTCGCCGAAGAACGGCAGGAAGTGCTCGGGGACGCCGACGCCGATTTCGACGAACGCCTCCGCGAGCAGGAACTCGAGGAAGTCGGCCGGCGTGGTTTCGGCGCGCTTCTTCGCGATGACGGTCGGCGGTGCGGTCTGGTCGGTCCAGACGACGGTGCCGTCGCCGGGCATCCCGACGGTGAAGTCGCTGCCGGCGTACCGCCGGAGCGCCTGCGGCGCGTCGTCCGGCAGCCACTCCGTGGGGTACGCCGCGGGGTCGAGCGAGTCGACGAGCAGCCCGAGGTCCTCGGCGGCGGCCGGGGGAAGCGTCTCGAAGTCCGACTCCGCGTCGAGGACGACGCAGTCGGGGGCGTACGCGGCGCGGACGTCCCGGAGCCGCGACGGCAGGTCCCGTCGCTCGAACATCCCCTATCCGAGCGCGAGCGCCAGCACCATGCCGACCGCGAGGAGCCCGGACACGCCGACAACGCTGAGGACGATCTTCGTCGCCTTACTCATGCGAACACGTGGCGAGGCGTCCGGCATAAAGCCTTCAGTTCGGCGGCGTGCGCCGCGCCCCGACGGCGACGCGGCCGGCCGGTTCACAGACCGCGGGCCCACTTGGCACGGAGAACGGACGGTTCCCAGCACGGAGGACGGACGGTTCCACCCGAAACGGAGGCGTTCAGTCGCTCGCCGGCTCGGTGCCGACGTCGGCTTCGCGGGCCACGCGCTTCCAGGCGTCGCTCCAGTACCGCGCGAGGTTGACGCCGGCGCGGGTGTAGAAGTCGCCGACGATGGCGGCGAACACGGCGAGCAGCCCGAGCCCCATCCCGGGGAGCGGCACCGACACCGGCGACAGCCCGACGAACTGCGAGGCGGGGCCGGCGAACAGCGTGAGGGCGTAGCCGGCCGGCAGCGCCAACACCGCGATTGGGAGCCTGACCACGTACGTCGCGAGCAGCGCGCCGTACAGCGGCCACCGGGTGTCGCCGGCGCCCCGCAGCGCGCCGCGCATCGTCCGCGAGACGGCGAAGCCGGCGACGCCGAGCCCGAACACGCGGACGAACACGACCGTCATCCCGACGTCGTCCGGGTTGAACGCGGCGGCGACGGGCCGCGCGACGACGAACAGCGCCGCGCCGATGAGCAGCTGCGTGACGAGCGCGAGCCGCAGCGTCTGCCAGCCGTACTCGTCCGCCGTCTCGTCGTCGCCGGCGCCGATTGACTGGCCGACCAGCGTCGACGACGCCGTCGCGTACCCCCACGCCGGCATCAGCGCCAGCAGCATGATGCGGCGGGCGATGGCGTACGACGCGACGACGTTCGTCCCGAGGACGCCGAGGATGAACAGGAACGGGAACCGGCCGAACGTCCGCGACAGCCGCGTCCCGGCAAGCGGCAGACTCACCCTGACCAGTTCGCGCGCCAGCGACGTGTCCCACTGCTTCCCGCCGACCGGGAACCGGACCGAGTAGTCACCGGAGAGCAGCGCCCACGCGAATATCGCGGCGGCGAGCGTGTTCGCGGCGGTCGTCCCCCAGGCGGCGCCGGCGATGCCGAGCTCCGGGAACGGGCCGACCCCGAAGATGAGCACGGCGTTCAGCCCGATGTTGGTGGGGAGCGTCAACAGCCGGACGTACATCGGCGTCCGGGTGTCGCCGGAGCCGGCGAGCGCCCGCGCCGCGATCATCGACCAGAACCGGAACGCCACCGAGTACATCACGATTCGGAGGTACGTCCCGCCGTACCGCCGGGTCACCGCGTCGTTCGTGAGCACGCCGACGAGTTCCTCCGCGAAGAAGAACGTGAACACCGTGATGGGGACGGAGACGAGCAGCGCGAGCCACAGCGACTGCTTGATGGCGAAGTTCGCCTCCGCGTCGTCGCCGGCGCCCTTCAGCCGGGAGACGACGCTGATGGTGCCGGAGGTGAGCGCGAGCGCCAGCCCGAACGGGATGAAGTAGTACTGGAAGCCGAATTCCAGCCCGGCGACCGCGGCGCTGCCGGCGTAGACGCCGACCATCAGGAAGTCGGCGACCCGGAGCAGCGTCCGCATCCCGCCGGTGATCATGACGGGAATCGCGAGGTCGAACGCGTCCCGCCCCTTCTCGCGGTCGACGAGGCCGAGCGAGGCCAGCACCGCCGGGAACAGGAGGAGCGTCTCGCGAATCCGCGCCCGCAACGAGGACAGCATTCACCGGAACTGCGTGCGTCGCTTTCAAGGGCGTGTCGGAACCGGTGGACTGGGTACGCGAACCGAAACCGACCAAGGCGAACCGAGGAGGAAGGGAGTCAGAAACCGGGGTGCTGAGGAGTCAGAAACCGGGAAGCCGGAGACCAGATGTCGGGTGCTGGAGAGTCGAGAGTGGGGGTTCGGGAGGCGGGTCGTCGACCGCGTCAGTCGTCGTGCGGGCCCCAGGACTCGGGCATCTCGATGACGTACCGGCCGTCCTCGCGGAGCGAGATGATGTACTCTTCGCGGTCGTACAGCTCCATGAGGTTCAGTTCGTACTGGCCGGGGTTGACGATGCGGATGGACTCGAACTGGTCGTTGAGCTTCTGTCGAAGCGCGTCGAGGTTCGGGTCGGACGACTCCTCGGCCGCGGCGTCGTCCGCCGCGTCGGCCGCTGCGGCGCGGTCGGCGTCCGCGTCGGCGGCGGCGTCGGCGAGTTCGTCCTCGGAGACGACTTCCGACCGCGCCTCGGCTTGCGCGCCGTTCTCGGAGCCGGCGCCGACCTGGTCGGCCGCGCCGGCGGGCGCTCCGCCGCCGAGGTCCGGGTCGCCAGCGGCGTCAGCGCCGGCAGCGGCGTCGGCGTCGACGGCGCCCTCCGGCCGGAACTGGAACTTGTTGCCGCCGCACTCCGGGCAGCCCGACAGCATCTCCTTGGAGCCGTCGGCGAACGTCCGGCCGCAGTTTGTACACTGGTGGGGCATGCTACTTGCGCGAGACGAGCGCGCTGATGAGGTTCTCGTCTTTGTGGAGCGTCTCGATCTGGTTCGCCGGGCCGATGACGGTGAGCTTCTTCGCGGTCTGCTCTTTGCCGAGGATGCGGCCGACGAGTCCGCCGCTGCCGCCGGACTCGTTTTTCGGGTACGTCTCGATTTCGATGCCGGAGAAGTCGTCCGGGCTGATCTCGGTCATCGTGACCTCGATGAGCTTCGACTCCTCCTCGGGGCTGAGCCCCTCCTCCAGGACGACGATGTCGCCGTCGCGGACGGAGTCGAGGATGAGCCGAATCTTCTCCATCGACGTGAGCCCGTCCATGCGGGCGCCGCTGATCAGGTCGATACGGACGCCGTCGTCGCCGTCTGGTGTGGTTGCTTCGGGCATGGTTAGGCGAAGTACTCCGCGATCTTCTCGTACACCTCGTCCATGTTGTTGCCCTCGAGGGCGGACAGCGGGACGGTTTCGTGCTGCGGGAAGGCGTCCGAGATGCGTTTCACGTCGGAGTCGTCCAGGTCGGTCTTGTTCGCGAAGATGAGCACCGGCAGGTCCTGGCTCTCGATGATGCCGATGAGCATCGTGTTCACCTGCGTGAACGGGTCCTCGGTGGAGTCGAGGACGTAGATGACGCCGTCGACGTCCTCGCGGAGCCAGTGCATGGCCTCGGCGACGCCTTCGGTCGCCTCGCGGGACCGCTTGACGGCGTCGTCTTTGTCCATGTCGTGGTCGAGGAACTCCTTGTAGTCGACCTTCGTCGTCACGCCGGGCGTGTCGACGATGTCGATGGTGACGGTCTTCCCGTTCCGCTCGATGGTGACGTTCTCCTTCCTGCGGGCGCGCCGCGTCTCGTGCGGGATGTGACTCTCCGGACCGACGGCGTCGCCGGTCCAGTCGCGAGCGATCCGGTTGGCGAGCGTCGTCTTCCCGGCGTTCGGCGGACCGTAGATGCCGATTCGTTTGGGCTCGTCGTCGGCGAACAGCCGATCCGTCGCCCGTGAGATGCTGTCTCTGAGATTTGTGAGTAGACCCATTCTGACCTCCTCCCCCTTGTTCCGCGCGAGGGCGTTACCGCACCAAGCCGGGCGCGACACTTAAGGACTACGTCAGACGGGCACTGGACGGCTCGTTGGTCGCTGTACGGACCGATATCGCGGGAACTCGGCGTCTGGACGGCGGCGGTGACGGGCCCTACACAGCGCCGGTCGACCGAGCCAAAATCGGCAGCAAGCGACCCGATCGACCGACAGCAAGCCGTCCGGTGAGCCTAGTGGAACGACCTCGGTGGAACGCTTGAGAGTTCACGGATTCGTCGGTGAGTGTCGGAGCAGTCGAGAGAACTCGGGAAGTCGGGGGATTCTGGAGTGAGTCAGTGGCGTCGGCCGGGAAGGTTGGCCGATAGGCGGGAGGTGCGGCTGACGAGGAGGGTGGTGACGTCCTCCATCGTCGGGTGTCGTGAATGGGAACCCGCCCCCACACCCCCTCGTTTCAGGTGGAACGGTCCTCGGTTGTGGGCGGTCGAGCCAGCTGACACCATTACCTCACAGCACAACACCAGAAAACAACCGTTTTCGCTAGTCGTTCGGGTATGGTTGTGTTGGTTGGGGCATAAAGGTACCGCTGACTAGATGGGGCCGTCCCCCACCCGCCCGTGTTGACTGTTGCACCCGAAACGAAGGGGTGGGGGGGTTCCAGCGGTTAAGAGAAACCGACGGCCGTCCCCCGAACCGCGACCGGGTACCTCCCCCTCGTTTCTAGTCGACTAGACGTTCCACACGCCGACGGCACCGCCACCGATTCGACCTGTTCACCCTTCGTTTCCCGTCTAGGACCCCTGACCCTGACTTCCAGTCTAGCGGCGACGCCCGGCTCCACGTGCCTCCATCGTCATCCCTCTCGCACGAGTCAAACCGACTCGATAGCCGCCTTGAAGCCTCTCTCATCTATTTTCTCGTGAATCACTGCGATTTCTGTATGTGGCTGATATAACCGTGACTACGGACTGGTCAGTTCGCCCAGCAGATCAGACAGCTCGATACGTGGCGGTCCGGGCGAGAGACGTCCGCTAGGTGGCCTAGAAGATCGAAATTCGTACTAGTAGACAATTAGTCTGAACGGGCGAAAATCCGGGCTATGCAGTTGAAACTAAGGTCTTGTCGAGCACGGTGTCAGCAGTCCGGTAGTGGCCACCTCCTACCACGACACCGAGGCCAGCCGGAATCGGTCGGGACGCCGACTCAGCGGACGTCGGAGCCGCCTCACCGTGCTCGACGTCGTTCGATTCGGTCAGACGCGAGGTGAATCATCCGGCGAAGAGCAAGGTTTTTGTTCCCCCTCTTCGTCCGGTTCGTCTGCATCATCTGGACGCCGCACGCAACGGCTTCACGCCGGATTCTTCCGTATATACCCGGCTGACGCCGAATTCTCCGGGGTATCCCGGGCGCGTTCCAGTTGAAATGGAGGGGTGACTGTACGTGACGAGAAACCAACCATCGGACGACGCCCGCGCGGTCGACGACGCGGCTGACGGCGACGACGACGGCGACGCGGACGACGCCGTCGACGCCGTCCCCGCGGACAGCGACACCGTCGACGACGCCGCTCGCGACCGACAGCGCGCCACGTCCGGGACGGACGCGGAATCGAACGAACCGCCGGCCAGCGAGGGGATGGCCGGCGACACCAGCGACGGCACAGACCGCCGTGGCCCCGCCGCCGCCGACGCCGCCGACGGCGCTACCGCCGCCAGCGACGCCGAATCGGCGCCGGTCACGGACCCGGGGAGCGACGCGGAAACCGGCGGTGCGGACGTCCGTGACGACGCTCCACCTGAAGTGGAGGCGGACGACGGGGCGGTCGACGAGGCCGACCCGGCCGGGACCCCGGCCGAAACCTCGGCCGACACGTCGACCGGCAGCTCAGCCGACACCTCGCTTGACGGCGACGCCGTCGGCGGCGACGACGCCGCCGGGAGCTTCGAGTTCGGCTCTCGCGCACGCACGGAGACGGAGGTCGACCTCGACGTCGACGAGGTGCTCGGCGAGGACGACGACGACGAGGACAGCACCGGGCTGTTCGACGACCTGCTCTCGGGCGAACCCATCTTCGAGAACAAGGAGGTGTTGCGGCCGAGTTACACGCCGCACGAACTCCCGCACCGGAACGACCAGATCAACAAGATGGCGACCATCCTCGTCTCCGCGCTGCGCGGCGAGACGCCGTCGAACATCCTCATCTACGGGAAGACCGGGACCGGGAAGACCGCCTCCGCGAAGTTCGTCTCCCAGGAGCTCGAATCCACCTCCCAGAAGTACGACGTCCCCTGCGAGGTCGAGTACATCAACTGCGAGGTGACCGACACGCAGTACCGCGTGCTCGCACAGCTCGCGAACAAGTTCATCGAGAAGAACCAGACCCTCATCGACGACCGGCTCGACGAACTCCGCGACCTCCGGTCGCGAGCGACCGAGGACCCGGCCGCCATCGCCGGCACCGAGTTCGACGCCGTCGCCGCCCTCGACGACCGCATCGCCGACCTCGAAGACGACCGCGAGGAGATGGAGGAGGTGCCGATGACCGGGTGGCCGACCGACCGCGTCTACTCGACGTTCTTCGACGCCGTCGACTACCACGAGCGCGTCGTCGTCATCATGCTCGACGAGATCGACAAGCTCGTCGAGAAGTCCGGTGACGACACGCTGTACAACCTCTCGCGGATGAACTCGGAGCTGGAGAACTCCCGCATCTCCATCATGGGCATCTCGAACGACCTGAAGTTCACCGACTTCCTCGACCCCCGCGTCAAGTCGAGCCTCGGCGAGGAGGAGATCGTCTTCCCGCCGTACGACGCGAACCAGCTCCGCGACATCCTCCAGCACCGCTCGGACACGGCGTTCAAGGCGGACGCGCTCACCGAGGACGTCATCCCGCTGTGCGCCGCCTTCGCCGCGCAGGAGCACGGCGACGCCCGCCGCGCGCTGGACCTGCTGCGGACGGCCGGCGAACTCGCCGAGCGGTCACAGGCCGACCTCGTCGAGGAGTCGCACGTCCGGCAGGCGCAGGACAAGATCGAACTGGACCGCGTCGTGGAGGTCGTCCGGACGCTCCCGACGCAGAGCAAAATCGTGCTGTTCAGCATCATCCTGCTGGAGAAGAACGGCGTCCACAACGTCAACACCGGCGAGGTGTTCAACATCTACAAGCGGCTCTGTGAGGAGATCGACGCGGACGTCCTCACCCAGCGGCGCGTCACCGACCTCATCTCCGAACTCGACATGCTCGGCATCGTCAACGCCGTCGTCGTCTCGAAGGGCCGCTACGGCCGCACCAAGGAGATCAGCCTCTCCGTCCCCATCGACGAGACCGAAGCCGTCCTGCTTTCGGACTCCCGGCTCGGCGACATCGAGGACGCACAGCCGTTCGTCCAGGCCCGGTTCGACAACTGAACTGCGGCTGACCGCAACTGACCGGACAACACCCCTCTATTTCCCCTGGACTACCCGGCTATTGCTGTTGCTTTTCCGCCAGAACTGGTTCCAGGTGAAACGGTGGCGTTCGCGGACTCCGTCGACACCGGGCCGGCGGTGGCGCCTGCGGCTACGTCCACCGGAACCGACGGGGCTACGCCCGTCGGAATCGTCGGCGTGGAGGCGGCGCCCGAGAACAGCAGCCGCACCCAGCCGAGGTACGGGATGCGGACGCGGGCGACGCCGCGAATCCACTCGGTCTTCACGGGCGGCGCGAGGCCGTTCGCCTGGTCGTACATGTCGTTGTGGTCGCCTTTCGTGATGAAGCCCGCGTGCGGCGCCGGGCAGTACGCGATTTCCGCACAGGAGTCGCCGGCGAGGTAGGCCGGATTCGCGCGGTCGTACCAGTTCTCACCCCGGTCGACGTGGAGCCGGGCACGGTGGATGATGGGCGCCCCGACCCGGTCGGGCGGCATGTAGACGACGACGGAGCCGTACGACCCGAACGTGGTGTAGTTGTGCTCCGCTGCGATGTCGTACGGGACGACGCCGGTCTCGTCGTAGGCGTACTCCGGCGAGAACCGGTCGGGCTGGGTGATGAACACGAGGTCGCCCTTCTGCATGTGCGGCTGCATACTGCCGGATTCGACGGCGACCATCGGCGGCCACACGCCGGAAACCGCGAACAGGAGCATGCCGACGAGGACGACGGCGAGCGCGGAGGAGAGCACCTCGCGAACGAACATCAGCGGCCCCGACTTCGCCGTGAGAAACCGCCTCAGCGGGCCCGGCGACGGAGGGCTGTCGTCGCTCATTGCACCGTCGTACCCGGGCGCCGGTGTTGAACCTTCTGCTACGGGGGCCCCGCCGACACCGACACCGACACCGACGCCGACATCGACGGCGATACCGGTGCCGTCGACGATACCGGGTCGCCGGTGACGTCGAGACGGCGTCCGGCGAACCCCGGGTTCGCTACGCTTTTCCGCGCTGCCGCCCCACGTCGCGGCGTGCCACTGGAGACGCCCTCCCGGGTCGTGCAGGCGCTCGCGGGCCGCGGCTACAACGCCGAACGGGAGGCCGTCACGCTCATCTCGGAGGCGGAGGCGCCCGCGCTCGCGCTGGAGGCGGCCGTCGAGGCCGCCCCGGACGACACGCTCGTTCTCACCACCGAGCACGTCCGCGAGGCGCTCGAAACCGCGCCCGTCCCGGACCCGGACGCGGTCACGCCGGACGACGCCGCGGCGGCCGAACCGGCGCCGACGACGGCGGAGACGCCGTCCGCAGTCCCCGGCGGACAGGGCGACCCGACCCCTTCCGTTTCGACTGGAACAGGCGTCGAGACCTCGGGAAGTACCGACGCGAGCGCCGCTGACGACGCTCCACGTGAAACAGGGGGGTCGTCCCGCGTCGGGTCACGGTCGCCGCCGCCGGCGGACGTCGCGAACGACGTCACCGGCCAGTCCACGGGGACAGGCGAGTACGACGAGTTCGTGGAGGTGTTCCGCGACCGGTACGAACGGCTCGCCTCCCAGCTCCGCGGCCGCGTGAACCACCGGCCCGCCGACACCATCGAGGCGATGGGCGGCGGCGCCGACGTGGAACTCATCGGGCTCGTCAACGACATCCGGTCGACCGCGTCGGGCCACTGGCTCGTCGAACTCGAAGACACCACCGGGACGTTCCCGTGTCTCGTGATGAAAGACCGCGACATCGCCGACCTCGTCGACGAACTGCTGCTCGACGAGTGCATCGCGGTGTCCGGGACGCTCGCCGACGACGCCGGCATCGTGTTCGTCGACGCCATCCACTTCCCGGACGTCCCGCGGACCCACCGGCCGTCGACCGCCGACCGCCACGTCCAGGCGGCGCTCATCTCGGACGTCCACGTCGGCTCACAGGAGTTCATGGCCGACGCGTGGTCGTCGTTCGCCGACTGGCTGTACACCGAGGAGGCCGAAGCCGTCGAGTACCTGCTCATCGCCGGCGACATGGTGGAGGGCGTCGGCGTCTACCCCGACCAGGACGAGGAGCTCGACATCATCGACATCTACGACCAGTACGAGGCGTTCGCGGAGTACCTGAAGGAGGTGCCGGGCGACCTGGAAATCGTGATGATTCCGGGGAACCACGACGCCGTCAGGCTCGCGGAGCCACAGCCCGGCTTCGACGAGGAGCTCCGGGACATCATGTCGGTGCACGACCCGCAGATCACCGGGAATCCGTCGCTCGTCACGGTCGAGGGCGTCAAAGTCCTGATGTACCACGGCGTCTCGCTCGACGAGGTCATCGCCGAACTCCCCGAGGAGAAGGCGAGCTACGACGAGCCGCACAAGGCGATGTATCAGCTCCTGAAAAAGCGGCACGTCGCGCCGCAGTTCGGCGGCCACACACGCGTCGCCCCCGAGGAGAAGGACTACCTCGTGATGGACGAGGTGCCGGACGTGTTCCACACCGGCCACGTCCACAAGCTCGGCTGGGGGAAGTACCACAACGTCCTCGCGGTCAACTCCGGCTGCTGGCAGGAGCAGACCGCGTTCCAGAAGTCCGTCAACATCGACCCGGACGCCGGCTACGCCCCGATTCTCGACCTCGACACGCTCGACATGACGGTCCGGAAGTTCAGCTGACCCGGGCGGGGCGACGGAGCCTGAGCCCGGACCCAAGAGGGGTCGCAGTGCCGGACGCGACGCTGCCGGTCCGGTCGGCCGTCAGTCCCGCTCGATTCGGTATCGGGTCGTCGGCTTCCCCTCGAACCGCGGGCCGGCACCGACCGCGTCGAACCCCGCTTCCGCCGCGGCGTCCCGCAGCGTCGACTCGTCGTCGACGAGTAGCAGCTCCACCGGCATGTCCTCGGCGGCGGCGAACCGCATCGGCTCTTCGAGCAGGCGTTTGCAGGCGTCGGCGGTGCCGCCGAGCCCGGTGACGTGGACGACGCCGTCGCGGACGTCGAACGCGACGAACCCGCGGAGGTCGGCCGGGTCGGCGTCGTTGTCCTCGTTCGGGTCGGTCGGCGGCTCGTCGACGGCGGCGACGCGGACCGTTCGGTCGTGGACGACGTCACGCATCGCTTCGGCCGGGGCGTCGGCGATGGCGGCGATGTGGTCGGCGTCCGCCTCGACCGCGTCACGGACGTGCATACCTCGGTCTGCGGCCGAGACGACGTAAAACCCGCGGACAGTCGGGTGGGGCGGACCGAAACGGCGACAGCGATGGCGTCGCGGACGGTCGGAGCCGCGACGCTTACGTGCCGCGCCGCGGACCGACGACCATGAGCGTCCGCGAGGAGTTCGACGCCTGGGCCGCGCAGGGCCGCGACAGAGGGATGGAGGAGCGCCACTGGCACACCGCCAAGCACGCGCTCGCCCGGATGCCCGTCGAGGCCGGCGACACTGTCGTCGACCTCGGCACCGGAAGCGGCTACGCGCTCCGCGCGCTCGCCGAGACGAAAGGAATCGGCCGCGGCTACGGCCTCGACGGCGCCCCGGAGATGGCGCGGAACGCCCGTCAGTACACGCTCGACGCCGACCCGGACGCGGACGTCGGCTTCGTCGTCGGCGACTTCGGGTCGCTGCCGTTCGCCGCCGACGCCGTCGACCACGTCTTCTCGATGGAGGCGTTCTACTACAGCGACGACCCCGCGGAGACGCTCGCGGAAGTCGCCCGCGTCCTCCGCCCCGGCGGGACGCTCTACTGCGCCGTGAACTACTACGAGGAGAACGTCCACAGCCACGGCTGGCAGGACGACATCTCCGTCGAGATGACGCGGTGGGACGCCGACCGGTACCGCGAGGCGTTCCGCGACGCCGGCCTCCACGTCGCCGAGCAGGACAACATCCCGGACCGCGACGTCGACGTCCCGCCGGCGTCGGCGTTCCCGACCGACGGCTGGGACTCCCGCGAGGAGATGGTGGAGCGCTACCGGACGTACGGGACGCTGCTCACCGTCGGCGTCGCCCCCTGACCGGCGGCGACGGACGACGGACCGCCGAACGTTTCAGAGCGCCCCGCCCCCGCCGCCGCCTCCGCCGTCCCCGTCGCCCCCCAGTCCGCCGCCGACGCGTTCGATGACGAGGAACGACGCGGCGGTGACGACGAGCAGCACCGTCCCCATCGCGGTCGCCGGGCCGAGCCGCCGGCCGATGAACCGCTCGACGGCGACGGGCATCGTGTAGGCGCCGCCGCCCTCCGCGAGCACGACGGTCGCGTCGAACTCGCCGATGCTGATGGCGAACGCGAAGGCGGCGCCGGCGACGACGCCCGGCCAGACGAGCGGCAGTTCGACGTCGACGACCGCGCGGAGCCGCGAGGCGCCGAGTGCGCGCGCGGACTCGACGAGCGACCGGTCGAGCCGGCCGAGCTGCGGCGCGACGTTCCGGACGACGAACGGGTAGGCGGCGACGCCGTGCGCGGCGACGATGGCGACGGGGCCGGCGACCGAGATTCGGTAGCCGAACAGCGTGACGCCGAACACGAGCCCGCGGAGCAGCCCGAGGCCGACGACGATGCCGGACACCGCGAGCGGCGCCATCGACAGCGCGTCGACGGCCCACCGTCCGCGGAACCGCCGGGTCGTCACGACGGCCATCGCGACGCCGGTCGGCAGCGCCACCACCAGCGTCCCGACGCCGAACAGCAGCGAGTTCTTCACCGCCGGCAGCGGCTTCACCTGGAACTGGCCGCCGGACACCTGCCGCTGCAGCAGGAACCGGTAGGCGTCCAGCGTCACCTGCCCGTCGACGGTGAGGCTGCCGTACACCATGCTGGCGAGCGGCGCGAGGAACACCGCGGCGACGACGACCGCGTAGCCGGCGACGGCGACCCGAACCGCGGCCCGCTTCGGCGTCCACGACGCCGGAAGCAGCGGGCGACGGGGCTGCTGTCGGGCGTTCCGGTGCTGGCTGGTCGTCGCCTGCTCGTACCGCAGATACAGCGCCGTCAGCGTCAGCGACACCCCGGACTCCAGCGTCGCCAGCGCGGCCGCCTCGTGGTAGTCGAGCTGCTGGACCGCCGCGTAGACGAACACCTCGACCGTCGCGTACCGGGCGCCGCCGAGCGCGAGCACGATGGGGAACGAGGCGAACGTGAACACGAACGTCAGCGTCGCCCCCATCAACACCGCCGGCAGCAACTGCGGGGCGACCACGTCGCGGAACGCCCGCCGCGGCGACGCGCCGAGCGCCCGCGCGGTCTCGACGGCGGAGGCGTCCACCTGCTCCCACGACGCCGCGACGACGCGGGTGACGAGCGGCGCGTTGTAGAAGGCGTGCGCGACGACGATGGCGGTGAGCGACGGCAGCAGGTTCAGCCGCGGCAGGCCGATCGCCGCGAGCGCCGCGTTCAGCGTCCCGGACGCGCCGAACGTCGCGTAGAAGCCGACGGCGACCATCACCGACGGGAGGATGAACGGGAGGATGGTGAGCGACCGCAGCGTCCGGCGGCCGCGGAACTCGAACCGGGCCAGCACCCACGCGCCCGGCAGCCCGAGCGCCACCGAGGCGACCGTCGACAGCAGCGCCTGCCACGCCGTAAACCCGAACAGGCCAAGCGTCTGCAGCGTCCACAGCGCCGCGAGCGGGTCCGCGAGCATCGTCCCGGCGAGGTAGCCGGCGAAGCCGACGGGGTCGGCGAGCAGCCGGCCGACCCAGCCCAGGTAGAACTCGCTGGTCAGCACCGCCGCGAGCGGCGCCGCCGTGAGCTCGCCGTCCACGACGACGGCGTCGACGAGCACCGTCGCGACCGGGTAGTAGAACAGCGCCACCAGCAGCAGCGCCGTCGCCGCGGCGAGCAGCGGCAGCGCCCGGCTGCGGAGTCGACTGCCGAGCCCGCGACTCATCGCCGTGCCTCGCCGGCGGAGGCGACGCAGCCGGCGCAGGCGACACGTCGGGCGGGCGCGCCGGTCAGTTCGAGGCGAACTGTTTCGCCCACTGGTCCGTCCATCGCGTGACGTTCCCTTTCAGCTCCTGGTAGGAGAACTCCACGGGCTCCGGCGGCACCTTCGCGTACTTGCTGTAGTCCTCCGGGAGCGGCGCGTCCGTGATGGCCGGGATGGAGACGTTGCGTTTGGCGATGCCGACCTGGATTTCGGGGCGCAGCACGAACTCCATGAACTTCCGAGCGAGCTCCGGGGCGTCGCTGCTGCGGAACCGCGCCATCCCCTCGGAGCTCCCGTACGCCTGGTCGTTCAAGAACCGAATCTGGTGTTTCTGCATGTTCTGGTCGTACCGGTTCGCGTACACCTGGTCGGTGGAGTACGACGTCACCATCGGCGCTTCGCCGCTGGTGTACGCGGAGTAGCTGTCCGACCAGTTGCCGAGCACCTGCACGCCGTTCTGCTTCAACTGCTCCCAGTAGTCGAGGTAGCCGTCCTCGCCGTACCGCTTGACGGTGTGCAGCATGAACCGCTTCCCGGTGACCGCCGACGTCGGGTTCTGCGTGATAAGGTCGCCTTCGAACGCCGGCTTCGTCAGTTCGTCGAACGTCTCGGGTGCGACGAACTCGCCGCCCTCCTTGGTGGCGTTCCAGACGAGGCTGACGTAGCTCGTGTCGAACGGGACGGCCCGGTCTTTCGGGTCGAACCAGAGGTTCTCCTTGATTCGGCTCGCGCCGTCGAGTTCGGGGTACTCGGTGAACAGCGGCTTCGTGAACTGGCCCGTGCCGCGCTTCTCGTCCGCCCGGATGAGCGCGTTCACGTCCAGGCCGATGTAGACGTCCGCCTCGAAGTCGACGCCCTGCGCGGCGCGTTCGATGTAGTAGTTCAACTCGTTCTGCGGCGTCTTGTACACGAGCGTCGCGTCGAACTCGTCTTCGAACCGCCGTTTCAGCCACGCGCCGGGGCTAGAACTCGGCGCGTTCGTGAACGCCGGGTACGACGTGACGACGAGCGTGTTCGCCGTCGCGGGCGTCGGCTCGCCGGTGGTGGTTCCGGCGCCGCCGGGCGTGTCGCTCGTCGGCGTCTCGGTGTCGACTTTCTGGGCCTGACAGCCGGCGAGCAGCGCGGCGCCCGTCGCGCCCGCCGCCGTCAGGAACTGTCGCCTGCTCCGTGTCATTACTGGGTGGTCGCACTCGATAATATTTAACCTCGGTGATTATCTCCCGGTGGTCACGGGCCGGCGGTGCCGGGCGGGTGGCGCTCGCAGGTGCCGTCGAGACAGCGGACGCCGGACGCCGTCTCGAACAGCGGGAGGCCGCACTCGCAGGTGCCAGCGAACTCGCCGGCCGGAATCGAGAACGCCGTCTCGCAGTCCGGGTAGCCGTCACAGCCGAGAAACAGCCGGCCGCGGTGCCGGCGGACGCGGAGGTCGCGGCCGCAGTCCGGGCAGTCGAACCGGCGGTCGAGCGCGTCGCGGACGGCGTCGTTCAGCGACTCGCAGGCGACGTCGACACACAGTTCGAACACGTCGCCGCGGGCGACCCGCATCGTCGGCAGCCCGCAGTCCGGGCAGGCCTCGTCGGTGACCGTCGCGCCCGCGGGGAGACCGTAGCGGTCGTCACAGCCGAGACAGACGACGTCGCCGCCGGCGCGGACCAGCGCGGCGCCGCAGTCCGGGCAGTCTCCGACCGGCGTTCCGGCGTCCGTCACCGGGAACGCGACGCGCCTCCCGGCGTCGTGCGACTGCACGCGGAGCGTCCGCTCGCCGTCGCGGGCGGTCACGGCGAAGCCGTCGTCGTCCGCCTCGACGGTCACCGAGTCGGGCCGCGTGAGCCACGTCACCGGCTGGTAGCCGCCGCGGTCGTGGACCAGGACGGTCTTGTCGGGCTTCACGACCACGACGACGTGGCCGCGCTGGAGGAGGCCGTCGCCGGGCGAGTCGAACCGGGTGGTGCAGTCGCCGGCGAGGACGCGGAGGGTCGCTGGCATGGCGACGATGCCCTCGGCTTCCTATTTGGAGTCTCGGACCGCCGAGCCGTGACGTCGGGCGCTCGGCGTTCAGCATCCGCTTCCGCGTCCGTCGTCCGGCGCCCGGAGTCCGGCGGCCGCCGTCAGAACACGGAGTCGGCGGTGGCGGCGCCGACGACGGAGAACACGGCGCCGACGGAGACGGCCTTCATCGTCACGAGCACCGTCGTCCGGAGCGGCACCGGCGGCTCGACGTGGTTCGGGATGAGCGTCGCCGGCGCGTCGAACGACAGCGCCAGGATGAGCACGGAGAGGTACGAGACGGTGACGAGCGACAGGAACCGAACCGGGACGCCGGCGACCTCCGCTTCCCGGTCGGGGTCGCGGTCGTCGTCGGCTTTGTACAGCGCGCCGTAGCCGATGGCGAACACCAGACACACCGTCGCGGCGGTCTGCAGCCAGCTCATGCTGGCGGCGAGCCCCCACACCTCGTCGGTCACGACGAACGGGCCGGCGAGCAGGAAGCCGCCGACGACCTGCTGGGCGGTGTCCGCGAGCGCGTACCGGCGGCTGCGTCCGACCATACGTCCCAGTCACTCCTCCGACACAAAAGCGATGCGGGCGGCGCCCCGCGCGGCCGACGCCGCGGGGGTCGACCCCGCACCGACGACTCGGGCCCGCGCAGCTGCGGCAATCCTCGGGACGGAGGACAGCGTTAAACGCCGACCCGTGCTACGGGCGGTCATGAACCCTGACGCCGCTTGTCACCGTCGAGTCTGCCGATTCCGCCGCCGAGAGGTGGCGTGCTGATGCGGGTCGTCGCGAAGTTCGGCGGCACGTCGCTCGGGTCGGGCGACCGAATCGACCGCGCCGCCGACACCGTCGCGAAGGCCGTTGAGGAGGGCCACGAGATCGCCGTCGTCGCCTCCGCGATGGGGTCGACGACCGACGACCTGCTCGAGGAGATACAGTTCGAGGTGGAGCCGGACGACCGCGCCGAAATCGTCTCGATGGGCGAACGTACCTCGGTCCGGATGCTGAAGGCGGCGCTGTCGGCCCGCGGCGTCGACGCCGTCTTCCTCGAACCGGGGAGCGACGACTGGCCGGTCATCACGAACGAACACGGCGAGGTCGACGCCGAGGCGACGCGCGAGCGCGCGGAGAAACTCGCAGCGGAGATGGACGGCGTCGTCCCCATCATCACCGGGTTCCTCGCGCAGACGCTCGACGGGAAGGTGACGACGCTCGGACGCGGCGGCTCGGACACGACCGCCGTGATGCTCGGCCGGTTCATGGACGCCGACGAGGTCGTCATCGTCACCGACGTCGAGGGCGTCATGACCGGCGACCCGCACGTCGTCGAGGGCGCCCGGAACGTCGCGCGCATCACGGTCGACGAACTCAGGAACCTCTCGTTCCGCGGCGCCGAAGTCGTCGCGCCGTCGGCGCTCAGCTACAAGGACGAAGACCTCGACGTCCGCGTCGTCCACTACCAGCACGGCGATCTGCTCGCCGGCGGCACCACCATCGAGGGGAGCTTCGAGAACCTCATCGACATGCGGGAGGGGTCGCTCGCCTGCATCACGGTCGCCGGCCGCGCCATCCGGAACCGGCCCGGCATCCTCGCGGACCTCTCGACGGCGCTCCGCGACGCCGACGTCAACATCGACGCGGTCGCCTCCGGCATGGACTCCGTGACGTTCTACGTCGACACGGCGTTCGCCGAGCGCGCCGAGACCGCGCTGCACGACGAGGTCGTCACCGACGAGTCGCTGTCGTCGGTCACCGTCAAAGAGGAGTTCGCGGTCGTCCGCGTCATGGGCGGCGAACTCCCGAACCGCCCCGGCGTCATCTCGGACATCGTCGGCCCCATCGCCGCCGCCGGCATCAACGTCCACGACATCATCACCTCCGCCACCTCCGTCGCCCTCTTCGTCGACTGGGCCGACGCCGAGGACGCGCTCGAAATCGTCCAAGAGGAGTTCTGAGCCGCGGTCGGGCTTCCGCCGCGCCGCTCCGCTCCTCACTGCTCTTCTCCGCCTCGCCCACTCTATTTCCCGTCGAACAGCCGCTCCCCGATTGCTGACGGGAGGCCGGCGTCGTCGACCGCCTCGGCGACCGCGTCGACGTCGTACTCCACGCGGTGTTCCGTCACCGACCGGTCTTCGACGTCGAGGACGGCGTACGCCGCCCGCGGGTCGCGGTCGCGCGGCTGCCCGACGCTCCCGGGGTTCAACACGACGCCCTCCGGGAACGTCTCGTGGCCCTGGACGTGGGTGTGGCCGAGAATCAGCGCGTCCAGCCCGCCCGGGTCGACCGCCAGTTGGTCGGCCGCGGTGTCGACGAGACCGCCGGTGAACTCCTTCGGGTACGTGTAGCGGTCCGGCTCCGCCGGGTGGCCGTGCGCGACCGCGACCCGGTTCCCGCCGACGACGCGGCGGTGCGGCAGGCCGCCGAGCCACTCCACCGCCGCCTCGTCGAGCGTCTCCCGCGCGTACTCGACGCCGGCTCTCGCCATCCCGTTGAACCCCGGCGCCGACCCGGCGACGACGGCGCGGTCGTGGTTCCCGCTCACCGTCGGGACGCCGCGCTCCCGCAGCGCCGCGACGCAGTCGCCTGGCCACGGGCCGTAGCCGACGACGTCGCCGGCGCACACCACGCCGTCCACCGGCGGCATGTCGTCGAGCACCGCCTCCAGCGCGACCCTGTTGCCGTGGATGTCTGAGATGACTCCCAGTTGCACGGGACACCGTACGGCGTCACGCCTGTTACCTCCAGCGACGCCGCTCTCTCGCTCCGCGTTCGCAAAACCGTAGATGGCGGCTCGGCCCTGCGGACCTCGCCGCCGTGGGTCGAGGCGTCGTTCGGTCGCTTCGCTCCCTCACTCCGCCTCGCGTTCCCCGTTTTCGACCGCCAGCCCGACGCTGTCGTCGCCGACGTGGACGCCGGCGGCGCAGACGGCGTGTTCGTAGTCGAGGCCGTAGGCGGTGCGGGCGGCCGACACGGCGGTGGTCGGCTCGAAGTCGAACGGCCGCGGCTCGTCCTCCTCGTACGTCGCGACCAGGTGCGGCTCGTCGACCTCGCGGACGAGCAGCGCGTCGCGGCGGACGATGCCGACGTGGGCGGTGTCGTCGTCGACGACGCCGGCGACCCGCGGCGTGTCGTAGTCGTCCTTCTCGTAGTCGAGCGCGTGCAGCGCCTCGACGAGCGCGTCCCGCGCCGGGTAGCCCCGGTCGACCTTCTCGGCGACGGGGTCGACGTGCGAGCCGTTTCCGACGACGGCGGACGGGTCGCGGTCGTCGCCGGCGACGCGGACGCAGTTGTACGACACGTAGGGGTTGTCGGTCGGCTCCGCCTCGGCGGTCGGGCCGACGGTCAGGGTGTCGTCGCCGCGGCGCACGATTTCGCGGTTCGGGAAGCTGCGCGAGGAGACGCGGTAGGCGCCGACTTTCGGGCCGACGACGACGAAACGGCCGAGGTACATACACGATACTGCCCATCGACTCGGCAAATAGGTGGCGGTGTATGCACGGACGAGCGCGGCGGGGGCGGCGGCTGAGACACCCGTGACGGCCGCGGGTCGCCGCCCGAACCGGGTTCGCAACACTCATATGTTCCAACCGACTACGGAGTGATGCTGACGGAGGCGCCGTCGGCGAATGCACGCAGTCCATTGGGGTAGTGGCCAATCCTGTTGCCTTCTGGGGGCAACGACACTGGTTCGAATCCAGTATGGACTATCCTTCCGCTCGTTTCGTGTCGAGACGATTCCCTGCGCAGTCACGCTGTTTCCAGTCGAAATGATGGGGTGTGTCTGACGCGCGTCAGATGGTGGCTCTGTCCGCTCTGCGCGCTCCGGGCGTCCCCGGCCTTCGGGACGCTCCAAACTACTTCCTGACGTCGAGCAGCGCCACTCGCTCGAGGACGACGTCGCCGAGGTCGCCGTCGGTCGCCGCCAGTTCGGTGGCGGTGACGTCGAAGAACTCCCGGACGAGCGCCTCGTCGTAGTCGCCGAGCGCGTCCACGGAGTCGTCGAGGAGGTCGCGGACGCGGTCCTCTGCGGCGGCTTCCGCCTCGTCGCCGCCGTCACAGAGCACGACGACCGGCAGCTCCCCCTCGGCGACGCCGAGGTCGAGCGCCTCGTTTATCTGCCGGCGGCCGGCGGCGTACAGCGTGATTTCGATGCCGCGGTCGCGGGCGACGTTCTCGCCGCGGGTGAACGCCCGGTCGGCCAGTTCGACGGCGCGAGCGAGGTGGTCGCGGCCGACGACGTAGCGCGCGTCGAACGCCTGTACGGTGCACCCCGCGTCGTCGGCGACGGCGTCGAGGTCGCCGAGGAAGGCGTCGAGGTCGTCGATGACCGCGCGGCCGTCGACGAGCCTCACGAGAAATCACCGAACGTGGCCTGTCCGCCGTCGTCGTCGCCGTTCGCGGCCGCGGTGGTCGCCGCCGACACGGAGGCGTCCTTGGTCACGTCGTCCATCGACGGGTCCGGGCGGCCGACGGCTTCGAGGACGTTCTCGGCGGTCTTCCGGCGGCCGCGGAGCGCGGCGAGCACCACCGACTTGTCGGCGTCGCGGAGGTCGGCGCGGCTCTCGATGCCGGCCTCGAACAGCCGAC
Source organism: Halobaculum sp. D14 (assembly GCF_051195135.1). Lineage (NCBI taxonomy): Archaea > Methanobacteriati > Methanobacteriota > Halobacteria > Halobacteriales > Haloferacaceae > Halobaculum > Halobaculum sp. D14. Next base: position 14,447 of record NZ_JBNTKA010000001.1, on the reverse strand, counting down.
GGGCGCGCTTCCGGCCGACGCCGCGAACCCCGGCGAGGTCGAGCAGTTCGTCGCGGACGCCGTACTCGACCCGCTTTTTCGCCTCGCGGATCTGGACGCTGACGCCGAGGTCGAGTTCGCCGGCGAGCTGTTCGGCGGCGCCGAGCAGCCACTCCGCGGTCTCCACTTTCCCGCGGATGTCGCCGGGGCCGACGCCGTACCGCTCGGCGATGCGGTCCTCGTCCAGTTCGCTCGCCCAGTCCTCAAGCAGCCGCGCGGTCTTCAGCGCCGCGAGCCAGTCCTCCCACGCGACGTCTTCGAACTCCGAGGGCGCGCCGCCGAGGAACTCCGGTTCGCGCTCGTAGAACTCCTCCTCGTACGTCTCGCGGTCCCCGGATTTCAGGTAGAGCTGGTACATGTCCGGCGTCCGGGCGACGAGGTGGTACAGGCCGAGCGGCGTCAGCTCCGGGTCGGATTCCGCGTCAGGACCGTCGTCGCCGGCGTCGGTCTCGCCGGTACCGTCGACCTCGCCGGCAGCGTCGTCGCTGTCAGCGTCGCCGGCGGCGTCGAGGAGGTCCGAGCCCGTGACGAACTCGGCGTCTGCGGCGTCGACGTCGTCGGCGTCTGCGGCGTCGGCGTTCTCGTCGGTGCCGGCGGACCGTCGCGTCCGCGTGCTCGTCCGCGTGTCGCCGGTGTCCAGCGCGTCCCGGAGGCCGTCGATGATTTCGGCGGCGCTCATCGGGTCGAGGTAGAGCCGCGAGACGGTGTGGCCGATGCCGGTCGCGGTGACGGTGCCGTCCTCGCGGTCGACGAAGCCGTTCGCGTCGAGGTAGTCGAGGACGCGGTCGGTGACGGCTTCGAGCCGCTGGTCGTCGTCGGTCTGGCTCGCGTACAGCGTCCGGCCGAGGAACTCGAGCAGGCCGTCGCGGCTGTTGGCGAAGCCGGAGGCGACGGTGGCGAGCAGGTGGGTGCGGAGCGCCGGCTCGGCGGCGAGCTTCGACCGGACCGGCTCCGGGTCGGCCCAGATGTACCGCTCGAACAGCTCCTCTTGGGTGTCGTGGTCGTTCGCGAGCAGCACGGCTTCGCCGTACGGGTCGAGGCCGGGGCGGCCGGCGCGGCCCATCATCTGCTGGACTTCGAGCGTGTCGAGCGGCTTCATGCCGCCGAACTCGCCGTCGTAGCGCTTCCAGTCGCGGACGACGACGCGGCGCGCGGGCGTGTTGACGCCGGCGGCGAGCGTCGGCGTCGCGCAGATGCACTTGATGAGTCGGTCGCGGAACGCGTCCTCGACGAGGCTGCGGTGTTCGCTCGCCAGCCCGGCGTGGTGGAACGCGGCGCCGTCGACGACGCAGTCGGCCAGGTCGTCGGCCGTGTCGGTGTCCGAGACGTCCCGGATGTCGGCCGCGAGCTCCTCCAGTTCGCGGCGTTCGCCCTGTTCGAGCCGCTTCGCGGTCACGCCCGCGAGCCGCTTCGCGGCGCCCTCGGCGTTCCGGCGGGAGTTCACGAACACGAGCGACGAGCCGCGCTGGCCGTCGACGGTCTCGTCGAGCGCGTCCGCGACCAGCGCCGACGTCGGCTTCTCCCCCGTCTCGACCGGGACTTCGCGCTTGCTTCCGTCGTCGAACGAGACGGCGCTGCCGTAGTGCACCCCCATCTTCAGGTCGATGGGGCGCCAGTCGGACTCGACGAGCGTCGCGTCCAGCCACGACGCCACCTCGTCGGCGTTCCCGACGGTCGCCGAGAGCGCGACGACCTGCAGCCCCGCGTTGATGCGGCGGAGCTTCGCGAGCGTCACTTCCAGCGTCGGGCCGCGGTGGCTGTCGTCGACGAGGTGGACCTCGTCGGAGACGACGCAGGTGAGGTCGTCCACCCACGGCGCGCCGTTCCGTATCAGCGAGTCCACCTTCTCGGAGGTCGCGACGATGACGTCCCGGCTGGCCAGCCACTCGCCGTCGGACTGGTAGTTCCCGGTGGAGACGCCGACGTCGACGCCGAACTCCTCCCACCGCTCGAACTCCGCTTTCTTCTCGGAGGCCAGCGCCCGCAGCGGCACGATGTAGAGCGCCTTCCCGCCGCGCTGCACCGCCGACAGCATCGCGAGCTCCGCGATCAGCGTCTTCCCGGACGCCGTCGGGACGGACGCGACGACCGACTCGCCGTCGGCGACGCCGGCCTCCACCGCGGCCGCCTGCGGCGGATAGAACTCCTCGATGCCCTCCCCTTCGAGCGCGTCGGCGACGCCCGGCGGGAGGGTCGAGACGTCGGATGGCTTCATTGCCGTCTCTAGCCCCGTTCGGCGGTTTAAACTGTCGGAGGCACGGTGGAAGTGGTCGCCCCGGCGGCGCCGCTGCCGGCCGGCTCCCGGTGCTGCCGCCGCGGTCGCCGGGGTTGCCGCGTCCTGGCGGCCGCATCGAAGGGGCGTTTCGGGTGCCGATTCCGGCGGCGTCTGAACCCCCTCGCTTCCGGTGGAATCCGAAGCGGAATCCCTCCGGTGTCGTCCGGTTTCGTCGCCACTGGCGGCGCGGCTGTGGGCTGCGGAAGCGCCCCCGCAAAAATCGGGCGTCGGGCGACCGTTCAGTGGCGGCCTATTCGAGCGCGGACACGTCGAACTCGAACGCCGCGACCGGCACTTCGAGGTCGCGCTCCACCAGCACTTCGGGGTGGAGTTCGCCGATGACGCCGACGCGCTCGCCGTCGACGACGACGTCGGCGACGCGGCCCGGGATGAAACTCGGGTGTGCGGTCGCCGGCGTCTCCAGTTCCGCGTCGAAGTCGTCACAGAGCGCCTGGAGCCGCGCCTTCGCGTCCTCGTAGGTCGCGTCGGTGCGGGCGACGACGGCGGCGACGTGCCGGGACTCTGCGACCCGGGTGTTGACGTCGTCGTCGCGGTGCGCGACGAAGCCGACCTCGGCGAGGTCCTGCGGGTACGCCCGGTGGGTGTTGTTCTCCAGCACCTGCGTCAGCGACGGCAGCGCCCACGTCCGAAGCTGCGTGTACTCCTCGCTGTACGGGCTCGTGATTTCCGCGCGCGGCGCCGCCCCGAAGTCGTCGTCGCCCTCCGAGAGCCGCATCCGGTCGTAGTTCTCGGCGGCCGACGTCATGTGGAAGTTCAGCATGTCCTCGAAGCCGAGGCCGACCAGGCTGGTGCGGACGGCGTCTTCGAGCCGGCTGTGTTCGTGTCGGCCGCCGATGGTGCCGATGTCGGGGTACGTCGGCTCCAGTTCGTTGAAGCCGTACGCCCGGCCGACGTCGTCGACGAGGTCGAGCGGGTGGAGGACGTCGACGCGGTACGGCGGAATCGTCACGTCGTACACGGTCTCCTCGCCGAGCGAGTACGTCGCGTCCAGGCCGCTGCGCTCGAACAGGTCGACGACGTCGTCGGCGTCGAGGTCGACGCCGAGCATCGTCTCGATGCGGTCGTGCGAGACGGACTTCTCGTCGGTGTCGAGGTCCGGCCGGACCAGTTCCGCGCCGTACTCGTCGGGCGTCGTGGCGCCGTCGGCGTAGACGACCTCCACCTCCTCGACGGTGCCGCCGCGGGCGGCGAGCGCGTAGCAGATGATGACGCACATCTTGTCGATGGTCCACTGGTCGGTCCCGGTGAGTTCGACGAACAGGTCCCGCGAGTCGGTCGACACCTCGGTGCGCGACCCGTTGATGACCGGCGGGAACGAGAACAGCCCAATTTCGTCGTAGATGGCCGGGTAGCGCTCCAGGTCCTCGACGAGGTCGGCGTACGTCTCGCCGGTCGGGTGGTCCGTCAGGACGTCGCCGGGCGTCATCGCGGCGTCCGAATCGAGCGGCACGAACCGGTCGCCGTCCGGGTCGACGCCGCGGTACGTGATGCTGTTCGCGGACGCCTCCGCCGCGGACCGGCCGTCGCCGACGTCCTCGGGCGCCTCGGAGCCGTCGAGGTCCGCGCCGAGGTCGGCGTCCACGTCCGGTTCGGCGTCGTCGCCGGCGCCGTCGAGGTCGCTGCTCCCGCCGGCGAGGCCGCCGCCGAGGTCGAGGCTGCCGCCGGCGGTGCCGAGCCCGGCGCCTTTCAGCATCGTGAGGTCGTGGATGCCGATGGCGCCCTTCGCGCGCCCCCGCCCCATCGTCGCGTGCAGCTTCTCTTGCAGCTGGATGAGCGAGTCGAGCGCGGACTCGTCGAGGTCGACGCCGCGGACGACGGCGCCCGTCACGAACGGCCGCTCGTCCGGGACGGACTCGTCCACCTCGATGGTCCAGTCCGAGTCGTTCGTGTCGGGGACGTGGACGCCGCGCGCGTCGCCGTACTGGTAGCGCAGCGACCGCGCGACGCCCTCGACGGACAGCCGGTCGAGCCGGTCCGGACCGAACTCGAACTGGAGTTCGCCCTCGTCCGTGTCGCCCTCGTACTCGAGGCCGAGCGCGAACAGGTCGTCTGTGAACTCGTCGTCGCTCTTTTCGTCGTGGCCGGTCAGTTCGCGTAGCTCGTCCGTGTCGATGTCGACGACTGGCATCAGTAGGTCACCTCCGCGTTCCGCAGGAACTCGAGGTCCGCGAGCGTTCCGTGCAGGTCGCGGATGTCCTCGGCGCCGGTCGTGAGCATCGCGAGCCGTTCGAGCGCGAGCCCCCACGCCATCACGTCGCAGTCGACGCCGAGCGGCGACAGCACCTCCTCGCGGAACAGCCCGGAGTTCCCGATTTCGATCTCCTCGCCCGTCTCCGGGTGTTCGCCGAACAGCTCGAAGCTCGGCTCCGTGTACGGATTGTAGTGCGGCTTGAACCGTATCTCCTCGATGCCGAACTGGCGGTAGAACTCCTCGAACGTCCCCATCAGGTCGCGCACCGACAGGTCCTCGGCCATCACCCAGCCCTCGATCTGGAAGAACTCCAGCAGGTGCGTGGCGTCGAGCGTGTCGTTCCGGTACGCCTTCTCGACGGAGAAGTACCGCTTCGGCGGGTCGACGTCGGCGCCGGCGTACCCGGAGAGGTACCGCATCGACAGCGACGTCGTGTGGCCGCGCAGCGCGACGGCGCGCGCGAAGTCCTCGCTCCACGGCGAGTGGTAGCCGTCGCCGTCGTCGCCGACGCCGTTCCGGTGGGCGTCCTCGACGCGGTCGACGAGGTCGGCGGGGAGGTCGTCGACCGGCGGCACGTCGAGCGCGAACCGGTCCCAGTGCGTCCGCGCCGGGTGGTCCTGCGGCATGAACAGGCAGTCGTTGATCCAGAAGTCCGCGTCGGCGTGCGGCCCCTCCATCTCCTGGAAGCCCATGCCGACGAGGACGTCCTTCACGCGGTCGGCCATGTTCCGCAGGACGTGCGTCCGGCCGCCGTCGACGTCGGGCGCGTCGGCCTCGACGTTGTACTCGGTGAACTCGACGTCCGCCCACTCGCCGGACGTCAACAGCTCCGGCGTGAGCCGGTCTGCGGTCTCCGCCGCCTCGACGCCCTCCATCAGCGCCGTCACGCCCTCGTCGGTGAGCGTCACCGACCGGACGGTGCGCTCGGACAGTTCGACGAGGCCGCGCCGGTCCAGTTCGTCGAGCACGTCGCCGTCGGCCACGTCGTCGCCGGCGGCGAGCGCGGCGAGCGCGGCGGCCTCTTCGTCCTCGCCGGGTGCGGCGTCCGGGTCGGCGCTGAGTTCGCCGCTGTCCATGCTGCCGTACCCCTTCCGCGCGAAGTTCGACAGCGCGATGTCGACGGCCGGGCCGTCGAGGTCGGCGGCGCCGATGACCTCGCCCATCGACACCGGGTCCTCGTCGGCGCCGGCGTCGACGGCGGCGCGGTACAGCCGAATCTCCGGCAGCCCCGCCTCGGCGTACCGCCGGCCCTCCTCGGTGAGTTCGGCGGACTCCTCGACGGACTCCGTCACCGCGACGAGGCCGTCGTCGCGGAGGTCGAAGGCGGCGCGGGTGACGGTCGCCGGCTTCAGGTCCGTCTCGTCTGCGAGCTGTTCGACGGTCTTTGCGTCGGTCGCGCTCGCTGCCTCCAGCAGCGCGACCTGGGCGTGTGGACGTCGCATTTCGTTGGGTGAGTGTGCGGCGTGTCGTCGGTTAGTCGTTCCGACCTCGCACGGCCGGCTCGGCGTCCGCGACGCCGTCCCGGTCGAGCGGTTTCGCCGGGACGGCCCGGGGAACCAGCCCCGTTCGCCGTGCCGCGGTCAGTCGATGGAGACGGTTCGGGCGTCGGTCTCGGGGAGCAGCGGGAGTTCGGGGTAGACGACCTCGACCTCGTAGCGCATCTCCGATTCGCCGGCCGCGCCGAACACGCCGACCGGGACCGTGGTCTCGTCGGAGAAGTACAGCGTCTTCTCGTGCATCTCGACGCCGTTCGCGGTGACGCGAATCCCGGCGCGGGCGCCGCCGCCGCGGTTCCGCACCGTCAACTCCCGGACGTCGTTCTCGCCGACGCCGATGCTGTCCGGGAAGTCCGCCCACTCGACTTCGGCGCGCGGGAGCCGCTTCGCCTGCTTCAGGACGCGCTCGGCGACGCCCTCCGAGAGCCCCGCCGCGGCGAGTTCGGACGCGCCGCCGGCGACGAGGGCAGCGGGCGACGTCAGGCCGCCGGCGGCGAGGTTCTCGGCGCGGCTCGACCCGATGCCGTCGACGGCGGTGAGCCCCGCCGCCTCCGCCGGGACGCCGTGTTCGACGCGGGCCTCGACGCGCCGCGCGAGGTTCGCCGCGCGGGCGCCCGCGAAGTCGTCGAGGAACTCCCGGAGCGCCGCGAGCAGCCGCAGCGCGTTCTGCCGAATCACCCACGCGTCCGACCGGAGGTCCGACGGCGTCTTCCCGCGGACGGCGGCGCGCAGGATGGCGTACACCTTCCGGTGGCCGTCCTCCAGGTCGGTCGACGTGTCCGAGAGGACGCGGTCGACGGCGTCGGTCTCGGAGGCGCGCGCGGACACGGAGTCGAACTCGGCGGCCGCCGCGACGGTCCGCAGAACCCCGGCCTCGTCGACGTCGTCGCGGTCGGCGAGCCGCTTGAACCGCTCTGCGGTTTCGAGCCGCAGGTAGTACTTCGAGGTGAGCCGGCCGAGCGTCGTCGCCTCGACGCCGAGGGAGTCGTCGGTCTCCACGAACCCCTTGTCGACCAGCGAGTTCAGGGTGTCGCGGACGCGGTCGCGGATGCCCTCGAAGTCGTACTCGTCCGGCTTCGACTTCGCGCGGACGTAGTAGAACGTCGTCTCCAGCCAGTCCATCACGTCGTCGAGGCCGGTGATGGTGCCGAGCGCGATTTCGGCGTTCAGGTGCGACTCGACTTCGGCGGCGAGCCGCGACTCGATCTCCTTGCCGTCTCGGAGCAGCGCGCGGTACTTGTCGGCGTCCGAGCGGTCACAGACGACCCAGCCGTAGCCGACGTCGTCGTAGCCGGGGCGGCCGGCGCGGCCGAGCATCTGCAGGACGTCCAGCGGGCTGATGTCGACGTCGCCCTCCAGCGGGTCGTGGTGCTTCGTGTCGCGGATGACGACGCAGCGCGCCGGGAGGTTCACGCCCCACGCGAGCGTCGACGTGGAGAACAGCAGCTGAATCTTCCCCTCCTTGAACCACGCTTCGACCTTGTCGCGGTCGAACTTCGACAGGCCGGCGTGGTGGAACGCGACGCCGTCCGGGACGGAGTGGCGAAGCGTCTCGTTGTTCAGCTCCTTCGCCTCGGTGTGGAAGTCGTAGTCGCCGCGGGCGCCCATCGGGACGTCGCGCTCGGCGAGTTCGTCCCGGGCCTTCTTCGCCGCCATCACGGTGTCCTGCCGCGAGGAGACGAACACGAGCGACTGGCCGTCCTCGCGGATGTGCGGCTCGGCGAGGTCGAGCGCGCGGTACAGCCGGCGGTACTTGTCGGCGAACCCGTTTTCGCCGTGGGTGTACGTCTTCACGCCGGTTTCGAGGTCGACCGGGCGGTACTCGTCGCCGAACTGGAACGTCGTCTTCGGCGGCGCGTCGAGCCACTCGGCGACGTCGCCGACGTTCGGCATCGTCGCCGAGAGCGCGACGACGCGCGGGTCGCAGATGCGGCGGAGCCGCGAAATCGTGACTTCGAGGACGGCGCCGCGCTTCTCGGAGTCGAGCAGGTGGACCTCGTCGATGACACAGCAGTCGACGTCGGCGATGAAGCCGTAGCGGGCGGACTCGTGTTTCCGAGTGGCGGAGTCGGCCTTCTCCGGCGTCATCACGAGGATGTCGGCGCGCTCGGCGCGCCGCGGATTCAGGTCGCGTTCGCCGGTGACGACGTACACCGAGTAGCCCAGCTCTTCGAACCGCTCCCACTCGGACTCCTTCTCGTTGGTGAGCGCGCGCATCGGCGCGACGAACAGCGCGGTGCCGTCCTCGCGCAGCGTCTCGCAGATGGCGAGCTCCGCGAGCGCCGTCTTCCCGGAGGCGGTCGGCGCGGCCGCGACGATGTTGTCGTCGCGCTCCAGAATCGCCGGCAGCGCCTCGCGCTGCATCCGGTTGAACTCCTCGAACCCGAACGCGTCGGCGAACTCTGGGACTGCGTCTGCGACTTTCATCTGTTGAGTGTAGGGCAGGTGGCGGGGCCGCGGCGGCGACGCGGCCCGCGCCGGTAGCTACGAGTACGTCGGGACGCTTTCGCGGATAGGTGTTTCCTTCTCGGCGTTCCGCGCCGGCGAGCCGTGCCGGGTCGGGCCTTCGGTCGGCCTCGCCCTCCCCAGCCGACGCCGGCGCGTCCTCGCTGCCGCTCGGCCGCGCCGCCGCCCCTCGCGCGCTCGCGGCCGCGACGTAGCGCGGCCGCCACGCGCCGGAGACAAGAACGTGCCTCCGTCGCTCATCTCCGCCGCTCGGGGTCGTCGCTGAACTTTCTCGTCTCCGGCTCCGCGGTGCGTCCCGAGAACGGTCCCGTGAGCGGTCGTGGCAGGCGTCCCCGGACAATCGAGTCGTTTAACAGGCGTTCCGGGGTAGTGACGGACGGAAATGCCCAGCGGAGACTACGACCCCGAGGCCGCCGAGTCGAAGTGGCAGCGCCGGTGGGTCGAGGCGGACACGTACGCCTACGACGAGGAGGCCGCGACCGACCCCAACACCGTCTTCTCCATCGACACGCCGCCGCCCACCGTATCCGGGAGTCTCCACATGGGCCACCTGTACGGGTTCACGCTGCAGGACATCGTCGCCCGGTTCCACCGGATGCACGACGACACCGTCTACTTCCCGTTCGGGTTCGACGACAACGGCATCGCCTCCGAGCGGCTCACGGAGGAGGAACTCGGGATTCGCCACCAGGACTTCGAGCGCCGGGAGTTCCAGGCGAAGTGCCGGGACGTCTGCGCCGACTACGAGTCGCAGTTCACCGAGAACGTCCAGGGGCTCGGCATCTCGGTCGACTGGGACCAGACGTACCAGACCATCGAGCCGCGCGTCCAGCGCATCTCCCAGCTGTCGTTCCTCGACCTGTACGAGCAGGGCCGCGAGTACCGCGAGAAGGCGCCCGCCATCTGGTGTCCGGAGTGCGAAACCGCGATTTCGCAGGTGGAGACCGAAGACGACGAGCAGGACAGCCACTTCCACGACATCGCCTTCGACGTCGCCGGCGACGACGAGCAGTTCACGATCTCGACGACGCGACCCGAACTGCTGCCGGCGTGCGTCGCCGTCTTCGTCCACCCGGACGACGACGACAACCAGCACCTCGTCGGCGCGGAGGCGGAGGTGCCGCTGTTCGGCCAGACCGTCCCGGTCATCGCCGACGACCGCGTCGACATGGACACCGGCTCCGGCATCGTGATGTGCTGTACGTTCGGCGACCAGAACGACATCGAGTGGTACCAGGCGCACGACCTGGACCTCCGCGTCGCCATCGACGAGTCAGGCCACATGACCGACGTCGCCGGCGCCTACGAGGGGCTGCACTCCTCGGAGGCGCGGGAAGCCATCGTCTCCGACCTCGACGACGAAGGGTACCTGCTCGACCGCTGGGCCATCACGCACACCGTCAACGTCCACGAGCGCTGTGGCGTCAGCGTCGAGTTCCTCGTCACCGAGCAGTGGTACATCCGGATGCTCGACCGCGCCGACGAGTACCTGCAGGCCGGCCGCGAGATGGACTGGTTCCCCGAGAAGATGTTCACGCGGTACGAACACTGGATCGAGGGGCTGCAGTGGGACTGGCTCATCTCCCGGCAGCGCTCCTCGGGCATCCCGTTCCCGGTGTGGTACTGCGACGACTGCGACGAGGTCGTCGTCGCCGACAAGGAAGACCTGCCGGTCGACCCGCTGTCGGACGACCCGCCGGTGGACGCCTGCCCCGCCTGCGGCCACGACGAGTTCGAACCGGAGAGCGACGTGCTCGACACGTGGGCGACGTCCAGCCTGACGCCGCTCGTCAACGCCGGCTGGGACTGGGACGCCGACGCTGAGGAGTTCACCATGGAGCGCCCGGAGCTGTTCCCGTTCGACCTGCGGCCGCAGGGCCACGACATCATCAGCTTCTGGCTGTTCCACACCGTCGTCAAGTGCTACGAGCACACCGGCGAGGTGCCGTTCGACTCCGTGATGATCAACGGGATGGTGCTCGACGAGAACCGCGAGAAGATGAGCAAGTCCGTCGGGAACGTCGTCGCCCCCGAGGAGGTGCTCGCGCAGTTCCCCGTCGACGCCGCCCGGTACTGGGCCGCCGGCTCCGCCGTCGGCGACGACCTGCCGTACAACGAGAAGGGGCTGCGCGCCGGCGAGAAGCTGCTGCAGAAGCTCTGGAACGCCTCGAAGCTCGTCGACTCGCTCACCCCCGACGACGACCCGGACGTCGCCCACGACGACCTCCGCGAACTCGACCGCTGGCTGCTCGCCGAACTCGACGACCTCACCGAGACGCTCACCGACCAGCTCGAACAGCGCGAGTTCTCGAAGGCCCGCGACGGCCTCCGCGGCTTCTTCTGGCACACCTTCTGTGACGACTACCTCGAAGTCGCGAAGACCCGGGTCCGCGAGGCCGACGACGACGACCCGGCCGCGCAGTACGCGCTCCGCGTCGCCCACCGGCGCTTCCTGAAGCTGTTCGCGCCGTTCCTCGCACACGTCACCGAGGAGCTGTGGCACGACATGTACGCCGACGCCGCGGCCGACCCCGACGCCGCGGACGCCGCCGGCGACGACGCGGTCGACTCGGTCCACCTGCAGGACTGGCCGGCGCCGCTCGGCGTCGACGCCGATCACGCCGCCGGCCGCACCGCCACCGCCGTCATCGGCGCGCTCCGCCGGTACAAGAGCGAACGCCAGCTCCCGCTGAACGCCGAACTCGACCGCGTCGAAGTGTACGGCGAAGGCGACGTCGAGGCGTTCGCCGACGACATCCGCGGCGTCATGAACGTCGACGACCTCGACGTGCTCGCCGCCGAACCCGAAATCGAGTCGGTCGTCACCGGCATCGACCTCGACTACGCCGAGGTCGGCCCGAAGTACGGCGAGAAGGTCGGCGACATCGACGCCGGCATCGACGCCGGCGACTACACCATCGAGGACGGCGAACTCCACGTCGCCGGCGAGACGCTCGACGAGTCGCTGTTCGACGTGGAACGCGAACGCCGCTACACCGGCGACGGCGAACTGCTCGAACCCGAGGACGCCGTCGTCATCGTCCACGACTGACCCGCCGGCACAGTCACCGCCGCTCTCACCGCCGGCCTCATCACCGCCTCCCTCGTCATCTTCACCGCCCACGCCGCCGGACGCGCCGCTCCCGGATTCGGTGCGCCTGACCGCGTCGCCGCGACTGGTTCTCCTTTCGGCGCCCGCCGCTCGCCGGTTCGATTACAGGTCCGCGCCGACCGCGTCCGCGACGGAGTCGAAGCCGTCGCGCTCCAGTACGTCGAGCAGCCCCTCGTTGATGTCGCGTGCGAGGCTCGGCCCCTCGTAGACGAGGCCGGTGTACAGTTGGACGAGGCTCGCGCCGGCGCGGATCTTCCGGTAGGCGCCCTCGGCGTCCGAGACGCCGCCGACGCCGACGACTGGGACGTCCGTCCGCTCGGCGATGAACCGGATCTGGTCGGTGGCGCGCTCCTCTATCGGCTTCCCGGAGAGGCCGCCCCGCTCGGCGGCGTTCGGGCTCCGCAGCGACGCGGGGCGGTCCGTGGTCGTGTTCGTCGCGATGACGCCGTCGAGGCCGAGGTCGTCGACGACCGACAGCGCCTCCTCGACGGCGGGGTCGGGGAGGTCGGGCGACAGTTTCACGAGCAGCGGCGACGCGCCGGCGTCGACGAGCGCCCCCAGGATGGACTCGAGCGCGTCGCGGTTCTGCAGCGACCTGAGGCCGGGCGTGTTCGGCGAGGAGACGTTGACGGCGACGTAGTCCGCGTGGGCGCCCACGCGCTCGTACGTGTAGAGATAATCCTCCGCGGCCTCCGCCAGCGGCGTCGACTTCGACTTGCCGACGTTGACGCCGACCGGGACGTCCGGGTCCGGGACGGCTTCGAGTCGCTCGCCGACCGCGTCGGCGCCGTCGTTGTTGAACCCCATCCGGTTCACGAGCGCTTCGTCCTCGCGGAGCCGGAACATGCGCGGGCGACGGTTCCCGGGCTGCCGCTCCGCGGTGACGCCGCCGACCTCGACGTGGCCGAACCCGAGCGAGGCGAGGAACCGCGGGACGTGAGCGTTCTTGTCGAATCCGGCGGCGACGCCGACCGGCGTCGGGAACTGCAGTCCGAACGCCTCGGTGCGGAGCCGCGGGTCGTCGACGGCGTAGCGGTCACGCACGAGCGACTCGACGGGTGTTCCCTGAACGGCGCGCATCAGCCGGTGGGTCGCTCCGTGGGCGGTCTCCGGCGGCAGCGCGAACAGCGCGGGCTTGGCGAGGTCGTACGCCCTCATCGAGTAGCGCCTCGGCTCGCGGGTGCTTGAACGCAGGGGGTACGGACCGATTAGAAGTCGTGTTCGACGTCGTCGGCGTCGGCTTTCTGGATGATTATCTTGCCGTCACGGACCCTGACGAACACCTCGTCGCCGATGTCCATGCCGGCCACTTCCAGCTCGTCCTCGTGGAGGTTCACGTGTACGTTGTGGTACTCGCCGTTCTCGTCCTTGGCGCCACTCGGACTGAGCGTCTTTTTCCGGACCATCGCCTTGTGGTACCCGGTGATTCGCCGCACGGGATACATAAGTGTTGGTTTACCCCCTTGCGGTCGGCAAATCCGGCGCGCGCGAGCAGTACCGCGGGCCGTGAGCCGACGCGCGCCCGGTTTCGCCCGGGTCTGTAGCGAGAAACCGGCGGAACCAGCCGCTATCATACAAAAGTCTTTCTTCGAGTAGGGGTCACTTCCCCGATACGTTTATCATACCGTGTGTGCTGCCGTCACACGGAGGCGAAAAACCATGGTACGTGAAGACGGTAAGCGAAACTTCGCGCTGCGCGAATCGGACGGAACCGAGGAGAGCGTCTACTCCGGAAACACTCCCCGACAGGCCGCACTGAAAGCGGCCCGTCGGCTGGAACCAGCCAGCTCGGAGGACGCGGCCGACCGCGTCGAGCTCCGTCTTCGTGAGAAGGGGACCGACAAGGTCCACATCTACGAAGGCTGGTCGTGGCGCGAAGAGGCGCCCGACAACAAGCCCGACTGGATGCCCGACGAGATTACCGAAGCGAACGTCTCGAAGCAGGGCATCGAGCACCTCGAGAGCTGACGCCGGAGTTCTGGACGTTCTTTGCGCCGCCACGCCGAGAGCGACTGCGTTCTTCTGACGGGGCCGCCCATGCGTGTCTCCACGTTGTAGTCGTGTGCGTATGCACGCGAAGGCCCAAATGCGTCCAGCCCGTGTCGACCTCTATCGTTCGACTGCGTCCATGAGTCACGTCCCCGTGAAACCGCATGACTGGGAGCGGTTGAAACGACGGCCTTTTATGCTGCCCTGCCATCCGAACGAATGCGAAGGTCGCCCGGGCCGAACCCGGGTGACACGGCACGCCCCTCTGGGGCGATGTCGCAAATTCACGCCGACGCTTATCACACGGACAGGCAGTCGGGTCCGGACGAAACCGGCAGACCCAATCCGGGTCTCGCCGGGTCCGTTCCGACGACCTTAAGTGTGAACGGCGATTCGGTTGGAATGCGAAAGACACCGTGCGAATTCCGTCCGGTTCACATCCGGTCGAGTTCGCCGACGTTCGACCCACTCCGAAGGGTTTATGCCCTTGCCAGGAGTTGGTTGAAATCCGCAAGAAATGAGGATTCCGCCCCTGCGGTCCGCCGCAAGACGGTATCTGATGTTAGCCTCGATAGTTCGGTGACACCTGGTTGGTGTCACTGAGCTCGGACCACGCAATAGGTGATCACGTCTTTGACGTGATTCCCGCCACCCCCTGTCCGTCAGGACAGGAACATTCCGGTTGATCCTGCCGGAGGTCATTGCTATCGGGGTCCGATTTAGCCATGCTAGTTGTACGAGTTTAGACTCGTAGCGGAAAGCTCCGTAACACGTGGCCAAACTACCCTACGGATCGAGATAACCTCGGGAAACTGAGGCTAATCTCGAATACCGCTCCCACGCTGGAACGCCGGGAGC